>NZ_JQGK01000038.1 GCF_000743525.1 Sulfurospirillum sp. SCADC | reverse complement strand
TCGCCTTGGTGGGCCGTTACCCCACCAACTAGCTAATGGTACGCAGGCTCATCCTCAAACAGTAGCTTACATGTAGAGGCCACCTTTGATCCATTCGCCCGCAGACAAATGGATGTCATCCGGTATTAGCAAAGCTTTCGCGATGTTATCCCCGATTCAAGGGAAGATTGCCCACGCATTACTCACCCGTGCGCCACTTTACTATCTTCTGCAAGCAGAAGAATTCTCGTGCGACTTGCATGTGTTAAGCACGCCGCCAGCGTTCATTCTGAGCCAGGATCAAACTCTCCAATTAAACTGCTAATCTTATGCCGACTCTCGCCGACTAAAAAAATTAACTGGGCCTACTCTTTCCGTCACTATCTAGTTTTCAAAGATCAAGCGTTTCGCCAAAAGCGAATTATAGACTAAAACGCCCCATTTATTTTGTCAACTCTTTTCCGCTGACATTCAATTTTTTGATTGCGTTTCAAAGAGGTGATTCATTAAGCTTTGATGCAGGATTTGTCAACTCTTTTTTCATTCGCTTTTAAAGAACCCTTATTGCCGAAGCAACGGGTGGAACTATTATACTTTGGAATCCGGTTTGTCAAGCGTATTTTTCAGCCAATCAATCTTATTTTATGATAGCGCTTCTTGCCGATACGCAGCAGAATTTCCCCGTCGGTAAAATCGTTTTCC
>NZ_JQGK01000037.1 GCF_000743525.1 Sulfurospirillum sp. SCADC | reverse complement strand
GCAAATGATGGTGAGTCTTTCTTATGTCAGGCAGTATTGGATTTTACTGCTTGGGTTGGAGTTTATTCTTAGAGGAAGAAGGCTTTAACGTTGGTGGTTTTGGGTTTTTCAGGGTCGACTAAATAGTCTAGTGCCGTCTCATAGCGTTTATTGAGCGGTTTTAACGTAAAAAGATAAAGTGCATATCCAATAGCAAGTGCGAAGAGCATGATAAGACAGTGTGTATCATCTAACATAGTTTTTCCTTTTTTATAAAGTAATGTGATTTAAATCAATAAAGCGATCTGTACTAAGCACTTTATATACAATATCATTCGTTTTTGTGCTCATTATGATAAATTTCGTGGCGTAATGCCTCAAAGGTTTCATCTATTGTTTCATTTGTTGTATGCTCATGGTATTTAACACGCTCTTCAATAATCTTGCCAATCTCTTGATCTTCTAAATGCTCTTCAATAGCTTTAAGTCGATAAAACTCTTCTATAGGTAAAAGAGCCATGAGAGGTTCTTTATCTTTATAAAGAATGCCAAAACAACCTTGTTTCACTGCATTCATGAATCTCATAATCTTTAATATAAAATGGTCTTCTTCCCAATGCACACACTCATATTTCTGCCCACAAAACTCTACTGTTTCAAATGCTTTTTCATATGCATGTTTGCGTTTTTTTGACAAATAATATATCCAAAAAGCCAGCAGACTTGACACAAGAAGCGGGAACCATTGTACGATTACGTTTATCATTGTTTCTCCTTCAATAAACACATTGCCAAGGTATGTTTAAAAATACCCTTTCTATGATTTTTATAGTAACGTTTGAGTGCCTTATGTATCAAAGTGCATCGACACAGCCCTAAACGTTTTGCATGTTGTGTTAGAGCCATTCTCTCTTTGAGCGTCAGTATTAGCGTTATTTTTTTCACTCTATTTTCCCTCTTGTTTGCACAAGCGGTAAAGCTCTTTAGCAAGGCTAGCTATAATCTCTTTAGAAAGCCCTAACTCAAGGCTAAGCTCATTTAGAAGCTTTTTTGCTCTGGGAGATAAAGAATTTTCATTCAATGCTTCTTCTTTTTTAGGACTTATTTTTTCTTGCTTTTTTGGTATCTTAGGATGTTGCATAATGAGTCCTTTGAGCATCAAGGCAATACTGAGAGACTGCCTTGAAGATACAAGCACGCACACTGTGCGCTCTTTTATGTAAATGATGACGAGTTCTTAACGAGCGTGGGATTATTGAATAAACAAACATGCCTTCCTTCCTCCTAAAAGAACTGATTGAGCCAACGCTTAAATAAAGAGTATTGGCTAAAATAATCAATCATAAAACTTAGTAGTCCGATCACAATAAAAAAGTACAACATCCCTAACATTTTGGAATTGATATCCTCTGTATAGAGCAGATAAGCTCCCAAAAGCATAAAGAGTCCATATGCGCGCATCATAAACTCCTCATCCTAGTATGGCTTGATAAAGCCATACTAAAAAAAGAATCACACAGATACCATAGATGAATACTTTAAGTATCATTTTGAACTGGAAGCTTTTAGCTGAATAGGTCAATGGAAAAATGAGCAATAATAGCATTGCCAGTAGCACTACAAGTACATACGAATAGTGATTAGTTTGACTCATTGGTGATCCTTTGGTACAACAGAAGAGGGAGTATCTAATCCTTTTGGCTCATGAGCTTCATTGGTACTCAAAGATTGACTCTGCGATACCTCTTTGTTCCGTTTATAGGTGCGGATAGTCCCAACGAGTTTCTTCATGGCTTTTTCCAAAAGACGTAAGAAGACTTGCGCTAAAAAGAGTAAGGCCACAATAAGCATAAAATCATATATATCTAAGTTCAAGGTTTTAACAGGAGTGCTTGTAGAAGCTTGCTCCAAGACGGTTTGGGTATGATTTTTATCTTGTAACACTGTTGTGTTCGTTGTAAATTTCACTCCCATGTTTCCAGTCATTTCAGTTTTATGTTTCCACCTGTTTCACAAACATGTTTCCACTTATTTCACTCAAAGTTTCCACTTGGAAACGGGACGGTGAAATGGATAGGGATT
>NZ_JQGK01000036.1 GCF_000743525.1 Sulfurospirillum sp. SCADC | reverse complement strand
GCAACTAGCAGTTTGGGTTATTATAGTTTATTTTGTTTAAATTGTTTATTAAGGTATTTGCATGTCCGATTGTGACGTTTTGAGGATACCCAAAAAATATCTTAAATTCTTGAGCTGACTTCCTAAAAGAATATTTGTTTTGTTTATACTAAACTATAATGATTAAGTATCCCATTTTGTTGACAACAAGGAGAAACATATGAGTCAAAACGCATCCCTTGATCGACGTGGTTTTTTTAAGAAGAGTGGCATACTTGCCCTCATGAGCGCTGTTGGGAGTGAAATCCCTTTTGTTCGTAACCTTTCTGGAGGTTTGGTTCCCGTCGCAATGGCTGCACCCACGATGACGGATTTGAACATCCCTGGCAAGAGTTTGGAGTTGGTTGTTCTAGGTGACAAACCCGTTGTGGCAGAGACACCGCCGCATCTTTTGGACAGTGAAGTAACACCCAGTAATTTGATGTTCATTCGTAACAACGGGTTGGTTCCTACCAACATCGATGCTTCCACATGGACACTGACTATTGGCTCTGAGGCGACTCCTACTTCTGCTGCGAGAGAGAGTGAGTCAACTAGGCGTACTGTTACGTTTACGATAGCGGAGCTTAAGAGTCAGTTCAAAAACTACACACGTAACTTGCTCATCGAATGCGGTGGCAATGGAAGGTCTGAGTTTAACCCACCGGCGAAAGGCAATCAATGGACACTTGGAGGGGTTGGGTGCCCTTCATGGACGGGTGTGCGCCTTAAAGATGTGCTAGCGCATGTTGGGCTCAAAAATGATGCCGTTTACATCGGGTATTATGGCGCTGATCCGCATTTGAGTGGTGATGCAACCAAAGTGCCTATATCTAGAGGTGTACCTATCAAAAAAGCTTTGGAAGAGGATGCTTTGATCGTTTGGGAGATGAATGGTGCGGCTTTGCCAGTGCAAAATGGCTATCCTCTGCGTCTTGTCATCCCTGGATACCCAGCCTCTGTGAGTGGGAAGTGGCTGAACCGCATCGTGGTGCGCAATAAAGTCCATGATGGCCCTAAAATGGTCGATGACTACCGCAACCCTTGCTCACCCGTGGAGCCAGCCAGTGATGTGCCTAATAGCAATATGTGTGTCATCGAAGAGATGCCGATCAAATCGCTTATCACGTATCCTGCAACGGGTGCGAAGTTTAATTTTGGCGATAAAGTCGAAATTCGAGGTAACGCGTGGAGTGGTATCGGCGATGTGAAAGAAGTGCTTGTTTCCATTGACTTTGGCGCTACATGGATCAAAGCAAACCTCAAAAAGCCGCTCAATAAATTTGCATGGCAACGTTTCAGTGCCAATCTCAAATTTCCTTCCAAAGGTTACTACGAGCTTTGGGCGCGCGCGGTTGATAAAAAAGGTGTTTCTCAACCAATGGTCATTCCTGGTTGGAATCCTAAAGGTTATCTCAACAATGCAACGCACCGCATCGCTGTTAAGATCGTCTAAAAGGAGTTCGGATGGGAAAATTCACACCAAGCCTGCTGATTTTCATCGGGCTTTTGGTTTTAGGCTGTGCGCCTAAAGAAGAATCACCACGTGTTTCTGCAACGTCTGAGCCTGCGAAAGTAAGTAAACCGGATGCCAAAGGGAGCAAAACATTGGCGGTCGATAAAGAGAGTGGACTGGTCATCGCAGAAGGATTTGAGATCGTCAAAGCTAACTGTACCGTAGCGTGTCACAGTGCAACACTGGTTACGCAAAATCGTGGCAATGAAAAGTATTGGAAAGATGCGATCCGCTACATGCAGAAAAATCAAGGATTGTGGGATTTGGGTACGGATGAGCCTTTGATCCTGAGTTACCTTGCGACGCATTATGGGCAAAGTCCAGTGTATCGTAGGGCGCCTTTGAAAGTGCAGTGGAAAGAGTAGTGCGTCATACTATCAACCCTCCTACCTTTTACGTAGGAGAGTTGTGGTATATTTTTTGCATGAATGGTTTCAAAAAGGAGCAGATGTGATCTCTTTTTCAGCTTCAAAAGTTATTTTCTACGAAAAAACAGGCTGTAGCGGAAATGTTCGTCAAAAAGAACTTCTGCAAAAACAGGGTATCAGTCTTGATGTGCGAAGTCTTTTAGAGACACAATGGACAAAAGGGTGTAGATACACTCTTTG
>NZ_JQGK01000035.1 GCF_000743525.1 Sulfurospirillum sp. SCADC | reverse complement strand
CGTTAAAAAAGTGGAAACATGTTTGTGAAACGGCTGGAAACTTTGAGTGAAATTTACAATTTTTGCTAAAATTATTTCATTAGGATAAATTAAGCAATTTTTTAATTCATTTGCTTTTTCTTCTGATGTGTAAATAAACTCTTTATTTATAAAACCACCATCACCAATATTTTGAAGTTGTATTACACGAACTCCTGAAATTGTATAATGTTCACTTTTCAAATCTGAACCGAACGGACCACCTGTAATGCTATGTTTATCTGTTTTATCTTTCAATTCATCAAAATTTACAACTTCCCAATCCTCTGGAATTATCCCCACTTTAGTTTGCTTATAACCTTGTTTGATGGAGCTCATGATTTGTTCTCCACTTTGGCTACAAGTTTGTCAAAGTCTGAGACATAGACTTTATCGTGCTCACTTTTGAATTTTTCACAGGTTTTACCATCTGTTGCAGTTGTTTCCAAAATGGAAACAGCTGAAGCTTTATAAAGGATAATCTCGCCCATACTAGAGTCCTAACTCTTTTAAAAAAGTGTCCATTTTAGTCTTTACATGTAAGAGCTCTTGTTCGATCATTTCGATGTTCTTTTTTGTCGCTTCGATATCGACTTTGACCTCTTCTTCAAAGGTATCGACATAACGAGGAATGTTTAGGTTATAATCATTTTCTTGTATCTCTGCAAGTGTCGCTACATGAGCGTACTTATCAACCTCTTTGCGTGCTTGGTAGGCTTCAAGTATCTTCGCCATATGAGCATCATTGAGGTTGTTTTGTTTTTTACCTTTGTCGAACTCACGACTCGCATCGATAAATAAGATGTCGTTTGTTACACGATTTTTCTTAAAGACTAAGATACACGCTGGAATGCTTGTACCAAAGAAAAGATTGGCAGGTAAGCCGATGATAGCATCAAGTAAGTTTTCAGTGATAAGCTTTTCACGAATACGTCCCTCACTCGCTCCACGGAACAATACACCATGAGGAAGAACAACCCCCATACGACCATTTTCATTAAGACTTTTGATCATATGAAGTACAAACGCATAGTCTCCCTTACTTGCAGGTGGTATGCTGTAATCACTAAAGCGTTTAAATGAGTCATGCTCAGCAAAATCGGCACCCCATTTGTCTAAACTAAAAGGGGGATTTGCAACAACAACATCAAATTTCATAAGCCTATTTTCTTCAATATGCAAAGGGTTGCGGATGGTATCGCCCCATTCGATTTTTGCATCGTTGATCTCATGGAGGTACATGTTCATACGGCAAAGCGCTTGGGTTTGTCCGTTTTTCTCTTGCCCATAGATAGCAAAGTTTTTACTGCCCACTTCTTGTGATGCCTTAATGAGTAAAGAGCCTGAACCACACGTTGGGTCGTAAATGCGATCTCCTTCTTTGGCTTGAACCAATTTTGCCAATAATGTAGAAACTTCACTTGGCGTAAAGAACTCTCCACCTTTTTTACCTGCATCACTTGCAAAGTGCGCTATGAGGTATTCGTAGCTATCTCCGATGATGTCATTGCCTAAGAGTTTACTAGGACTTAGATCGAGCCTACTATCACTAAAGTCTTCTAAGAGATGTTTTAAGATGGAATTTCTCTCTTTAGTATCACCTAGAACTTTTCGATCATTAAAGTCAACATTTCTAAAGATACCTTCTAGTTTTTCATGGTTATCTTCTTCAATACGCTCAAGGGCTTTGTTGATGATCTCTCCAAGGTTTGGCGCTTCTTTATGCTTTAAAAGATACTCAAACGTACAACTTTCGTCTAAAACAAACTTTTCTCTTTGTAATGCTCTTTGAATGCGTTCATTATCGTCATTGTATTTTTCATGGAGTTGGTCGAGTTTTTCTTTATAAAAGTCTGAGAGGTATTTGACGAACAACATACTTAAGATATAGTCTTTATACTGAGAACTATCCATCGTTCCTCTAAAAGTATCGCATGCTTTCCATACGACGTTGTTAATGACTTCTTGTGTTGTTTTCATACGTTTAATTCCTTTGTAATGATGGTGCTAAATAGTTCGTCTTTCAATTGTGTTTTTAGTTGCGAGAGCTTATGAAGTAAATCAATTTCTTGATTTGCAAGATCAAGCATTTTTACTATCTTTTCTTGAGTTTGTTTTGGTGGCACAATGACTTCAAGATCGCTCAAATCTTGTGCTTTAATCATAGCAATAGTGGTTCCTTTGAGTTCTTTTTGGAGTCTTCTTTGCGCTATAGTAGAATTTATAAAATGAGTGAGATAGATACTGTTTATCTCTTTTTTGGGTTTGATAATTGCCATAAGAGCTGGAACAACTAACCCAGAGCTATTTTTATCTATGTATACTGCAATATTTGGCTCTCTTAGACGTACTAAGATATCTCCTTCGTGTGTTATATAGTCGACCCTGAAAAACCCAAAACCACCAACGTTAAAGCCTTCTTCCTCTAAGAATAAACTCCAACCCAA
>NZ_JQGK01000034.1 GCF_000743525.1 Sulfurospirillum sp. SCADC | reverse complement strand
AGGCAGTATTGGATTTTACTGCTTGGGTTGGGGTTTATTCTTAGAGGAAGAAGGCTTTAACGTTGGTGGTTTTGGGTTTTTCAGGGTCGACTATTTAGCAAAAAACCTCTCTATTTTTATGGCTATGACTTTTATTTGAAATTACGGTCTATTATGTTAAAATGAATGTAATTAAGTTTAAAGGATTAAATCATGCCAGTTGTTGATTTAATCGCAAGAGTGAAGAGCTCTGCGAAAAACCGTACAAGTAGTGAGAGAAGAAGCTTATTAATTAGTGCTCATATTTTAGATGAAAAAACAGGTAGCTATGATGCGAGATTTTTTTCAAAATCAACCGTAGAAAGTAGTGTCTCTAAATCTCCAAGAAAGACCTCAAAAATCGCTTCTTAATGTACTCTTCTAAACCTGCATTTGTTTATGGCTTCCATGGATTAGATAAAACAATCGCTTATGAAATTTTAAATCAAAAAATAGATTTTAAACCCAGTCATAATACTTTTGATTGGCTTGGTCAAGGCGTTTATTTTTGGGAAAACAATTATGAGCGTGCTATTCAATATGCCGATGAAGATTCTAAAAGAGCTAAAACAAAAATCAAAGAGCCCTTTGTCTTAGGTGCAATTCTAGATTTGGGAAATTGCTTTGACCTTTTAGATCAAAAATATCTTGATTTTCTTAAAATTGCATATGAAGAATTTAAAAAATCCATTAAAGAAGCAGGTCACCCCATGCCACAAAATGCACCTTTTGGCGCGAATGACTTTGATTTTAAAAAACGTGAGCTTGATTGTGCTGTCATCAGGTATGCCCATAAGCTTGCTGAAGACGCTGGAGAAAAATTTGATTCGGTTCGTGCCGCTTTTTGGGAAGGTGAGCCACTCTATGAAGGAGCTGCTTTTAGATCGGCAAATCATATACAACTTGCTATTTTAAATCCAAATTGCATTAAAGGTGTTTTTTTACCTAGAGAAAAGAACTAAAATTAAAGTAGCCTCGTCCCCTTTTATGGAAAATGAGTGTGAGATGTTTTTAAAGACCATTATTCCGAGCCGAAAATTGGTCAAACAGTTTGGAGGTAAAAAACAATGAAAACAAAAAAATAGTCCTAGATGCCGAAGAAGCGCAACTTCTAAGCGAGATAGAAGCAGGCGAATGGTACGAAAAACCACTGGACAAACAAGCATTAAGTGCATACCAAAACCATGCCAAATACATAAAATCATTAAATGAAAAAAGACAAAACAACATTCGCTTTTCTGTCAGCGACCTAGCCGTCCTTAAAGCAAAATCCAAAGAGCTAGGCATCGGGTATCAAAATCTCATTCAAGCGCTGGTGCATAACTATGTGAAGGGTGATAATTAAGCTGGAAGTGTGAGAAATAAAGCTTTACATGTAAAAAAGGAATAGGGTAAAAAGTTAAAAGTTTAGCCCTGACCCCTATTTTTTTTATAGCCCTGACCCCTATTTTTTTTAAGCTGGAAGTTTAGTCTCCTTTTGCGGTATAATATTCTCAAATATAGGGAGTGTAAATGCCTACACTTTTGCTTCAAGACGGTTTTAAATTTTTCTTTTATGCGAATGAACATGAACCAAAGCATATTCATGTGATGAAAAATGAAGGTTTTGCAAAAGTGGAGTTAGCGCATTTAAAAGTCGTGCATAATTACCTAAAACCGAAAGATTTAAAAGTAGCATTGGCTATCATAGAAGAGCACAAAGATGAATTTGAAAGGAAATGGAATGAGTGGTTTAATTAAAGGCAAAGAAGTCCATTTTGATGATACCTATTTACATGTAAAGCTCAGTGACGAGCGCATCATCTCCACTCCGCTTGATTGGTATAAACCACTTAAAAACGCCACACTTTCTCAACTTAAAAACTACACATTTATCTGCTTAGGTTCTGGCATCGAGTGGGTGGAACTTGACTATCAGTTAAGTATTGAGAGTATGTTACATGTTGAGAGTAGGGTTGCGTGAATGGAACGAATTAAAAATTTGAATAAAGATAAAATTATATCAATTGAGTATAACCGACCTGTACGTGCTAATAGTAAAATTACTATTACATACCATGATGAATGCTTATATTCTGCTGAAGAGACTTATGAGAGAAAAGACATTGAGGCTTCTGTGTACACTTATGCATCTGGATACATCCTTGTACATTATACTAAAAGAGATGATATTCCAGAACTTTTTATAGTATATAGATTAAAAGGCTATAACGTACTTGATGAGCCACTAACTTTTGGTGATTATGGATTAAGGCTTAGAAAAAATGAAGGTATGGTTTTTTCAGATATGAATGAATTGCCGATGTTGATAGAACTTTTTAAAGAAGATGAAGATTATAAAATATCAATAGAAGCACCAGATGGTAGCAGAAAATATATAGTCGACCCTGAAAAACAAGTAAAACCCTTATTTTTAGGGCTTTAGAAGCAATTTTGTAGTATAATTTCGACCATAAACA
>NZ_JQGK01000033.1 GCF_000743525.1 Sulfurospirillum sp. SCADC | reverse complement strand
TCTCGCTCCATAATCTCGCCTCCCACGGCTTTTTATGGAGTCTCAAGCAATTTTTAGACCCTTCTTCGCAACTAGCAGTTTGGGTTTTTTATTAAAAAACAACACAAAAATTGATACAATATTTATCGCATATAGCATTTAGGGTAGAAATAGGGTAGAAATCTGAGAAATCCAAAAATGTGAGTGAGAGAAAAACCTCTAAAATAGGGGCTTTTGAGGGAAAAAAGACAAATGGTATTGATGATTGACAATTATGACAGTTTTACCTACAACATTGTGCAGTATTGCTTAGAGCTTGGTGCTGATCTTAAAGTGATTCGCAATGATGAGCTGAGTGTTGAAGAAATAGAAGCGTTACACCCAGAAAAAATTATTATCTCTCCCGGTCCTGCGACGCCCAATGAAGCGGGTGTTAGCTTAGATGTCATCAAATACTTTGGCGGGAAAATCCCTATTTTAGGGATTTGTCTTGGACATCAAGCGATTGGGCAAGCCTTTGGTGGTAAAGTGGTGCGTGCGAAGCGTATGATGCACGGTAAAACCTCTATTACGAAACAACTTCACAACAGCTGCCTGTTTGATGGCCTTCCTGAAATGTTTACGACCACGCGTTATCATTCCTTAACGGTTGAGCAAGAGGGGCTTCCGGATGTCGTTGTTCCAACCGCGTATAGTACGGACGATCATGAGATTATGGCACTGCAAATTAAAGACAAACAGATCTATGGTGTACAGTTTCACCCCGAATCCATTTTGAGTGAACACGGGCATGCCATCTTAAATAACTTTTTAAAACTATGAGAGACCGACTTTTTTTACTGCTCATTCTTGTTCTCAGCGGTGCGTTACTGTCCTATGGTACGCAGAGTATTTCCATTAGCTACGATGAAGCCCACACTTTTTTTTACGGCACCAATCTGGTTCACTACTTAGCCGTTACTTCAACGCAACTTTTTGGGCAAAATGATTTTGCACTGCGTTTGCCTTTTATCCTTTTTCATCTTATATCCATTATTTTGCTCTATAAAATAGGCAAACTTTTTTTAAAAAAACGGGCAGATCGTATTGTTTCGGTTACTATTTACGCGCTCTTACCAGGGGTAAATGGTGTTGCCCTTTTGGTCAATAGTGGCATTGTGCTTATCTTGTTTAGTTTATTGTTTACCTATTTATACCTCAAAGAGTACAAAATTGCTTCACATTTTGTGCTTATTGTTGCTCTTTTTATCGATAACTCTTTTAGTATTTTTTTCATTGCTCTTTTCATTTATGCTCTTTTTCAACGTAAAACCGATCTTTTGATCTTAACACTTATCTTATTTAGCGCTTCCATGTATTTGTATGGCTTTGATATAGGGGGAAAACCAAAAGGGTATTTTGTCGATACCTTGGGTGTTTATGCTGTTATTTTTTCACCTTTGCTCTTTTTATATTTTGTGTACGCGATGTATCGTATTTTGATTAAAGAGGAAAAAACTCTTTTATGGTATATCTCGTTCTTCTCACTGATTGTCTCTTTACTTCTTTCTATGCGTCAGCGACTTTTATTGGAAGACTTTGCCCCTTTTGTGGTGCTCAGCATTCCATTAATGGTCAAAGTCTTTTTCAACAGCTATCGTGTCAGGCTTCCAGCGTTTCGTAAACTTCATACGTTTTTCTTTGGACTCGTACTGATCTCTTTGGTGTTCAATACAATGCTTATCTTCTTAAATAAACCACTCTATGCCCTGATGGACGAACCAACAAAACATTTTGCTATTAAATACAATATTGCCAAAGAGCTCGCAGAAGCACTCAAAGCCAAAGGCGTCACAAAAGTGATGATGAAAGATGATAAAATGGCACTCAGACTTAAGTTTTATGGCATCGAACAAGGTAAAAACTATAAACTCACAACGCTAGCAGAAATAGAAGAAGGGTATGAGAAGATTGATATTGCCTATTATGGTAAAGTCGTCAAGATTTTTTATCTCTACCGCGTTAACTAAAAAGAGGATATAAAGATGAAAAAAGCGTTTACGATGCTTGAACTGGTGTTTGTCATTGTTGTCGTAGGCATTTTATCGTACTTTGCAGCTTCGGGTTTTCAGCGTAATCCTCTTCGTGAAGCTGCGGATCAAGTGGTGAGCCATATTCGTTATACACAACATCTTGCGATGCAGGATGATAAGTTTAATCCGAATGAAACACAATGGTTTATGCGACGATGGGCAATACGTTTTCAACAAAATGTTGTTTTTGGAGGTGTTGCTAACAATAATGTTTGGGCATACACAATTTTTTCCGATATTCCAAATTTTGCTGGGCACCATCCGGATTTAACGGGAATGGCTCTAGATCCACAAAATCCAAATCAATTTTTGAGTGGCGGATACGATAATACATTAAATATTAGTGATGCAAGAGCTATGCAATCATTACAATTAGGTATGCATTATGGTATAGCAAATGTTGCTTTTGGCGGAGGATGCCGTGCCGATACAATGTTTATTCATTTTGATTATTTAGGGCGTCCAATGAATTCTTTCCCCCCTGCAGCTTCTACTCATGCTTATCAACCCCCTGCAGCAGGTTGGCATTACTTATTAACAAATCAATGTCAAATTACGCTAACGGATGCTTCTGGCAATACTAGTGTCATCATAATCGAGCCAGAAACAGGGTACACACACATTCAATAAGCCTCTCTTTATCTTTAACCTATTTTTAAGGTGTATGGATATATAATTTCGTCCTCGTTTGAGAGAACGGGGTTAAAGAGAAGCGCCCAAAGTAGGGGATTTGCTTCACGTTCATTACCATTTTAACAATGTCAAATTCAATCTTTGAAATCTAAATAAGCGACCTTAGTCAGTGACGCGAAAAAAGAGATTATCAACTCTTTGAAAAAAAGAGATACTTTAAGTCATTGAAGAAAACACTTCATATGTCAAGGACATTAAAGTTTACGACGCTTTGCGTTGTGCTTTAGGTTTGGTTCTTTAAGATAGCTTTGCTATCTGTTGAAAGAACAACATTTATGGAGAGTTTGATCCTGGCT
>NZ_JQGK01000032.1 GCF_000743525.1 Sulfurospirillum sp. SCADC | reverse complement strand
GATGTATTTTGATGGGGGAGTAATACTTGGGTTTGAAGTGTTGTTGTAGCGCAACCGATTAGAAATAGCATCATTCCTAACGACAAGATTAGATTTTTAATATGCACGCATACCCCTCAATGATTATTATTGTTGCTTTTTCGTAATGGCATACTCTTGAATCTCTTTCATGCTCGTAAAGTTAGTACCGTTTTGTTGATTGAATTTTTGAACTAGCATCGCTTCCATTGGAGAAGATGCAACAGAAGTAGATGGTTTTACATCATTATTGAGTATTTTGGTTTTTTCTTTGTTATATTCCTCTTCGCTCAAAGCACCTGATTTATAAAGTTCGTGCAATTCTTTAATCTTATTTGCTTTCGAATCTGAAGAAGTTGATGGAGATACACTCGTAGAAACTGCAACTGGAGTTGAAGGCATATCCAACCCAACACTCTTATAAAGATTATTTTGTAAGGTTGTATTGTTTATATTTAGTGCCACTTTCTTAAGTTCACCATCAAAGAGTACAAATATATTTTGATGAATGGTGACGGCTGGGTCTCTATCGCCCATAGTTGAGCCTAATTGGCTTGGTTCAATCCTTGCTTGTCTAATCAAGGCACTTACTTTCTCGCCTGCTTTGTTATACTCAACAATAGCAAAGTCAGAATCGTACATGTAGATTTCAGTTTTTGTGTTTTCTTTAAGAGATCCTCCGACATAAGCTTTTAAAAGAGCTTGATTGCCTTCACCGTTATAGATACTATAGCCATTACCTCTTTTTTGAATGGTATCGATATATGCTTTTGCTATATCATCATTTAAAAAATCAGATGATTTACCCCTATAAAATTGTCGTGATTGACTTAGATAAATAAAGCTATCGGTTTCATACAGTCGTTTACATTCCAACAATAATCCATAGGGTAACGCGTTGATACTGGTTACTTTGGCAAATTTACCCTCAGCGAAAGTTTTGGTAAGCTCTTTATCTTGACTTTTTGCAATCAATTCTTGAGGTGTCTCTTTTTTTGAGAAGAGCATATTGCCCACATCTTTAGGACTTGGAATAAATGTGCCACTATCAGAATAACTTGAAGCACAACCACTTAACATAACTGCCATACTTAATGAAACGACATGCCCCCAATACTTCATACACCTATCCTTTATTCGTTAAAATGATCAATTTATTCTCAAAGACTCTTCTATAAGTAATATTTTTTTAAAACCATATGGTTTTAAATATATTCCTATAGAAAGCATCTCTATAGAGGATTGAAGGAAAACTATAATCAAACTAACCTTATAGAAAAATTATCTATAGGGATAAAAATGTTAAATATTCCGAATATTGTTACGCCTGAAGAGGAAGATGCATTTTTTCAATTGATTTCGGATAATGTGAAACGTCTTCGTAAAGAAAGAAAGATGAGTCAGCTTGAAGTAGCACTCTCTATTGGACAAAAAGCTCCAGGATTTTATGCAAATATGGAAAACTATGCGCATGGAAAGCATTTTAATCTCTCACATCTATTTCGTATTGCTAAACTGTTTGATGTCAGCATTGAAGAGTTTTTTCGATAAAGACTACTGTTTCTTCAAGAAACACTTCGATATTTCCATTTTCTCTTATCTATCAAGTCTTAAATTAACTGTACGAAAGTGTATTTTTTGATCAATGAATTATTTTTTATATATAAAAGTGTATGAATATACATTTTTAAAGTATATTTAATATAAATACGATATAACTACATAATAGTACAGTTTATAAAGGTTATCCATGAAAAGAGTAAAACAAACCGAAAAACCTGATTTTGAGACTATTACTTCCTCTCATGACTTTGGAAAAGTAGTTCAGTATAGGCGTACCTCTTTGGGATTAACCAGACAGATGGCAGCTAACTTATGCAATATCAATGAACGCACCATGGATAAAATTGAAAAAGGCAATGTTGCTGTGGGACTTGATAATGCATTAAAAGTGGCAAATGCTCTAGGTATTGAAATTCAATTTTTAATTAAAGGCAATAGTGATGAGCTCTAGCATGAACATCTTTTATAACCATCACGTGATTGCAAAACTCATTCTATCTGATAGCGATGATTTAGAACTCCTCTATACTGAAGAGTGGAAAGAAAATGGTTTTCCGCTCTCTCCTTGTTTGCCTCTGCAAGGAGTGCTTGATAAAAAAGATGTGAAAAATTTTGTTTTAAACTTACTCCCAGAAGGCAATGGACTTGAAGAGCTTAGTAAGCTGTTTCATATCAGTAAAGCCAATGCATTTGCTCTGCTCAATGCTATTGGTAAAGAGACTTCTGGTGCACTCTCCTTTGGTATGTCAGAGTCTATAGAAACAAGCTTTAGAGAAATCAGCAAAGAAGAGCTACAAGAGCGTATCAAAGAGCGAAAAAAAACACCCATTACCATTTGGGATGGTAAAGTCAGACTCTCTTTGGCAGGCGTACAGGAAAAACTTCCTATTGCCATTATCGATGGAAAATGTGGATTTGGTGAAGGAAAGCTTGCATCAACGCATATCTTAAAATTTGATACCAGCGATACCCATTTAGTGCTCAATGAATATATATCATTACATCTTGCCCACAAAGCAGGTTTGGCTGTCAATAAAGCAAAAATAGAGTTGTTTGATGATGAGCCTGTATTGGTCGTTGAGCGATTTGATCGAAAAATCTTACCTACGCGTCATGAAGTCCAGAAAATACATGTCATCGATGGATGTCAGCTACTATCCTTAGCTCCAAGCTATAAATACGAAAGAAATTTTGGAAGTGCACGTGATGTACAGCATATAAGGCAAGGGGTTAGTTTTGAGAAGTTAATTCACCATGAAAACAAACTGGATATTCCTTTGTTATATAAAAAAGCATTGCTTGATTGGTCACTTGTGAATTTGTGCCTTGGCAATAGTGATGCGCATGGTAAAAATATCTCTTTCTTTGTGAATAAATCAACCTTAACACTCGCTCCTTTTTATGATATTGTCAATGTCAAACTCTATACTACGTATGATCAAGATTTGGCTATGGCTATTGGAGATGAATTTGACATTGAAGCTATAAAACCCTATGACTTAGCTATGCATTGCCATACTCTTAATATTAAGCAACAGCAATTAGCACTCAGTTTTAATACCATTAGTACAAGGATTCGAAAAGAGTTAGAAAATAAAAACACCCTCTCTAATGTAAAAGAGATCAATACAGCATTTTATGAAACGTATACTCAAGATGTCATCACACGTATGGATCATTTAAAAAAAGTTGTTGAAGAATTCAAGAAAACTGATTTCTCCAATTATTTTTAAAAGAAGGATTCATTCCTTCTCCTCTAAAATTCTGCCTAACTCCATCATTTTATCAAACATCCTAGCCTTAGCATAGTTCTCTAACCAACTCCATGCCCAATAAGGAGCTGCTTGAGTAGACTCCCAAGCATTGACGCTTTGGTAATTGATATTGAGCATAGTGGCAAACTCTTTTTTACTTAGCCCTGCATGTTTAAATAGTCGACCCTGAAAAACCCAAAACCACCAACGTTAAAGCCTTCTTCCTCTAAGAATAAACCCCAACCCAAGCAGTAAAATCCAATACTGCCTGACAT
>NZ_JQGK01000031.1 GCF_000743525.1 Sulfurospirillum sp. SCADC | reverse complement strand
CTTCAAATATTCGTCAATTAAACAGTAAACTGCTATAATGTCTCGCTCCATAAACGTGCCCTCCACGGCTTTTTATGGAGTCTCAAGCAATTTTTAGACCCTTCTTCGCAACTAGCAGTTTGGGTTATTATATGTAAATTACTGGAGTGCTCTACCTTTTGATTTTGGTAAATCAATAGTTTCAATTTTTCAAACACCTGCCATGTATCATCTTTGGTTTGTTTATATGATTATCGGTATCTATATTCTGTTACCGATACTTCATCCTATCTCAGAAAAATTACTTGCTGATCCTAAACTGGCTATTTATTTTTTTACACTTTGGTTTTTGGTCAATTCATTGACTGTCTATTTTCCTTTTGACTTCATCCGGCTTATTGTCTTAAATGACTTTATGTCATGGTCAGGCTATTTTATGCTAGGGCATTATCTGGTTTATGAAAAACATATCCCTTCTAAGATTTCCAATAAAATTTTGCTCATTGTTTTTTTAGTGGCAAGTTCATGTACTTTTGCTCTGACCATATACTTAAATACAAATTTCAACCCTTTGATTGAAACTGCTTATATCTATTTTAGTCCAAATGTAATGATTGCCACCATTGCAGTTTTTTTATTGTTAAAACAAATGACCCTTTCTCATTTTTATGTGAAAACTGTATCCTATCTATCACCCCTTGTTTTTCCTGTATACTTTATGCACTTATTGGTCATTGCCATACTCTCAAGCGGGATTCTCGGTTTTTCACTAGATCAATTTTTTATCCATCCTTTTATTGGTATTTTGCTTCTATGCTTAGTTACTTTTATTGTGTCGTTTATATTGGCTGCTATTGTAACTAAACTACCGTTTATGTCAAAAATAATCGGCTAAATAGCAGGCTAAAAATACTAAAAATACTAAAAATAGCAGGGTCAAATAGCAGGGTCACAAATAGCAGGGTCAGAGCTTTACTTTTAACTAATATTTGCTACAATGACCTTTGACAAATAGCAGGGTCAGAGCTTTACTTTTAACTAATATTTGCTACAATGACCTTTGAAAAGGAGTCTCAAATGCCTCGAAAACTTAGAATAGAAAAGATAGGGTTTTATCATATCATTAATCGTGGTGTAGCTAGAGCAAACATATTTTTGTCTGATGATGATTATGTGCAGTTTCTGCAAATCATGCAAGATGCTTCGCAGGAGTATGGCTTTGCGATTTATTCATTTTGCCTTATGAGCAACCATTATCATTTGCTTTTAAAAATAGCAGGGTCAGAGCTTTACTTTTAACTAATATTTGCTACAATGACCTTTGAAAAGGAGTCTCAAATGCCTCGAAAACTTAGAATAGAAAAGATAGGGTTTTATCATATCATTAATCGTGGTGTAGCTAGAGCAAACATATTTTTGTCTGATGATGATTATGTGCAGTTTCTGCAAATCATGCAAGATGCTTCGCAGGAGTATGGCTTTGCGATTTATTCATTTTGCCTTATGAGCAACCATTATCATTTGCTTTTAAAAATAAGTGATAGAAATCTTTCTATCTTAATGCAAAACATAAATTCAAGATATAGTATATATTTTAATCACAAGTACAAACGAGTCGGCCCCCTTTGGCAAGGACGATTTAAATCGTGGTATCTATTTGATACATCGTATTTGCAAACTCTTATCAAATATATAGAATACAATCCCATAAAAGCAAACATAACACAAGATATTGGTGAGTATCCTTGGGCTATGAGTAGTCGTAATGCTACATTTTTCTCGCACAAAGTGCAAAGCACAAGAATGTTAAATTTTGAATTGTTAGATGGTATGAGTTTTGACAAAGAGTTAAATGAAGATGAGCAAAAAAAGCTTAATACTTTTTTGAATGTTAAGTTTGAACTCAAGGAAGATGAACTCCGTCAAAAAGAGAAGTTTTCATTGGAGAGCTATTTTGGTTTGGCTAACTCTAAAGAAAGTGCTATACATAAGGCTTTGAAAGATGGATATACGCAAAGAGAAGTTGGAGAATATCTCGGGCTTTCCCATGTAGCGGTATCAAAAATAGCAAAAATATATAGACAGAAAGTAAATCTTTTTGAAAAGTTGAGAGATAAAGGTATTTTTTGGAGCTATAGTAAAAGTGTAAGCTATGAAGATATTGGCTCAGGGCTTTTTGTGGAATATCTTTTAAAATACGGTGATTTTGATGATATCAAACTTGGATTTGAGCTTTTTGGAAAAAGGTACATGAAGAAGATATGGGAAAAGAAACTCACAAGTGACAAAAGTTTTATCAAGACAAATTTGATGTTAGCGAGAGTTTTTTTTGGGATGGATGTAGAAAGCGACTACTTTAAGGAGGTGAAAAATGCAAGACTTGAAAAACTTAAACTGCTTGCTTCCTAAGACAAAAGAGTTGCTATTTCAAATGGTCGAAAGTTGTGGTTTTTTACACAAATATGTATTGGTGGGTGGGAGTGCATTGACATTGCATATCTGTCACCGAAAAAGTGAAGATTTGGATTTTTTCACTTATGAGGACAGCTTGAACAAAAAAGAGATTTTGGAGTTCATTCAAGGCTTTGAAACCAAAGAGATTATCAACCAAACAGATGAGCAGATAGATCTGCTATTAAATGGCGTGAAGGTTACATTTTTCAATGCGAAATGGAGCTTCTTGAAGCCACAACACATTGCAAACTTTAATCTCGCAACAATAGAAATGATAGCTGCTATGAAAGTAAATGTACTTTTTTTAAGAGCCAAATATAGGGATTATTATGATATCTATTTTTTGGCAAAAGAAAAAATGAGTTTAAGGGATATGTATAGAGCAAGTGAGCATATCGTAGAAGGTATAACATACAAACTTTTTGTGACAGGATTGCTTTATATTGACGATATTGAAGACGATGATATACGTTACCTTGAGCCAAAAGAAACAGTAACAAAGGTTCAAATGAGAACTTTTTTTGAGAAAAGAGTGTAGAAAATGCCCAAAGTAGCACTACTACTTTCAACCTACAACGGTGAAAAATACCTAAAACAACAACTAGATTCTTTACAAGATCAAACCCATAAAGAGATTGGAATCATCGCTCGTGATGATGGTAGTTGTGATGCAACAGTAGAGATACTAAAATTATATGGCATAAAAATGCTAGAGGCTATGCACAATTTAGGAGCGAAGGAAAATTTTTCTACACTTTTGGATTATGCGCTTGGAGAGAGTGGTACTGAGTACTTTATGTTTTGCGATCAAGATGATGTTTGGCATCCAGATAAAGTTGAAAAAACTTACGTAAAGATGCAAGAGCTAGAGAGTTTTTATGGCAAAAATACGCCTTTACTCATACATGGCAATTTAACAGTCGTGGATAAAGATTTAGAGATTATCGCACCTTCTTTTTGGGATTATCAGCATATAGATCCATTTCAAGGTAGTTCAAATCGTCTTTTATTGCAAAATGTTGTCACGGGTTGTACGATGATGATTAACCGAGCATTGGCAGAGAAAGTGAAACATATCCCACAAGAAGCTATTATGCACGATTGGTGGATAGCGATGGTGGCATCAGCCTTTGGAAAAATAGCTTTCATAGACGAGCCTTTGATGCTTTACAGACAGCATAGCAAGAATGACACAGGAGCAAAGCAGTATGGGCTTAAATATTTTTTCAAAAAGTTTTTTTCAAAACCTTCATTGGAAAAATATATTTTCCAAAGTAAAGCTTTTTTAGCATATTATAAAAAAGAGTTGAATGAACCTGATAGAAAAATGCTAGAAGAATTTTCAGCTTTTTGTCAATTGAACAAGTGTCAAAAGTTAAGAGTTTTGTTTAAATACAAAATTTGGAAAAATGGCTTGATGAGAAATCTCGGGCTGATACTGTTCGCATGAAAATTCAAACCATTATTCCCATCTTTAACCCACAAGTATCCTTTAGTGAGCGCATTGTGCCTTTGCTTCAAGAGCAGACGGCATCATCTGCTCTTTTGGTCATCAATTCAGGCGATAAAGATCTAACAATTGCAAAGAGCGCAACACTTAAAATCCAAAAAAGCGAATTCAATCATGCTAATACACGCAATCTAGCATTAAATTACGAAGCCGACTTTTATCTGTTTATGACACAAGATTCGATGCCTTACGATGAATTTTTAGTAGAAAACTTACTGAAAGCTTTTGAAGATGATAATGTCGTTGTCGCCTATGCGAGGCAGATCCCGTATCAAGATGCTGATGCTATGGAGGTGTTTGCACGTATGACAAACTATCCACTAAGTTCTAAGGTCAAATCGAAAGATGATTTGCCTACGATGGGCATTAAAACGTTTTTTTGTTCCGATAGTTGTGCGATGTATAGAGCAAGTTATTTTAAAGAGGTCAGTGGATTTAAGAAAGATCTTAATACGAATGAAGATATGGAGTTTGCAGCGCGGGCTATCATGGATGGTAAGAAAGTAGCCTATGCAGCGGATGCCAAAGTATATCACTCACATACCTTTACATGTAAAGATATTTGGAAGCGTTACAGCGCTATTGGAAAGTTTTTTACTGAAAATAGCTGGATACTTAAAGAAGTAGAAAAATACCATAAAGCTGAATCAACAGGCATAAATCAAGCTTTGAGAGAACTAAAATATCTGTTAAAAGAGTCACCTTGGAGCATACCTCGTTCTTGTCTGCATTCTCTTATAAAATTCATTGCGTTTAAATCAGCTTTTTAACCTTCTTTTGTTAGGATATTCTCTTCACTTCTTCATTGGAGGCTATTACTACACCATATAAATACAT
>NZ_JQGK01000030.1 GCF_000743525.1 Sulfurospirillum sp. SCADC | reverse complement strand
TTTTGGGTTTTTCAGGGTCGACTACGTAATGTGACGGCTACGATTGTCTCAGCACTGGCCATTCCAACATCAGTCATTGGTACGTTTGCGATTATGAACGCTCTAGGATACGATCTTAACCGTCTGACACTCATTGGTCTCACCCTTGCCATTGGTATCTTCATCGATGATGCAATCGTTGTGATCGAAAATATTATGAAAAAGATGGAAGAGGGGGAAAAGCCTTTTCAAGCCTCGTTTGAGGGTATCAAAGAGGTGGCATTTTCCATTTTGGCGATCTCTTCGGTACTTTTAGCGTTTTTATCCCTGTGGCATTTATGGATGGCATCGTGGGTATGTTCTTTAACTCCTTTGCGATGACGGTGGCTTCGGGTATTGTCATCTCGTATCTGGTTGCGGTTATGTTTGTTCCCTCCATTGGAGCGCGTCTTTTAAGTGCCAAAGAGAGTAAGTTTTACTATGCCACCGAGCCCATCCTCAAAGCAGTCGATAAAGGGTATGTCTCACTTTTAAAACCACTCCTTCGCTTTAAAACGCTGACGGTTTTGGCGACATTTGGATGTTTGATTGCGTCGATGACGCTTAAAGTAGGAATGGACTTTCTTCCGATGCAAGACAACAGCGAATTTCAGATCACCATTAAAGGTCCTGTAGGCATCAATCTTGAGACCATGAAACAAAAAGTGATTCCGATTGATGAGATACTTAAAGGAGACGCTTCTATCGAATATTCTATTGTCTCTATTGGGTATGATTCTGCGCAAAGCATCCATAAGGCACGTATTTACGTGAAGCTCAAACCGGTTAAAGAGCGCACGATTTCGCAACTAACCCTGATTGAGCACTACCGCGAAAAGATGAAAAATGTCCAAGATCTGGTCATTGCGGTTGAAAAAGTGGATGATTTTGACACAGGTGGCACCACAGCACCGCTTCAAGTCGTTCTCATGGGGGATCGTTTTGAAGTTTTAGATGACACCTCTACCAAACTGATGGACTTTTTAAAATCAACACCGGGCATTGTGGATGTTGATAGAGACTATGAGAGTGGCAAGCCAGAGATGCGTATTAGCATTCTTCGTGAAAATGCCCAAAGAGTGGGAGTAAGTGTTAAAGAGATCGCCGCAGTATTGGGTTCAGCGTATTCAAGCGACAGTGCCATCTCATACTATGAAGACAACGGCAAACAATTTGACATTACAGTGCGTTTTCGAGATGATTTTAGGACATCGCTCGAAGATCTGAAAAAGCTTCAGGTCAAAAATGCCAACGGTGAGTTTGTAGCACTCGAAGGCTTGATCGCCTTTGAAGATACATTGGGCACCGCATCCATCAACCGTTTTGACCGCGAACGTAAAATCCTTGTCACCGCTAGCACTGTCGGTTTATCGTTGGATCAAGTCGTTGTGAAAGTGGAAGAGAAGATGAAAGAGATTTTGCCAGAGGGGTATCACTACCGTTTTACGGGCGATGTTGAAAACATGAATGACACGTGATCGTGCAGTGGTTCGTGATCGTGCAGTGGTTTGGTATCACTACCGTTTTACGGGCGATGTTGAAAACATGAATGACACAGCAACAGCCTTTGGTGCCGCGGTTCTTTTAGCCGTTATTTTGATCTATTTGATTTTAGCCGCACTCTACGAGTCACTCATTCAGCCTTTTATCATCATGATCTCTATGCCACTTTCGTTAACGGGAATTATGGTGGCGCTCTATTTAAGCGGGTATACGTTCAGTCTTTTTGTTATGATTGGTATTATCTTACTTTTGGGAATGGTGGGGAAAAATGCTATTTTGGTGGTTGACTTTGCAAACCGTGCGATCAAAGAGGGTAAAAAGATCGATGATGCTCTTTTGGAAGCAGGTGAAAAACGTCTTCGTCCGATTTTGATGACCACCTTTGCGATGATCGGTGCGATGATGCCTTTAGCCTTTGGCAGTGGAGCAGGGCACGAAGCCAACGCTCCAATGGCACTTGCGATCATCGGAGGACTTTTAAGTTCGACCGTTTTAACCTTATTGGTCGTTCCTGCCATCTATAAGTTTATGTATCCAATGGATGCGTGGCTTCGTAAATGGTACGAAAAAGGTACGGTTTAAATCTTTACATGTAAAGGGGGAAAATCCCCTTTACGCCTTATTTATTGCGTTTTCGATCTTTTTTGGCTTGCTTGGCTTTTGCTTTTGCTTTGGCTTTTTGAGCATCACTTATCTTTGCTTTATCCGAGTTGACCGCTCCGACATTGGTCTGTTTTCCCTCGTAAGGAACCGTGTGTTTTTGTTGTGTTGCTAAGCTTGCTAATTTGTAGCCATTTTCCATTTTAACGCTATTGTTGAGTAATCCACTCATACTATGTCCTTCGTGATACTTAAATGTGATTGGGAAAATCGTTGAGAGTTTCGTAACGATAAGCGTTAGTATACTTTATCCTTGCTTTAAGCCATGTAAAAGCATTTACATGTAAAGAGGAGGGCTCTTATTTCAGGCTAATTGATTACAATATCCGCTACAATTTTTTTACATGTAAAAGGGAACGTATGTTAGAAGCCAACCTCATAACCATGCAACAATACGCTGTCAAACACAAAATGAGCACCTTTGGCGTTGTCAAATTAGTCAATGCCAAAAAACTTAAAACGATTAAAAAAAATGTGGAGGGCGAAGAGAGGGAGTTTATCATCGATGAGACACTGCCAAATACGCAACCCCTCAAAAGTGAAACACCCACAAAGCCAAACGATGAGACAAAAATCGACTATGAGGTCGAATTTCACAAGCTGTTAGCCAAATACATTGAGCTTCAGGAGAAATACACCAAACTCATCGAATCCAACTAAATATCTTTACATGTAAACAAAAGAGGGCACGCAAAATGCCCTCAGAAGCCCTGTTAATGGCTATTGAGAATACCTAGAGTTTTCTCATACACATTGAGTTTTCCAAGTTCTACTTTGAGTCCATCAGTCAATTGTGCTTGCGATCTTAGCTCTTTGGATATGATCTGACTTTTTTCGGCTAAATTTTCCATATCGGAAGAGAGCGCATTACTTTTGGCGGAGACTTCTAGGAGCCCACCACTCACGCCATTCATGGTTTGACCGATATTTTCAACCGCTTGGATGATGGTACTGACCGACACATTGGTCTCAGAGAGGCTCTTTTGCGTCCGCTCAGCTAGTTTTCGCACTTCATCGGCAACGACCGCAAAACCACGCCCATGTTCACCCGCCCGCGCCGCCTCAATCGCAGCATTCAACGCCAACAAATTGGTCTGATCGGCAATATCAGCGATGACACTTAACACAACGCGAATATCGCGGACATTATTGGTGAGATTTTCCACTTCATGGAGCAGATTAGCATTGTCAACACTCCCTTTTTCCATACTGGAAGCAAACACACCAAACTCTTTTTCCACCGATGAGAGTTGCGTTTCGATCGCATCGATGGCACTCACAGCGTTTTGAAGCGTTACACCCATGGTTTCAATAACAGGCAGACTCTCTTTCATTTGAGCCAACATCGCTTTATTGATGGTATCGACCATATTTTGGCGATTGATCTTTCGGAGTAGAAAATAGCTCTTAAATCCAGCATATTTCTGCACAAAATTATCAATATAATCATCTTCAAAATTAACGCCTTCTACCTGATAGAAAAAGATCGCGGTCAAGGTTTGGTTGACATTGACCCCTAAAAGCTCACCAAAGGTTGAAAACCCTACCACAGGAATTTCTTTAAAAGCCGAGAGCTGATTGATCTCGCTGGTGTTACATAAACGTCTTAAAATACAGTCATTGAAAATTGCGCCAATGGCTTTGGGTTTGTTATGGCAAAACTGCGCAAAATCATGGTTTGTTGTCTGCACAAAGTCTGTTTTTTCAAGCAAAAGAAGCTCTTCACCCGCCTCGATGTCACAGTAAAAATGAATCGTCTCATTCGGCACATCAAGAGACGCAACGGATCGAATATAGATCTCCCCATCGATTTCAATCCCAAAGGTATAATTGGCAAGCTTGGCATTGAGCTCACTCGCAGAACATCTAAAATGGGCGGTTAACGCAGTGATGCCACCAATACTCATATTGGTATTCCGATCTAAAAAAGCACACACGGTACGCGTAATCGGGTCTGCATCCAACACGGTAAACGAAGTAGACGTTTTTCTAAAATTTTGACTTTTAAAGACACCAAAACGGTACTGTGGTGTGAACTTTATAAACGTTACCACAGCATGATGTCTTAAAGTACGCGTTCCATCGTAAATGTAGGTATTTTGAAAGTCCAATTTACCACCAGCACTACCACCGATCAGCAAACACGGGAATTTTGCCACATGATACACCGCTTCCATAAAAAAGCTCTCACTCGCACTCAGCCCATCAATGAGTGTGTAGCCTAGTGTATCATCCGAGCGCATTTTAAAAGGCACACGCACCTTTTTGACCTCTTCAGCAATCAAAGCAGAACGCTGCGCCGCTGTTTTACCACTCGTTGCCATATCTTCACTTTTGAGAGGAATGGAAGCCACAAACACATCGCTGATCATTTCAGGCGAAAAAAGCATTAAAACAATGTTATCGCCTTCACCAGCGCCTGCTTGAGAATAAAGCGAGGGAACTGGGGGTACCATTCAAACTACACAGTTCACCAGCCGTTGTTGAGAGAATCAACGTTGTCTCAGAAGGTAGCGCTTGTTTGAGTTTTGAAGCAATGCAAATCCATACTAACTCAGCAACCATAAAGATGCACTTAAACCATCTTTGTCACATTAACAAATGAACCCTCACAGTTGCGTAACGACCATTTTATTAATTATTGAAAACTGTAATTTTCAAAGTTAATATAAAGAAGTACAATTGATAATTCTACATTACGTTCGTAGCATGAAAATAGCCTACTTAGTCGACCCTGAAAAACCCAAAA
>NZ_JQGK01000029.1 GCF_000743525.1 Sulfurospirillum sp. SCADC | reverse complement strand
ATGTATTTATATGGTGTAGTAATATAACCTTAAGCTCTTTCTACGAAAAGAGCCTTTTTTGACATTGTAACATCTAATAAAATGGGCATACGCAGTATAAGCCAAATTGTTTAACCATTGATAAATGATTGAAAAGAGATATTTATTTGTTCACTCATTGCTAAAAAACATGCGTGCTTCTTTAGGTGACTTTTGGGAATGAAAAACAAGAAATAAGGCGAAGTTATTATGTAAAAAGGCATAAATTTTTGTGCCTAAATGTTGTCAAATTATTGTCACAGTGACAATGTTATGCAAACAAAGTTACTTTGAACCTATTAAAAAATTTGATTAAAACTGCTATAACTACGGATTTTAGGTGACACCCTCCTCTATTATTAATGATTTTATAGTTTGATTTATTGTGCCATTTATGGCATAATTTTGTAAAGGATATATCATGATGAGAAATCAACTAGTCGAAAGAATTGAACAACGACGCAAACAGCTCAAAATCAGTTTAGAAAATCTTGCAAAGCTAAGTCAACTAGGTCTGCGAACACTCAATCGTTTCTTAGCAGGTGACGATGTCAAGCTAAGTACGGTTGAAAGTATTACCACTATTTTAGGACTTGATTTCGCTGGTAATGAAGTTGTTCCAGTCACACAGCTACAAAAAAACCGTGCCCACCAAAAAGCCCAATTTATGGCATCACTGGTTCAAAGTACCTCTGCACTTGAAATGCAAGGTTTAGAGAAAGAAACCGTTGAAAAGATGATTGCCGAGTTTGAACAATCATTTTTAAGCGGTGAATATAAAAAGAGATTGTGGGTAGCTTAATGATTGATAGTACAAAATCCATTGATGATGCGACACCCTATCATGATCTCTCAGGATTAAAGCTCCCCAAAAACAAGACCTATATGTTAAGCGATATTTATATTAAAGAGGCTGAAAATATTGCTATTGCAACCCTAAAGTATTTATCAGCGCCACCTTCAAAAAAAGAAGCCTCCTTCTCTTATGATTGGCTGTTAAAGCTTCATGAGGAGATGTTCGGTAATGTATGGGATTGGGCAGGGAAACTTCGTCATAATGAGCTATCTATCGGTATAAAAGCTTATCTTGTACCAATGGAACTTAAAAAGTTAGTCGATGATTTAGCTTTTTGGATTAAGCATAAAACGTATGATCATTATGAAATTGCTGCACGCATTCATCACGGAGCTGTTTTCATTCATCCTTTTTCAAATGGCAATGGTAGATGGAGTCGTATGCTTGCAAACATTTACCTACGTCAAAATGGGCTTATGCCTGTTAAATGGCAAGAGGATTTATTAGCAAAAGAAAATCCAAAACGTAGTGATTATATACAAGCGCTCAAAAAAGCAGATCAAAGTGATTTTGCAGATCTGATAACCATGCATCATCAAACGTATTAATAAGCTCATAAATCAAAAAATTAACCTTGAATAATACCTAAATGGCTACCAAAGGTTTTTTGATGAAAAATCAATACACTATTATAAACATAATAGTGTATTTTATACTACAATATAGTATACTATTAAAATATTTTATACTATTGGAATAAATATGGAAGCACTTTTTTACAAATCCAATCCTTGGTGGGAAGAGCCTTTTGTCTTTAATGCCATTCAAAGAGATGTTTATTTGAATGAATTACAAGGATACATCGATAACAAAGACATCATTTTTCTAACAGGTCTTCGTCGTGTAGGGAAAACGACTCTTCTTAAAGGGATTGTCAATCTGCTTTTACATGTAAAGAAAATTGAGCCAAAACATATCTTTTATATTAGTTTAGATTTATATGCTCTTGAGGGACTAAGTATCGCAGATATTGTAACAGAGTATCGAAAGCTGCATAAACTACCAAATTCTCAAATGATCTATCTCTTTTTTGATGAAGTAACCTCTAAAAAGGCCTACCAACAAGAACTTAAAAATCTATATGATTTAGGTGATGTAAAAATCTTTGCTTCCGCTTCTTCCGCCTCCTTGCTCAAAGACAGTCAAGCTTTTTTAACAGGACGTCAGCGTTTAGTTGAAGTGATGCCACTTTCATTTGAAGAGTATTTGCAGTTTAAAAATATTGTGATTAAAAAAGCCGACACCCACTTAATTGAGAGCTACTTTGAAGAGTATATGAAAGACGGAGGAATGCCTGAGTATGTTCTTACGGGAGATATTTCGTATCTCTCCAATCTTATTGACAATATCATCTATAAAGATATTATCGCTTATCATAAAATCAAAGATGAACAGATGGTAAAAGACTTTTTTAAACTTTTGATGGAACGTTCAGGTAAACAACTCAGTCTCAATAAAATAGCAAATATCTTAGGCATCGGTGTCGATACAGCAAGGCGATTTCAAAGCTATTTTGAAGAGACCTACCTTATCTACACAGTTGAGAGACATGGCAAACTCAATGAAAGACTTCGTCATCCTAAAAAAATTTATGCAGGTGATGTGGGTATTCGTAATCTTATTACAGGGTATCGTGATAAAGGAGCTATTTTTGAAAATCTTGTTTATCTCAAACTCAAGCAGAGAAACCCTCGCTATGTGTATGAAGAGAGCAATGAAATAGACTTTATCACGGATGATGAAACACTTATTGAAGTCAAATACCACTCTGTGCTAAACGACAATCAACAAAAACTTTTTGAAACCTATCCTGCAAAGGAACGCATTGTTGTTGACTCTGCAAAAGCATTTATGGTGTTGTAGGATAGCCGTTGAATTCACATGAAAAACTAAAAAATCTTTTAATTCAAAAAAGGCAGATTGAAAACTCTATTGAGCTACTCAAAAAAGAGTTGAGCTATTATCAACTGCCTTCATTTGAAAAAATAGCCCTGTTTAAAAAACGCTTTTTTGCAAGAGGTGATGTTTATGCTAAAGAGCGTCAAAACAAAAAAGGCTATTATCCACTAAAAGATAATTATGAGGGTAAAACATTTGCCTATTTACCGCTCACCGATGAAGCGATTAAGCTCCATTTGCAAGGAAAAATTAGACTTGGTTCATACGCCATGCAAAAGAGTAATCGTTGTATTTTTCTTGTGATTGATTTGGACGATAAAGCATATCATGGTGATTTTTCACGCTCAAAAGCGCTTGAAGATGCCCAATCCATCATTGAAAGTGCTAAAAAATTTGGAGTAACGCTTTATCCAGAGCTTTCCAAATCAGGAAAAGGTGTGCATCTTTGGATGTGGTTTGATGCGCCTGTTCTTGCGATCAACGCTAGAAGACTGGGTGATTTAATCCTCAATGATGCGTTTAGTAAAACGTCTTTGAGCTTAAGTACCTTTGATCGCTTTTTCCCCAGTCAAGATTTTGTGCCAGAAGATGGTCTTGGCAATCTTATCGCCGTTCCTTTGCATTTTAGCAGTGCAAAAGCCAATAAAGGCACTCTTTTCTTTGATCCCAATACTCTCGAAACGTATGAAAATCAGTTTCTTTTTTTAGAACAGATTGAGGAAGTTTCTTCATCCTTAGTGTATGAACTCACCGGCAAAGAAGAGTTTCATGCTTATGCCAATGATTCTTTATATTTGCCGCCGTGGGAAAGGATTGCAGATAGAACCTCCAAAGTACCTTTACCAGAATCGATTGAAATTGTTCTTGATAATGCCATTTATATCCCTAAAAAAGATCTTTCCAAAAAAGCCATTTATCGACTGATGCAGTTAGTGACATTTTCAAATCCCGATTACATAAAAGCACAAAAGCTGAAAAAAGTTGTGGTTCATATTCCACGATTTTTAAGTGCATTTGAAATGGATGAAAAATACCTTATCTTACCACTTGGTGTGTTAGAAGATGTCTTAGAGCTCTTTGAAAAGAGTGATTGTCAAATCATTATGGATGATAAACGAAGCTCTCCATACCTTTTAGAGCCATTGTGTTTCAACGCTACATTAAAAGAAGAGCAAACCTTAGCGCTTGAAGCATTACTTGACTCTAAAGAAAGAGGTATTTTACATGCACAAACAGGATTTGGTAAAACACTCATTGCTATAGCTTTAATGAGTCAACTGGGACTTAAAACACTGATTCTTGTCAATAAAATGGAACTTCTTAAACAATGGGTGGATGAAATTACCAAATGGACAGGACTGAGTAAGAAACAGATTGGTACCTTTCATGGAAGTAGAAAAAAACTGCTTGAAACGGTAGATATCGCAACCGTACAATCCTTAGCCAATGCGATTGAAACCGAAGGTGATGGTTTTATTAGGAATAAATACGGACTTCTTTTGGTGGATGAATGCCATCATGCAGCTTCATACAGTGCTTATCAAGCAATTAAAGCCTTTAATGGCATACGAGCCTATGGTTTTAGTGCTACTTTACAGCGAGCCGATAGTAAAACACCCTTTGTCAATTACGCGCTAGGTGAAGTTCTATTTAAACACGTTAAGCACGATGGGCGCATCAAAAGAGTGCTTGAATACAGAAGTCATTTTGAAAGTAAAGAGAGTGAATACCATGCGATAATTTCTGAGTTGATCGCAGACAAAACGAGAAATGAACTTTTACTTAATGCCATAAAACAAAATATTCATCGAAATATTCTGCTACTCAGTGATCGAATTGAGCATATTACACATCTCTCTTCCGCTTTACATGTAAACACGATCGATCATGAAATAGTCCATGGAGGCATGAATCCTAAAGAGCGTGCATTGGTTATTTCAAGGCTTAGAACCACGGGATCAATGTTCAATGTTACGCTAGGAACAACTAGCTTGCTTGGAGAAGGAATGGATCTTAAAAATATTGATACGCTTATTCTAGCCACTCCGATTTCGCATCCTTCCAGACTGATTCAGATTTTAGGTAGGATTGGAAGAGACCATACACGAGAGCTACTTGTCGTTGACATCAATGACTCAGATAAAATATTTTCAAAAATGTACCGCAAAAGAGGGAGTGTTTATAAGTCTTTAGGGTATATTTTTTATGATAATAAAATATTTAAAAACAATATAATATCGTTATAAAACAGTTATTTATAGCCAATTATTTCTCTAGCCTTGCCATTCTCACAGTTGCCATTTTGATAAACTTCCCAACGGTCATACCATAGCTATTGGCAGCCGATTCAACAATAGCAAGCTCACTGGGGCTAAAATACGTAGCAAAGCGATTCTCTTTTGCATGTTCGCCTTCAGGCTTTTTTGGGCGCCCTCCTTTTTTGCGCTCACTCTCTGCAAAAGTAGAAGTCACCGTTGTCTTTGCTTTGCCTAACATAGTCGACCCTGAAAAACAAGTAA
>NZ_JQGK01000028.1 GCF_000743525.1 Sulfurospirillum sp. SCADC | reverse complement strand
TGATAGCTTCAAATATTCGTCAATTAAACAGTAAACTGCTATAATGTCTCGCTCCATAAACGTGCCCTCCACGGCTTTTTATGGAGTCTCAAGCAATTTTTAGACCCTTCTTCGCAACTAGCAGTTTGGGTTATAACCATCCATTGTATGCGTATTGTGTTTATAAGCATCGCCTCATAAAATCTTCTAATATCGTGAAAAAATGTTGCTTTTAAGTGTGGTTGTTCTTCTGATCTGGGGAATTCTCGCAGTCTTTAAAAATTTTCTCTAGTAGAAGGCACGAGAGAAGGTTACATGCTAAGCCTTCTCTCTTCTCTTAGGCTTTTTTAACCTCTTTTCGCTTTACATGTAAACTAAATTCCGTATAGCCATTGGGTTGGGCTCTTCCTGTAAAAACCAAATCAAGCGCAGCTTGAAACGCAATACTTCCTTCAAAATGTGGCGCCATAGGCTTGTAATGTTCATCATGACTGTTTTGACGATCGACGATTACCGCCATCTTTTTAAACGCTTCTTTAACCTCTGCTTCACTCACCAATCCATGGTAGAGCCAGTTCGCAAGGTGTTGGCTTGAAATGCGCAGTGTTGCCCTATCTTCCATCAGTTCGTTATTGTTCATATCGGGAACCTTGGAGCATCCAATACCTTGATCTACCCACCGCACAACATACCCTAAAATACTCTGTATGTTATTTTCAATCTCTTTGATTTTCTCCTCTTTGCTCAATACTCGTTTTAAAAGAGGTGGCGTCAGTAAGGCTTCTAGTGAAGCTTTTTGTCGTCTCATCAGTTCTTCTTGTTTTGCCATTACATCCACGTAATGATAATGCAACGCATGCAATGTCGCCGCTGTTGGGGAGGGAACCCATGCGGTGGTAGCACCGGCTTGGGGATGAGCGATTTTGATCTCCACCATCTTTTTCATGGCATCAGGCATCGTCCACATACCTTTCCCAATTTGCGCTTTTCCTTTAAAGCCTAAAAGAAGCCCACTATCGACATTTTGATCTTCATAGGCTTTTAGCCATACCTCTTTTTTCATCTCTTCTTTGGGAACAACGGCACCCAATTCCATGCACGAATGAATCTCATCGCCCGTTCGATCCAGAAATCCTGTATTGATAAAAAAGACGCGCTCTTTCGCCGCTTCAATGCACGCTTGAAGATTGACACTAGTACGTCTCTCCTCATCCATAATACCCATTTTAATGGTATGCAAAGGAAGCTCCAAAACCTCTTCAACCTGCGCAAAAAGAGTGCTTACAAAGGCGATCTCTTCCGCTCCATGGCATTTGGGTTTTACGATATAAATGCTTCCTTCCACACTGTTGCGAATGCCTTCATTTTTGCGCAAATCATGAATCGCACACAATGTCGTGACAAACGCATCTAAAAACCCTTCGGGAATAGCTTCGCCTTGATACGTGATAGCATCGGTGTACATGTGCATTCCCACATTGCGAATCAATAATAACACCCTACCTTTGAGCGTGAGTGTTTGCCCATCAGGGGTTAAAAAATGCTTATCGGGATTGAGGGTGCGATGAATCATTTTGCCTCTGTTTTCAAAATCAACAGACAAATCGCCTTTCATCAGGCCATTCCAGTTTCGATAAATGTTCACCTTATCGAAACTATCCACCGCCGCAACGGAGTCTTCGCAATCTTGAATAGCGCTAAGCGCCGATTCTAAAATTACATCCTTGATACCAGCTACATTGCTCTGCCCTATCAGACTCTTTGCATCGAATTGAATCTCTACATGTAAACCATGATGTTTAAAAACAAGCGAAGTTAACACACCCTCTTTTTCAAGGTAAGCCACCCATTGTTCGGGGACACTAAGCGTTGTCTCACTTCCTGATAATAGCGTCATGATTAGGGTTTTATTGCTTAGTGTAAACGATTTTACATCGCGGTAAGAGCCTTGCTGCAACGGAATAATCGCATCTAAAAAATCATATGTTAGCTCAAAAACTTTTTCACCGCGTTTGGGATTATACGCACCTTGTTTTTCGTAACCTACGGTTTCTTCGATCATATCGGTTCCATACAAAACATCCAGTAAACTGCCCCATCGGGCATTGGCGGCATTGAGCGCATAACGGGCATTGTCTGCAGGAACAACCAGTTGTGGCGCAGCGCAATGTGCGATTTCAGGATCTACATGTAAAGGTACAATGGAAAAAGGGGATGGCTGTGGGATAAGATAATCAATCGAGCGCAAAAAAGCGTGATGTTCCTCAAACGACAACGAAGTACCACGACGCGCTTTATACCACGCATCAAGCGTTGTTTGAAGCGCATCACGTTTGTCTAAAAGGGCTTTATTCAATGGAGCAAGGCTGTGCACGGTTCGCTCAAATCCACTCCAAAACTGCTCCGGTGAAATGCCCGTTTGGGGGAGTGCTTCATGAATCACAAAATGATACAGTACGCTATCGATGGCTAAATGACCTATGGAAATTTTATCTGACACGTTTGACCTCCTACGAATCTCTCTTTTCGTAAAGGCTAACATAACCGCATGACAATCTTGCGATGTTTGACGTAAATGTTCGTACACAACACAAAGGTCGTGTAAAAATTACCCAAAAATAATTTTAATAAAACAAGCACCCCATACAATCACAACAATCACGATGCTTAAAAACACAACCGCACTTCCTGCATCTTTAGCGCGCCCTGCCATTTCGTGGTACTCAAGCGTGACCAAATCCGTCACTCGCTCAATGGCACTGTTAATTGCCTCCGCCAAAGGCATTCCCATTAACGCAACAAACATCAGTAATTTATACGAAAGCTCCAAAGGTACTAAAAAATTCACAGGCAATAAACACAGCACAATGATCAATTCCAAACGAAAAGAGGTCTCATTGGCGACAATATCTCTCAGGCCTTTAAGGGCGTAGGTTGTATTTTTTATAAAATGATATTTGGGTTGATTTCGCACACTAAGCCTTGTATAAAATTTTTACATGTAAGGATTGCTTACGCTTTGAAACAGACATTTCGTGCCAAATACCACTTCACAATCGCCATCGTCGAATAGCTCATTTCGCGTTGGTCAAACGGAATGGAACAGACACGCATTTTCGAGCTTATGACCCCACTGACAAGGGTTAAAAACAAGAAAAAAGCGATGCCTATCCAGACATTGTACCCATAACCTATCCACACGCCCACAATCAAAGGGATGAAGGTTAACGCGCCATAGAGGCTAAACATTAAAACTCTACACCAAAATCCTTTGATCTTGGGGACGAGCTCAAGAATAGGAGGTATCTGCTCCATGGCTACTTAAGATTGGTAAAATTGACAGGAAAGTCAAAATCGCATCCGCGAATCGCTTTAATCGCCTCTTGCAGATCATCGATCGCTTTGCCCTCCACGCGTACCACATCGCCTCGAATGGAAGCTTGCACTTTGAGCTTAAGCTCTTTAATCTCTTTGACAATTTTTTTCGCATCTTCACTGGAAATCGCATCAACAATGCTGACGGTCACTTTGGTTTTATTGCCACCTGCGACTTCGCGCTTCGTCTCTTTGAGTGCTTTTGAAGAGATGTCACGTTTAATCGCTTCGGAGATCAGTGACTCCACCATAGCATCCGCTTTGCTGTCACTGGTGGTAACAAGAGTCACCGTTTTGGCTTTTTCATTGTGCTCAAATTCGCAGGTAATGCCTTTAAAATCCCATCGGTTGGTAATCACTTTTTTAGCTTGCTCATACGCGTCTTTAAATTTTTGTTTGTCTATTTCTGCGGTAATGTCAAAACTATGCTCTTTTGCCATTTTTTCTCCTTATGTTCTTATCAATACTTTAATAGAATTCTTAACTCTATAACACACTTTTAGAGCTTTGCTTTATAAGCTACGTTCACACTGGGCTCTCCTAAGCGGAGTGCCCACGCACCTTTGGTGCTTTTTCTTCTTGCAAAATGAGTTTTGCAAGAAGTCTAATACTTTAATCTTTAATGCGGTGACCCACAAATTTGGAAAAATTCTCCATAATGAGCCCTCCTCTTCTAAAGCCAAGTCCACACCCTTCATACGCAAAGAAGACCCCTGCTTGGTAGGATTTGCCTTCAGCATCTTTGGGAAGTTCCACATATGCTTGGTAAATGGGTTTAAAATTGCCATAATCACCTTCAACTTTTGCCATAACAGACATATCTGTATCGTAAATAATCGTGTTAGCGCCTTCACGTCCAAATGCCCGTTTTTCAACCTGTTTTTTGCCCTTTAATGGTTCATACGATGTCTCTAACAGCAACGGATGATTAGGAAAAAGATCCCATAAAATCTTCATAAACGCCTTGCTTTGGAACAAAAGCGTATAGGCAGGATTGAGAATGATTGCTTTTTGCTCTCGCACGATTTCATCCAATAAAAGGGCTAAATCACCCTCTTCGATGGCGATATTTTCCCAAGGAATCAGTTTGAACCAAAATTCAAAATTTTCATCTTCTTTAAAAATCCCTTCGGCATTAAAGCCTACCTCATCCACATACGCAAAATCGGTATGAAATCCCGCCTCATTCGCGGCTGTTTGAAGTAACCGTGTGGTATTTTCATCTTCCAAATTTCCGCGAATCGAAGAGAACAAAATCTTCCAACCATCGTAAAACTTGGCAAAATCTTCCGTATTTCCACCAAGAACGACAAGGCGTTTAAAATTCTCTTTTAAAGCTTCAAACACGGTATTAAACTGTTTGGCTTCGTCCATGCCATTGGCTTTGAGCATTGCCCATTGAATAATCGCTGTCTCATAGAGGGATGTTGGGGTATCTGCATTAAATTCGATGAGTTTAATCGGCTTACCACCCACTCCTCCTGCAAAATCAAAACGACCATACAGATGCCAATGCACATCATTTGCCCATGAGTTTTTGATCAACTCCACTAAATTAAAAGGGATGTTGAGCTCATGGAAAAGATTGTTATCGATCACATATTGACCTGCCTGCGTAAACATATCATACAGCTCATTGGCTGCTTCATAATACGCTTCTACCTCGTCGTTGCTGACCAGAACCAGTTCATCGGCAACATACGATGTTTGATCCGCATCGGTATGCCAATAAAAGCCAATGGACTCTAAAAATTCTTTACTTAAAGGTCTAATTTTTTCTACATGTAACATGATTAACTTCCTGAACTACTAGGTACGCTGGAGGTACCACTGGATGAAGAGCCACTGCTAGAGCCTGAAGAGCCAAAGAAACCACTGCTTTTAGTAGCGCTGCTACTGCTCGAAGTCGACATCGGTTTGTTAAAACTTGAGGTACTTCGTGAATACGCTTGTGGAGATTTATAGGTCGTCGCGCGCTGATTTTGGTAATTTTGATTGTTAAAAAGTTTATTGCCTATCCAACTACCAATCATCGCACCCGCAATGCTAGAGAGCAAAACACCGCCTAAGCCCATCTGACCAGAGCTCATACTTGGATTGGTGAGCGCAGAGGTGTTGTTATCAATTTTAGCAGCTTCTTCTTTGACGAGCGCATCAATTTCACTTTGCGATAAAATCCGCTCGCTTCCATCAGGCTTTCGCACAATGACGCGCGTCGTTGAGCTTGGGTACTCTTCGGCTATTTTATACTCACCCGTAGCACTCTCATCGACAATAACCAGCGCACCTTGCGTTTTTGCAGCATCCGCTAGAACATTTTTATTTTCATCTTTTTGCTCACATCCTTGCATACTTGCAATCACAAGCACACCCATACCACCAGCGATCATATAATCTGAAATCTTACGAATATACTTCATCTCTTTTTATTCTCCCAATATCTCTTTAAGCTTTTTCCCTTTTTTGATAAAAAGTTTGCCATTTTTATCCATCACATCATTCAATTGACCTACTTTTTGCCCCACTTTATCGTTAATGTACTGTTTCTCTTTTTTAGAAAATCCTTTTTCCTTAAGATAACTACGCAAATCTCTCCAATCACTGTACGACTCAAACCTATCTTCCACAACACCGCCCTCTTCCTCTTCATCTAAGACATCCGCCTCCTCGAAAGAGAAAGCGTCTTCAATAGGACTCTTTGCCATAAAAGCATCTGTCGCAGATGCGTTAGCCGCTGTGACGGTCTCGTTTAGCGGAGCATGTGTGATTTGACGATTGGCTAACGTAAGAATGGCTTTGAGCTGTTCATCTCTCTCTTTATAGATCATCTCGATTTTTTCTTTGGATTCGATTAATAAACGCTCTTTATCGGCAATCAGTCGTTCTTTATCAACTTCGAGTTTCTCGTTTTTAAGCTTCATCTCTTCCAACTGAAGTTTAAGAAGCTCTACATAAGCACTCTCAGTAGAACTTGGCATTTTACGCGCAGGCGCTCCTTCTTTGAGACTGTTTTTTGTTAGTAAAATGTACTTTACACCGTTTTCAACAACACTTTGTAACGACCCTCTTCGCAAACGATTGTAGATAGCCTCTTTACTCACGCCTAAAAGCTTTGCCGCCTCGATAACGGTTAGTTTTTTATCCATCTTGTGACCCTTTTGCTAACAAAGAGAAATATATTTGCATTCATGTTATCATAGGTTTGTTTAGTTTATTTTGAGAAAGTTTTTTGAAGGGTTAAGAGAAGAAGCCAAGAAGCTAACTTCTTGGCTGTGTGTGTTAGAGTCTCGACTCGTAACGGCGAAGCATATAAAGTCTTTTTAACTGTTTTTTTCGCGCACTAATTTTATCTTTTTTGCGTTTTTCGGTTGCTGTTTCATAGAAACGTCTTGCACGCACTTCCGTTACAACTAGGTTACGATCAACTTGTTTTTTAAACTTTCTATACGCTTCGTCAAACGAATCGTTAGGATGTACTTTAATTCCTGGCATACTCTATCCACCACCTTTCTGGATGAATTTAAGATTGCATTTTAGCCAATTCTCTTTACATGTAAGCTTAAAACAACTTATTACTTTTATACTAATAACCCAAACTGCTAGTTGCGAAGAAGGGTCTAAAAATTGCTTGAGACTCCATAAAAAGCCGTGGGAGGCGAGATTATGGAGCGAGATATTATAACA
>NZ_JQGK01000027.1 GCF_000743525.1 Sulfurospirillum sp. SCADC | reverse complement strand
CTGTTTAACTAGCAGTTTGGGTTATTTAAGTCAAAACCTTCCACCTTTAAAGCTTTTTCAATACGTGGATTTTTAAGATTAATTCTTAGTTTTTCCAATTCTACTTTAATATCACTGATGGTACTATGTTCATTAGCCATAAAAAGCCTTTATAAATAATAATTTGTAAAATTATATCTAAACCTTTACATGTAAAGAAAATTACTGAAACACCTCAAACCCCGAAAGCGCCGCACCAACGGCGCCGATGAGTTGAGGATGTTCGGGTACGAGGATTTTACGTTCTAGTTTAAGCTCCAACATATGATGTAAAAAAGGGTTGAGTGCGCCTCCTCCTGTGAAGACGATGCGGTCATCTTCTTTGACGACAAATTTTTTAGCCATCGAAGCCAAACGTGAAGCGATGGATTCGTGGACGCCGTAGCAGATGTTGGCTAAGCTCTCTTTTTTGGCGATAAGTGAGATGACTTCAGACTCAGCGAAAACGGCACACATGCTCGATATAGTGAGCTCTTTAGTTGCGTCAAAGCCTGCGTTGGCAAAAGCTTCCATCTCTAAGCCCAAACGATTGGCGGCGATTTCAAGAAATTTGCCTGTTCCAGCCGCACATTTGTCGTTCATGCGAAAGTCGGTAAATCCGCCATCATCTCCCATTTTGATGACTTTGCTGTCTTGCCCACCAAGGTCGATGACGGTTTTGACTTCATTGTGAAAAAAGTACGCTCCTTTGGCGTGAGCTTTGATCTCGGAGATGACGGGAGCACCGTGCGAGTCTCCGAGCATGTGCCGTCCGTAGCCTGTGGCGACGAGCATCTTGACCTCTTTGTCTTTGAGGTACTCGCCCACGATGACATCTTGGTTAAAAATGGTCGGGATCACCGCATGATGGGTGATCTCCTTCTCTTTTCCGATACCGATGATTTTTGTATAGGTCGAGCCTATATCCACACCCCAAAACATTATTTGCTTGCGAACGCTTGCGCTTTTTGTTTGAAACTGATGCTCTCCAAAAAGGCTTCAACACGGGTTTTAATCTGTCCTGCATCTTCTGGTGAGTAGTCAGACTCGATGACGAGGCATGGGATACCCTCTTTGGCTAACGCTTCGGTCACGAGGTGCGATTCGACATTGTAAGTGTGACAGAAAGAGAGGGTGTAGTAGATGACGCCATCGGCTTTGCGGTCTTTGTACATTTGGATGATTTTCTCGGTTCTGCCTGTATTTGGCGTAAAACACGCACAGTCAATTTTGGAGTAACGATTCATCAAACGGGCATAAAGTTCATCTTCATTTGTCACGCCCTCAACATCGACATTGTCTTTGTAGTAGCGATGTCCGATGCACGACTCTTCATTGATGATAGCGCCACCTGTGTTTTCAACGGCGGTGTGAATTTTCCAGTTTGGAGGCGCAAGCGGTGTTCCTAAAATCATGATGCGAGGTGTATTAGCAGGGAAAACGCTCACGCCCTCTTTAACCCGAAGTTCGAGTTCATCGCATAGTTCGTTCACTTTTTGCGTATAGCGTTCAATATCATCCATAAAGCCCACTTGTGTGATCCAAAGCGCATCTTTGCCACTAATAGGCATTACATCGGGATTCATGCCACGAAGCGTGTCAAGGCGTTGAAGGGCTAAGCGTTTGGCATTGACTTTTTGAACACCTTTTATCATCGCTTCAAGGCTTAGTTTTTTCTCGGTGACTTGCTCGATATGCTCTTTAAACTCTGCAATCTCTTCTTGCCACATTTTGAGGTCTTTCTCACGCTTCATATGTGGAATGTTCATCACATGTACGGGATGGTGTTTGGCAAGGATTTCCCATGCTTTTTTCTTGGCTTCACAAGTCGTCTCACCGTAGATAAAGTCTGAGGATTGGGTGTAGGCACAGGTGCGTTGCAGTTTAAAACCATGAGCAGATTTGATGAGCGGGCAGATATTGCGAGGCAGTTCGGTCTCAGCGTCGGCAATGGTTGCGTTTGAACCACCGCACAAACCATAACACGCTCCCCCTGCTCCTACGACAATCTCTTCAGGAACGAAGATACAAAAAGTTCCCACTGCTGGTTTTTTTTGCGCTTTGAGCGCGTTGATCTCAGCAATGCGCTCGGCTTGGATTTCGCTCATAAACCAATCAAAATATGCCATCGTTTTGGGACGATTCGGTTGGCTCATAAAACCCGCTTGATAGCCTGCAAGTCCCATACCCATCATCTTTGCATGACGCTCAACGTCAACACCGATACTGCTTAATAAATCTTTGTGAAGTTCAACACCCATTGTTTTTCCTTGTTGTGAAAATGTAGTGCTGCGTGGTTTACATGTAAAGCGGTAAGCAGGAAAAAAAAGAGGTGCTACTTCATGTATGTCTAAGCCTTAGACCAACAGCGTTTGATGTATTGTAATCTGCTTAACATTAAAAAGAGGTAAAGTATCTTTTACCAAATTAGGAGGAAATTTCTCCGTTTCATCTTACATGTAAAGCATTTTCTCAAAGTCTAATACGCCTTATGTTACAATCCTTTTTTATTTTACATGTAGGACATTTTGTGGATATTTTTCAATCAATTATTATGGGAATCGTCGAGGGTTTCACCGAGTTTTTGCCTGTCTCTTCAACGGGGCATATGATCATCGTTGGGGATTGGCTCGGCGTGAAACAAGACAGTATGGTCAAAGCGTATGAGGTTATCATCCAGTTTGCAGCTATTTTAGCGGTGGTTTTGAACTACAAAGAGAAGTTTTCGCCTAAAAAAATTGATCTGTGGATGAAGCTTGCGGTGGCGTTTGTGCCCCTTGGTTTGGTGGGATTTATGTTTGCCAAACAGGTCAAAGCGATGTTTAGTGTTGAGATCGTAGCTCTGATGTTCATCATTGGTGGCATCGTGTTTTTGGTGGTGGAGAAGTTTTACACGCCTAAAGAGCATTTTATCGACGATGTGGAAAAGGTGAGTTACACACAAGCCTTTTGGATCGGTATCGCACAGGTTTTTGCACTCATTCCTGGTACGTCACGTGCAGGTTCGACCATCATTGGTGCGATGCTTGTGGGTTTGACACGCAAAGCGAGTGCTGAGTTTTCGTTTTTACTCGCGTTTCCTGTGATGTGCGCCACGACAGCGTATGACCTTGTGAAGCATCGAAGCGAGCTGTTTACCGATGCCAATTTTATAATTTTAGCCGTCGGCTTTGTGGTCTCTTTCCTCGTCGCGTATGCAACCATCAAACTCTTTTTGAAATTTTTAGAGACGTTTACCTTTGTCAGTTTTGGCATCTACCGCATCATTTTTGGTGTCGCGTTGTTGGCATTCTATTAGGTCAAAAAAGTTTAGGAATCTCCTCTTCGGAAATGCTCTCTTTCATAATGACTTGAATGCCTCCTGAGGCGAGGGTGCTTTTAAGCCCAGCCCCTAAGCTGGCGGTGAGAAAAAAGTTGACGCCGTGCTCTTGAAAAATAGGGGTTAAAAGAAGAGGTGGTTTCATCTCTTTGGCGTGAGCAGGGTTATTGAGACAGAGCAAATTCTCAATTTTTTGCTCGTTAACTGTAACAATAACAATGTATTTTCCCTTCGGATGTAAGTGTTCATACCGCTCTTTCTCATCGCAACAAAAAGCAACCACATAACGATCGCGCTTCACTTCTAAATGCAATTGATGCCCACACAGAAGTGCTAATGCTACTTTTTGGCGTGCTGTTTTGATGATGCGCGCAAACGTAGGGCGTGAGACTTCCATCTTAGCTGCCGCCTCTTCTTGATACAAATCCAACAAATCCATCAAATACAGTGCTTCAATCTCTTCAGGAATGAGCGTAACAGACTCTTCTTGCACGCCACCTTTGGGCATAAAACGGGTAATCAGCGGTTGATACGAAGTGGCACGTCGGCATTTGTGGCGAGGCATTGCATTCCTTTTAAATAGAGTTCTTGCAGAACTTTATACGTCTTTAAAGCGAAGCTCTAAAGACTACGTTAACACTGGGTTCTCTTCGGCAGAGTGCCCACGCACCTTTGGTGCTTTTTCTTTTTGCAAAATGAGTTTGCAAAAAGTATAATTGTAAAAGTATCATAGCACAGATTGTTTGAAATATACTTGACATATGTTCATTTAAAGTGCTATGATTCTGAACATATGACCAAATAAGGAGTTTAAAATGATCGCAGTTGCTGTTAAAACGGACAAAGAAAAAGGGGTACTTTCACCTCTGTTTGGAAAAGCAAAGTTTTTTTCTATCATTGATGATGCAGGAAATATCACCACACACGCTAATGCAGAAGAAGGTGGCATGAAAGTAGCGCGTTGGCTTCAAAGCTTAGGGGTTACGAGCCTCATTGCCAACCATCTGGGCGAGAAGCCTTTTCATGCGTTGCAAGGTGCTGGCATTAAAATCTATTTTGCAGGTGCTGGACGTGTTGAGCTTGAAGACGTGCTTCAAAAATTGAAAGAGGGTGCACTCGAAGAGGTCACAGTTGTCAATTACATGGACCTTTTGGGGGAAGAAGAGCATGATCATGGCGAGGAAGAAGGTGCTTCCCATCACGGAAAAAAGCACCATTGTTGCAGTAAACATGCGCACAAACACCAGCATGGAAATGAAAATGCTCTCTCTAAAAGAGGGTTGGCGCATCAATGCAACCATTTTCATGCGCACGCATAATTTCTCATGCTTAAAAGAGGTACATTTTTAATTCTCTTTGGGCTTGTTTTGGTCTTGGGATTTGCTATTTACTATTTACTATTTACAAGCAGATTACCAAGCCAAAAGCGACAGCACAACGAATAGCGTGCCATCACGAGGTGGTTGTGTTTGAAAAAATTTATCAGGCGGCCCTTGTTGAGGCGCTCAAAGAGCGGTTGAGAGATGAACGTATACATCTGCTCTTCTTCACTCAGCCATCGCGCTACACCCCTACGGCACTTTTCAATTATGTTGATACCGAAGCACTGCAAGAGAAGATACGCAAACGTTTTGGAGAAGAAGACGCGAAGAGTGCTCTTGTGCTATCGGTTTTACTGTATGAAAATGATCTGCTCGATCCTGGCAAAAAAACGCAAGATGCAAAAAAATATGCAGGCTATTTGGTTTTTGCCTTTGAACTTGATGGTGAATTAATCTATAAAATACAAATAGATTTTATGGATAAAAAAGGAGGTGATATTGCGTCAAAAATTGAGTGTGCCTATGCGTCTGTGACGAGTTTGCGTTAAATGTAACACCGCGTGATAAAAAGATTAAAATAGCACCATTTTTTCTTACATCTAACGTAATCTTAATGTTATAGTTATATCCTATACTTTAACTAATTTTCAGTGGGGTTACTATGTTTTTTACGAAAAAAGAGCCTAAAGAGCTTGCGATTTTACGCGATGAAATTGCACAGTTACAGGCAGAAAATGAGCGTCTTCTCGCACTCTCGCACTTCTCTCAAGAAGAGATGATTGTGGTGGTGGATAACACTCAAAAGATCGTGATGCAAAATGATCTTGCCAAAATGACGATTAAAGAGCCTTCTAAATTAGCCTCACGTTTAAACGAATCGATGGAGCATATCAGTATGAATGGTTGCGAAGGTTCTGTACTCTCCAAACGCCTCAGTCCTGAGCTTGTGGCGTATAGCATCATCAAAACCGATGTTCGCAATGCGAAAGACAGCAACATTTTAAGCCTGCATCAAAAGTCTATTTCAAATGCACTTCACAATTCTCAGACGACTTTTTCTGAGATTTTGGGTGATCTAAAAGTGATGAAAACAGAGTCAGCTCAGACCTCACAAGAGTCACGAGAAGGACTCACCCTTGTGAATAATGCTTCTACAGCTATGGATAAACTAAGCCTTTTGATGAGCGATGTTGTCAGCAATTCAAAGTCTCTTCTAAGCAGAAGTAAGGAGATCTCAGGGGTGGTACAACTCATCGAAGATATTGCCGATCAGACCAACCTTTTAGCGCTCAATGCTGCCATTGAAGCTGCGCGCGCAGGTGAACACGGGCGTGGGTTTGCCGTTGTTGCCGATGAGGTGCGAAATTTGGCTGAGCGTACGCAAAAAGCGACCACGCACCATGAATGCCGATTGGGCAATTGGTATGAGCGAGGAATCGGCAAAGAGGAATTTAGCAAAACGGCTTCCTTTGGAAAACTGGAAAATCCGCATGCGAAAGTGCATGATGTGGCAAATCGTTTAGCCAAAGAGTGTGGCGGTGAGAAAGCAATCTGTTCCAAAGCAGAGATAGAAGCGATGGTAAGAGAGATCGAAAGTGCGAGTGGCGATATTTTTACGACATTGGATGCGATGGTCGATGAAAAATCAAAAACATTGATACTTGAAGCCAAAGAGCATCTTTTTGACAAACAGGTGCGGGGGTAACGAATGAATAAGATGATTAAAGTAGCGGTTATTGATGATGAACAAGAGATCTTAGATATGATCGAAAAGTATTTGCGTCGTACTTCTGGCTTTGAAGTCACCACCTTCTCCAACCCTCATAATGCGATCTCACGCATCGACAAAAGCTACGATGTCGTGCTTTTAGACATTATGATGCCGCAGATGAATGGTTTGGATGTGCTCAAAAACCTGCATGAAAAAGCACTTGAGCTTAAAATCATTATGATGACAGCCTATTCCACACTCGATAAAGTGCTCAAATCGCACCGCGAAGGGGCAACCCACTACATTATGAAGCCATTTTCCTCGATGAAAGCCTTAGAAGAGAAGATTTACGAACTGGTTCAGTAGCATCTTGTATGAAAAATTTACTCTCAAAGATCCGCGATCTTGAGCAAGAAATTACCGTCTTTAAAAACCAAAACAGGCGCATTTTAGAGTGCGCCGTTGCTGAAAAAAAAGAGCTAGAGCGCCTTGCACAAAAAGCTAAACTCTATTTTAATAACTCTGATCTTGCCTATATCGTATTGGATGAAAAGCACTGTATTGTCGATGTAAATGAGACATTTACCGACCTTTTTGCTTACACCAAAGAGGATATTTTAGGTTTACATGTCAGCACTCTTTTTACGTCACAAAAGCTTTACGAGAAATGGTGGCGTATCCACTTAAATGAAGGTATGTTTGAGCGAGTCAGTAACTTAGAATACCGACTACGTACGAAAGAGTGTACAGCCTTTTGGGCAGAACTTTTTGGCAAAAAATTTACGGATGAGGCAGAACAGCTAAGCATTTGGAGTGTTCGTGACATCTCTTTGCGTGTCAAATCACGCAATACCATTGCAAAACTCAACCTCAAATACCAAAAACAGTTACGTGATATTGAAACGATTTTAGACATTATTCCTGTGCCTGTTTTTATCAAAGATCGTTATTTTCGCTACATCGGATGCAGTCGTGCTTTTTGTGCCTATTTTGGTTTGAAAAAAGAGGATATTCTAGGTAAAACGGCGTTTGAACTTTATCCCATTGAGATTGCCAATAGACTCTCTCAAAAAGATCAAGAGATGTTTACATGTAACCTTCAAGTCTATAAAATAACTACCACTGTACCGCTGAGTAAGCAAAAAGTAACGCTGGAAATTCAAAAAAAACGGATGATGCGCAATGATGTTTTTGATGGCTTTGTGGGTGTTTTCATCGATATAACAGAAGTTGAAAAACAAGAAATCTATTTGCAAAACCGTATTCATGAAGAGGTGGATAAAAACCTCAAAATCCAAAAAAGCTACCAAGAGGAGATGGTGCGCAATGCCAAATTTAGCGCCATCAGTCAGATGGCAGCAGGCATTACACATGAGATCAACACGCCTTTAACCTATGTCAAAGGTAATTTTGAGATGCTCAAAGATAGCCAATCGATTCAAGAGGGTATTGAGCGAATTGAGAGCATTATTGAGACGATGCGCGAGGTATCTCAAAAGAGTCGCGAACAAAAAGAGAAGGTCAATCTGTATGAGCTTTTGTGCACTTCGCTCTCTCTTTCGTACAACCGTTCAAAGCAAATTGTTGCTATTCGTATGAATGATAAAATCTTTGATCTAAGCCTTTCTAAAAGTGAATACCACTTTACATGTAATGTTCAAAAACAGCGTATCGAGCAGGTGTTTGTGATCATTTTGAACAATGCTTTAGATGAGCTTGTCAAGATCGAGTCGTTTGAAAAACGCGCTTTACATGTAAAGATTTTTGAAGAAGATCAAACGGTTGTGGTGCGTTTTTGCGACAATGCTGGAGGCATTGATGCTGCGATTTTACCGCGTATTTTTGAGCCGTTTGAGAGTACGAAAGAGAGCTCTGGCATTGGCATTGGGCTGAATATCGTTCAGCAAATCATTACGCAACATGCGGGTAAAATCATCGCGTACAATGAAAACGATGGCGCCGTTTTTGAGGTACGCCTTCCTCTAGCCAAAGAGTCCATCCATGTCCTATAAGTTTTTAAAACAGTTGTATGACTCGATGAGTGAAGGGCTTTACGCCTTTGATAGCGATGGCAAAATCACCCATTTTAACCCCGCGGCTCAAACGATTTTAGGCTACAGTGAAGAGGAACTTTTAGGCAAAATTGGCCATTTTATTTTTCACGCACATCACGAAAAAAAAGGGCTTTTACAATGCCCCATCTACAAAGCGTTTTTGCAAGATAAAACCTATGTGGGCGAAGAGGTTTTTTTAACCAAAGATGGCAGATGGATCGATGTGTCTGTCAGAGCCAATCCCTTGCTTGAAGAGGGTCAAAAGAGAGGGTATGTCGTCTTCTTTTGGGCTATTTCCACGCCTGCTTTGGTGGAAAATGACGTCGATCTTTCGTGCGCTCACAGCCTCCTTTTTCAAGAAGAGGGTGACCAACAAGAGAGTGAGGCTTTTTACGAGCAGATCTTCGCAACCGCCAATCTTGGCATCGCTTTGTTAGACCAAGAGGGGCGTTTTGTGGCACTCAATCCCGCGTTTGCTAAACTTTACGGCTACAGCGAAGCAGAGTTGATTGGCAGGCATTTGCATCTGCTTGTTCCTGAGGCATTGCGTGATGTTGAACGGCTTCATCACGATGCGTTTCTCGCGCACCGTGAAGTGGCGAATGATGGCGAAATGGAATCGGTACGAAAAGGCGGTAAGCGCATCTACGTTTATGCAACCGAAGGGCTTTTGGAGCATATCGTGGGAGGTCCTTATAAAATCATGACGGTTTTTGATGTGACCGAAATGGTCGAATCAAGACGCGTTCAAAAAGAGCAAGAGGCGATGCTAGTGCAGCAACACAAGCTCGCCGCCATGGGCGAAATCATCGGACATATCGCTCACCAGTGGCGCCAACCGCTGAATGTGCTCAATATCACAACGTTCGATCTCAGGTGTAAATATGCCTTAGGCGCTTTAAGCGATGAAAAATTTAACAGCGCGTTTGATACGATTGAGTCACTGACCGAGCAGATGAGCAGTACCATCAGTGATTTTATGGATTTTTACAAACCAAATAAAGAGAAAAAAGCATTTAAGCTGCACGAAGCGGTGCGCTATGCGACCAATATCACCGCCATACAACTGCGCAATGAAGGCATTGCCCTCTCCCACAACATCGATGAAACGGTGGAGGTTTATGGCTTAGCCAATGAGTTACAGCAAGTCATCCTCAACCTTTTAAGCAATGCCAAAGATGCGTTTAGCACCAAGGAGATTGAGCCCAAACAGATCTGCCTTGTGGCATGGAGCAATGAAGAGGGGGTGCATTTGTGTGTGGAAGATAACGCAGGAGGCATTGAGGAGAGCGTGTTGGAGCGCATTTTTGAGCCTTATTTTAGCACCAAAGGGAAGATGCAAGGCAGTGGCATTGGGCTTTACATCTGCTCGATGATCATGAAAGAGAGCTTTGGAGGCAGCATCAGGGTAGAGAACATCACCCATGAAGAGACCCCCATCGGCGCGAGATTTATCTTGGAATTTCCACGATCTTCATAAGGTTTGTCAAAAATTTAACTTTTTAAATCTGACTTATTGATCCTCGTAAACATCTTTTCGATGTGCCACTTTTAAGACTAAAATAGTGATTTCGTGGTCTGTTATCTTGGTAATGATGCGATAATCACCCACTCGGTATCGCCAAAAATCTTTGAGTTTACCTTTGAGTTGCTTGCCTTTTTGTCTGGGATCATCGCAGTCACTTAAGTGTTGTAAAAAGATAACAAGCTTCTTGGCAATGGGCTTATCGAGTTTTGAGAGCTCTTTTTTGGCACTCTCTTTAAAGTTAACGATCCAAGCCAAGTTCTTTTACCACTTCGTCTAACGTATAGATTTTCTCAGGTGTTTGATCTGCTTTTTCTGCCAAATAATAATCTTCCAAATTCTCAAAATAATCTTCAAACAATTTACGGATATAAAAAGATTTTGGACGATCTGTTAATGAGGCTAAACGGCTTAAGCGCGCTTCAAAACTATCATCAAGCCGAATGGAAGTAGCCATATGATCCTCCTTTGTGAATGCGTGTATTTTTTGTATTCACATTATAGCGCAAATCAGACTAAAAGGCTTGTGCCTTAAAGCGTTTGGACTTTTAAGTCTAGGCACAAGACTTTTTTGAGTGGCTAGTGAAATTTTTTGCACAAAAAGTATGACACAACCTGTCAGGCACTCTGGCTACACTTCTTCCATCATATTTGGAAGAAGGTTGAACCTTTATGCTTTCAATTACTATAGGTAGTAACCCAAACTGCTAGTTGCGAAGAAGGGTCTAAAAATTGCTTGAGACTCCATAAAAAGCCGTGGAGGGCACGTTTATGGAGCGAGACATTATAGCAGTTTACTGTTTAATTGACGAATATTTGAA
>NZ_JQGK01000026.1 GCF_000743525.1 Sulfurospirillum sp. SCADC | reverse complement strand
GGGTTTTTCAGGGTCGACTATTTAGAAATTCACAGCCATAAAAAATGTGATTTATGGGAACAATTATTTGAATTACCTAAAGAGAGTTTTACGGATTTTGAACCACTATACAAGAGAGTTGCAACGTTATTTGGAATATTGAATGAAGAATAAAATCAAGCTACTTTTTGCCTTTACATGTAAAAGACTTACTTTTCAATTTCATTAAAGGCAGAGAAAAAAGGTGACAGGCTACTTTCCCTTTACATGTAAAGAGTTTAGACGAACAAATGAAAGTGCGAGAGCAATTATTGAAGTATTGTGAACTCGATACTTTGGCGATGGTGAAAGTACTGAGAAAATGAAAAAGGTCATCTATGATTGATTACAGCAAGAAACTAACCACCGCCAGAGAAGTGAACCCCATCGATAATTTGGATTATTCTATCGAGAGCGATCGGGGGCGCATTCTTTCTGCTCCTGCGTTTCGCAGGCTTCAAAAGCGTACGCAGGTGTTTGCGTTGGAACTCAATGCTTCGATTCGGACGCGTTTGACGCACTCTTTGGAGGTTTCGCAGACGGCGCGGTTTATTGCTAAGAGTATTTTGAAAAAGCTTGAAAAAGAGGAGCGTTACGGACTTAAAGGGCTTGAGAATGCGTTTGTTTCTACGGTGGAGATGACAAGCTTGCTTCACGACATCGGCAATCCTCCGTTTGGGCATTTTGCGGAGCAGACGATCAACAAGTGGATTACTGAAAATGCACTACCTTTGCTTGAAAAAATACCTGCGAATTTGGAGGAGACACAAGAACTCAAAACGATGCTTGCCAAAGACCTATGCAACTACGATGGCAATGCCCAAGCGATTCGCGTCATCACCAAATTACAACGCCTCAATCTCTCATACACCCAAATCGCTTCGGTGGTCAAATACACGCGTGGTGCGTATGAAGCAAAGCCTAAAAAAGGCGAGCCGTTGGATTATCTCATGAAAAAGCCAGGGTTTTATTTCAATGAAAAAAGCGCTGTTGAGAAGATCCAAAACGCTTTACATGTAAAACACGGACACCGTTTTCCCCTCACGTACATCATGGAAGCGGCGGATGATATTTCCTACCTTACGGCGGATTTGGAAGACTCGGTGGAGAAGGGCATTTTGAGCTTGGATAGAGTCTACGAACTCATCAAAGCAGAGTGCGAAAAAGAGGGCGAGACCTATCTTTTGGAGGTGATTCAAGAGCGGTACGATCAAGCCAAAAAGAACGAAGAGCCGTACCAGTTCAATCTCTTTTTTACGCTCGTTCGCGCCAAACTTGTGACCTCGTTGGTGTTTCATGTGGTTGATATTTATATCCAAAACCACGCAGCGATATATGAAGGGAGTTTTAATGCTGCGCTTCTTGAATATGACAAAGAGAGCAAATACTACAAAGCGATCAAAATCTTGCAAACGATTTCTGCAAAATACATCTATGAAAACAAAGATGTGCAAACCTTGGAACTGCAAGGCTACGCGATTATCAACGGTCTTTTGAGCGTTTTTAAACCGCTTCTTGAGCTTACATGTAAAGAGTTCACAGCGTTACTGAGCGATGAAAAAATAGAGTGTTTCATCGCGATGAGGCTGATTAAGCGCATCTCCTCCAAACAGATCGTGGCGTATCAAAATGATGTTAAAGCGTTGGAGGGAAAAGACGAAGAGAGCGCTCAGCTTTTGGAGTTTTATTACCGTACGCGCCTTGTTGTCGACTATATCAGCGGCATGACCGATGATTTTGCCTTGCATGAGTATAGGACATTGATGGCGCTTTAACGTGCGTGTGCCTTTTACATGTAAACATAGGGCATGAGTGGCTGAAGTCTTTGCAAATGCAGTGCAAAATTACTCACGCCATTTGACCCATCTGATTAAACTCTATGCAAATTTTGCACGTATCGCTTAGCCATAAGATGACGCAAGATGCCTATTTTTGGTATCTAAGCTGAAATAACTTCTCATTTGAACGAAAAAAAACACCCTCAATCCTCAACTATAAGTTAGAAAAAATTCTAAAACTAAATGACAAATTTATGTTGTTTTTATAAATATTTAAATTACACTCATCCCAATAGTCGTTAGTTGGAGGTCCTAAATGGGCGATGCTCTTTTGGCTGCATTTACCAATGCACCGTATCTTGTAAGTTTTTTAGCAGGGATTATTACCTTTCTCAGTCCGTGTGTTCTACCACTCATTCCTGCGTATTTATCGTACATCTCTGGGCTCTCGTTGGCGGAGCTTAAAGACGACGATAAAATGAGCTCAAGCACAAAAACCAAAGTCCTGACTGCCTCTTTACTGTTTATCGCAGGATTCAGTCTTATTTTTATTCTCCTTGGTGCGGCTGCTTCAACATTCATTGGCGAATGGATGCGCAATCAATACGTCGCGGTAGTTGCCGGTGTCATTATCATAATTTTTGGTTTACATGTAATGCACGCGATCGATATCAAATTCCTCAACTACGAACAGCGTGCAGATTTTGGAGGCATGAAAAAGAGTGAGACGGGCATGTTTAGGTATGTCTTGAATTTCTTTGCACCTTTTTTACTCGGAATGTCGTTTGCGCTAGGGTGGACACCGTGTGTGGGACCGCTTTTAGGCGGCATTTTAGGCATGGCTTCTTTTGGGGATGACACGATGCAAGGAACGATTTTAATGACACTTTATGCCGCAGGATTGGGCGTTCCTTTTTTCTTAAGCGCGCTCTTGACCAGTCGTGCCATTGGTGTGATGAACCAAATGAAACAGCATTTTAAGCTCATCGAAATTGTGGCAGGTTCGCTTTTGGTGCTCATTGGTGTAGCGATTGCGACAGGTGGCATCAGTTTGCTAACAGAATTTTTCCTCAATCTCGGTTTTAAAGGAGTGTGATATGAAAAAAATCTTTGCCTTAATGTTCTTTCTCCTTGGTTCACTGCTTTTAGCCAGCGATGGTCCAAAACTCTATCACGATTATAAATCGGGTTTTGAAGCGGCACAAAAAGAGAACAAAATGATGATGATTATGATCCATCTCAAAGGGTGCCCAGAGTGTGCTTACATGGAAAATGTCGTCTTTAAAGATGAGAAAGTACGCGCGTATATGGACGCTAATTTTGTCAATATTGCCCTTGAGTTTAGAGAGACGGAAGTGCCTGCAAAATACCCACGTATCGGCGTTCCAACGTTTTATATTACCGATAAAGAGGGAAATATCGTTGAGAGGCAAATCGGTGGAACGAGAAGCGATCGGTTTTTGCAGTTTTTAGAAAAAGCAAAGAGCAAAGGATAAGCCATGCGAAAAACAATCATTCTAATCGCCTTTGTACTCTCCTCACTGTTTGCGAGCGAAGCGGTTGATAAACTGATGAAAGACAAAGCGTGTGTAGGTTGCGACTTGAGTGGCGCAGATATGAGTGGTATCAAAGCGCAAGGATTTGTGCTGGACAATGCCAATCTTTCGCTTGCGACACTCAATAAAGGTGATTTTAGCGGTGCTAGTTTTGCTAAAACCAATGTCTCCGATGCCGAAGCGATTGGGATCAATCTGGAAGGTGCTGTGATTTATACCTCCAATTGGAGCGGAACAAACCTCAAAAATGCACGTTTTGTGGGTGCGGATGCCAAAGGGATGTCTTTGGAAAATGCCAATTTGGAAAATGCAGACATGAGCAGTGGCAGATTGTGGGCGGTGAATTTTCAAGGCGCAAATCTTAAAAATGCCATCATGATAGACGCTCAACTGGGTCAAGCCAACATGACAGGCGTTGATCTGCGCCACACCAATTTAGAGGGCGCTATCTTTTGGGAGACCAAACTTCACGGGGCAAAACTCTTGAAAAAAGATTGTGAAGCTGCTAAAAAAGATGGTGCCATCATCGATGGGAGTACCCAATGCCTGTAATCATCTTTTTATTTCTGACCTGTATGTCGCTGTTTGCAAAAGAGATGACCATCACCAGTGAAGATGGTTTTGTGATGCACGGTTGGTTGGATTACCCTACGCAAAAAAAGGCGCACTATCCCATCGTGTTATTGGCGCATCAGTTTGGCGCGGATCATACCATCTGGAAAGAGATGGCGCAGGATTTTAACCAAAAAGGGTATGCAACCTTGATGGTGGATCTGCGAGGGCATGGCACGTCGATTTTGAAAAATGGCATAGCGACAAAAGTGAGTGCGGACATAGACAATATTGCTAGTGCGTTTGAAGAGAGCAGAAAGAGTGTGGGATTTGAAAAAATCACCAGCGATCTATCGCAGTGGCTCAACAGACTCTCTGGCGAAAAAGAGATCGATATGCACAAGCTTATTTTAGTGGGCTCATCGCTTGGTGCTGGGGCGATCATTCCGTTAATGGTTGAAGCTGATCCTATCGCGCTGATTGCCTTATCTCCGGGTGGTGGAGATGAGGAAGCCATTAAAACATCGCTCATGTACTCAGAAACGCCTTCGTTGTTTATCGCAGGCAAAGATGATCCTTTGGGTGCGCAAGAGCGAGCGATTGAGTATACCAAAGAGGCATTGCGCGGTTCTTTAGTGCTCATCTCAAGCGATGGACACGGTGTCGTGTTGTTGCCGAGAGTGAAACCGTATATCGATGGCTTTTTAAAATTAGTCACTAAATAATGACCTTAATGTTAGAAAATTTGAAATACAAATACTTCGGGAGGAAAACTTGCAAGATATTTATGAAATAGACTCTTTTAAAGAAGAGAGTGGTAGAAGAAATTTTTTTAAAAAAAGTTTTCTCTACTCGGCGGCAGCATTGGCAACGGTTGGTAGCACGACACAGCTTAATGCTGAGTATCAAATCAATCCAAACAACTTGCCTCCGAACAATCCTGATTGGGGATTGCAATGGGGACGGGATAATAACAGCGATCCTTATGGAATGCCTTCTCGATTTGAGAAACATGTGGTCAGGCGCGAAGTTCCTTGGCTGACTGCGGATAAAAAAGCATCGGTTAGCTTTACACCGTGGCAAGATTTAAAAGGGATCATCGTCCCCAATGGCCTTCATTTTACGAGGTGTCATGGAGGTGTCATTGACATCAATCCTAAAGAGTATCGTTTATTGATTCATGGATTGGTGGAGAAAGAGGTTGTTTTAACGCTCGAAGACATTAAACGATACCCAAGCATCAGTGTCATTCACTCCTTTGAATGCGCCGCCAACAACGGTATGGAGTTTCGCGGTCCTGGCATGGATTCGTTGCAAGTGACGCATGGAATGTTGGCGTGTAGCGAATGGACGGGCGTTCCTTTAAAAACCATATTGGAAGACATTGGACTCAAACCCGAAGCCAAATGGATGTTCCCTGAAGGCTCAGACCCTGCGGGTGTGGGGCGCTCCATTCCGATTGAAAAAGTACTTGATGATGCAATGCTGGTGTATGCCCAAAATGGCGAGGCACTTCGTCCTGAACAGGGCTATCCTATCAGGCTTTTCTTGCCGGGTTGGGAAGGTGTTATGCAGGTAAAGTGGTTGAAGCGATTGGAGTTTGACACGAAATCGTGGATGGTCAGAGAAGAGAGCACTAAATACACGATGCTGCTGAAAGACGGGCACGCCTTGATGTACAACTGGGTATTTGAGGCAAATTCCGTCATTACCTCTCCGTGCCCTGAACGCAATTGGGTTGGTCAGAAAAAAGGGCCTATCATGGTCGAAGGGATCGCGTGGTCTGGCAAAGGGACTATTAAGTATGTTGATGTCTCCACCGATGGGGGAAAAACATGGAAGGAGGCTAAGTTCACAAGTATTCAACTGCCCAAAGCCGTTACGAGGTTCGCGCTTAAAATCGAATGGGATGGAAAGCCTATGATGCTCCAAAGCAGAGCAACGGACGATACAGGATTTACCCAACCCGTAGCCACTCAAATCAATGCGGCACGAGGTAAAGAGGCGGTGTATCATCGAAATGCCATCCAAACATGGGAAGTCAAAAGCAATGGGGAGGTTCACAATGTTCACATCTATGAAGCGTAATATCATGGTAGCAGGTGTGATAACACTGTTGTGTGCGTCCTCTGTAATGGGTGAATCATTGAGCTACACACCCACCAATCCCGATAAATACCCCTATCCGAGCGAGACAATAGACATGCACGGCAATAAAATCAATAACGATGGAGCGATCAAAAAGCCTCAAAATTTTAGTGTCAACCATGTGTATGCTTCACCTTTTAGTGCCAAAGGGTTTCATCTTGGCGAAAAAGCGACCAAAGAGCAAGTTGAGGCATGGGATACCGATGTCAGACCGGATGGAAAAGGGTTGCCAAAAGGAAGTATGAGTGTTGCGAAGGGCTCTGAAGTGTTTATCGCAAAATGTGGCGCATGCCATGGCGATTTTGGTGAGGGCGTGGATAAATTTCCTGTGCTTACAGGAGGTCTAAACACACTCAAACTACATCCTCAAAATGGCGGAGAACCTGGCCCCTTAAAGACATTTGGCAGTTACCTTCCTTACATTGCACCTATGTTTTGGTACATTCAAACGGCGATGCCACTTTCTTCACCTAAGTCGTTGACTAACAGCGAAGTGTATGGAATTTTGGGTTATTTGCTTCAAGTCAATGACATTAAAGTCAATGGAGAAGCCATCGAAGATGATACGGTCATTGATGCGGCTTTTATCAAAGCGGTGCACATGCCTAATGAAAAAGGTTTTGAATATAACAACCTAAGAAAATCCGATACACAGAATAAACGGTGTATGAAAGATTGTCTTGATCTTAACAAAGTGACGATTCAACGGATTGTAACCGATGGCACAGAGGTCGAGCCAGAATTTGGAGAAGAGCGCTACTTTTATGGAGAGGTTGGAAGCAAAGCAGAAAGCGATGTTCCAGGGAAAGCAACCTATGTGACCTACTGTGCAGGGTGTCATGAATCAGGTCTTGCAGGTTCTCCAAAGTTGGGAGATAAAACCGCATGGGCAAAGGCGATGAGTAAAGGCTTAGATACGGTCTTAAAGAACGCTATCATGGGAGTGGGTGCAATGCCTCCAAAGGGTGGAGCGACTGATCTAAGTGATGATGCCGTGAATGAAGCTGCAACATACATGATCAACCAAAGTAAATAAAGGAGTAACGATGATGCCTATCAAATTAGTAATTGCTCTCTCGTGTACGGCGCTACTTGCAACGGGTATGGTAGCCGCAGATAAAGAGATGAGCAAGGATGCAAAGATTAAGCTTGGAGAAGCCGTTTACAAAGATATATCAAGGGGAAACTGTTTAGCGTGTCATACGCTTACGGGTTCGGGTATTGAGCAAGAAGGCAATATGGGACCCAATCTTGCCAATTTCGTAGGACTTCCTGATGAATATTTTTTCAACAAAATTTGGGATCCCAATGTCGATACCCCCAACTCAACGATGCCCCCATTGGGAAGAAATCTTAGGGTAACCAAAGACGAAATAGACGCAGTGATTGCGTACATTAGATATACCGTTAAATAAACTTAGGAGACAACTATGCAACGAAGAAATTTTATAAAAATAGGTGGTTTTATTGCCCTTGGAGTACTTTCTCCTTCACTGTATGCGGGATTTTTAGAAGATCATGCGAAAGCATTTACGTTTAAAAGTGCCCCTGAAGCCATGGGCGATTTATATGGACAAGCAAAATCAGCAGCAGACAGTAAGGTTGAACTCAAAGTCCCTGATATCGCAGAAAATGGTGGAGCTGTTCCTGTGACGATTTCAACAACACTAAGCGATGTTGTGGAAATGTCCCTTTTTGTTGAAAAAAACCCTTATCCACTTATTGCGGTGTGGCAAATCAATGAAAATACTATTCCTGATTTTTCAACACGTATCAGAATGGGTGAGACCAGCAATGTTGTTTTAGTGGTTAAAACAAAAGATGGCACACTTCATACGGCAACCAAAGAGGTTAAAGTGACTGTTGGTGGATGTGGCGGTTGATAAAACCTTTCATGCTAGCACACTAAAAATATTATAAATACTTAAATGGAGAAATACAATGGGAATCAAAGTAATAGCAAAAGTCAAAGATGACGTAGCAGAAGTCAAACTTCTCATAAAACACCCGATGCAAATGGCAAATGCAAAAACCAATAAGACAGCGAAATACATTCAAGAGTTGTTGGTGAAGCATGGTGGAAAAACCGTTTATACCATGTATCCAAGCGTGGGCATTTCAGAAAACCCTTTTATAAAGTTTATGTTTAAAGGTGCCAAAGTAGGCGATAAAATTAATGTCTCATGGAAAGACAACACGGGCGAAACAGAACAAGGCGAGTTTGATCTCAAATAAACTTTGTAGCTTTGAGAGCTTTGCTCTTAAAGCGTGTCAGGAGCTAAAGAAAAAAGCACCAAAGGTGCGCGGGCACTCCGCCGAGGAGAACACAGCGTTAGCGTAGCTTTTAGAGCTTTGCTTTAAAAGCGTGTCAGGAGCTAAAATAAAAAAGGTGGAACAATGTTAAAAGCAATCGAAAAAACCATCGTAGCATCAACAGTGCTATGTGCCTTTTTAAGTGCAGGAGCCTTTGATGTGCAAGCCGAAAAAGATAGGCTTGCGATGCAAAACTATTTTTTAACCAAATTTAGCGATCCACTGGGAAAGTCTGCTAGTTATTTTCCGTATGTTGATCCTGAAGAGATTAAAAAAGATTATATCTATCCTGTAAAATTAGAAGATTTTGCTCATGGGACAGCTGCTTGGTATCGACCAACCAAAGAACAACTAGCTGAAATCAATGAATTTCCTCCCTATGAGATAGCGTTGGATGAGGGAAAAGAGTTGTTTTATAAAAAGTTTGCCAATGGTAAATCGTATTCGGATTGTTTCCCAAATCCTGCAGTTAGAGACATCTATCCACTGTTTGATACAACCAAAAAAGAGGTTGTAACGCTGGAAGTTGCTATCAATGAATGCCGTGTTAAAAATGGTGAAAACCCATTAAAATACGAACAAGATGATATCGCAAAAATTATGGGGTATATGGCTTTTGAGTCGCGAGGCAAACCACTTGCCATTAAAATTCCAACCAAAGAAGCAATGCAAGCGTATGATGATGGTAAAAAAGAGTTCTATAAACAACGAGGTTACTTTGCACTTAATTGCGCTGAATGTCATATCTCAGGTTCAGGACAGAGAATTAGAGCAGAGGCATTGAGCCCAACGCTGGGTGCAGTAACGCATTTTCCTGTTTACAGACTGAAGTGGGGGGCGATTGGAACGCTTCAACGAAGGTTACAAGGGTGCATTGAAGACACAGGTTCGTTAGCGCCAAAAATGCAATCTAAAGAGCTTCGAAATTTAGAGTATTTTCTAACATACATGTCAAATGGGCTTAAAATAGATGGCCCAGACACACGAAAGTAGAGGAGATAATGATGAAAAAGATATTTTTACTTATCAATGCCGTAACCATGGTACTCCTTTCAACAGCCAATGCGTCGAGCGACGTTTCGCAACAAAGTGCGGATAGTGCGATTGCAGCAGCCGAAGCACGTTATGGTGAAGCCATCCATGCGAATGTGGCATGGCGAAAAACCCATGAGTTCATCGCCAAGGCTAAAGCGATGTCAAAAGAGGCTAAATATCAAGAGGCGATTGATTTGGCAAATCGTGCTAAATTGGAGTCTGACATTGCCCTTCAAGAATCAGCTGAGTATGATAAAACGTGGCAAGCTGTCGTCGTAAAGTAAAAGGGAGCATTCATGAGTTCATTAAACAGAAGAGAATTTTTCTACCTTTTGTCCATCTTAGGGCTGAGTGGAACAAGTGTTTTTGCAAATTCACACAAGCGATTGTATGGCATTAATAAGCTTGAAGATTATTATAATCTCGAAAACTTTGGCAATGCTAGATTGTTGCATATCACCGATACGCATGCGCAACTCATGCCGGTTTATTTTAGAGAACCCAGTGTCAATCTTGGCTATGGCTCTAATTTTGGAAAGCCTCCTCATATCGTAGGCTCTAACTTTGCGAAGCGCTATGGCATCACCAGTGGAAGCAAAATGGAGTATGCGCTGACCTGTCTGAATTACGATGAGAATGCCAAACGGTTCAATCGTGTCGGTGGTTTTGCTCAAATTAAAACCTTGGTAGATCACCTGAGCGGCAATTTTGGCAAAGATAAAACGCTCTTTTTGGATGGTGGCGATACGTGGCAAGGGAGTTGGACGTCACTTCAAACCCGTGGAAAAGATATGGTCGAAGCCCTTAATATCTTAGGGGTTGATGTCTGTACGGGGCACTGGGAGTTTACCTACACCCAACAAGAAATTATGGACAACATTAAGCTTCTCAAATCAGAATTCATTGCGCAAAACGTTTTTGTCAAAGAAGAAGCGTTGATGGAAGGTTCCGTTGCCAATGTTTTTGATGAAGAGAGTGGCAGGATGTTTAAGCCTTATTCGATGAAAAAAATGGGCAACAACAGAGTCGCTGTGATCGGACAAGCCTTTCCGTACACCACCATTGCCAATCCTCAACGCTTTATTCCTAACTGGTCGTTTGGCATTAAACCAGAAGAGATGCAACAGCTTATCAACACCATCCAAGAAAAAGAGAAACCCGATGCGATCATCTGTTTGTCTCACAATGGCTATGATGTCGATAAGAAAATGGCAGAAGTGGTCAGTGGCATCGACTTCATTTTAGGCGGTCACACGCACGATGGTGTACCTGAAGCGTATCCTGTGAAAAATGCAACGGGTACGACGTACGTGATGAACTCTGGCTCGAACGGTAAATTTATATCTGTATTGGATTTGGAGATTAAGAACAAAAAAGTTGTTGATTTTAGGTACACCCTTTTACCAGTTTTCTCTGACATCGTGCCTGAAGATAAAGTGATGAAAGCCTACATCGAAACCGTTCGTGCACCCTATAAAGCGCTGTTAGAGAAAAAGATAGCCACGACGGATGAGACACTGTACCGAAGAGGTAACTTTAATGGTACGTTTGATCAAATCATCTGCGATGCTCTTCGTGAAGTTAAAGGGGCGGACATCTCCATGTCCCCGGGCTTTAGATGGGGAACCAGCGTTCCTATGGGGCAGGCAATTACGTTTGAAGACATTGCAACGCAAACCGCGATGACCTATCCTGAAACCTATCTACGCGAAGTCAAAGGAAGCGATATTCATCTTATTCTTGAAGATGTTGCCGATAACTTGTTTAATGAAGATCCTTTCATGCAACAAGGGGGTGATATGGTGCGAACAGGGGGGCTTTCGTATACGATAGACCCTATGAAAAAGATAGGTCAACGCATCACCAATCTCAAACTAAGTTCAGGTAAAGAGATCGAAGCGACCAAAGTGTATAAGCTAGCAGGGTGGTCAACCGTTGGGTCACAATCAGAAGGTGAGCCTATCTGGGATACCGTGAGCAAATACCTTGAAGATCATAAGCATATCAAAAGCATCAAGCTTGAATCTCCCGATATTATCGGGGTTAAAGACAATCCAGGTATTGAGCTCTCTTTATACAAACGTTAATATTCCAAGGACAAGGCGTCTGCTTTGTCCTCATTTAGGTGTTGTCAATGAAACAAATTTTTCTTCTTTTGATGTTGAGTCTATCGCTGTTTGCACAGATGAATTTTAGCGATCCTCAACCTAGCTTTGAAGCGCCACGAAAATGGGTGATTAGAATTTCCACGAATGACCTTGCAACGATGAATCATACGCTAGATACGGTGAATAATGTCCTCAAAGAGTACCCACCAGAGTCTTTAAAAGTAGCGCTTGTTTTTTACTCAAAAGGTGTAAGAGTGATCAAAAAAGATTTTGATGCCACAACGCTTGCGCGCATTAAATCGTTAATGGCGTATGAAATTGAGCTCATTGCATGTCAAAATACGATGGAAAGCATGGGCTGGCAAACGGGTGATTTTATAGAAGGTGTGAGTTATGTCCAAGCGGGCGTTGCTGAGGTGATCGAAAGAGTAGCACATGGATGGATCGATGTTACACCTTATTGAACTCTTTAGCGCTCCAAAGGAGTTTAAAGGTCCTGTTCGCCCACGAGTCAAGCACTTGGAGTTGATAGAAGGGCATGGCATCAAAAATGATAAATTTGCCGGGAAAAATGTAGAGCGTTCCGTGATGATCGTGGGAAATATCGCATATGACATCGCACAACAACATGGCATTGCATTAGAGCAAGGCTCTTTGGGCGAAAATATACTCCTAAGTTTCGACCCTCATCAATTATCGCTAGGTGAAATGATACAAATTGGCGAAGCCAAACTTCAAATAACCGAAAAATGCTCCATCTGTACACATCTATCAGCCTTCGACACAAAACTCCCAACCCTCATCCGTGAACATCGTGGCATCTACTGCAAGATCGTCCAAAGCGGTGTGGTGACAAAAGCTTCTTCCGTGGTACTGCTTTAAAAACTCGGTTTACATGTAAAGATAAAATGATTGGTTTTTGTAACTATGAAAGCTTTACATGTAAAGGTTTTAACTTCAAAAAAGTGCATGGATTATTTGTATAAAAAATAAAAGTTCAGCCCTCTTTTTTATTCCAAATAGTTTATTAAAGTTCTAAACTTTTGCTTAATAAGTTTAAAATATTCTCTTTTGATATTTGGATTTTATTATCTAAAATACTATAAATAGTCGACCCTGAAAAACAAGTAAAACCCTTATTTTTAGGGCTTTAGAAGCAATTTTGTAGTATAATTTCGACCATAAACAAGGGG
>NZ_JQGK01000025.1 GCF_000743525.1 Sulfurospirillum sp. SCADC | reverse complement strand
ATTCATAAAACTAGAAGGTTCACAGTATACGAGCTTAGATTATGCGAAACGGTGTGAACTGTTTTCTTAAGGCTCAACGCTTTAGCATCTTTACATGTAAGAATTCAAACAAACGTTTGACTTAAACAATGGTTTGTATTATACTTTGAGTACGAATCTCACGAAAAGGTACACAACGTGTTGAAACATGCCACTCACTTAAAACCATCCAACGCTTCCAAAGCCGCTATATTGGAGACCGCTTACAGGCTTTTTGGAGAGCGCTCTTTGGAAGATGTATCCATCAGGGAACTTGCCAAAGAAGCCAATGTCAATATCTCCTCAATTCACTACTATTATGGTAGTAAGGAAGAACTTTATTTAGCGGTTGTGAGTAATATTACAGAGATCATGGCGCAAAAAGCAGGCGAATTTACGAGTGCTTTTAATGAAGCACAAAAAGAGGGTGTAGCCTCCGATGCATTTTATATCGATTGGCTTAAACATCTTTTAGAGATGATGGCGAGAGCAATGCTAGGCAGATTGAGAAAAAACAATTACCTGCACCGCATTATTATCAGGGAGCAGATGACGCCCTCTCGGGGGTTTGAACTGTTGTACCAACAAGGGTTGGAGCCTGTATTAAGTATTTTAGACGATTTGATCGCGCGTATCAGCCAACAAGAGGTTAATGCTTCGGAAGTTAGGGCTAGAACGCATACTCTGATTGGTCAAATTGTGATATTTAGCGTCCAACAACTAACTATCACCCAACGCATGCCTTTTATACATGAAGATGAGGAAGCGAATATGGAGATGATTATTCACACAATTCTTGAGAATGTTGAGTATATTCTTTGGGGAATCGTTGCCAAAAGGGATCGCATATGAAAAAAATCATTTTACTGTTAGTGATGGTTATTTTAGTTAGTGGTGGAGGATATTACTACGTCAGTCACAAAAATGGGCAAGAAAAGCCATTGATTTTTTACGGTAACATTGAAAATCGTACGCAAGATTTATCGTTTCGGTTTTTAGGTACGATCAAAAGCATTAACAAAGATGAAGGTGAGTCTTTTACAAAGGGCGAACCTTTAGTTTTACTGGATACCACCACATTGCGTTACCAATTGGAAAATCTCAATGCACAACTCATTGCTGAAAAAGCGACGTTAGCCAAGCTTACGAAAGGGTACCGCGTTGAAGAGATCTCTCAAGCAAAAGCAAGTGTTGAAGAGACAAAAGCAGCCTTAGAAGGCGCACACGATGTTTATGTCAGGCAGCAAAAGCTTTTTAAAGTCGATGCAACAACCGAGCAAGAGTATATCACGGCTAAAACGCAATACGATAAAGCAAATGCCAGCTATGATAAAGCGCTCAGTTATTACGAAATGGTGCGAAAAGGGTATCAGGTTGAAGATATCGAAGCGCAAAATGCCAAAGTAATGGCTCTCATTGCTCAAGCCAAAAGTTTAGAACATGACATAGAGGACGCAACACTGTACGCCCCAACTAAGGGGACGGTTCTAGCGCGTTATAAAGAGCCTTCTTCCATCGTCTCTGCGGCTCAGAGTATCTTGGAAATTGCTTTGGAAGATGAGTATTGGGTTAAGGCGTATGTGGATGAACCCCTTTTAGGCAAAATCACGCAAGGCGAGACGTTGTGGGTTTACATCGATTCTAGGAAGGAGCCTTATGAAGGAAGCATCGGTTTTATCTCTCCTGTGGCAGAATTTACCCCTAAAAACATTGAGACGATGGAGCTTCGCCCCGATCTTGTGTACCGTTTTCGTGTCATTATTAAACATCCTGATTCGCATTTAAAACAAGGAATGCCTGTTACGATTAAATGTAAAAAAGATACCTAAAAATGACAATTGTCTTGGCACAACAGCTCTGTAAGAGTTTTCCTAAAGAAAAAAAACCAGCACTTCATGCGCTTGATTTTTCGATTAAATCGGGGAAAATTACAGGACTTGTAGGGCCTGATGGCGCAGGAAAAACCACACTGATACGCATGTTAGCAGGACTCTTAACACCTACTTCGGGCACATTGGAAATTTTAGGAACGCAGATGCCGTGTACGCAAAGCTCTCTTTTGCAACACATTGGGTATATGCCTCAAAAATTTGGGCTTTATGAAGATTTGAGCGTGGATGAAAATCTGAGACTTTACGCCGCTTTGCAAGATGTCGAAGCGCCAAAAGAGCGCATTCAAGAGCTATTAGATTTTACATCACTTTTAGCATTTCGTACCCGTAAAGCGGGCGCACTTTCAGGCGGTATGAAACAAAAATTAGGGCTTGCCTGTGCGTTGATCAAAAAGCCAAAGCTGTTACTACTTGATGAGCCCGGTGTCGGGGTTGATCCGATTTCTCGCATCAACCTTTGGGAGATGATCCAAGCACTTTTAAAAGAAGATGTCGCGGTATTATGGGGAACATCATACTTGGATGAGGCAGATAAGTGCGATTCGGTTATTTTGCTCAATGAAGGTGTCTGCCTCTACCAAGGCTCACCACAGAAAATGAAAGAGCCTCTTGTCGGAGAAGTCTATCTTGTTACCAACATCAGCGCCGATAAACGAAAGCTTCTCACGCACCTTTTACATGCAGAAGAAGTGATGGATGCTGTCTTGGTAGGAGCGTCAATTCGCGTTAACCTTCAAGAAGGAGCATCATTTCCTCTTGCGCATCTAAGCACATTCGATTCTGAAGCGAGTGCTGCTGTATGCTCCCCAACATTTGAAGATGCTTTTGTGCGTTTACTCGGTGTTAAAACAGCGCCAGAATCGCTCTTAGCCAATCAAATGGCGCCCAAAGAAGAGTATCAGGGGCATCTGATTGAGGCTAAAAATCTGACCAAAAAGTTTGGAAATTTTACAGCCACAGATCATATTGATTTTGAGATAGGACGTGGAGAAATTTTTGGTTTTTTAGGGCCTAATGGTGCTGGTAAATCAACAACGTTTAAGATGCTGTGTGGATTGCTTGTACCCACTGAAGGAATAGCCTTGGTTATGGGAGAAAATCTCTACACTGCAGGCGCAAAGGTGAGAGCCAACATTGGGTATATGGCGCAAAAATTTTCACTTTATGGGTCGTTAAATATCAAAAATAATTTAGAATTTTTTGCAGGAGTGTACGGACTCAGTGGCGAAAAACGCACCCAAAAGATTGAGGATATTATTGAAACCTTTGATTTTAAAGCCCATTTAGAGACCAAAGCGGACTTGCTCCCTTTGGGTCTCAAGCAGCGACTAGCCCTTGCATGTGCGCTGATGCATGAACCATCCGTTCTCTTTTTGGATGAGCCAACCAGTGGGGTTGATCCTATCACACGCAAAGAGTTTTGGACGCATATTAACGGGATCGTTAAAAAAGGTGTTTCCGTTATGGTGACAACGCACTTTATGGATGAAGCAGAGTATTGTGATCGGATTATGCTGATCTATCATGGAAAAGCCATCGCCACAGGAACCCCCGATGAGCTAAAAGAGCAAGTCTCTCGTGATGCAACGATGGAAGAGGCATTTATTGATTTGATTGAATCGTACGATAAGCGAGCAAACTCATGAATCGCAAACGGCTCTTCGCTCTTTTGCTCAAGGAAACGTTGCAAATCATGCGTGATCCTAGTGCCATTCTGATTGCCGTCATCTTGCCATTGATTTTACTGTTTTTAATGGGCTATGCCGTCTCGTTGGATGCCAAAAATATTTCTCTTGGCATTATCAATAAAAGCAATACCCAAGAGGCACATGACTTAGTCTCTTCGTTTGTTGGCTCTTCGTCGTTTAAAACGCACATTGGTTACGATAAAAAAGAGCTGATGCAACTGCTTCAAGAAAATCAACTCAAAGGTGTTTTAGAAGTGCCTACAACCTTTGGAAAGCACGACGCATATACCCTTCAAATTCTCATCGATGCCACAGAGCCCAATACAGGTGGATTGATTCAAAATTATGCCTCTAAAATTATTCGCAACTGGGCTATTGAGGAGGGAATTATGCCCTCAGCTGGCATTAGCGTTATACCTCGCTATTGGTTCAATCCTCCACTTTCCAGTCGCTACTTCTTGCTTCCAGGCTCCATCAGTGTTGTCATGACGCTGATTGGCATTTTACTCACCGCGTTAGTCATCGCAAGAGAGTGGGAGCGAGGGACGATGGAAGCGTTAATGGCAACGCCCACATCCATGATGGAGATTATCTTAGGCAAGCTTATTCCTTATTTTATTTTGGGATTAGGCTCGATGATTTTATGTTTTGTGGTGGTCTATTTTTGGTATGACATCCCTTTTAAAGGGAGTTTTGGCATCTTGTTTTTACTCAGTGCTGTTTACCTCTTTCCCTCACTGAGTATTGGTTTGCTGATCTCAACTTTGGCTAAAAATCAATTTGTTGCTGCGCAAGTTTCACTCATAGCGGGGTTTTTACCCGCCTTTTTGCTTTCAGGTTTTTTGTTTGAAATTACCAATATGCCGATTGCGCTGCAAATCTTTACCTATATCATTCCTGCTCGGTATTTTGTAGAGTCGTTGCAGACTATTTTTCTGGTGGGAAATATCCCCTCTATTTTTATCAAAGATATGGCGTGTATGTTTTTGGTCGGACTTTTCTTCTTTACGCTTGTGGTAAAAAAAACGAAGAAGGGGTTAGAATGATGGAGCGATTATTCGCACTGATTCGTAAAGAGGCTCTGGCGATAAGGAACGATAAAAAAAGTCTTTTTGTGGTGATCGTGCCACCGCTGATTCAAGTGTTGATATTCTCTTTTGCGGCAACGTTGGAGATAAAGCATATTGATTTAGCGGTTTTTGATCAAGATGGAACCCATACAAGTCAAGAATTGATTCAAAACCTCAAAGGCTCTCCTTATATCCAAAAATTGATCCGTGTTAAAAATAACCATGAGATTTCTAAGTTGATCAACACACAACAAGTATTGGCAGTGTTGGTCATTCCGAATGGTTTTGGCAAAGAAGTGTTGAGTGCCAAAGCCAATGTGCAACTGTTACTCGATGGTCGAAGATCGAACACGGCACAAATTGCAGAGGGGTATTTAAGCAGCATCGTCCAAACTTTTTTTCTGAGTAAACAACCATCCACAAGTGCGGTTACTATTCAAACGCGCTTCTTTTTTAATCCCAATTTGAGTAACTTTTGGTGGATTGTTCCCAACCTTTTTGGTTCTATTACGATGATCGTTGCGATGTTATTAACCGCTCTTTCGATTGCGAGAGAGCGAGAATTAGGAACATTTGATCAAATTCTTGTCTCTCCTCTGCGCCCGTTTGAGATTCTTATTGGAAAACTTGCACCTGCTTTGTTGATTAGCATGTTAGAATCCATCTTGATTTTGCTTTTTGCGATCTATCTTTTTGGCGTTCCGCTCGTGGGCTCGCTCGCCATTTTGTATACGGGTGTTATCGTCTTTTTGTTTTCGATTTCAGGCATTGGTCTGTTTATCTCAGCGATTTCTAACACGCAACAGCAAGCCATTTTAGGCTCCTTTGTTTTCTTGCTCCCTTCCATTTTACTCTCAGGTTTTGCAACGCCGATAGAGAATATGCCTTCATGGTTACAGCCTTTAACCGCGCTTACACCGCTTAAATATTATCTTATTCTTATCAAAGGCGTTTTTTTAAAAGACATCTCTTGGGAGATTGCGTGGACACTGATTGTACCGATGCTCTTTTTAGGAACGGTGTTTATGAGTATTACGATGATCTTTTTTCGAAGAAGATCACGTTGAAGCTTTCATAAAGTCTACTTTTAAGCCCAACTCCTATACAATTAAGCAGTATTAACCCACTTCAAAAAGGAGAGCGCATGGCAAAAAGTAAAGATATGAAAAAAGAAGTTAAGAAGAAACCCGAAAAGTCGTTGAAAGAGAAACGCGAAGAGAAAAAAGCGAAGAAAGCCTAGTCAAAAAACCATCACGAAGGATGCAAGCGTTTCCTTCGTGCCTCCTCTTTACATGTAAATATCTCAAATGATTTTTCCTTACATTATAAAAGTATCGTAAGGGCATATTAAGTACATGACTCCTATACTTCATTTTAGAATTAAAACCAAAGGAATGAGATGAAAAAAGTCGTTGTTGTCGCAACATTAACCCTCAAAGATGCCCACACGGAAGCAGGTTTTGAAGCCCTTAAAGCATTGCATGCTGCAACCCACACAGAAGACAAAGGGTGTGTACAGTACGACCTTCACAAAGACACCGAAAAATCAAACACCTACGTTTTTGTCGAAACATGGGAGAGTGAAGCCCTTTTAGCAGAGCATATGGGAAAGGCGCATTTCAAAGCATTTCAGGTGGCATTGGAAGGAAAAGTGGAGAGCAGATCGATTCAGATATTAGAAAAAATCTTATAGGAAATACCATGGAAAATCCAATCATCCACCAACTGCAAAATCGAAAATCGATCCGTCAGTTTACAGGCGAAAGTGTGAGCGAAGAAGACTTACAACGTATCTTCCAAACAGCGCAACGAGCACCTACTTCCATCAACGGGCAACAAATCAGCCTTGTTTATACACGCGATAAAGCCAAGCTAAAAGAGATCGCCAAACTGTGTAATGAACAAGCGCACATCGCCACAGCGGATGTTTTTGTGGGCATTGTCATCGACTTTAACCGCACGAGTGCGATTGTGGAGAGCATTGGGCGAAACCACATCATCGAGCAGAGTGCTGAGGGTATTATGGTGGGGGCGGTGGATGCTGGCATCATGCTTATGCAACTTCAAGTGGCTGCCGAAGCGTTGGGGTATGGCACAACCGCCATCGGCGCAGTGCGTAGCAAGTCTGATGAGATGGTCAAGTTTTTCAACCTTGCTCCCAAAACCTTTTTAGCCGTAGGATGCACCATCGGCGTTCCCACTGAAAAAGCTAAAAATGCCCCACTCAAACCACGCATCGCACTCGACACGTTTGTGATGCAAGACACATATGACAGTGAAAAAGTGCGCAAAGGTGCCTTGGCGTACGAAGCGACACTCAAAACCTTCCGCGACGCAACAGGCAGTGGTTCGATGCCAACGTATGCTGAGATCACCGCAGGGTATTATGCCGATGTTTATTACCGAAAAACAGCTAAAACGTTAGTGGCTCAGGGGTTTGCGTTTAAGGACGAATAGCCCTAAAAGGCTTACATGTAAACCTATGATTTAAACTTCGAGAGTTCATTATTGAGCGTTTCGGTGAGTTCGTGAAGGTGTTCACTTGCCCCTGCAATCTCTTCGACACTGCGTGCGTTAGTATTTGACAGTGTGCTAATCTCTTCAATATCTTTGGTAATAGTATCAATTTTATTGGATGTATCGATATAATCTTGAACTGTTTTTTGGGTGTTGGTGATAGTGCGAGCAAGAACCGTTGTAACCTCGGAAACATTGGACTGAACACTGATGGAGATGTCAGAGATTTTATTGATATTTGCTGAGTTGGTATTCATCTCAACACTGGCGCCATTGATGGATTGCGTGACGACATTGATGGTCGCATTGATTTCAACCAAAGACTTTTGGGTGCACTCGGCTAGCTTTCGCACTTCATCGGCAACAACCGCAAATCCACGCCCATGTTCACCCGCACGCGCCGCTTCAATGGCAGCATTAAGGGCTAAAAGATTGGTTTGGTCGGCGATGTCGTTGATGACATTGAGGACATTTTTCACTTCATTGGTATTGTCACTGACTAGGGTTAGTTTGTTGGCAAGTTCTATTTCATTATGAGCGGTGTTTTGAAGAAGACTTGAAAGATTTGAGACATTTTTTTCGGCTTCTTTAAGGCTTTGCGTCACTTCTTGCAACTCATTTTTAGAAATTTCTGCACTGTGGATGGATGCTTGCAGATAGGCTTTCAGTGAGGTTGCATCTGCCGTGGTTTTGGTGACGATGGATGCTTCTTCTTCAGCACGTTTACCAACATCCAAAGCAGAGATAGAGAGTTCATGCGCTACAGAAGCATTTTCAGCACTGTTGGTTTTTGCTGTTGTGATGATGGTATGAATTTTATGAATGAATTGATTGATGTTTTCACTAATCTTTCCTAGCTCATCGTTGGACTGTATGCTAAGACGTTGCGTCAAGTCGCCATCACTGCTAGAAAGGTTTTTGATAACAGTGTTAAGTCTTTCTAAAGGCTTAAATTGGACATTGAGAATGAATTGTAAAAAGGCAAGAGAGAGCAAAACCATGATGATGCCAGAAATGCCAAGGGTGATGAGCATGCTATCAATGGGAGCCGAAGCCACTTTTTTATCGATGGTGATGTAAAGAACCCAGCCATTTTCCAGTTTACTAAACGCTAAAAGCTTGTCTGCTCCATCACTCGCTTTGTACTCATAAGCACCTTTCGCATTATTTTTAACCAAAGGTGCAAGATTTTTGAGAGAGTCATTGGCTTCACAAAGAATTTTATCGATCAACTCTTTATTGGGATGAAAATTTATTTTTCCAGAAGCATCCGTTGCAAAAGCGTAGCCGCCTTGAAACTTAGTCGCGTTAATTTTCTCTACCACTTTGGTTAAATAAACATCATTGCCGATCACACCTTTTAGGACACCTTTCACAAAAACAGGAGCTGCCGCAGAAATGGTGAGTTGCCCTGTTGATGCGTCAACATAGACATCGGTGACGATAGACTTGCCTTCTGCTTTGGCTTTGATGTACCAAGGTCGTTTTCGAGGGTCATACCCTTCTCGTTGTTTAGCACCGTCACTGTAAACCATCAAACCATTCTCTTCTATGCCCATATATGCCATAGAAGCTTTGGTTTTGTGCAGGGCTGTTAAGAGGTAGGGAAGTATAGCGTTTGCATTAAATTCTTCCAAACGAGAGATGTCATCAGCACTGGTTTCTAAGACAATTTTTTGTCCATTCAGCCATGATTCTATATCTATCTTTAGTGCATTCGCTTTAGCTAATTGTGTCTGTTCTATCTCTGCAAAGAGGGCGCCTTTGGCATTGATAAAACTTAAAACTCCAAAAATAAAGAGCGATACTCCTAAAAACAGACCTGATGAAAGGGCGATTTTTTGTTTAAAGCCAAGACTCATTTGATTCCTTTAGTCCATTGACATGAAAATTTATTGTGACATTATGATACTGAGATGGAATTACCAAACTGTTACTATGGCTAAACTCTCCATGGATCAATTTAGCTATGATAATGGAAAGATAAACGTGCTATGGGAGGAAAAATGAGACGATTTTTAATGAGAATGTCTTTTGGGTTGATCCTAGCGAGTCTTGTACTCAATGCCCTCTTGGTGCTGCTGTTTTCATGGACGTACACAGCGCTCACCCAAGAGACGCTCATCGCCACGGTTCAGTTTACAAAGCCTTATGACAGCAGTGGTTTTCATATCGCCCATCTAAATGGCGAAGACGGCAAAGTGGTCGGAGACTTTAAAATCTACGGCGAACAGTGGCGCATCGATGCTAAATTTATGAAAATGAAATATTGGTCAAATCTTTTAAAACTAGACTCACGCTATGTTTTAGAGCGCTTTGAAGGGCGTTATAAAAAAAGTGAAGACCAAAACACAAAGCAAAAACTCTCGCACGATCTTGGCGAAAACACGTTGCTCGATCACTTCACCCTTCTTGGCTGGAATCCCTTCGTCGACATCGAATACGGAAGCTCCGTCTACCAAGAAATCACACTCAACCAACGCTTCGAAATCTACAAAACCCCAACAGGATTTGTGGTGCGAAGAGTTCCTTTGTCTTTAGATGCCAATACAATGAAGAGATGATTTTTTAGCTTTACATGTAAAGTTTTGGTACAATTAAATTAGATTTTATGAGAGGGGAAAAAGGTCAAAAATGATGCAAACTTCTAATTCAAACTCTCTTCAAAAAGAGGACATTTTAGCAACGCTAAGTGAGCATAAAGCCTTTTTACAAAAGACGTATGAAGTCGATAAAATAGGTCTTTTCGGTAGTTTTGTTCATGAGACGCAAACCTCACAAAGCGACATCGACATTTATGTCGAATTTAAACACAAAACCTTTCGCAATATCGCGGGGCTTTGGGTTTACCTCGAAAATCTGTACCATCGAAAAATTGACCTACTTCACAAACACAATCAAAGCAAAGGTGCCATTTTCGAGCAAATCCAAAAGGAAGTCATCTATGGATAAAGCAACAACTAAAGAGCTTTTAGACTTTATTTTGGAGAGTTTGGCACTTGTAAATAGGCGTTTTCAAAATATAAAATTAAGTGACGATTTTTTACAAAATGACGCAGGACTTGAGAAACTTGATGCCATTGCAATGCGTCTTTAATCCATTGGCGAAGCACTCAAAAACCTAATGAAACGCGAAAAAGAGCTTTTGCTAAACGTCGCTGATGAGACGTATTGGAGTGAGATTATCAAAACACGTGATTTTATTTCGCATCATTATGTGGCGATTGATGCGGAAATTGTTTTTGATATTTGCAGAAATGAAGTGGAAGAGTTGGAGCGGAAAATTTTGAAATTGCGAAATCGAGTCTAAGGTATTTCTATTGAGCTATCTAACAACTATTGGTACTTATGTTGTAGATTTTATGATGTTTACTTTATTTCTCTTAGTGCATCTATTTCCCATTTTGCAAGGTTATTGGAGCTTAAAATATTTAGAACAAAAACAAAAAGATTCTAATACCGTTTATTACATAATCATTTTTTCATTAATTCCTACGGGTCTTTATCTTTACATTACGTATATTGCTTTAACATGTAGTGGCGGTGGTTGTTTTAGTGGATTATTTTATATGGCATCACTTTATCCTGCATTGATATGTGTTATTATAAATTTGCTTTATTGGGTGTTTATTAAATTTAGATATAAATAACTGCAAAGAAATTAATGTTGATTTCCGCTAAAATACCTCCTCCAAAAAATCTTTACATGTAAAGCAAGGAATTTAATTTTATGAACCCACTTATTCCCATTTTAGTCCATAAAACAGGCATTGCCAAAGAAAATATCATTAACATTTTAAAGCTGTTAGAAGAGGGTTCGACGATTCCTTTTATTGCACGTTACCGTAAGGAGATGACGGGTGGGGCAAGCGATGAGCAGCTTCGGGAGTTTGATAGCATTTATGCGTATGCGAAAAAATTGCATGATCGCAAAGAGGAAATTTTACGGCTGATTGCGGAGAAAGTCGAAGTGAACGATGAGGTGAAAAAAACGGTTGAGAAGGCGCAAACACTTCAATATTTGGAAGATATTTACAGACCGTATAAAGAGAAGAAAAACACGCGTGCCGCGGTGGCGATTGTGGCTGGGTTGACGCCTTTGGCGGACATTTTAGAGCGCTCCGAGTTAGAGCTTGAAGCGTTTGAAAAAAAGGCGCAGAGTTTTGTGAGAGACACGATTAAAAGCGTGAAAGAGGCGATAGCGGGGGCGCAAGACATCATCGCGGAGCGTTACAGTGATGATGCGAAAGAGCGAGAGTATTGGCGGTCACAACTGCATGATTACGCTTCGTTTGAGATCAAAGCTACTAAAACGCTCAAAGCGGATGGACTTTACGTCAAATTGGCAGGCAAAGCCGAGAAAATCGCCTCTATTCCTTCACACCGTTATCTTGCGATGATGCGAGGTGTGAGCGAAAAAGAGTTATATGTAAAGATACTGCACGACATGGAGCGTGTGGAAAGTGCGATAGAGCGTTACCGCATTCCTCGCAATGCCAAAAGTTCTAAAAGTTATCTTTTGGAAGCCTATTTGGATGGGTTTAAACGACTTTTGTTTCCCTCGTTGGAGCGCGAAATTCATGCTTTGATTAAAGAAAAAGCCGATACACAGGCGATTGCGACGTTTGGGAAAAATCTCTCCCAACTTTTAAACACGCCGCCCGTCACCAAGCGCGTGATTTTGGGTGTTGACCCAGCGTATCGCACGGGGTGTAAACTTGCTGTGGTGGATGAACACGGCACGTACGTGACCCACGCGGTCATCTACCCGACACCGCCACAAAGTGACTATGAAAAGTCTGCCAAAGTCATCAAAGAGTTTACGCAGAAGTACCACATCACCGCTGTGGCGATTGGCAATGGCACGGGTTCGCGTGAAAGCCAAGAGTTTTTTGCCAGACTTAACCGCGAAGAGGGGTTGAACCTTGCCTATACGGTGGTCTCCGAAGCGGGCGCTTCCATCTACTCCGCTTCTAAAATAGCCACCGAAGAGTACCCGAACCTTGATGTGACGATACGAGGAGCGATTTCCATCGCGCAACGTCTGCGTGACCCGATGGCAGCACTCGTGAAGATCGACCCAAAATCGCTAGGCATTGGGCAATACCAACACGATGTCGACCAAAAACAGTTGGAGAAAAAACTGAGTGAAGTCATCGAAGATTTGGTGAATCGCATCGGTGTTGACCCTAACAGCGCGTCCATCTCTTTGCTTTCCTATGTGGCGGGGGTTGGTGCGAAACTTGCCAAAGCGATTGTTGAGCACCGTGAAAGCAAAGGAGCCTTTACATGTAAAAGCGAACTCTTACATGTAAAAGGTTTGGGGGCGAAAGCCTACGAGCAATGCGCAGGATTTTTCCGTATTCGTGAGGGCAAAAGTGTGCTCGATAACACCGGTGTTCACCCTGAGAGTTATGCCATCGCGCAGAAGCTTTTAGCGCGCGCTGATTTGGCAACGCTTTCCAAAGAGCAAATCATTGCGTTAGCCAAAGAGCAGGGCATCGGTGAGGCGACGCTTCAAGACATCATCGCGGAGCTTCTCAAACCTGGGTTTGACCCAAGAGAGAGCCTACCGCCGATTGCGTTTCGCTCCGATCTGACGGATATTAGTGAGCTCAGTGAGGGTTCTATCGTCTCGGGCGTGGTGCGAAACATTGCCGATTTTGGGGCATTTGTAGACATTGGGCTTAAAAATGACGGACTGATTCACATCTCGCAAATGAGCGATAAACGCATTGCGCATCCGTTAGAAGTTTTGAGCATCAATCAACAACTCACACGCATTCGCGTTCTTGAAGTCGATAAAGAAAAAGGCAAAGTGAGCCTGAGTCTTAAAGAGATTTAGGCGTTACATGTAAAGCTTAGCGTTGAGAGAGTGTTTTCGCAAGCGCTCTTCGAATGCGCTCGTATTGCCCATCAATAGGGTGTCCTTGGGATTCAAGAGCGATCAGTGATTTTTCGGTTTCGCCAAAACGCCGCTCCCAAACATAGATCTCTTTTTGTTTATTGGAAAGGGTGAGTTCGAGTTCTTTGAGTGCTTTTTGGTGACGGGTTTTTTGGTTTAAAATCGAGTCCTCTTTTCGGTAAAGTTGTGCCAATAAACTTCTGCGATCAAAATTTTTCTCCTCGCCATTTTCTAAAAACTTTACCTCTTTTGCATCGTTTGTTTCAAGTTTTTCGAGCGTTGCGCGCGTTTGATCGGCTTTTTCATCGGCATCTTTGAGCCCAAGGTGCTCTTTTTTGATCTGTTGGCTGATCTCTTTGGCTTCATTGCGGAGGTGGTCGAGTTTTTTCTTGATCACGGCAATATCATTGCGTCTATCGTACAGCGCTTGTTTGGACTTTTTAAATTGAATCATCGTTGAGCGGATCGTCGTCATATTCCACGCACGTTTGCTCTCATCTAAAATAGGATTTGGTTTGTAACGGTTGCCTTTTGCATCGATGGTTTCGTGAATACCAAAGTGACTGAGAAAATCAATAGCCTTTTTCTCTTGGTTTGAAAAGTGCAACAAAATATCCTCCGCGACCAGAAGCATCATATCTTCAAACACTTCACGTAAAATAGCGTAGCTAAGTCCACGGATACTGCGTAAATCCTCAAGCTCGCTCGCTTCGATGACTGCGATGTCGGCGAGGTTGACAAAGGTGGGAATAAAAAGATTTTTGAATTCCATCGGGTTTATTTTTTTAATATTGAGCGTACTTTCGATGGCAAAAGGAAGTAGGGCGAGTAAACGCTCTTTATGTTCATCATTGGGGAAAAACTGCTTTTTGTAGGCTTCAAGTGTTTCAAGTGGAATGCCGCACGCTCGACGGTCGGTACAATTCTCAGGAAGGGTAACTTGAAAATAGCGCTTGATGTAGATTTCATCGATTGTGCAGATAAAAAGATCCGAGGCATTCAGATCGACTTTATTGGCAAATTTTTCGTGTAAAACATCAATATACGACGTATAGCGTTTGGGAAGTTTACAATGCTCTAGGGCAGAGATAATCGGTTCAAGATCTTCTTCTTCAAAACGGTAAAGCACATCCAAAAAAAGGTAACGATTGGGATCAAACTCCGCTAAAAATTGATCAATGACGGTTTCGACGTGATTAAATGATTCTTCCATGACTTCCCTGTTGACACAAAATCGGTCTTATTGTATCCAAAAAGAATAAAATTCTGATAACTTATTTCATATTCTTCAGATGTTCGATACAGGCGTAACCCATCGCTAAAATACTCTCTTTGGAGTTTCCTCCAAGATGCGGTGTGCAGACAAGATTGGGAAGGTCGATCAGCTCCCAATCTTGCGTTGGTTCTACCAAGAAGGCTTCCAGTCCCGCTCCAGCGATTTCGCCCGTTTTGAGTGCCACTTTAAGTGCTTCTTCATCGATGATGCCGCCGCGTGCGGTGTTGATGATAAACGCACTTTTTTTCATTGCTTTAAATTCATCGGTTGAAAAGAGGTTTTGACTTCCAGAAGTGAGCGGCAGATGAATAGAGATGATGTCGGCTTCTTCTAAGATGCGCTCTTTGCTTGCGAACGTGATGCCATATTTGTGAGCTTCCTCTGCATTTTGCGTACGGTTGCAGACGAGAATTTTGCAGTGAAAAGGGCTTAAAAGCTCAATCAGACGTTTGGCGATGTTTCCAAAGCCAAAAAGACCGATGGTTTTACCACTCAGCTCACTTCCCCCGTTCACTTTCCACGTGTGCTGTTTCAAAAGTGTGGTTGCAACATGAAGGTTGCGGATGAGCGAGAGCATCAACGAAAGGGTGATCTCAGCGACTGAATTGCTGTTGGTTCCACCACTCCAACCCAGTTTTACCCCTCTTTTTTGCATCGCATCAAGGTCAAGATTGTCCAGTCCGACTCCGTAACGTGAGAGGATTTTAAGCTTTGGGCACGCGCTTAATATCTCATCGTCGATCACTTCACGCCCAACAATCGCCCCATCGACATCGTGTAAAAAAGCGATCATATCTTCTTTGGTTTTAAGCGTGTTGTCCGCATTGTGTTTGACCTCTTGGAAATGAAAGGTAAGCTCGTTCATCAGCTCACGTGAGCGCGAAAAAAGAGGGGTAATCACGGCAATTTTCATGGAATTTTCCTTTTACATGTAAAGCGTCTAATGTGAAAAAGTATAGCATGCTTTTTTCAAACTTTCGTGAGAAGATTGATCATTTTTTGTTAATCTGCTATTTACTTTGAAAAGATACAATCAGAGAATTATTATCAACAAAGGAATTCTATGAAACAAGTTCTACTTCTCATCGCGCTTATTTTGCCTTTTGGACTGTTTGCTGACACGTTAAAAGAGGGCTTGCCGATTCAAGCGCCTGTTATTAAAGATCAGTTTGAAAAAGCGGTTAACATTACACCACAAACCAAGCAGATTATCATCGCTTACACCAAATCTCAAGGCGATGGGATGAAAGCTTTTTTTGAAGCCAATCCAAATTATCTCAGTGAGCATAATGCGTTGTACTTTATGGATGCCACCGCTGTACCAAGTCTTGTTATGAGTATGTTTATGATGCCAAAATTTAAGAAATACACGTATGGTATCGGCATTATTGACAACGACAAAGATGCGGCATATTTTCCTAAAAAAGAGGATAAACTAACGGTGATTAGCCTTGATAATCTAAGCGTTACTGCGATTGATTTCAAAGAAAAACTCTAACAAAGTGGGGAAGTGAATTTCACTTCTCCTGTTCTTTCAAAAGCCTATTTTCTTCATCGCTAAAGATACGCGAACGTGTGATAAACTGATACCCTTCATCGATCTCCAATGAAAAAGAGTTGCCAAAAGCGGCTTTTTCTTCTTTCACATCTAAGACAATTTGAGAGTAACGAAAGTATTCAAATTGGTCTTTATCGATAAAAAATTCGCATCCTCCTACTTCTCCCATTTTGATATTGTGGGAAGGAACATGAAAATCTTTTTTTTCATAGCACATCGGTGCCGTGCCATCGCAGCAACCACCACTTTGGTTAAAGACCAGTTCGCCATACTCTTTTTTAAGCATTTCGATAACTTTAAGCGCTTCAGATGTTGCCGAAAGACGATGTATTGTCATGTTAGCTCCTTTCAAAGAGAGGTGCATGGGCTTTGGTGCCCATGCGTTAGTGCAGTCTAAAAAAATCCAAGTTTATTTTTATTGTAAGACGTCAAAATATTTTTGGTATGTCTGTAAGCATTAAGCATCATCATGTGTGTCTCACGACCGATACCTGATTTTTTATACCCACCAAAAGAGGCATGAGATGGGTAGAGATGGTAGCAGTTGACCCACACACGTCCGGCTTCAATACCTCGTGACATGCTGTGGAGTTGATGTGCGTCTCTTGACCACACACCTGAACCTAGACCGTAGATCGTATCATTGGCGATGGCAAGCGCTTCGGCTTCATCTTTAAACGTTGTCACACAAAGAACGGGCCCAAAAATCTCTTCTTGGAAGATGCGCATTTTATTGTGACCTTTGAAGATGGTAGGTTGGATGTAATTGCCTTTTGGGAAGGTTTTATTTTTATACTCCGCTCCACCGATGAGGCATTCAGCGCCTTCTTCCTTACCAATGCGAATATACTCTAAGATTTTCTCTTTTTGGTTGACCGAAGCTTGCGCTCCCATTTTCGTCGTTGGATCGAGTGGGTTTTCTTGGGTGATCGCTTTAACGCGCTCTAAAACACGTTTCATAAACGGCTCATAGATAGATTCTTGAATCAATGCGCGTGATGGGCATGTGCAGACTTCGCCGCTGTTAAAGGCAAAGAGCACCAACCCTTCAATCGCTTTGTCAAAAAATTCATCGTCTTTTGCCATGATAGATTCAAAGAAAACGTTAGGCGATTTACCACCAAGTTCCAAGGTAGAAGGAATGATGTTTTCAGTGGCGTATTGCATGATAAGCTGACCTGTCGTCGTCTCACCCGTAAAGCCTACTTTTTTGATGTCAGGGTGCGTTGCAAGATGCTTGCCGATTTTCCCGCCTGCACCGTTAATGATGTTCACGACACCTTTTGGTAACACATCTTGAATGGTTTCCATTAAAAGGAGGATTGACATTGGGGTTGCACTCGCTGGTTTTAAAACAACGCAGTTACCAGCGGCAATGGCAGGAGCGATTTTCCATGCTGCCATCAAAAGAGGGAAGTTCCATGGAATGATTTGCGCGACAACACCCAAAGGTTCGTGAATCTCTTGTGAAATGGTATTTTCATCAAGGTCTGCCACGGTTCCAGCTTCTGCGCGAATGACCGAAGCAAAGTATCTGAAATGATCGATCACTAAAGGAACATCTGCATTTAGCGTTTCGCGAACGGCTTTACCGTTGTCAAGTGTCTCAGCAATCGCGAGCGCTTCGAGGTTTGCTTCGATTTTATCTGCAATTTTATTGAGGAGTGTACTTCGCTCGATGACGGAAGTATGTCTGTAGGTTTCAAACGCCTTGACACCCGCAGCAACGGCGGCATCAACATCAGCTGTAGAAGAGCGTGGAATTTTTGTTAAAAGTTCGCCATCAACGGGTGAGAGGTTGTCAAAATATTCACCACTAAGAGGTGGAACCCATTCCCCACCAATAAAGTTTTCATAACGCGGTTTGTATGTCGGTCTAGAATATGCCATTTTTGCACCTTTCTTAATAGAGTTAAAAGATAATAATTATCTTTATGTACACTCTATTCCAGTAAGCTTTAACAACAAAGACAATGGGTAAATTAACTATTTTTTTTAGATTGCATTAATCTTCATTCGCAGGTATTTTAGGCATGCTTCAAAGTTTTCAGCAATCACCGTATGCGAAAACATCAGATTGTGGGTGAGTCCAAAATCTTCAATCGTTATACCCAAAGCATCGCAATGAGAATCTCCTAAACCAAGAATGGATTGCGTTTTCTCTTTAAGCGTACGAAGATCTGCGGAATAAGCCATTTAGCCACAGATAAACTATCTGTTTGCAGAGAAATAACGATTTTTTTGCAAATAGAGATACCGCACTTTGAGACCTTTCAAGTGAAAAGTGCAACAAAAAGTGCAACATTTTAAAATTCTAAGCTCTGGAAAGTCGATATATAGGGGGTTTTAGAAAAAAGTGGTGCGGATAAAGAGACTCGAACTCCCATGCCTCTCGGCACCAGATCCTAAGTCTATTTTTTATCATTTTTCATGTTTTCTTAAACTCTTTCATTTTCTATAAAAATACCTATTTTTAGGGCTTTTTATATAGTTGTTATTTTTCATATAACACTATCTAATTTCATTATTTTTCAATTTTTGTAGTAAAAATTGTAGTAAAAATTATGTATTTTGGAAAGTCAATTTATAAGTTTGCTTATTTTATGATTCAAGGTGTGTTACATTCAAGTTTTTTTTACAAATATTTTTAAAAGATTCTCCGCAATGTCTTCTTTACCTCTAACCTTCTTTAGCTCTTCAACTACAATAGAAATATTATTAAAAATATTATCACTAACTTCAACTTTTTCTTCTTCAACGAATCCAGCTAATGATTTAATATCATCAAAATGTTTTTGTTGACTTCTCGTATCTCCAGCTTCTTTATAGTTTACATATGCTAATGCTTTTAATGCAATCAGAGCTTCTGGCGCAGCAATTGATAAATTTGAATAATCGATACGGAAATGTTCTATTAACTCTCTATAGTCACTATTAAATACGATGGCACTTACGTAAGCATAATGTTCAGTCCCATATATACGTTCAAATCTCAGTTCAGGTTTTTCTAGATCTTGAATTGTAAAAAGTTCAATCATTTCTGGTGCTTCTCTGTTTATAGGAGTTTTAAATTGATAGAGTATCCTCTCCCCTTCTTTATATTTGCCTTTAAATTGGTAATCAACTTCATTGATATATTGAACAAAACGATCGACAAATTTGCTATTTTCAGCTTCGTCAAGTACAATTAAATCGATATCTTTAGTAGCTTTTGATGTGGAGCCATAGCGTCGCTGATTTAACGCGGTAGCAATTCCCCCTATGATAATATAGTCTTTCTCAAATCCTTTAAAATATTGGGAAAAATGAAGTAATCCTTGTACTATATCGTGTTCCACCCATACTCCCTTTTGATTGACTTTAATAGTGCTTCAATAGAATCATTTACTCTCATATCATCATCGTTAGATTCTCTCAAACTTAAATAAAGAGAAATTGGATCTACATATCTTTCTTCAGCATTTGTATTGTAAGAAGGCATAAATGTGACTATTTCTAGAGGATCATAGTACCATTGTTGTAGTTCAATATATTCTTCATAATAACGTGCTGAATAATGTAAGCGATCCCATAAAGGATTTTTCATTTCTAGATAAGAAAGAGCAAGTGTAGTTTTGTCTACAATAAGATTATAAGGATGAAGTGCACTTTCTCCTGCAAAAAGATGATAGTTTTTACCAATAACTCGTTCGTAATCTTCACTCTTAATAAAAGTTATGTCTTTTATAGGTGTTCTCATTTGTAAAAGGATTTCTTCAAAAGAAATGTGTTTATTAAGCTGAAAGACTTTTCGTTTACTAAATTCTTCAGTGCTCTCAATTAACCCTAAATTATATAATGTATTTATATGTCTGTATAAAGTGGCTGTGCTTTGTTTGAAAAATGATTTTAGACTATCTATATCAAATGATTCATAATTTTTTTGATTATATAGCATGTAAAGCAATACTGGTTGGGCAGATACATTTAAGTTTTTCTTGCTTTTATGTTGTTTTATTTTGTTGTCTTGAAAACACAACATGGGAAAAAGATATATTATATCATTTGAGATGAAAGAAATATGGGCTTTAATTAATTGATCTTTTATCGGAGTTGAGATTTTTTCAGAGATATAAACAATAGGTTTTTTAGATTGTTCTTGAACCATTTTTATACGTTTGAATGATTCTTCTTCTGGATTTTTAGAAATAAGTCCTATGAACTCAATCAGCTCGATTTTCAAAGGTTTTATATCATATTCATAACGAATAATTGGAAGAACTTTTATTTCATCTGTAGATGAATAATATGATGCCGATAAGCCAAATTTAGCTTTCAGTGAATCAAAAAGGTTAGATATGTCTTTAGTTTCCATAATCTTATAATAACATAAAAATACTATTTTTTCACTATAATTAAAAAAATATAGAATTAATGATAATTTAAGTATAAAACGATACTTTTTAATCAATATTACCCAAACTGCTAGTTAAACAGTAGAGCTTTTTTGTCATCAGCAAGCTTCAAAAAACAATTGATAGCATAAGCAGTGATGAAAAGTTTGAGCTTGGTTAAGAAGCCACCAATGGTTGTAGCCTTAATGACT
>NZ_JQGK01000024.1 GCF_000743525.1 Sulfurospirillum sp. SCADC | reverse complement strand
GGCTTTTTATGGAGTCTCAAGCAATTTTTAGACCCTTCTTCGCAACTAGCAGTTTGGGTTACAATAGTGTTCAAAAACATATTTATATAACTCAGCTCCTATGCCTCCTTCTATATATCTCTTGTCTAAATTATCAATCAAGAGTGAAGCGGTGTTGTCCGCCATTGCTTTAAGCTCTTGACGCAAGGCAATGTAGTGTAAAACATACGGATGGGTGCAAGAAATATCATTCATATTTAGCTTATAATGAAACGCTCCTCTTTCCAGCATCGCTATCATGGCAGCAATGCGTGTGGCTTCAAGACTAGGATGTTGTTTAAGCTCTTGTTGCATCAAGGGGGAGGTTTTCCATTTGGCTTCTAAAGCATTCAAGGCTTCATAAGCCGTGGTGGCAATGTAGTAGGACTTTTGGTTTACGAACCAGAGGTTGTTATACATTGCACGAAACATTTCCGATTCTTTTTTGTTTGGTCCATCAAGCATATATTGCTGATCTTTACTATACACAATCGGCTTATGAGTGATGACCTCTTCGGCTTCAGGGGTAACAAAGATGGATGAGGGAACTTTTTCGTGGTTATACATTTCATCAAGGTAGAGTGCGGCTAAGGGTAAGTCTCGTAGGGCGTGTTGTTCACGGATGTTTTTATCTTTGAAGTTATCGTGATGGACTGCCTTGATAAACTCCCAAGTAAAGGTTGCCACGGCTCCTTCTTTACGGAACAAGGGATTGGTATTGCTCTCATAAAGATAGTGAGGCATGGAAAAGCCTCTTGCATGAGGATAGACAAACCAATGGTACCGCCATAAAGCCAACTCGCCATCTTCGTGTGGAATGAGCGGTGTTGCCATAGCATACAAGAGACGATGAGGGTACACAAGCCAGTAGGTTATGGGATTACTAGGAGAGAGGAATGCTCGGTAAAGAGCTACCACATTACCTGCGGCGTAGTAACATTTAGCATTTGGGTATGCACTCTCTTTAGGGCTTATCCACTCATAACACTGTTGGAAGTAAAAAAAGGAGTTAAACCCCACTAAAAATAAGAAGAGACGTTTCGTCCAAGGATTTTTCAGTGAAACCTTGGGAAGTTCTTTTTGTATAAAAGGACGACAACATCCAAGAATAAATGCTACGATATAAAACCCAAAAAGACCAAGAATAAGGCTAAATATCACAACGACTAACCATGCAAAACCCAAATGAAAAATGATCATCTTTTTCTTCCCTCTCATATAGTTTTACATGTAAAGCAAGTTCTTAAAATTTTCTGTGAATGTTTTGAATAAATTATTGTAGCAAAATTATGAAAAGAAGAAAGGAAAATCCCTTTTTTAAAGATGATTGATAATACTCGCGTTATACGCCGCGCCAAAGCCGTTGTCGATGTTGACGACGCTTACGCCACTTGCACAGCTGTTGAGCATGGAAAGAAGCGCTGCGATGCCTCCAAAACTGGCGCCATAACCGACACTGGTGGGAACGGCGATGACGGGTTTGTCGACTAAGCCTCCGATGACACTGGCAAGGGCTCCTTCCATACCTGCGATGACGATGACCACTTTGGCGTTTTGGATGACCTCCAAATGCGCGAACAAGCGGTGAATCCCTGCCACGCCCACATCGACTATTTTTTTGACGTGATTGCCCAAGATGCGCGCTGTCTCATAGGCTTCTTCGACCACGTAAAGATCGGACGTTCCTGCCGCTACGATGGCGATGTAACTCGAAGGTGGTGTCGTGATCTCGCGCTCGATGGTGATGGTTCGACCCATCACATTGTACTTGGCTTCGGGAGCGATGCTTTGAACGGCTTGATACGCCGCTTCATTGGCACGGGTGATGAGAATATTATTGTCACGATCGAGCAATTTTTGGGTAATCTGAGCGATCTGATCCGGCGTTTTACGCTCACCGTAAATCACTTCAGGATAGCCCAAACGAACCCCTCGATGATGGTCGATTTTGGCAAAATCTAACTCTTCAAAGGGTTGCGCTTTGATCTTTTGAAGTGCTTCAGCAACGCTCACTTCACCATTTTGAACGGCTTCTAAAAGCTTTTCAATGCTTTGTCCACACATCTTTAGGCTCCCAAATTGAGAGATTCTGCGACAGAATTGTGTCGGTAACCTTCAAGATCAAGCGTTACATGTAAAAATCCTAGCGACTTAAAATACGCGCAGATTTCGCTCAATCGTTGGTCTTTTAGGAGATGAACCCCATGCGATTGTGGCATTTCAATCCTTGCTAAACCCTCTTCATAGCGCACTCTTATGTTGCCATAACCTTGTTCTATCATGTAGCCCTCCGCCATTCCTACCATGCCCAGTGCTGTTTCATTGATGGCTTTGCCGTAAGGAAACCGTGTCAGCAAGCACGCATAAGAAGGTTTGTCCCATGTTGAGAGCTCCATATCTTTGGAGAGGGCTCGTATCTCCTCTTTGGTCAGACCTGCATCAAGGAGTGGGGTTTTGATGCCGAGTTCTCCTAATGCCACACGCCCAGGTCGGTACTCTTTGGTGTCATCGACATTGCTTCCCTCAGCGACAGCACTGAACCCTTTTTGGTTGGCGACTTCAATCAAGGAAGAGAAGAGGGCGTGTTTGCAGAGGTAACATCGGTTTTTGGGATTTTCGCGAATCGCTTCGATCCACGGTTTAACAACGACTTCGTGACGCGCACCGATCTCATCGGCGATGCAAATCGCATCGGAAACTTCCCACGAAGCGATGTACGGCGTTGAAACCGTAATGCCGATGGCGTTTTCACCCAAAACATCGTGTGCCGCCTTAAGTAAAAAACTGCTGTCAACACCACCCGAAAAGGCAACCACAAGGCTCTCATATGAACCGATAATTTCGACTAAACGTTCGTATTTTTTATACATTTTCGTTTCCCATCGCTAACGTGACACTTTCGTAAACCAATGCTATGGGCACATTATGCTCACGTGCAGCTTTTTTGCACGCTTCGTATTCGGCTTTGTATTTTACACGTTTGCCCTCAAAATAGGCGCATTTGACGCTGATTTCACCGTAAGGCGTTTGCACTTGCTTGATTTCACGCTCCAACGCGATCTTTTCAACAAGGGAGCGCCTCAAACCGATAGAGGTTGTCTCCAAAAAGATAATGCGTTTTGCCTCAGCTTCTTTGTCCAGACTGACCAAGACACTGAGCTTCACACCCAAACGGTTTTTCTTGGTCGTAATCGCCGTCGTGTAGACATCTTTCACACCCACTTCAAATAGTTGCTCTTGCACGTAAGAGAGTATTTCAGGGCTCATATCGTCGATATTTGTCTCTAAAATAACCTCTTCGTCCACGCGTTCTTCTTCATTGCCCAAATAAACACGCAAAACATTGGGAATACTAAAATCCTTATGCCCGATGCCATACCCGATCTTCTCAATCACCAACGAGGGCTTGGCTTCATACGCATCGACATTGGCTTTAAGGATTGCCGCACCTGTGGGCGTTGTTGTCTCAAAAAGCACGCGTCCTAGGGTGACGGGGACATTTTGAAGGATTTCCACTGTTGCAGGTGCAGGCACAGGAAGTGTACCGTGCGCGCAGGTGACAAACCCACCGCCAAGTTCAACTTTGGAAGCGATAATTTTCTTTACATGTAAAGCTTCTAAACAGATGGAAGCGCCGACAATATCGACGATGGAGTCAATCGCACCGACTTCGTGAAAGCCGACTTCATACGGCATTTTATCGTGGATTTTCCCCTCAGCCAAAGCGACTGTCCAAAACATCTTTAAACTTCGCTCTTTGATGCTTTGAGCCAGTGTGCTGTTGTTGATGATCGCTTCGATCTCTTTAAAGGTTCGGTGAACGTGAGGATGCGTATGCCATTGATGGGTGAGCTTCACCGTAACTTTCGTTCCGCTAATGCCCAATTTACTGGCTTTTTCAACCACCATTTCAAACGCAGCATCCAAAGAGAGTTTGGAGAGTTCTTGCCTTAAATGCGCTTCGCTGACGCCCAAATCAAGGAGAGCTCCTAGATTCATATCGCCGCTGATGCCACTAAAGCAGTCGTAGTAAAGAACTCTCATAATAAACCTAGTTACTCACGACTTTAGGAACGGTGATGGAGCCAAAAGGAAGCACGATGATGCTCGCGTTTTCACCTTTTTCTTTGATCGCCTCAGCGAGTGCTACATGTAAATCATGGTAAGGCTTTAAATGCACCGCTTTCATCTCTTCATCGCTCAGTTCACTGACCGCCCAACTTTGCGCCCAGAGGTTAATTTCCGCCATTTTAGCCGCTTTGTGGTAGCCAAGTTTATAACCGCATTTGATTTTATTGAGCACTTCTTGTGGGCAGTGCGCCGAACTCATCAGTTTAAAGAATCCTTCCTCGCCAATGCCCGTACGACACTTCGCCACCATGATGAGAATGCCTTTATCATTAAGCGCAAGTTTGCCGTTATCAAGGGCTTTTTGCGATTGATAAAGGTCGATGTCCATCGGATAGGGCGCCACTGAGATAACAATGTCCGCTTTTTGCGGAATATTCACACAAAAAACTTCATCGGCTTTATCAATCGCGGCGTAAAACGAATCGCTCAAGTCGCCTGCCGTTACGGCACAAATGTCATGATCGCTGTCCAAAACGGTCATAATTGCAAAGACATCAATGTGGCTTAACACTTTCATCGCGTCCATCATATCTTCATGAACGGGATTGCCTTTTAAAGAGAGTGCTTGCGCGTTGGGATGAAGCGCTAAGAGGTGATTTTGTTCAATCGTCTCAAACGCCGCAACACCCGGTAAAAACGCTTTGCGTCCGCCCGTGTAACCGGCAAAATAGTGGGGTTCTACCGAGCCAATCGCGCAGACTTTTTTGGCTTCAGCAACGATTTTATTAAGGTGCATTTCTGTGCCATTAGTGGATTTTCCGAGATAAACCATCGCATCTTTGCGTGAGTCATGACTCCAAAGACGATTCTTTACATGTAAATCTTCGTAGATCTCTTTGCCTAAGATAAAATGCCACTCTTCTTCGGTGGGAGCCCTGTGACAACCCGTTGCCACGATAAAATAAATATCTTTATCTTTAATCTTTGGATAAATGCGCTCAAGCACTTTACGCGTTGGAGTAGGGCGCGTGCCATCATTGACAATAAAGACAATGCGCTCATTGGTATCAATAAAATGATCGAAACTCTCTTTGCCAAGCGTATGCAACAACGCCTCATCAATCGCGTGATTGTAGTCGATTTTAGGAACACTATTTGGGTTATAAACGCCTACCAGTTGTTTCGCACTTATCTCTAACTCAAATGTTTCATCTTTGCCATAACCAACCGTTACGTTCATTGCGCATCCTTCTTTTTAGTACTTAATTTTGTTTAGGCATTTCCATAAACAAATATATATGATATTTTATCACCGATTAATGACCTAAATAAACATTTATCAAAACGAGCGAATCCAAAAAAGTCAAACGCGTTTTAATAAAAATTTCGATCAAAAAAGACGTGAGAGCCAAATGAGCCCTCACGATAACATAAAAAAATAGCCTAAAATACTTCGTATTGTGCGCGACCAATTTTATACAGATCAGCACCATACGTATCATTAATAACCGTCAAAGGAAAATCAACAACTTCAAGTCTACGAATCGCTTCAGGGCCTAGTTCTGGGTAGGCGATCACTTCAGCACTTTTGATTTGACGCGCAAGTAGTGCGCCCGCACCACCTGTTGCACCAAAGTAAATGGCTTTGGAGTTAACACACGCATCCAAAACTTCTTGGCTTCGTTTACCCTTACCGATCATACCTTTAAGACCTTGCTCATTGATGAGTTTTGGAGAGTAGGAGTCCATTCTGTAAGAAGTTGTAGGACCGGCACTGCCGATTGGATCGCCCGGTTTTGGAGGGGTTGGTCCAACGAAATAAATCACCGCGCCTTTCATGTCAAAAGGAAGAGGTTGTCCTGCATCTAAAAGATCGACCAATTTTTTGTGTGCTGCGTCACGTGCTGTATAGACAACACCGGTTAAATAAACAATGTCACCTGCTTTGAGTGGTGTAATATCTGCGTCACTGAGTGGTGCTGTTAAATGATATGTTTTGCTCATGATAGTCTCCTTATAACTTGATGTGCATGTGGCGTGAACTGTGGCATTGAACGTTAACGCTCACTGGCAAGCTCGCAATATGGCAAGGGTTTTTCTCGATGTGAACACCAAGAACGGTATTCGTTCCACCCATTCCCATAGCACCAATACCTAAGTTATTGAGAAGTACCATCAACTCTTCTTCCATTGAATCCAAAACAGGATCGGGGTTTTTGCTTCCAAGCTCTCTAAAAAGGGCATGTTTAGAAGAGATAACCGCTTTTTCAAAGGTTCCACCAATACCAACACCAACGGTGAGTGGAGGACAAGGATTTGGACCCGCATCGGAAATCACTTGTTTAACGTATTCGATAATACCTTTTCTACCTTTGGCAGGAGGAAATACAGTCGCACGTGAGACGTTCTCAGAACCGCCACCTTTTGCTGCGTACTCAATGTCTAAACTATCACCCTCAACAAGGTCGAAGTGAATGATCGCAGGAAGGTTGTAGCCGACTTCGTCTTTAAGGTTAGCACGTGTGTCCCAATGACAGGTAGACGCTCTTAAATAACCCTCTTTGTAGCCTTGCTCTGTTCCCTCATTGATCGCTTTTTTCAAACTACCGCCAACCACTTTAACATCTTCGCCGACTTTGACAAAAAAGACGGCTAAGCCTGTGTCTTGGCAAAGAGGTCTTGCTTCATTGGCTGCAATATCTGCATTATCCAAAATCTGCTTCAACACTTGTTTACAGACTTCACTTTTTTCATTTTTATAGGCGTCTTCCAATGCTTTGTAAGCATCTTTAGGCAAGTTGGTTGCACTGTAAAGAATCATATCCTTTACACTCTTGACGATCTCTTCGTACTTGATTTCTCTCATTTTACCTCTCCGAAAAAGTTGGTTTTTGGTTAAAACTGATTTTAAGCACTTAAAAAAGTACCTGAAATCAATTTTATCATCTTCTACCCAAAATGATGGGGTAAAGGTGCTTGGTTGAGTTTACATTAAAAGGAGAGCACCTCTGAAGATCTTTACATGTAAGGATCTTCAAAAGCTTCTGCCCCAAAGCTTGGGGCAGAAAAAGGATTTAGTTTAGATCAAACCGTAAAGTTTTGCAAACAAGAAACCACAACAACATGCTGTTGTTACACCCACAAAGCCTGGCAAGATAAAGCTGTGATTGATAACGAATTTACCAATTTTAGTCGTACCTGCACGGTCGAATGAAAGTGCCGCAATGTCGCTTGGGTATGTTGGAAGAATCCAGTAACCATACGCTGCAGCAGCAAATGCAGCGATCATACCAGGTTCTACACCAACCGCAAGAGCGATAGGAACCATAGCTGAAACAGCCGCCGCTTGTGAGTTGATCAGTTTAGAGATAAGGATCAAGACAACCGCATACGCCCATGGATAGACTTTAACAAGATCACCCATGCTTGCTTTAATATCTGCTGTGTGTGCACCAAACATCGTTGAAGTCATCCAAGCAATACCAAAAACAGCGATAACCGCAGTCATACCTGCTTTAAAGACATCTGTTTCAACAACTGTTTTTGATTTAAGATCAGCCACGACATAGATAATAGCAGCCACGGCAAGCATAAACATCTGAATGGCATCAACCATTGAAAGTGGTGTCAATTTGCCTTTGATCGTAAAGGTTGGAACCAATGAAGGGAACATACCAAGGATCGCGATAACAGCAATGGTACCAAGGAAAAGCCATACAGAGATGTATTGTTTACGTGTAAAGACTTTATTAAGTAATGTAGCCGTTGAACCGTAAACATATTTTTTAGTCTCAGGATCTTTGATAAGCTCTTGGAACTCAGGATCTTTATCCAAGTCTTTGCCTCTAAACATACTGACAAAACCAACCACCAAAACACCAATAAATGCTGAAGGCATTGTGATTTGAAGGAGTTGAATGAGACCTAGATCTTGACCATTAACCAATGGATGACCTTTCATCAATGCGATCATAGAAACAACCGCAACCGATGCAGGAGAGATCATAATACCCATTTGTGCTGCAATGGTACTTGCTGCCATTGCACGTTCTGGTCTATTGCCTGTTTTAATAGAAATATCATAAATAATAGGAAGCAATGTATAAACAACGTGTCCTGTACCACAAAGAAACGTCAAGATAATCGTTGTAAGCGGTGCCAAAACAGTAACATACCGAGGATGTTTTCGAAGGAGTTTCTCCGCTTGTTGTAACATAACATCCAAACCACCAGATGCTTGAAGAGCCGCACCCGCACAGACAACGGAAAGCATAACCAACATAACATCAATTGGTGGCTTACCTGGTGCTAAACCAAATCCAAATACAAATACAATAACACCAACCCCACCAATAAGTCCGAGTGCTATACCACTTTTTCTTGCAGCAAAGAACAAGACGACCAATACTACAAGCAACTGTATCCAAAACATGCTTGACATAAAAACCCCTTTGAGATAATTTTTTATATTTTAACTTTAACTTAGAGCTAAAATATAATTTTCAGATAGCATTATATTCTCCGATTTAGGATATAAATGAGACCTTTTTGCTAATATAACAAAAAAATAAGTCTGGAAACCCATGTTAAACTTAAAAATAATAATTATTTTATTTATTTACAGCTCTTTTTTATTTTCAAATGAAATTTTACTGCTTCACTCCTACAACAAAGGGCTTAAATGGAGTGATGGAATTTCGCGTGGTGTGGAAAATGTTATGCAAAAACACCCTCAGTATGAACTGACGACGGAATATATGGATAGTAAAAAAATAGAATCGGAGCACTACTTCGAAGAGCTGCTCGATCTTTACAAAAAAAAATTTAGAAATCGTCGCTACAAAGCCGTCATCGTAGCCGATAACTATGCCTATGAATTCGCCCTTAAATATCAGCAAGAGCTTTTTCCTAAAACGCCTATCATCTTTTGTGGTGTTGAAAACTTTAATCCCAAAGATATTAATGATACGATGAAGCCGTATGTAACCGGTGTTGTTGAGTATAAAGATATACGTAAAAATCTCGAGTTGATCTATCAACTCTTTCCTGCCATTAAAATGGTATACATTATAAGCGATGATGCGTACTCTTCTTTAGTAATCAAAGATCAGATTATTGATGAGTCCAATAATTTTCAAGACAAATTCCGTGTCGTGTTTGACAATCAGATCGATTTTGATGCGATTGATACTAAAATTGAAAAACTTCCAAAACACAGCGCCATTTTGTTTACCAGTTTTTACAGAGATATAAATGGTAAATACGTTCCTTACTACAAACTCCAAGCCTTTTTTCAGCGTTCAAAATACCCCATCTTTGCACTCAATCATATTCATGTTGGAGAAGGGGTGATTGGTGGGTATATGGTCAATCCGTATGAGCAAGGAATGCTTGCTACCAAAAAAGCATTTGAGCTCATTAATGGTAAGCAAATCAGTTCACTGCCTGTCGAAATACCAAAAGGCACCTATGTTTTTGATAACAATATTTTGCGTAAATTTGCTATTTCACTGAATGACGTTCCTACCCCTGCTGAGGTACTAAACGGTGTTGAAAGCTTTTACGAGAAGCACCGCAAATTTGTGGAGAACGCATTTGCGTTGATGCCACTGTTACTTTTGCTCACAACCATTTTGGTTTTAAATATTATCAAGCGAATTTCACTGGAAAAAGAGCTCTTGCGCCAAGGAAAACTCGACTACGTGCTCTTAAACAATATCCAAAGTGCTATTTTTTGGAAAGCCAATGATGGCAAAATTTTGGGCTGTAACGATCAGTTGTGCCAGATTTTAGAACGTGATAAATTTGACATTATTGGCAAGCATGTCAAAGAAATTATGCCAACCATTTGCGATGCAATTCAAGAAGTACCGCTTGATTGCCCCACAAGCGCTGAAATTGAGATGCACATTCCCTATAAAGATAAGATTATCTTTTCCGTTCGCAGAACGTACTATACCGATGAGAACAACCAAGAGACAGGTGTTGTCACCATTCTTACGGATATTACCGAGAAAAAGCGCATTGATACAGAGCGAAAACGTCATGAACAGTTTGTGATTCAGCGCTCAAAACAGTCCGAAGTAGGGGAGATGATCGCAAGCATTGCCCATCAATGGAAAACGCCTTTGGTTGAGATTTCAGCGATTGCGCAAGAACTCATCTACAAGCGTCGTAAAAAACCTTTGGATGAAGAAGATACACAAAAATTTGTGGATGACATTATGACCCAAGTGAAATATATGTCTATCACGATTGATGATTTTAGACAATTTATCAAACCTTCGTCGACACAAACCGCTTTTGATGTACGCGAGGCGATCAATACGCTCTTAAGTGTGGTCAATCACAGTGTGAAATACAACTACATCACAATCAATATTATTCAAAAAGATCCAGCGCCACTCTTAGCGTTTGGTTATCCAAATGAATTTAAACAGTGCGTTTTAAATATCATTAATAATGCAAAAGATAGTATATTAAAAAAAAGAGAGACACAGAGTACCGAGGGTATCATTGAAATTGAAATAGAAGGCAATGAAGAGAACATCTATCTCTCTATCCGCGATGATGGCTGTGGGATTGAAAAGAGTAAACTCGAATCCATTTTTGATCCGTTTATGAGCACGAAAGCCAATGGCGATGGATTTGGGCTTTATATGGCACGTTTGATTATTGAAGATAAAATGGGTGGAAAAATTGTCGCTAAACAAAAAAAGAGTGGTGCCCAAATTTGTATCACCATTCAAAAAGCTAAAGGAGCTGCATGAAACTATTGGTCTTAGAAGACAATGAACGCTTAGCCAATCTTATTGTTGAAGCGCTAGAGCAAAAGAAATACCATGTTGATCTTTTCAGCGATGGCAAACGTGCCCTTGAAGCGATCGACAATGGCTATGACTGCTTTATTCTTGACATCAACGTTCCTGGCATGGATGGACTGAGCCTTCTCAAAGAGATACGCAGTATGGATAATGCCACACCTTCCATTATCATCAGTGCCAACGTAGAACTCGACACCATTCAAGAAGCGTACAGCAAAGGATGCGATGAATACCTCAAAAAACCGTTTTACATGTACGAATTAGAGACCAAAATTGAGAGACTCTGTAGGCCTAAAATTTGCTGTGTGACCTTATCCAATGGGTTTACCTACTCCATAGAGCATGAGCAACTCTTCGATGGAAACGGTAAAGAGATCAAACTGGCTAAAAAAGAGATTCTTTTGCTCAATCTTTTCACTAAAAATCTCAATAAAAATATCTCGTTTGAACGCATTGAGCAGTATGTCTGGGGTGGGGAACTTACCACGACAGAGAACATTCGAGCTTTGGTCAAGCGTCTGCGTAAAAAACTTCCTGAAGATACCATTGAAAATCAAGGTGGCATCGGATACAGACTCAATTATGAACATTAAAGCCTTTTTTGCCACACGTGAACAGCTGCTCTATCTTTTTGCAGCCGCCGTTCCTATCGCTTTTATCGCGTGGAATTCACTTCTGAATAACTTTGCCATTGAATCTGCGCAATTTGATGGTGAAAAAATCGGTTTGTTGCAAAGCATTCGTGAGGTTCCTGGACTTTTAGCCTTTAGTATCGTCTTTGTTTTGCTCATTTTTCGTCAGCAAAATGCGGCGTATCTTTCACTCTTTCTCTTAGGGCTTGGCACCTTTTTGACGGGTTTTTTCCCCACAACACTGGGACTTTACACCACAACGCTGATTATGTCCATTGGCTTTCACTACTTAGAAACGCTCAATAACTCACTCAGCCTGCAATGGATCGACAAAAAAAATGCGCCTTCCTTTTTGGGAAAACTCTCGGCGATTCGCTCCTTTATTGGGCTTGGAACCTTAGCCGTTCTTTACGTGCTGATGAAATTTTGCGATGTCGGATATATCGGTATTTACGTACTCAGCGGTGGCGTTACGATGTTTTTAGCTTTTGTGGCATGGCTTGGATTTGAGCACTTTAAAGATGATGTGATTCAAGAAACCAAACTCTTTATGCGCAAAAAATATTGGCTTTTTTACGTCCTAACCTTTTTAGCAGGGGCTCGTCGTCAGATTGTCGTTGTTTTTGCAGGTTTTTTACTCGTTGAAAAATTTCATTTCAATGTCGAAAATATGGTGCTTTTGCTCATCACCAATACCATTTTAAATATGATTTTCGCCCCTTATGCAGGAAAATTGATTGAGCGTTTTGGTGAAAAACTCTCATTACGCATCGAATATCTGAGCATTGTTCTCATTTTTATCCTCTATGGTTTGGTACAATCACAAACGATGGCGGTGTCACTCTACATCATCGACAATCTCTTTTTCACGATTGCCATCGCTCTTAAGACCTATTTTCAAAAGATAGCCGATCCTAAAGATATTGCGATTACCTCAGGTGTGGGGTTTACGATTAACCATATTGCGGCAGTTTTTCTACCTTTTACGTTGGGTATCGTTTGGATTTATTCACACAGCGTGGTCTTTTTCATAGGAGCAGCCATCGCGGTCGTTTCGTTTGTTTTGACATTTTTTATCGCCAAGAAGGAGCAGAGTTGCGTTTACATGTAAGCGAAGATTTTTTACAATTAGAGTACACAAAAGAGCTGAAAAACTACGATGAAGCGCGCTATTTTGAAGAAGAGGCCAATGAGCCTTTTGATGCGCACTCTTTACAACAGATGCAAATCATGATGACACGCATTGGTGAAGCCATGGAGCTTGATGCCTACTCTTTGAAAAAACTCGAAGTCTTTTTGCGCACAGAGCTTCCATTTTTTGCAGTGACACGAAGACTCGTTTTTCAATGGGTCACACAGAATTTTTTATATTAATCTCATACAATTTTAATATAATGTTTTATGCGTAAAAGGATAACGATGAAAAAAATATATTTAATCAGACATGCCAAATCAAGCTGGAAAGATACCCTCTTAGACGATTTTGAACGACCGCTCAATAGCAGAGGTAAACGCGATGTTGTCTTTATGGGACGACGTTTAAAGATGTTTCATGTCATACCAGATCTTATCTACACAAGTCCTGCAAAACGCGCTGAGAAAACGGCGAAAGAGCTCGCACGTGAAGTGGATTACGATAAGAAAAAAATCAAAAGTGTGGATTCTCTTTATGAAAGCTCGTACGAAAAGTATCTTGAACTGATTCATGCGACCGATGACAAGCATGATGCCATCTTCATCATCGCGCACAATCCTACCATCACCGAAGTGGGAGAACGCCTAAGTGGCGCCATTTTAAGCAATATTCCCACCTGTGCAATCGTCTGCATCAGTTTTGATGTGCACAGTTTTAAGGAAATTTGCGAAGAGAGTGGGCATATCCTCTTTTTTGACTACCCTAAAAAACACCTCAAAGATACCAATGATTAAAGTCTCTTTTTCAAAAAGAGAATTAATCCTGTCATCACGACAGCACAACTGACCATAATCAGCGTGACCAAACTCGTACCATACGTAATGTCGCTAAAAGGCAGCCCTTGGCTGTTCATGCCAAAGTAGCCTGCCACAAAATGCAGGGGTAAAAAAATCCCTGAGAGAATCGTCAAAAGGTAGATCGTGCGGTTCATCTTTTCATTGCTACGGCTCGTGTAAAAGTTGTACAAGTTGTTTAGTTTGTCGGTCGCAAGAAGGGCTGAGCGATTGGTTCGCCCAATGTGCTCGTGAATATCTTGAAAATGAATCGCTAAAAAATCCTCTTCCTTCAGATACGTCTCAATAAACTGACTCAGCACCTCATCGCCCAAGGTGAGCACGCGTTGAATGCGACTGAGATCTTTTTTATTGGCAAGCCAGTAATGCATAAAGTTTGAAAAATGGGCATTATCGTAGAGTGCCTCTTCCATCAGATCAATACTTTCGTGCATCGAAGCGACCAACTTCATCACCGTATTGGTCTTTTCATTTAAAAATTCATACACGCGTTGCATCGTCTCAAAATTGATAAATTCGGCTTTTTGTTTATCGAAATAGTAGTATGACGTATGGTCAAACACAAACGCATACGACTGTATTTTGAAACTCTCATCTTTATAGGGCAGCGCTAAAATGAGGATGTCATACGCCGCTTCTTCAATAAAAATAGACGGATGCGTCGGATTTTTAATATCCGATAAGTGAAAACTGTCGACTTTTTCAAAAAGATTTTTCATTCCATACCATCCATTGTGTCTGCTGCAATTTTAAGACGTTCTTTATCGAAATGAGTATAAATACGTGATGTATTAAGATCCGCATGACCGAGTGCTTCTTGCACCAAAATCAGATCATGATTTTTTTGGTAGAGCAGGGTTGCAAAGGTGTGACGAAGCATGTGTGCACCATTTTTCTCTTTGCGAATGCCCGCATGAAGCAGTATCTTGTCCATGATGTAGCTTACATACGCTTGCGTCAAAGGCTTTCCTGTGCGACTTTGAAACAGAAGCATATTCTCAGAGCTTCGATACCCCATCCACTCTTCCAAATCATGCACGATGTGCTCACACTTGATCATCGCGGTTCTAGGTTTATTGCCTTTTCCACGGATTTGAAAGACGTAATACTCTCCATCTTTGACCATATCTTTCAGTCGCACCCCCAACGCTTCACTGACACGCATTCCTGTATAAAGAATAAGCTTGATCAAAAGCCTGTTTTTGGCTTGGGCGTAAGGCTTAAATTCGGTCTCTTCGATTGCTTTGAAAAAACGGGAAAGCTCCTCTTTGAACATATGTGCAGGCAATTTCTCACCTTTGCGCCCGCCAAGTCCACCCCAGTTTTTAAGCTCGATGCGAAACTGATACGAACTGCCACTCTCCTCTTCATTTTGCTTATCAATGAATTTAAAAAGTCCTAGTAGGGCAATGCGGTAGTTCTTTTTCGTCGCATCCGAGAGGGAGCCGGTTTGTGACGCTAAAAATTCGCTTAACAGCTCCTCATCGATCTCTTTTAAAGAGGTCAGTTTCATAGGCGTAAGGTAATGGTAAAACTTCTCCAAAGGATTGATAAAAAGGTTGATGCCGATTAGCCCAATGTTCCGAGCTTCTTTTGCAAGGTTTTTAAGATCATACATGCTTTCGCTTCCATGGTTAAGTGAGCCGATGATGGCGGAGAGTTTGGCATTTTCTTCGACATGGCGGTTGGAAAGAGAGGTGAGTTTGGACTTAATGAATCGATCCAGCCAAAAAAGAAGACTCTGCTCAAAATTCTCTTTCACATCCACCTTGTAGCGCATCTTATTTGGCTCGCTTGGCGTAAAATGCTGCTTTAAAGGCTTTAAATTCACCCTCTAAAATCGCTTGACGCATCTGTTTCATCAAGTTCAGGTAGTAATGCAAGTTGTGAATCGAAGCGAGTCTAAAGTAAGTCAGCTCTTTGGCGCGAAAAAGATGGTGCAGATAACCCCTTGAATAATGTTTACATGTAAAGCAGTCACACTCTGGATCAATCGGGCTTTCATCTCGTTGAAACTTCGCATTTTTGATGCTGACTTTGCCAAAAGAAGTAAAGAGTGAACCATTGCGCGCATTGCGGGTTGGCATCACACAGTCAAACATATCGACACCGCGTTCTACGTTTTCGACCAAATCCTCAGGCGTTCCAACGCCCATTAAATAACGTGGCTTGTCGGTTGGCATCAAAGGCGTGACAAATTCAACAATTTCATACATCTCTTTGTTGCTCTCTCCGACACTGAGTCCGCCAATGGCAAACCCATCAAAGGGTAGGGCGCAGAGTTCATTCGCACTGATACGACGAAACTCTTTGTCAGTCCCCCCTTGAATGATCGCAAAAATATTTTGATGCAAACCAATACCCTCAGACTGCTTTTGTTGATGATACGTAATGGCTCGCTGCGCCCAATCGGTCGTACGTTTGATGGAGAGAGCAACACGCTCTTTGGTGGCAGGAAGCGCCACTAAATCATCCAAGATCATCATAATGTCAGAATTAAAATTGTACTGAATATCAAGCACCTTCTCAGGCGTAAAATAGTGAGAAGAACCATCGATGTGGCTTTTAAACATGATGCCATTGACATCGGCTTTAGAGATGTCACTGAGGCTAAACGCTTGAAAGCCACCGCTATCGGTTAAAAAACTGTTTGGGAATTTGGTAAAGCCATGAAGCCCCCCCAAATGTTTGATCACTTCGTCGTTCGGGCGCAAATAAAGATGGTACGTATTGCCCAAGATGATCTTCGCTCCAAGCATTTCGCTCATATCGACAGCGTCTAAGCTTTTCACACTGCCCACCGTTCCAACAGGCATAAATACAGGGGTTTGGATAGTGCTGTGTGCCGTTTTTATCGTACAAGCACGTGCTCTTCCATCGGTTTTATCTATCTGAAATTCCATTTTAGTTACAATATCCTCTCATATTTTAGGGAGTCGCGTATCATGAAAAAAATTTTAATCATCGCTGATGGCATTCTAGCAAAACAATTTTTAGAAAAGGTTATGGAAACCGAGGCAGGGGAGAATAGCTACACCATTGTGACCTATAAAGAAGAGACTTTACCCAAAAAGCGCCCTGAAAACTTTAAATTTTTTGAATTTGACCCAACCAGTTATGAAAAACTCGCCATCGTCCTCAATGAACAATTTTTCCAAGTGATGATTATGATGTCCAATGAACTTGATGTCAAAACGACCTACAGCAACATCAGACGTGTCGATAGCAAAGTGCGTGTGGTCATCATGGACAGATGGGATTTAAAGATCGAAGATAAACGTCTTTTGATGCTCAACTCCCGCGAAATCCTCGCTTCTCGTTTTACCGATCACCTTCCCAATACGCCGATTGTCGCGCAAAACATCGGGCTTGGCATTGGTGAAATTATGGAAGTTTCGGTCCCTGTTGGAAGCTCCTACGCCTACCGCCATCTTGCCTCCATCGAGCAGAGCAGATGGAAAATAGCCGCCGTGTACCGCTCCAACACGCTCATTCTGCCTCGTCCTGCGCTGATGCTTTTACCTAATGATCTTTTACTGTTGGTGGGCGATCCTAAAGTGTTGCAGAGTGTCTTTAAAAGCATCAAACGCGAACTAGGTCAGTTTCCTTCGCCGTTTGGTAGCAGCATCTATTGTTTGATCGATATGTTACGCATGAATGACCAAGAGATCGATGTGTTGCTCAATGACGCGCTCTTACTGCACTCAAAACTGAACAGCAACAAGTTACATGTAAAGATTATCAACCCGACCTATTCCAAAGCACTCAATAAGGTTAAAAGCTACAACAATCACCATATTAACGTGATGATCGACTACTTTGAAACCAATCCACGAAAAGTGCTCAGAGACGATACCGAGAGCATGGATATTGGGTTAATCGTTGTGATGAACCGCTTTTTTCAAAAAAACAAACGCACGCTTTATAAAACCAAACTGCCTATCTTTAAAATGGGAAAACAAGGGTTTGCAAGCCTCAACCAAGGTGTTGTGTTAAGCAATGACGCACATGAAATCGAGCAAGAATCTTCCGTCATTTTTGACGTCGCAACCCAACTCTCCTTAGAGCTTAAACTCTACTCGTACAATCCTGACCATGAAAATGAGAAAAATAGCCTTATTGAGCACTTTGATAACCTCTCCAAGATCTTCGGTCGCGAAGTCGATGTCGTCCAAAGCGATAAAAATCCACTGGTCAAACTGCGCCATAAAGATAATATTTTGCAATTTTTACCCTTCAGTCCTAAAATTTTGGACGCCAATGTCCTCTCGATTTTTTCAACCGATATGGAAAAATTACACTTTAAACTTGCCGATAATTACCAGCTATTCATCCCAATCAATGCATAATTAAGTGCTTTTTGAGTACTATTGAAACAAAAAAAAACGGAAAGAACATGCACGTCAATGTTGTCTTAAACAAAACCACTTCAAACGATTACAGTGTCATCATTGACACCTTAGAACAGCTCATCTTTGAGACCAAAGTGATGATCGTCACGAACACCACCGTGGCAGCACTTCACCTCGCAAATCTTCAAGCACGCATCAAAGCAAAAGAGCTCCATACGCTTATCTTGCCAGATGGTGAGATGTATAAAAATTTCGAGAGTCTGAACCTTATTTTAAACGCTTGTTTTGAGCACCGATTGGACCGTAAATCCATTTTGATCGCTTTTGGCGGTGGCGTCATCGGCGATATGACAGGTTTTGCCGCTTCGATCTACCAGCGAGGCATTGATTTTATTCAGATTCCCACCACGCTTTTAGCCCAAGTGGATGCGAGTGTGGGTGGTAAAACGGGCATTAACAACGCGTATGGCAAAAACCTTATTGGTTCGTTTTGGCAACCGCGCGCCGTGTATTGCGATAGCGCGTTTCTTAAAACATTGCCTAAACGCGAATTTGCAGCGGGTGTGGCGGAGATCATCAAGATGGCAGTGACCTTTGATAAAGCCTTTTTTGAGTGGTTAGAAACGCACGATTTGCGCGAAGAAGCCAATCTTACACTGGCGATTCATAAAAGCATTTCCATTAAAGCTGACGTCGTTTCACAAGACGAGACAGAGCAGGGCATACGCGCGGTGTTAAACTACGGACACACCTTTGCCCATGTCATCGAAAACCAAACCCATTACACGACCTACTTACACGGAGAAGCTGTAGCCATAGGCATCGTGATGGCAAATGCACTTGCGTACACCTTAGGACTTTTGACTGCCATTGAAGCAGGGCGCGTCCGAAAACTCTTAGAACATTACGAACTGCCAACACACTATGCTATCAACCATTTAGAGACATTTTACGATGCCTTTTTCTTGGATAAAAAAAGTGCCAATGACACCATTACGTTTATCTTAGCCAAGGGAATTGGTGGCAATGAGATGCGCCATAACGTTTCCAAAGCCGATGTATTTGAAGCGCTAGGGGCGTTTCATGCCTAAAAAAATTCTGTGGCTTATTTTTCTTACATGTAACCTTCTTTTAGCCGAAACCAACACAACATCGAAGCTCGAAGAGAGCATCAAAATCGAGGCAATTCGTCAAAAAATCACGGCGATTGATGAAGCGATTAAAGACAATTTATGGTTTAAGCGCTATGGCAACTACTTAAGCTACCAAAAACTCATCGAAGAGCTCTCTACCGTTGATGCGGAAGTCAAAAAAATCAAAAATGCGAAAGACAAAGCGTCCATTGAAAAACGCGAACGATTGGTGAGCAAACAAGAATCTCTCGAAAAACAGATCGAGCTCTTACAGGAGTTTAAAAACTCACCCTTTAGCAAGATGGTTGAATCAATTGAGCTAGAGAGTTACCCTAAGATCACCAACCCTTTTGCGATTATTTCCGCACTTTCGTACATTAAAAAAATCAAACAAGAGAGTGCTGACTACCATGCACGCATTGATCGTTTGGACTTTTTGGTGGGGAAACTCAGAGAAAAACTCGTCCTACTTGAAGAGATAAACCAAATTGAGCCGATTATCACGAACGAAGATATGGTGTATGAGGCGCAAAAAGAGCTTAACGCGTTTATCGCTGCCCAAGAGATTGCGAGTACAAGTTACTCTTTACATGTAAAGAAAGTGGACGAGGCAAGTATACGCATTACCCAAGACATTACGTTGCAGATGAAACGGGCGTTTAACATCGGTATTTTCATTATTGTGGTGATTGTCATCACGCTTTTACTCAAATTTGTTGCCAAACGTTACATCAAGGACAATGAGCGTTTTTACACCGCCAATAAGATCATCAATTTTCTGAACGTCACGCTCATTTTGCTGATTTTGCTCTTTTCGTACATCGAAAATGTCTCCTACCTTGTCACTGTTTTAGGATTTGCGTCTGCGGGTATCGCGATTGCGATGAAAGACTGGTTTATGAGCATTTTAGGCTGGATGGTCATCATTTTTGGTGGCAGTTTCCACGTGGGAGATCGCATCAAAGTCAAAAAAGATGGACTCTCGTATGTTGGCGATATCATCGATATTTCGCTGCTTCGCATGACGTTGCTTGAAGACATTACGCTCACATCGTATCAAGAGAACACACGCTCAGGAAGGGTTTTCTTCATTCCCAATAACCTTATATTTTCCTCCGTCATCTCCAACTACACCCACGGCACGATGCGTACGGTTTGGGATGGCATAAACATCTACATTACCTTTGACTCCAATCACAAAAAAGCAGTGCATTTAGCGCGCGAAATTACGAAAAAATACGCCAAAGGCTACACTGACATTGCACGCAAACAGCTCAACTTATTGCGCAATCAGTACAGCCTCAAAAACACCAATGTTGAGCCTCGCATATTCTCCTTTGTCGAGCCACAGGGCTTTTGTATCAACTGCTGGTACATGACCAATTCGTACGCAGCACTTGCACTTCGTGGAACCATCGGTTGCGAAATCATCGATGCGTTTAATCAAGAAGAGGACATCACCATCGCATACCAAACACACAATATCAATATTGCTCAGCAACAACACCCCTCATCTCCACCGGATGCACCAAAGAGTCCTGATGAAAAAAGTCTTTTTTAAAACCTTCGGGTGTCGTACCAACATCTACGATACGCAGGTGATGATGGCAAATCTGAGCGATTTTGAAGTGACCGAAGAAGAAAACGAAGCGCAGATCATCGTCGTCAACTCCTGCACCGTGACCAATGGCGCGGACACAGGTGTGCGAAGTTACATCAACCACGCCACCAAAGAGGGCAAAAAAGTCATCCTCGCAGGATGTGGCGCGATCAGCAAAGGCGAAAGCCTTTTTAGCCAAAACAAGGTGTTTGGCGTTATGGGACACTCCGAAAAAGCGCAGATCAACACCCTTCTCAAACACGAAACTCCGTTTTATGAGATCGGCGATCTCACCTCTTTGGACGAAACCATTGTGCACGAATACACAGGCAAAACCAAAGCGTTTATCAAGATTCAAGAGGGGTGCAATTTTAGATGTTCGTACTGCATCATCCCTTACGTCAGAGGCAATGCGCGAAGTCAAGATGAGAGCAAGATCATCGAGCAAGTACAAAAACTCGCCCTCAATGGCTACGGTGAGTTTGTGCTCACAGGTACAAACATCGGAAGTTACGGCAAAGACAAAGGCAGTTCCCTTGGAAAACTCGTGCAACGCTTAGGCGCCATTCGAGGCGTTCGCCGTATTCGTTTGGGAAGCATCGAGCCTGTGCAGATCGATGAGAGTTTTCGCGAGATTTTAAACGAACCGTGGCTTGAGCGCCATTTACATGTAGCGCTTCAACACACCTCGGAGCGCATGCTAGAACTCATGCGAAGACGCAATAATGTCAAACGTGATTTGGAGCTTTTTCAAGAACTGAGCGAGCGAGGCTTTGCGCTAGGAACCGATTTTATCACCGGACATCCAGGCGAAAATGATGAGATTTGGAGCGAAGCGTACACCATGTTGGAGCAATTTCCCCTCACGCATCTGCACGCATTTACCTACTCCAAACGCGATGGAACGCCCTCTAGTACGATGAAACCTGAGGTCAAAGGCGATGTCGCCAAAGAGCGCCTTAAGAGCATCGAAACGCTTGTAGCGTCGAAAAACATTACTTTTAGGCAAAAAAAGAGTGAAATACCTTTAAATGTCCTCGTCGAAGAGTACAAAGATGAGCACTTCATCGGCTACGACCAGTTTTTCAACAAAGTCATTATCCAAAGCAATCGCGACCTGCTTAAAGAGTGGGTTACTCTCGAAAACTACGAGATTCAACAGGAGGCAAACTATGCGCATTTTTAAATCCCAAAAACTGATGCTCTCTTTAATGGCACTCAGCATTTTTGCAGTACTGCTCGCTTTTGGGTATTTACGCATTACGCCTAAGATCATTGATCTGCCGACGTATCACGCACTTTTGGACAGCGGAAGCATCAAAAAAGCCAAAGTCGAAGAGAACGAAGTGTTTCTTTATGGGATGAATGACGAGTTTGTCATCATCAAAGATGGCATCGACATTGGTGCGTTACTTAAAAAAGTGCCCATTGAAGTACAACGCTCCAATCCATTTTTTGAAGATTTGATCATTTTGGGTATGCTTGGAAGTCTGCTGTTTGCACTTGTTTTTTATGCACGCAAAAAACGCGCGGAAGATGTCAAAAAAGAGCAAGAGACCAACCAAAAAGCCTACGCCAATTACGATCCTTTTATGAGTAGCATCATCAGACCCGTGAGAGCCAACGTGAGCTTCAAAGACGTGGCAGGCATCCAAGATGTCAAAGAGGAGCTCGAAGAGATCGTCGATTTTCTTAAGAATCCTGCACGTTACAAACGCTATGGCATCACGCTTCCCAAAGGTGTGCTTTTAGTAGGTCCTCCAGGCGTGGGTAAAACGATGATCGCCAAAGCCGTCGCAGGCGAGGCGAGTGTGCCATTCTTCTACCAAAGTGGCGCGACCTTTGTGCAGATTTACGTGGGTATGGGTGCGAAGCGGGTAAAAGAGCTCTTTTCCCAAGCCAAAGCCAATGCCCCTTCCATCATCTTTATCGATGAGATCGACGCTGTAGGACGCGCACGCGGTGGCATGCGCAACGATGAGCGCGAATCAACCCTCAACCAACTGCTCACCGAGATGGACGGCTTTGAAGACAGCAGTGGCGTCATCGTCATCGCCGCGACCAATAAAATCGACATCATCGACGAGGCACTGCTTCGCTCAGGCAGGTTTGACAGGCGCATCTTCATCTCTCTTCCCGATAAAAATGATCGCTTAGAAATCTTAAAAGCCTACATGCGCAACAAACCCACCGAAGTGGACTTAGAATCCCTCGCCAATATGAGCGTTGGTTTTAGTGGCGCAGCCTTGGCAACCTTTGTCAACGAAGCTGCCATCAACGCACTTCGCAGAGGCTCAACCATTCTAGAGCTGGGCGACTTTGTAGCCGTGCGCCAAAAAGTCTTAATGGGTAAGAAAAAAGTCCTCAGTTTCTCCGACGAAGAGAAGAAAATCCAAGCACTCTACCAAGCCGCAAAAGCGCTGTGTGCGTACTGGTTTGAGATAGACTTTGACAAAATAACCATCGTCAATGACCGCCTCAAAGACATCGACCGTGAGATCGAGTCAAAGACGCAAATGCTCTCCAAAATCAAGGTTTACCTTGCAGGCATGGTCGCAACTAAAATCGCTTACAATGAAAAATTTACCAATGCCACCGAAGATTTAGAGCGCGCGACCACCATCGCCAAAGAGATGGTCGAAGTCTATGGCATGGGCGAAAAGCTCATACCGTATGAAAATGATGTTTTGATCATCCTAGAAAACGCCCAAAAAGAGCTCGAACATTTCCTAGAAGGGATGAACAGCGTTTTAGAGAAAATATCGCACGAACTCTACAGTGTAGAGAGCATCTCCAAAGTACGCCTTAAAGCCATCATCGATGAAGTTCTTTAGTGGCTTTTGCCTTGCAAACGAGCAAGAGCTTTTCACACCATACTTAAACCAAAGCGATTTCACCGTCGCTGGTTTTAGTTACGGAGCCATCAAAGCTTTTGAATATGCCTTTACATGTAAAGAGCGCATCGACACCCTGCAACTCTTCTCTCCTGCCTTTTTCGGGGACAAAGACGCCAAATTCAAAAAGCTTCAAACCCTTTCCTTTTCCAAAAACAGTGACCTTTATACACAAAATTTTATGCAAAATAGTGTGTATCTATCCACGTTTGATATACAACCATTTTTTCAAAAAGGAACTCTTGAAGAGCTAGGTGAACTGTTAAACTATACATGGGATGAAGAACGCTTACGCTCTTTGAAAGAGCAAGGTGTGAACATCGAAGTCTATGTAGGCGAATGTGACACCATCATAAATTCTTTACATGTAAAAAATTTCTTCGTACCTTATGCAAGCGTTTACTATCTCAAACGAGTAGGGCACATCTTAAAATGATGCAACCCTTAGATGAAGCCACTGTTTTTAAACGCTTACACGAGCCTTCCCCTCGTGCTTTTTTCCTTCTGTTCTACACCACCCACTGCACTCAATGCAAAATCGCCCACGCAAGAGTAGAGCGCGTCATACAAAAGGGAACCTTTGAGGTCGATTTTTTTACATGTGATCTCGATGCTGCCCCAAAAGTAAGTGAGCATTTTGGCATCCGTTCTGTACCTGTATGTATGACATACAACCAAAAAGGCGAGCAACAAAGGGTTGAATACGGTTTAAAATCCGAGGCCGTTTATGAGAGTATGGTATTGGGAGTTAATACGCAAAAAGGTGATCCGAAGTCGAGGTTGTTGGGGTTTTAGCGGGATGATGGTGCTTTTACATGTACAAGCCCTATTTTTTAATCTGAATACAAGAATGTTATAGGAGTATTATATTAGTAAATATGAAAAATTAAGTTTATTATTGGGATCTATTAGTTTTATAGTATCACTTATAGCAATTAGTATTGGTATATTTGGGCACATTAGAACAAATGAAATGCACACAGAACGTATTATATTCGAAGAAAAGGCAAGGAAATCAAAACTAGTTGTACAAATTGGTCGAGATATGAGACAAGCAACTATTGTTTTTAACAAACTAGCTTTCTCTGATGATATATATGGTGCCCTATATAAACAAAAATACAATTTAATATTAAATAATCTAGGTTTCCAAGAAGCGTCAATTACATCATGGGATATCATGTATAAATCGCATGAAATAGATACAAAAACTGGCAAAAACTATTATGGTAAGTTTTTAGGAATGAATCCAAAATTTTATCAAGATAATGGTAGTGAAGTCAATTTACCTCTATCTGTCAAACCACATCAGCCTATCAAATTATCATTAGAAATAGCCGTAAGAATACCTTTAACTTCTTGGAATGCTGTATCGAATGTAGTAACTTTTGACAAAGAATATAGCTATCATCATGTTGAAAAAATTTTTAATGATTGTGGATATCTTCAGTTTGGTCAATTAGAGCTAAAAGAAATCTCACATGGTCAGGAACTATCAAGGATGGCATACGGTCCTGGAATATTGTTTCAAGAATATTCCCTTTTAATAACAAAAGGGAGTGGAGAACAAGTAAAAGCAAATTTTTCTCACAATATAAACGATTTTTTTATTCAAGGTGAGAATGATGGTACTGGGTGGGATAAACTTTAGGCAATTACAGAGAACTATCTCACTCAAACCAAACTTTCGAAATCAACTCATACGATTTTATTCTCTCCTCTGGATTATAGATCATGGAGTTTATCATCACTTCATTAGCTCCTGTTCTCTGAACAAGGCTTTCCAGTTTTTCTTTCACAAAGGCTGGCGTTCCCCATATGGACTCTCGTGTTTTATGTCGTATGCTTTTTTCTTCCCACGCTTCCCATAAACGACTCATATCGTGTGTAGGTTTACTTAACGGACTATTATCGCCACGTTGGAGATGCAGGAACTTTTGAAGTTCACTTGTCGCTAAGTAGTGGGCTTGCTCGGTTGTTTCAGCACAGACGACATTGATGCAGATGATCATATAAGGCTCTTTTAATTGTGAAGAAGGTTTAAAGTTCGTACGATAGAGCTTTATGGCATCTTCCATTGCATCGGGTGCAAAGTGTGAAGCAAACGCAAAAGGCAAGCCCTTTTCTGCCGCTAATTGGGCACTAAACGTGCTCGAACCAAGCAACCAGATGGGAATGTCGAGCCCGTATCCTGGGACTGCTTTGATCCCTTTTGTACCCGCTTGATCTGATAAAAAGTATTGCAACTGTTCAAGCATCATCGGAAAGTCTGAACCGTCATTGTGTATGTCACGTCTAAGGGCAAGCATGGTTTGTCTGTCCGTTCCCGGAGCTCTTCCCAAACCCAGATCTATCCTATTAGGATATAAAGACTCTAACGTTCCAAATTGTTCAGCGATAACGAGTGGGGCATGGTTTGGTAGCATGATTCCGCCAGAACCTATCCTGATCTTCTGAGTTTTTGCTCCAATGTAACTCAATACGACCGATGTTGCGGCACTAGCAATTCCGCTAAAATTGTGATGTTCTGCCACCCAATAACGACTAAACCCAAACGCTTCAACCGCTTGGGCTAGTTTTGTGCTGTTTTCTATGGCTTGCGCTATGGTAAAGCCTTCTCCTACGGGGATTAAATCTAAGACCGATAAAGGTATTTTATTTGGCATATTTTTCTCCAGTTAAAAGCAAGTTCTTCCACTATAGTCAAATAAAATTAGAGTAACTTTACCTCAAAATCTAACGTTTGAAATTTCAGCTCTTTCAATTTTGAAGCAGGATAGAAAAGGGAGGAAAGATGGTGGTTTTAGGCTATTGCTATCTAGTCGACCCTGAAAAACAAGTAAA
>NZ_JQGK01000023.1 GCF_000743525.1 Sulfurospirillum sp. SCADC | reverse complement strand
TGGAAACTTTGAGTGAAATTTACACAGATTGAGTGCTTTTTCGAGATCATTTTGAATGAGCTCCAGTACAAAATCATTCGAAGATGCGTGTGTGATTGTGATGAAAAAAATAAGCGCTAAAAACACTTTTTGCATGAGCGTTTAACCTTTTTAGGAGAGTTTTTGACTGCTGATGTTTAAGTGTTTAAAGATATATCCTTGCACAAAATCAACGCCTAATGCCTTTGCTACCGCAAAATCCTCTTCGCTCTCAACCCCTTCTAGGATGCTTTTTTTACCTTGCGCTTTTGCAAACGCTAAAAACCCTTTGAGGATCTCTTGATAATCGGCACACGCTCTGATTTTTAACAGCCATGTGCGATCAAATTTTAAAAACTGTGCGCGTTTCGTCAAATCAAAACAAAAAGGCTTTTGATCGTTGCCGATGTCATCTTGCGCGATGGGAATCCCACTTTTTTGAATCTCATCCAAACAGTAAGAGAGAAGTGAAACCTGCATATCTCCCGTATTTTCCGTAACCTCAATGCAGAGGTTTTGAATATCGCGAAAAAGCGTATGCCAATAACGAATCTTATCGCTATCGCTAAAATTATGCGGGTCAATGTTCACAAAAAGCATGCCCTCATGAGGACGATGGGCGAGTTGCATGATTTTAAGAGCCCTCTCCAAATGGAAGAAAAGTTCACTCTTTTCATGCGCAACCTCTAAGATCGGCGTGGGCGGAATCTGCTTGCCATTGATGACAAAACGAGCCAACGCTTCATAACCGAAAATATCGCCACTGCTCATATCGATGATGGGCTCATATTCGACCCAAAAATTCTGTTTTTCGATGATCTTGCAGATGTCATCGTAATTAAGAAGATGCTCATGCGAGAGGGTTGGAAGAGACATATCAAAACCTTTAGTAGCGAAACATAAGGTCATAATGCACGTTATGACCTTACATGTAAACGCTTATTTTTCTAACATACAACCGCCGTTTGGATTGTATTTTTTACAGAGTTCACAAAAAACGGAGCTCTCACTTCGCTTCGCGCAGATAAACTCTATCGCTTTGCGTTTGGCTTCATTTTTGAACTTATTCATCGCGTTGTGATTTAAAAAGTTGGTGAGCATGATCACCAATGTGACATCCTGAGGAATCTCTTTTTTAACCACTGAAGGGTTCCTTGCATCCCAATGCGTGACTTTCTCAAAAGAGAAATCTTGCAAAACAGACGTTATTGAATCGATTTTATCTCCACCTATGACAAGAACTGCTGACATAACTTCTCCTTTTTGATAATTGTTATTGAAATAATAGGTTAACTTAGCTTAAAACTACGTAAATTTGAGAGTAATTATCAATAACTATATGTAACCAATCTGTAATCTCACAATGCTAGTCTTACTCTAAAATTATCGTGTAAAAGGAACCCTTACTATGAAACGTTTTCTCTCTCTTCTTTTAGCTTCCACCCTTTGCTCAACCCTCGCGTTTGCCGACTTTAAATTAGACAGTCGCTATGAAGACAAAGACGGTGATATGGTGGCAGACACCCCATCCGATCCTGCCAAGCAGATCGACCCTCAAACGTTAATTTTTGCCTATACTCCAGTGGAAGACCCTGCTGTCTATGCCGATGTATGGGCCGATTTTTTAGTCCATATGGAAAAAGTAACGGGCAAAAAAGTTCAATTCTTCCCCGTCCAATCTAACGCCGCTCAAATCGAAGCGATGCGTGCAGGTCGTTTACATGTAGCAGGGTTTAACACTGGCTCAAACCCCATTGCGGTTGCATGTGCAGGCTTTAAACCCTTCACGATGATGGCAGGCAATGACAACTCTTATGGCTATGAGATGGAAATTATTACGTATCCAAACTCTGGCATTAAAAAAGTTGAGGATATTAAAGGTAAAAAACTTGCCTTCACTTCACAAACATCAAACTCTGGCTATAAAGCACCCTCAGCTATTTTAAAAGCAGAGTTTAAAATGGAAGCGGAGAAAGATTTTGAACCTGTCTTTTCAGGTAAACACGACAACTCCATCTTAGGTGTTGCCAACAAAGATTACCCAGCGGCTTCTATCGCAAACTCTGTTTTGGTGCGTATGTTAGAGCGTAATGTCGTGAAAAAAGAGCAGTTAGTGAGCATCTACAAATCCCAAACCTTCCCCACCACAGGATACGGTATGGCGTATAATCTCAAACCTGAACTTCAAGAAAAAATCAAAAAAGCCTTTTTTACCTATAATTGGGAAGGAAGCAAGCTTCTTAAAGAGTTTGCCAGTGCCAATCAAACCAAATTTATTCCTATTACTTTTAAAGAACACTGGGATGTGGTCCGTAAAATCGACGATGCCATGGGTGTTAGTTATACATGTAAGTAAGGATTTTTGTGCTTTCTCTTCAACAGCTTAGTAAACAGTATAAAAACAGTGAACTTGCCCTTGATAACGTTAGTTTTGACGTTCCCAGTGGGCAAGTTATTGGACTTATTGGTCCCTCAGGTGCAGGAAAATCAACATTGATTCGCTGCATCAATCGTCTGATTGAACCGACCCATGGCGCGATATACCTCGATGATGTTGAGCTTACACAGCTCTCAACATCGAAGCTTCGCAAGCAACGACGACGCATTGGAATGATTTTTCAAGAGTATGCACTTGTCGAAAGGCTCAGTGTTATGGAAAATGTTCTCTCAGGCACCTTAGGCTACGTCTCTTTTTGGCAATCTTTTTTTCGTAAATTTCCTGAACCCCTGCTTCAAAAAGCGTTTGGATACTTAGAGCGCGTGGGGTTACTTGAACATGCCAACAAACGAGCCGATCAACTCAGCGGCGGGCAAAAACAACGTGTGGGCATTGCACGCGCTTTGGCACAAGAACCATCCTTACTTCTCATTGATGAACCTACAGCGAGTTTAGATCCTAAAACCTCCAGACAAATCATGCGACTGATTAAAGAGATCTGCAAAGAGCGCAACCTTCCTGCGATTATCAACATTCACGATGTTGTTTTAGCCCAAACGTATGTGGATCGAATTATTGGATTAAAGGCAGGGAAAATCGTTTTTGATGGCTCCCCTAGCGCGCTTAACGCATCGGTTTTAACAACGATTTATGGAAAAGAGGAGTGGAATACCACCCCTGCATGCGAAGAAGAAGTTTCCATCGCTCCTGTACCAAACTTTCAAACAAAGTTAGAACTTGCCATATGAAAGCACACGTATGGAACAGGCCTCACTTTATGGTATCCAGTCCCATGTGGCGCTGGACGCTTTTAGTGCTCTTTTTACTCTACCTTGGCGTTGCTTTTTCAAGCATTGATCTTAATTTCCCTCGTATGTTAGACGGGTTAACACGTGGCTGGCGTTTTGTGGATGGCTTTTTAAATCCTAATTTTACCTCCCGATGGAGTGATATTCAAACAGGGATTATCGAGAGTCTGACCATGAGTGTCACGGCAACCCTTGTGGGCATTCTCTTTTCCATTCCTATTGGGATGGGCGCTGCTTCCAATATTTCAACAAAACCATTCTATTTTCTTTGTCGTTTTTTCATTACCATTTCGCGCTCCATGCAAGAGATCATTGTTGCCATTTTCTTAGTGGCACTGTTTGGTTTTGGCGCTTTTGCAGGTTTTTTAACCCTTACCTTTGCCACCATTGGGTTTCTAGGAAAACTGCTGGCTGAAGAGATCGAAAATATCGATAAAGCACCGCTTGAGGCACTTAAAGCAACGGGTGCATCTTGGTTACAAATGATTCATTACAGCATTGTTCCTCAAATCACGCCCCGTGTTGTTGGTTTATGGCTCTACCGATTTGATATTAACTTTAGAGAATCAGCGGTCATTGGAATCGTGGGAGCAGGAGGCATTGGAGCGACGCTTAATACCGCGATTGAGCGCTATGAATATGATTCTGCAGGGGCTATTTTGCTGATGATCATTTTCATCGTTTTTCTCTGCGAATACACCTCAGGATATGTACGCAAATGGCTCATTTAGAGACTTCCGCCAAAAAGGTTTGGCAACAACGCATGACGTTTAAGAGATGGATGGGATGGTTTTCCTGGCTTTTCATACTCTCTTTTTTTATGCTCTGCTGGCAGGCTATGACACAAAATACCTTATGGGTTTTTGTCTTAGATGCTCCAACGCAAGCAGCCGATCTGATTGATCGTATGTTTCCACCAAGATGGAGCTACATCACTGCTCTTTTAAAACCATTATGGGACACCCTCAATATTGCAACCTTGGGGACACTGTTTGGCATTATCTTGGCATTTCCCATCGCTTTTTTAGCCGCGCATAATACCACGCCATCACGCTTTTTTGTACGCCCCATAGCGCTGTTTATCATCGTCGCATCACGCTCCATCAACTCTTTGATCTGGGCACTTTTATTGGTCGCCATTTTTGGGCCGGGACTGTTTGCAGGCATTATCGCTATCGCGCTTCGCTCCGTTGGATTTGTAGCAAAACTTCTCTATGAAGCCATTGAAGAGGTCGATAAAACACCCATTAAAGCACTCACCTCCACCGGAGCAAGCGCTGTTCAGGTGATGGATTATGCTATTATTCCTCAAATTTTACCTACGTTTATAGGGGTTTCGCTCTTTCGATGGGATATTAATATTCGTGAGTCAACCATTTTAGGACTGGTAGGAGCAGGAGGCATTGGATTGGAGTTACAAGCATCGCTGAGTGTTTTAGCTTGGCCGCAAGTCATTTTAATTGTATTGCTCATCTTTATAACGGTGATTCTCTCCGAAGCCTTCTCCGCTAAAATCCGAAATGCCATTATATGAACTCTCTTCAAACGCACGCGGCATTTGCCCATTACGAAAAGATTCGCCATCGTCTTCCGCAAGCACACTTTCCAACCTCATCCACGCGCATTGATTCGCTTAACACTTTTTTGCACAGCGGTGATGGGTTTTTCCTCGATGCCTTTGGTATTTTAAATGTGGGTGCGCATGCCATTCCTTTGGCGAAAGAGCTGATTGCCACCTTAAGGAAACATCAAAAACCTTTTTTTATCGTCTCAAATTCGGCTTCCGTTCCTAAAGAGGTTTTGGTGAACTTCTTTCGTGAACTTGGGTTTGATTTTACGGCTTTGGAAATCATTACCAGTCGGGAAGTTTTGTGGCACCATCTGCTTCCAAACAGTGCCTCACAATGGGGTGTGATCGCCCAAAATACGACCCTGCTGGAACATCCTTTGCCATGCGTTGATCATGAAGATGAGCGCTTTTTACACAGCGATGCTTTTTTATTTTTAAGCACTACGACATGGGATGAAGCGTTACATGTAAAATGGAAAGCTTCTTTACATGTAAAGCCTAAAACCATTTGGATTGCCAATCCTGACATCACTGCACCACGCGGCAATCACTGTTTTTCCAAAGAACCTGGCTTTTATACGCTCAATGAAGAGGATCATCTTTTTGAGCAGATGCGCTTTATTGGAAAGCCTTTTGATGCTATTTTTCAATACGCCATCCAAAGGGCACACGATGAATGGCAGATCAGCAAAGAGCGTATTGTGATGATGGGCGACACATTGCACACCGATATTTTAGGTGCGTGTGCCGCAGGATTGCAAACCCTGCTTGTCGAAGAGTATGGTTTTTTTGCTGGGCTTGATCCTACCCCTTTTATAGAGCAAAGTGGCATCACTCCGCAGTTTCGTTTAAAAAATTATCAGACACTTTTTAACCACTAGTTTACATTCTTTCGCTAAAATTAGCTCTATTTTCCACACGAAAGGCTTTGGATGGAGTATGCAAAATCGCTGGGCTATTTTCTTCTCGCAGGCGTGTTTGAAATTGGCGGCGGTTATCTCATCTGGCTTTGGCTTAGAGAGGGAAAAGGTCTCTCTTATGCGCTGATGGGTGCTGTCATTTTGGTGCTTTATGGCGTCATTCCAACCCTACAACCTGCCAACTTTGGGCGTGTTTATGCCGCTTATGGCGGTGTGTTTATCGCCCTTTCGTTGCTCTGGGGCTGGAAAATTGACGGCATTGTGCCCGATACCTATGACCTCATCGGCGGAGCGATTGCGCTTGTGGGGGTTGGCATTATTATGTACGCACCACGATAAGGCAACGGTGTTCTGTTTACCTGTTTTACATGTAAGCTTTGCTAGAATTTTGTACGCATTTCATTGGAGTTACCATGACCCTCTCTTCCCTTACTATGGCATTTGCCGAAGCCAATCGCTATTTTAACACCGAACTCTCTGCTCATTTTAGAGCGATTGATGAGGGGAACCTGCTGCCGATGCTGCTTATTTTTGCCCTCTCCTTTGGCTATGGTGTCGTGCATGCCATAGGACCAGGGCATGGAAAAGCGCTTGTGGCAGGCTATCTTTTAGCCAATCCTACCAAACGCTCCCATGTCTTTCAAATAGGCTTTTTTATCGCCATTGTGCATGCCCTCTCCGCCCTTGTGGTCACATTGGTCGCGACCTATCTTATTCAGATCAGTGCGATGAAACTTTTTCGCCAAGTCAATCCTCCTCTGTTTCAAATTTCAGGCGGAATCATCGTGCTGATGGGCTGTTGGCTGCTTTACGATGTATGGCGCTCACGCCACATCAAAAAAGAGCACGTTCAGCCACACAATAGCCGTTTTGGCGTGGTGGTTTTAGCAGGCATCGTGCCCTGTCCGGGCGTCATTACGCTCTGTTTTTTTGCCATCACTTTAGGGCACATCGGCATCGGCATCATCGCCGCTGTTTTTATGAGTTTGGGGATGGGACTTACCATCTCATTCGCAGGTCTAGCGGTTAACAGTATTCACAAAGTACGTCCCATCGTAGTGCATCCACGCTGGTTTTGGGCTCTGCGCCTTGTGGGTGTTTTGTGTATCATCGCGCTGGGAATTTGGTTTTTACTCAATCCTATGTCAACAAGGGCTTTTTAATCATGGTCAAAAAATTCATTGTAACACTTTTTCTCTTCCTTCCATTTCAACTGGGTGCCTGTGCCTTGTGCGCGCTGTATACGCCCTCTGCTACCGTGGCGATCACGATGGAGGGTGTGCCTTCAAAAATAGAAACGATTACCTTTGAATGGAATTTTAGTCAAGATTTTATCACCTCACTGTTAGAGCGTTACGATGAAAATCACAATAAAAAACTTGATCCCAATGAGTTAGAGCGCATTCGCATCATCCTAGAAAACTACATTTCCAAAAAAAATTACCTCACAACCATAGAGTATGTGAGTGGCAAAGAGGCGCAAGCTGATGTTAAGAAGATTCCTATCCAGATCCAAAAAAGAGCTTTTTGGCAAGAGAACAACACCCTCACCTTTCGCTTCACCACTCTCGTAAACCAAGAGGTCGCCGTTGGAGATGAAATCTCTTTTACGATTGAAGATAAAGAGGAGTATTTTAGATTTTTGATCCACCGCGTTGACCATACGATTGCAAAACCGTTTGCGATGGAATTCAACCTTTTTAACCACATCGCCTTTACCAAAATCACCGATGGCGTGCATGGACAAACCAATGCCGCGCCAGTAGTCCCACCCCAAAAAGAGGTCACGCCGCCCATCGTAGAAGAACAAGCCAAAGCACTTCCAGCCTCGCTCTCATGGCTTCAATCGCGTTTAGTGCATCTGCAACAAACCATCCAAGAAACGATGAATAGCCTCAGAGAAAAAGGCACATTCCTCGCCTACGCGCTATTTTTAGGTACCTCCTTTTTATACGGTCTGCTTCATGCTGCAGGGCCTGGGCATGGAAAAGCATTGGTAAGCTCATACCTCTTTGCCTCCAAACACCGCTACACCAAAGCGATCAGCATGGCAGCGCTGATAGGCATCGTGCATACCTTTGCGGCATTTATACTCACACTCATCATCTACGCCCTCTTTGATCTCTTTTTCAATGCCTTTTTTACCGATGTCACCTACTATGCAACCAAGCTTTCAGCGCTGATGATCATTGGCATTGCAGGCTATTTGAGTTGGCAGAAAATCAGGGCGCTACAACGCACACCCAAAATCGTCGCTTTTTCGGCGCACCCGTTTACATGTAACTGTTCTGCCTGCTCACCAAAATCCCAAAGTACCGACTGGGGCGTGGTTTTAAGCGCTGGGATCATTCCGTGTCCTGGTACTATTACGATCTTTATTTTTGCACTCAACACAGGTGCTTATTTTTTAGGGTTTTTAGCAGCCCTCAGCATGAGTTTGGGCATGAGCAGTGTTATCGCCCTGACTGCCATTGCTTCGGTCTTTACCAAAAACCGTTTTCAAACCAAAAGCCCTAAGATTCTCACCTACAGCGAGCCTATCAGCCTTTTGATTATGCTCACTCTTGGCTTTATTTTACTGCTTGTCTAAATGGTACGACTCCTCTTTTACGCCTGTTGCCTCAGCACGTTTTTAATGGCACATCCGCATGTCTTTATCGACACCAATGTGCAGGTCTTACCTGAAAAGATCATCATCACATGGCGTTTTGATGAGATGAGTTCGGTGATGCTGATGGACGATTACGACAAGAACAAAAACAAAAAGCTCGATCCTGACGAGATTGCTTTTATGGAAAAAGATCATTTTAGGACGCTGGAGCCGTACAGCTATTTTATCCACATGTCCGATGGTAAAGATGAGTTTGATCTGAAACGTGTGAGTGAATTTTCGGCGTCATTTGAAGCTAAAAAGCTCATCTACACCTTTGCGATTCCCAAGCCAAAATTGAAACACTACGAACTTCGTTTTTACGATGCAGAGATGTATGTAGCACTCATTTTAAAAAAAGAGTGGCTTAGCTGTAAAGAGCCTATCAAATGTAAAATTGAAGGCTATGATGCAGATTTTTACTACGCGTACAAGGTGATGGTGCAAGAATAAAGAGAAGGCAAGGTGCCTTCTCCTCTTTCATTTAGCAGGTGCACTTGCAAAAAAGCAGGCGCTCTTTCGCATTTTTAGCACTGTTTTGCTCAGGTTTTTCGACATTTTTTGACTTTGGACTCGCCGCATTATTTGGCTTAGCGCAAGCAATGTCACATGCACTCATGCACTTGCCTTCAACTCATCTTCCAACTGGGCGCACCATGACTCAATCCGACTTTTGGTGAGATCACTTTGATTGTCTTCATCGAGCGCTAGACCTATAAATTTGCCATCAATGACGGAATTTGAGCTCTCAAATGAATACCCCTCAATCGGCCATGAACCGATCACTTTCGCCCCTTTTTCGATTACTTCATCGTAAATAAAACGCATACCATTAACAAAATCACTGCCATAGCCTTCTTGATCACCCATACCAAACAGTGCAACGATTTTACCACTCAGGTCGGCTGATTTAAGATGCGCTATAAAGCTCTCCCAATCGTCTTGCAAATCACCATCGTACCATGTGGACGTACCAAGAATAAGCATATCGTACTGGGCAAGTTCATCGCCACTGTTGAGTTTTCCGACATCGTAAAGATCCGCATTAAGACGTTTTTTGATTTTTGAAGCCGCATCGGCGGTATTGCCATTCGTACTTCCATAAAAGACCGCTGTTTTCATAAACTCATTTCTCCTTCGTAAGATTTAATAGATGGTATACGGAACTAATTTAAGCGTGTAGTGAAGCCCAAGCGCATCCAGTTTGGGGCTACGCACGGGCACATGTTTTCTAAAATTGGCACTTCTGGGAAAAAGCAGATAGATGTGTTTGCACTCTTGGGTTTCAAGCACATCAATCGCCCGACTGATCTCTTCGTACGCCTCAACATCAACGCGCCCCTCGATCATTTTCCAAGTCGGATACAGATGCAATGCCTCTGCACACTCTTCGCTTTTAATCACAATGCGCACCGCTTCTTGCGTGACCGATTTGTCAGGATTTTGACGCTTGACACGGCTGAAAACGTGGTGCGTAAAGAGCTCGTAATTGTTAATCGTAAAGTGAAGATCCGGATGTTTGGCAAGCAGTGTCAAATCTTCACTATCAAAACGTTGGCTGATTTCAGTTAGGGTTGAATGCGCTTCGGACATCGATCACCTCTTTTTGTTTTTGAAATGATAACCGTTTTCAAATAATAAGTCAATATCTTTTTAGCCCTTTTGCTGTAAAATTTTGAAATATATCAAAAACATCTCGTTTAAAACTCTTAAAATACGGGCTTTTACGAGATTTGAGTCTTTACATGTAAAAAGGAAAAAAGATGCCGTTGGAGCTTTGGACATTTTTAATTGCAATTACCCTGCTGACGATGACACCAGGGGCGGACACGATGATCGTCATTCGCAACACACTGCGCGGTGGCGCTCGTGATGGGCTGGTCTCTAGTTTAGGAATTTGTTTAGGGTTGTTTGTGCACGCAACACTCTCTGCCGTGGGAATTTCAGCGATTTTACTCTATTCGGCTACGGCGTTTATGCTTTTGAAAACCATCGGTGCGCTTTATCTGCTTTGGCTAGGATTTACCTCGCTTCGCTCCTTTTGGAATGCCAAAAAGATGCACCAAAAAGCGGTGGAGAAAAAACCGTTTTCCTTTTGGACGTCACTGCAAGAGGGCTTTTTATCAAACATTTTAAATCCAAAAGCGATCATATTTTACATGGCATTTCTGCCACAATTTATCTCACATGAGCACTCAGCCCTTGCGCAGTCGCTCTTTTTGGCGCTCATTCACTTTATCATTGGAACACTTTGGCTGGGGCTTTTGATCTATACAATTGTCTCTGCGAATAATTTTATCACCAAAAGAAGCGTGCGCCAAAGCCTAGATGCCATCTCGGGAACGGTGATGATCGCTCTAGGCATCCGACTGTTTTTGGAGAGACGCTAAGCGAGAATTTTGCGAAGCGAGCTCTCTAAATTGGGATACGCAAAGACAAAGCCTTGGGTTAAAAGCGCTTTAGGATACGCCTCTTTGCTCTCTAGCAACACCGTTGAACCCTCGCCAAAAAGCATTTTAATGATGAAAGATGGTACTGGAACAAAGGTTGGTCGATGCAACACGTTGCCCAGTATTTTCGTAAAGTGGTAGTTCGTGAGCGGTTGCGGTGCGGTGGCATTCAAAATACCTTCTAATTTTTTCTCCAACACAAACGCGTAAATCGAGACTAGATCGTCAATGTCGATCCAACTGGTGATCATTCTGCCATCGCCGATGATGCCTCCAAGAAACATCCTAAACGCAGGCAACATCTTCTCTAGCGCTCCACCCTCGCCCAAAACCACGCCAAAACGTAAAATGGTCGTACGTTTCGTGCATTTTTGCGCTTCTCTCTCCCACGCAAGGGCGAGATGTCCTAAAAAATCTTCACTTAATTTTAGCGTCTGCTCATCGCAAGGCACGTTACTGGGGTAAATGCCCACCGCAGAGGTCGAAATGAAATGCTCTACGTCGCTTTGATTGATCGCTGCTACAAGCTTTTTAGTCGTCTCAATGCGACTCTCCCACAACACTTTTTTATACGCTTCATCCCATTTTGCCGCGATGGGCGCACCTGCAAGGTTAAACACCGCATAGACATCTTTCAGTTTATGGGTGATCGCTTCCACATCATCTTTGCGCTCAATCACCACAAAATCAGGAAATTTCTGTTTCAACGCGTTCGCCACAAAACCACTTGCCCCACTGATCGCTACTCTCATCTTAGTGTCCTTTCAGTCGTTGCCTTATTTTTGGATCGCTCATATTTTCGCCTCTGAGCATGCGAAGACGCATCTCCGTAAAGTCTATCATACCCTCTTTTGGGTTTTCGTAGGCGGCAAAACCATAGAGCATCGGTGTCTCTTCGGTAAACGTGTACGACGCTTTGAGGGCATCAATGTAGCGATTGCTCTCAGTACTAAAGACCCACAATGTAATGGTTTCAGGGTCAATCTTCTGCTCCTTAAGCCACAAAATGGCACACCCAATGTCGTCAAAAAAGTGCGTTTTAAGATCGTTCGTGATGATCTGCGCTGTGTGTTTTTTACCCACAAGGTACATGTTGCACAGCGCGCAAGTGACGGTATTGTCCTTAAATTCGAGAGGCGTTTTCTCTTTATTGACAATTTGCGTGGGCAGTTGATGCTTTACATGTAAAAACCAAAAGAGCCCACCCAGCGCAAGCAGGGGAAAAAGTATGAGAATAAAAACAGCGATTTTTTGCTTCATAACCAAACTCCATTGCGTAGAAAATAAACCATTGGATACGCAGAGATCATAAGCACATAGAGCGTATTAAACGCCAAAGAGAGCCTGCTAAAACGTATCTTCTCTTTGGAAAAAAGCGATAACACCGCTCCTCCCATCCCAAAAAATGTGCCGGCAAACAAGAATGTATAGAGTGCGTACCCAACGTAATAATAATCCTTTTGCAACAGACAAAACGGGCAACGGTGTGTCGGAAGCTCGTACACATAGGTGCTAAAAAAGATGATCAGGGAGATGATTGCAACGATGAGAAAAAGTGCGTTGGAGGCAATCAACAGTAACTGATTTTTAAGCCCATACGCCAAAAGCGTGATGCCAAAAGAGCCGTAAAAGAGCCCAACCCAAATATATCCATCAACCACAAAAAGCAGTGACATGTACGAATCACTTGCCGCAGAAAAGAGTGTTCCGCAGCAGCTGACGATTTTGCTGATGTTGAGGCTAGAGAAAAACGAAACTTCAAGCGCAATTTCCGCAAAAAGAGGCAATGCAAAAAACAAAAACAGAACAAATTTCAGCCGCGTAAACGGGAGTTTTTCATCATTGACATCGGCATAATGCAAGAGTAACCAAAAGCCAAAAAGATAGAGATTGAGCAGTTTAAACACAGTCAAGTACAACCCAAAATCAACCGAATTCACCACTCCTGCAGCACACATCGCTCCTGCGATGATGGATGAGAGCGTGTCGGTCGTGTAGATAAAAAAAGCAAACAGTGGCAGTTTGAGCATAAAGATGTACTTGATGATGATCGCACCCAAATAGCTCTGTTTGGAGAGTGTGTATTGTAACGGTGTGGTTGCTTTGGCGTTCCAGTGAAACGCGATGCGAAATGCCACGACCCATGCAACCAACCCCAAAAAGCAAAAGATGGCATCCAGTGTTAAAAGCGCGATAATCTCAGGCGTTAAACTCATACCAGTTCACCGTTTTTGATCTCGATGATGCGATCAACAAACCCAAGCTCAAAAAAGAGCGGATCGTGCGTTGCAATGAGTTGCGTAATGCCTTTATCTTTAAGCTTTTCAAACTGCGCTATCAGCTCACGCGAGAGATTTTCATCAAGATTGGCGGTCGGCTCATCGGCTAAAATAAGCAGCGGTTGATTGACCAAAGCGCGTGCAATGGCGACGCGTTGTTGCTCACCTCCAGAGAGGCGGTTCACGCGCATCGACGCTTTATGCGCTATGCCGCACTGCTCCATCGATGTTTTGGCCTTTTCATCCAAAAGAGAGAGCGAAAGATTTTCAGGAATCAGAGGCGTTATGACATTTTCAAGGGCAGTCAGATGCGGAATCAAATGAAATTTCTGAAAAATAAACCCGATTTTTTGGCGACGTAGTTTGGCGCTAAAACGCTCAGGTAATTTTGAAATTTCCCTGCCATCGACACGCACTTCGCCACTGTTGGGTTGCGCAAGTCCCGCGATTAAAGAGAGCAAAGTACTCTTGCCACTTCCGCTACTACCTTTGAGCACGACACACTCGCCACGCTTTACATGTAAAGAGATTTGATTGAGCGCAAACACGCTCTCATCGCCTTGCATAAAGCTTTTACACACATCTTTAAGCGCTATCATCGCATCACCTCGTCCGCATCTAAACTTGAAGCGCGCCACGAAGGAATCAAGGTTGCGGCGATGTAAATGGGCACGCTGAGTAAAAAGAGCAAAATGACCATGGAAAGATTGAAACTAAAAGGAAGCAAAAAAGTGGGCTTGAGCTCAGAATAGCCCATGAAAAGGTTTCGCAGTAGCGGTGCTTGCAGTGCATACACGTAAAAAAGTGCGGAAGAAATGCCCACTAAAAAAGCGCCCAACGAGAGGATAAAACTCTCGTAAAACTTCTCTTTCACAATGTCATCACTGCTCCAACCAATCGCTTTTAAAATGCCGATTTCCCGCTTCTCTTCCGAGCTTAATCCACTGGTTTTATCGTAGATGATGATAAAAAAAGCAAACGCACAGACACTAAAAAGGGAGAGGAAAAAACCACTTTTATAATCAAAAATATTTTGGTAACTCACCCTAATGTCATCTTGCGTAATGGCACGCATATCCGGATAACGCGCCGTGATTTTCTGCACGATGGTCGCAATCTCTTTGACATTCGCCACTTTGACCACAATGTCGGTGGCTTTGCTCTCCTCCATGCCAAAAATGGCGTAGGCGAGTTTTTTCGGAAGAATGATGAGATCGTTCGACTCCAAAGCAAGATCGGAATGAAACACTCCAGCAATGGGCACTCTTTTCCACTCTCCCTTGGGCGTGATAAAGTTAAAAAAGTCGCTGTAGTAGTTCTCGGCTAAGATTTTTTTAACCCCTTCACCGACGATCATGCTCTCTTTATTGGCGAGCAATTTCATATCGAAATGTTGTGTGAGAAGTGTGAGCGTTGGGGAGTACTGCTCTTCGTACGCGTCGATGCCAACGACCGAGAAGTTCACGCCTGCGGGTTTAAAATAGTAGTAGCCCCAGACGCGTGGCGTCACTGCATTAATGCCCTCGATGTCCAAAAGTGCTTCCGCGCGTGCAATGGGCACATCGCTCTGTTTACCGGCGATAAAACGCTGCAAAGTGATCTGTGGCAAGGTTTTCAGCGTCGAATTTAGCTCCAACTTAATCGCATCCGCGATCATCAAAACTGAAGCGAGCAGAAAAATCAGCAGGCTTAAAATCAAAAAGATAAAAAAGTTCTTGCTAAACCGACGCATCAAAGAGCGAATCGCGTAATCCAGCAGTAAAAAATTCATATTAAAAATCACGTTCTATCCTTGAAGGCTGAGAATTTGGAGCATACTGATAGACAAAAGTGGATGGGAAATACTCTAACAGTTCGGGCGATTCATTAAAATAGGAGAAAACATCGCTCAAACTTCGGTGACGAACATAGTGAGCTTCACCCACAAGCGCAAGATCGGGAAGTCCTACCAATGCGCTTAATGCTTCTTTACATGTAAGCATTTGAGGCGTCAATGCACGCGTGGATGAGAAGTAAAACAGTTGTGCCATTATCGTGACACAAAGGCTGATATAGAGTGCAAAAAACGTGATTCGAGCTAGCATCGTCTCTCCTGTAACATTCGCGAAGATTGTACCACACGAACGCTCTTTTATCAATAGAGTTCTTCCAGAACTCTTTACACGCCTTTAAAGCAAAGCTCTAAAGACTACGTTAACACTGGGTTCTCTTCGGCAGAGTGCCCACGCACCTTTGGTGCTGCTTCACTATTTTGTAAAATGTACTACTTCTAAGCCATTTTGATTTACAATACGCCATCTTAAATGCTTGAGCGAAGGACATTTTATGCAGTTAGATATTTGGCTTACGATGCTGGTCGCGTCGATTCTTATCAGTGTCTCCCCAGGAGCGGGTGCGGTGGTTTCTATGAACTATGGACTCAAATACGGGCTGAAGCGCTCTTATGCCGCCATTATGGGGCTTCAAATGGGGCTTTTTGTGCAAACTTTTGTGGTCGTCATAGGACTTGGTTCACTGATTATGAGCTCACTTTTGCTGTTTAACATCATCAAATGGATCGGTGTGATGTATTTGATCTTTTTAGGGGTAATGAAGTTCATCGAAAAACCTCATTTGCCGGATGATACCGCCAATATCAAAGCCTTTTCAGCCTCCAAAGCGTTTGTTCAAGCCACACTCATTAACCTCACCAACATCAAAGCGACGGTTTTTTTGGTGGCGTTTATCCCCCAATTTCTCAACCCCAATGAACCACTTTTAGGGCAATTTGTCATCATCTGTTCGACGCTCATTTGCGTAGACATCATCGTGATGACAGGCTACAGTTCCCTTGCTTCACGCTTGAAAAACGTCATCAAATCGATTCGCGCGATTCAGATTCAAAACCGTCTGACAGGCGCTTTTTTACTCTTAGCAGCCTTTTTTATCTCAACAGCAAAGCGCACTTAAAGGGGAATGATTTAACTGTGTTGTTGTAGCAATCCACCTGTAAGATTTGAAGAGAGTGATTTAATATAATCTTTGTAGAGCTTTTTAGTAAGCTCTTCGGAGCCTGTGGTTGTTCCTTCTTCACTGTTTTCAAGCTCTTGTATCAAGGTTTCAACAAAATCATTACTTGTTTCTTCTTCGCTAGATGCGGTGGTCGTGGTTGTTGATGAGGAACTTGATGTATCTGTTAGACTTGAATAGATCGCATCCAAATAGTCGGAAAATTGGCTTAATCCTGCCGATAGTTCACCATTGGAACTGTAAATATCTTTAAATACATTCAAGACATTACTCAGTTGATCTTTATCGTATGTGAGTAAACTATTTGTAACATTAGCAACGCCACTTGAACCAAAATCTATTGTGCTAAAATAGTTGTATTTTACGATTCCCAAAACGCTTTTAAGTACATCTTCATCTGCACCATCGTCTATCATTTTTTGTGTGGTTTGATTCACAGCATTTTTCAGTGTCGAAGAAGCTGTTTCAGGAAGAATAACAATATCAATGGCAAGCCCTGCATCATCCGCTGCTTTAAGCTCAGGAATGCTCTCTTTAATTTTCTCAATATACGCTTCAAGATCTGTATCGGAAGACCACTCTTCTCCCGATTGCATCGCATTGGCTATTTCAAGATTTCTATTAGCATAGTAGTCGCTTTGAATGAAAATAGTATAACCGACTCCACTGACATTTGAAGACATGAGGTATCCTTTTATTGCTAAAATGATGAGAAGCTTCTACTAACAAAAGAAAGCAAAAAATATTCCTATTTTGCCTTGCTTAATGCTCTCTCACCATATAGATTGCTTAACTAAATTTTTGGTTATACACCTCTTCATCAAATCCCACCAAAAGCGCCCCATCTTCGCACTCGACGATGGGGCGTTTGAAGAGGAGTTGCTCTCTTAAAAGCCAGCTTTTCTTCTCTTCATCGCTGATCTCTTTGGTCAGATTTAACGTTTTAAACTTAGTACCCTTGGTGTTGAAAACGATCGAAAGAGGCTGTTTTGAAAGCCACTCTTCCAGTTTTGCTTCACTGATCGCGGTGGTTTTAAGATCGATAAAACTGTAAGGAACGACCTTCTCTTTAAAAAATGAAATGGCTTTTTTCACACTGCCACACGTGGTAATGCCGTAAACTTTAATCATCCTAACTCCTCATAAAATTCGATGCGGTTACGCCCTTTTTGCTTGGCAAGGTACATCGCCTTATCGGCTTCACTAAAGACGCGCTCTTTACTAGGTGTTTGATGGTTAAAGAGCGCAACACCAATGCTTGCACTGCATTCATGCGTAATGATCTTTGAATCTTCTTCAAGATCGAGCACATACGGAGCGTTTACATGTAAACGAATTTTACCTGCAATTTTCAGTGCTTCTGCTTTGGCAACACTCTCCTCTTCGTCTAAATCACGCAAGGCGACCAAAAACTCATCGCCTCCAAAACGTGCAACAAAGTCTACCTCACGCACACATGCACGAAGCCTTTTTGCCACTTCGATCAACAAAAGATCGCCTGCATTGTGACCGTGTGTGTCGTTGAGTGGTTTGAAATTATCCAGATCGAGCACCAACAGTGCCCCGTGTTTTTTCATCCGTTTGGCATGGGCGATCATCACAGCAAAGGCTTCTTGGAACATTCTTCGATTGGGTAGATGCGTCAAGGAGTCATGATACGCAAGCTCTTTGATCAGCTCTTCACTCTTTTTGCGCTCGGTAATATCCGTCGAAATGCCACACAAACCATAAAGGACTCCCTCTTCGTTGTACAGAGGAATTTTCGTCGAAATACACGTGATCGACTCCGTATGATCTTTCAGGACAAACACATCTTCAGAAGTCACCTTATGCCCAAAATGGATCATCTCATCGTCTATTTTATGAATCATCTGCGTTGTTTTGGCATCAAAAAAGAGCGCATCATTTTGCCCGATGATCTCCTCTAGGCTCACGCCCAAATGCTCACACGCTCGTTTATTGGCATACGCATAACGATACTGAACATCTTTGATGTAGATAAACGCATCCACACTGTCAAAATCGTATTGAGTTTGGCTTCACTTTGCATCAACCCTTTGGTGCGCTCTTGGATTTTTTCTTCGAGAGTTACGTTATTGGCACGTATATAACTGATCATTTTGATGAACTCTTGGGAAAGCGCTTCAATTTCGGCACTCCCTAAAGGGGAGAGATCCACCGCGTAGTTGCCTTTTTCCACCCGTTGCATCGAGGATTTGAGTTTTTCAAGAGGCTTGATAATTAAAAAATGCAATGCCCCTGCAACAAAAATTAAAATCACCAAAAAAAGCAGACAAAGCATCGGGAAAATCGAAAAATCCTTGGCGATCTCTAGCTCTTTTTCATCAATGAGCGTCACATTGAACCATTCAACCTCTTGGAGAAAACTCATCCCCAAAAGTTTTTTAGACCCTTCATACTCAACCCAAAAGGTACGAATGGCATCAGGATGCACCCTTAAATACGTTATCGCCTCACGAATAGCGTCCTTATCTTCAGCCCTTGTAAAAAGCTCTGTAATTTTTTTATGGGTACCTTCGTTTGTTTTGAAATTTTCATCGTATTTGAAGTGAGTATCTCGCTCTAGCTGAACATCTAACTAACGGTTGATAAAAAAGTTTCGCACCCCCTCTTGCTCAATGCCCACTGACTCTCGCACAAAACGGGTAAAATCCATACCCGTACCCACAATGCCTAAGAGTTCACTGTTTTCTCTCAGATCGTAATTGATCCCAATGTACGTTGTGCCCAAAAATTCATCGGTATCGACATTGATGTAGTATGCTTGATTGTCGCTCAAAACATCGTAAAACCAAGCGTCATTTTTTTGACTAGAAGAGAGTTTATACTGAAGCTGTTTCCCACTGTAACTGTTTTTGGCATTGTTAAAGTAGTAGTTTTCACTTCGTGTAAACGCCGCAAAATAGCTTTGGCTCTGAAACTTTAAACGATACGCCTCTAACAGTGCGATGCCATTTTTGCGTAACACTAGATCTTTATCATTATGTGCCATGGCAAGCAGTGCGGCTCCTTGAGCATCTCTTTGATAATCTCAATCTCGTGCAAGAGAGGTAAAAGCGTACGATTTTTGTCAAAAAGAATCTGTTTTTTGACAAACCGCTCAGCCCATTTTTCATTGATCTGCTCCAAAACATGCTTAGAATAGGACCAAACCACAAAAGAGAAGAGCATAAACAAAGCGGTCATAAAGATAAAAAGTTTTACTTTGAGACTTACTGCCACTCCCTCTCTTTCCTTATGGTTTGAATTATAACCGTTTTTATTACAAATACGCATGACATCCTGATGAGAATTTCAACCTGTAAGCATCATTGCCCTATAATAACACCACTTTTTTACAAGTTGGAACCGATGAACAATCTCTCTCGTGAAGCACAAGGCTACCTCTACGCACTGATGGCATTTGGTTTTTGGGGTTTAATCCCGATCTATTTTAAACTGATCGCTTCGGTCTCACCGATGGAGATTTTGGCACACCGCATTATCTGGTCGGTGGTGTTGCTCTTTGGTATGATCCTTTTTAGCCGTCAATTGGGGGCATTTACCCTCCTCATTCGAGACCTTCACAAGATCAAATACCTCGTACTCACCGCCCTTTTAGTCTCCATCAATTGGCTTGTTTTCATCTGGGCGGTAAGCAACAACATGATCGCAGAATCCAGCCTTGGCTACTATATCAATCCCCTCGTGAATTTTGCACTGGGCATCATCTTTTTTAAAGATCGCCCTTCTTTTTGGCAAAAAGTTGCCATTGGTTTAGCCTTTGGTGCTATTGTCTATCAAATCGTTACGCTCGGCTCCATTCCTGTTGTCTCACTCGTGTTAGCCTTTAGTTTTGGCTTTTACGGGCTGATTCGCAAACAGATCAACCTGCCTGCCATGAATGGGCTTTACATCGAAACACTCATCTTATTGCCTTTGGCACTGCTCTATTTTAGTTACCTTGTTGCTACAGACCAAAACGCGTTTGTCTTTCCACCCAATGGCATTTCATGGCTTTTACTGCTAGCTGGTATCATCACCGTACTTCCATTGTTGTGGTTTAACGCCGCTGCCACACGCATTTCGTTAATTCACTTAGGCTTTTTTCAGTATCTTAGCCCGACCGTTTCCTTTTTGTTAGCTATTTTTGTTTATGATGAAGTTTTACTTCCCGAAAAACTGACCACGTTTGTGCTGATTTGGATTGCATTGGCAATTTTTAGCATTGATGGGTATGTGAAAAAAAGAGCTTCTAAAGAGGGTTAAATGAAAATTTTAGTCGTTGAAGATGATGCCAAAATCGCCTCGTTTCTTAAAAAAGGACTTGAGGAAGAGTACTTTTGCGTCGATGTATGTGACAACGGTGAAGACGCGATCTACTTAGCGCAAATGGGCAGTTACGATGTGATCATTTTAGATATTATGCTGCGAGGTGCGCAAGGCGATCAGGTCTGCCAAACGCTTCGTGAACACAAGCTTGCGACCCCCATCATTATGCTCAGTGCCAAAAGTACGATCAGCGATAAAGTGAGTCTGCTCAATGTGGGCGCCGATGACTACCTCACCAAACCGTTTAGTTTTGAAGAGCTCTTGGCGCGCATTCATGTACAGCTGCGTAAACATAACGCCAAAGAGTCTGTTCTCAAAGTGGCGGATTTGGAGCTCAACCTTTTGAGCAAAACGGTGACGCGCGCCCAAGAGGACATTGTGTTAACCGCCAAAGAGTATGCCCTTTTGGAGTATCTGATGCGCCATAAAGGCTCCATCATCGAAGAGCGTGTTTTAGAAGAGCAACTCTTTAGCAGTGACCAGTCCATCAACAGCAATATCATCAACGTTTACATGTACCGTTTACGTACAAAAATCGATAAAAATTTTGAGCTAAAACTCATTAAAACTCACCGAAATTTAGGATACTCGATCCATGAAAACGCCCTTTAAAAGCCTTAGATTCCGCCTTTTGGCGGCACTTTTTGTTGTTTTGTCTGCTCTGTTTTACAGCTTTGGCTATTTGGTCATTTATACCCTTGAAACGTCATATCAAAAAAGCATTGAAGCGACGTTATTTACCGTTTCAAAAGACATTAAACACGATTTTGAGGAAGATCCAACCAAAGAGATTACACTCAATGAAGTCAAAGAGGAGTTTGCCATTCCTCTCTTGTATGCGCAAGTGGTTGCGTATGACAGCATGTCAAATGCCCCACAGATCCTCTCGCGCTCAAGCGATCTTAAAGAGCACAGCCTTAAAATCGAACCTGGCATCATTCAAGAGATTTTTGAACAACCCGGTGAAATCACCTTTTCTCTCACTTTTGAGCCGAATCTTAGCCCCCATAAAATCTATATCGGAACCATGTTTTTAGCGCAAAATGAGTACCAAATGCTCTTTTTGCAATGCGCCATTCCCTATGACAATCTCACGCCTCAAATCCAAGAGATGATCACAACGCTGAGTATCGGGCTGTGCGCTTTACTCGTGATCGTCCTTGGTTTAGCCTATCTGCTCATCTCCACATCGCTCTCCAATGTCTTACATGTCACCAATGCCGCTAAAGCGATGCGAGGAGAGATGGAGCATTCTATCATTCCTAAATCGCACATCGCTTCTGAGATAGACGATCTCATCGAAACCTTCAACATACTTCTGGGTGAACTGCAACACGCATACGCGCAAGTGAAACAGTTTGGGCAAAACGCTTCGCATGAGCTCAAAACGCCTCTGACTATCATCAAAGGGGAAGTCGAAGTCGGACTTCGCAAAGAGCGAACCACACACGAATATGAGCAGATTCTAGCAAAAGTGGCAAAAGAGGTCAGTGTGCTTCATGAAGTCATCGAGAAAATTCTCTTTTTATCGAGCAACACCAAAAATGATCTTAAAAAACATTTTCATGAGGTCTATCTGGATGAAGTTTTACTTGAAGCCATCGAAGAAAAACGCCCTTTGTGTGAACCCAAAGACATCCACCTCATCGTCGAAACCCTGCAAGCACAAAACCTCAGAGGCAATGCAACCCTTTTAAAAATCGCCATTGCCAACCTCATCGACAATGCCATCAAATATTCACTCGAAAATTCCACGATTCATGTGACGTTAAAAGCACATGAGCTTAGCATTAAAGATGAAGGTATGGGAATCAAAACAGCCGATCTTGAGCATGTCTTTGAGCAGTTTTACCGCACGCAAGAGAGCAAAGAGAGTGCGCAAGGCAGCGGACTAGGACTTGCCATCGTTAAAACTATTTTGGACTTGCATGATCTTTCCATCACGATTGAAAGTGAAGAGCATAAAGGAACACACGCGCACATTTACTTCTAATTCATCTTCTATTCATACTCAGGCTCTAAACTATCCGTATCATTTTAGACTAAGGATAGAGAATGCCTTTTAAACTTTTAACATCCCACAGCCAAAGAGCCATTGTTCTCCTTGCTTTGGGGCTAACACTTCTTTACAACCTCACGTTTTTTTCCAAACTTTTTTATTTCGCACTGGAAGAAGACAACTATTTTATTGCCATCAGTGCCCCTTTTGTTTTGGCATTGATCTTTATTTGTGTCTTGAACTTCATACTGCTTTTACCCTCCAAAACACTTTTTAAAATCCTCTTTGTCGCACTCATTTTTATAGGCGCGCTGAGCAGTTATTTTATTGATTCCTTTGGGGCTATCATTGATGCCAATATGTACACCAATATTTTTCAAACCGATAGCGGTGAAATACGTGATCTTTTAACGCCCAAGCTTTTGCTTTACGTTGGGGCTGCCACACTCATCTCACTTTGGGTACTCTTTAAAGCACCTATACGGTTTGAAAGTTTCACCCAAGAGTTTGCTCAAAAAGCGCTGGTACTGATTGTCTCTCTCCTGATAGTTATGGGCGTTTATATGAATTTTGGCAAATCCTACAGCTCCTTTTTTAGAAACCATAATGAGCTTAAAATGTACATAAACCCCTACTACCCCATAGCCTCTTTTGTGAAATTTGCCTACAGTAAAATCAAACCAAAACCCATCTTTACCGCCATTGCTATGGATGCAACAAGGCCCATCCATGAGAAGAAAAAACTGGTCGTCTTTATCTTAGGGGAAACAGCTCGTGCACGTAATTTTGCGCTCTTTGGGTATGCTCGCCCGACCAATCCACTGCTCTCCAAACGAGATGACATCGTCTTTTTAAACAATTTTGCCTCGTGTGGGACGGCAACGGCGATCTCAGTGCCGTGTATGTTCTCCAAATTTGGCAGAGCCAATTGGAGCGAAGCGAAAGAGTCGTATGAAAATATCGTGGATGTTCTTGCCAAAACAGGCGTGCGCATCCTCTGGAGAGACAACAATTCAGGAGGCGACAAAAAAGTTGCCAAACGCATGAGCGATGTCATCAACTACGGGGGCAAAGGATTTGATGATGTCCTGCTTCGTGACTTTCAAGTCAACATTGACAAGCAGTATAAAGACACCTTTGTGGTCTTGCACCAAGAAGGAAGCCACGGACCGACTTATTTTAAACGCTATCCTGATACGTTTAAAACATTCACCCCAACCTGTGATACGCAAGATTTGGAAAAATGCAGCCAAGAGATGATCGTTAACACCTACAACAACACGATTCTCTACACCGATTACATCATCAATGAGACGATTAACCTGCTCAAAGCCAATGAAGACAAATACGACACCACCCTTATCTATATCTCCGACCACGGCGAGTCTCTGGGCGAAAATGGCGTCTATCTGCATGGACTTCCCTACATGATCGCTCCTGAGGATCAAAAACACGTGCCAGCACTCTTTTACTTCAGCGATAAAGCAAAGTATGAAGCTTTACATGTAAAAGCCAATGAGCGCTTTTCGCAGGACAATCTCTTTCACACGCTCTTAGGACTTTTTGAGGTGAAAACCAGTGAATACACGCCAAACCTAGACCTCACGCACTAGGTTTGTGCTATACTTTTTCATCTTACCTTAATAATTTTCTTGCAAACTGCAAGAAATTGTCTGCCTCATTAGAGGCAAGCTTTAGTGCCATAGCGGCATAGCGTAGGTTTTTAAGCTTTGCTTAAAAATCGTTATAAAAAGAGTTCTGTAAGAACTCGAAAGTAAAAAAGCATGCACCATACGTTTGAACCTGTTTATAATATCCACTCAAACGTGCTGATTTTAGGCACGTTTCCCTCCGTGAAGTCGCGTGAAGAACGCTTCTTTTATGGCAATCCACAGAACCGTTTTTGGAAGGTCATTTCCGCCATCACAAATACGCCACTTCCCCTCACCATCGAAGCCAAAAAAGCGATGCTTCTAGAGCATCGCATTGCCATTTGGGATGTCATTCACAGCTGTGAGATCACAGGATCGAGTGATAGCAGCATCAAAAACGTCGTACCGATGGATTTTACAACGCTGCTTCAAGAAGCTTCCATCAAACACATCTACGCCAACGGCGCAACGGCTGAAAAACTCTACCAAAAATATTGCGAAGCAACAACCCTCAGAAGCATCATCAAACTCCCCTCCACCAGTCCTGCGAATGCGGCATGGTCTTTGGAGAAACTGATCGAAGCGTGGCGTGTTATCGTGGACTAATATGCTCTTTTTTTCACCAATGAAGCCCAAAGCGCTGTGTTATAATGCTCCCTCATAGACCAAAAAGGAGGCTTTGTGGTTTCACAACTCATTCACGACAACGCTATTTACATCTATTTTCAACCGATTGTCTCCATTCGCAGTGCCAAAGTCATCGGTGTTGAAGCGTTGATGCGTGCGCACGATCAGCACCATGAACCGCTCTCGCCCATCTTTGTCTTTGACCAAGCCAAAAAAGAGCATCTCTCGTTTGAACTCGACAAATACGCGCGTACCAAAGCACTTGAAACCTTTAAACCACTGCTGGACGCCAACAAAGAGCTGTTACTCTTTCTCAATTTTGAATCGCATCTGCTTGATAGCAAGATAAGCTTTGATGACTTTGCTTTTTGCTCACTGGCAAACGATTTTGGCATTCCGCCCTCACACATCGTCATTGAGATCAAAGAGTATCAGATCGAAGACAGCGAGCGGCTTAAACAGTTCTGTGACTTCTACAAAGATCGGGGTTTTCTCATCGCTCTGGATGATTTTGGTGCAGGCAATGCCAATTTTGATCGCATCTCCACGGTGCGTCCTCACATCGTCAAAGTCGACCGCTCGCTTGTGTTTAATGTGCATCAAAATTTCATCCACAAAGAGATCTTGAAATCCATCGCCAATATGTGTTTCAACATCGGCGCACTCGTGCTGGCTGAAGGGGTGGAAGAGGAAGAAGAGATTTTGCGTTCATTAAAACTCGACATCGACCTTTTTCAAGGATTCTGGTTCGCAAGACCCAGTGGAGCGATGTTTGATAAAGCGCTTGTGGATGAAAAAATTGCTTATATCGGTGCAAGGCACACCCAAAACGTCAAATCTTCCATGCAACGCAAAGAGATATTAATCGAAAGTGCCAAAGCCTACACACACGCGATTATCGAAGCGATTACGCACAAACATCAGCCTGATTTGTTCGCGTTCCTCAAAGAGTTCGAGATCATCGAAGCGATCTACTGCATCGATGCCACCACCGGCATTCAAGAGGGCAACACGATCATCAGTGCAGACACTAACGAGTTTTTCCAACCCGCACGAAACGGCGACAACCACGCACTTAAAGAGTATTTTTACATCACCAAAGAGTCAAAACGGGGCAACTACCTCAGCCAAAAGTACATCTCACGCGCCTCAGGGCGTATGTGCCGCACCTTTGCGCAAAAATTTGTTCATGAAGGCAAAGAGAGCATTGTGTGTCTGGATCTAAAAGTCCAAACACTTTAATGCACATTGAAAATTTTTACAATCAGCACCATTGGTTCATTTAAATGAATTATTTTCTATCACGCAGGTTACGATGGAATTAAATAATCGTGTAAAATACCTTCAAATTTAGTTTGCAAATCCGTTGGTTGTAGAATTTTTATATGTGGTAACCAGTATTTGACGATGCTAAAGAGCTCATCTTCATAGGATACTTTTGTAGAGAGAATGAGATATTCATCAGTGTGTTCAATAATCTTTTGATTAGGAAGAAGTGCTCTTCTGAAAAAATATTCGGCTACTTGAGCATTGATTTGCAAGGTTACATCAAATGTACTATTAGAAAACCATGTGACTTCATTTTTTCTGAGAAATTCTATAAATTCAGGATTTTCTGAAAATTGTGTATCTAAAAATTTTAGATTGGTCATTTTTGAAAAGGTAAATGTTTTGAATGTACCATCTTCATCTGCCCCTAAATACCAAATACCATTGATATTGACAAGCTTGTAAGGGTTTAAAACTCTTTGTTTATTTTTATAGGTACATGAGATTTGTTGGTGTTTGAGAATCCATGCAGAGATAGTTTCAAAAGATTTCTGTTGGTTTGTAATACTTTCATGGTTGAAGGATTTAATAAGATAGGCTTGACTTGTTTTAATATTTAAGAGATCGACAATAAACTCGTTTGTGAGTGCAGGATAGAGTGACTTAATCCCACATAATGTAGCAAATGCCTGAATATCTTTAAAGCTTAGATCTCCAAATGTAAAAGACTCAGCAAAGTAAAACCCATTTTCTTTTTTTATAGGTAAAAATGCAAGCCGTTCATTTATATCTCTTTGAATGGTTCGCTTATTGACATTGAACTCTTCACATAGCTCTTCAATTGTAAATCTCTCTTTTGAAACTAATTTTTGAAGGATTAATGCTAATCTTGTAGCGATTTTATCGTGTTCATTCATTAAACATAGCCTAGATTTAGTTTAGCAAGTAAAGCTTCACCATTGGCTATACTATTCTCTGCTCGAGTCATTAATGCCTTAATTGCATCTTTGTCATTTTTGCGTTTATCAAGATAATAAACCGTCATAATGATAGCAAGCCCTGTAATAGCACCTACAAAAATTGCTGTTAATGTACTTGAAAAGGAAGCCAATGCCCCAGTTGAGGCGAGAAATTTTTCGATATACTCTTCTGCTATGACTCCTAAAGTGACGATCAAACCGCTTGCGATGATTTTTTTAGCTTCGTGCATTGCTTCTTCATAAGTCATATTCTCTGGTGGAAAAATCAATAATTTTATAGCTTTAAACAAAGAATAAATTCCTTCTCGAATAATTCTGATTACCCTTTTTGCTGTTGTTACAAACATATTGGTAACAGTTGTTACAAGATTAGAGATAAATCCTGAAATGAAACCGTCTTTAAAAGCAATTGCTACATCTTTCCACTTAGCTTTTATCTTTCTAGCAATTGTTTGAAGTCTCTTTTTTAAAATAGTTAAAAATTTCTCATTATCAAATCCAGCAGAAAACCCATTTTTGTATATATCTAAAATCTCATCAAAAAGAGCGGTAAAAAATTCAGTCATAACAAGCCCGATAGCTTGTTGCATACCCATTTTAGAGCCTTCGTTGAGACCCGTAATCGCAGTATTCCCAATAAATTTTTTACTTCCGTAATAATCGCCATTTATCTTTTTATCTATCTCTTCTCGTGCTTTTTTGTCTGCTCCTCGTGCTTTTTCATCATCAATCTTTGCTAATGTTTTAATATTTTCTAATTCTTTTTTTTCTTGAGGAGGTAAATTATCTTTTGATTCTAACTCTTTTATTTTTTTTAGTTTTTCATTTTTTTTAGCTAAAAAAACCTCCATTGGGTCGGCTTTTTTAGAACGATTATTTTTAGCAGTTGTTGGTTTCAGATTTGTCTCTGTATTTGCAAGTTCGGTTCCCTTAATTTCAGCTAGAACTCTCCCGGCATCATCATGTATTTCTTTAGCAGATTTTATATGATCTAAATCGTGACTTTGATGTTGGTCTAATTGTGCCCCTGTCATATAATCTTTAGCTTCACCTTTCTTCCTATCATCAGAATATTGCGCATTTGTCTTTATATAACCCAAACTGCTAGTTGCGAAGAAGGGTCTAAAAATTGCTTGAGACTCCATAAAAAGCCGTGGAGGGCACGTTTATGGAGCGAGACATTATAGCAGTTTA
>NZ_JQGK01000022.1 GCF_000743525.1 Sulfurospirillum sp. SCADC | reverse complement strand
CTTGTTTTTCAGGGTCGACTATATACTCCAATACTCATATACTTTGTTCAGTTCGGAAATCCAACATTTCAGAAGATCTGTTGTATCACGGTCTAAATCCTTGGCAAGCTCAAAAAAGCCTTTACCAGATTTCCCATCTCCATCTTTATGTACGACAATAACCGATAGTATGCCATGCCCTAAAGCATTTTCTTCTCTTGAAATTTCTTCTAAAAGCCTAAATAATCTGGGATCATGTGCTTCAAAAGAGGCAGATGAAATTTCCCCAGCAAGCTCGGAATAAGTTATGACATTTCTTAACTTAGCACGCTCTTGTAATAATGTCTTAGCTTCTTGCTTCGCTTGTTCATACATAAAAAATCCTTTTAAGTGTGTTTTAGTCTCTTCCCAAAAACTCAGAAGCTTCGGAGATAATCAAAAACGCTTCGGGGTCATACTCACGGATGATGTCCTTGAGCAGTTGAATTTTTGACATTTCTACGGTAAGCAAAATCATCGTTTTGGTTTGCTTTTGATGGTGCAGTCCAATGCCTGTGAAAATCGTACCATGCTCTTCGATGCGCTCTCTGATCTGTTCGGTGAGTGCTTCAACGTTGTTAGAGATGATTTTAACGACTTTTTTAGAAGGGCGACCGGTGAGAATGACATCGATAACTTTAGCGGTAACATACACACCGATCATGCTGTAAAGTGCTTTTTTAAGATCACTATAGACGAAGATATAGGCAAACATGATGGTGACATCAATGCTTAAAAGCACCTCTGAAGCTTTAAATTTACTCTTCATTGCGACGATTTCACCCACCACCGAGGTACTTCCCGTCGAGGAGCGTCCTTTAATGACCAGCCCAACCCCAAGACCGATAAAAATACCACCAAAAACAGCAGCTAACAGAACATCATCGGTGAGTGGATTGAGGTGCAAAAATTCTCGAAAAAGGTCGGTGAAAAATGAGGTGGAAAACATTGCAAGCAGGGTTTTAAAGGTGTACTGCTTCCCAAAATAGATAAAGCCTAAAAGGATGAAAGGAACACTTACTAACATAATGAGCGTTCCAAGCGTGAGTGATGTCACAAGGTAGTGCACAATCAGTGCGATACCAATGCCACCACCCGTGACCATATTATTGGGCGACAAAAAACAGACGACGGCAAATGCCATCGACATGGTGCCTAAAAACACGTAGAGGTATTGCAGAAAGGCTAGAGAGCGTGAAGGCAGTTTCATTATTTGAGATACCCCATCAAATTAAATATAGGCAATTTGGAGCTACTTTCTAATTTTTTCATCCATTTATCCATCGCATCTGGTTTTTCCCAAACGGCTGATTTGACTTGGGCGAGCTCCTCGACCTTATTTTTAGCATCTTGGATGGAGCCCACTTCGTCGATGAGATGAAGACCCAGTGCTTTTTTGGCGATAAACACTTGCGCATTGGCAAATTCATTGGGTTTGGCAAGATTCAGACCACGTGCCGTGGCAACGTCGGTGATGAAAAGGGTGTACGCATCATCGATCAGCTCTTTAAGCGCACCACGCTCTTTTGGGGTCCATTCACGCGTAAACGTACCCATCTGTTTGTACTCACCTGCGGTAATAATCTGCTCTGAGATGCCCAGTTTTTTAGCCAGTTCTGCTACATTGGGCGCTTGGAAGAGCACACCGATAGAGCCTACAAAGGCACCCGGATTAGCGATGATATGATTGGCCCAGATGGAAGCGTAATAACTTCCGCTGGTCATACTTCCTGCGGCATACGCTACAACAGGTTTGTGCTCGCTCAAACGTTTTACCGCCATCGAAAGCTCGATGGAAGGGGCTAGTGCACCACCCGGAGAGTCTACATGTAAAAGCACGCCTTTGATGTGTTCGTCTTTATCTGCTTTGTCGATGTTCTCTAAAATCTCTTCAACGTTTAAGATTTCACCTTCGATTTTGATGATCGCAAGGTTGGGGTTATTTAGCTCTTCTTGGGAACCAAAAATGAGCACCAAAAGCAGTATAAAAAGCATCGCTTTAAAGTGGTTTTGGATGTAGCCCAAAATGGCGCCTATCCAGATAAAAGGTTTTTTAAGTAGGTCTAGCATGGTTGTTCTCCGTCAATAAAAGTTAAATGGGTTTGGTGTGTGTGCAAGATGAGCTGTAGTGCCACATCCTCTTTTTCACACGCTTGGGGCAAGGTTGCCACGATAAGGTCACTGTAACGCTCTTTTTCAAGCACGCCACATGGCAGTTGCAACGCTTTGGCAGCGTTACATGTAACGCTTTGCAGAAGTGTTTTAGCGAGGCTTGAAAGTTCACATTCAGCGTGCATCATTAAGGCAGAGCGCATTTCATCCCAAAGGCTGAGCGAGGTGTTGGAGCTCAGTCCATCGGTTCCTAATGTTTGGTTGATGTTCTCTTTTTGCACGGCTTCAAGGTCGAGTTTGCCTACGCCTAAAAGTCGGTTGGAAACAGGACAATGCGTCAAAGTCGCTTTTTGCTCAGCAATAATCTCTAGCTCGTTTTGCGTTGCTTGTACCGCGTGGGTGAATAGCGTTTTGTTTTGTTCAAAAAGCTCAAGGAACTCTACGCTTGAACACATCGGTTTTGCATGAGGATTAAACGCACTAAAAAACGTTTCAAAATCGCCCTTTCCTTCATCGATCCACGCACGCTCCGCAGGGCTTTCCATAAAATGCGTGGAGACCACACACCCCTCTTCTTTGGCAATTTGAAGCGCTTTTTTAGCCAAAATCGGATGCGTTGAGTAAGGTGAATGCACCGAAACTGCAGGAATAAAACGTTTACATGTAAACGTTTTGGAGGCTTCAAGACGTCCTCTAAAATCCCCATACATCGCATCCACGGCAATTGGAACGGAGCCTAAGACTTCATTGAAATAAACCACACGTTGAGGGGTTTGAGAGCACGCCTCCAAGTCAGCGCCAAAACTGCTGATGGCACCCAAGGTGGTGGTACCGCTTTTAAGCATCTCGTGAAGTTTACATGTAATGAGTTCCGTTGTCGCAAGAGCACTCAGTTCTTCTCTATGCTTAATGACAGAGCGAAGCCATGGGATAAAATCACCATAGCGAAGCATGCTTTGGTTAGCACTAAATTCGAGGTGAACATGGCTGTTGATAAGGCCAGGCAAAATAACACTGTTTGGAGGTGTTTCAATCAATTCTGCATGAGGATATTTTTGTTTTAAATCTTCGCTCTGTCCTACATCAATGATGGTTTCATCAAAAGCAACAGCACCTTTTTCTATGATCTCAAAAGAGGCGTTGCAGGGTACTACAAAGTCTGCAATTAACAGTTTCACATCGATCCTTTTTGGCGTAATTGTATCCTAAACTAAGCTTGAGACTTCTTGCATAACCCATTGAAAAAAGAGTATCGTCCATAGCACACCACTTTTTAAAACTAAAAACATCGCCATAGCTACGGCTATGACTCAATTTTGAGTTTTAAAAATTGACGCACTTTGAACAAACTCTTGAATCTTTTCAAGGGTTATGCAAGAAGTCTATTGATATAATAAGAGTAAATTTTAAACAAAAGGTAACTCATGAAAATTGTTGTGATTCAAGGTCCAAATCTTAATATGCTCGGTCACAGAGAGCAAACCATCTACGGTGGCATGAAACTTGAAGAGATTCACTCTCAAATGGAGACGGTCGCAAAACAAAATGGTTTTGAAATCGAATTTTTTCAATCCAATTTAGAAGGTGAAATTGTGGATCGTATCCAAGAATGTCTTGGCGATGCCGATGGTATCATCATCAATCCAGCGGCATATACACATACCTCAATTGCGATTCGTGATGCGATTAGCGCGGTTGCTTTACCAGCGATTGAAGTGCATATCAGTAACATCTACCGACGTGAAGAGTTTCGTCAAAAAAGCATGACCGCAGCGGTTTGCACCGGTCAAATCAGTGGTTTTGGACCGTTTGGTTACCACCTTGCGATGATCTCGATGATGCAAATGCTAGGCGAGCTTGACGCACTTCGCAAAGCACAAGCGGCACAACAACAAGCAGCAAAAGCGTAAGATGAACTACATTCTCCAAGATGAAAACGCGCTCTACTTTGAATGCGGGTTTTCATGCGACCATGCGGTTTTTTTGAAACTGGGGAGCGAAGCCTTTTTTATCACCGATGCGCGGTATACAACCGAGGCTTCGGAGATCATCAAAAACGCAACCGTTTTGGAAGGCGACAGGCGCGACCTGCTCAAAACAGCGCGTTTGTTGATTCGCAAAAGTGGTATTAAAACCCTTGCGTATAATCCTGCTGAATGGAATGTGGAAGTGTTTGCACGTTTGAATGAAAAACTGAACATCACGTTTCAGAAAAAGCCCAATTTTTCGCAACAAAAACGCATCATCAAAAGTGAAACTGAACTTGAAATTCTCAAGAAAGCGGCACTCTTTGGTCGAGATGCATTTACCCATTTTGGAAAATTTTTAAAAACTCACGGTGAGGGCATCGATGAAAAGCGTGCCTTCTTTGAAGCAGAAGCGATCTTAAAACACCACGGTGAACTAGGACTCAGTTTTGAGCCGATTATCGCGCTTGGAGCCAACGCTGCCAAACCGCACGCACTGCCTACATGTAAAACACTTCAAAAAGGTGAACTTGTCCTTTTAGATGCGGGCGTGAAGTATCAGCGCTACTGTTCTGATCGCACACGCACGAGCTTTTTTGATGAAGGGTTCAACTTTGAAAAAGAGCAACGCTTCAGCGAGGCCTTGAAACAGAAAGTTTATGATACAGTGCTGCTCGCGCAAGAAGCCGCACTGAAAGCGGTCAAAATCGGTGTCAAAGCCAAAGAGATCGACAAAGCGACGCGCGATGTCATCGATAAAGCGGGATTTGGAGCCTATTTTATTCACTCCACGGGGCATGGTGTCGGACTTGATATTCATGAACTTCCTGTCATTAGTGTCCGTTCCGAAACCATTATCGAAGAAAATATGGTCTTTACCATTGAGCCAGGCATTTACTTACCAGAGCAGTTTGGCGTGAGAATCGAAGATACGATTATTGTGAGAAAATGCGGCGCAGAGGTTATGGGGTGAAGTTAGAACGCATCCGTTTTTTTCCTACATGTAAAAGTGCCAAATCTCATTTTTTGCACCGAACCGTCATAGGACTGGGTGGCAATCAAGGTGATGTGAAGAAGCGTTTTGTCAAACTCTACCGTCTATTGTTAAACGATCCGCGTTTTTATGTTCAAGAGAGTTCCATGGTGTTTCAAAATCCGCCGTTTGGCTACTTGGATCAGCCCGATTTTTACAATGCGGTGATCGTGTTACAAACTTCCTTAAGCGCAAAAGCATTGCTTAAAGTGCTTTTACGCTTGGAGCATCTGTTTGGGCGTGTGAGGCTCTTTAAAAATGGACCAAGAACGCTGGATTTAGATATAATATTTTTCGATAATCAAAAGATCAATCAACCTAACTTAATTGTTCCCCACCCTCGATGGAGGGAGCGTGCATCGGTTATCGTTCCACTTTTTACGCTAAAAAGTTTTAAAGGATAGAGGTGAAATTTCATACGTTTAGTGGAGAAACACCAGCAGAAGCACTCAAACAGGCTCAACAAGACTGCGGTGAAAATGCGCTTGTGATAAGCACCAAACAGATTCGCAAAAAGACCATTAGTACTTCCGCACTCTATGAAGTGGTTGTTGCTGTCGAAGAAGATCAACCAGCACCAGCTCCTAGAAAACCAGAACCCAGAGTTGAACCCAAATACAAAAGTGGCGAAGATGTTCTCTTTAGTCTCTCAGAAGCTGCCAAACAGATTTCGCAAATTGCGCAAGCCACAGGCGATATGGGTAGCTCAAACGCTTCAAAACAAGCAGAGAGAGCTCAAAACAGTGAAGGTATTGGTGAGATCAAATGCGAGATCAATAAGCTCGCCGATAAAATCAAACTCATCCAAGAGATGTTCTGGGAAGAGCGAGCCCCCCACCGCAATCATTTAGCGATTCCTTCCGAATTTTCAGAGATTTATAAACTCGCCAAAACCAGTGGCATGGGTGAAGATCATTTAGAAAACATCATGAATCTGACGTTAGAGCACATGCCTGTCAAAATGAAAAACAGTTCTGAGACGATCAAACGCTATTTTCAAGTGTTGCTTCGCAAACTCATTCCCGTGCGCATGGAAACGGAACTTCCTAAAGGCAATAAGCGAGTGATGATGTTTGTAGGCCCAACCGGTGTGGGCAAAACAACCACGATTGCCAAGCTTGCGGCACGTTACTCCTACATTCAAGAAAAGCGTGCGAAAGTGGGCATTATAACGCTTGATACGTATCGTATTGGAGCGGTTGAGCAACTTTTTCAGTATGCGAAGATGATGCGTTTGCCGATTGAGGATGTGGTTGATCCGAATGATTTTAACAATGCGCTTTCGTCGCTCAGCCATTGCGATGTCATTTTGATTGATACGGTAGGAAGTTCACAGTACGATAAAGATAAACTGATCAAGCTCAATAAGTTTCTGCAAAGCTCACAACTGCAAATCGATGTTAACCTCGTACTCTCCGCAGGAAGTAAACTGGAAGACCTTAAAGAGATCTATAAAAACTTCTCTTTTTTAGACATTGATACGCTTATTTTTACGAAATTTGATGAAACGAAGGTTTTTGGAACGATATTTTCTTTGATTTACGATATTGACAAACCCGTAAGTTATTTTTCCATTGGTCAAGAGGTTCCCGATGACATTGTCCCTGCATCGAGTGACTTTTTGGTTGAATGTATTTTAGATGGCTTTGAGAAAAAAAGAGGTGAACATGGAAACGCAGGCGAATAAGCTCCAAGAACTGGTCGGTGCAGCTTCTGCTAACGAACATAGCCATACAAAATTTATTGCCATCACAAGTGGTAAAGGTGGTGTGGGTAAAAGTACCGTTAGTGCCAATATGGCAAATATTCTTGCAAACAATGGTTATAAAGTAGGGCTTTTTGATGCAGATATTGGACTGGCAAATTTGGATGTCATTCTAAACGTTCGCATTGATAAAAATATTTTACATGTACTCAAAGGCGAGTGTACACTCAAAGACGTCATTGTTCCGATTAAGAAAAACCTTTTGCTGATCCCAGGTGAAAGTGGCGATGAGATTTTAAAATACTCCGAGCAGTTTTTGTTTGAACGCTTTTTAGAAGAGACGAAAGTGCTCAACGACCTTGATTTTATGATTATCGATACGGGGGCTGGTATTGGCGAGCACATCCAACTCTTTTTAGAGGCTGCCGATGAGGTCATTGTGGTCACGGTGCCTGATCCTGCAGCGATTACGGATGCGTACGCGACCATTAAGATTACGAGTAAAACACAGTCTAATATTCATGTTATTTTAAATATGACCAAAAGCGAAAAAGAGGCGCAACTCATTTTTGATAAGATCAATAAAGTTGCCATGGCGAATATTGGCAATGGACTCAAACTCAATTTGATTGGTAAATTGCCTGAGGATAAACTGATTTCTAAAAGCATCAAACAACGCACACTTTTTACCAACGATGCTCCCAATTCTTTGGCATCTTTGGATATGAAACGCATTGTCAATAATTTAGTCTATAAATTGGAACGAAAAGTGCTTAAAAGTGATACGAATAAGAGCTTCGGAAGCTTTTTTAAGCGTATTATTGAGCAATTTTAGATACATTTTGTAAAGGCGTTTATATGGTCAAATCAGAAAATTTCATCTACTTTTTCACAATATGTGGATTTTTTATAGGATTGATGTTTTCGATACTGAATTTTTCAGAGCCAGAAGAGATACTCTTTTACACGTTAGAGATAACGTTGGTTTTTTATCTCATTATCCATGTGGCTGTGATGAATTTCTTTGATTTTGATCGTATGGCGACATTTATTTTCGACAAAAAAGATCACGAAAATATTGGCGATTATTTTATTCAAGAGCTTGAGAACAGAGAAAAAGTGATGGACAGTCTTTTAGCAAGCATTGATAATATGAACCAGCACTATGATAAGATCATGAAAGGCTCAATGGAGAGTAATGAATCCTACACTACTAAAAAAGCAGCAGCCTAATCCTTACCGCCAAAATATAAAAAAAGAGCAAGATGAACTTGTCTTGCAGTACCTTCCTGCCGTGCGTGCTATGGCGTATCGCCTTCGTGAACGACTTCCTGCCTCAGTGGATGTGAATGATCTGATTTCCATTGGAACGGAGGAGATGATCAAACTATCCCGTCGCTATGATAAAGACCAAAATGACTCTTTTTGGGGGTATGGTAAAAAACGTGTGTACGGTTCAATGCTCGATTTCTTACGCTCTTTAGATACGATGAGCCGAGCCAACAGACGCCTCATCAAAATGGTCGATCATGAAATCACCGCCTATTTAGGCGAGCATGGAAATGAGCCAGATGATGCTTACTTAGCGCAACTTTTAAATGAAGATATTGAAAAAATAGCAGAAGCAAGAAATAGTGCTATGATAGTCTCTGTTATGTCTCTTAATGAGCAGATCACCATCCTCTCAGGTGAAGATACGGCACAAAGAGTGGAAAAAGATGAACTGATGGAGATGGTGCAAAACATTCTTACAACCTTTAATGAGCGAGAACAGATGATCATTCAACTCTACTATTTTGAAGAACTCAACCTCAAAGAGATCAGTGAGATTTTGGAGATTAGCGAATCAAGAATTTCTCAAATTCATAAAAAACTTTTGCTAAAGATCAAAGAACAGTTGGGAATCAACCATGGCTGATATATTAAGTCAAGAAGAGATCGATGCACTCTTAGAAGTTGTCGAAGAAGAGGGTGATACTCTCTCCTCAGAAGTTGAACATTCCGACACCAGACAAGTCATTTTATATGACTTTAAACGACCCAATCGTGTTTCAAAAGAGCAGCTGCGTGCCGTAAAAGGTATTCACGACAAGATGGCGAGAAATCTCGCTTCGCAGATCTCTTCGATTATGCGCAGTATCGTAGAGATTCAACTGCACTCTGTTGATCAGATGACCTATGGTGAGTTCTTGATGTCACTTCCAAGCCCAACGAGCTTTAACGTCTTTTCGATTAAGCCATTGGATGGTAACTGCATCATCGAGATCAACCCATCCATCGCGTTTCCGATGATCGATAGACTCTTGGGAGGACTGGGAGAGTCGTATGAATCAACCCGCGAGTTAACGGACATTGAGCTCAATCTTCTGGATGCCATTTTGCGTATTATCATGCAACGCCTCAAAGAGGGCTGGGCTCCGATTACCGACATGTATCCAACGGTTGAGACCAAAGAATCGAGTCCTAACGTTGTTCAAATCGTTTCGCAAAATGAGATTGTTATCATGGTCGTGATGGAGATTATTATTGGCAATTCCAGCGGTATGATCAACTTATGCTATCCTGTTATTTATTTAGAGCCGATTCTCTCACGCCTTGCAAACCGTGATATTATGCTGGGTGAAACGAGTGCAAAAAAAAGTCGCAATAAAGAGTTAAATACGCTCATTTCGCGCGCAGAAGTCTTTATTGAGTCCATCATTGGGCAATCAGAACTGAGCGTAGGAGAGCTTTTAGAGCTTAAAAAAGGGGACATTATCAGGCTGGATCGTGCCGCAGATGATAAAGCCATTGTGATGATTGATAAAAAAGAGCTCTTTTTAGCGGAGATTGGCTTGCATCGTTTCCGTAAATCGATTAAAATAGAGAGTTTGGTTCGAACCGATAAAGATGAAGTCAAAAGTGCGCTCGAAGAGCTAGAACATATTCGTAAATCAAAAATTTCATCATTTGATACATCGCAGCAGGGGTAAGGTGTGAACAATACATTTGTACAATTATTACAACAAGAGGTTATCTCTACCATTGAAGGCTTAACAGGCATCGCACCTACCGTTGAACTCAACAAAGAGGAGAATGGTGAGAGTAAACTCAAACTCAGTCCTCCCCTTGCAAAGCTTGATGTTACCGTAGGTGGAGAACTACGCGGTAAAATGCGTGTTACGATTGCAACGTCAATTGCAACAGCCATTGGCGACATGATGCTAGGTGGTGAAGGGGATGAAAAAGAGGAGATGGACGCCGAAGATCTTGATGCGACCAAAGAGATTATCTCCAATATTTTAAGCTCTTTTTCACGCTCACTTGGCAGTCAGAAAAATATGCCGAAACTAGATTTTGACATTGATAGCATTGAGTACATTGATGCGAATAGTCAGATCGATTTTAAAGGGTATGAGAAGCTTTTTATTTACAATTTAGCCGTTCATAATTCTCACGACATCATTGCGTTTGCCATTACACATGAGCTTATACCGCTTATTGGTGAGGAGATCGCCCCCTCTTTTGTCAGTGATGAACGAGAAGAATATATCTATGAAGAGCCTAAAAAAGTTGTGGTGGGAATGAGTCCTGAAGAGATGAGTAATATTGAACTGATTAAAGATGTCAGACTTCCAATTCGTGTACGAATTGGCTCTAAAAAGATGCTTTTAAAAGATGTTTTAAGTATGGATATAGGTTCTGTCATCGAGCTAGATCAGTTAGCCAATGATCCTTTGGAAATTTTAGTAGGCGATAAAGTGATTGCCATGGGTGAAGTGGTCATCGTCGATGGTAACTTTGGTGTTCAAATCGGCGAGATTGGAACGAAACGTGAACGCTTAGAAAAATTGCGATAGAAAAGATTATGGAAGAGAAACAGCACATTAAAGATACCGAACACTCGAATGAATGGAGTGTTCTTCGCATTATGTCCGATTTTGTTAAAGGATTTGATGAACTTCAAGACTTAGGACCATCGGTAACCTTTTTTGGCAGTGCACGTTTTCATGCCAATCACCGCTACTATCACGATGCGCATACGTTAGCCTATACATTAGGAAAAAAGGGCTACACCATCATTACCGGTGGCTCTAAAGGCATTATGGAAGCAGCCAATAAAGGTGGGTTTGATGCCAAAAATTGCCAATCCATTGGGCTTAATATCAATCTTCCGCATGAACAATCAAGCAACCAATTTACCACAAAACACCTTACCTTTGACTACTTTTTTGTCCGTAAAGTGATGCTGATTAAATACTCCCTTGCCTATGTCATCTTTCCGGGAGGGTTTGGCACGCTTGATGAACTTTTTGAAGCGTTAACCCTGACACAAACGGGAAAAATTACTAAAATTAGCATCTTTTTGTATGGGAAAAGCTATTGGGAGAAGCTCTATGATTTTATTGCAACCACGCTTGTAGAGCATCATACGATTCGCCCTGAAGATGTCGAACTGATTACATTAACCGATGATATGGATGAGATCGTGGCAAAGATCGATGAGCGTTTGGTGATCTACACGAATGAGCTTAAAAACGAAGGCTTAGACCAGAGCCGTCATTACCAAAAAACCGTAGAATTCTTGTCCAATCAAGAGTAAGCATGCACCCACGAATCTTTTTACACACTCACATTAACAAGCACTTACCTTTTTTAGGGGCGGTGATATTGTTGGGATGTGTGATTTATGAAATTAGCTTTTATATTTTTAAAACTTATCGTGCTTTCTTTAATTCAGATGCCGCTATTGCCAATATTTTAGCCGAAGAGATGGTGGTTGCAGAAAGTTTTTTTCCAAGCCATTGGTGGTATGTCAATAACGATTTGTGGATTTTTTACAAACAGCTTTTAGTGATTCCTTGGGTATTGGCAGGTAAAAATGGCTATTTTGCCCATGCCTTTACGGTCTTTGAAGTCAGCCTCTTTATGATCGTATTTATCTACCTCTTTTTACGCTCCCTTATGCTCTCTCGCACCTCTTCGATTATGGGAAGTGTGGTTGTTTGCATTGGGTACTCACCGATGTATCTGAGAGAACTCTACGGAGAAGCCGCATACACGTGGTATTTTCTCTTTATGATTGCCTTTATGTTTATTTTTCGCAAACTTAGCCCCCATGTGATCAGTAAAAGTACGCAAATTAAAGCGTTTATTCTCTTTATGATTTTGCTGTATCTGCTCGTTCTTGCCAATCCTGTACGCTTTTTGGTCTACTATGTCGCACCTTTTTTTGGAGCATTGACTCTGAGTGTCTATTTTGCGCGGGATAGCCTTAAAACGTTTGAACATGCGATGTATCGTCTTTTGTCCATTAAACGAATCATTATTTTTGCGTTCGCCTGTATTGTGATGGTGCTTGCCACCATGGCACATTTCAACCTTTTAGAAAGCTTGCATTTAGCCGGTGGCGCGAACAATGCCGGTCTTGTCTCGCTTGAAATCTTACCCGTACACGCAGCACATGCTCTTTTGGGATTGCTCAATTTTATTGGCGCGGAGTGGAACGAGGGTGTGCGTGCTTCATCCCTTGAAGGGGTCATCTCCCTTTTAAAATTTGCACTTTATCCCTTTGTTTTGCTTATACCGGCTTTACATGTAAAGCGATCGTTTTATCAAATGAGCGCAACGGAGCGCTTTTTTGTGCTCTTTTCGTATGTCGGATTTGCGATTATTTATATCTTGTATTCGACAACGGCACTGCATGAACATGCGTGGGCAGCGCGCAATAACATTCGCTACATTTCACCGTTTATTATGATGATTTTAGTCTGTAATGTCATCATGTGGCGTTTCTTTTCACTCTTTATCAAATTGATCTTATCGCTTAGTTTGACGATTGCACTCGGACTTTCGTGGAATTATGTCTCTCCCAAAGAGTGGAGAGGCATTGTCGATGAACGTATCGCTTTGGTGGAGGAGCTTAAAAGTAGAGGGCTTCACTTTGGCTATGCTGAGTATTGGGATTCGCATATTTATACGGTGTTTAGCGATGGCGAGGTCGATATTCGCCCGATTGAATTTAGTGAAACCGAGGGTATGAAACTGGTCAAATGGCTCTCCAGTGATCGCTGGTACCAAAGAGATTCCACCGATGGAAAAGTCTTTTTTATGGTGATCCCTGAAGATATTGATGATATGTACCGTGCGATGAAAGATTTCAATATGCCCGATCCCATTGATCAGTTTAATTATGATAAATATACGATTTTTGTTTTTGAAAAAAATCCACTCTACGTGAAAAGAGCTAAAGCTGAAGCTAGGAAGAAAAAGCGTATAATGACGGCTCCTTAATTTACATGTAAAGGTGTTACGTGGAGTCTGTTATGATAAGTGTTATCTCCCCCATTTATGGCTGTAAAGAGTGCCTGTTTGAACTTTACGATCGTTTAGTCAAGACACTGAGCCAAATTACTGAAAACTTCGAGATCATTTTGGTCAATGATGCCTGTCCGCAATCGTCGTGGGAGCGCATTGCAATGTTATGCGCGAAAGATCCTCGCGTCAAAGGCATTAACCTCTCCCGAAATTTTGGGCAACATTACGCCATCACTGCTGGGCTTGATCACGCAACGGGCGATTGGGTTGTGGTGATGGATTGCGATTTACAAGATAGACCCGAAGAGATCATTAAGCTCTACACCAAAGCGTTAGAGGGTTACGACATCGTTTTTGGAAGACGCGCAGAGCGTAAAGATAGTTTTATCAAACGGTTTGGCTCGATGGCATTTAACCGCGTTTTAGAGTATTTCACCGAAACCAAACACGATAACAGCATCGCCAATTTTGGCATTTATGCCCACAAAGTGGTTGAGACGATCAATCGTTACCGTGAACACAGCCGCGATTTTTTACTTTTTGCTCAAATGGTCGGATTTAAAAAAGTTGAAATTGACATTGAACACGCTCCCCGTGCGCATGGCGAATCTTCCTATAATTTCTCAAAACTGTTTCGTTTGGCGATTGATTCGATTATTTCCCACTCCAATAAACCGCTTAGGCTTTCGATTCAACTGGGTTTTTTCATCGCGTTAGCAAGCCTTGTGTATGCGAGTTGGCTGGTTATTCGTTACTTTTTCTACCACACACCTGCTGAGGGTTGGACGAGTTTGATGGTGTCGATGTTTTTTATGTTTGGACTTTTGTTTGCCATCATTGGCATTACAGGGCTTTACATCGGCAAGATTTTTGACGAGGTCAAACGACGACCGCTTTATCTGATTCAAGAGACCATTAATTTATGAAGAAAATAGCAATTTTACAGTCAAATTATATCCCGTGGAAGGGGTATTTTGACATTATTGGCAGTGTGGATGAGTTTGTTTTGTACGATGATATGCAGTACACCAAAAATGACTGGCGCAATCGTAACAAGATTAAGACACAAAATGGACTTCAATGGCTCAGTATTCCTGTACGTCAAGAGAGTTTGCATCAAAAAATCAATGAAACGAAAATTACCGATCCAAAATGGAACGTTAATCATTGGCGAAGCATCGCGCAAAGCTATGCCAAAGCGCCTCATTTTAAGGCGTATAAAGAGCAGTTTGAAGCTTTGTATATGAATGCGACGATGGAGAGCATCAGCGAGATCAATCGCCATTTTATTGATGCGATCTGTACGATGCTAGAGATCAAAACGATCATTCGCGATTCTAGAGAATTTGTATTAGCCAATGGTAAAAGTGAGAGGCTTTTGGCATTGTGCCAAGATTTGGGTGCAACAACGTATCTGAGCGGCCCCGCGGCGAAAGATTATTTGGATGAATCCATTTTTAAAGAAGCAGGCATAGCGGTTGAGTGGATGGATTACAGTGGGTATAACGAGTACCATCAACTGTTTCCACCGTTTGAGCATGGTGTGAGTGTGATCGATCTCATCTTCAATGAAGGCGAAAACGCCAAAAATTTTCTTAAAAGTAGTCACTAAAAGTACCAAAGGTGTGCGGGCACTCTGTCGAAGAGAACTCAGCGTTAGCGTAGTTTTTAGAGCTTTGCTCTAAAAGCGTGTCAAGAGTTGTTACAACTCTATAAAACTTATTTAAGAGCAGACAATGATCCATTTTAATAAACCTCCCCGAACAGGAAACGAAGACAAGTATGTGTTAGAGGCAATGAATAGCCTGAAAATTTCGGGCGATGGTGCCTTTGGTAAACGCTCCCAAGAGTGGTTTGAAAAACGTTATGGTTGTCCTAAAACGTTGCTCACACCTTCGTGTACCCATGCACTTGAGATGGCAGCCTTGTTGCTTGACATCAAAGAAGGCGATGAAGTCATCATGCCTAGCTATACGTTTGTGAGTACTGCCGATGCGTTTGCTTTGCGTGGGGCGAAGATCGTGTTTGTGGACGTTAGATCTGAGACCATGAATATGGACGAACGCTTAATTGAAGCGGCGATTACGCCTAAAACGAGAGTCATTGTGCCTGTGCATTATGCCGGTGTGGGATGCAATATGGATGTGATTATGGATATTGCAACACGTCATAACCTTTTTGTCGTTGAAGATGCCGCGCAAGGTTTTGAAGCAACCTACAAAGGCAAACCGCTTGGAACGATTGGGCATTTGGGCGCCTTTAGTTTCCATGAAACTAAAAATGTGACCAGCGGTGGCGAGGGTGGGCTACTCCTTATTAACGATGAACGTTTTTCACAACGTGCTGAGATCATTCGCGAAAAAGGGACGAACCGTAGCCAGTTTTTTAGAGGCATGGTCGATAAATACGGTTGGATGGACATCGGAAGCAGTTACCTGCCCAGTGAGCTTCAAGCCGCTTACCTTTGGGGTAATTTAGAAGAGGTGGATGCGATTCAAAATCATCGTTTGAATGTGTGGAAAATGTACTATACAAAACTTGAAGGTTTGGCTCAAAAAGGGTTGATTGAACTTCCATTTATCCCTGAGGGATGTGTGCATAACGCGCATATGTTCTACTTTAAAGTGCAAGATTTAGAGACGAGAACGGCTCTGTTAGAGCAGTTTAAAGCGCAAAATATCGGCGCAGTGTTTCATTATTTGCCACTGCACAGTGCTCCTGCTGGTCTTAAATATGGTCGTATGTTTGGCGAAGATGTGTACACGACCAAAGAGAGCGAGCGCTTGGTTCGTTTGCCACTGTATTATGGTATTTCCAATGAAGAGATAGACGCAGTGTGTGACATTTTGATGAAATGGAGTGCATGTTAATGGCGCATTTATACATTTTTGGAACGATCTTTTTTACCGTCTATGGACAGCTTGTCATCAAATGGCGCATCCCTTTTCATGGGCATTTACCCGATGCGTCGGCTGAAAAGATTGTTTTTCTTCTCAAACTCTTTTTAGACCCGTTTATTTTAAGTGGCTTTATCTCTGCCTTTGTAGCATCTCTTTGTTGGATGGCGGCGATGACCAAGTTTGAACTAAGCTACGCCTATCCGTTTATGGGACTGACGTTTGTGGTGGTATTTGTCTCTTCGGTCTTTTTATTTAATGAGAGTGTGACGCTGTATAAAATTCTGGGTCTTGCGTTGATCGTGCTGGGTATTGTTATCTCGAGTCGTGGATAAGCAGGGTTGAGGCGAAGCATCGCCTCTTTACATGTAAGGTTATTTCATACCTCTGTTTTGCCTGTTTTCCTGCATATACTTTAATTGCCCTGCTTGAAACTCTTCTTTGGTCACTTTGCCGTCTTTATTGGCATCAAAATAGGCAAAATCAGGTGAATTAGCAGCATTTCGCATCGGCATTCCCGCTTGCGCATTTGCACTCATTCGCTCGGCTTTAACGGCATTAAACTCCTCTTGGGTCATTATCCCATCTTTGTTGGTATCGTACGCTTCAAATCCGATGGGACCTCGCGTTGTGTCCGCTGCATTTAAACTCAAACTGACCAGACTCACCAGTGCTAAACACATGAAATATTTTTTCATTTTGACTCCTTTTGGGTAGATGTTTTCAGTAATTCTAAGAGCTCAATGGGCTTTACATGTAAAGCATCAGCGATCTCTTTGAGGGTAGAATTTTCAGTGGCATTAAAGCCTTTTTCTCGGATATGCTCTAATGCCTTTTCCAGTGCAAACGTGTGTTGCACGCTCGCATTTTTAAGCGTTAATTGACCGTATCCTCCACCTTCATTAAGGCTTTGTGATTTGACATTAATAGGGTTATTATTTTGAGTAGGCGATTTGTCATTTTCTTTAGCGATTGGGGCACCATTTGTTTCCCACGAAGCTTTTACCTCTTCTTGAAAGTCTAAAAATTGCTCAAAAGGTGCCCAATAATAGAGGGTTCCTACGATAAAAAATAGGTTCAATCCCAGTGCAATTAAAAACTCTTTTGTTAAAAGTGAAAAGGATTTGGCTCTGTTTTTGAGGTAATTGAGGAGCGATCCCCAGTTAAGGTAAATATGAAAAAGCATACCCACTAAAAAAAGCACCATAAAGGTTACATGTAAATTCGTGAATTCGCTCTTTTCCAATCCTAAAAATTCCCAGTTCATCGATCTAGCAACCCTGCCTTTGGGTGCTATAAAAAGCATAATGCCCGTGTAGCTCATGATCAGAAATGAAAAACTGATACACAAAGAGATAAAACGGCGTAGCGAAGTCATAGGAAATCCTTAATGTATGTATCATGTTCAGAAATACTTCTGTTATTATGGCACTTTAATGTTAAAGGAGTGTTAACGCTATCTTAAGTCCCTATTGGATAAAATAGAGCACTTTTTGATGTAAAGGATATTTCATATGAGAGGCTATAAAGTCTTTGCAGGAACGGCAAATCCAGAGTTTGCAAAACGAGTGGCAAAACATCTCTCTCTGCCTCTTTCAGCAGCGGAGATTAAACGATTTAGCGATGGCGAAATCAGTGTGCAAGTCAGTGAGAGTGTACGAGGAAAAGATGTTTTCATCATTCAATCCACCTGTGCGCCGGCAAATATTAATTTAATGGAATTGCTTATTTTAACCGATGCTCTGCGAAGAAGTTCAGCCAACAGCATTACCGCCGTTGTTCCTTACTTCGGATACGCAAGACAAGATCGAAAAGCAGCCCCTAGGGTTCCGATCACAGCCAAATTGGTCGCGAATATGATGCAAACCGCAGGCATTGATCGTGTCGTAACGATCGACCTTCATGCCGGTCAAATTCAAGGCTTCTTTGATATCCCCGTCGATAACCTCTATGGCTCAATCGTCTTTAATGACTACGTGAAAGCTAAAAATCTCAAAAACCCTATTATTGCAAGTCCTGACATCGGTGGTGTTGCTCGTGCAAGAAGTTTTGCAAAATTACTCGGTGTTGATATGGTCATCGTCGATAAACGCCGTGAAAAAGCCAATGAGTCTGAGGTGATGAATATCATCGGCGACGTAACAGGCAAAGACGTGATCTTGGTGGACGATATGATCGATACGGCTGGAACCATCGTCAAAGCGGCGGAGGTGTTGAAGAAAAAAGGTGCTACGAGTGTGATGGCATGTTGTACACACGCAGTCTTAAGTGGCCCTGCGTATGAGCGCATTGCGAAAGGCGAGTTAGATGAATTGGTTGTCACCGATACCATTCCTCTTAAAGAAGCCAATGACAAAATCAAAGTCTTAAGCGTTGCGCCTGTATTTGCCGAAGTGATTCGTCGTGTCTATCACAATGAAAGTGTCAATGGATTGTTTATTTAATGCAGAAACATATTCGTAACTTCTCAATTATCGCTCATATCGACCATGGTAAAAGCACCTTAGCCGATCGTCTCATTCAAGAGTGCGGCGCGGTCAGTGCACGTGAAATGACCGCGCAGATGATGGATACCATGGACATCGAAAAAGAGCGTGGCATTACCATCAAAGCGCAAAGTGTTCGTTTGACGTATGTCAAAGATGGACAGCCTTACATTTTAAATCTTATCGACACTCCCGGTCACGTTGACTTCTCGTATGAAGTGAGCCGTTCTTTAGCTTCGAGTGATGGAGCGCTTTTGGTGGTCGATGCTTCTCAGGGTGTTGAAGCCCAAACCATTGCCAATGTGTACATTGCCTTGGAAAATAACTTAGAAATTATCCCCGTTCTTAACAAAATCGACCTTCCTGCAGCGGATCCTGAGCGCGTGAAAGATGAGATTGAGCATACCATCGGACTTGATTGTTCGGAAGCGCTTAGTGTGAGTGCTAAAAGCGGCATTGGTATCAGAGAACTTCTTGATACACTGGTCGATAAAATCCCTGCTCCTACGGGTGATGAAAATGCTCCGACTAAAGCATTGATTTACGATAGTTGGTTTGATAACTATTTAGGGGCACTTGCGTTGGTTCGCGTCTACGATGGCACGATCAAAAAAGGGCAGGAAGTATACGTGATGGGTACGGGTAAAAAACACGAAGTGTTAAACCTGATGTATCCGCATCCACTTGTGTTAGAAAAAACACCAATGATTAAAACGGGCGAAGTGGGCATTGTCGTTTTGGGGCTTAAAAACGTAGGTGATGTTAAAGTGGGCGATACGATCACCGATTTTCGTACCAAAACAAAAGAACCGATCGCTGGGTTTAAAGAGGTTAAACAGTTTGTTTTTGCGGGACTTTATCCGATTGAAACCGATAAATTTGAAGAACTCAGAGACGCGTTAGATAAACTCAAACTCAATGACTCAAGCATCTCCTATGAGCCTGAAACCTCCGCTGCACTTGGCTTTGGTTTTCGGGTTGGTTTTTTAGGACTTCTTCATATGGAAGTTATTAAAGAGCGTTTGGAGAGGGAGTTTGATCTCGATCTGATTGCTACGGCACCCACCGTAACCTATAAAGTGAAAACGACCAAAGGGACGGTTTTGGACATCCAAAATCCAAGTCAACTGCCTCCCGTGAATGAATTTGAAGAGATTCAAGAGCCTTATGTCAAAGCCACTGTTTTAACACCGAGTGAATTTTTGGGCAATATCATCATTTTGATGAATAACAAACGGGGTATGCAAAAGAAAATGGATTATCTCAGTCCTGAGCGTGTACTTTTGGAGTACGAAATTCCCCTCAATGAAATTGTGATGGACTTTTACGACAAACTCAAATCGGTCTCTAAAGGCTACGCCAGCTTTGATTACGAGCCTATCGGGTACCAAGTCGGTGATTTGGTGAAGCTGGATTTGCTTGTTGCAGGTGAGCCAGTGGATGCGCTTTCCATCATTGTTCCTCGTGTCAGTGCCCAAACTAGGGGCCGTGACTTTGTCAAAGCGATGAAAGAGATCGTTCCAAGGCAACTTTTTGAAGTGGCGATCCAAGCGAGCATTGGCACCAAGGTCATCGCGCGCGAAACGGTGAAATCGATGGGTAAAAACGTGACCGCGAAGTGTTACGGTGGCGATATTACCAGAAAACGAAAACTGCTTGATAAACAAAAAGAGGGTAAAAAACGTATGAAATCCATCGGTAAAGTCCAACTACCGCAAGAGGCGTTTCTCACCATTCTCAAAATCGACTAACAATGCGTTGCCATCTTTGTTTAAACCTCAGTTGGCAACCGCTTTGCAAAAAGTGTCTCCAGAGCATTTTAGCTCCAACGCCTGCTTTTAGGGTGTTAGAAAGTGGGCTTAAAGTCTATTCGTTTTACAACTACAGCGACCTAGCACCACTGCTTCACACCAAACACACTTACATTGGCGCCAAAATTTTCGCTCAACTAGGAAAGCACACCTTCTTTGAATTTTTAAAAACCTTTGAACTTCCCAAAGGCATCTGCGCCATTCCCATTGACGATCATGTCAGGCACGGCTATTCGCACAGTGCGATTTTAGCCAAAGCAACCCAGCCTTATGTGACGCCATTGTACGGAAGTTTAAGAGCGCAAAATTATGAGAGTTATTCGGGTAAAAGCAGAGCCTATAGACAAGCCAATAAACGTGATTTTGTCTTTACATGTAAAGATGAAATAGATGCTATTTTGATCGATGATATTGTCACGACTGGAAGTACTTTGCAAGAGGCGCATGAGACACTCAAAAAGCAGGGCGTTAATGTTCTTTTTGCACTGGTGTTGGCGGATGCGAAAGAAGGCTAGAGAAGAAAGTTAAAATGAGCTTTCAGAGAAGCTTATTTACGCGCTAGCACAGGAACTCGTATCAATGATCGAAGGGCTATTTTTTTCTACATGTAACTTGATCATCAGTAAAAGTATTTGGTACATATCTTTGTCATTTGCCTTTGCAATTGTCTTTAACGTATCGTCAACATTGTCGATTTTTACGTGGTTTTCTAAGAGCTTTTGTTGAAGAAACGAGACATCGCAATTAAAGAGTGAGCAGAGTTCGTGAAACGATTGGTTTTTGGTACTACGAATCAAAAAATCTATATTGTCTTCGTGGCGGATCTGTTTGTTGCACATGATCGCGATACACTCTTGCAAAAGCTTTCGAATGGTACATCTTCGCAACCAAGCATGTACGCCCAAAAGCCCAATAATAAAAAGTGCTGATAGCTTATGCAAAGATAGATTGAAAGAAGAATGATGATCCAGCACAAAAGCGACACCTGTCATATAAAGAAGACCAAACATCAAAAGAATCGCTACAATAATCACGACTTTTAAAACAGATTCATTCATGCACATTCTTTCAAAAGGGGTCAGCAAAAAAGGGTCAGGGCTAAACTTTTAACTTTTTAACATTCTGTGGTACAATTTTAGCAAAAAAAGAGGGTAAGTATGCCACGAAGATTACGCATCGAAAGCTTGGGCTACCATCATGTTTACAACCGTGGTGTTGCTAAGGGGAAGGTCTTTGAAGATGAAAAGGACAAAGCGAAGTTTATCGAACTGATGGCAAGTGCTGCTAGAGAGTATAAGTTCAACATTCATGCGTTTTGTTTGATGGATAATCACTATCACATTTTAGTGCAAAACACTCGCGAAAATCTCTCCTCAGGGATGCGCCAACTGGGTGCCCAGTACGCAAGTTATTTCAATAAACGTCATGACCGCGTGGGGCATTTGTGGCAAGATCGCTTCAAATCGTGGTACGTTTTAGATGAAAAGTACCTTTTTACCCTCTTTAAATACATTGAAAACAACCCTGTTAAAGCGGGGATAAGTCAAAAAATAGGCGAATATCTCTACTGTGCAACGTACAGCATTTTAAAAGATGCGGTACCTCCTTTTTTGCAAAATTCGTTTGTCTTGCGCGATTACAACACCAAAGAGTTATTGGAGCTTTTAAACATTCCGCTCAGTGTGACAGAACGCTCAAATATAGACGCTTTTCATCAAACAAAATACAAATGCGAAGAGGGTCAAATAGTGCCTTTGCACCAAGATGTACTTGAAAATTATTTCTTACATGTAAAGAGTAAATCAGAGCGAAATGAAGCGATCAAAAAAGCCTATGAAGATGGGTATAGCAAAAGTGACGTTGCACGAAATTGCTCTCTAAGCGTTGCAGGCGTCAGTAAAATCCTAAAAAGTTAAAAGTTTAGCCCTGACCCCTATGGAAATGAAAGGTAAAGTAAAGTACAATGAAGCAATTTTACATGTAAGGTTAATGAATGGACAATATTTTTGATTCGAACCAAGACATCAAGACGATCAGTATTGAAGAGTCGATAAAGACCAGTTATCTTGATTATTCGATGAGTGTTATCATCGGGCGTGCACTCCCCGATGCACGCGATGGACTTAAACCCGTACACCGAAGAATTTTATATGCGATGAACGATCTTGCGATCTCTTCACGAAGCCCCTATAAAAAGTCAGCGCGTATCGTCGGTGACGTTATCGGTAAGTACCACCCACACGGTGACACCGCGGTGTATGACGCGCTTGTTCGTATGGCACAGCCGTTTTCCATGCGTATTCCGATGGTAGATGGTCAAGGAAACTTCGGCTCAATTGACGGCGACAACGCCGCTGCGATGCGTTATACGGAAGCACGTATGACACCGCTTGCGGAAGAGCTTTTACGTGATCTTGATAAAGACACCGTTGATTTTGTTCCCAACTACGATGACAGTATGATCGAGCCAGATGTATTACCAAGTCGCGTTCCTAACTTGTTACTGAACGGTTCAAGCGGTATCGCAGTTGGTATGGCAACGAACATTCCTCCACACTGCCTCGATGAACTCTTGGACGCGCTACTTCTTTTGATTGAAAATCCAGAGGCTACGTTGGATGAGGTCATGGAGTTTATCAAAGGGCCAGATTTTCCAACGAGCGGTATTATCTTTGGTAAAAAAGGCATTTTAGAGGCGTACAGCACAGGACGTGGTCGTGTCAAAGTGCGCGCAAAAGTGCATATCGAGAAAAAAGGCAATAAAGACATCATCGTTATCGATGAGCTTCCCTATCAAGTCAATAAAGTACGTTTGATTGAGCAGATTGTAGCCCTCGTTAAAGAGAAGATGATCGAAGGTATCAGCGAAATCAGAGATGAGAGTGATAGAGATGGTATTCGCCTTGTCATTGAGCTAAAACGTGAAGCGATGAGTGAGATCGTCCTGAATAATCTTTACAAATCAACCAATCTTGAAGTGACGTTTGGTGTTATTTTACTCGCAATTCACAACAAAGAGCCAAAAGTCTTTACACTGATTGAGCTTTTAAAACTTTTCTTACGCCATCGCAAAACGGTTATTATTCGCCGTACGATTTTTGAACTTGAAAAAGCCAAAGCCAAAGCGCACATTTTAGAGGGTCTTAAAATCGCGCTTGATAATATCGATGAGATTATCGCCCTTATTAAAGGCAGCGCCGATACCAAAAGTGCGAAGGATGGCTTGATTGAACGCTTTAACCTCAGTGAAGTTCAAGCAGGTGCGATTCTTGATATGCGACTCCAACGTCTTACTGGACTTGAGAGAGATAAGATCGAAAACGAGCTTGCAGAGCTTCTTCAAGAGATCGGGCGTCTCAGCGATATTTTACGCAGTGAAGCACTTTTAAATGCGTTAATTAAAGAAGAGCTAGTCGAAATTAAAGATAAATTCAAATCCAAACGTATCACTGAAATCGTCGATGATTACGATGATATTGATGTGGAAGATTTGATCGCCAATGAGTCGATGGTGGTTACCATTACCCATCGTGGTTACATCAAACGTGTTCCGCTTAAACAGTATGAGAAACAAAAACGTGGTGGTAAAGGCAAAATCGCCGTAACAACGTATGATGATGACTTTATCGAAAGCTTCTTTGTCTCCGATACACACGATACCTTGATGTTTGTGACGGATCGCGGACAACTCTACTGGCTCAAGGTCTACCGAATTCCTGAAGGAAGCCGAACCGCAAAAGGTAAAGCAGTCGTGAACCTCATTCAGCTACAAGCGGATGAAAAAATTATGGCAATTATTCCAACAACCGACTTTGATGAGACCAAATCATTGGCATTTTTTACCAAAAACGGTGTGATTAAACGTACGAACCTCAGTGAATTTAAAAATATCCGCTCCGTGGGTGTTAGAGCGATTACGCTGGATGATGACGATGAGTTAGTCACCGCAAAAGTAGTCACCCATGACACAAAATACCTTTTCATCGTCACGAAAAAAGGTATGTGCATCCGTTTCGAAGTAGGTGATGCACGAGAGATCGGAAGAACAGCGCGTGGTGTTACGGGCATTCGCTTTAAAGAGGAGAATGATCGCGTTATCGGTGCTGCTGTCATTTACAATGACCAAGAAGAGCTTTTAACTGTCACGGAAAAAGGTATTGGTAAACGCACAACTGCAGAAGAGTACAGATTGCAAGGTCGTGGTGGTAAAGGTGTTATCGCTATGAAGTTGACAGCTAAAACAGCCGATCTAGTAGGTGTTGTTATTGTCGATGAAGACAAAGACCTTATGGCACTGACCAGCAGCGGTAAGATGATTCGTGTGGATATGGAAACCATCCGAAAAGCAGGGCGCAATACCAGTGGTGTTAAAGTGGTTTCTGTCGAAGGCAAAGATGTGGTTCAAAGTCTTGCGCGTTGTCCTAAAGAAGAGATTGACGAAGGTGATGAAGCTTTGGATGATGAAGAAACTTCAAACGATGGCAGTTTGATTGTCTCAGATGACGCACCTGACGCACCAAGCGATGAGTAATTGGAATGGTAGTTGCTTAAAGATAAAAAAATATTAAAAGGTGTAGCTATGAATAAATGGTTTGTGACACTTTTGGCAAGTTTAGGTTTGATACTAGTGATTTCGGGTTGTTCATCAAAGGCTGAACCTGTAAAAGATCCAAAAGCGGCAATGTATGATTTTAGCAACGAAAAATCATTTGTTGTTTACGGTGAAGGTATTGCACCCAAAAATACAGTTTCTCCTGCGCAAGCAATAGCCCTAGCAAAACGAGCAGCCATAACCGATGGCTATCGTCAACTGGGTGAGAAGCTTTACGGTGTAAAAATTAATTCGAGTGAGACCGTTCAAGATGCTGCATTAAAAGACTCTCGTATCGTAGCGTCTGTGAATGCCTTGGTTAAAGATGCAGCTATAACAGATGCAACCTTTAAAGATGGTTTGTACAGCATCCGAATGGAAATTACAATGAGCGCACGTAGGTGGCACGAACTTTTTGCCTATTAATTTTAGGTACAACACAAACACTTTTTTGCAGTGATCTTTTTTGGTTTTCATACAAAATCGTCACTGCAAATAGCCTTGTGATTTACGAGCAGAAAAATATTGCCTCCGTAACAATTCCGTATATGGGACAAGCGCAAACCTTATGCACGCTTGAATTAAGTAATCCTAAAAACCTTCCTAAAGAGCAGTTTTTACGACAGCATTTTGATACGATCCTTCCTTGCTTTTACCAACTCTCATCGCATCTTCTTTCATGGAATGAACAACATCTCAAATCTGGCAATGACAGAATAGAGTTGGTCATCGAGCCGGTACGTTTTACAGTAGACTTTAAAGATGAATTCGCTACCATAAATGCCATTAGGTAAAACTCTTTTTGGCAGGATTGATTCAAAATGCACGTTGCAATTGTAGAAGATGATATAAATATGAGAAAATCCCTAGAAATCGCTCTAGGTGAATATGAAGAATTTAAAATTTCTACCTACAAAAGTGCATTGGATGCTCTTAAAAAGATTGATTCAAGTGTTGATTTGATCGTGACTGACATCAATATGCCCGGTATGGATGGCATTGAGTTTATCAAAAAACTGGATGGGCAGTATGACATTATTGTCATCACCGGCAATGCGACACTGAGTCGTGCCATTGAGTCCGTGCGTTTGGGTGTCAAAGACTTTTTAACGAAACCTTTTGAGATTGAAACACTCGTTGAAGCCATTAAGCGTCACGATAAAATTCGCACTAAAGTTAAAGAGAGTTTTGAGAAGATCGACAGTTCCAAAGAAGATAATGGCGATTTTATAGCGTCGTCTCCTGAGCTTGAAAAAGCACTGAGTATTGCAAGAAAAGCGGCAAAAACCGATGTTAGTGTGCTTCTTTTAGGCGAGAGTGGTGTTGGAAAAGAGCTTTTTGCCAATTATGTGCATAAGAACTCTCCACGTGCTAAAAATCCGTTTGTCGCGATCAATATGGCGGCAATTCCAGAAAATCTTTTGGAAAGTGAGCTGTTTGGCTATGAAAAAGGTGCCTTTACCGATGCGATTGCCGAGAAAAAAGGCTATTTTGAAGTTGCTAATGGGGGAACCCTTTTCTTAGATGAAATTGGTGAGATGCCTATGATGCTTCAAGCCAAGCTTTTAAGGGTCATTCAAGAACGTGTAATGGTGCGTGTGGGTGGTACAAAAGAGTTACCGATTGATGTGCGTATTGTTTCTGCAACGAATGCCGATATTAAACGAAGCATTAAAGAAGGGCAATTTAGAGAAGATCTCTACTACAGGCTCAATACGATTCCAATTGAGATAGCGCCACTTCGTCAACGCAAAGAGGAAATTTTACCGATTTGTGAGGTGATTTTGGAGCGTGTGACGAAGAAATATGGTCTGCAAAAACGTTATTTTTCGCAGGAAGCGATAGACTCTTTGATGACTTATCGATGGCCAGGCAATATCAGAGAGTTGATCTCTGTTGTTGAGCGTGCCGTGATCTTAAGCGATACTGAGGCGATCAGCAAAGAAGATCTCTTTTTAGAGAGCCGAAACTGGTTTAGTTCATAGTAATAAAAAGAATATAGACTTTTTTGATAACTTAATACCAACTCTATTGGGTTATTAAAAAAGTCTCACATAAACAATAAGGTAAGCGAAATGAAAAAGTACAATGTAGCAATCGTTGGAGCTACGGGTGCGGTTGGCGAAGAGCTGTGTAGAGTTTTAGAAGAGGTTGATTTTCCTGTCAACAATCTCGTTCCACTCGCAAGTAGTAAGAGTGCAGGGCTTGAAGTTGAGTTCAAGGACAAAACGTATAAAGTACTTGAGCTTACTGAAAAAGCGTTTGAAGAGAACGATGTTGAGATCGCATTTTTTAGTGCAGGTGGCGATATTTCAGCCCATTATGCTCCCTTTGCTGCCGAAGCAGGTGCTGTGGTGATTGATAACACCAGCCATTTTAGAATGGATCCAGATGTTCCTTTGGTGGTACCTGAGTGTAACCCAGACGACATTGACCAATGGCAAAACAGAGGGATTATTGCGAATCCAAACTGTTCAACGATTCAGATGGTTCAAGTTTTAAAACCACTCGATGATCTTTTTAACATTACACGTGTGGATGTTGCAACCTATCAAGCCGTGAGTGGTGCAGGTAAAAGTGGTATGGAAGAGCTTGTGAACCAAATGCAAGACTTCTTTGCCTTTAAACTGGATCAATGTGAACCAAAAACATTTGCACATCAAATTGCGCTCAATGTCATTCCTCATATTGATGTTTTTATGGACAATGACTACACCAAAGAAGAGATGAAAATGGTCAACGAGACTCAGAAAATCTTGGGTAAAACAATGGAAATCAGCGCAACGTGTGTACGCGTTCCTGTTATGAGAAGTCACTCTGAAGCGATTACGATTCATTTTGAAAAAGATGTCAATTTAGACAAAGCGATTGAAGCCTTGAAAAATGCAGAAAATGTGGTTGTTTTGGATAATCCAGCCAAAAAAGAGTACCCAATGCCAATCATCTCAACCGATACGAATGAAACATACGTAGGAAGAATTCGTAAAGACATCAACCGCGATAACGTCCTTCATGTATGGTGTGTTGCCGATCAGATTCGTGTAGGTGCAGCGACTAATGCCGTTAGAATTGCACAAAAATGGATTAAGCGGGAAGAGGCTTAATGTTAGAAAAACTATTTGAGAGAGGGTTATGGTCAACACGACTGATGACTCTCTCAGCGGTGATCTTTAGTATTTTAGCAGCCTTTGCACTCTTTTTTTTAGCCAGTGCAGATCTTTACCATGTTTTAGTTTTAACGTATAAATACTTCTTTACGACGTTTCATCCTGAAAATTTTCATGCTGATATTGTTGCTGAAATTATCGGGGCAATTGATCTTTATTTGATCGCCGTAGTTTTGCTCATTTTTGGCTTTGGTATTTATGAGCTTTTCATCTCTGAAATCGATATTGCCAAAGGTACAGGCGGCGATAAGATTTTGTATGTTAGTTCTCTCGATGAGCTTAAAGATAAGATTGCAAAAGTCATTGTGATGGTATTGATCGTAAGTTTCTTTCAACGTGTACTTCATGCCGAATACAAGGGTGCTTTAGAGATGCTCTATCTTTCAGCATCCATTTTAGCACTTTCATTGGGGCTTTACTTCTTACATAAAAATGGAGGAAAACACTGATGATTTTTGTCGATGCTTGTTTTGGTAAAAAAACACCGTATACACCGGTATGGATGATGCGCCAAGCAGGGCGTTATTTGCCGGAGTATATGAAAGTAAGAGCCCAAGCAGGAGATTTTTTACGTTTATGTAAAGACCCTGAAAAAGCGTGTGAAGTCACGCTTCAGCCGGTTGATATTTTGGGCGTGGATGCAGCCATTTTATTTAGCGATATTTTAGTTGTACCCCTTGAAATGGGCATGGAGCTTCAGTTTTTAAAAGGCGAAGGTCCTGTCTTTTCACACCCGATTCAAAATCAAGCTGATCTTGACAAACTCAGTGTTGAAAAAGCCATTGACGGCTTAGCATACGTTTATGAGACGATTAAATTGATTCGCGGTAAACTCGCTGCCGATAAAGCACTGATTGGTTTTTGTGGTGCTCCTTGGACATTGGCGACCTATATGATCGAAGGACAGGGAACAAAAACGTATGCGCTTGTGAAGAAAATGATCTATTCTAATCCGCAGTTTATGCACGCATTGCTCAAAAAAGTGACCGAAGTGCTTAAAGGTTATATGGAGCGCCAGATTCAAAGTGGTGCGAATGTCGTGATGATCTTTGATTCATGGGCAGCCGCACTTGAAGAGAGTGCGTATTTTGAATTTAGCTGGTCGTATATGAAAGAGATTAGTGCGTATTTAAAAGCCAAATATCCGCATGTTCCTGTCATTTTATTTCCTAAAGGCATTAGCGGATACTTGGATAAAATCGATGGTGAATTTGACGTTTTTGGTGTGGATTGGTCAACACCGATTGAGCTTGCCAAAGCGAAATTGGGAGGCAAATATGTCCTTCAAGGCAATATGGAGCCAACACGTCTTTACAGCAAAGAGGCGATTGATGAAGGCATTGAGCATATCATCACCGTTATGAAAAACGAGAGACATATCTTTAACTTAGGACATGGCATCTTGCCTGACATTCCTGTTGAACATGCAAAATACTTCATCAAACAAGTTCAAACTCGCACCAAAATCTAATCATTCTGTGCTTGGACTTTCCAAGCACACTCTTTACATGTAAAGGATTTTCCATCAGTCACATTATCTTTGGACCCATTACCTCCAGACGTTTTGGGCAATCTCTTGGCATCGACCTGAGCCCCTCCTCCAAACAGTGCAATTTTGACTGCCTTTACTGCGAACTGAGAGGCGCCAAAACAGTCGATAAAGTGAGTGATGCCCCTCATGTGCAAGAAGTGTTAGATGCGCTTGGTGAGGCATTGCTCAAACATCAAAATCTTGATGTGATTACGCTGACAGCCAATGGTGAGCCGACACTTTACCCTGAACTTGGCATGTTAGTGGATGGTATTGTAAGCATCAAAAAAGAGACGAAACTGCTGATACTCTCTAACGGGTCAACGATTGCGGATCTTTCCATTCAAAACATTCTCTCAAAATTAGATATCGTCAAACTCTCTTTAGATTGTGTGAGCCCAAAATGCTTTCACAAACTTGATCGCGCGCATAAAGGCATTGAGATTGCAGAGATAATTGAAGGTATGAAACGCTTTAGAACGCTTTATAAAGGTGAATTGGTCATCGAAATCTTAGTGGTTGAAGGGTTAAATGATACCGAAGAAGAGTTTAAAGCGCTGAATGCCGTTTTGCAAGAAATCAAGCCTGATCGCATCGATGTAGGAACAATTGATCGTCCACCTGCTTATGCGGTAAAAGGTGTGAGTATCGAGCGTTTAGTAGAGCTTTCAAGCCTTCTTGAAGGCTTACATGTAAACATTGCGTACAAGAAAAATTACATACCCCAAAAGCGTCATTTTAGTGAAGAGGAGATACTCGAACTTCTCAAACGAAGACCCCAAAGTTTTGAAGATATAGCTCTGTGTTTTGATGCACAAAGTCTTGAAAATCTCAACCGTTTGGTCGAAGAAAAGCGTTTACATGTAAAGAATATTGCAGGGGTGGATTTTTATAAAGTAGTGTAGTGGGCGATTTCGCCCACTATGAATTACGTCAGTGCTAACTGTTGTTTTTTATACTTAATGCGTTGATTAAAATAGATAACTCCATAAATGCCTAGCCCTATCACATAAGAGACGTAGTAGCTTGGAAGTCCTAGTTTTTCAGTCATAATCTTTGGAAGCATCAAGAATGGAATGACGACAATCAAACCGATACGTTCAATCGTATTGATCTTCGTTAAGATAAAGCTTTGCGTGGCGGAGGTGAAGGCAAACATACCCAACACTGCGCCACCAAAAATAAGGGCAATTTCAAATGGATTGGTGATCCACTGCCATTTAGAGGCATCGTTTGGATCTTCAGGATCAACACCGCCAATGAGCAGAAGTTCGTTATTAAAGAAGAACATAAACGGCAAGATGCCCGTTCGTATGTCGTAAATAAACGACTGAATACCCGTAATAATAGGATCACTCTTCGCAATCGCCGCCGAAGCATAGGCTGCCATACCCACAGGTGGCGTGTCGTCAGCTAAAATACCAAAATAGAAAACAAACATGTGTGCTGCAATCGTTGGAATCAAATACCCATTACTGGCAGCCAAATCCATAATAATCGGTGCCGTTAACGCAGCCATAACGATGTAGTTTGCTGTTGTTGGAAGCCCCATACCCAGTACGAGTGAGACAAAAGCAGTCAGGAAAAGAACCGCTAAGATGTACCCACCTGAGAGATTATCAATCACTTCGGCTAGAACCAAACCAATGCCTGTTAGGGTGACAGACCCTACGATGATGCCTGCAACGGCTGTTGCAATGGCAATCGAAACCATATTTTTAGCCCCCATGACCATGCCGTTTCCAATATCGGAAAATCCTTCCATGATAAGAGGTAGCGTTATTTTTTCTTTGTTCAAATATGCTTTAAAAGGTTTTTGAACGACCATGATGATCATCAAAAACATAATGGCACTGAAGGCGGCACTTTGTGCGGATTGTCGTAGGACAATGAGTGTGTAAATCAAGAAAAAGATCGGAATAAGATAGTGAATCCCTCTGATGAAAATAGGCCATGTACGTCCTAGGACACTGGGGTCTTCACCTTTAAGGCCGTGCTTTTTGGCTTCTAAGTGAACGATGTAAAACAGTGCGGCATAACATGTAAAGGCAGGAATAAAGGCTGCAAAAACGATGTCGGTATAATCAAGCCCTAAAAACTCCGCCATAATAAACGCAGCAGCGCCCATAATTGGAGGCATGAGTTGACCATTAACCGAAGCGGCTGTTTCAACGGCTGCTGCTTTGTGCGAACTAAATCCAAGACGTTTCATCAGTGGAATGGTAAATGTACCTACGGTGACGGTATTGGCGATAGAGGAGCCTGAGATCATACCAAACATACCCGAAGCGGCAACGGCTGCTTTGGCAGGGCCTCCGTCGTATCTGCCTAAAATGGTGTAAGAGACTTTGATGAAGTATTCACCTGCTCCTGCTTTGTCAAGAAGTGAGCCAAAAAGAACAAACAAAAAGACAAAACTAGCACTAACGCCCAGTGGAACACCAAAAATGCCCTCTGTTGTGAGTACCATCTGTCCCATGATTTTATTGATGCTCGCACCTTTGTGCGCGATCATATCGGGAAGATAAGGACCAAAATAGTCGTAGAGTAAAAAGACAACCGCTGCAAGCATCAAAGGCAAACCCATAACCCTTCGTGATGCTTCAAGGACGATAAGAAGTGTCGCAACACCTACGATGATGTCCATTTGTGTCCATGCACCTGAGCGCATTGCAAGGTCTTTATAGGCATACCATTGGTATAAAACCGCCGCAACGCCTACAAGCATAATAGCAAAGTCATACCATGTGATCGTCGATCTTAGTTTTGGGCTTTTACTGATAGCATGCATTGCAAATGCAAGGGCGATGCCAAATGCCAAGTGAACGGCTCTAACATGAGCACTGTTGCCTGGATCGATGACAATGTAAAGTTGGTATAAAGACCAACAAAAAGCAATGGCAGCTACAAACCAGTATTGCCATGTATTGCTTTCAAAATCTCTATGTCCTTCAAATTCGCTGATGAGTTTTGCATCATCGAGTCGTTCTTCAAGTGTTTTCACGCGTAAACCTTTGTGTCAATCTGTAAGGCTTCTTTTTTCAAAAAGCCTTACATGTAAAAAATAGTTTGTAGAGTTATTTAAGCAGTCCAGCTTCTTTAAATGCTTTAATTGCACCTGGATGTTGTGGTACACTTAAGCCTTCAAGTAAGCTCTCTTTGGTAATCGTTTTGTACGAAGGGTGAAGCTCTTTAAATTTGTCAAAGTTGTCAAGGATGGTTTTTACAACTTGGTAAACCACTTCATCTTTCACTTTGCTGCTGGTTATAAGAACCGCTTTAACACCAATGCTTGGAACATCATTTGGCACACCTTTATAGTATGAACCTGAGATGGTGCCTTTGGCATAATAAGGGTATTTTTTAACCAACGCATCAATGGCAGGACCATCGATAGGAACGATGTTAATGTCTACAGAGTTTGATGCGTCTTTAATGTTCGCCGTTGGATGACCTGCAACGAAGAAGTAACCATCGATGTGGTTGTCTTGAAGCATCGTTGGACCTTCGGTTGATTTGAGTTCATTGACAAGCGCTAAGTCGGAGCGTTTGATGCCAAGCGCTTCAAAAATAACATCAACCGTCATGTTGGTTCCAGAACCTGGTGAGTCTAAGTTCAGTTTTTTACCTTTTAGATCCGCCATCGTTTTGATGCCTGATTTTTGACTGACAACCAGGGCTAGCAGTTCTGGGTAAATGGCAATCGCACTACGAAGTTCTGGTACAGCCGCAGCACCTTCAAACTTACCTTCGCCTTTAAACGCTTGGTAAGCCGTGTCACTTTGGGATATACCAAAATCAAGCTCACCTGCTTTGATCGTATTGACATTGTAAACTGAACCACCCGTGGACTCTACAGAACATCGGATGTTCGTCTCTTTTTTGTTTTTGTTCACCATTTGACAGATAGCACCACCCGTTGGATAGTACGTTCCTGTAACGCCACCCGTACCAATCGTGATGAACTCTGCTGCAAACATAGGAACGCTCAGTGTTCCAGCCAATGCTAAGCCAATAAGTTTCTTATTCATAGGGACTCCTTAAAATTAAATCTTTTTATCCTACAATGTTTCTTCTTACCTTTTCTTGAATGAATCAACACATTTATGTAAGATTTATGTTATTTTTAAGATTTGTGTCACAAAAAACTTTTTAAGAAATTTATTCAAATATGTCTTGACAATAAAGTATTTTTTGACTATAATTTCGACCTCATTCAAAGTGTTCCGAATTAGCTCAGCGGTAGAGTAGGTGACTGTTAATCACTTGGTCGCTGGTTCGAATCCAGCATTCGGAGCCACTCTTTTTTCTAATACAATCCAATAAAGTCTAAACCCCCCTAGCTATCGAGACTGTGACGATTTTGTTCGTCTATTGAAATCCAGTAAAAACCAACACCATCTACGACATTAATGTACTTTTTAATGTACTTCGGATAAGATTTATAAAAAGCTTCCTAAAAAAGTACATTAAGAGATGAGAAAACCATGGCAAATAGGCGTGTTGCTCCACTTAACGATACCCTCATAAAAACAGCCAAACCAAAAGAAAAAGACTATACGCTCCCTGATGGCGATGGATTACAACTACTTGTTAAAGCTATTGGCTCTAAAGTATGGGAAGTTCGCTATACAATCAATGGTAAAACAACAAAAACAACTATTGGCACATATCCTAAAGTAACTCTTGCAAATGCTCGAAAAATTAAAGATCAATACAAAACTACTGCAATGGAAGGTCTTAACCCTACCCACTTAAAAAAACAGGTCAAATTGGAGCAGGAGCAAGATATTCAGGGGCAATTTCATTTGGTTGTCTATGATTGGCTTAAGATGCTGAAACTAGCACCCATAACACTTAATAAAAAAACTCGTAATTTTGAAAGAGATGTTTTCCCATTTTTTTGTAAATATGATGCACATCAAAATATAGTTTTTTCTACTCATATCAAAGATATTACGCATGGGCAAGTATTTGAAATTATTAAAGCTAAAGAAAATACCTCAATAGATACAGCTAGAAGGCTCCTAAACGATTGTAATGACATTTGGTTATATGCGATCAATAGAGGACTTATTAATATCAATATTATTGCTAATATATCAAGGAAAGGATTAGCAAAATATGAAGTCACTCATCACCCTAAAATTACAGATGAATCAATTTTACAAGAGCTTATATTAGCAATTGAAGCATATCCTAGCCAATTAACGCGATACGCATTAAAATTTCTTCTTTTAAATCCTTACCGAGCTATGAATTTAACGACTTTAAAATGGGAATATGTTGATTTAGAAAAGGGCATTATAACAATACCACGCAATGAAATGAAAATAAAAAATAAAAACTTCAGCGATTTTATTCTACCTCTATCCACACAGACGGTACGATTAATGAAAGAAATTTATAAATTAACAGGTTGGGGTACATGGGTTTTTCATGGCAAGAATGAAACTGTACCAATGAATAAAGAGACATGTAACCGTGCTTTAGAGCGCATGAGATTTAATGATGAGGATGCAGGGAGAAGACAAAGAACGCACTCTTTCCGTGGTACTTTTAGAAGTTTAGCAGAAACATATGAGCGACAGCATGGTGTAAGTGAAGCAAGTAGAGAAGCTTGTTTAGACCATCATGAACAAGATGTTAAAAAACGTGCTTACACACACAGAGCAGATTATACTGCTCAAATGAAAATACTTATGCAGTGGTGGGCTGACTTTATCGATAACTTATAACTAATGAGAATTTATTGTTTTCATTCCTGCCTATTGAAAAATACACTAAGAGTAAACTATTGAGGAATTAAAGTTTCGTCTCTTGATGTGGGGCAGTAAATGTTTGATAAACACTCTTTTTTATAAGCATTAGCCCATGTTCTTTTGTTGAATTTTTCTCACCTCTTCAATGCTAGCTTCAAGTATAGCCTGATGCTTTGGATTATCCACATGGTATATTTCATAATAAAATTCAGAATGCAGTTCTTGATAAATCCTTCGTGCAATCTCTTTGGCTAATAAATAGTCGACCCTGAAAAACAAGTAAAACCCTTATTTTTAGGGCTTTAGAAGCAATTTTGTAGTATAATTTCGACCATAAACAAGGGGT
>NZ_JQGK01000021.1:39182-48331 GCF_000743525.1 Sulfurospirillum sp. SCADC | reverse complement strand
TTACCAACTAGCAATTTGGGTTATACATATAGTCCTAATACTTGATGATCCCAGTAAATCCTGGGATCGTCTCATACGACTAGAACTTATAGTTTACATTAACCCATAATTCGTCGGTATCTTTTTTAGTAACGACAGAGGTAGTATCATTTGTTACTTCTTTATCATACGTAACATATGTGATGTCCGTTGACAACCCTTTAAGTGCGGGAACGGCATACATGACTTTTACAGAGTAGCCATCAATATCAGCATGCGTATGTGCAGCTGTTGTAATGGTTGAAGCATTTGATGCATCTTGCGAAGCATTGACATAAGCTAACTCACTGGTAAGCCCCATAATACCAACTTTTGAAAAATCATACGTTGTCGCTATTTTATAACTGTCCATGCCAGAATAACCATTAAACACCAATGGACCACGAATGGAAAGCATAGTATAACACAATGGCCCATTACCAAGACCTAAGAGAGCATCATCGTCATCGTTTACCGTCGTATAAGCAACCGATGCGCCAAAGCCATAGAGTTCGGAGAATCCTGCGCGTAATCCAATCATGTTACCATCAATATGCGCCGTATCTAAATTGTCACCAGCACGAGAGCCTCTATAATTTGCATCAAAATTAAGTTTGAAATTACTGACAGGGAGAATATAATTGGCTTCTGTATAGTAAAATGAGATATCATCTGTTTTATTAATCGTAACGCCATAAGCACCAAAATTAGCTTTCATATTCACATCGGTTACTTGTACATATTGTGCTGTTAATTTTAAGTTGGATATAGAAGTATTAATAGCACCTAATGCATAAATATCTTCAAATGCATAGGCAGTTGGACCTGCACCTGCTAAGACAATTTGTTTTGCAAATTCTGGGGCATCATAAGACCATGTTGCTGCTGTATTACCATTGTAAATATCTCCCGTTCTACCTTGGAATCTTTCAACATAGTGTGCAAAAACTGTTGTTTGAGGAAGATCGGTATTGGTAATAGCCGCGCCCTCATAAGACTCTCTCATGATTCGCGTAGGATTGCCTGCTATAAGGGGGGGGTTGTAATGTATTGACGTCCAATTTTAATATCTGTTTTACCAATGTGGTAACCTAGGTAAGCTTCAGAGAGAACCGTTCCTTGAGTAGCTGCTTCTTTATTAAAAAGTTTCTTTGCATTTTCTTCAGCAAACGGTGTAGCGCTCCCTTGAAACGTCAACCCTACTCTAAAACCGTAAAATGTATCTGTCACGTAACCGAGTTCAACCCCTAAGTTAAAAATATTTTCATTATGTTGGGCAGCTCCACCAAAGTTACCTTCATCGGTTCTGTCCCAATACCACGCTTTTAATGTTCCTGCTACCTTACCATTTTTAAATGCATCTGCAAGTGTATCTGCTGCATACATCTGACCACCAAGCCCCAAAACCATAACTGTTACAATACTAAGTTTCGCGAATTTCATCTTTGCTCCTTTATGCATTTTACATGTAAAACACGTTTCCTATCTGCCCCATTCGTTTACCGCAAAACCAATGGGGCTTCTCTTTACCGCCCCTTATTTCATCTCTTCGGCTAATTTTTTCTCAGCCTCATCTTTTTTCGTATCTAACTTACCTTTGTAGTATTCATACTCAGGTTTGTAGTAATTGAGCATACTTCTAAGCCCATGATGCCCCACTTCAACGTGACAGGAAGCACAACTGATTGCTTTATCCGTCTCTTTCAAGCTATCATAGTGCGCATGCATTTTGCGACCTTTTTCACTGATGGCTTCATTGGTTTTGTAGTTGGTGTGACATCCTGCACACGCTGTGTCTTCTACAAAATGCGCCCTATTAGCACGATTGGGGCTTGCCAATCAATCGCATCAGGATTGCCAAAGAAGTGAATGGCTCCTTCTACAACGCCATTTCGAGCCTTCGTTGCGATGTACGCAAAGACATTGTCATGGGGTAAGTGGCACGCAACACAGCTTACTTTGATGCCTACTTTACCGTTTCCGCCATGCACATCATTATGATAGGCGGCAACCATGGGTTTCATCTCGTGACACACGATACAAAAACGATCGTCACTCGTTCGATGTAGCCCTTCATACAGCACCCATGAACTGAGTAACCCAATCAATACACCAATCAACAGCGATAGAAGCAGGTTGTTTTTGATGATGAGAAATAGTTTCTTGATCATGGCGTTGCCCTCATCCATAGTTTCACATCATTGCTATGACAGCTTAAACACATATTGTCTGACTTTTTGTGTTCATAGTGACACTCATCACAATAGAGTTTTGGACCATCATGAATGGAGTTATGTGGATTTGTATGTAATGCATCCATAAATTTAAGTCTATCCGCCAAATACTGTTTCGTTTTATGACAGGATAAACACCCTTTATCTTCTATTGCTTTAAAATTTTCAGGCTCATCCCCTTGACCTTCATGGCAGTCTGTACATTTAAATGCAAGCTTTTCATGATGAGGCTTTATGGGAAATTTTTCTTTCATTTCAGGAGTGATGTTCAACTGAGGGGAAGAAGCTTTCACTTCACTCCCCACCAAAGACATTACACCGAGAATCAGAAAAAACCCTAGTGCTAAAAGAGTTTTTTTGCTACGCATGATTAGATGTTTTCTCCTGCAACCATACCACATACGAGACAGTCGGCAATCGCACAACTACCTAGACGACTCGCACCATGTGTACCGCCCGTTACTTCACCCGCAGCAAAAAGACCTGGGATTGGTTTATTGGTATTGGCTGAAATGACTTGTGCTTTCGTATTGATTTTTAGACCGCCCATCGTATGGTGAGGTTTTGGCACCAAACGAATCGCATAGAATGGTCCTTTCATCTCAATGGCTTCTTTACCTTTTACGTCTTTAAGTGTTTGTTTTTTAAACTCATCCACTTCGCCCGCTTTTGCTGTTTCATTGTACTTTTTAATCGTCTCTTTAAGTGCATCCGCAGGGATTTTATAGTTTGCAGCAAGCGTATCGATGGTATCAAATTTTTTCATAACACCAGAGGCAAGACCTTTTTCAACTGCAGCATAGATTTGCTCTTCAAAGGTATTATATGTACCGATTGCAACAGGGTATGCTTTTGGATCTTCTCTTAAAACAACATACTCAGCGTCCGCTCTTGTTTTTCTATCTGCCATTTCGTTCATAAAACGTTTACCGTTTCTAATATCAACTGCAATACCAAGTACAAATAACCCTTGTTGTGTGAGAAGTGGTGCTACACCAAAACCTCTCTCATCTGGGCTTGCCCATGGCCCTTCTTGAATCCAGCTAATATGTACAGGAAGTGCTCCGATTTGGAATGCTTTTAAAAGCGCACCTGCAGTTGCACCCTCATGATTCGTTGCATCCATGTCAGGTTTCATACGAGGATCTTGTAGCATTCTAAAATCTTTATCCATAGAGAAACCGCCACTGGCTAAAACAACACCTTTTTTAGCTTTATAAACTTTTTTCTCACCTGATTTATTTTCGATATCATCATTATGGAGTTTATTATCAAAACGGTAGTTAATACGTGCAGTGACGCCTACAACCGTTGTACCATCCGCACTCATAACAAAATCATCCATTTTGGCACGTGTTACCATTTTACAACCAGAAAGTTTCTCAACAAATGCTGCCATTGGCTGAATGATGCCTGAACCACTCATATTTTCAGTAACAATTGTTCTAGGAACAGAGTGTCCACCAAACCATGTAGGTTTTTTACCCGTTTGAAATTTTGCACCGCATTTTACGGCAAAATCAAATGTCTCTTGGGCACGATCAGCAATCAACTCTAGCATTTCGACGTGATTAATACCAAGACCTGCTTTTAAAGCATCTTTAACAAAGAGTGCTTTAGAGTCTTCAATACCAAATGCTTTTTGATCTCTATTCATTGGAACCGCAAAGGCACCACCATTAATAGCTGAGTTGCCACCTACACGTCCCATTTTCTCAAGAATAAGTACTTTGTACCCACGCTCAGCCGCTTTTGCTGCTGCAGCAAGACCTGCAAAACCTGAACCAATTACGATAACATCGTACTCTTCATTAAACTTAACATCTTTTTCAGTTGGTGCTGCTGCCATTGCATTGGTTGCACCGAGCATTGCTAAACCTGCCGTACCTAGAGCTCCTATTTTTAGGGCATCACGTCTTGACATTGTCTCTTTACTCATTGTATTACTCCTTTTTGAAATAGTATTTTTTATTTCTAACTTAATTTTAACAATTAGCTGTGAGATTTAATGTGAGATATGCTTGAAAGAGATTATTTCAACCAAAGTGTGTTACTTTTGACGAAAAATAGTTTGAAAACAGTCAAAATAGTCGGTTTTAACGCACTTAAACACCCCATTTGGCTTCTTTTTGTATACTTCCAATTCATAAAGTAAGGGTTTAGGTTGATGCAAACACGCTATGGTGATCGAAAAAAGTGCTACCACTGTTACAGACCCGCAAGTTCGTGCATGTGTAACCACATTCGCCCCATTGAGACAAAAACGAAATTTATCGTTTTGATGCACCCCAAAGAGTTTAAAAAGACCAAAAACGGCACGGGACATCTCACGCACCTTTCGCTTCTCAACTCCGAACTTTTTATGGGTATTGATTTTACTGACCATGCACGCATTAATGAAATTATCGCAACGCATGAGAGTTTTATTCTTTATCCTTCCCCTCACGCCATCAACCTCAGCCATGAAAATCCACGGACGCATACATCTTTACATGTAAAAAAACAAATGGCGATTTTTCTCATTGATTCGACCTGGGCGTGTTCGCTCAAAATGATGCGTGAAAGTAAGAATTTGCATGCTTTGGCGCACATCAGTTTTGAGCCTACCAAGCGCTCAGAATTTAAGATCAAAGAACAACCACTAGAATATTGTCTCTCGACCATCGAGTCCACGCTTAGCGTATTAGAACTGCTGAGTCAGTGGCAGATCGAAACGATAGCACACGAAAAACTAGAGGCATTTCTCACCCCGTTTCACGCGATGATTACGTATCAACTCGCGTGTATCCAAAACCCTTTGCATCAAGCGGTCAGGTTCAAACCAAAACGCACCTAAACATTTTACATGTAAAGATTTTTCCTTACATGTAAACCCTTTAAACCCACTTTTAGACCACTTTGGTTATAACTTCACGATTTATTTTTTAAAAATTACTTAAAAATTTCAAAGGAGTGTGGGGTCAAGCTGGATGTTTTTGTAACGTTTCTTTACACAAAAATGTATCAAAATGAAACGGTGTAACGTTTTGCTACAATAGGATGTGTCAAAAAGGTACATTTTCCTCTCAAAAACGCTCTCTTTCCCAAAAAAGTCGCTTTGAAGTCGCTTTGTATTTTTAGAATGCACACATCTTATTAAAAGGAATACAATGATCTTAGGGTGGAAACACATGGCACTGTGGAAAAAGATCTTTATCGGACTCTGTTTGGGTCTACTCGTCGGGCTACTGTTTAAAGACGTAGCACTTATGCTCAAACCAGTGGGCACACTGTTTATCAATATGATTAAAATGTTGATCGTACCTTTGGTGTTTGTCACGTTGGTCACGGGCATCACGTCGATGGAAGATTTGAGCAAAATGCGTCGCATTGGCATCAAAACGTTTTCGATCTACTTAATCACCACAGCGATTGCGGTCGCCATTGGTCTTGCATTTGGTCTTATCTTTGAACCAGGTGCTGGTGTTGCACTGAGCAATACCGCAGCGGTTGCAGCAAAAAAAGAACCACCATTGGTTGACACACTTCTAGCACTCATCCCAACCAATCCGATGGAGAGCTTAGTCAAAGGTGATATTTTACAGATTATCGTTTTTGCTATTTTCTTGGGTATTGCGATCAGTATGGCAGGCGAAAAAGGAAAACCCGTTGCAGCCTTTTTTGAGTCGTTTTCTGAGGTCATGTTTAAATTAACCGAAATCGTCATCTCGTTTGCCCCTATTGGTGTTTTTGGTTTGATGGCATGGGTTTCTGCGTCGTACGGTGTGGATGTGCTCATTAGCCTTGCAAAAGTGATCGGATGTGTGTACATCGCGTCGATCATTCATATGGCACTGACGATGGGCGGAGGCATTGCTTTGATCGCAAGGCTTAATCCTATCAAGTTTTTTAAAGGTGTCGTTTCGGCGCAAACAGTCGCATTTACAACCACCAGTAGTTCAGGAACACTTCCTATCACCACCAGCAACACCATTCACAATCTGGGTGTTTCCAAGCCGATTGCAAGCTTTGTATTGCCACTTGGTGCAACCATCAATATGGATGGAACCGCGATTTACCAAGGTATTTGTGCAGTGTTTGTCGCCCAAGCATTTGGGGTTGATCTTACGTTTGCAAACTACTTGACCATCATCCTTACGGCGACATTAGCGTCCATTGGTACCGCAGGTGTTCCAGGGGCTGGACTTATTATGCTCTCATTGGTTTTAACGTCGGTCAATTTACCCTTAGAAGGTATTGCTATCATCGCAGGAATCGATAGAATTTTAGATATGGCACGCACCACCGTCAACATCACAGGCGACGCGATGACCGCGGTTATCGTCGCTAAAGGTGAAGGCGAACTTGATGAGAAAATCTACAACCAAGACAACGTCGAATAGACCTCTTTAACACTTTACATGTAAGGATTTTTCCTTACATGTAAAGACTTACCCAAACGCCAACCACACGCCAACACCTAACATCAATGTGCCAGCGATGCGGTTCATCAGCCTCACATTGTCACCTTTTTGCAAAAACAGACGCAAGGTGTTGCCGCCACTTGCGTAGATGATCATACAGATCAATTCCAGCGTTAAAATAATCGCCAAAAGCACCGAAATTTGAGGAATGAGCGGTTTTGTTTGGTTGATAAAGGGCGGAAGAAGGGCTATGAAAAACGCCCATCCTTTTGGGTTTGCAATCGCGGTGACAAAGCCCTGAAGGGCTAAAGACGTTGCGGAGATCGTCGTCGAACACTCCGCTTTGGAAAGTGCCATCTTGCCACGATTGAGCCAGAGTTGCACGCCCAAATAGCCCAAATAGAGCCCACCCACGTACTTAAAAATCGTAAAAATATCAGGATGATTGATCATAATCGCTGCGACCCCAATGACCGAAGAGAGCGCAACAATCGCCACGCCGACTAGCTCGCCTGCCATCATGTAAAACGTGCGCTTAAGCCCGATGCTCATCCCAAGGCTCATCGCAAGCGTCATACACATACCAGGAGTCACCGAAACAAAAAAGAAGGTGGGAAGAAAAATTGCCATAATCGAAAAATCAACTGCAGAAGCCACGTCACATCCTTTATGAAAAATAGTATTATAGCCCATCTCATCTTTCTAAAAAATGGAAGTTAATTTTAAACGGTTTCATTTAATTTCAAAAAAGTTTCGTAGAATAAACAAAACATGAAAAGGCTATATCATGACTGTATCGGAAGCACTCAAAGCGAGAAAATCCACACGCGCTTTTTTACCCAAAGAGGTTTCACCCACACTCATCAAAGCCATACTAGAAGACGCCAAACACGCACCCTCGGGCGTCAACATGCAACCGTGGCACGTGCATGTCGTAAGTGGTGAGAAAAAACGCACGCTGGAAACTAAAGTCATCGAAGCGTTTGAACGTGGCGATAAAGAGGTCATGGACTACGCCTACTACCCTTCCTCTTGGGAAGAACCTTACAAAAGTCGTCGCAAAGAGACAGGGCTTTTAATGTATGCTACACTGGGCATTGCCAAAGAGGACAAACCAAGGCAAATCGAGCAATGGAAGCTCAACTACCGCGCCTTTGACGCACCTGTCGTACTTTATTTTTTTATCGATAAAAGCCTAGAAAAAGGCTCCTACCTCGACTATGGCATGTTTTTGCAGTCTGTTATGCTCAGCGCCACGGAAAAAGGGTTGGCGACCTGCCCACAAGCCGCACTCGCTGAATTTCCAAGCATCGTTAAACGTGAACTTGGCATCACAGAGAACCTGCTTTTGCTGTGTGGCATGGCACTTGGGTACGAAGATAAAGAGGCGCTCATCAACCGCTACCGAACACCTCGCATGAGCCTTGAGGCGTTCGTAACGTTTCATGTTTAAACCTTTACATGTAAAGAAAAATCTTTCGTCTAACCCATTTTCAAGTACAATACCTTAAAACAAAAGGATAACGTATGCGTCTACTTGGCAATGTGTTGTGGTTTCTTTTAGGTGGCGTTTTTATGGGGCTTTCGTGGTGGTTTTTTGGCGTCATTGCTCTGCTCACGATTGTTGGGATTCCTTGGGCAAAAGCTTGCTTTGTCATCGGTCAATTTACGTTCTTCCCTTTTGGCAAAGAGTCCATCAGCCGCAAATCACTGCATCAAAAAGAGGACATCGGCACGGGAACATGGGGGCTTATCGGTAACGTTCTTTGGTTTGTTTTTGCAGGTATTTGGCTGGCTATCGGGCATATTATGTCTGCCATCGCGTGCTTTATAACGATCATCGGCATTCCTTTTGCGATCCAACACCTGAAACTCGCCGTCATTTCACTTGCACCCATCGGTCAAACCATCGTCGATAAAGAGGTCGCTGCGGTGATTCAGCAAAAAGAGGCGGAAGATTTTGTGGAGCAATCACGCTAAGCGATGCCCATAACGATCCATCCCTTTGACACTCAATTTACCACCGAAATTGTCAACCTCCATCACGCCTCCGTGCATGCGATTGATCCACTGATTTATTCGCTTGAACAACAAGAAGCATGGGCGCACACGCCACCCAATTATCCCTATTGGGTTAAAAGGCTCGCTCTTAAAAAACCGTTTGTGGCGATGGTGGAAGCAAAAATTGTCGGGTTTATTGAGCTTGAAGCAAACGGACACATCGACTGTGCGTACACGCATCCAACGTATCAAAAATGTGGCGTGATGCGTTCGCTTTACACATATGTAGAAAATGTGGCAGAGCAAAAAGGCATAAAACGGTTATACCTCGAAGCCTCTATCGTCGCAAAACCTTTTTTTGAAAGACGAGGTTTTATCACACTAAAGCGCAATGAAATTAAGAGAAATGGGCAGATGATTGTGAATTATTCGATGGAGAAGATGCTCAGCTGAATCTTTACATGTAACAAACCCAAACTGCTAGTTGCGAAGA
>NZ_JQGK01000021.1:0-39097 GCF_000743525.1 Sulfurospirillum sp. SCADC | reverse complement strand
ATTAGTAACGCAGAAGTGCTGCGATGAAAGCACCTAAAATTTCCAAAGAAACAATCAAAAAAGTTGTTTCAATTTCCCAAAGTATAGAAGGCTATAAACCTACATCTAAGCCTTTGCAACAACAAGCTAAAGAGATTATGGCAAAGTACAATGTCAAAATATCGGCTTGATGAGAGTCCTATCTATTCCAAGATAAATAGCATATTATGCTATACTATTTTCTAATATTTGATTACTAAAAAGGCTAGTTTCATGAATAAAGAATTGTTTATTGGTGGATACATTGATAGAATAAAAATCAAGTTTGAGCTATCTGAAGATTTAGCATTTGAAATACTTTGCATATCTGCATTTTTAGATCAAAGTTTTGACGAAGTAATGCAAAATATTAGTACAATAGAAAACGGCACAGGAAGCCATGATGGTGGTATGGATGGTATTTATATTGATGAAGATGAAAACGAATGTACCATGCATATATTTCAGATAAAACATGGCAAAAGTTTAGGTGATAATGTTTTATCTAAATTTGTCAATGACTACAGAAATATTTTTGTTTACGATAACAGTACAAATTTACCATTAAACACAAAAGTGAATGCAGCCCTTGTAAAATATAAAGATATAGTTTCTTCTGGAAAAATAGTTGATACAAAACTCTATTTTATTTTTGGTGGAGAAAAAGAGAAACAACATGATGATCTCATTACAAGACATCTTGATGAAAATGAAAATTTAAAAATATATGATATTGATGACCTTTATGACAAGATAGATAATTTGGTATCTGAGAATAAAAAGCGAAAAGATGTTAAATTTAGTTTTATGGCAGAAAAATCAAATATTTCTTTAAAACATGACCCACAAGCTATAATATCATTTCAAATTCAAAATATTAAAGCTATAAATTTTAGGCTTAGAGCTTTAGAATTGTGCAAGTTACTAGATGAAGAAAAAAGTATTAACAAGCGTATAGATACTGTTTTTAGTGATAATATTAGAGGCTTTTTAAAATACAATAAAACAAATAAAAATATAAAAGATACAATAGAAAGTGATTTTGCTGAATACTTCCCTTTTCTAAATAATGGTATTACAATCATATCAGAACAAATGAAAATACCAAGAGAAATGCAAGCTGGTTATTATCCAATTGAAACAAAAAATCCCGTTATCGTTAATGGTTTACAAACAACAAATGTTATTTATGATATTTATCAACAAGATAGAACAAAGTTAGATGAAATATATGTGCTTATAAGATTATATGAGACAAGTGATCCAGAAATTATAGACAAAATAACAGACGCTACAAATACCCAGTCTCCAATAAATTTTAGAGATAAAATTAGTAATAGAGATTTTAATACATACACAAAGACACTTTTTGAATTGAACCAAATCGGTTACCTTGCAAAAAGAGGTGATACTTTTGAAAACAATTTTAGTAAAAATCTAAATGAATCAATTCACAGTGATATGGTGCTCAAATTTTGGTATGCAACATTTTATGAAATGCCAGAAGTTGCAAAAAATTCTAAATCCAAAATACTAGAAGAAATATATGATTCTACTATTGATAAAAACCATAAACTGCATAAATTATTTAATGGTGAAAAAGATTCCCTTATATATAAGCAACTTTTAGCAGCATATAAAATATATAAATTTGTTGTAGATAAAAGAAATGAAAAAACACCAGTAAATGATTTTGTAAATTATGCAGATGAGCTGATTTCATACGGCTTATATAAACTTAATGAGGATTTTCAAAACAGTTATGACAAAGTTTGTCAGGCCATCAAAGAAATTACAGAGACAGAAAAACAGCTTTTTGAAAATAAGTCTCTTACCTATTCTCATAATGGTTATTTTAAATCATCCAAATCAAGATATGATTTAAACAACAAACTCGATTTAGTAGAAAATAGTAATTCGATTTTTACGCACAATTCGATTTCTTAGATTTGTATAGGATAGGAATAAGGCTTACCAACAACCTTTATTCCTATTAGCTTCTCACTCCTCAATTTTTTGCATCCGATAATACAAAACAGGAATCACCAAAAGCGTCAAGATAGCCGAACTCACCACGCCACCGATCATCGGAGCGGCGATGCGTTGCATGACTTCGCTTCCGACACCGTTTAACCACATGATAGGCAATAGCCCTCCAAGGATGGCAAAAACGGTCATGAGTTTAGGGCGAACTCTTAAAACGGCACCTTCAAAGATAGCTTCTTGTACCGCCTCTTTGGTTTTATGCTTGACGCTTGTGAGGGCTTCCTCAAGATAGATAATCATCACAATCGCCGTTTCCACCGCGATGCCAATGAGTGCTAAAAAACCCACGATAACGGCGATAGAGAGGTTAAAATTCAAGTAGTCCACATACAAAAACCCACCCACCGCAGCAAGTGGCAAGGTCAAAAAGACCAAAAGCGCATTTTTAAACGAACCGAGTCCAAGATAAATCAGCACAAACGTCACCAAAAGCGTGAGCGGAAGAATGAACTGCAAACGCTCCATGGCACTCTCTAGGTACTCGCTCTCCCCTGCCCAACCGATGTAAAAGCCTGTGGGAAGTTCGACACTCTCTTTCAGGATTTTGTTGGCTTCTTCTTTATAGGTTTTAGACGAAAAACCCTCTTTGAGCGTAATGTAGATGTAGTTGACTTTCTTGCCCATCTCAGACTTGAGTTCACTCGCACCCACGTCGTAACCCAGTTCCACAAAATGCCCTAAACGTTGGAAACCATACGCCGTTTTGATGGGAAGCTCCGCAATGGCATTTAAGTCTTTTCGACTCTCTTCTTCGAGTCTCAGCGTGATCGCATAACGCTCGATGCCTTGGTAAAAGGTGCTCACTTTTGAGCCACCGATGGCGTTGTCCACAAAATTAAGTATCTCTTCTTTCGTGAGACCATAAGAGGCGATATTTTCTGGCTTTAACGTCATATTGAGGTAGTAACCGCTGTTTGCTTTGTCCGCAAAAATGCTTTTAGTTCCCTCATAGTTTGAAAGCACACTCGCGATTTTATTGGCGCTATCTTCTAGCGCTTGGTCATTGTCACCGTAGAGTTTGATGCCAAGCGGTGTGCGAATGCCTGTTATGAGCATGTCGATGCGCCCGCGAATTGGGTATGTCCATGAGTTCGTGAGCCCCAACATTTGAAGCTGTTCGTTCATCTCGTCTCGAAGCTTCTCGTACGTCATGCCCTCTCTCCACTGCTCTTTGGGTTTGAGCTGTATGATGGTCTCGATCATCGATAGAGGTGCGGGGTCTGTTGCACTCTCCGCTCGCCCTGCTTTGGCGAAGGTACTCAACACTTCGGGGAAGCTTTTGATGACCTCATTGCTCTTTTGCGCGTACTCTTTTGCCATCGGGGTGTTGATGCCAAACGGCGTGACAGGCATGTACATAAACGTCTGCTCATTCAGAGGTGGCATAAACTCCCAACGCTGTTTGGTAAACGTGTGATACCCCAGCACCAAAAAGCCGATGAACGCAACCATAGCGATGTACCAAAAACGCATATGCAGTCGTAAAAGCGGTGCATAAAGCCAGATGAAAAAGTTATTGAGTGGATTTTTATGTTCTTCAAGGATTTTGCCTTTGACAAAAAAGAGCATCAAAAGCGGAACCAATGTAATGGAAAGCACCGCACCGATGAGCATCGCGAAGGTTTTGGTGTACGCCAACGGCTTAAAGAGCGCTCCTTCTTGACCGCTGAGTGCAAAGATAGGCAAGAAACTAACCACGATCAGCAAAAGGGCAAAAAAGATCGGGCGACCGACTTGTTTGGAGGAAGCGATGATGATGGCTTTGCGCTCTTCTTCGCTTTTAATCTCGCCGTGTGAAAGCTTTTTATGCACATTTTCGATCATCACGATACACGCATCAACCATCGCACCAATGGCAATGGCAATGCCGCCTAAACTCATGATGTTTGACTCCAGCCCAAAAAGCTTCATCGCCAAAAATGTCATAGCAATGGTGAGCGGTAGAACAGTGATAACGACCAATGCGCTTCTAAAATGCAGTAAAAAGAGCATAACCACCGCCAAAACAACAATGCTCTCTTCTAGGAGAGCTCGTTTTAGGTTGTTGATCGCTTTGGTGATGAGATCGCTTCTATCGTAGGTTGTCACCACTTCCACATCGTTTACATGTAAAGATTCTAGCTTCTCTTTAACCGCTTGGATGACCTTGTACGCGTTCTCTTTGTGGCGCACAACAACCACACCACCGACCACTTCGCCCTCGCCGTTTAGCTCAGCCAAACCACTGCGATACGTGGGAACCACACGCACATCGGCGATGTCAGAAAGCTTGAGCGGAATGCCATTGACCGTTTTAATGGTAATGTGCGAAAGGTCTTCCAAAGAGGCGGCAAAACCTCTAGCTTGGATGATCTGCTCAAAGCCATTTTCAAGCACCACTCGCCCACCCAAATCACTGTTATTTTTGGAAAGTGCGTTCATAAGATCGTCGATACTTAGGTCGTATTTGTAGAGTGCATCCGCGCGAAGTGTGACTTCATAGTCTTTCACAAAACCGCCCACACTCGCCACTTCACTTACCCCTTCAACGCCTAAAAGTGCGTAGCGGTAAAGATAGTCTTGAATGCTTCGAAGCTCATCTAAACTTCTGTTTTTAGAGGTGAGCGCATACTCAAATGCCCAACCAATGCCCGTTGCATCGGGTCCTAGCTTGATGGTCGCATTTTTAGGAGCATTTTTAGAGACATTTTGGATGACTTCATTGACCCTGTCTCGCGCCCAGTAGAGATCGGTGCCATCTTCAAAGATGATGTAAACGATAGCATTTTCATACGACGTAAACGCGCGCACGGTTTTGGTCTTAGCAACCGAGAGCAACGCATTGGTTAACTCATAAACGAGCTGATCTTGGATGATCTTTGGTGATTGCCCCAAGTACTTCACATTGACGATGACTTGCGGTGGCGTGAGGTCTGGCAAAGCATCCAGTGGCGTCTGCCGAATCGCCCAAAATGAGAGAAAAGCGGCAATAAGCAAAGTTAAAAGAAGAAGCGCCTTGTTTTTGACGCTTTTTTCAATGATACTCTCGATCATTTCATTACCCCTGCGTTATTTTGGGCATCGGCATCAAACATAAAGAGTGCATTTGAGACAACCACATCGCCCTCTTTTAAGCCTTTGATGATTTCAAAGGTGTCGTTGTTCAGACGTTTTGCTTCGACCTCGCGTGGCTCATACTCGCCCTCAAATTCGCCTTTGACAAAGACACTCGTCTTCGCACCTTTGGTCATCACCGCACTTTTTGGTAAGCTCAAATACTCACGCTTGGCTGTTCCAAATCTCGCTTTGGCAAACGCATTTTCATAAATTTCAAGGTCTTTATTCTCGATCACCAAACGCACATCCACACTTTTCGTTTGCGGATCAACTTTAGGGTAGATAAAATCAATTTTGGCATGATAGGTCTTTGCGCTCATATCAAAAAAGATGTCGGCAGTTTGGGCAGTTTTAACAAAATCAAGGTCTTTTTCATACACTTTGACGATGAGCCATAAGTTTGTGTAGTCACTAATCTCGTAGAGTTTGGTGCCTTTGGGAACGAATGCACCTTGATTGACCGATTTTGCCGTTACGATGCCACTGTACGGCGAAACGATGGTGATGTTTTCAGGCACATTTTTATCGGCGATGATTTTCTGGATGGTCTTTTCATCGACCCCTAAGAGTTTGAGCTTTTGGGTGATGCTTTGCACCATGCTCTCACTTTTGATGCGTCCAGCGTTTAAAAGTTCCAACTCCGCGGTGTAAATCTCTTGCGAATAGAGCTTCGCAAGCGGCTCGCCTTTGTTTACATGTAAAAAGTTTTTGTTGACATACAGTTGCTCGATAAACGCGTCATAACGCAAGCTTACCTCTTTGACACTCTCTTCATTCGCTTTGGTGTAGCCGTAAAACTCTTTAGCCGAACCCTCTAACACTTTTTTTACTTCGATGGTTTTGACATTGAAAATCTGCTTGGCGTCAAGTTGAGCACTTAAAAGTAAAAGTGCTGTTAAAATGAGATAGGTGACTTTCATAGCTCGACTCCTAAAAGGGTGTAGATTTTGATGATAGACTCGTTATACGCGAAGGTATTTGCGTTAATCTGTTTTTGCGCTTCAATCATTCCTGTGAGTACATTTAAGAGGCTTAAAAGCGCGTCATTTTGGCTAAGAGCCGTGCTTTGAAGCACTTCGTACATCTTCTCATTTTCATATAAAACTTCTTTTGCAAGCGAGATTTTGTCGTACTGAAGCTCTTTGTTTAAAAGCTCATCTCTTAGCTCAAAGAGTAAGCTTTTATGCACCGACTGCACACTCTGAAGAGACGCGGCATGGGTGAGTGTGGCTTTTTGGATGGAGGCATTTTCTTTGCCGTAAATCGGAAGTGGTACGGAAACGCCTAAAAAAGCATAATCATCTCTGCCTTGTCTTCGGTTGTACCCCAAACTTACCGTTACATCGGGCGTTTTGTTCGCTTTTTCATAACGCAAGTTCAACAACTCTTTGTTGCTTTGCATGTTTTGGACTTGAAGCTTGGGTGATTTTTCCAAAAGCTTCTCTTCATCACTGAGTGTGTAAAGTAATAACCCCTCTTTTGCGCTCATCTCTGGCACTTGCGCTACGATAATGCTCTCCAATTTTCGCTCTATGGAAGCTTTGTCACGAAGCAGTGTTTTTTTCTCGATGGCTAGATTTTTTTGTAAAATCGTATTGTTCAATGTATCGACATAATGCGCGCTCGTGGTATTGTATGCAAGATGGGCATTTTTAAGGTCTTCCAGCACTTTTTCATACTTGGTGACTAAAGCAAGGTCTTGGTTGATGCGGATGTAACTTTGCTCCAAAACGCCGATTTCACGCTGCATTTCGAGCTTTTTAGTTTTAAGTTCCAGCTTTTTAATCGCCAAATCTTGCAGAGCAATCGACTCTTTGATGTCCAGTTTTCCACCTGTTGGAATTGTTTGAGAAAGCGAAATCGCCTCATTTTGCATCTCTTTATTTCGAGTAAGAGGTTCATTTAAAAAGATGTCGTTGACCCCAACAGAGAGCATAGGGTTTTCCCAAATCTTGCTTAGATCAACCTCTTTTTCAAGCGCTTTAACCTCTTCTTCGAGTGCCTTTAACTCATAGTTATGCTCATACGCTAAAGAGGTCAATTCGCTTTGCGCCAAAGCGTAGCCCGAAAGGGCTACGAGCATGAAAATGACGCGTTTCATTAGAGGTTTACGCTTGATTTTAAACGTTGTTTTTTGCCGTCACTCGTTTCGACCACGATGCTGATCTGCCATGTTCCGTTCATCGAAAAAACAACATTGGCTTCATAAGCGCCATTGGTGTATTTTGCATCGACTTTTTCTTCCATCGCGTGCATTCCAGGCATCGCTGGCATAGAAGCGATGATGCTTACTTTGGCATCTTTAACCTCTTTTGCACCCTCCATAACTTTGACTTTAATGAGATTCATGCCCTGAGAGACAGGCTTTAGCGTGCTGTACTCCACTTCTAATGGCCCAGCCATACCTTTTTTAGAAAGCGCCTCTGCCGCATACAAACCGCCGAGGCTCAACGCCACCGCTAAAAACATCCCTAAAATCTTCTTCATCACGCACTCCTTGTAAAGTTATAAGGAAAGTATAGAGGGCGTGTGTGGAATATTTGTGGAGCGGGTTGTGCTAGAAATTTACATGTAAAAACAATGATATACATTAAAGAACGATTTAACTCTATCTCTGTTAAAATCAATTGATTAAATTTAATAATTTAAAGTAGTAACACATGAAAGTTATGACTGTCCCAATCAATAAAGTTAATTCTCTGTTTGAAGCAATAGATTATTTTGAACAAATTATAAATATTGCTACAAATGCAATACTACGGATAGATTTTGAAAATGCTTCTTTCGTTCGTAATCATTATCTCTCAATTATTGGTATGGGACTTGAAATAGTCAAAAATCGTGATATACAAATACAACTTATTCTGCCAAGGAGACAGACCGTTTTAATATCCATGAGAAAAATAGGCTTTTTGTCTGCTTTCATGAAAGAACAAGACGCAAAAGACACTTTCAAAACTATGATTAGATATACAAATATTCCTTTAGCAAATTATGATTTACAATTACAAGAATTTCATCAATACTTTATTCAACAATTCACAGGGAAAGTTGCTAATTTATCTCCAAAACTACTCAATAAGATTTTACAAAAAATTCTTGAATTATTTTCAAATGTTTTTCGACATAGCGAAAGTGCTCTAGGTCTTTTTTGTTCTGGACAATTTTATCCAAGTAACGAAAAATTTAATTTTACTATCGTTGACAATGGTGTTACAATTAAAACCAATGTCAATCGTTACCTTTTCAAACAATTTATTAAAAACCGATCTACCACAGAGAAGCTTTTCGGCAAAAAATTTCAATCACTGCGTGGAGATGAAGCAATTCAATGGGCTTTGCAAGATACACATTCAACAACAGGAAAAGGTGGATTAGGACTTAGTCTTTTAATGGATTTTATAAAAATTAGTGAAGGGAGTATTGAAATTATATCTAATGATGGGTATTATTCTATCAAAGATGGTATTGAAGTATCTAAAACACTAGAAAGCTCATTTGAAGGAACTTTAATAAGCATTGAACTCAACACTCAAAGTAATCAATACTATTTTTTGCAGGAGGAACATAAAAATGCAAACAGTTAGTGTAAAAGATGTTATTTCAAAAAATATAGCAATGTCTACAGAAGATGGACAAAAACTTTTTTTAGTTTTATACAATTTATTAAAACAAGAAAAAGTTCAAAAGGTACAACTATCTTTTGAAGATATTGATATTCTTATTTCTCACTTTCTAAATGAAAGTATAGGTAAACTATATGAAAAATTTAGTAATTGGGAAATATTAGATAATGCAATTGAATACATAAAAATTGACAGCGATGATTTACAATTATTAAAAGAGAAAGTGATCCCAACAGCAAAAAGCCATTATAAAGACATAACAAGAAGTGAAAAAATTCAAATGGATATTCTAAATGACTGATAACGCACCACTAATTTATAAAATTAATGCACAAGATCAGGTATTTATTGATACAAATATTTTAATTTTTTTGTTTTCTCCTTCATTTGTAAGTTCTAAACAATATCAAGTTGAAAAATATTCAGCAATTTTTGAAAAACTGGTTGAAAAGCATTGTAAACTTTATATTAATGCTACGGTTATTTCTGAATTTATTAATAGATGTATGCGCCTTGATTTTGACCGTAATTTTAATATAGATGGAAAAAAGAATTTTAAACGAGACTATAGACCTAGCCCACAATATAAAAGGACTCTTGAAATTGTGCTCAAAGAAATGAAAAAATTTCTTCAATTTGCAAATCATGTTAATGATGATTTTGCACAATTTAATTTTATCGAAATGCTTTCAAAACATAACCAAAGTGATTTCAATGACTTAATTATTGCCGATACAGTACAAAAAAAGAATTTTAAATTATTAAGTGATGATAACGACTTCAAAAATTTAGGCATTGATATTACATGGTACTTAGCACATTAGTATCCAACTCTAATACAGATTCTAAAACCTTTACATATAAAATCTAAAAGTGGCTATTTCTAGCCACTTATCCCTCAAAATTTAACTTATGAAGCGACTGGAGTTCGCTCTACAAACAGTTTCAAAAACACCTTATATAGATTTCATGTATAATGCCTTTATGAAAATCCTACTCCTAGAAGACGACCCCATTCTTAGCGAAATTATCGAAGAGTTTTTAGTCGAACATGGTTTACATGTAAAACTCTTTTTCGATGGTAAAGAAGCGCTTGATGCCATTTTTGAGGACAAGTTTGACATCTTGGTTTTGGACATCAACGTTCCAAGTTTGAGCGGTTTTGAGTTGTTGAAAACGCTCAAAAGTGCCAACATTTCTACGCCTGTCATCTTCATTACGTCACTCGACCAAATCAGCGATGTGAAAAAAGGGTTTGCGTTGGGAGCGGAGGATTACCTCAAAAAACCGTTTGAACTTGAAGAGCTTTTGGTGCGCATCGAGCGGACGAAAAAGTTGCACCACATCGAAGACAATGCGCTTTTGAAACTGGCTCAAACCATTCATTACGATCCGCAAAATTATCAGATAGTTACCTCTGAGACGTCGTACAAACTTCGCAAAAAAGAGGCACAGCTTTTGGAGTATTTTATCTCTCATCAAAACCGCATGGTCAGTTTTGAAGGGATCATCGAAGAGGTGTGGCGGTTTGATGAAGTGCCGACCCATGCGACGGTGCGTACCTACATCAAAAACCTGCGCAGTTACGGGCTAGAGAACTTGATCGAAAATATCAAAGGAGTGGGATATCGCTTTAAGTGCCTATGAAAAACGCTCGCTTTTGAGGTTTTTACTCATCTATCTTGGCTCCATTTATGCGTTTATCTGCTTGCTCGCGTGGATGTTTTACACCATTGAGATCAAAAATCTGCACGAAAACTATGCTTTAAAAATGCGCGCCACCGCCTCTTCCATTGCTCACAAAATCGTCACGGCGCACATGATGGAAGATGACACGCTGCAAAAATGCCTCGCGGAAAAGCCTGCTGAGCAATGTTTTGGCTTAGAAGAAGCGTATCAACTTGGACTCTTTGGAGAGGGCAATGCGCCTTTACATGTAAGCTTTTCGGAACCTGTGGATTTTACCAAAACGTTTTACCTTGCCAATGACAGTTTTTACGCGCGCGATGAGAGCAGTCAAGAACATTTGGGCATTCACACCATCGTGCTCAAATACGCGCATATCTCCAACGCCATCAACCTTCTTCGCTCGCAAGTGCTGCTCTACTTTCTCCTCAGCCTCTCTTTTGCCACCGTTTTGGGTTACGTCCTAGCTAAGCAATTCCTCAAACCCATTCAAGAAGAGATCAACCATCTCGACACTTTCATCAAAGACTCAACGCATGAGCTCAACACGCCGATTACGGCGATTTTGATGAGCATCGGAACGCTCAAAAATGTGGATGAAAAGAAGCTCAAACGCATCGAACTGAGTGCCAAACGCATCGCAACCTTGTATGGAAACCTCAGTTACATGCTTTTGCACGACAAACAAAATGAGGACAAAAGCGATGTCGATGTGAAAAAACTCATCGAGGAGAGGGTCGAATATTTTGCGGATTTAATGGCGAGTAAACAGATCGACTTAAGCCTAAATCTGAGCGAAAAAATGTTACATGTAAACGAAGAGAGCCTCATCAAACTTATCGACAACCTGCTTTCCAACGCCATCAAATACAACCGTTTTGAAGGGAGCATCGACGTCACACTTGAGCTTGAAAAGCTGAGTGTCAAAGACAGTGGCATCGGCATTGAAAGCTCCAAACTAGGCGACATCACCAAACGCTATAAACGCGCCAATAGCGATAAAGGAGGCTTTGGTATCGGTTTGGACATCGTGAATACCATCTGCAAGACGAATAATTTTAGGCTTGAAATTAGCTCCATCGAAGGCGAAAGCTCTACCTTTAGCATCTATTTTTAATTTCTTTTTTTCGTCTTTTTAAAGAAATCTTACTCGAAAAAACAGGTCTCCTATTTTATACTTGAGTATTTTAATAAGTTTACTTGACAATACCTTACTAAAATGCTATTATTCTAAAAAACATAGACTTCTTTCATAACTTTTGAAATATAAAGAGTTTGAACAGAGTGCGTTAATTTTTGAAACTCAAAATTGAGTCATAGCCGAAGCTATGGCGATGTTTTTAGTTTTAAAAAGTGATGTGCTATGTCTCAATACTCTTATTTTAATAGGTTATGAAAGAAGTCTATTTAAAGGAGGCAACATGGTAGAGCACAAAAAACGTAGCATCGCTAAAGCGATCTCATGGAGAACACTCGGAACGGTTGACACCATGTTGATCAGTTTTATCGTCACGGGAAGCCCACTTGCCGCCGTCTCTATCGGAGCATTTGAGCTTATCACCAAAACATTGTTATACTATTTTCATGAAAGAGCGTGGAATAAGATCGATTTTGGTCGCCAAAAAACAGAACCAGAGTATCAAATATGAGCCAAACATACGAAATTAAGGTCGCAGAAGCGATCAACACCCTGCAAGAACTTGTCGGAGCCAAAGTGCTTAATGTCACGTTGGCATTTAGCCATCAAAGTGAAGATGCCATCAACATCTCTCTTGCTCAAAAAGCGGGCATTGATTTTGATGTGTTTACGCTTGAGACGCACAAACTTTTTGATGAATCTTTAGCCTATGAAAAAGAGATTGAAGCCTTTTTTGGGCTTACCATCAAACGCTTTAGCGCAAGCGATGAACAGATCAAAGACTTGGAAGAAAAAGTCGGAGAATTCGGCATTTTTGACAATATTGATTTACGCAAAGAGTGTTGTCATGTACGCAAACTCATCCCTTTAGCACAGGCATTAAAGGGGTACCATGGCTGGATCAGCGGTATTCGCATCGCACAGTCTATCACGAGAAGCGATACAAAGCTCATGGAGTTTGATGAAAATTTCAAGCTTTTAAAGTTCAACCCTCTCACCCATTTTAGCGACGAGGACGTGGAGCGTTATATGACTGATTTTGCCATCCCAAAAAGCGCTTTGTACGCTAAAGGCTTTAAAAGCATCGGCTGCAAGCCCTGTACACGCGCCATTAAAGAAGGCGAAGACATCAGAGCGGGCAGATGGTGGTGGGAGAACCCAGAACATAAAGAGTGCGGATTGCATCTGCATAAAAAGGACTGAATTTATGGATCATTTAGACCGACTCGAAGCTCAGAGTATCTATATTTTGCGAGAAGCGTATCGAAGCTTCCCAAACCTTGCCATGCTTTGGAGCATCGGTAAAGATAGCACCGTACTGTTGTGGCTGACACGAAAAGCATTTTTTGGGCATGTGCCCTATCCGTTGGTACACATCGACACGGCGTTTAAAATACCTGAGATGATCAAATACCGCGATGAAATCGCTGTACAATGGGATTTAAACCTCGTCGTAGGACAAAATAAAGAAGCCCTTGCCAAGGGTGAAACCTTTGTGAATGGGTTGGACAGACTTAGTTGTTGTAAAAAGCTCAAAAGCGACGCACTCAAGTACACGTTAGATGGTACATGGGCGAGACGCAAATGGAACCCTTACAAAAAAGTATGGGAAGATGAGTTAAACGGAGCTCCTTATACAGGCGTTATCGTGGGTGTTAGAGCGGATGAAGAGGGAAGCCGCTCCAAAGAGCGCGTCTTCTCAGCACGTGATGAGAAGAGCGAATGGGATGCGAGCACCCAACCGCCAGAACTGTGGAACCAGTACAAAACCGATTTTGCACCCAGAACACATGTGCGTATTCACCCGCTTTTGGAGTGGACGGAGCTCAATATTTGGGAGTATATACAGAGAGAAAACATTCCTATTATCTCGCTTTACTTTGACCAAGGCAATGGTAAACGCTACCGTTCTTTAGGGTGTTTTCCGTGTACGGCACCTGTCGATTCACAGGCTCGTAATCCAAAAGAGATCATTGAAGAGCTGACCAGTGGTAAGTTTAAAGACATCGCAGAACGATCAGGTCGCGCCCAAGATAAAGATGGCGGCGGAACGTTAGAGGCACTCAGAAAAGAAGGATATATGTAATGGATTTCTTTTGCATACATGCAAAAGAAAAAAGCACCCAAGGTGCGTGGACTTACCGCCGAGGTAAACTCAGCGTTAGCGTAGCTTTTAGAGCTTTGCTTTAAAAGCGTGTTAAAGTTATAAAAATTTCAAGATTGTAAAGAGAGAATAAAAACGATGCAACGCCTCAATATTGTCATCACAGGGCACGTCGATCATGGTAAGAGTACGCTCATCGGGCGTCTGCTTGCCGACACCGACTCATTGCCACAAGGAAAACTAGAGAGCGTGAAAAAAATGTGTGAAAATAATGCACGTCCGTTTGAGTATGCTTTCTTGCTTGACGCACTTGCCGATGAGCAGAAACAAGGCATTACCATAGACAGTGCGCGCGTCTTTTTCCAAAGTAAAAAACGAGAGTACATCATCATCGACGCACCTGGTCACATCGAATTTTTAAAAAATATGATCAGTGGAGCGTCTCGTGCGGAGGCGGCTTTGCTTCTCATTGACGCAAAAGAGGGTGTGGCGGAAAACTCCAAACGTCATGGCATGTTGCTCTCCCTTTTGGGCATCAAACAAGTGGCGATTGTGGTCAATAAAATGGACTTGGTGAATTTTAGTGAAATCGCGTTTACCAAACTGAAAGTGGAATACAGCGAATACTTGGCGACATTGGGCATTAAAAGTGATATTTTTATCCCAATCAGTGCAAGAGAGGGCGTGAACCTCATAGAGCATTCTGCCTCAACACCTTGGTATCAAGGACCAACGGTTTTAGAAATTTTAGACAGTTTCAAAAGCGTGGAAGAGAAAGAGAACGATGACTTTAGAATGCCATTACAAGATGTGTACAAATTTACCCGTGACAACGATGACCGTCGTATTTACGCAGGAACCGTTACGAGTGGTGAGCTAAATGTGGGCGATGAAGTGGTCTTTTACCCTTCACTCAAACGTTCGCGTGTTGCAAGCATCGAGAGCTTTAACACTGAAGTCAAAACGAGTGTCAAAGAAAGCGTTGCTGTTGGTTTTACGCTCGAAACACAAATTTACGTGCGAAACGGTGACGTGGTTGCTCGTGCAGACCAAAGTGCCCCAAAGGTGAGTAACCGTTTTGAGGCGAACCTCTTTTGGTTGGGCGCAAAGCCGTTGGAACTCGATAAACCGTACAAAATCAAAATCGGTTCGGCGCAAAGCACGATCTATCTTGAAGAGATCAAACGCGTGATCGATGGCGATACGCTAGATCGCGCCGATGAGCCAAGTGTAGGACGCCATGAAGCAGCGTGTGTCATCTTTAGAGTACACGATCTTTTGGCGATGGAGCTTTTTGCTGAGAACCAAAAACTCGGTCGTTTTGTCATCGTTGATGAGTACGACATCGCAGGCGGAGGCATCATCACTGAGGTGTTAGATCAGTACACCACACGTCGCACAAAAGCTTTACATGTAAATGATATTTTGGTCGACAAAGCCAGTACCAGTGCAGAGTTTGAAGAGGAGCTTTTTGCGCTTCTTCGTAAACATTTTCCCCATCAATTTACCTAAAATTTCTGCCTCTTTGAGGCAAGCTTTAGCGCCATAGCGGCTAGCGTAGCCAAAGAAGCTTTGCTTTTTTGGTGTTATAAAATAAAAAAGGATAGACATGAAATTAACCATTAACGGCGATGCAAAAGAGATTAAGGACAATGTAAGCTTACCAGAACTACTCATTATTGAAAATGTTGAACAACCTGACATGGTCTCGGTGCAACTCAATGATGAGTTTATCAGACAAGACGAACACGCAAGTGTCGCCTTAAAAGACGGCGATGAGATCAACTTTTTATACTTTATGGGAGGTGGCGCGTGAAAGAGTTTAGCGATGAGGAATTAGAGCGTTATTCACGTCATATCATCCTCCAAGATGTAGGGATTGAAGGTCAAGAGAAGATTGCTAATTCTAAGATTTTAGTCATCGGCGCAGGTGGACTCGGCTCTCCAGTAGCGCTTTATCTTGCGGCGGCAGGTGTGGGTGAAATTGGCATCGTGGATGGCGATGTGGTCGATCTTTCCAACCTTCAACGTCAAGTCATTCACGCCACAGCTGACATCGGAGTCCCTAAAGTGCTCTCGGCTAAAGCGAAGATGGAAGCGATCAACCCGAATGTTAAAGTGACCGTCTATCAAAAATTCTTAGACGCATCCAACATCCTTGACATCGTGAAAGGCTATGATTTCGTCATCGATGGAACGGACAATTTTTCGGCAAAATTCCTCATCAATGACGCGTGTGTTTTAGCCAATGTTCCTTATTCGCACGGTGGCATTTTGCGTTTTGGTGGACAAACGATGACGATTAAGCCTCACGAGAGCGCATGTTACGCGTGTGTGTTTGACAGCCCACCTCCAACGAATGCCATTCCAACCTGCTCAAGTGCGGGCATTTTAGGCGCGGTTGCGGGAATGCTAGGAACGATTCAAGCCGCAGAAGCACTCAAATACATCGTCGGTGTGGGTGAACCACTCTACAACAGACTGTTAACCTTTGATGCAAAAAGTATGAACTTTAGAAATGTCAATTTCAAGAAAAACCCAAAATGTCGCGTGTGTGGCGGAGAAGGCATCAAAGAGATACGCGACTATGAAGCGGTTGTCTGTGAGGCAAAATTATGATAAAAATCCCACAAAGCGTGTACGATGAAATCGTCGCACACGCCTTAAAAGATACACCCATCGAAGCGTGTGGTTATCTTGCAGGAATAGAGGGCGAAGTAAAATACGCCATCCCTATGAAAAATACGGATGCAAGCAATGAGCACTTCAGCTTTGATCCACAAGAGCAGTTTGACGCGTTTAAAAAAACGCAAAAAGAGGGTCTGAGACTGATCTCTGTGTATCACTCTCACCCCGAAACACCAGCGCGCCCGAGTGAGGAAGACATTCGTTTAGCGTTTGACCCAAATGTCAGTTACATCATCGTCTCACTTGCAGGCGAAGTTCCCGATATGAAGTCATTTATTATTAAAAATAAAACGGTTGAAAAAGAAGAAATTGAAATTATTTAAAGTCCGTAAAGCGCGTTGAAAAATGTAAAACAGCTTACGAAATAACCTTCTATCGACACGGTTGAGACACGATGGGAGCCCCGAAACGCTCCGCTTTTTCGTCCCATCGGCTCAAAGTGTCTCTTTCAGGTCATTTCTTCGCGTTTTACTCTGAACTGCTTTACAGTTTTACATGTAACGATAAGGAGTTACGATTATGAGCAGATATGAAATTCCCCAAATGGTCTATGAAGACCTTGAAGTTTTTAAAAAAAACCATGCCGAATTTTTGGCAGGCACGCTTGATGAGCTGACCTTTAAAACGATGCGTGTTCCTTTTGGTGTGTATGAACAACGTGCGGCTAACACTTTTATGGTGCGCATCAAATTAGCTGGTGGCATCTTAACCCCCAAACAACTTTTAACGCTCGCTGATTTGGCTGAAAAGTACGCGCACGAGGCGATTCACATCACGACTCGTGGTGGCGCACAGCTTCACTATGTCAAGATTGAAGACATCATCGACATTATCACAACCTTGCACAGCATCGACCTCAGTGGTCGTGGTGGCGGAGGCAATACCGTTCGTAACGTTATGGCTGACCCACTTGCAGGTACGGCAAAAGATGAGATTTTTGATGTCTCTCCGTATGCCCTTGCGATGACGTCTAAAATGTTAGAGCAAAAAGACTCGTTTGCGCTTCCTCGAAAATTCAAAATCACCTTTAGTGGCTCGGAAGCGGATCGCGGTTATGCAACCATCCACGACGTTGGTTTTATCGCTAAGATGCAAGATGGCGTAAAAGGTTTTAAACTCTTTACTGCGGGCGGTATGGGTGCAAAATCACGTTTGGGAACCCTGTTGCGTGACTTTGTGCCAGACACCGAGGTCTTTTTGTACTCCCAAGCGATCAAACAAGTCTTCGACAAATACGGCAACCGCAAAAACAAACATGCCGCGCGCCTTCGCTTTTTATTTGAAGATCTAGGGCTTGAAGAATTTAATAAACTTCTTGATGTGGAGCTTAAAGCGGTCAAAGACAAAGGTGACTGGGAGATGCCCATCACTGAAATCGAGCGCACCATTGGCGATACCACGCATGAGCCATTTGCCATTCCTGAAAACATTAAAAAATGGTGGAACCGTTATGTTTACGCCCAAAAACAAGAGGGGCTTTACGGCTGTAAAGTGCCGGTGCATTTAGGAGATATTCACTTTGAAAATGCCCGTAACCTTGCGAATGCCCTGCTTCCATATGGTGAAGATGTGCTTCGTTTTACAGGCGATCAAAACCTTTACATCCGAAACCTAACAGCACCTCAAATGGCAAGTTTACACGACATCTTGCAAAAATTCTCTGTGGAAGTTTCCAAACCAACGCTCTTTAGCGATATGGTGGCGTGTACGGGAGCGGCAACCTGTCAGCTTGGCATCGCGCGTCCTCGTGGTGCGGTGGATGCGATTCAAAAACGTCTCAATAAACTGATCGATGAGCGTGACTATGACGCGCTTCAAGGCTTTAAAATCCATTTATCGGGTTGTCCAAACAGTTGTGGAAAACACCTTATCGGCGATCTTGGATTTTTCGGAAAAGTCCAACGTAATGAGGGCTACTCCTACCCTGCCTACAACGTCGTAGCAGGCTCTCGTACGTCAGGGGAAGGAAGTGTGTACGCCCAAAAAGCAGGCGATGTTGCAGCCTTTCATGTTCCTGCCTTTGTGGAAGAAGTTTTGGATACGTGGCTTTTACATGTAAAGGCTTATGCGAGTTTTGCAGACTGGATTGATGATGGTGGACTTGCCATCATCACCGAAATTAGCAAAAAATACGTCGATATTCCTTCGTTCAAAGAAGATAAAAACCCTTACTTTGACTACGACGCGGTGGAACTCTTCTCTTTAAAAGGTCGAGGTACGGGTGAGTGTAGTGCTGGTATGTACGACCTCATCGAAGCCGATAAAAAAGCCCTAAAAGAAGCACTTGAGAAAGAGGAAAAAGACTATGAGTTGATTCGCCTTTTGGCGGCTCGTATGCTACTCGTCACACGGGGTGAAGACGCGCGCGATAAAGCGGGTGTTCTCAAAGCCTTTAAAACACTTTTTGTCGATACCACGCTTTTAAATGCGTACTTTGGTACGATGTTAGAGGGTGATGCGGATGAAAAATCGATCGAGCTTGCCGAAGAAGTGATCAAGCTTTACGAGACAATGGACAATACGCTGAAATTTGCGAAAGAAAAAGAGTTAGCCGCGGCTGCGAATGCACCTAAAGAAGAAAAATCAGCCCATTTTAAAGACCTTAGCGGTGTTGCATGCCCCATGAACTTTGTCAAAATAAAGATGGAACTCTCCAAAATCGGAAGCGGTGAAGTCTTGGAAATTTTACTCGATGATGGCGCACCGATTGACAACGTGCCAAAATCGGTGGCAAGCGAAGGACACACCGTCGAAGCGACTACCAAAGAGGGTAATGGCTGGCGTGTAAGGATCGTGAAAAAATGAGCACCCTAGGCATCGCACTCACGCCTAAACGCACGCTTTTAATTGGGGCGGGCAAAGTCGCCGCCCAGAAAGCGCGCGTACTAGACAGTCTTGATTTTGCGTATGAAATTATCGCAAAAGAGAGGCTCGATGCCTATTTTGATTCCAAAATCTTTACATGTAAAGCGTTTGAAGATGGTGATGCTAAAGGATTTGAGGTGATTATTGACGCGACAGGCAATGAGAGCGTGACCCAGCGTTTGGTCACGCTCAAACCAATTCTTCATTTTTGGCTCAACGTCGTGGACGTACCCGAACTCTGTGATTTTTACTTTAGCGCCCTCACCCGTCGTGGAGACATTCAAGTCGCCGTGAGCAGTGGCGGCAGTTCGCCTACCTTGGCGCAAGTCATTCGCGATAAGATCGAGAAGATTTTACCGCGTGATTTGACGGCACTCATCGACAGACTGAAAAACGAGCGTAAAAAGCCAGACCGTGATTTGGAAAAATTACGTGGCATCGCCAAAGCAGGTGCGGGAAAAGTCTTTCTCATCGGCTGTGGAACGGGGTATGTGGGAAACCTCACGCTCGATGCTTTAAACGCCTTTGAACTGCTCGATGTTGCATTGGTGGATGCGTTGGTTTCAGAAGAAATTCGCGCCTTAATCCCCCTTACATGTAAAGTGGTCGATGTCAGTAAAAAGAAGGGGTTTCACTCTAAAAGTCAAGATGAGATCAACGCGCTTTTGGTAGACTACGCGAAGCAAGGGTTAGTCGTTGGACGCCTTAAAGGGGGCGATCCGCTTCTGTTTGGTCGCTTGGGTGAAGAGAAGCAGGTTTTGGCTCAGCATGGTATCTCCTTTGAGGTGATCAATGGCATTACTTCAGCCCTTCGCTCCTGTACGGTTTCAGGCATTGTACCAACGATTCGCGACATTTCCAAAGGGGTGACGATTGTCTCAGCCCACCTGAGAGAGACTCTTTTTAACGATGACTGGGTGAGCATTTTAAAACAACCGTTGCATACGGTCATTGTTTTGATGGCGCACAGTTTTGCGAAAAAAATTGAAGATGCCATCGCCAAGCAGAACATCGACCCCAACCTACCTGCTGCGTTTGTCTCGAAGATCGACCTACCCGATCAGATCACGATAGTGGGAACTGTGGGAAAATTAGATAAAATGGCGACATTATGTGCCACACCAGCGGTCTTAATCATCGGTGAGTGTGTCGCAAAAGAGAACATTTTACCCGCTGAGAACAGCGGCAAAATCATTTACATGTAAAGGCTAATCGCGCAGAAAAAACCCGAACGAGATACCTTGAGCCGATGGGACGAATAAGCGTAAGCGTTTCGGGGCTCCCATCGTGTCTCAACCGTATAGAGAGAGGGTTTATTTCGAAGCTGATTAGCCTTATAAAGAAGGATATTTTATGGGATTTACCACCAAAGCATTGCATGCCAAACCTGCACACAAAGACCAACACGGCGCAATGCGCTTCCCCATCTACCAATGTTCAGCGTTTGAGTTTGAAAAATCAGAAGACCTTGAAGCTGTTTTCAAAGGTCAAAAGATGGGGCATGTCTACACACGCTCTTCCAACCCGTCTATCGAGGAGTTTGAGCTCAAAGTCAAAGCGATCAGCGGTGCGTTTGGCGTCATTGCAACCGCAACAGGGATGGCGGCGATTGCGAACGCGCTTTTTGCACTGGTCAAAAGTGGCGATAACATCATCACTACCCAGTACCTTTTTGGCAATACACTCTCGCTTTTCCAAACACTTTTCAGTGATTTTGGCGTGGAAGTGCGTTACGTGGATTTGAGCGATGTTGAGGCGATTCATGCGAATATTGATGCTAAAACACGTCTGCTTTTTTGTGAGAGCGTGAGCAATCCTCAGCTGATCGTGCCTGATTTTAGTGCGATAAAAGTGGTGTTAAAAGAGCAGCATGTGCCTTTAGTTGTCGACACAACGGCAACCCCTTGGAATATTTTTGACGCCAAAAAGCACGGTGTTGACATTGAGATTATCTCTGCAACCAAATACATCAGTGGTGGTGGGCATGTTTTGGGCGGTTTGATCGTCGATAACGGTACCTTTAACTGGAAAAACCACGCAACACTGGAGCCTTTCTTCAAAAAATTTGGCCCGTTTGCTTTCATGGCGCGCCTTCGTAAAGAGACCTTCCGCAATTTAGGCTCCGCGCTTACGGCGCAAAGTGCCTATTTACTCTCCTTAGGTCTTGAAACGCTGGACTTAAGGGTGCAAAGAAGCTGTCAAAACGCCCTAGCTGTGGCAAAACATCTGCAAAGCAAGGCTGAGATTATCAGCGTGGAGTATCCGTTTTTGGAAAACTCGAACTATTTTGCCAACGCGTCTAAGCAGTTTAGTGGCGGTGGTGGTATCGTCAGCTTTAGCTTTAGCGATAAAGAGGCAACCTATGCCTTTTTAAACCGTTTGAACATCATCAAACGAGGCACGAACGTCCAAGACAATAAATCCTTGGCGATTGCAACATACCATACGATTTACGCGGAATATTCCGATGAGCAAAAGGCGGCTTATGGGCTTACCGAGGGCATGATTCGCCTCTCTGTGGGCATTGAAGATTTGGAAGATTTGCTCGCAGACATCGACCAAGCATTAGCCCAATAAGACATTTTGAGTGAATCACATAAAAGAGTTCTTGCAGAACTCTCTAACACGCTTTTAAAGCAAAGCTTTAAAGCTACGTTAACACTAGGTTTTCTTCGGCAGAAAGCCCACGCACTTTTAGTGCTTTTTTTCTTGCAAATTGAGTTTTGCAAGAAGTCTAAAGATTTGATTCACTCAAAAGCGGTCGTTTTAAAGTAAAAAAAGTAAACATGGTGTAGAATTTCATCGCGCTGGTGTAGCTCAGTTGGTAGAGCAGTTGATCCGTAATCAACAGGTCGGGGGTTCGAGCCCCTTCACCAGCTCCAGCCTCTCACGAAATTCCCCATGTTTTGAATGCTAAACGTTTAATTCCCTACCTTTTCGCTTTACATGTAACGAAAAGTTAAAAGTTTAGCCCTGACCCCTATTTGAGCGTAGCGTGGGCTCACTGCCGAAGTGAACTCAGCGTTAGCGTAGCTTTAAAGCTTTGCTTTAAAAGCGTGTCAAAGATGAACGGTGCCCTATTTTGGGCTAACACGAAACGTAAAGACTTTTACTCTTTAGACGTCGAATCCTGAATAAAAGAGAAATAAAAAATGAAAATTGCACTCTTAATGAGCGGCGGCATAGATTCTAGCTACTCCGCTTATTTACTCAAAAACCAAGGTCATGAGGTCATTGGCATCTATCTCAAACTTCACGAGGATGAGAAAAAACATGCCATCAACATCGCCAACATTGAAAAAGTCAGCCATCATTTGGGCATTGAGACCCATATCATCGATGCCAAAGTGCTGTTTAAAGAGCATGTCTATGACTACTTTGTGAGATCCTACGAACAAGGTAAAACCCCCAATCCCTGTGCTTTTTGCAATCCAAAAATGAAGTTTGGATTTGCCTTTGAAAAAGCGATGGAGATGGGTTGTGAGAAAATTGCGACAGGGCATTATGCGCGCGTTGAAAATGGGCATATCCAAGAAGCATTTGATATGTCAAAAGACCAAAGTTATTTTCTCTTTGGACTGAAAAAAGAGGTGATCGAGAAGATCATTTTCCCACTGGGCGGCATGCTGAAAAATGACATCAAACCCATTGCCCTCAAAGAATTACCATGGCTTGGTACGCTTGAGAGCTACAAAGAGTCGCAAGAGATCTGTTTTGTGACGGACACCTACATTGACATTTTGAAAAAACATATCAACGTCGATCAAAAAGGGTTGATTAAAGATGTCGAAGGCAACGTGATTGGCGAACACAAAGGCTACATGCACTACACGATCGGCAAACGCAAAGGCTTGACCATCAAAGGAGCGCATGACCCTCACTTTGTTGTGAACATCGACGCGAAGACCAATACGGTGATCGCAGGAACCAAAGAAGATCTCATTCAAACCAAAGTGGTCGCAGAGAATTTTTCGCTAGGTGAAGATTTTCAAGAAGGTGAATACGGTGTCAAAGTACGCTATAGAAGTGCAAAAACCAAAGCGCATGTGAGCGTTGTGGATGGCAAGATCATCGCCGAGCTTCACGAGGGCGTTTACGGACTCGCAAGCGGTCAAGCGCTCGTTGTCTACCAAGACGACCTCGTCATCGGCGGCGGTTGGATCGAAGCGTAACGCGTCTTAGAGCCATTGTAACGATGGCTCAGCACTTTACATGTAAACCTTTATAAAATTCCAACTATCAGTAAAAAGGCCACACTACCTAGCATCCATGCGACCACCAAACGAATAAACTCAATGCTCACTTTTTGAAGATAGTGCTTCCCAATAAACGTGCCCACAAATGCACTCACAATCGCCACCAAAATCATCTGCCACTGCGAAAGTGCCATCTCCCAGTGTTTTGCATACAAACTCAACCGTGAAAGATCAACAACCACCGCGATGCTCACGCCTGTGGCTAAAAAGACCTCTTTGGAAAGTGCATTTTGCGTTAAAAAAAGACTCCGAAACGCGCCTTGATGACCGCTGAGTCCTCCAAAAAAACCACTCAGCATTCCTCCTAGCCAAAGCTTTTTAAAGGCATTGGGAACGCGAAGGGTTGGGCTAGACTCCACAACCAAAAACAGTACGATCACCAAACCAATGATCACGTTAAGCGGCACAATCTTACATGTAAAACCCCAAAGGGTATACGTAAAACTCCATTGCCATGTGCTTAAAAGCTCCAAACTCCACGCACCCAAAAGGGCAAAAACAACCGCAGGCACGCCAAAGCGTAGTAAGATGGACGTATCACAATGTTTGAGCAGGAGAAAGAATTTTAAAAGGTTATTGGAAAAATGGACAATCGCCGTAATCGCAATGGCGATAGGAAGCGGAAAAAAAAGCGCGATAATGGGCATCAACAGCGTACCAAGCCCAAACCCAGAAAAAAAGGTAAGCAACGAAGCTATCAAAGCGACACAGGCGACAAGAAAAATCTCCATAAAAATCCTTTACATGTAAAGAGGATTTTACCCCTCTTTTTTCCAAATATTCGCCAAAATAAGCACACTCATCAAAAGGATTGAGCTCACCATAATGCCGCCCATCGCAAAGATGAGATAGACGAGTTCTGGGATAAATTTTGAAAACCACCATGAGAAAATATCTAAAAACGCACCGCCAAAAGAGGCGATGATCAGCACACTTCGCACACTTTCTTTATACGTAGTATAGGCAAACATAACGCTAATTAAAATTAAAAATGTCGAAATTCCAAACATATGAATATGCGCTTGCTTAGACATCTTAGACCATGAGTAACCCGCCTCCGTATGCGTCAATACCTGCTCATACGTATCAAACGGCATTGAAGGAATGGCTCTGCTCATTTTGGAGGTTTTACTGTGACAATTCGCACAATCATTTTGAATGATTTTCCATGCGTCATCATACACTTTGCCCTCTTTCTTAGCGCCCTCTTTGATCCAGTTGTGTACGGTGTCTATATCTGCATCATCCGTTACTTCTTTGTACATACTCCCTTTCATCGCAGAAACGATAGAAGGCATGGTGTATTTGTTTTGTATCTGAGAAACGGTAGGAATATTAAACCCTGCTTTTTCACCCGATAACTCTAACCCTAAGAGAATAACCGATGAAATGGTTGCTGTTATCACAAAGAGCAAAAACAGCGAAATCGCTGTTTTTGCCTGTGTGTTGAGTTGTTGAATCGACACACCCTCTCCTTTTATTTAAAGCGAAGCTCAATCGCTCCATCATGATAAACATGATTGATTTGACTGTTATCAAACGCCGAGACCGCAAAGAAATAGGACTTTTTCAAATCATTAAACTGAACGTCTTGTTCCGCTGATTTTGGATGCGTTGTCACCAAAGGACGTTTAAAGACCAAGGTCCACTTTCCATCTTTCCAAACCGCCTTGGTTGCAATATCGCCAGCTGAGCCATCGTGTTGTGTCACAATCGCACCAGGAATTCTATCGCCTGCTTTAAAGGTATCAACAAAGGGAACTTTGTTATCCTCTTTGATAGAACCAACCGCATTGTCTTTAGCATCTTTGTTCATAAATGCAGGAGCTGTTTTGGCGTCATTGATATTGTTTTTATAGCCACCTTTGGTTTGTTCATCCCCTTTTCTACCCCACTCTTTGGAGAGTTTTGGATCATTGGTGCTATCGACAAATTGGTCATGGGTTTGATCAAATGAGAGCCCTGTCCTAACACCTTTCCAATGCCACATATCGAGAAATTCGCCTGGATTGTTGGTATATTTTCGACCCGCTGAAGAGTCTGCAAAGCCATTATTCATGCCCTCTTTGGTAAGATGACAGGCAACCGCACACCCTTTTTTATCAAAGCCTTTAGTGCTGATATTCCAGTAAATTGCCGCTTTATCTTCGTAATACGTATTGTCATGCCCTGTTTGATCAGGCGCTTTAAGCTGCTTCCATGAGCCATCGGCTTGTTTTTCCCATGGCATACGATCAACACTCAAAGTTGGATCATCATACTGGTATTTCACATAAATGTTTTTATCATCGTACAAGGATTGAATGACCGCATTCGATTTGAGCATACCTTTATAACCCTCTGGCACGTACGGTGTTTGATCCAAAACAACGGTGACTGCTTTTGCTTTTGCCCATGCCGCATCGCTTGCATCCATAGAAGCTGGCGTGCCTTTAACACTCTCTAACGTTGCAATGCCCGCTGCAAAGGCACTTGTTCCTACTAAAATGACCGATGCCAAAACGATAGAAGAAAATTTCTTCATGTAAAACTCCTTTTGTGTAAATGTGAAAAGAAGTATCACATTGTTTTATTTCGTCAACATTAACGCTTCATTAATTTTTTTTAATATTTCTTTAGCTACGATGAAAGGATGAAACTCTTAATCATTGAAGATGACCCAAAAATTATCGCTTTTGTTCAAAAAGGACTCCAAGAAGAGGGTTTTATCGTCGATACTGCGAGTGATGGTGAAGAAGGACTTTATCTTGCGGAGCAGTATTCGTATGACCTTCTCATTGTTGATTGGATGTTGCCAAAACTCGATGGATTGAAGATTTGTGAAAAACTCCGCGATCAAAAAATCGTTACACCCATCTTGATGCTCACCGCTAAAACCAATGTGGAAGAGCGCGTCACAGGGCTTAGTTGTGGAGCAGATGACTACTTGGTCAAACCCTTTGTCTTTGCCGAATTGGTGGCACGTGTACGCTCTTTGCTTCGCCGTTCATCGTATAATTTCAATGAGTGCTTGCGTCTTGATACCCTTGAAGTCAATGTTTCCAAACGCATCGTAACCCGTTCTCAAAAGCCGATTTCGCTGACGTCTAAAGAATTTGACATTTTGGTGTATCTGCTACTCAATCAAAACAATATTATCACCCACACCCAACTCCAAGAAAAAATTTGGGGTATTAATGAAGCGACTTCAAGCAATATCATTAACGTTTTTATCCACCATCTGCGCCATAAAATAGACAGCAAAGGCGAGAAGCCTCTTATTAAAACCATTCGTGGTTCTGGCTATAAAATAGAGTCGTGCTAGAATGGAGATTATCCTCTTTGTTTACGGTCTCTCTTTTTTTATCTTAGGCGTTTTGGTTTTATTTGTTAGAACAACCGATAGCGCAATCTTTTTTGCACGAAAGATTTGGCTTTTAGGTATCTTTGCCATTTTGCATGCCTTCGTGGAGTGGGTTTTTCTTTACATGTATCTCTACCCCCAATACGAACCTCTTTTAAGCCCTCTAAAGTTTGTTCTTCTGCTCTTCTCTTACCTCTTTTTATTTGAATTTTCACGTTTTATCGTACGTGAAAGCTTTAAAAACCAGAGCTCTAAACTTCATTTTTTACACACGCTTTATGCCGCACCGGTTATTTATGTCATCAGTCTCTCTAGCTTGTTAACCCTGATTTTGATTCACCCATCCCTAGATGATGCCATTGCTGCCATTCGTTACACGTACGGTTTTGTTGGCTCTTTACTTCTGGGTATTGGGCTTTACTATTATGGGGAGTCGCTGAAAAAGAGTGAGTACGTCGAACGCCTCAAAATTTACTTTAAAATCCCAGGCGTTGCCTTTATCGTTTATGCACTTTTAGCGGGAATCGCCGTCTCACCAACGCACTATTTCCCAGGGAACATCATCAACACAGCATGGTTTTTAGAAACTTTTGGCATCCCTGTGCAGTTTTTTCGAGCCCTGTGTGCGTTGGTCATTACGATCTGTTCTATTAAGGCGTTGCAAATTTTTAGCGATGAAACGCATCTTAAGATGCTCCAATCGCTTCGGCAGATCAAACGCTTCTCTTCGGATGTTTCCCATGAACTCAAAACGCCCTTAACGGCGATGAAAGGGGAACTCGAAGTCGCCCTTAAAGAGCCTCGCACAAACGAGGAGTACCAAACGATTTTATACTCCAATCTGGAAGAGGTCGATACCTTGCAAAGCATCGTCAAAAACCTTCTTATGCTCACGTACCTTGAAAAAGAGTCGCTTAAAAGTAAATTTACACAACATCATTTGGATGATGTGCTTCTTAAAGCCATCGAAGATCTCATCGTCATTGGATCTCAGAAAAATATTACCTTTGAAATAAGAGAACTGGAAAATCTCATCGTCATTGGCGATGAGATTTTATTGAAAACGGTTTTTTCCAACCTGATTGAAAATGCGATCAAATACAGCTCGTACCATACTACGATTTTCATTTCACTCACATCGGCAAATCAGATGGCGCATTTTCGGATTGAAGATGAAGGCAATGGGATTGATGAAGAGAAGCTTCACCTCATCTTTGAGCGCTTTTACCGTGCGGATGATTCACGCTCAAAACAGATCAAAGGATTTGGACTAGGATTGTCCATTGTTCAGCAAATCGTTGATGTGCATGATGGCACCATCACGGTCAAAAACCGACACCCTCAAGGGCTTGAAATAAACGTAATGCTCCCACTAGCTCCCTCCAAGTAGTTCAGCTTCTTTGAGTAGGCACACTTAATGCAATTTACAGTGGTCGATTACGCAACGATGACTTGGTCTTTGCCTGCTTTTTTCGCTTCGTACAGGGCAATATCGACTTTATGCACCAATCCGTCTTGGCTCTCCAAACTGGTGAGCTCTCCTAGTCCTATGCTGACCGTGAGTTTCTTTTGCAATATCTCTTGCAACAGCGCGTCTTCCCTGATGGCATAGCAAATTTTTTGTGCAATTTCCATCGCTTTTGAAGGCGTAACATCGACCAGTAAAAGGGCAAACTCTTCGCCACCCCAGCGCGCGATGATGTCTGAACTTCTCAACTCCGTGCGCAAAATCTCAGCCACTCGCATCAACGTGTCATCGCCTACAAGATGCCCAAATGTGTCATTGACCTCTTTAAAATCATCAATATCAATGAGCAAAAGGGTAAGTCTGTTAACCCCTTTTTTATAGAGCTTGTAAAATTTTTCAAACTGTTCGTTAAACTTTCTACGGTTCGCCAGTCCTGTGAGTGCGTCTTCGCTCGCCAGTTGAATCAACTGTTGTTGGTAAATATTGATCGTGTAGATGATGATGAGCGTGACCAAAAGCGTGACCAAAAGTGAGATGGTGAGATTGACGTAAAAGGTCTTTTTGAGTTCGCCTATGTACTCATTTTTGTTGATCTCAACAAAAAGATGCAGTTTGAGTTTTTCGATGTATTTGGTGTTGAGCAGGTATTCGCCCTCTTTACCTTTATACTCAAATTGGCTCTGCTCACCTTTAAAAACGCTCTCTTTGATCTCTTTAAGACCTTCGATAGTGCCGATGTTTCCTCGTTTGTTCAGCCCCTTGGCAAAAAGCGTTATTTCACCCTTTTCAGAGACAAAATAGACATCGTATTTGTACTTGGTTTTAAAGGAGTTGAGCATCGCTTCGATATTCATGATTTTCACGCCCACACCTGTCACACCAATGATCTCGTTTTTATAGTCCATCACTTTGTAGTTGATAAACATGATGAGCGAGTCACTGAGGTTCGCATTGTAATCCAGATTGATCTCGTAAGGCTCACTTTGTCCCATAAAACGAAAATACCACGCATCCGCACTGTTTTCTTTATTCACCACATCGATAAGACCGCGTGCATGGTAGTAGTTTTTGGTTTTTTCTGAGACCAAGAAGGTGGTGAAAATATCGTATTTCTGCTGAATCTCGGTAAGATAGCGCACGATCCCGTTCATGTCGGTTTCGCCCTCCATCAGCCAATCGCGCAAAAAAGTGTCATGCGACATCAACGACGAAACCAAAAGTGGCTCGATCATACGTTGCTGAATTTCGGTGTAGATATTGTCCACCGAAAGTGGCAACGACGTGTTTTGCAGCTGCGCTTGCGTGTCACGCACATTTTTCAGGTAATTAATGATCGAACCCGTGATAGAGACGCCTAAAAGCAGCCCTGCTATGATGAGTACAACTTTGGTTTTTAATCGCATCGCCGCTCCTTATGGTGTGCGATTATAACACAAAATCAGTAACATTATGAGCCCAAAAACACCACAATTTCATCGACACTGAGAAGTTTTCCACTGCTTACAACCGTGCCATCTATTACCAAAGCAGGCGTTGATGTGATGCCGTACGCCATGATTTTCATAATATCTTCGACTTTTTCAACCTGTGCAAACATCCCCTTTTTCGCCACCGCTTCTTTTACATGTAAGGTTAACGCTTGGCATTTTGAACAGCCGGTTCCGAGTATTTCGATTTTCATTTTTTCTCCTTGTTTCTTTTGTATTCATCCAAAAATTCTTTGGCATTGTCGCCGCGCAAAAAGTCTGCGGTTTTGAGCAGCCCATCATTGAGGTATTGTGCGTTGTAGCCGTTTTGCACGAGAAAGAGGCGCGCGATGTTGGATCTGTCATTATGAGGACAGGCTGTGATGATGAGCTTATCTTTGGGCAATTCATTCAGCCGTTTTGGAAGTTCGTTTAACGGGATATTTTTGGCAAAATTCATATGCCACACTTCAAACTCTTCACGAAAACGAATATCCACTAAAATCGCCTTACCCTCTTCCACAAGAGCGAGCATATCGGGCGTTTTGATCTTCATCGCTTCGCGTTCTTTATAGTCAAATTTTGAAAGGTACTCCTCAAAACTTACCGGTTTCAACTCCGCTGCATGGACTAACCCCACTATAGCCAACAGAACAAACATCACTTTTTTCATTTTGACTCCTTATAAAATGGCGTTAAACAGATATCCGATCCCCATAATGCCCAGTGCGACAATGCCAAAAAACGTCGCAATCAGCTTTACATGTAAGATGCGCTTTAGGATCATCGCTTCAGGCAGACTAAGGGCAGTGATCGCCATCATAAAGCTCAAAGCGGTACCCAAGAGCATCCCTTTAGACGTTAAAACTTCAATCAAAGGCATCACCCCTGCAGCATTGGAGTACATCGGAACGCCCAAAATGACGGCGAGTGGCACACTGTACCATGTATTGCTTCCTGCGTATTGCACAATGAATTCAGTCGGAATGTAGCCGTGAATAAACGCCCCAATGCCCACGCCGATCATCACATAAAGATAAATCTTCTGCACAATATCCATCGTATATGCCCATGACTCTTTGACTCTTTTTTGTAGTGTAATTTTAATCTCAACATTTTCCAAATCCCCACTCATTGGCACAACAGGGATGAGGACATACTTTTCCATGCCAAGACGACCTACTACAAAACCGCCAATAATGGCAACCAAAAGTCCAAATCCGATGTAGAGTGCCGTGATTTTCCACCCAAAAAGCCCAAAGAGAAGCGCTATCGCCACTTCGTTGTTCATAGGAGAGGAAATCAAAAAGCTAAAGGTAATACCAAGCGGAATGCGTGCTTGCATAAACCCTAAAAAAAGCGGAATAGCCGAACAGCTACAAAACGGGGTGATAATACCAAAAAGTGCGGCTAAAATATTGCCCGTAAATTCGCTTTTACCTTGCAAATAGACCCTGACTTTTTCGGTATTAAAATAGGTTCTAAGAAAACTGACCGCAAAAATAATCAATACTAAAAGAATATAAATTTTCACCGTATCGAAGATAAAAAAGTGCAACGCCTGAGCTTTTTGCGTACTTGCATCCAATCCTAAAAGCCCGAACACCAAGGCATCAACGATTTTTTCCCACCAATCAAACATCTTCGTGCTCCTTATAAAATAATCTTTTGCTCTTTCAACTTAACAATTAACTGTTTATAACTCACTGCTCCAATATGTCTGTCCGCTTCCGCCCCTTTGCCATCAAGGTAAATTTGTGTCGGAATCATCTGTATCCTGTAATCGCGGGTTGCTTGTTGGTCTTTGTAAACCTCGACAAAATAGATTGCACTTTTGGGGTGCTCTTGTTTGGCACGGTAGAGGAGTTTTCCCATCTCAACACACGAAGCACAACTGGTTGAACCAAACTCGATGAGCATCGGCGTTTTAGCGATGTGAGAAGCAATTTGGGCATACGGTGTTGCTTCTAATATTGAAGATGCTTCTTGTGTCTTTTGTACAGGAGATGCCATCGGCGTTTTGGATTCGACTTTCGCCTCACCGCAACCGACCAAAAGAAGGGTTAATACACTTAAAATCATCGTTTTCTTCATCTGTTTTCCTAAAATACACGGTACGCTTGGTAGAGAAAATAAACGCCAATCCCCACCAAAACCACAACAAAAAAGCCGTTAATCACACGACTCACCTTGTTGATCTTGCGACTTGAAACGACACTTTGCGTAAAACCAAGTGAGGTTCCTGCCACCAAAAGCAACATGCCATGCCCCAACGCAAACGCCAAGACAAGGGCGTACGAATAGACCCAACCGCTCTGACTTGCAATGGTGATGATGGCAACCAAGGGTGCGGATGCACATGGCGTGCTCACCAGCCCAAAAATAAGCCCGATGATCACCGCACCCAACAGTTTAAATCTCAAAAATTTTCGTGCCACTGTCTCTTTATCGAAGCCTTGAATCCATCCAAGCGCGTACGCAACCACCGTAAATGTGGCAAGTGCTGCCAGCAGATACGCCCAAAAAGGGGCTAAAGAGAGCATCATGCCCATTTTAGAAACCAGAAGCATCAAGAGTGAAAAGCTGATGACCAAGCCTAAAACAAATAACAGCGAATACTGGTAAATAAAGACTTTTTTTTGCTTGGCACTGAGATCTTTTGAAAGTCCCAAAGCACTACCTGCAAGCAGGGGAAGGGTAATGATGGAACACGGAGCGAGCGAGGTTAATAGACCGATGCCAAAGGAAGCCACAATCGCCCATGCCCCAAACTGTGAGATCATCTCTATGAGCATCTGCTCTACATTCATGAGAGTTTTTCTTTGATAATCGGTAAAAGTTCGGCTTCAATCGCTTTACATGTAAGAATAAACGCGCCGTAATCTTTGCCATCTGGATCGGAAAATCCGACATGGATTTTTGGAATAGGCTTAGGAAACATCGGACAGGTTTCATGGGCATGATCGCACACGGTCACGACCAAATCAAAGTTTACATGTAAAACCTCATCCAGCGTTTTAGAGTGATATTCGTCCCTCCAAATGCCTTCCTCTTCTAAAACTTGCTTTGCATAAGCGTTCACTTTAGCCGTTGCTTTTACTCCAGCACTTTGCGCCTCAATCCCTTCTAATTTAGCATTGACCAACGCTTCTGCGATAATGCTTCGGCAACTGTTTCCTGTACATAAAATCAGAACTTTTTTCATATCAAAACCTTTACATGTAAATCACGATAAGAATAGTAGCATAAAATTATCTTTATATCAAGATATATTGATATATTGTATCTCCAAATCTTTCAAGCTTCCTAGATGTCTTGTGCTAGGAAGCTTGAAAACCTCTTCTAAAGTGTCAATAAAACCAACAACAACACGGGTGGCGTGATGAGAAGTCCAAACTTTGAGTACTGCCAAAAACCGATTTTCACCCCTTTTTGTGCGAGTACATGTAACCATAAAAGGGTTGCTAACGAACCAAAAGGCGTCATTTTAGGGCCTAGGTTACACCCAATGATGTTGGCATACGCTAACGCATGATTGGGGATGTCATGCAAGGCGATGTCCATAATCATGACGGTGGGCATATTGTTCATCACAGCACTCAAAGCGGCGGCAATAAAGCCTGTTCCCACAATGGCGATGGTGTCACCTCGACTGTTTAAATCTTGAAGAATGAGGGTCAAATACTCTGTGAGTCCTGCGTTTTTAAGCCCATAGACCACGATGTAAAGCCCGATGCTAAACCACACCACTTGCCAAGGCGCCGTTGTAATAATTTTTTTAGGATGCACCACTTTAAAGGCATTGGCGATCAATAAAAAGATCAGCGCCCCACCCAGCGCAAAGACTGAAATAGGCAGATGGTACACATCCCCCACAAAATAACTTGCCAAAAGCAGTGCTAAAAACAGCCAAGCAATGTAAAAAAGCGGCTTACTTTTAAGAACCTCATCAGGGTGTTTTAGTAAGGTAATATCCACCTGCGCCACAATATCTTTGCGTAAAAACAGCCATAAAAATACGATAGAGATGAGCGTACTCGCCACATAAGGTACCATCATCACACTCAAATACTCTGCAAAACCGATGTGAAAATAGTTGGCGGTGACGATGTTCGTGAGGTTTGAAAAGACAAAGGGGAGTGAAGCCGAGTCGCTGATAAATCCACCTGCTAACAAAAAGGCAACAATCGTTTTCGTACCCAATTTTAAAAGGCGCATTTTCGCCAATAAAATCGGTGTCAAAATAAGTGCGGCTCCATCATTCGCAAACAAAGCAGAGATGAATGAGCCTAAAATAAGTGAATTGACAAACATTACATGCCCATTGCCACGAGAGAGCTTCGTCATCCAAATCGCACACCACTCAAAAAAGCCGATCTCATCGAGTACCATAGAGAGGATGATAATCCCGATAAACGCTAAAGTTGCATCCCAAACAATACTAGTCACCACCAGCACATCGGCAAAGCTCACAACACCCACCACCAAGGCAACCACAGCGCCTAAAACAGCAGCTGTGCCGATTTGTAACCCCTTAGGTTGCCAGATGACACACACCAAGGTCGTTAAAAAGAGAAGCGAGGCTAAAATCATGAAATACCTTTACATGTAAAACTATTTTGAGGCAGGTTTAGTTCAAGGTAGCCTATCTCTTCCAAACACACCAATCGAAACCGATCCAGTGGTGAGCGAATGGCATAATATGCCCATTTTCCGCGTCGATCGACTTTTAAAAACCCTGCGTCTTTGAGGATTTTGAGGTGCCGTGAGACGCGCGATTGAATCATAGTGAACGAACTTTCGATGTCGCAGACGCATACTTCACCATGGCGCGCGATAAACGCTAAGATCTGAATGCGTGTCTCATCGTTGAGCGCTCCAACCGTTTTTAAAAAAACATCCATGATGTCACCTTCGTCTTAAATCATTGCGATGAGTGTAACACAATATCTCTTTTATATCAAGATATATTGATGTAAAAGAGATGCGTACGCCCAATGAAACGCATAGGGAGACATATGCGTTTAGTATTGCGTTTCAGCCATCTCAATAAACGCTAAAACCGCTGCTTTAATCTCTTCTTTGACCACTCTGGTTTGCGCTAAATTCTCTTCATACGTTCCCGTAAACTGACTAGGGTCTTTAAAACTCCAATGAATTCTGCTTGTTTGACCTGGGAAAATAGGACATCGCTCACTATTGCCCTCATCGCACACCGTGACAACATAATGAAACAGTTTTCCATTTTTAAATAAATCAAACACCGATTGTGTTGCTTTACCTGTTATATCAATTCCCTCTTCTTTGAGTATTTCAACCGCAAGAGGGTTTACAATCCCAGGCTCCAACCCTGCACTTTGAACACTGAACTTTTCGCCACCGTATTTTCGAAGAAGCTCCTCCGCCATTTGACTGCGAGCGCTGTTGTGAATACACACAAATAAAACCTTGATCATCCTCTCTCCTTCTGCGTTTTTCTTTTGCAAGTCTGCACAGCTTACATAAGAAAATCTACAAAACGATTACAATGCTTTGCCTGTGTAAAAATGAAACTAATTTAAAATGATAAAAAGACGAAAAAATAAAGAGTGCCTACACATACATCATAACTTCAATATTAGTTATGTATTGAAACATATTGAATTTTATACATGAGCAGTAGAAGCGTTTTAACATAACAAATGTTTATAGTTTAACTTTTTATTTTTAGACTTTATTTAGACAAAACGCTCTAATCTAAACGTGACAACATCCCGTAAGGAGAAACATATGGAGATCGTAGAAGCAAAACAAACCAGACGAGATTTTTTTAAATTCTCGGCTTTGAGCCTTGGCGCAGTTGTGGCTACTCCATCCTTAATTGCAGGAACTGCACACCCTGGAATGTCTGTGTATGGAGGTTACACTAAAAACAGAGTTGGCTCTTTAGCACAGCTCAAAAAGACGGGAGAACTTGATTTTTCATACCCCGATGAAAACGCTTTGTGTAAAGCTGTCTATGTTAACAATGAAGTCAAAGCCTATAGCATTATCTGCACCCACAAAGGGTGCCCAACCGTTTACAACCAAGAAAAAGCGATGTTCGAATGCCCCTGTCATTTCACTAAATATGACGCAAAAAATAACGGGCAAATGGTCATCGGGCAAGCAACGGGAGCACTTCCACGTGTGCTTTTAGAGATCCGTGGCGATGACATTTTTGCCATGGGTGTTGATGGTCTTATTTTTGGCCGTATCAACAACAACGTAGGTTAAGGAGAAAAACATGGCACTTACTTTAAACGATAGACTCCCCATTCCTCCTAAAAATGCTGAAGTCAAAAATGTTACCTGTGAGTTTTGCATCGTTGGATGTGGCTATAAGTCTTATAAATGGCCACTTGGAAAGGAAGGAACCTACAAAGACAATGCCCTTGGCATCGATCTTTCGCAACAACAACCCACCTATGGTGAGTGGTGCAGTGAACGGATGTACAACACGATTACGGATCGTGATGGTGGAAAATACAATCTGATGGTCATCCCTGATCAAGCGTGTGTGGTCAACGTTGGGCAAAACTCTGTGCGTGGCGGTATGATGGGTGTTTCAACCTTCAACGCAGCCAGTCCGACCAGAGACAGACTCAAGGATCCTCAAATTTTTAGAGGCGGTATGCTGATGGAAAGCTCGTGGGAAGAAGCCACATCCATCATCGCAAAAGTCTATAAAAAAATCATCGACAACGACGGTGCGGATGAAATTTCGCATAAAACATTTGACCACGGTGGCGGTGGCGGTGGCTTTGAAAACACATGGGGAACAGGCAAGCTCTTTCACGCCGCTATTGGCACCGCATCGGCTTCGATTCACAATCGCCCTGCGTACAACTCTGAAGTGCATTCAAGCCGTGAAATGGGTGTGGGTGAGCTGAACAGCAGTTATTATGACACGAGTATTTCCGATACGATGCTTGTCATTGGGTGCAATCCTTATGAGTGTCAAACCAATCTTTTTAACCTTCACATGCAAGCCAATCTTGATGGCAGTACGCTTGAAGCCAAAAAGAAAGAGTATGACAAAGGGGAGAGTGTGAGCAAGGGGAAGATCATTTTTGTTGACCCTAGACGCACGGCGTCCATCACCAACTCGATTGCCATTGCAGGCAAAGAGAATGTCCTTCATCTTCAGATCAAACCAGGTCAAGATATTACCCTTATGAACGCCCTTGTGAGCTACATTATCGAGCAAGGCTGGGAAGCTAAAGAGTTCATTAAAAACCATACCGAGAACTTTGATGCAATGTACAAGGTCAATAAAGTCTCCCTCGAATACGCTTCTGCACTGACAAACATTAGCGTCTCTGACATCAAAAAAGCGGCCGAATGGATTGCAAAGCCAAAACCTAGTGGACACCGCCCTCGCAATGCGATTTACTATGAAAAAGGCATTATTTGGGGTATTAAGAACTACGAAAACGTCGCTTCCATCGTCAATTTAGCACTGCTGACCCACAGCGTGGGACGTGTGGGAACAGGCGTGTGTCGAGCTGGTGGTCACCAAGAAGGCTACACGAGACCTGAGTACCATGGACCAAGTAGGCAAAATCTAGCCGTCATCGACACCGACATCATCGAGGGGAAATACCTTGTCTATTCCATCTGGGGAACCAACCCGTTTGGGCAGTCTATCGCGACACAACGCCTTAGAAACGCGGTGAGTAAACGCAGTCAAATTGTCAAAGATGCGATCAATGGGTATCATGGAAACGACCTTGATGAACTCTGCGATATTATCTACAACGCATGTAAATCAGGCGGTCTTTTTGTGGTCGATGTGGACATCTACCCAACGCAATCGAGCGAGCGAGCACACATTGTATTGCCAGCGGCGACAACGATGGAGATGAACCTCACTTCGATGAGTGGTGAACGCAGAATGCGTCTGTCTGAGAAAGTGATGGACGCGCCAGGAACAGCAAAACCTGACTGTCTCATCGCAGCCGATATTGCCAATGCACTGAAAGCTGAGTACCTAAAATCTGGCAATAAAGTCATGGCAAAACGCTTTGAAGGCTTTGAGTGGAAAAACGAAGAAGATTCCTTCAAAGATGGTTTTGCAGGTCAGGGCTCTAAAATGGCAAGTCAAGGAGGCTCAACTGGGACGCTTGCTACGTATAAACTTTTAAGAGACGCTGGTAATAACGGTGTGCAACTTCCTATCGTTAAAGTCGAAAATGGCAAGCTTATTGGCACACGCCTCAACTACACCGATGGCAAATTTGGCACCAAATCAGGTCGTGCAACATTCTTATCAACACCTCAACCTGCCATGCCAAAACAGGTCGCGAAACAAGTCAAACGCTACAAATACTGGGTCAATACCGGTCGTATTAACGAAGTATGGCAGTCAAACTACCACACCGGTCGTCTTGAATTTACCGCCAAACGTTGGCCGATGGCTCCGCTTGAGATTCACCCGAGTGATGCTAAAGAGCTTGGCATTACCAGTGGTGATATTGTTCAACTGAATAACGATTATGGCTCCACGCGAGCAATCGCGATTGTCACCGATGCGGTACGTAAAGGCGAAGTGTTTGGGGCATTTGGTTTCCAAAACTCCATCATCAACGACCTCTGCACCGACTATGTCGATCCTGATACTAAAATTCCTTTCTACAAAGGAACTGCGGCAAACATCGTCAAAGTAGGACGCAGCGAAGGGCTTATCAAAGATATGACCTTCTTGGAACGCGCGTAAACAGAGGAGGTAGCTTAGGCTACCTCCTAACGTAAGAGCAACAATGGTTTTTGGGTTTGAGAGAGGATCTTAGCGGTAAAACTGCCCAAGAGGGCATCTCGTAAACGACTATGGCTAAACGCACCCATCGCCATTAAATCAATACCCTGTTTTTCTTGATACGCTAAAAGTGCCGCAACAGGCTCACCTTGAAGCGAAACGAAGACACTTTTGTGTAGCGCAGATTCGCCCAAAAGGGCACACGCTTCATTTAAAAGTTTTTCTGAAGCTTCTTTATCGTGATGCACATAAACGATGTGTCGCTCTATTTTGGCAAACAGCGGCTCGTTTAAAACCATCGCTAAGGCTTTTTTCGAACTGGGTGATCCATCATACGCGATGAGCACTTTTTGGGGAGTTTTAAATTCTTGATTGACCAGTAAAATGGGTACATGTAAAGAACGAATAATCTCTTCAACTTGCGTCCCAATCGAAAAATTATCTCTCTCATGGTCTTCGCCCCTGAGTCCAAGAACAAGCACGCGAATGGAAGATTCTATTACTCCCCCATCAAAATACAT
>NZ_JQGK01000020.1 GCF_000743525.1 Sulfurospirillum sp. SCADC | reverse complement strand
GAAACATGGGAGTGAAATTTACAATCTGTATCTACATCATTAAAAACAAACCACAAAGCGTTTTAGAAGAGCTCAAAAAATGCAATGTAGGCGACATTCTTCTATCTTCCATCACTGTATCGGAACTCATTTATGGAGCGCATAAAAGTCAATTTGTCGAGAAAAACCTCAAAGCCATTGAGCATTTCCTCATTCCTTTTGATGTTGCTGAGTATGATTACAAAGCGGCTTTGGAGTATGGAAAAATACGCGCAAATTTAGAGCAAAAAGGACAACCCATCGGCTTACTAGACATGCTTATCGCCGCACACGCTAAGTCGCTTGATGTCGTGCTTGTGACCAATAATATGAAAGAGTTTGAGCGGGTTGAGGGGTTGGAAGTTGAGAATTGGGTGAGGTGAAAAGTCAACTCAGACATTATTACCCAAAGAGTTAAAGAGCATAGAGCTACTTTAAGTTATAAAGTTTTTATTGTAATTTACTAACTTTAATAACTGTTTCAGCGTCATAAACATATCTATTCATATCAGCTTCTATTAGGTCTTTATCTATGCGCTTATCATAATCAGCCCATAATCTTAATTTATACATTTTTATATAAATTTGTTTAGTCTTATGTAGATAATTGCCTCTACCAATAGAGGATTGTATCATTTCATGCTTTTGCCCTGAAGAAGTATTTAGCAATGTTGAGTCATGTGCTAGATATTTATGATACAGGGCATAATATAGCCTGCTAAATACGGCTCGTGATAGTTGTTCTTGATTAAGGGAGGTGTAACACTTTGTTTTTATTTCGCATGCAATGATAAAAAACTGCTCAGATAGCTCTTGAGGACTCATTTATATCATTGCTACCATGTCAAAATATTTACTCCTGTCAATAATGTCTTTAACTGATAAATACATATTTAATTCGATGTCAGACATCTTTTTATAATCTTTTTTTGTTTCTTCATCTAATTCACATTTAAAGAATATACATTCTTTTTCAACATCAATACGAGGAAGCCAATATCCAATAATTTTTATATTAACTTCTTTTTCAATTTCTTTTTTAATTTCTTCAATTTCTAATTGTTTCATTGTTTGTTCATAATCAAGCAATGCAGAACTATATTCTGATTTTTGGTGTATATGTTCCATATTACTTGTTGATTGGACATTAACTGTACTTGCTTGTGCGTGTGATGATAGTGCTATTCCCATCATAACAAAATATGCAATCCACTGTTGTTTTGTCTCAAACTGTGTTGGTTGTATTTTTTGTTCATAGATTGATCTGTCTGCGTAGCTCATCTGTTAGTATCTTTTTAAATTGATTTTTTTGTATCTCATGTAATTTATCAGCTATAGAATAAAATTCTTCTTTTATATTTTCATTAAAAAGTTCTACATTCTCTTTTGAAGTTATGATGTCGATAAATGTTCCTATAATTTCTTTATTATCTATTCTTGGGAATGGATATATAATTGCTTCTGTTACTTTGCATGAATCTATAGTAGTATCAAATCTCATATTTATGGAATCAGACTCATTTTTACTTTCATTTGAAATTTTTAGCTTTATATGTTCACCATTAAAAATATTTTTATTATCGATCATATCTAAATATCTTAGACCAATACGACTTACCTTTAAATCTGAATTTTGATTAGTAAATAAGATATTGAACATTGCTTTTGTTTCACTAATAAAAGTATTCCAAGAAGTATATGCACTTGTACTAATACCAAATATATTATCTCCAACATTAATTTTATAATGGCTATTAGGAGATGATATTTCATACATAGGCTGATATTTAAAATCAGGGTTACTATTTCTAATTTCAGGAGGCATATTCCTGAATGGAGTTTCAGCTATATTTGTATATCCAATTTTATATATATCACCCAGTAATGCCACTGTCGGATATGAAGATTCATACCATACATCAAGTACTACTTGAACAATAAAATTTGACATAACAACCTTTCTTTATATTATGTTAGAAGCTGATTTTAGCTAATTATTACTGAATTAGTTATTATCTTGTAAATAACTAATTACCAATGTGTTACATTTACACCTATATCGACAAATAAGCACAAAATATTCCATTGCATCACTTAACTAGAAATAAAAAGCTGATAGGCTACTTCACAAAACAAACGGAATAATTTTTTTCGTTTGTTGCCTATAGTTTTTATACTCGCTAGACTCTACCATCCACAGCATTTCTTCTTTGTGAGCTTTCAAAAACAGTGTTACAACCAAAAGCGCGAAGATAAAAAGGCTCAGCACAGAAGGCTTAGACACCAGAACGCCAAGCATCATCACAAGCACTGAAAAATACATCGGATGCCTGATGTAGCGGTACGCTCCTATGGTGATGAGCGAGGCGTTTTCTTTGATTTCGGGGGTGATGTTGAAGTTACTAAGGGTATTGCATTTTAGGGTATAGAGCCCAAAGCCACCGCCTGCAAAAAAGATGAGTAAAGCAAAGTTACTTGGCATGTGCAAGCCATGATGTAGAACTAAGATTGCAATGAAGATGAATTGTAATGCGACTAAGAGGTAAGAGTATATTTTTGAAGTCATGGCACATTGTCCTTTTTAAACAACTCAAAACGCTTTACATGTAAGTTATTTTTGTAACTCACGAACTCTTTCATCTCTTAACTCCTCAAACGTAGGGAAGGGTGATTTTTCTTTACATGTAAGCTCATACCCTAAGTAGTCAAGGATATGTAGTACGGTTTTTATGCCTACATTAGAGTTAATTCCATTTTCAAGTGAGCTAATGGTAGCACGTGAAATAGAAAGGTCGCGGGAGAGTTGCTCTTGCGATACTTTTTTTGCTTTGCGAAGGTGTGCCATGTGAGTGCCAAACTCTCTTAAGTCCATAATAGTTCCTTGACTAATATTTTAGACATTTTATAATTTTAATGTATAAATGTCAAATATATTGTGCAAAACTAAAGAAGAGTAATGGAGAAAATTGAAGGAAAGTAGTTTACATGTAAAGTGTAGCGTTTCGCTTTTACTTTACATGTAAAGATTATTTTGTCTCTTTTTCCTTAGCAGCAGCGACAGGTTTTTTGGCAGGTTTAGCGATGATCTCGATGTAACACTCGCTCCATTTTGCGCTGTGTGCTTTGTCGATTTCTTCGCCAAGATCGGCTTGGTGAACGGCTTGTGCATTTTGTGCACTTTCGCCGAATTTGCAGTCAAAGTCCCAGAAATGGAACCCTTCGGGTGTCTTTTTAGTGCGTTCACGTTTGATGTATTTACGAATTTCATGTTTGATGGACTCTACGAGTCGGTCGCTGTTTTTGTTTTCAACGTGGAGGTGAAATATCTTTTTCAAGGCTTGCCTTTTAGGTTTTTATGTCAGTGCGACATTGTACTTCATTTCACCTTTGAGTGTCACATTATTTGAATTCTGCCTTATAGGCTTTCTCTAAAACATTCATAAACGAGGCTGGGTCCATATAGCCGGTGTAGCCTTCGATGATGGTGTGGCGCGATGGTGAGAGGATGGCGTTGGCAGGGACGTATTTGGTGTGCAAATCTTGAGGCAAGGTGGGATCATCTTGGTCGATGGAGACAAAAACGAACTTTTGGTCTATCTGCTTTTTGTAGGCAGGGTTGTTGAAAATTTCGCGTTGCATTTTCCGACAGTAAGGGCAGTCATCGCGTACAATGTTGACAAGAATCAGCTTTTTTTCTTTAACCGCTCTGACGCTTTCTTCTTCTAAAAAGCTAGCGTGAAGTGCTGTGATGCCAAGAAATGCTACCAAAAGAGCTTTGAGGAGCGTGTGCATGGTCTTTTACCTTTAGGATAATTTTATAAAACTCTAACACACGTGCATGGTCTTGTTGCTTAAAATAACGCTCTTTAAAGTGCGAATATGCTAAATTACCCATAATTTTAAGTACCAAAGAAGAAACAGACATGGCAAATCTACGTGAAATTTACCAACTTGGATCGGATGTCATACGTAGCGTCGCAGCCAAAGTGGAAGATGTCCACGATGTGGAAATTCAAACATTGATCGACGATATGATCTTTACATGTAAAGCCTCAAAAGGTGTTGGAATTGCCGCACCGCAAGTGAATTGCGCTCAAGCGATTGTGATCATTGCATCAGAACCAAGTGAACGCTACCCCAATGCGCCTACGATGGAGCCAACAGCCCTTATTAACCCTAAAATACTTTCGCACTCGCATAAAATTATCAAAGATTGGGAAGGGTGTTTGAGCTTGCCAGGCATCAGAGCGCAGGTACCGCGTTACAGCGAAGTTGAGGTTTTGTATACGGATAGAGATGGCGAAGAACACACGGTCATCTACAGCGATTTTGTAGCGCGTGTCTTTCAGCATGAGTTTGACCATTTAATGGGAAAAGTGTTTATTGATAGGGTGGAATCTACGTATGATGTGGTCATGGAAAAAGAGTACCAACGCATCATAGGAAAAACGAAAGGAGAGAAAGTTTGAAAACACGTATATATTACGATGATACCGATGCTGGTGGTGTGGTTTACCATGCCAATTACCTCAAATTTTGTGAGCGTGCTAGGAGTGATCTTTTTTATGAAAAAGGACTTAGTCCTGCTGTGAATGGTGGGCATTTTGTAGTGAAACATCTCGAAGCTGACTTTATACAGCCTGCCAAATTAGGCGATCTGATCGACGTAAAAACAGAATTACTTTTGCTTAAAAACGCTTCACTGATTTTAAAACAAGAGGTGTGGAGAGAAGAGGTCAAACTCTTTACGATGACCTCTACACTTGCGTATGTCAAAGAGGGAAAACCTTGCAAAATAGACGAAGAGACAAAAGCCTTTTTTAGAGGCTTTTTCATTTAGAGTTTTTACAAAACTCTTGACACGTTTTTAAAGCAAAGCTTCAAAAACTACGTTAACACTAAGTTTTCTTCGGTAGAAAGCCCACGCACCTTTAGTGCTTTATTTAATTTCCGCGAATAAATTCATTGCGACCGGGTTGGTAGAGTGCGGTGTTATAGACCACTTGGTTTCCGGTGATGGTCTCTTTGAAGGTGCGCTCAATGGTTCCATTGAAGAACTGCTGACACAGATAATCCGCACCAATGGACGTTGAGTAATTGACCCAGTCATAGACGATGTCATGTCCAAACATCGTGTTGATCTCTTCTAGCGCTGCAGGTGCTTTTTGGATAGAGTTTGCGATGTACATTTGATCGCGATCTTCGTACTGTGTTAGCGTTAAAAGCAGTGGATTGTAGTTGACTTGGGTTGAAAGAAGCATGTAGGGACGAATGTCGTTGGAGCGAAGTTGCGATGCAATGAGGCTTGACGTTACAAGCTGTGTGTTGAGATAAAGTGAGGTGTTATTGAGTGCTCCATTGCCTTTAAACATCTGTTTGAAGTTTGCTTTAGGGCTCTCGACACGTTTTTCATACACCACACGATTGCTGTTTTTTTTAACCAACGCATTGAGTTGGTAACTCAGGCTACTGCCATCTTCAAAGGTGCCGACTCTCTCGTTGGCTTTTCCTGCCAAAAGGGCGATTTGTTGGTCATAATCAATCCCTCCAAAGATCATATTCGATCCAGAACTTCGTACATTGGAGCTGTGCAGTGTCGGGATGAAGACAAGGGTGTCTGTGACACGACTGGCGATAATGTTAGCACCTTCGCTCGTGACAGGTGCGATGATGTAGTGGTATCCGCCTGCTTGAATGTCCAAGAGCGCTTTGGCAATCGACTCCTCTTTTTCATCGCCTGAGTTAAAGACGTTCAGATCAAAGTAGTAGTTTTTATACAAAAGATAGGAAATAACCGAGTTTACAGAGGTAATAGCATATTTTTTAATGGTTTTTTGAGGTACCAAAACGGCGATCTTAATCATCGTGCTATCATCATTGAGTGGTTTTGGCATCGGTGTCGCAATAATCGGTGTCAACGCAGACTCACTTTCATCGTTCATGGATGAAGGTGACGTGGGAGTAACACTGGTGCTAGGCGGCGTTGGTGTTGCCATGGCAAGCGTGGTTGATTTGATGGTTGTGTCATTGATCACAACGGGTGCTTCTACGACGCTTGAAGCGGGAGTAGATGATTTTTGTTGTTCAGAACCTGGGTAGGTTGCGGTGCTTTTTTGATTGATCGCTGCGCCTTTTTTAGCGTTAGCAGAGATATTGAAAGTGGTTGGTTTATAGGGTGCGGGTGCTTGGCTTGTAGCGGTACATCCTGCAAAAAGAAATAAACTGAGGGTTAGGGGCAACCAAAATTTCATAACATGCTCCTTATTTTTAGCATATCTGCAAAAACCTCTTTTTTGCTACTGGGGTTTCGCAGTAAAAAACTGGGATGGAACGTTGGGATCAATTTGGCTTCACCAAAATTGAGCACCGATCCTCGTATTTTATCGATAGGTGTATCATACTCACCTGTAAGATGATGAAAACTCACAGATCCAAGGGTAACAATAATTTTAGGTCGAATCGTTTGGATCTGTTGCATCACATAGGGTTTACAACAGGCAACTTCTTCAGGTGTTGGAACACGATTGTCAGGCGTTTTACACTTCAAAATCGTGGTCACATAGACCTCTTCTTTAGGGATCAACAGAACTTTTTCGATCATATTTGCCAGCAATTCACCACTTTTGCCAGTATATAGCATGCCGGTTTCATCTTCGCTGACACCAGGGTTATCTCCGATGAACATCACTTTGGCATGCAGGTTACCCGCACCAAAAATGACATTTTTACGACTTTTGGCTAAAGCGCAGAGATGGCACTGTAACGCGCTGCTTTTAAGCTCTTCTAAGTTGTTCGAGAGGGTGGGTTGCTTGCTCAAAGAGAGGGGTCGATACTCTTGGAAAAATTCAAATCCCATGGCTCGGTACTGGTATAAAAGTTTTAAAAGCCGTATTTTTTCAATCTGAGTCATTCTTATATGGTAGCCAAGAGGGAGTTAAAATATCCTTATTCAACGTCGCAGTACTCTAAGGAGGGAATATCGGGCTTTTTCAAATCATGGTTGTTGGCGATAAAAAGTGTTTTAAGGTGGGTTAGGTTTTGGATGGAGTCTGGAAGCGTGCTTAAGAGGTTCGCTTCAACATCAAGTTCGTAAAGACTGCTAAGGTTGCCGATGCACTCAGGAAGCGTGCTAAGGCGGTTGGCACTCAGATCGAGCGAGGTGAGTTTTGCAAGCGTGCACAGTGCGGTTGGAACCTGTTCAAGCAGATTGTTTTCCAGTGAGAGGATTTGCAAATCTTCTAATTTGGAAAGATCAAAGTCGATGGAGGTGAGATGGTTGGACGCAAGATTGAGTTTGACCAGCATATCGTGCGCTTCGAGGGAAGGAAGGTTTTGCAAAAGGTTGCCCTCTAAAATGAGCGTTTCAAGCTCTTTGATTTCACCGAGAGATTGGGGCAAGGTGGTGAGTTTATTGAACGAAAGATCCAGATAATAGAGCGATTGCATCGCGCCAAAGACTTCAGGAAGAGACTCAAAATAGTTCGTATCCAAGCTTACATGTAAAAGTTTTTTGAGGTTTTTAAATGCCAGATCAAGGTGGCTTAGACGGTTTACGGCAAGGGTAAGACGCGTAAGGTTTGTCAGATCGTAAAAGCTTTGTGGCAGGGAACTGAGTTGGTTTCCATTGAGATTTAAAATGACCAAAGAGCGAAGCGCGCCAAAGTTTTCAGGAAGCGTTTGCAAAAGGTTGTTTTCACACTGTAAATTACGGAGGTTTGTAAGCGAACAGATGTCTTTGGGAAGCTCGCTGAGGCGATTGCCTGAGATTTTGAGAATGCTCAGGTTCTGGAGTGCTCCAATGCTCTCAGGCAAGCTTTTGAGCTTTTTGCGACTGAGATCAAGGGTTGTAAGGCTTTCAAGCTTGGAGAGTTCACGAGGCAGCGTATGTTCCAACCCTTGAGATTTAATCCACTGTGCAAAATCACGAATACGCTCACTCATCATGCTCTCCTGCTTCAAATCGGCTGTTTTTCTGATCGATCAAAAAGGCAATCTCTTCGTAATCAATTTCACCAAATTCTACCATATTAAACAGCGCCATCAAAGGTCTACGACAACAGGTTTGATTGCATTCTGTGACCAGTTTTTTGGCTTTTTTATAGGGCAGGGTGGTGGATTTAAAAATATCAATAGCATCTTGGATGCTCTTTTGACCGCATTCACAGATGATTTTAGAGGCGTACTCTTGCATTGATTTATCCCGCTTTAGAAGCGATATAGAGCGCTTTTAGCTCCTTCTTGTTGAGAACTTTTTTGCGATTTGTGACCATTTCACGCACCTTGGGAAGCATTTTATTGATAACTGCGTTTTCAGGCTCGTAGCCCATGGCACGCAAATGATACAAAAGAGTTGAACTGCCTGAATGTTTGCCTATCGGATAACTTCGCGTCATGCCTACACTTTGAGGCGTAAAGGCTTCGTAGGCTTTGTCGTGTTTGATCATGCCATTGACATGGATGCCCGATTCGTGTGAAAAGATGTTTTTACCCACAATCGGCATCGTAGCAGAGATACTTTGGTTCGAGGCTTTTTCAACCAATTGAACCACGTGTTTGAGTGCGTCTGGGTTGATGATGCGCTCTTCGCCAAAGAGGTGGGCAAGGCTCATGAGAACCTGCTCAAAACTCGCATTTCCAGCGCGTTCACCCAAGCCAATAACCGTTGTATTGACACTCATCGCACCCGCTTCCAGTCCACTAATCGCATTTGCCGTTGCCATACCAAAGTCATTGTGCGTGTGCATTTCAATCTCTAAAAGATTGAGACTCGTGAGGTAGGAGATGTGCTCATAAATTTGATGCGGACGCATAATGCCCACGGTGTCGCAGTAACGAAAACGATTGGCGCCCACACTGGCTCCTAACTCCATCACCTCTTTTAAAAATCCAAGGTCTGCACGTGAGCTATCTTCACCCCCAATGCAGGCAAAAATTCCCTCAGATTTGCTTACATGTAAAACTTCTTCAAGGTTTTTTAAGAGGCGTGCTTTATCGCCTCCAAATTTTGCTTCAATGAGAATGTCTGATACAGGAATGGAGAGATCAACGGCTTTTAAACCACACGAGAGTGAAGCTTCAAGGTCACCCATCGTGGCACGATTCCAACTCATAATGCGAAGAGGCAGATCAAGAGCCAAGATCTCTTTGATATCGGCTTGCTCTTTCGCCCCCATCGCAGGAATACCCACTTCAAGCTCATCCGCACCTGCAAGATAAAGTGCAGACGCAATGGCAATCTTCTCTTCAGTATTAAACGCGACATACGGCGCTTGTTCACCATCTCTGAGTGTGGTATCGTTGATAATCATTCTAGGCTCCTTAGGAAGCGGCTGTGAAGAAGTGCTTACGCACACCTTTTAGAACAGAAATCTCAATAGGCTCATCCGCAAAACTCTCATCACAGGTAAGGTGAATGCTCTCCAACTCTTTTTGTGGGCATTCGCCAATTTTTTGAGTTAAGAGAAGATGGCAATCGGAGAGAGCGTTTTTGATCTCTTCGATAGGATACGTTCCATTGCAGTTCTCTTTACCCATGCAGTACGAGTTCTCGACTTTACGGTGCATGATAAATTTGATCGCCTTATCGCCTGCTTCGTAGATGAGAAACTCTTTGGCACTGCCAAAGTGGTCGTTAATGAGTCCATTTCCGCGTGTTGTGACGGCTACAAGCATTGTATCGCCTGTGGAGCTGAGTTCATTTTTGTTTGTCGCTTCTTCTTGGTTGATTTTACCATTGGCTGCTCGAAGCGCTCTTCGCCATGTTTCGATGTTTTCATGCGTTTTCATACGTTGGTTTAGGTTATAGTGGTGCGCGAGCTCTTCAAAGCTTTTGTCCACGAAACTCTCTTTGAAAAATTCATCGCTTCGATCTTCGCCCAAAAGCCCCACCGCGTCTGCTCGACATTGACGGCAGTGGCGCATCAATTTAACATTGACATCACACGCCTCTTGCGCTTTCATGAGCTGTTTATGCGTCGCACTTGGAACGCCGTCCAGTCCAAATTTGGTACCGTATTCTGGTTTAGAGATGATAGGCATCACGTTTTGAATGAAAACACCCAACTCTTTGACTTTTCGTGCCACAAACGGAAGGTGCTCGTCATTGACACCTGGGATTAAGACCGAGTTTACTTTCACTAAAATGCCTCGCTCAACCAGCATTTGAATACCAAGCAGTTGTTTCTCAAGGAGGAGTTTAGCTCCCTCAACACCACGGTGTTTTTTATGTTCGTAAAAAACCCATGGGTAGATTTTAGCGCCGATTTCACCTGTTTCATCAACAGAGTTCAGTGTCACCGTCACGTGCTCGATGTTGTACTTGGCAATCTCATCAATGTGCTTATGGATCATCAAGCCGTTCGTGGAAAGACAGAGTTTGATGTCAGGAGCGTACTTTTTAAGCAGTGAAAAAGTCTCAAAGGTTTGCTTAGGATTGGCAAGTCCATCGCCTGGTCCTGCGATGCCTACGACGCTGAGTTGTTGGATCAGACCGCCTACATGTAAGACTTTTTTCACCGCCTCTTCTGGGCTTAGTTTATAGCTCGTAACACCCGGGCGACTCTCGTTGGAACAGTCGTACTTGCGGTTGCAGTAGTTGCATTGGATGTTACATGCAGGGGCTACTGCCACATGGATACGCGCATAATGTTGGTGGGCATCTTGAGAATAACAAGGATGGTTGTTAATCTTTTGCATGATGCTGGCTTGAAGTTCATTTTGGGTGTTGGTGGATGATGTACAAGAACAACTCATGTGCGATCCTTTAGAATTTCTTTACCCTAAAGTTTGCACAAAGTGTTCCTTAGATTGGATCGACTAGTCTTTGAGTTCCTGATAAATCATATGAATTTTTTCGATATTTTTGCTAAACAGGGCAATGAGCGTAGGATCAAAATGCGTTCCACTGTTGTGTTGCAAGTGTTTATGCGCTTTGTCAAAACTCCATGGCTCTTTATACGGACGTCTGGAAATAAGCGCATCAAAAACATCCGCAATCGCCACAATACGCCCAAAAATAGAGATCTCTTCATCTTTTTTACCGTGAGGATACCCTGAGCCATCCCATTTTTCATGATGTTCAAGCGCAATGAGTGCGGCGGCTTTGAGGTACTCATTCTCCTCATCAAACAAGAGATCATGACCAATTTGAGCATGCGTTTTCATGATTTCAAACTCTTCAGGGGTGAGTTTGTCAGGTTTAAGCATGATTTTATCGGCGATACCAATTTTTCCTGCATCGTGCATCGGAGCTGCGAGTTCAATTTTGCTAATATTATCTCTGCTTAAGCCATACTGCTCCGCTAAAAGCGCACTGTAGAGTCCAACACGTTTCGTATGTTTTGATGTTTCTTGGTCTTTAAATTCCGCAGCAGAAGCCAATTTATTGATGATTTTGGTTTGTGTGTCACGTAATCTATCGTACAAAATAGCATTTTCAATCGCAGAAGCCGCATAGTTTGAGATCAATAATAAAAGCTCTGCATCGACATTGGTGAAGATCGTCTCGCTTTTATTGAGAGCTTGAAACACACCGATCGTATTTTCTTGATTGTCGAGTAAGGGAACCGCTAGAATCGTTTGGGTGAGATAGCCTGTTGCTTTATCGATGTCGGGATTAAAGCGGTAATCATTGTAGGCATCCACAACGATTTGCGTCTCTTTTGAAAGCGCCGTATAGCCAGCAACGCCTTTTTTCGCGCTAACGCGAATAGGCTCACAGCCTTGTGCCACTTTAGACCAAAGTTCATCCTTGTTTTTGTCATAGACAAAAATAGAACAGCGATCAGCGTGTAAAATTTCTCTAGCAAAACTCGCCATAGACTCCAATACTTCGTTAAGGCTTTTGGTTCTATTGATCACTTTACCAAATTCTAATAAGATAGCAAGTTGTTTTTCCGCTGAGTCCATCATTCATCTCTTTAGATCAAGATTGTATGTGCATTATAACAAAGTTTTAAAATGATATTTGCAAAATCATACGCTTTATGTATAATACAAAATATATAATGCTTGGAGTGGTTTTCAAAATGCAAAAGAAAATTAAAGTTCTCTTAATAGAAGATGACTACGATGCGGCAGGTCAAGTTGCACAATATTTAGAGAGTGTAGGGTTTGAAATCGATATTTCCGAAACTGCCATTGATGGTCTTTTAAAGCTTTCTGCACAGCACTACGATATTTTATTGTTGGATTTAAGCCTTCCTGATTTTAGCGGTTTTGAGGTAATTAAACAGATCAACAATCAAAGCAGTATTCCTATCATTGTTTTAAGTTGTCACTCCAATCTGGAAGCCAAAGTGCAGGCGTTTCGTTTTGGTGTGGACGATTATGTGTGCAAGCCGTTTATGCTTGAAGAGTTGGAAGTTCGCATGTGGGCGATTTTAAAACGTTGTTCAATGATTAAAATGGAATTTAATAAAAACAATCTTGCTATTGATTACAACAACCAAACGATCTTACTCAATCAAAAACCTGTTTCGCTCACCGCAATCGAATATAAAATCCTTTCTTTCCTCATAGAGAACAAAAATAGGGTGGTTTATCGCAATGTTTTAGCGATTCATCTCTCCTCCTTAAGCTCACCGCAATCTTTAAATTACCATATTCAAAATATCCGTAAAAAGCTAGGCGACGACCCGAAGAAGCCACGTTATATTATGACAGAGTATGGAACGGGGTACCGTTTAGTGTTATAAAAGTGTTATATTTCTTAGAATCCTCATAATAAACGGATAATGAACCATATTTTTGAGATATAATCCATCTATTGATCCAAAAAATAAGGCATATGATGGATACATCAGCGATGGAGCGTCTCAAATCTCGTTCTAAAGGGATACGGATTTTATACATTGAAGACGACGAGGTTACGAGGAAATATACGCATTCAATTTTAAGTGAATTTTTTGACTCCATTGATGTTGCGAATGATGGGCAACATGCTTACGATCTCTTTGTCGATGCTGAGATTGCTATTCCACCCTTAGGGCTTTCGTGTGAGCTTCAATCGAGACGTTATAATTTGGTGATTACCGATATTAAAATGCCCAAATTTGATGGTATTGCTTTAATTGCTAAAATTCGTAAAATCTGCAAAGAGACGGCGATTATTGTCACCTCTGCGCACAATGATGTGGAGTATTTGATTGAGACGATTCGCCTGGGTGTGGATGGGTATATCTTAAAACCGATCGAATTTGACCAGCTCTTTGACTCACTGGCTTCAACGGTTGAGACGATTTTACTTAAAGAGGAACGACGCGCTTATACAAGCTCACTCAAGCAGACTATTGTCCTGCAACAATCGGCTCTTGAAGAGCAACTTCACACCGATGCTTTGACCAAACTGCCCAATAAAAATACACTCGATAGCATTTTAAGCCACATTCAACCTGTTGAAGTTCCCTCTTTATTTCTTATCAATATTGATCGGTTTAAAAATTACAATAAACTCTATGGTATCGAAGTGGGTAACCAAATCCTTAAAGAGTTTTCTCATCACCTTAAAGAGGTGGCGACATCGATGTGTTACAGTGTTTTTCGCGTCTCGTCCAATGAGTTTGCAATGCTGAATCTTGATACGGAGCTCAATCCTGAAAAAATCTACGAAGCGATTAACCAAACACTGGACCTTCTCAATGGCATCGCGATCAAAGTTGAAGGGCTGAATGAGAAGATCTTGGTGCATATCTCTATGGGTGTCACCTTTGACCAAGAAGATCTTTGCAACAAAGCGTTTACGGCACTTGATTTTGCTAAACAATCGGGAAAATCGTTTGTAGTCTACACCAGTAATTTGGATGAAACAGAGTCTCTTGCCAATGATTTTTACTGGCAAGATGTGATCGCTGATACGCTGGATAAAGACAATGTGGTACCTTTTTTCCAACCCATCTGTAACAAAGAGGGCGAAATTATTAAGTATGAAGCGCTGATTCGTATCAAAACCAAGGATAAATTGGAGCAAGAACAATACGTCTCTCCATACTACTTTTTAGACATTGCACGTCGTACCAGACAGTACGATAATCTCAGTCACAAGATGATTGAAAAAGTGTTGGAGCTCATGGCAACACATCCTACGGTTAGTTTTTCCATCAACATCAGTTTTCGCGATATGCTCAACAAAGAGATTCGCGATCTTTTACGTTCACGCATAGAAGCATTTCGCGCCCAAAATCAAGCGATTCATCTGGTTTTTGAAGTGCTTGAGAGTGAAAAGGCGACCGATTTGAATACGGTGAAAAACTTTTTAAAATACATCAAATACGAAGATGCCCCTATTGCCATTGATGATTTTGGAACAGGGTATTCTAACTTTTCGCATGTGATGCAGCTGGATCCTGCGTACTTGAAAATTGATGGGAGCCTTATCAAAGAGATCGATACAAGCGAGAAGACACGCATTCTTGTGCAAGCCATTGTCTCGTTTGCCAAAGCTTTACATGTAAAGACGATTGCGGAGTATGTGCACAGCCAAACGATCTTTGATCAATTGGTCGCAATGGGTGTTGATGAGTTTCAAGGCTACCACATCGGTGAGCCTTGGTTGGAGTTACCATGTCGTCTTTAACCCTTTCTGCAACGGTTTTTGTTGTTGGGTTTATCCTTCTTGTGGGTATCTTATGGATTTACTTGCTCACACAGCAGAAGCAAAAATTTAAGAAGCTGATTGATTTTGCCATTGAAGGGATGATCGTTTCTCATAAAGGGTATGTGGTTGAGGTTAATGTGCAAGCGTTGAAAATTTTTGGAGGCACCGACAAAGAAGAGATTTTGGGAAGACCGCTGATTGATTTCATCGCTCCTGAGTCGAGAGCATTGATACAAGAACAGTCAACAAAGCCTTATACGGAGATGTATGAGTGCATGCTTTTGCGAAAAAATGGTACAATTTTTCCAGGCTTGGTGCGAGGCTCTATCGTCAAAGGGTTTGGAAAGACGGTGCGAATCTCAGCGATCATTGATCTCAGCGAGCTGAAAGAGGCGCAGTATGCACTCCAAGCACTCAATGAAAACTTAGAGATGCAAGTCAAAGTTCAAATCGAAAAAAATCGCCAACAAGAGATGATGCTCTTTCAACAATCGCGTCATGCCCAAATGGGCGAGATGATCAGCATGATTGCGCATCAATGGAGGCAACCACTCAATGTGCTTTCTCTTTTAGCACAAAACATTGTTTTTAAGTACAAACTTCAAAAATTAGACGAACATATCATGGATGAGTTTAAAGAGGACTCGATGCGTCAGATCGTGCAGATGTCCAAAACGATTGATGATTTTAGAGACTTTTTTAAACCCGACAAATCGATCAAGGTGTTTGACATCAAGCAGCAACTCTCCCATGCTGTGGAGATGGTCAAACCCATCGTTGCCGCACATGGAATCGAGATTGGTTTTGAAAGCGAAGAGGGGCTCAAAATTGAGAGCTATCCCAATGAGTTTGGGCAGTCCATTATTAATATTCTCAACAACGCTAAAGATGTGCTTTTAGAGAGTTGCGGAGAGTTTTCCAAACGGATCACGGTTGTAGCAAAACGAGGTGATGTAGGGAAGATTATCGTCACCATTGAAGACAACGGTGGAGGCATCGATGCGATGGTAATGCCGTACATTTTTGAGCCCTATTTTTCAACCAAAGGAGCTAAACACGGCACAGGGTTGGGGCTTTATATGAGCAAAATTATCCTTGAAGAGCATATGCAAGGGCAGATTAGCGTTGAAAATACTGAGACAGGCGCAAAATTTGAGATTGTTTTACAAGGATTGGTGTAGTGGATTTAGCGTTGCTTAAAACGGTTCGTCCGTTGATTATCGAAGATGAAAAAGATATGTTAGACGCATTTTTCACCCTGTTCGATACGATGTTTGACGAGTTTTACACCGCGCGCAATGGCGAAGAGGGGTTATACCGATTTTACAAAAATGCCCCTGATGTAATTATTACCGATCTTCAAATGCCTTTTATGGGCGGCTTTCGTATGATGGAGCGTATTCGTATGGAAAATGCAGAGATTCCTATTATTATCACTTCCGCACACAGCGAAGAAGCGCATCGTGCCCGTGCTAAAGCGCTTAGGGTCACGGAGTATCTTTGCAAACCTTTTGATATGGACGAACTCTTTGAAAAAATTTATACCTGCTGCATCGTCAAAAATGGCTCAGGCAAGATCAATTTCGACCATTTTCCCTTGTAAAATTTCTGCAAATTCTACCCCAAATTCATAGCACGTTTGAAGCTCTGCGACGCTGGGAATTAGTTTGATTTTCAGAGGTGTGAGGGGCGGTACACGAAGTTTCAGTGATTTAAGACGCGCCAAAATATGATCGACCGCTTCGCCACTCCAACCGTACGATCCAAAAGCACCTGCACATTTGCCTTGCTTGTCTAAAAACATCAAGCAGGAGAGCAAGTCCCACACAGGTTTGGGAGCGTCCGCATTGATCGTGGGTGTGCCGATGAGAAAACCGTCACTCTCTTCCAAAATCGCCATCATATTTTGCTCTTCGATGGAGGCTAGATCGTACATATTGGCGACCACACCTTCGACACTTTCGCACCCTTCAAAGATCGATTGTGCCATCTCTTGCGTGTTTTTATAACTGGTGAGGTAGAAAATAGAGAGAATTTTTTTACCTGCTTTGTAAGCTTCCACTTTATGGCTCCACTGACGATATGCCTCAATGTATTGCTGTGGATTGTCGCGCAATATTGGGCCATGAAGTGGAGCGATCAGAGCTATTTCAAAACGTTCATACAGTTTCAGCGCACTTCTCACATAGCTTTGAAACGGTCGCATAATGTGGTCGTAGTAGTACTGAAACGCGTACGAAAAGTCGCCCACTTTGTCGTTAAAAAGGCGTTTATCGTAGTAATGGGCACCAAACACATCGCCACTAAAGAGCAGTTTATCCTCATGCACATAAGAGCTCATCGTCTCGGGCCAGTGCAGATACGGCGTGGTCAGAAACGTGATGGTTTTGCCGCCTAAGGTGAGTTGTTTGTTCGTCCAAATCGTTTCAAAGTTGATCTCTTCGGTGTTGGTCAGCGCTTTGAGCATCATCGTGGCTTGGGGCGAGATAAGCACTTTGGCGTGTGGCGCTCTTCGGATAAGTTCAGGGAGTGCACCCGAATGGTCAGGCTCGATGTGGTGGATAATGACGTATTTGATCGCATCGTAGGAACACAAAGCTTCTACATGTAAGAAAAATTCGTCTTGAAACTCTTTTTTCACCGTATCGACAATGATAACGCCTTCGTCTGTTTTGATGAGATAGGCGTTATAACTCGAACCATTGGCGGTTCGCATAACAATGTCAAACGTGCGTATATCGGGGTCAAATACACCTACAAAATAGATGTCCTTAGCTAGGGTTATGGGATGATGCGGCATGGAAAAACCTTTGCATCCAAAGAGGCGGATTGCTGTTTTTTAATGTCAGTAGCGTGTTTAAAAGCGTGTCGATGCGCTCATTCTCTTTCTCAGACTTGAGGACAAAAATACCTGAGCCTTTGACCATGAGCGATGCCCGAGGTCCGATGTGTGAAGCGCATACGATGTTGGCATCTTCTAAGCATTCGATCTTGTAAGCGAGTTTATCGCCTTCTTCGGCGATCTCATTAGGCGATTCGAGTGCTTTTAAAAAGACAAAAGAGTCCTCTTTGAGTTCGTAGAGGTAAAAGCATTTACACCAACCAAAATGGTCATTGACATGAAGGTTGTCGGTCGATGCAAATGCTATCTTCATCCCATGTTCCTTACGCGTTTACAGGGGCATGCGCTTGGCGATCCGCGATAGAGATCGCTTCACGGTAAGGTTTTGGAGAGACCTCAGGGAACATAATGCCATTTTTCTTGTGCTCACGAATGTTGTAAAGACCGCTCTCGTGACCTGCAACATAATACGCATTGTACTCAGGCGTATACGGCAAATCCCAAACGATAGCGCCCTCGGTGGGACAGGCGTCTGCGCATTTTGGCATGGTGCCATCCGAACACTCGATACATTTTTCAGGTTTAACATACGTGGTGTCCCCATTGATCGGTGAATCGCTTGCACTCACTATTGCCGTTGCAGGACACTCATCAATGCAACTGTCACAATTGATACAGACGTCGGTAATTCTTACTGCCATGGTAGATCCTTTTACATGTAAAGTTGTTGTCTCTCAAAAAACCTTTGAAAAAAGACCACGATGCAAAATGGGCTTTATCGCACCGTGGGTTGAGTAAGGGTTTTTAAAGGTACACGCCACTGTTTATGCAAGAGGTGTTCCATACAATATTTTTATACTATTGCTATCTTGGTGTGATGATTCTTTTCTACAAAAGTTTGATATTTGGGTAAAATCATTCCAATCAAATCACTAACTCAAAACCAAATTATCAGGACGAACGATTGATAATTAAAAAAATGAAATTGTACAGGTTTCTATGGGTAAATGCTAATGGAGCTTCAATATGAATGAATTTATCTTACCCGCTTTACCTCCAAAATTTGATTTTGATACAGTGCCCATTTTAAAGCAATTGAGTCAATCGAACAAGGCATTAGCCGAACTTAAAGGTTTTGCCGATCAAATTCCTAACAAAGAGATACTTATAAACTCTCTTACCCTTCAAGAAGCCAAAGATAGCTCTGAGATCGAAAATATTATCACAACACAAGATGAACTTTTTGAAGCATTGGCGATTGATTCATCGCATATTTCAAACAACATCAAAGAAGTTTTAAATTATAGAAAAGCTCTGAGATTTGGTTTTGAGCAGTTACAAAAGAGACAGATCATCACAACCAATGACATTGTAGCCATCCAAAAAGAGCTTTCAGAAAATGATGCAGGCATACGAAAGCAAGTGGGTACGGTACTTAAAAACTTAAAAACGGGCGAAGTTATTTACACGCCACCTCAAGATGAAGAAACTATTAGAAATTTACTAGCAAATTTAGAGAAGTGTATCAACGAACCCAATGTATTTGATCCATTGATTATGATGGCAATTTTGCACTATCAGTTTGAGTCTATCCATCCTTTTTATGATGGCAATGGCAGGACAGGAAGAATTTTAAATATCTTATACTTGTGCAACCAAGGCTTACTGGATTCGCCGATTTTGTACCTTAGTGGATACATCATCAAACATAAAAGTGACCGTTTACTTCAAGAGGTTCGCACCAAAGAAACATGGGAAGAATGGACGCTTTACATACTCAAAGGCATCGAGCAAACAGCTATCCAAACGCTTCAAAAAGCCAAAGCGATTAAAAATTTGGTCGATGAAACTGCCCTAGAAGTGAAAGAGAAATTACCAAAAATATATAAAAAAGAGCTTATCGATGCCATTTTTACGGAGGTCTATACCAAAACGGCTTATGTTGAAGCGGCTTTAGACGTAGAGAGACACGCTGCTGCAAAGTACCTCAAAGAGCTTGAGAAAATAGGTGTCTTAGAATCTTTTAAAAAATCAAGAACCGTACTCTACATCAATCCAAAACTCTACAATCTTCTTAAAGGTGATATATGGTAGAAAAAGTTCCATATTGCCAATATATGGTAGAAAAAAATTAAAAAACTACCATATATTTCAATCGTGCTTATTGGGATACCGTATAATATTTGAGAAGCATAAACCTATAGATTAACGGAATACATTATGCAAATCAATAGCTATGGTAAATAGAAAACTGATCAAGGATTTGTTAAACGAGAGTGCTTGTTCTCATAACAAAACCAAAAAAGCGAGCTGTGATAAACCGAAACCTGGAGCGACGAGCGGAGGGTGTGCGTTTGAGGGAGCGCAAATATCACTCTTTCCTTATGCGGATGCTGTGCACTTGGTGCATGGTCCCGACACTTGTCTTGGCGCTTCATGGGAAACCAGAGCTACGCTTACAAGCTATGAAGGTGAAAACAACACGCCACTGGGCTATTGCACGAATGTTTCGACCCAAGACATCATTTTTGGTGGTGACAAGAAGCTGGCAGATGCTTTAGCGTACATCGTGGAGCACAAAAACCCTAAGGCGATTTTTGTCTACGAAACCTGTGTCACAGCGATGATTGGGGATAACATCGACTTTACATGTAAAACCGCGGAAGAGTTGTTTCACATTCCCATCGTGCCCGTGCATGCCCCAGGATTCGTGGGCAGTAAAAACTTAGGGTCACGCCTTGCAGGTGAAGCGGTGCTGGACGCGCTTGTGGGTACGCGTGAGCCTGAAAGCATTCATCCCTTTGGTATTAACTTGATCGGTGATTATAACGTGACAGGCGATATGTGGCAGTACAAGCCCATACTTGAACGCATTGGCATTAAAGTCATCTCTTCGCTCTCAGGCGATGGCAGAATTGAACAGATACAAATGGCACACACCGCAAAGCTGAATGTCATCGTCTGTGCAAAATCCTTGGTCACTTTGTGTCGTAAAATGCAAGAACGCTACAACATCCCTTATGTGAGCGTCTCCTTTTACGGAAAACGTGACACGTCCAATGCGATTCGCTCCATCGTCAATGCGTTTGGTGATGCGGAACTCAGCGCTAAAGCTGAAGCGATTATCGCCGAAGAAGAGGCGAAGTTGGCGGAGCGTTTGAAGCCGTACTTTCTTATGCTCAAAGGCAAAAAAGCGATTCTCAACACGGGCGGCAACAAGTCGTGGTCGATTGCCTCAGCGCTTCAAGACATCGGCATCGAAGTGGTCGCAACCTGTGTGCAAAAAGCCACGGAAGAAGACGTCGCCATTGCGAGTGAATATGTGCCCATCGTCTTTAAAAACCCGGGTGTTGAACAGCCCAAACTCATTGATGAGCACCATGTAGACATTTTGTTGGCGGGTGGGCGAAGTCTTTACACCGCGATCAAAAAACGCATTGCGTTTGTCGATGTCAATCAAGAAAAAAAAGTAAGTTATGGCGCGTACGGAGGGCTTGAAAATTTGGCGAGTGATGTCTGTTCTGCACTGGCAAATCCTGTCTTTAAACTGGTTGGAAAGGCTGCACCATGGGAGCTAGTATGAATTTAAAAGAGCTCAAAGCAACGAGCCTAAAACCTTTACATGTAAACCCTCTCAAGCTCTCTCAGCCGATGGGCGCGACACTCGCATTTTTGGGCATTAAAAACTGTATGCCTTTGATGCACGGCGCGCAAGGGTGTGCTTCGTTTACCAAGGTGCTTTTTACTCGTCATTTTAACGATCCTATCGCCATTCAAACCACCGCGGTGAATGACATAACCGCGGTCATCGATGGTGGCGATAAAGGCATCTCCGAAGCGGTGGAGAACATCACCAAAAAAGTAACGCCCGATTTGGTGGGGCTTTTTACCACAGGCATGACGGAGACCAAAGGCGATGACATCAAAGGCGCAACGCTGCTTTTAAAAGAGAAGCAAAAGATGGTCTATGTGCATACGCCCGATTTTGAAGGTGGGCTTGAGAGCGGATGGAGTTTGAGTGTTCAAAACATCATTACCCAACTGATCGAGCCCACCACGCAGGTAAGAAAAGACAAAGTTCTGCTCATTCCCAATGTCAATTTTAGTCCCATCGAAGTGGAAAAACTCAAAGAAGCGCTGGAATGTTTGGACTTGGTCGTTTTTGCACTCCCTGATCTCAGCGATTCACTCGATGGGCATTTGGGCGTCAAACAAGGCGCTCTTAGTAGCGGTGGCATTAGCGTTTCTGACATCGAAAAACTAGGCGACGCGGGAGCTGTCATCACCATTGGGCATTCGGTCAAAAAATGCGGTGAACTTTTTTATGAAAAATTCCCTCAAAGCACGCACCTGCATTTTGATAGCCTCATCGGCTTAGAAGCCACGGATGATTTTTATGCCAAAGTCTTTGAATTTTTACAGTGCAAAAGTGTTCCCAGTGTCGTCAAACGATGGCGCGCGCGTCTGCAAGATGTGCTTTTAGATACCCATTTTACCCTTGGAAAAGCAAAAATACTCATCGCCGATGAGCCCGATAGTGCCTATGCCATTTCCAAAGCGCTTAGAGAAGCTGGAAGTACGTGTGAAGCGTACATCGCACAGCGCAGTGAAATCCAAGAAGCCTTTACATGTAAAATGCAAATCGGCGATTTTGAAGAGGTGGAGAAGCGACTCCCCGAGATGGATATGCTCATCGCCAACTACCACGGCGAGCGTTTAGCGCATAAACATCATAAAGCGCTTCTCATTCGAGGATTTCCAAACTATGAGCAAGTCGGCATCGGGCTTCGTTACAACATTTTGTACGAAGGCAGTTGCGCCTTTTTGTGTGAGGTCAATAATCTTTTAGCCTATCACTGATGTAAACGTCAATTCTCTTGACAATGTGAATAAAATTGAATACAATAAATTCACATAGCATACAAAGGGCACAAAATGAAAACAGTCACGATGAGAGTGGATGATAGCGTTTACAATATCATTCAACTCGCTGCGCAAGGGCAAAAACGCAATATCTCTAATTTCATCGAGTTTGCAACCATGCAGTACCTCACATCCGCACAGTACGTCGATAACAGCGAAATGGCAGAGATACTAAACGATGCAAACTTGGTTGAAAACCTCAAGCAAGGCATGGAAGACATCAAAAACAACGAGTTTACGATTGTTTAGCATCGCAGAGACAAAGACGTTTGAGAAAGTAAAAGCAACACTGGATGCGAAGCTCTACCTCAAAATCAAAACCATCGTCTATCCACAACTCAGGGAAAATCCTTTTTTTGGCACCAACATCAAAAAACTCAAAGGCGAGTTTGAGGGGTATTATCGCTATAGACTTGGCAATTATAGGCTTTTTTATAGTGTTGAACAGGAGAAGGTGATGGTTTTTATTGTGGATGTTAAGCATCGGCAGAGTGCGTACTAAGTATGATATATCCTAAATTTTTTGAGGAAAAAACGTATGAATCCCATTGAAATCATTTTAAGCAAGCAAAAAGTACTCATCATCGATGGAGCGTTTGGCACGGAGCTTGAGCGCAAAGGCTACGACATCAACGACTCTCTGTGGTCGGCAAAGTTTCTGATGGAAAAGCCTGAAGCGATTGCGGAAGTGCATTTGGATTACCTCAAAGCTGGCAGTGATTGCATTACGACGGCGAGTTACCAAGCAACCTATGAGGGGTTTATGAAGCGTGGGATGAGCGAAGCAGAAGCTAAAGCGCTGATTCAGTCTTCGATCACCATCGCTCAAAATGTACGTGATGCGTTTTGGAGCGAAACCAAAAATCATGCCAAACGACACAAGCCTTTGGTCGCTGCTTCGGTGGGACCGTATGGGGCGTATCTTGCTGATGGTTCAGAGTTTCGGGGTAATTATGGGCTGAGTGTGGAAGCGTTGATGGAGTTTCACCGTAAACGACTGGCGACACTCATCGAAGCCAAGCCCGATCTTTTGGCGTGCGAAACGATGCCTTGTTTGATCGAAGTACGAGCGCTTTGCAAACTCTTAGAGACATTTTCAACGATGTGTGCGTGGGTGAGTTTTAGCGCTAAAGATGGAGAGCATATCAACAGCGGCGAGAGTATTCGTGAGTGCGCGCAGTTTTTAGAAACGCAAAAACAGATCATCGCGATTGGCATCAACTGCACCGCTCCCGAGTTCATCGAATCACTCATCGAAGAGATCAAAGCGGTTTCTTCAAAGCCGATCATCGTTTACCCCAATGGCGGATCGACCTACAATGCGCTCACCAAAACGTGGGATGGACTTTCAAAAAGTTCATCGTATGGCAAGATGGCGTATACGTGGTATCAAAAAGGGGCGCGCGTCATTGGGGGATGTTGTCAAACCACGCCTGAGGACATTGCACAGATCGCGCAGTGGGTAAGAGCTTAATAGGTATTTCCACTCTTTACATGTAAGGATTTTTCTTACATGTAAATGCGGTTACGTATTGGCTGTGTCCACTTTTTTTTCAACGCTTTGGGGTTTCGTAAGGCTCAAAGCACTCTCTTTATCAATACTTTTAATATGCACATCGTGTTGTTGAAAGGGAATTTCGATGCCATGTGCGTTGAGCGTGTTGTAGATAATAATCAAAAATCTGGACATGGTTTTACTCGGTGCCAAAATTTCTTCACCATGAATCCATACTTGCAGGATAAAATCAACACTGCTGCTTCCCATGCCCGACATAATGACGTTGGTGAATTTATCATGAGCCTCGATAATATCGCTATACCCACTGTTAACAACGGCTTCTTTAATCACCGCAATCACATGTTCAGGTTTCGTGCCATAGGCAACACCAAAAGGAATATCAAAACGTTTTATTTTATCGTGCATCGTCCAGTTAATCACATTGTTTTCAATAAAGTTGCGATTGGGAACGATGACATCGATATTTCCGTTGGTATTAAGGGTTGTGGAGCGCATACGAATATCGGTGACATGACCATGCACGGTTCCTGAGAGCTCCACAAAATCACCAATTTTAATGCTGCGCTCAAACATCAAAATGATGCCAGAGACAAGATTGGAGACGATGTTTTGCAGACCAAAACCGATACCCACCGAAAGGGCACCTGCTACAAGTGCAATCGAAGAGAGGTCGATGCCTAAGACATTTAAGGCGATAAAAAAAGCGGCTAAGAGAATGACGTAGTAGCCAATATTGGCTAAAATCGTACGGGTTGCTAAATTGATCGATTTGCTATTGTTCGCAATTTTTTTAATGCTGGTTTTATAAAACCCGCCACCAAAAACGCCAATGAGAAAAATAAAGAGCGCTAAGATCAGTTTCAACGTTGTGATCGGTGTACCATTCGTTGTAAAAATAGGCTCAGTAAGTATGCCCCATGTCGATTTTACAATATTTTTGAACTCTTGGGTTGTGGAACCTGCGATGGTATCGAGCGTACCAAAATACTTTTTCTCCATTGCATGCAAAAGTGACGCCATCGATTCGTTAATCATATCTGTTTTATCTAAGAGTGCGACCTCATCAAGGATGCTTTTCTCCAAAGCAAATGCCTTTTCATTTTTGGATTTTAAGGCATTGGAAAACTCTAAAAATAAAGAGCCAATCGTCTCTCTCAATGCTTTGGTGTAGGCATCTTCTTTAGCGCTGATCGCCGTAGCAGAAACCCCTCGATCGCGGTTATCTCCTAAGAGTTCAAAACGCTCTTTTTTCACTAAAAAATTATCGAGCGTTGTGCGTAGTTTTAAAACCTCTTCACGATTCGTGGCTGTTTTTTTGGCCTGATTTTCAGGATCAAAGGTGATGTTTTTCAAGGATTCGGTTAACATCTTTTCAATGGAGAGCATCTCTTGTGCTAACGCTTCAGTTTGATCTTTAAATTCTTGCAGTGATTTTGTATAAAGCGCATTTTGAAGTTGCAGAGTACGAATAGACGTGCTGTTCACATCCAAACTTTTAATCTCTTTTTCGAGTGTTTTGATTTTCAATGCAATCGAGTTGATTTTTTTATCAAGAGCGATTTTTTTAAGCGAATCATCGTTATAGCGATTAAAAAGATTGCTGTATTCGTCAATGTTCGTAGGTGTGTTGATAGGCATTTGCGTGATGGTTGAAGGCTGCGTGTTGATCAGCTTTTCAAGAAGCACTTTTTGTAAAGCAAATTCATCGTTCGTTTGAGGTGAGTCTTTGATGTTTTTGAGCAGATTGACATAGACAGTTTTGTCCGCATTGACTAAAGAGCTGTTTTGATCGTCGGCACAAGCAGAGATTGAAAGTAAAAACGCTAGAACCATCAACGATTTAAAGGGGTTTAACGCCATAAATTGACTCCAAAATGAGGTAATAAAATAAAAGATATTATACCCTCAATGGGTTTAAGAAGTAGTGTTGTTGCTTTACATGTAAGGATTTTTTTCTTACATGTAAAGCAATATTGTAAAGAGCCTCAGGCGATCATCGTCGACTAATTAATGTAATTCACCTGTAACAATCGTAGCATAAAATAGAGTTGGAAATACTCAGAAGGAAGCCAGAACACTCAACGGAACACTTCTTGTAAAGGAATGAACAACGTTAACGATAGGAGGATACAACGATGGTCAAGGTTGCGTTTTTTACAAACGATCTCAAGAATATTGATGCCCATTTTGGCTCTGGAGAGCAATTTGCCGTGTATGACGTGAATGCTGAGGGGTTTGCACTCTCAGGAGTCGTTCCAACAGGCGAAGAGCGAACTGAAGGTCGAGTTGAGCTGTTACAGAATGAACATGTTGACATTATGTACTGTGTCGAGATTGGACCTGCCGCTGCGGCAAAAGTCGTCAATAGCAAAATATTTCCTATCAAATACAAAGAGGTTGTTAACATCGAAACCGAGCTTAATAAACTCCAAACGATGATCGCAACCAATCCTCCACCGTTTATCAAAAAAATCTTAGAAGCAAGAGGATAATGCTATGAATGAGCTTGAAAAGTTGTTCATCGAAACCCTCACCTCGCAAATTAGAGCTCTGGATCAGTTTGGGACTTGGGCGAAAAAGAGCGATGAAGAGGTGTTGAGTGATAAATACATTAAGACCAAAGAGCAACTTAAAAACGTTCCGATTATTGCAGATATTGATGAGATGCAGATTAAAGATATTCGTCTGATTTTTCAATCGATTGCATTGGCGTTTGAGCTCAAGCTGGGCATTATGTGCTCAGTCGTTATGGAGATGAGTCACGAAGGTTTTGGACGTGCGGTGGTTTTAGCAGAGAAGATTGTCATCACCAACAAATTCTTTAAAGATGCGCATCGTTACAGTTTTAGAACCTATGCTGATCTCATCAAAGAGGGTGGCAAGATGTTAAAAGAAGCCATCGAAATTTACGAAATGTATAAAAAATAATCAGGATAGAACATGGCAAAGGTTGGTATATTTTACGCAAGTGCGGGCGGCAATACAACGTTGGTAGCAGAGGCTTTAAAAGAGGCTTTTGAAGTAGAAGATGACGATTGTATTTTGATGGAAGATGACTTTGACAGTGTCGAACAATTTGAAAACTACGATGTGCTGTTTTTAGGAACCTCTACATGGGGACAAGGCGATGTGCATTTTAGTTGGGTTGATGCACTGTTTGAGATCACCTCTGAGAATATCAGCTTTGCAGGTAAAAAAGTTGCGTTTTTTGGCGCAGGGGATAGCAAAACGCATGGCGAACATTTTTGTTCAGCCCTTGGTAAATTCAATCAAATTTTTACCAAAGCAGGTGCAAAAATCATCGGTTTTGTGGACAAAGAGGGTTACACCTACGCAGCCTCTTTAGCCGAAGTGGGTGACAAACTCTGTGGTTTAGCCATCGATAACATCAACGAAAAAGAGAAAACCAGTGAACGCATTGAAAACTGGATTGAGCAGTTAAAAGGCGAGATATAAAGGGTTGTACATACAACCCTTTAGTATACAAACTATTAAGGATAAAGGAAATAACATGAGAACGCTTGAGCGATATTATGAACTGAAAGATGCAGAAGATTTTTTTGAATTTTTTGGCGTTGACTATGATAAACATATTGTGGAAGTCAAGCGTTTTCATATTATGAAAGAGTATGGAAGTCTCATTAAAAAAGGGTTTGAAAATTTTAATGGCGATGAAAAATACTTGATGGATTTTTTAAAATTTGCCTTGATTCGCGTTTATATGGACTATAAACATGGGCATGCTCCTAGTGCTGCTGAGGTGTGGGGAATGCTCGAAGATGGCAAAGCCAAAGGATGTTTAGCGTGTGCTACTGCATCGGAAGGAGGAAACTGTGCCTGCTAGCGAAGACGTTGTTTTACACAACAATGTGATGGCAAAACTTTCAGGTAAAGACGAAGCCAAAGCGAAGTTTTTTCTCGGTCAGAAAGTCAAACTTTTGGAAGATGTCAAGAACGATGGTACCTATCCGTATCTCAAAATTGGCGACGTGATGATTAAAAAAGGCTCAGTCGGTTACATTCGTGGCATGGGTGAGTTTTTACAAGTCATTCGTGTGTATGAAGTCCATTTTTTAGATGCTGAAGCGGTTATTGAAGTCATTGGATGTCGGGAACATGAGCTTGAAGCGATGGAACCTTACCGTGATCTTGAGGCGGAAGAGACAGAATGGATGATAGAACATTATAAGCAATAACACCATAATAAAAAAATCTTAGTAGGGAGGAAAAGTCATGGCGAAAGTAATCTTTATGCATTTTGATGAAGAAAAAGATGGTATCTATGATGCCAAAATAGGTGAACCTGTTGTTCGTCTAGCAAAAGAGAAGGGGATTCCTATCACGTTTGATAGTAATGACCATTCTACATGTTTAGTGAGTGTTGAGAGTATCAGCGAAGAAGAGCCAACAAGTTACATGGAAGATGAAGAGCTTGATGAGCTTGTGAAACTTGGTGCCATTTCTCAAGAAGATGCTGATATTTGCCAACAGTTTACGGTTAGCCCAAAAGTTCGCATTGCTTCAATGATGATGATCAAGGGCGATGTTTTGATTAAACCATTTAAAAAGTAAAGGATAAAATATGACAACAAGAGTAGAAATTATCAATGATTTTTTAGCAATCAATGTAAAACCGGGTGCAACCATTCAAGATGTCGTTGAGGCGAGTGGTAGTGCACTCCCTTTTGGCTGTCGTGATGGTCAATGTGGAACCTGTGTGGTTGAAATCGTACAAGGTATGGAGTTTTTATCTCCAAAAAATGAAAAAGAGTTTAAAGTTCTTAAAGAGGTTTGTGCGGGCACATGTTCAGAAAATTCACGCCTTGCGTGTCAAATGAAAATCGACAAGCCAAACGGTGTTGTTCGTATTAAATACTAAGATTTCCCTCACTTGAACGCCTGTTCAAGGAGCTCTATCCCGAGGAGTTTTTCAGAAAACTCTTCTTCCTATGTGTAAAAAATAATCACCTATTATGCCCAAAATCAATCCATTTTTGGGCATAATTTATACATGAGAAGTATCAACCTAGAATTCAAGCAAAAGCAGAGTTTAAACCTCTCTTTGAAGCTTTGGCTCCCATTGTTACAGCTACCTCTTCAAGAGTTAAGTACGCACCTAGAGACGTTGTCGTACGAAAACCCTTTTTTAGAAGTCAAGCGTCCCTTTGAGCAAAACCTAGGTTCAAGCCATGGCATTGTCGAAGAGTTGGTACTTGGAAGTGAGTCGTTGCATGAAAAAATCATCGAACAAATTGTACCACCTCTCTTTCCCACACCCATTTCACAAAAAGTAGCGCATGAAATTCTCTGTGACATCAACGAAGAGGGCTATTTTGATGGCGATATAGAAGCGATCGCTGTGACCTGTGGTGTGTACAGCGAGTATGTTGAGCGCATTCGCCAACGCTTCTCCAAGTTAGAGCCTTATGGTATCGGTTCACGTGAGAGCCACGAATCGTTTGTCTTTCAACTCGACGCCCTCAGTGATGACATCGACGATGAGCTCTACAACTTGGTTCTTAAGATGATCGATCAGATGGCAAAGGTCGATAAATTTTCCAGACACGGGCGATTTGAAGAAGCCAAAGCGATCATCAAAAAATTTGCCAATCCTCCAGCGATTGAGTATCAAGCGACACCCAAACAGATCATCCCCGATTTTTACGTGGAAGTCGATGATGACATTCGGTTGCGCATTAACAACGACTATTATCCTGATATTCTGATTACCGATCCTTTTTCAAGCAAGAGTGAAAACATCAAAGAGAAGCTCAAAGAGGCGCGCGACATCGTCAATCTTTTGGAACTTCGCAAAACAACGCTGTATAAAATTGTGCTTTTAGTCGTGGAGAGACAGCTCTCTTTCTTTGTGGGCGGTGAGCTGAAGCCTCTAAATATGAGCACGCTTGCCGAAGAGCTCTCGTTTGCAGAATCGACCATTTCACGGGCGATTTCAAACAAATACATTGAATCCAAGCAGGGCATTTTCCCCCTAAAATCGTTTTTTACCAATGCCGTCGCGACCAAAGAGCTCTCTTCGTCTGAGATTAAGAATTTTATCAATCAACAGATCGAATACGAAGACAAAAGTGAACCGCTCACCGATGATGACCTTTTGGAGCGCATTGAAAAGCGCTTTAACATCAAGATGGTCAGACGCACCATCACCAAATACCGCAAATTGATGAACGTCGCATCATCCAAAGAGCGCAAAAAAATCTATAAGGTACAAGCATGACCACCGCCATAGAAGAGAGCCTAACGAGCCGATACAGTCAACTAGAGATGACGAAGCTTGAACGCGAAGTGATGATCTTTTTGCAAGGTTATGCCAAAAATCGCTACTCAAAATACGTCATCGCCCCACACATCGCAGCCATGTCACTGAAAATGAACCACCTCTACGAAGCGATGGGGTTTAAAAACCGCGTTCAGATGGGCAAATACATGAAATGCCACTTCCCTGAACTCGCTGGGCTCAAACCTGTCGATAAATTGTGGAAGAAATTCATCTACGATTCCATCAACCGAGTCGCACCTGCGTGCTTTACATGTAAAGATCAAAGCAACTGTTTTGCCTGTCAATTAGCAGGATAGATTGCCTTTAAAGAAGGGTAAAAACAATGATTCGTTTTGCCACGGAAACTGATTTGGAAGCCATTTTAGCCATCTACAACGATGCGATTTTAACGACAACTGCCGTGCTTTTTTCTCATAAAGCGCAAGCCACGTTCCTTTGAGCGTAAAGAAAGCAATCTTCTCTTCATAAGGCTCAAGCCTAGGAAATCCGAGTCCTTTGTGATAAAAATCAATAGACTGCGCCATATCACTAACTCCTAGGGTAATTATGCTCATGTAGGGTTTCATCTTTTTCCTTTTTACATGTAAAGATTTATCTCACGAATTATGGCACAATTTATCACACTTCCTCAACTCTCTTACTCGGAAAGAAAAGCTCCAATGGTCTTCGTTTGGCTTCTTGAAAAAGAAGTTTTACAAAAGAGAAAAAATGACCAAACTCCGCATCGCGTGATTTGAGTGAGACTTTGAGGGCTAGGGCGAAGCTGACGCTGAGATTGACCAAGCCTATCATCAAGACAAACACTAAACCTACGATAAAATCAAGCAACGAGAGTTCGCCTTGTGCAACGATGTAGCCAAGGTTGGCGGAGGAGAAGGCGACGTGTCTGATGTCAAGGGGAAGGTTGAGAAGGTGTCCGACAAACGGTGTGACACCTAAGAGAATTCCGAAGTAAAAATTGCCCATGATCGCGCCGTGGTTATTGTGTAGGTAGGTTGCGATCTTTTCTCTCATCGCTTGTGAGGTCATTTTTTTTAAGATTGGAAGGTGCATGTACCTGCTTTTTAAGTCCAAATAGCTTGCGCGGTTGTCAAAATACCCTGCAATCAAGCCAGAGGTAAAGAGCAAAACGCCTGCAATGGCAGCGAAGAAAAGTCCTGGAAAAGGGTTGAAGTTTTGCGTGTAGTACTGGAGTTCTTGGGCTGAGAGAATGGGCATAGCGTGTTGTGCGTAGAGAAATCCAATCAAGCACGAAACACCAAGCGCAAGCGTTACATTACCCATAACAGCGGCAAATTGAGACCTGCTAACTTGTAAGAAGAGTGCAACAAGTTTATGCTGATCGGCTTGCTTGGCATCGGCTCTATCGACCGCTTTAGCAAAGGTAGAAGCGGTCATGGCGGGCTGTTTGGTGGCTACAGTGAAGCCTAAAAGGTGGATCAGTACAAAACCAAAACCATAATTCAAACTCGCCAAAATGGTTTCGATAATGGGCACAAATCCGCTTTGCATGATGGTTATTTTATTCCATGCCATCAGTGCGATAATCACACCCGCACCACTCGCACTCAAAACCATACCGATGTACTCTTTGGTGTTTTCCGTGATGTAGTGCTCACCGTGTTCGCTGGCATTGTTTGCGATACTTTTCGCCAATATCTTGATATTTTGGTTAAGCACTTCACTTAGAGAATTGCGTGAGCAGTTTTTCTCAACGACCTCTTTAAACAGTGGTAGCAAGGTCGCATAAAAGGCATCGGTATCAAATTCTTGGATGAGCTGAACACACTTTTGTACCCTTTGGATGATCTGCTCTAGTCGCTCAAGGTTGTAGGTGAGTGAGACTAAAATGCCTTTATTGAGCGACTGTTTGCGTAAAAAATTGACTTGGTCGTAACATTGAGCGATCAACACATCGATGTGTTGAAAATCAAGCCTTGTGAGCTCGTCCTCAGGATTTTCATTTTGAATGCAACGCGACAGACTACTGATCTCTCGTTGCAGTGCGATAAACGCAGAGTCTTTGGTCAATAACGACCTATCCAAACGAATATAATGTTCATCAAACTCTTCAGCAGCAATCCAAATCGCCAAAATCTCCGTCGCGTAGATAATCTCATGATAAAGGTACATTTTTGTCTTTACATGTAAAGCTTCATTGTACAAAAGCATGCTCCAAAACTTCGCCCAGAGCGCATCATCGATGGCATTAACCCACAAAGGGTCTTTTGTGTGAGGAAAAAGCGTGGCAAATAACGAGGTAAAATCGCCTTTTTTAGGCGCTTGCGGTAAAAATTTATTGTAAAGACGACTGCTCATCTCCTCTTTGAATCCTTGCTTGGAGAGAATGCCCAAGGAGGTGATATTGCTAGAGATTTTAGAGCTGATAAGCCATTCGTTACATTCATACGAAAGCATTTCTCTAAGTTCTGGTGAGGCTTCAAGCTGGCAGATCATCGCTTCAATATTGGCGGTACTCTCTTCGTTGTTTTTGAAAGATTTTGGACGAATTTTGTTGATAATCTGTGTGAGTTTTTCAATCGCAGTTTCACTGCTTTCACTCAGCGTTTGTAAAAATTCTTCTAACGTCTGTTTCATGCTACTCTCCTTCGCTTGGTGTTTCGCACGTGAATCACTCGAAGCTATTTTCATTCTAGCACACAAGGGTAAACCAAACTTCTTGGGTTTACATGTAACGCTAAAACGCTATAATTGTGGCGTAGTCAAAGACAAAGGAAAGGCATGATTCAAAAACTACTTTTGATGCTGAGTCTTGTGTGTTCACTTTTAGCTGAAGATGCCACGATTGCAAAACTTTTTCAAAAAGATCATCTCAATGGTGCGATGCTCATCGAATCGCTGGATGGTAAAGAGCGGTATGTTTACAATGATGTACGCGCTAAAATGCCACTACTTCCAGCATCTACCTTCAAGATTCCCAATACCCTCATCGCCTTGCAAGAAGGTGTCATCACTGCCGATTCAATCATCGTTTGGGATGGTGTGCAGCGAAGTATCAAAGCATGGAATCACGATCAAAACTTAAGCTCCGCGTTTAAAACCTCGTGTGTTTGGTGCTATCAACAGTTTGCGCGCACCATTGGGCTTAAAAAATACACGGAGTATCTGCACAAAATAGAGTATGGCAATGAAAAAACAGGCGTTGATGTTGAACGTTTTTGGCTCGATGGAGCGCTTCGCATCAGCGCATACGAGCAGATCATTTTTTTGAAAAAGCTCTATAAAAATGATTTACCCTTTGAGCAAAAGCATCTGGATCTGCTTAAATTGATTATGATCGATGAACAAGGACAAAACTACACCTTAAGCGCTAAAACAGGCTGGGCAGTGCCCAAAGGGGCGGAACATCATGGCTGGTACGTGGGGTATGTAAAGAGTTCTCGTGGTGTTTACTTCTTTGCAACCAACCTGCTAACACCATCTTCGGATGAACTGCCTTTGCGCAAACTGCTTACTCTTGAGGCGCTGAAAGCGAAAGGAATTTTAGAGTAAATAACACCTTTACATGTAAAGCGCATGGGAGTTTTTTAGGACGCGATGGTGTGCGTTTCAAAAAACGCTTTGAGCGTGTCATAAGCTAATGGCTTGGCATAAAAATAGCCCTGAAAACGGTCGCATCCTAAGCTTTTGAGCAACGCTTCTTGCTCTTTGGTTTCCACCCCTTCGGCTAGAATATTTAAGTCCAAATTTTTACCAATCATGATGATATTTTGAACCATTTTCTCAGCAGTGATGTCGTTCAAAATCGTATCGACGAAGCTTTTATCGATCTTTAACTCATCAATGGGAAGCTTGCGAAGGATGCTTAAGGAGGAGTACCCTGTGCCAAAATCGTCCATGGAGATGTGCAGTCCCATGTCATGTATTTTATGTAAGAGTGGCAAGATGTAGTCAATATCTTCGATAAACAGACTCTCTGTAATCTCCAAACAGAGCGAAACATGCGCTAGCTTAGCACGGTCGATTTCATAGATTAGTTTTTCAAAAAAATGCGCTTCCATAAACTGTTTGATGGAAATATTCAACGAGGTTTGAAAGGTGACTCCAAGCGTTATTTGCAACGTTTTCATCTCTTGAAGCGTTGTCTGGATGATAAATTGCCCAAGGTCAGGCATCAAGCCCGATGCTTCCGCAATGGGGATGAATTTATCGGGAGGCACTAACCCCAACTCTTCGTTTTGCCACCTTACCAACGCCTCAACACCGTATATAGCGCCATTGTGATCTATTTGAGGCTGATAGACCATATAGATTTCATGTTTGGCGAGCGCTTTGCGCAGCATCTGTTCCACCGTGACGCGGTTCAAGTAGCCTTCTTGCATCAGCGGTACAAACAAGCGGACACTGTTTTTGTACTTCTTCGCCTCGTACATCGCAATATCCGAAGCGCGTAGAAGCGTATCGAGCGTGTCACCGTGTTCGGGGTATTTTGCGATGCCCACACTCGCACCGATGACAAAATTGAACTGTTGAATGTGATAGGGCTGTGAAATTTCGTGCATAATCATTTGGGCGTGAGCGAGGAGTTCCTCGTCATTGGTGAGATAACTTAAGATGATAAACTCATCGCCTCCTTGGCGAATCACGATGCTCTCTTTGGGGACAACGCGTAAAAGACGTTTGGAAAACTCAACCAGTACGAGATCTCCAAAATGGTGCCCAAAGCTGTCATTGATATTTTTAAAATGGTCCATATCAAGGTAAAAAAGGCTAAAAGAAGGTGCATTTTCAGACATCCACTCTTGCATACATTGTTTAAAATAGTTCCGATTGGGAAGCTGTGTAAGCGAATCATGCGTCGCTTGGAAAATTAGGTCGGATCGTCGTTTATTCTCCGCATTGGCGATCAGTTTAAAGAGTAAAAAGAGAATCGCATGTACCACGATCAAGATAAGCACATACATGAGAAAGGTTTGAACAAAATCGTGCACCATGTGAGCATGATCAACCTCTGAGAGTATCCACAGCTCGTAACGAGGGTTGTATTTAAGGACGATTTGCACAACTCGATCATCCAGCGTAGTGGTTTCTGTAGTGTAAATTTCACCTTTTTGTTTGACCTCTTCAAGGGAAATGGCATATTTTTGAGTGATGCTTTTCAATGCGTTTTGTAAAAAGTTATTGGGCAGTGGCGTTTCGTAAAGAGTTTTGGAAACTTCATGGTTGGAGGATTGGAACTGTACAAACTGGTCACGATCACGTATCAGTGTCACACTGTTGTAGTCTCCCAGGGAAAGATTTTCTGTGTAGAGTTTAAACGCACCTTCGATGCCAAGACCTGCTGTCATAACGCCGAGGGCTTTGCCTGCATCATCAAAAACAGTTTTACGGATCGGAATACCCCAACGTCCACTTCCAGCGATAAAATAGGTCCTTCCTAAGACCATCTTTGTTTGGCTTAACGTGTAGTCAAAAGACTCTTTTGTAACGCTTTGAGCCCTAAGACTGGGACGTTTTGTTTTATCAAAATTGGAGCTGGTGTGGAGGTAATTGCCCTCAATATCTGTAAATCCAAACGCGACAATGGAAGGATTGAGCAGTAACAAATCATCTAAAATGCGTGGATTTTGATCTTTAACGATTTGATTGCCTAAAATGTTGAGCATCATCTCTTGGGTCAAAAGAAGCGAGTGGGTCGCGTTGGAGACAAGTTTGACAAGATTTGTCTGATCGGTCATGTACTTTTCGTGAACACTATTCCATCTCGCGTAAGAGACAATCCCTAAAAAGACAAGGGCGCTGAGCAAAAGGATGTAAAAAATCATCCAGATATTTTTTTGAATAATCGCCAAAAGAATCTCCTAATGTCACAATGGTTAATCATAACATAATTTTTTTACCATACCAAAACGATAACAAAAAATGGTTAAAAAGAGGGGGTTTTAACGTAAATGAGGTATGATTCGCAACGTATATGTGCTTACAAAGGAAAACAAATGAAATTAAAACCAAGTCTATTTTCACTACTGGCATTAGGTGTGCTGATGGCACCGCTTAGTTTGAGTGCCGATGTCGATTTTGAGTGGCGCTTGAGCCTCAATAACCGCTACCATTCTGATCCGCACGGATACCGTTATGGACTAGCCGATCGCTTTCGTATGCCAGAATCCCGCGTTATCGTCATTCTTGACAGCGTGCGTGAACCTGCCGATGCGTATATGATCTTTCGCTTAGCAGAGCTTTCAGGAAAACCGTATGATTATGTGCTTAGCGTGTACCGTCAAAACCAATATTTAAGCTGGGCAGAAATCGCCTCTTTGGTCGGTGTCATCATCTCTTCCAATGATTTTAATACCCTACGCCATCGTCATGATTTACGCGATGACTATCGCTACGATAGCAGACGTCAGAATCGCTACGAAGACAAACGTGTGGTGATCAAACGTGAAGAGATTTACATTCCTCAGGTTTATCACGATCAGCAGCAAAGGCACAGTGAGCCTAAACCTGCTGAACGACATGATAACCGAAAAGATGATCATCGTGATGACCGTAAAAACAACACTAACCATCCCGACAAACCAGACAGAGATGATGACAGACGTGATGGAGGAGGAAGGCATTAACACCTTCCTCTTTTACATCTCACCTTTTGTTTCTCATAAAACATGTTTTATGAAGCTTTAGGAGGTGTCGGGGATATATCCCTGACCTTGAACAATGGGTTTTACTCATTGTTCAAGATACCGTTACGCACACTGCGTAACATGGTTACTCTTTACGATTTAAAAAGGTTTCGATCTCTTCAATCGCTTTTTTGTTGGAGAGGTTGAACTTAATCTCAATACGCCTTGACGCCTCTTTATCTTCCACACCATTTTTAAAGATACGATCACTGTACGATCTGCCATTGGCACTCAGGTACTTTTGAAGGAGCGTCGTGCGTTTTTCGTCGAGTGAATAGATAAATGCCATCACCGAGTAAGCTCTTCTTTGCGAAAGATCGAGATTGTGCATGTAACTTCCATCCGAATCCGTATGCCCTTCGATGACGATGTGGTCAATGTTTTCGCGTATGGACTCATCGTTTAACAGTACGTCAAGGTACGGTTGCAGTGTCTCTTTGAGCTGTTTTTGTGCTTCAGGTTTGAGCTCAAACGATCCCACATCAAACAGCACGGAAGAGGGCAGACGAATCGCGCCACTGTTGGGGTCGATGTTGATCTTTTTGCCCAGTTTATTTTTAAGCTCTTGCACCACCTTGATGCGAATGCCTGTCAGGTTTTTAATGCGCGATTTTGTGAGGTTTAGATCTTCGACCAATTGTTGATGCGACGCGGCATTTTCAAGCAGTTTGGCACTTAAAAGCGCTAACTCTCCCTCTTTGAGTTTGAGCGTGTTGGTCGTCGTTCCTAGCTCCATTTGGCTCGCAACAAGCTCACCTTTGACTTCATCGCGCGCCAGTTCGGTGTCAAGCAACAGTTTTTTAAGATTTTCGATCTCTCTATCTGAGAGTTGCAACCTTGCCGTTGCTTCATCCAAACTCGACTCTTTTTGAGAGAGCAGCTCTTTGGCGATCTGCAATGAAGCACTTGTGACATTCATATCTGAGCGAAGCCTTAAGAAATCGCGTTGTTTTTGGGAGAGCTCCATTTGCGCGATGTGCAAAACTTTTTTTTGCGCTTCAAGATCATTTTTGATGCCTTTAAGATCGGTTTGCACATACACATACTTCACCACAATCGCCCCAATAAGCAAGATAAACACAAACAACAATCCTGCCATCAAGTCAGCATACGAGACCCAGAAGTTTTGATCTGAACTTCGTGAACGGTTGTAGCGCATTATTTTAAAGCATCCATTTTCTGGATGATCTCTTCGGTTTCAGCATCGATGATCTTCAAGCTCTCTTTAAGCGACTCAACCTCTTCATTGGCCGTCGAATCTCCTTGCATCATATGGGTCTCTTTGAGTGTGCGCAGAAGCTCTTCGTTGGTTTTGAGCATCGCTTCATTGCTGTGCATCAGCCTTACATGTAAAGAGGTGGTGCTCTCATTAAAGAGGCTCAGTTTGGTCAGGATATCTTCGTGAATCACGGCTAAATCGCGCTGTCGATCTTGTGAGCGTGAAAGCGCTTCCATCCCTTCTTTGATGTGCTCAGCGCCTCGTTTAACGGCTGTTGCTTCTAAACTTAACATCTCATCAAAGAGTTTAAATTTGGTCTCGATGCTTTTGCCAAGGCGTTCAAAAAAGTCATTGGAGCTTAGGCGTTCAAACATCTTGCCGATGCGCTCAAAGTTTTGAAGATTTTCTTGTAAGTAAGCTTGTTCGATCTCCTCTTTGGTCCAAAAAAGTGCTGCTGTTGAGTTTTGAATGAGTGCTACGTCTCTATCAAAACGACTCAGTCCTCGTTTTTCAAAAAAGATCCACCAGAGTGAGAGCAAAATACCGTAAATGGAGACATAAAACGCTGTTCCCACACCGCTTAAAAGAAGGCTTATTTCATTTTCTAACGCACCCGCACTTTGCGATGAAAAATCAGGAAGTGTTAACGCGATCGAGATAAACGTTCCCAAAATACCCATTGTTGGGAAAATACTTGCCGCCACGGAGGCATAATTGTCATTGCGAATACCTTTGGCATACGTGTCGATGAAATTTTCAAACGAAGCGTTGGACTTCATTTTCCCGCCAATAGGCATCAAGTTTTTCGAGACATATTCGTGAAGTTCTGTTTGAAACTCTTTGGAGTAACGCCTAAACGTGCACACACCAAATTCGCCATTGTGTTTGGCAAAAATGAGGGAAACGATGTAAATAAACCCGATGAGCACGACGCTGTGAATCCCCACTTTAAAATGTAAAATGCCTAAAAAGCCGAGTAAAAAGTAGAGATATGCCAGTGTTGGAAGCAAAATAAGCTTCAAATAAACCAAAGCGCAGTTACGTTTTGGAGCCTCTAATGCGGCTAGATTTTGGAATGTTTCGTTCATGTTTTCTTGCATAAAAAGCCTTTGTAGAGTATTTATGGTGTCTTCAAACATTATAACGCTTCTTTTTATACCGATGGTTAACAAGAAGGCAAAGTGCTGAACATTAACGTGCGATTAATATTAAAAGACTACAATTTTTCATGTCATTAATATCATGGTGAGAGATACAACACCTCGTATCGCCTCTAATGCCTTTTCCAAAGTCTCATAAGGGTTCATCCATGTCTTCCAAAAAAGATTTTTTAGAACGTCATAGCATCAAGCAATTACTCAAAACCACGCTGCACCACAATCTCGAAAATATCACAACGCATTTAAAAGCGTTTTTGCAGACTAAAGATCCTGAAAACTTGCACCAGTACCGTGTTTACATTCGTACGGCACGCTCCATCTGCTTGGAATTTAGCGATTTTATGGATGAAAAGCGTCACGAGTTACTTGACAAAACCCTCAAAATCCTCCAACAAGAGACCAATGAGATGCGCGATCTGGATGTCTTTTTAGAGGCACTTGAGGCGTACAAACAAAGCGTTGATGCACTCTATTGGGATGATTTTGAACAACTGAGAGCAAAACTTTTGGCAGAAAAAGAGGCCGTGTACCGACAGTTTGAAGAAAAGTTCACCTCAAAACTTCAAGCTAAAATTTTTAATGAACTCGAAGCCTTGCATAGCGATGAGAAGCTCTGCCTTGCAAAGTCTGAAGAAAAACTTTTCAGGCACATCAAAGCAATCATCGAAAAGCGCCTTAACAAGATCGCTAAAATCTCCAAAAAACTCGACGCAGAATCCCCTAATGAACGGTTTCATAAACTCAGACTTCACTACAAAAAACTGCGCTACACCTGCGATGCGCTATCGCTGAAACAGTTTGCGAAAAGTTTTAAACCGATTCAAACCGCTTTTGGCAAAGTCCAAGATAAAAACACCCAAATCGAGCGCATCAAACGCTATAATAGCGCCAACAGTAGAGCGCTGCAACAGATCATCACCCTTTTAGAAGAAGAGATCGCACAGGACAAGCAGGACTGCATCGAAAAATCAAGCAAGGAAGCCCTCCAAACCATGCACGAAAAATTTGAAAAAATCTTTACATGTAAAGCGTGCTAAGCGTGCCAGAACTAGCTTATATCGCGCATTACCCTGAACATTTGATAGATCAAATTCGCCGCCTGATCACCGAAGAAAAACTGGGAAAATACCTGCTCTCCAAGTACCCAACCACACACAATCTCACCAGCGACAAAGCACTTTATACGTACGCAATGGAGCTTAAAAGCACGCATCTGCGCAAAAGTGAGCCGATCACCAAAGTGCTGTATGATGGCAAAATAAACGACATCAACGACGCGCTAGGATTGCACCGCATCACGATCAAAAACCACGGCGGACGCCTACGCAGCAAAAGTGAAATTAGAGTCGCAACGCTTTTTAAAAGCTCCCCCGAGCCCTTTTTGAAGATGATCTGCGTGCACGAACTCGCCCACCTCAAAGAAAAAGAACACAACAAAGCCTTTTACGCCTTGTGCGAAAATATGGAGCCAAACTACCACCAATTAGAGTTTGATGTCAGGCTTTACCTCACCCATTTAGACCTGTTTGGGAAGTTGTATTAGTTTACATGTAAAAAAGTCCCACATCTTAGATTATAATGATCAAAATTTTATCTGAGGCAAATTACCTATGTCCGAAACGACCATCCGCCTTGAATCCATGCACTCCAAACACTCCCAGTCATTGATCGAACTGCTCATTTACACGTTTCGAAATCACTTTAAACAGTGCCAAAATTTAAGCGATGAACAGTTAACCCATCTGTTTGAAAAACGTTTAGAATCTTCTTCCAACGAGGCATCAACGCACCGAATCGTCGCATTGGAGGGTGATAAAATTGTAGGAACACTGTGTTTAAAATGGAAGCCTGAGAGTAACCAAGACAAAGCTAAAAATACACTATTTTCGAAAGAGATGGTGCAGGTACTGGGCAAATGGGATTTTTTCAAATTAGCACTCTCTTCGCATTTGTTAAAGCACGACCCTGCGCTTTATGAGTGCTACATCGCCGACATTGCAGTGCATCCAGACCATCAAGCACAAGGCATTGAGCCACTTCTCATTAAATGGGCATGCGATTTTGCAAAAAAAGATTCAAAATTTGACCTTATAACGTTACATCTAATGGACAAAAACAGAGACACCACACGCTTTTTCGAGAAGTTTTTCTTTAGAACCTGCCTCCAAAAAAAAAGCTTTGCGCGGTCTGTTTTATTTGACGATTATCAATGGAACTATATGACTTTGCCTTTGAAGTAAATCCTGGAGTAACCCATGAAAACAGAACTACAATCACTTGATGCGGAAGAAAATGCGTTGATGGAAAGTGCGGAAATGGATGAATGGCAAGCAGTGGATAAGGCTGAACTTGAAACGACTAAAGCATTACTTGAAACCTCTGCTAAAGAGACACGCAAACAACAACGCATGGAAAAAAAACAGATTTCTTTTAAATATCCAGACAATAGAGATAGTTTTAGTGTAAAACAAATAGGGCTATTTCTTCTTATGGGATGCTTACTTTTGTTTGCATATCATCAAACAGAGTTGATTGGTCGAATATTTTTTGTATTATTTGCTTGTGCTGTGGGCATAGAACTATTATCTAATGCAAAAACTTTTTTCATAGATGAAATTATAATTGATGAAATATTTTTGATTTTGAAGAAAAAGAAAAAAGTTCATTTGCAAGAAGAGTGGTCGAATGTGGCTTTTAAGGTTACTCAAAACATAAACTATTTCTCTGAAAAAATTATTTTGGATTTTTATGGAATAAAATCAAAAAATCATATACTAAGAATTACCAATAGAGATTTATCAGAAGATTTATTTACGGAATTTATAGAAAAATTGTCGACAATTAGTGGAAGAAATCAAGATGACTTTATTCAAACATCTAACAACCAGTTACTAGCTTTTAATTTTGAGAAAACAGATGATATAACGACATTGGGTGAATGTAATAAACTTACATATGATGCTGTATTTGCAAAATATGGTATTTTAATTTTGATCGGCATGCTTATCGCGATAATAGGCATCTTAATAATTATAAAATAATGGATTAAATTTTAAGGAAATAGACCATGACCCCAACCCACCTCCCCATCTACATCATAGACGCCTTCACCGATACACTCTTCAAAGGCAATCAAGCTGCGGTGGTGCCTCTTGAGCATTGGCTTCCAGAATCCACAATGCAAAGCATTGCGTCTGAAAATAACCTCTCTGAGACGGCATTTTTTGTTAAAAATCACGAGGGTGTTTTTGAGATTCGTTGGTTTTCACCTTTGAAGGAGATCGACTTTTGTGGGCATGCGACGTTGGCGAGTGCGTATGTGATTTTCAACCATTTGGGGCATCCGTTTTGCATCACATTTTGGGCAAAAGCGGTGGGAAGAATTGAGGTGAATGCACTTGAAAATGGGTTGATTGAGATGAGTTTTCCAAACCGTGAACCTGAGTGTGTGGGGGAGGTTCCAGAAGCTTTAAAAACAGGACTTTCCATTGCGCCGCTTGAATTTTACAAGAACCAACAAGCTTATTTTGCGGTGTATAAAGACGAGGACGATGTCAAAAATGTCGTGCCCGATCTTGAAAAGCTGACAACATTGGCACCTTTTGATGTAGTAGTAACAGCTCCAAGTGTAGCGTTTGATTTTGTTTCGCGCTATTTTTGGCCTGCTAATGGTGGTGTGGAAGACCCTGTTACGGGCTCAATTCATGCAGGGCTTGCGCCATTTTGGTCGAAACGTTTGGGTAAACAAACGCTTGTCGCCCTGCAATCATCGAAGCGTTCAGGTGTGCTGTACTGCTGTGTTGAAAAAGAGCGTGTTTTTGTTTCGGGTGCGTGTGTGGAGTATTTGCAAGGGACGATTGAACTTCGTGCGTAAATCGTTACAATTTTTATAAAAGAGCATAAATTTCTCACGATAACATCATTATTTAGATCAAAATAATCTAAATGGTAATAAAATCGATTCACGAGATAAGCAGTATTGTGCCAAAAGTGAGGGAATAAATATGAAAAAGTATTTTGCATTGGGGATATGGTTCATCGTAACACCTCTTTTACTCTTGGCGTCACCCTCCGTGGCGCTTGTCAAGTCGGTTCAAGGGGATGTCGGCGTAACGCATGCTGATCACACAACGGTGAGCTTGAAACAAGGCGATAGAATCTTTGAAAAAGACTCTATTAAAACGGCTTCAAACAGCACCATCGGCATTGTTTTTGAAGACAATACCTTGATTTCGATCGGTTCCAATGCTGAATTTTTGGTTGATGAGTATCTGTTTGAACCTGAAAATAAAAATGTTAAATTTAAAAGCAATCTGTTCAAAGGGATTATGGCGTGCAAAACAGGACTCATTCCTAAGATCAATCCTGACGCAATGGAGATCAAAGCAAAAACGGCGACCATTGGCATCAGAGGAACCTATTTTGTAGCGGAGGCGAAAGAATGAGACACTTAGCACTTTTAGGACTCTGTTTAGGAGCCGTTTTGTTTTCAGGGTGTACGACCAAAGAGGTTCAAATAACCCTGATGCCCGAAGAAGATGGTAAAGTGGGCACTATCTCCGTGGCGGATCGCAAAGGTGATACGCACACGATAAACAAAGCCTATGAAGCCTTAGATATTTCTCAAAAAGGTGAGATTACATCCAAACGTGAGACCGAAGCGAGCGTTCAAGTCAAGTATGCGGAAGTGCTACATGCTTTACCGCAAAAACCTCAAAGTTACCTCTTCTTTTTTGGTTTTGACAGTGCTGTTTTAGAGGCAAAACAGCTTGAAGAGTTGAAGATGGTGGCTCGCTTGATTCGTGAAAATAAGGTTGTTGAAGTCATCAGCATCGGTCACAGCGATAGCGCAGGCGATAAAGAATACAACAAAACGCTTTCACTCCAAAGAGCTAAAACTGTTGCAGACAAATTGGCAGTCTATGGGGTGCCTAAGTCACTCATTCAATTGAAGTATTATGGTGATGCAAACCCGTTAGAACCGACTCCCAATAATAAACCAAACGCAAAAAACAGACGCGTGGAGATTATCCTCAAGTAGTTGCATTTGGTTTTACAAAGCTTTTGAATGTTTACATGTAAAGATAAAAACGCTTTGTAGTGTTTCATTTGAGAAGCAAAAAAGTCGCAATGGTCGAGATAGCAATGCCAACGCAGACTTCGATGGAGAGCGTAGCTCCTTCCAAAAGGTACAGCAGTAACGCGATGCTCGCGGGGCTTAGATACACATACGCCATCACTTTTTTGGGACCGATCACAATGGAGGCTTTTTGGTAGAGATAGACCGTGAAAAAAGTCGCCACGATGGCAAGGTAGAGCAGATAGTTCAACGCTTCGATGTTCAAGCGCTCCCACTCCAATGGAATGTCAAAAAGCATTAAAGCCATTCCCATCCAGAGCGATCCACCGATGAGCGTCATAAAGACCAGCACGCTCATATCATCGCCCGTGCGGTGAAGAAATTTGGTGCAGATGGAGTAAAGCGCCATGCTCAGTACCGCGGCTAAAAAGATCAGTTCACCTTGACCAAGTGAAAAGTGCAGCAGAAGGTTGATGTCGCCTTTAAAGACAACGATCAAGGTGCCAACGATACCACAAAGATAGATCATCAATTGCTTTTGGCTGATGCGCTCCTTAAAAAAGAAAATACACAAAATCGCCGTCACAAGGGGTACAAGCGTATAGAGTGTGCCCGTACTCAAAGCCGTCGTGTACTCCAATGCTTTAAAAAATGCGATGAAATAGAGTGCGTAAAAAAGGCTGATGATCAGCGTTCTCCAAAGCGATGGAAGGATGCGTGAGCGTTTTTTAGCACTCGTAAAGATAAAAGGAGCCAGTGCACAAGAGGCGATAAGAAAACGCAAAAGATTGAGTGAAATAGGGTGAATAACGCCAGAGAGTTTTTTGGAGATGATGAAAGAACCTGCAACCAAAAACGTGGCAAGAAGCACCATAAGATGCGCTTTGAATGCGTTTGACATGAAAACCTTTTTAAACTATTGGCGTTATTGTAGCAGATGCAAGATTTAGTGTGCTAAAAAATTATCTTTACATGTAAGGTCTATTTTTCAACCATAATGCGTGCGTGGGAATGGGTATAATGGCACTTTATTTATGTTTCGAGGAAGATGTATGGTTGCTCTCATTGCTCTTGGTTTACTCTCCGCGCTTTTTTTTAGCTCCACGTTTGTGCTCAACCGTTTGATGAGTTTAGACGGTGGACATTGGATCTGGTCTGCGTCATTGCGGTATGTTTTTATGATCGTTTTTTTACTGATCGTGATTCGTCTGTTTCAGGGTCAAAAACCGCTTCAATCGCTTTTTAGACTTTTTAGAGAACATTGGCTCTTTTGGAGCGTGGCGGGGAGCATTGGGTTTGGCTGTTTTTACGCTCTTTTGTGCTTTAGTGCAGATTATGCGCCTGCGTGGGTTATTGCGGCGACGTGGCAGTTGACCATTATTGCATCGCTTTTTGTTTTGATGCTCTTTGGAAGAGTGTTTCCCAAACGTATTTGGATCTTTTCAACGATCATCGTCATCGGTGTTGGGCTGATCAACACCTCACACATTTCGACCTTTCACTTTGTGGAGTTTGCCAAAGGTGCTTTTCCCGTTCTCATCGCCGCATTTTGTTATCCCTTTGGCAATCAACTCGTCTGGGAGTCCAAACACGGGCATACACTTTTCCCCAAGATCGATTCGCCGTTATTGGAAAATGCGTTTAACAAAGTCTTTTTGCTCTCTTTAGGTTCACTCCCCTTTTGGATCGTTTTAGTGGCATTGATCAACCCACCGATGCCCTCAATGGGACAAGTACTGAACACTTCACTGGTCGCACTGCTCTCAGGACTGGTGGCAACCACGCTTTTTTTACTCGCACGTCATCAGGCGCATAAGTCCAGTGAACTGGCCGCCGTCGATGCCACGCAAGCGAGCGAAGTGATCTTCGCACTCTTGGGAGAGATGCTCTTTTTAGGTGCGGAACTGCCCAATGCGCAAGCGTGGGCTGGGATGAGTTTGGTGTTTTTGGGACTTGGATTTTTTATCTACTTTCAAGAAAAAACGAGTGCTGTTGATGATTGATTCATTAAAATGAGTTACAATACCGCAAAAGATGATGGTAAGGATTTGAGATGAAAACGCTTCAAAAAGCATGGTGGTTGCTGGCACTGCTTTTCAGTGTGTGTGCATATGCCGAAAGCCAAAAAATGGCGCTTCCGTTTAACATCACACCTGAGATGTATGCTTCGTTTATGGCGCAAAGTTTAGCAGGAAATTTGCCTCAAACGTTTAAACACAAAGATCTCTCTTTAGTCGTTACCAAAGTCTATGCGATGCAAAACAAAGTCTTTTTTCAATCCACCACAACCCAGTACAAACAAATTTTAGAGGAGCTTAATAAATACCACACGCTGCCCGATGATCTGAAAAAACAGTGCAAAGACTTTTCCAAAATTGCGATGGTAGACAAGGGCGTTGAGTACTACTTAAGTGTCGAAGAGGGGAACAAAAAATTTGTGGCTAAATACGATAAAGAGGCGTGCTCTGAGAGTTTTGACCCTGCTCAAAAAATCTTTATCGGTGGGTACAACCGTTATGGCATGGATATGAACGGTGCAAGCAAAAAAGAGAATCTTGCCAAAAAATCTTCTCATTAATTAGCGCACGCAGTTCCGCCCCGCATCTTTAGCGGCATAGAGTTTTTCATCGGCTTGGATGTAGAGCTCATCCAACCCTTCAATCCGCTCTGAGAGCATCACAAGACCGATACTCACAGTAAAATTGAGCGTTGAGTTTGTATCATAGGAAACATTGAGTTGGCTTAGCTCTTCTCTAAGCTTTTCCATCTTGGCTCTGGCTTGCTCTTCGGTTACATGTAACAGTAAAAACGCAAACTCTTCTCCACCCAGTCTTCCCATTAAATCCGTTTCTCGCAAGCTACCTAAGCACTGTTTTGCAAGTGCTTGTAAAACGGTGTCACCAATAGGATGACCAAAGGTGTCATTGATGCGCTTAAAATAGTCAATATCAAGGATAGCAAAACAGAGAGAGGTGTTATAGCGTTTGGCGCGTTTAAGCTCTTTTTCTAGTATTTTGCGTCTTTCTATCTCTTCATTGAGTAATTTTTGCTCTAACAAAAGCGCTTGATGAGAACGCGAGCCGTGGTATTCAACCCAACTGCTGATAATCGCTACACCAAGATAGGTGATACCAAAACGAACTTGAAAGGGGATGCTGTAGATCGTGTGAATTTCAGGAACAAAAAGGAAAAGCCCGATCATCATACATAAGAGTAAAAAGCTCCATAAAAAGCCAAGACGATGCCCCAATAAAAAGATGATGCCTACAGGGTAGATATAAGCCCAAAGAATACGGGAATTCTCAGCATCAGTATGGAACACCATGTAAAGAAGCAAAAAAGTGTAGAGAAGATTGGCACCATGGTAGAGCAGATACGTTCTTTTGATGGTAGGAATGAGGAACAATGAGCCAATCATATGCCCTGAAAAAAGTATGATCAGAAAGGCTAACGCATAATTCTTGATGTAGACATTATAGGCTCCAGAACCAATGGCAACAGGCAACATCAAAAGAGCGATCCACACATAATGGTTGAGTCTAAAAATTTCCTCTTCATGCTGAGAATGCGCCTTAGAAACAATGAAATCAACAAGATGTTGAATGTTCTTAGCTAATCTAATCATGGCAGCTCTTTTTTTTTAATTCTACATCGCAACCGTTATAAAAGCGTTGTATTGAAAAAAGAATCCAAGAAGAAAGGTGGAAATAAAGCGTTATGTTTCAAAGATTCTTAGCTGTCAAGAAAATCTTGCGAACAAAACCTCCAATTCATTAACGAACGCAGTTACGCCCTGCATTTTTAGCAAGGTAAAGTTTCTCATCGGCTTGAATGTAAAGCTCATCAAGTCGTTTAATGCGCTCATTCAACATGGCTAATCCAATGCTGACGGTAAAGTTGAGCGTAAGCCCTCCATCGTAGGGAACACTCAGTTGACTCAGCTCATCTTTGAGTTTTTCCATCTTCGCTCTAGCGTGTTCTTCGTTTACATGTAAAAGGATCAATGCAAACTCTTCACCGCCCAACCGCCCAATAATATCCGTCTCCCTCAAACTCTGTTTACAATGCTGTGCTAACGCTTGGAGTACGCTATCGCCCACAGGATGACCCAGTGTGTCATTGATGCGTTTAAAATTGTCAATATCAAGTACCGCAAAACAGAGCGAAGCATCGTAACGCATGGCACGTTGAAGCTCTTTTTCTGCCAATTCCAAGAAATAACCACGGTTGTAGACCAAGGTTAGGGTGTCCGTTTGTACGAGGTATTGAAGCTCTTTCTCAAGCACACAACGTCGCTCGATCTCCTCTTTGAGCAGTGCTTGTTCTAAAAAAAGAGCGTAGTGCGTCTGCAAAGATTCTTTTTGGTACCGCGCACGGTGATACTCCACCCAACTGCTGATAAACGCAACGATCATATACGTAATGGCAAAACGAATTTGAAACGGGATGCTGTAGACGGTGTGAATATGCGGAACAAAGAGAAACAGCGCGATGATCATGCTCAAAAAGAGACAACTGTACAAAAAACCCAGACGATTGCCAAATAAAAAGATAACACTAATGGGATAAATATAGGTCCAAAGGATGCGTGAATTTTCACTATCAAGATGCGAAACAACGTAAAGCAGTAAAATCGTATAAAGAAGATTGGCGCCGTGGTACAGCAGGTACGTTTTTTTAATTTTAGGGATGAGAAAGAGCGAGCCAATCGTGTAAGAGGCAAAAAGCATGATCAAAAAAGCCAAGGTGTAATTGGCACTATACGCATTGTAAACACTGGTAAAAAGGGAGACAGGAATCATCAAAAATGCAATCCATACGTAATGGTTAAGTCGTGAAAGCTCCTCTTCATCTCATCTAAAGAGGGAGATTTCTCGACAATAAGATCCACAAAATGCTGCATGTTTTTAGCCAGTGAAAGCATGTTGCCTCTTTTTTTCTGATCATTGTACATTAATTATTGTGACAAAGGTGTTGTATGTTACATGTAAACGTAAAAAGTTGCACTATAAAGCAGGACTAAGCTTTAAGGGTTTTGATCCATATGTTTTGAAGAAGCGCTATGGCTTCTTCGATCTCTCTCTCCGCTAGCCCTCCAAACCCCATGCGAATCGCTTCCCACGTCTCACCGTAAAGATCACTCGCACAATAGAGTTTTATACCTTCTTTAAGGGCGTTTTCTCTTAATTTTTTCAGATCAATCGTAATGGTAGGTCGTATTAAAATGGCAAGTCCACCGCCTTCACTGATGATCTCTATCATAGATCCTAACGTGCTTTTGAGTCTCTCTTTCATCAAGTCGTGTTTCTTTCGGTTTAGAGTGCGGATTTTGCGTAGATGTCGCTCCCAATGACCACCTTTCATAAACAGTTCCAAGGTTTTTTGGGTACACAGTGACACAGGGCAGCGTTGATGACGCATTTGGCATACCTTTGCATACGCTTCCAAGTAGCGATGCGGAAGCACGATGTAGCTCACACGAAGTGTGGGAGAAAGCGACTTGGAAAACGTTCCAACATAGATAACATTTCCATCATGATCCAGTCCTTGAAGTGAAGGAATAGGGCGATTTTGGTACCGTAGTTCACTGTCGTAATCATCTTCGATGATAACCCCTTGAACGCGTTTTGCCCAATCTAACAACTTCATACGGTTAGGAATAGGCATCGTGACCCCTGTTGGGTATTGGTGGGAGGGGGTAATATACACCAGTTTGACTTTCGTCGCTTCCAGTTGGTCAATGTTTAAACCGTTGTGATCGACTTTAACGGGAACACTGTCATAACCATAATCTTCAAAGACCTTGCCCGTAGCAGGATAACCAGGATGCTCAATGGCGATTCGTTGAAAAGTCTCTTTAAAGAGTGCCGCAAGATGGTTCATCGAGTCTGTAAATCCACCACAAACAACGATTTGCGAAGCGTCACAGTTCACACCACGGGATTTTATAAGGTACTGCGCAATTTGAGTTCTGAGTCCCTGTTCCCCTTGCCTGTCACCATACGCCCCAAAGTCTAAACTCTCTTTCATCGCTTTGATAAAAAGACGTTGCCACAGTTTCAAAGGGAACGCATCATGCGTCAACCGAGCAGGAAAAAAATCATAACGAATCAGAGGCTTTGGTTCCGATACGTTGAACGGCGCTGTTAAAGAGGGCGTACCATATTCGTGAAAGGTATCGGCAACAAAGTAGCCACTTTTGGGAATACTCTCAATGTACCCTTCCGCATAGAGTTGTTTGTACGCTAGTTCCACAGTGGTTTTACTGAGTGTGTACTCTGTTGCAACTTTGCGTACCGAGGGAAGTTTTGCTCCAGACGAAAGGGTGTTTAAAATCTCCTCTTTCATGGCTTCGTAGAGCTGTATGTAGAGTGGCTTTGTGGCTTCTTTGTCAAGGATATACATAACTGACCCCTAAAATATTTACTTAACTGGCTCTTGTGTAGAGTACAGATTGAGATTATAATACCACAATTACAATTTAAAATAATTCAATGGAGAGATAAATGATTTCAGATAAATTGCGATCAGTTATGCAAAAAGAGGGAACGGTTGCTATCATCGCCCAAGGAAAAAACTTTCCTCATGTTGTCAATACATGGCACTCATTTGTGACAGTAAACAATGATAATTTCATTGTTCCCGTTGGTGGAATGAACACAATGGGAGAAGCTTTGGCACACAATAACAGAGTTTTAGTGACGGTTGGAAGTAAAGAAGTAGAAGGCTTGCACGGTGAGGGAACTGGGTTTTTGCTTCATGGAAATGCGACGATTGTGTACGATGGTGATGAATGTAACCAGATGAAAGCGACTTACCCGTGGGCACGAGCGGTGATGAAAATCGCGATTAAAGATTTTATCCAAACAACGTAGGAGAGACGATGCGAAGAGCTGAATTTGAAGTCAATGATACTAACCGTATCGAGGAATTATTTGCCGAGTGTGAATACGGAACACTCTGCTTAATGGATGAGCAAGAACCGTATGGCGTGCCACTGAATTTTGTCTGGTATGAGAAAAGCCTCTGTTTTCATGGCTCTAAAGAAGGGCGTAAAATGGAGCTAATCGCCAAAAATCCTAGAGCGAGTTTTAGCGTGGTGAAGCCACTCTCCTTGATTCCCTCTTACTTTAGCAACACGCGTTCTGCTTCGCCTGCAACACAGTTTTTTATCTCGGCTCATATCACAGGGTTGATTGAAATCGTGAGCAATGCTGATCTAAAATGTTTGATGCTCACAGCGCTCATGCAAAAGCTGCAACCCGAAGGCGGTTACGATGCCATCGAAGCTACCAATCCCATTTATACCAAAATGATAGAGCAGACAGGGCTTCTTCGCTTAAACCCAGAGTCGATCTCGCTCAAGTTTAAAGCAGGGCAAAACCTAAGTGAAGAGCGTAAAAAAAGCCTAATTGAAAAGTTACGCGAACGCGGAACCACCCTTGATCTTCTTACCATTGATCTGATCAAACAAATGGATTTAAAGTAGAAAAGAGGCTTTACATGTAAAGCCTCTCATGTATTTAGGCGTTCGCCTCTTTGAGGGCTGCTTCGACATATAATTCACGAAGTTTTTGAACCATGGGACCTGGTTTTCCACTGCCGATAGGCTTACCATCAATTTCGATGATAGGAAGAACAAAAACAGTCGCACTTGCCATAAACGCTTCATCTGCATTTAACGCTTCTTCAATGGTAAAAAGACGCTCTTCAACTTTGATGTTGTTTGCTTTGGTAAATTCCATTAAGAGTTTGCGACGAATACTTGGCAAAATCGCATTGGAAAGTGGACGCGTGATAATCACGCCATCTTTCACGATAAAGGCAGCCGATGAGGTTCCCTCTGTGACAAAACCATCTTCAACCATCCAGCCTTCAAAGGCACCTTTTTGGTGGACTTCTTCTTTGGCTAACACTTGACCCAAGAGTGAAATAGACTTGATGTCACGTCTTTTCCATCTGATGTCCGCACAACTGACCACTTTGATGCCCGTTTTTGCCAAAGGATGGTTGATAATCTCTTTTTTAAAGGTAAACGCCATAAATGTGGTTGGGGTATTTTCAGGGAAATAAAACTCACGAGGTGCCACACCGCGTGTCACTTGCATGTAAATGCCACCTTCAACGATCTCATTTTTAGCAATTAACGTATCTAAGATCGTAATGATCTCCGCTTTGCAAAAAGGCGCTTTGAGCCCAATTTTGCTCATACTTGCATCAAAACGCTCAAAGAAAGGCTCTTTGTCAATCACTTTTCCATTAATAACAGGTACCACTTCGTAGATACCATCGCCAAAAAGATACCCACGATCAAAAATAGATACTTTCGCATCTTCCTCTTTACAAAAATCTCCGTTTAAAAAAACAATACTGCTCATTACAGACTCCAAAAAAAATAATACGTAATTGTATCAAAAGGTTTCTTAGCCATCTGTGCAATAAGTAGGCAATGGTTTTTTCTTTACATGTAAAGCATTGAAAAAGAAGTTTAGGGCATTTTCTATTTTGGTTTTAAAGATTAAAGAGATATTATTTTTAATGGGTGTTGGAGTTTGTGGCAAATTGGGTTAGCGTAAAAGTAAAGACCTTTTTGATTTACTAATCTCCTGACCCCTAATCTCTTTAATGCGAAGAAGGAGTAGTCATGGAATTTGTAGCAATTGACGTGGAAACTGCAAATGCAGATATGTCTTCAATTTGCCAAATTGGATTGGCGAAATATAAGAATGGAATACTTGTAGAGGAATGGTCATCGTTAGTCGACCCAGAAGATTATTTTGATTTTATAAATATCGATATTCACGGAATCACTGAAGATGATGTTATTGGTGCTCCAAAATTTCCTGATGTCTTTCAGAAATTATCTGATTTTTTAACTGGTGGGATTTGTGTAAGCCATACACACTTTGATCGAGTTTCAGTTAGTCGAGCGATTAATAAATATTCTCTGAATTCAATTAATACCGTATGGCTTGATTCTGCAAGGGTGGCTCGTCGTGCATGGGAAGAGTGTGCATGGAGTGGGTATGGGTTATCTAACATTTGTAAAATGATTGGGTATGAATTCAAGCATCACGATGCACTCGAAGATGCAAAGGCTTCTGGACAAGTATTAGTTGCTGCTATTAATAAAACAGGTTTAGATTTGGATGCCTGGTTTAAACGAGTTTCTCAGCTTCAAATATTCGTCAATTAAACAGTAAACTGCTATAA
>NZ_JQGK01000019.1 GCF_000743525.1 Sulfurospirillum sp. SCADC | reverse complement strand
GCGTAGAATCAGAAAAGGCGTTGAAACGGCCTTTTCTATGATAACAGCTAAATTTGGTAAAGTCATTAAGGCTACAACCATTGGTGGCTTTTTAACCAAGCTCAAACTTTTCATCACCGCTTATGCTATCAATTGCTTTTTGAAGCTTGCTGATGACAAAAAAGCTCTACTGTTTAACTAGCAGTTTGGGTTTTTATAAATAATGACGTAGAAATTCAATTTTATATTGACTTTCTACGTCAATGTCTGTATACTTTCGCTTATACTAATGATAAAAAGGTGACATTTTTATGAATATTGTCCTTTTAAAAAATAGAAGCGATGACGCACCCATCATCGTTCAGCAAAAACAGATCATGAAATACGCTCATCACCACGATCTCAAAATCGATACCACAGAGATTGAAAACTCCGACCCTACGTTGGAGCTGGAAGAGCGTAAAGAGTTTAAAGGTTTTTTACGATCTCTTTCCAAAAATGATCATATTATCATTTTTGATCTATCAACCTTTTCCAACAATATAGAAGAATTGATTAAAGTCTTTGAGTGTTTACTGACACGCTCTATATCGGTACACATTGCCGATGCCAATGTCTGTATTCATGTGGATGCTAAACCGTTGATGCTTCTAGAACTTCTGGTCAAGCAGAGAGAACTCAATCAAACACTGGATAAAGAGAAGACACAAGGACGACCAAAAGGACGTATGTCCAAATCTAAATTTGATATGTACCGTCCTCAAGTAATTGAATTACTTGAAAATCGCACCTCCATTAGCGAAATTGCAAAAATCTTACATGTAAGTCGTACTTCATTAAAAGATTATGTGAACTCACGAGGGCTGAAAGAAATTGTCAAAGCAAAAATAACCCTACTTCAATCATCTCGTAAACCACCACTTAGCCCTGCAAAATCGCCCATTGCAAAAGAGTGCTCGCTTATCAAGCAACCCATAGATCAACTCGAAGGAATACACGATGAATTGTAATAGCGATTGTTCAACTCAACCTACGTATTATAGATTGAAACGCTATATTAGTTTTGGCATCATTACACTTATTGCGCTAATCTTGCCATTTATTACTGTAGAAGGAAAGCACTTTTTCTTACTCAGTTTTGATAAAAAGCAGCTGCATCTTCTTTTCACTGCATTTGATATGCAGGAACTTTATTTGATGCCATTTGTCTTAATACTCTTTTTCTTGAGTATTTTCTTTATTACCACTCTTGGAGGACGCGTATGGTGCGGTTGGGCCTGTCCTCAAACAAGTTTTAGAATTATATTTAGGGATCTTATCCAAACAAAGCTCTTAGGAATTCATAAAAGCATTAAAAACAAACAACAAAAACCTGAAGGACAGCTCGTTAAACGCACTTTAGCCGTTATGATTTGGGCGTGTCTAGCCTTGTTGGCAGCATCCAACTTTTTATGGTATTTCATTCCGCCTGAAGATTTTTTTGTTTATCTACAAGATCCTCTTGAGCATACCGTGGTTTATGGATTTTTAATAGGTATAGCACTTTTTTTGATCTACGATATTGTCTCTTTAAAAGAGAATTTTTGTGTCTATATTTGTCCTTATTCACGTATCCAATCCGCTCTTTTTGATGAGAACACCCTTCAAACCATTTATGATGAAAAGCGTGGCGGAATGATTTATGATGAAAAAGGGCATAAACTCGGAAGTAAACCTCCTTTAGCAACCGATGATTGTACAGGATGTGAAGCGTGCGTGCGCGTTTGTCCAACCCATATTGATATTCGCAAAGGAATGCAATTAGAGTGTATCAACTGTTTAGAGTGTGCTGATGCATGTACTCCCATTATGGAGAAATTGGGAAAACCATCCTTGATTACATGGACCAGCTCAAATGCCGCTGAGAAGGGCGTGAAAACACACTATTTCCGCTTTCGAACCATTGCCTATATGGTAGCACTCAGTATTGCGCTTATCGGCTTATTTGCTATGGGAACGCAAAAAGAGTACATGCTCTTAAATATCAACCGTACCAGCCAACTTTATAAAATGGCAGACGATGGCAAAACCGTTGAAAATGTCTATACCTTCTTGTTTCAAAATACGGATTCAAAAGACCATCTTTATTATTTCGATATTTCCAATGATGATATAAAAATCGAAAAGCCCAGTGAACCTTTTTTACTCAAAGCCGGTGAGAAAATTAAAAAAGTTGTGATTCTTGTTTCCGTGCCTAAAGAGCTTAAAGTAGAAGGAGAAGATCTTCCTATTACAGTAAAAGCCTTTGCCGTTGATGCCAAAGAAACTATCATGGTAGAGCGCCACACGATTTTTATCTATCCTAAAAAGAGTGATGTTCAACCGTAAGTAAATCTATGTGTGTAAGGAGACTTTTCCTTACACACTCTTTTAATACTGCAATAGCTATTTATTTCTCAATTATCATAACAAAAAAGTGAGGGTGAAAAAGGAGGGGCTAGATGATGGATAAACCACCATCTAGTGTGTAAGTATTAAAGCGCTGCTTTTGCTTGTTTTACAACGGTTGCAAAGGCTTCAGGGTCATTCATCGCCATATCTGCAAGAATCTTTCTGTCTAAATCAATATTTGCTTTGTTTAGAGCATTGATGAAGCGTGAGTAGCTAATGTCGTTAAGTCTGCATGCTGCGTTGATACGTGTGATCCAAAGTCTTCTAAAATCTCTTTTCTTTTGTCTTCTATCACGGAATGCGTAAACTAAACTTCTTTCAATTTGTTCTTTCGCTTTTCTAAAGTGTTTTCTTCTTCCACTAAAGAAGCCTCTTGCCATCTTTAAAATTTTCTTGTGACGTCTTCTTCTGACGATACCTGTTTTTACTCTTGCCATGGTGTCTCCTTGACCAAATAAATCAATGTCGGTGTCCCGCTGGGGAACTTGCCCTCATAACGAGGGGAACATTACATGTAGGGTGAATGACTCTTGTCAAAAACTCTTTTGAATTTATGCTTTACAAAGCATTAATTTAACGGACTTCTCATCGCGTGCATCAACAGATTTAGCAACTTTCAAACCACGCATTCTTTTCGTTGGTTTTTTAGTAAGAATATGACTTCTAAAGGCTGCGCCTCTTTTGATCCTATTTTTACCAGCTCTAAAACGTTTGGCTGCACCGCGTACCGTTTTCATTTTCGGCATGCTTACTCCTTGTGATTATTCTAAAATCTAATGAGGAAATATCCCCCCCTAGCATTAGAAAACGGCTATAATAGCTTAATTTTCCTTAGAGGGGATTAAAAGAGTGAAAGATTACGATGAACTGGAGTTATTTTTTAGGAGTCACCAGCATATTAATATAGCGTCCTTCAAGCTTTGGAGCTTTCTCGCGCTCGGCGATGTCTTCTATCAGTGGCCAAAGGCTCTCTAAAACCTGCTCACCAATCTCTGGATTAGACATCTCACGACCTTTGAGGAAAACCCTAAAACGAACATGTTTGCCCTCTTCTAGAAATTCTCTAGCATGCTTGACTTTATAGTTAATATCATTAGCAGCAATTTTTACAGAAAGTTTGATCTCTTTGATCTCAATAATTTTCTGATTTTTGCGTGCCTCTTTTAACTTCTTTTCTTGTTGATACTTAAACTTACCATAGTTCATAATTTTACAAACCGGTGGTTTTGCATCAGGTGCAATTAAAACGAGATCTAATCCTAGCTCGTCTGCTTTCGCAAGAGCTTCATTTCTGGTAATGATACCATATTGTGTGCCATCATCGCCAACACATCTTACCTCAGCTGCCCTGATTTCGTCGTTTAGTATAACGTCTTTGTCTTTACTCAAAAGTGTACCTCACTAAGTTTATCCTTCATATTTGATATTAATGCTTCTTTTGTCAAATTATACTGTGTCCTCTCGCGTCTGTCTCTTACGGCAACGCTTTGTCCTTCAACTTCGGCATCGCCAATCACTAAAATCATCGGTACACGCATGGTTTCAGCGTTACGAATACGCTTATTGAGACTCTCATTTTTAGAAGAGACCTCAACATCAATGCCCTCTGCTATCAAAGCATTGGCTAATGTTTTAGCATACTCTAAATGCGCATCTGAAATAGGTACAATCACCGCTTGAATTGGTGCGATAAAGAATGGAAATTCTCCAGACGTGTGCTCAATCAAAATACCAATAAACCGCTCAAACGAACCTAAAATCGCTCGATGCAGCATGACAGGACGTGCATGTTCGTTATTCGCATCGACATATGAAATATCAAAACGCTCCGGCAAGTTAAAATCAACTTGGATAGTACCACATTGCCATTTACGTTTGAGTGCATCGGTAATTTTAATGTCAATTTTAGGACCGTAGAACGCTCCACCACCTTCATCAATGCCATAATGGATGCCATTTTCATCGAGTGCTTTTTTAAGCCCTTCGGTTGCAGCTATCCAGTATTTTTCATCGCCGATTGATTTTTCAGGACGTGTGGAGATTTCCATCTCATACTTAAATCCAAATGTTTTCATAATAGAATCGACAAAACTTAAAATTTCTAAAACATTCTCTTTAATTTGATCGGGTGTACAGAAAATATGCGCATCATCTTGGGTAAATTCACGAACCCTAAAGAGCCCATGTAAAACACCACTTTTTTCATGACGATGTACCACACCGTATTCAAAAAACTTAAGAGGTAAGTCACGGTAACTTCTTACTTCACTTTGGAACACTTTAATATGTCCTAAGCAGTTCATCGGTTTAATGCCGTACTCAGCCTCATCAATCACGGTAAAATACATATTTTCACCGTAATTTTGGTAGTGACCGCTTATTTTCCATGCGTCTGATTTTAAAATCTCAGGACCTCGTACTGGCAAGTAACCACGTTGACGGTGTGCTTTAAAGAGAAGTTGTTCTAGTTTGCTTCTTAATTTTCCACCATTAGGCAACCAAATAGGAAGACCAGCACCCACTTCATCATCAAAGGTAAAGAGTTTAAGTTCATTACCAATTTTACGGTGATCGCGTTTTTTTGCCTCTTCTATCATCGTGACATAATCTTTGAGACTCTCTTTATCTGCAAATGCTATTCCGTAGATACGTGTCAACATCTCACGTTTTTCATCACCGCCAAGGTAAGCCCCTGCAACTTTGATGAGTTTAAAAAATCTAAGATATTTGGTATTGGGAACGTGAGGGCCACGGCATAAATCTTCAAAATCCCCTTGCTTATAAATGGAAACTTCGCCATCAGGAATTCGAAGCAACACTTCTTGCTTAAGATCATCGTGTTCAAAATGTTTCATAACAGCCACTTTAGTCGTATAAATCTTTTCAATGGGTAACTTGGCATTAGCAAGTTCCGTCATCTTTTTTTCAATCTCTTTAAGATCAGCATCGCCGATCTTTTCATTGACACGAAAATCATAGTAAAAACCGTCTTCAATGACAGGTCCAACAAAAAATTGTGCATCTTTGTACAACGCTTTAATCGCTTGAGCCATTAAGTGCGCACAGGAGTGACGGATCACTTCAAGGGCATCTTTAGAGTTGTCAAATAAGATTTTGTCTTCGTAAGTCTTTGAGGAAGCAGTAGCAGTTTGGGTGTCGATGACAAGAGCGCCTTCTTTGTAGGCTATAACATCATTCATCATAATCAGATCCTTTTACTTGTATGAACTCCCAAACAGACGGGAGAACAAAAAATGGTGGTCGCGAGAGGATTCGAACCTCCGACCACTACCTTGTCGAGGTAGTGCTCTACCAACTGAGCTACGCGGCCACACAATTTAAGAGCTGAGATTATACCAAAAAAAAACGAAAATGCAACGTTTTTTATGAAAAAATCTTTACATGTAAGATTAAAACACTTTTTTAGACGCTCTCCATGAGCGGTATAAAATCAAAACCACCCCTACGTCGATCATGACATCAGCAAAATTAAACACCGCAAATTCAAAGCCATAATGCCAAAAGAAATAATCAACCACACCACCATGAATAAACCGATCAAAAATATTACTCAGCGCAGCTCCTGCGATAATTCCAATAGGAAGCGCGTACAGACGAAGTATCTCTTTATGAAAAAGTAGGTACATCCCTAGTCCACCCACTAACACTAACTGGATGTATTTAAGGTACTCTTCCAAAAAAGCAAACATCGAAAAGGCAACGCCTTTATTATAGGTTAGAATTAAAGAAAAAAATTCTCCCTGCCAGCGAAAGCCTTCTAAAAAAAACATTTTTATCCATTGATCCGTGAAAAAAATGAAACACCCTACTCCTAAAACAACGATCCCTGCTCTATTCATTTAAGGCACTTTTAAAAAATTTAACGGTTTTTTCCATCTGTTCTTCGAGTGTTTTTTCATCTTGACCTTCCAGTAAAATGCGCAGTAAATTTTCAGTTCCCGAGTAGCGAATCAGCACTCTGATTTTTTTACTTTCCAATTCTGAGACAAGGGCTGTGTATCCTTTGAGTTCGTTCAGAGGAATTTTATTGTCAATTTTAATATTTTGTTGTAACTGTGGATAAAGCTCAAAAGGATTGAGCAGTTGGCTCACTTTTTTCTTTTCTGTGAGCATACAGTGCATAACAGAAAGTGCTGCAACTAACGCATCTCCCGTTTTGGCAAAATCAGAGAGAATAATGTGCCCACTTTGCTCGCCTCCAAAGTTAATTTTTTCTCTGTACAAGGTCTCTAGAACATTTTTATCGCCCACATCACATCGGTACGTTTTAATCCCTGCTTTTTTCAAATAATCCTCTAACGCTTGGTTACTCATAACCGTAACACACACGCCTTTGTTAGCCAGCCTATTTTGGCTTTGCAAAAAGGTTGCGATCTTCCCTAAAAGCTTGTCGCCGTGAATAGGATTTCCATTTTCATCCACAACCACTAGTCTATCGGCGTCACCATCAAAGGCAAATCCCACATCCGCTCGCAAGCGTCTCACCTCTTCGCCTAACTCTTCAGGATGCAAAGCACCGCAATTAAGATTGATATTGCTTCCATTAGGATCATCGTGGATCATAATCACATCCGCACCCAGTTCATTGAAAATCGTAGGAGCCACTTTATACGCTGCACCATTGGCAGTATCAAGCACAATGCGCAGCCCTTTAAGGGTTAAGTTTTTTGGAAAAGAATTTTTGATCTGCACGATATAGCGTCCAATCACATCATCGACTCGTTTAGATCGTCCGATGTCAAATTCGATTTTTTGATTGGCTTCAATGAGCGCATCGTCAAAATAGATCTTCTCAATCGCCGCTTCTTCTACCTCACCAAGTTTATTACCTAAAGAGTCAAAAAATTTGATGCCGTTATCAAAATAAGGATTGTGCGATGCACTAATCATAATACCTGCGTCACAACGCATATCTTCGGTTAAAAAGGCAATGGCAGGTGTTGGCATAGGCCCAATTTGTCTGACATCGTATCCCACAGCCGTTAAGCCTGAGACAATCGCATTTTCGATCATATACCCACTGCGTCTGGTATCTTTTCCCACTAAGATTTTATTGGTAATGGAGTTTTTACGAAAATAGATCCCTGCTGCCATAGCCAATCGCATTGCCATAAAAGCACTCAGTTTTTTACCTGCTTTACCTCGTACACCATCGGTTCCAAAAAGTTTCATTGTTTTTCCTGTTTTCTCTTTACATGTAAAATGATACGCAAATTGTAACAAAACTTTTTTAATCTTTACATGTAAAGGGTATAATGGTACTTTAGTACCCTAACACCACGAGGAGAGATGAATGAATTTAGACAAAGTGATCTCTGGATTCTTTATTATTTTAGCCATGACGCTCAACTTTGGATTTTTTTACGGCGATTTGGGCGATCTGGAATTACACAGTAAATATGAACTTTTTGCCGCATTGATTGTCAACATTATCGCTACAACACTTAAAATTGGTGATAAAACGCAATTAGGCTCGGTACTCTTGGCCACCAGTTTGGTCGCCGATATTCAACTCATTGCTTCCGCAACGATTTGGACGGTTGCAACGTATGCTTACAGCATTGATCGTGAAGTGACCTCTATCATTATCAGCTTAAGTGGTGGTGCGTTGCTTGCCAATATTACCAGCGTACTGCTCTACATCGGTGATACGCTCAAATCTAAGCGCTAGAGACAATACGTGAAACACAGCTCACTCTGGCTCATTTTACAAAGAATGCGCACCCCTTTTTTGGTGATTATTTTCACATATACCCTTTCCATCATTGGTCTTTTGCTGATTGACGGGGTTGATAATGAGGGGAATGTGTATCATCTCACTATTTTTGATGCTTTTTATTTTATCAGTTACACCGCTACAACCATTGGCTTTGGGGAAACACCGTTTGTTTTTACCTATCCACAACGCATTTGGGTCTCGATGTCGATCTTCTTTACCGTAACAGGATGGTTTTACAGTGTGGGAACGCTCATCGCGCTCTTGCAAAATAAACTTTTTTTAGAAGAGTTTGAAAAAGCCAAATTTACACGTAAAGTGGCGTATCTCAAAGAGAAGTATATTATTATCTTAGGCTATAACAGCATTACAAGTGAAATTATTAAGAAAGCTAATGAATATGGTCTTCGTTCGGTTGTGATTGAAAAAGAGGAGCAAAAGAGAGATCATCTGCTTTTGGAAAATTTTACACCGCCAGTTTTTTGCCTCAATGCCGATGCGTACAACCCAGAAGCACTTGAGTGCGCAGGGATTAAGTCGCCTTATTGCCGCGCGATTGTGAGTCTCTTTGAAAACGATGCCCTCAATCTTCGCATCGCATTAACATCGAAAGTGCTCAACCCCGCTATCTTTATGGCAATCAAATCAACCACTAAAAATCAAACGGAAAATCTGATGGATGTGGGAGTTCAAATCATTGAAAACCCTTTTGAAATTATTGCAGAGCACATCCATATGGCAATCAATACACCCCATAAACTGCGACTGGTGCGCTGGATTTATGGTCTTAGCACTCTTTTCGATCCTCTTTTAAGTTTGCCTCGCGGTAAATACATTGTTTGCGGGTACGGGCGAATGGGGAAAAGTATTTATGAAGTCCTCAAACAAAATGATTTTGAGATTGCTTTTGCCGAAATTGATCCTCAAAAGATGTCCCATCCTCATACTGCCCTTCACGACCAACCGAAGATTCTGATTGGCGATGGTGACGATAAAGAGATCCTCAAACAACTGGGCATTGATAGCTGTGTCGCCATTATTGCAGGAACCGATGATGACACCAATAACCTTTCGATCTTAGCGACTGCCAAAAAACTGAATCCTCATATTATTACGATAGCGCGCGAAAATGAGCTCGAAGATTTTTCCATTTTTGAAAATTCCAATATTGATACGATCTTTATTCCTGCCAAAGTACTGATTAACAAAACGATAAATGCCATCTTAAATCCTACCTTGGATCTTTTCATTAAACATATTCATCGTTTAAACGAAGATGAGGTGATGAGCTTAACCAAAAAACTTTTAGAGATCAATTTGCATCCTCTGCTGTTTACCCTTAAAATCGATGAGGCGCAAGCACCGATGCTCACTCAAAACCTTCAAACAGTGACATTAAATCTCTCGTTGCTTAAACGATCGCTCAAAAACAGAAATTTTAATAACAACCTCATTCCTCTCATGCGTGTGCGACATAAAGAGGTTGAGATACTGCCTGATTGGGAAAGTTCTTTACAAAGAAATGACCTCTTTTTATTTGCAGGCGATGCTAATGCGCAAGATCATTTAGAGTACATTGCCAATAATTTTTATGAATTTCACTATGCTTATTATGGAGAAGAGAAGAGTTTTTTAAATAAACTCTGGCGAAAAAAGCCTCTTTAGGCTTAAAACCTCTAAAATGGACAAAAAGATTGCTCTTTTTATTTTAAAACGTCCTTAAAATAAGTTCTATTTAATATTTATTTTTATATAATCTACGCCTAAATTTAAAAACGAAAGGCTTATCTATGGCAAACCACAAGTCAGCAGAAAAGCGTATTAGACAAACGAAAAAACGCACTGAAAGAAATAGATTTTATAAAACTAGAATCAAAAATCTAACCCGTGCTGTCAGAGAAGCTGTTGAGGCAGGTGATCAAGCAGCCGCTGAAGTTGCGTTGAAAAATGTGAATAAAAACTTTCACTCTTATGCAGGCAAAGGTATTTTAACTAAAAATACAGCTGCACGTCGTGTCAGCAGATTGTCACAACTCGTTAATACGCTAGGTAGTGTTGCTGCATAACGTGCGGCAACTCCCTCTTTATTTTAGTCTCTTCTCATGCTGAAAGATAAATTACTCCCATTTCTTGAACGTTACAACGAGCTCTCAACACTTTTAAGTGATCCTAATATCGCAACCGATATTAAAAAAATGACCGCACTTTCCAAAGAGCAGTCAGGATTAGAGAAAATCAAAGATAAAACATTGGAATATCTTTCAACGCTAGAGCAAATTGAGGAGAATAAACTTCTTTTTGATGATGAAGAACTCGGTGAACTCGCAAAAGAGGAGCTGAGAGTTCTTGAACCTCGCAAAGAGGAGATTGAAGAGGAGATTAAACTTCTTTTACTCCCCACAGACCCTAACGATGATCGCAATATCTTTTTGGAAATTCGAGCAGGCACGGGTGGCGATGAAGCGGCTATTTTTTCGGCTGATCTTTTCAAATCGTATCTTCGCTATGCTGAAAATCGTGGTTGGAAAGTGGAAGTGGTCTCTTTAAGCGAAGGTGTCCTCAACGGCTATAAAGAGGTTATTGCGCTTATTAAAGGGCAGGGTGCTTTTTCACGCCTCAAATACGAAGGTGGTGTACACCGAGTTCAAAGGGTTCCATTAACAGAATCTCAGGGCAGGGTACATACTTCAGCAGTCACCGTTGCTGTTATGCCAGAAGTGGACGATGTTGAGATTGAGATACTGGAAAAAGACCTCAAAATTGATGTTATGAGATCCTCTGGAAATGGTGGTCAATCGGTTAATACGACCGATAGTGCTGTCAGAATCACGCACTTACCCACAGGCCTTGTTGTTGTCAATCAAGATGGTAAATCTCAACACAAAAATAAAGATGCTGCGATGAAAATTCTTAAAGCAAAACTTTACGATATGCAGATGCAAGAGCGTAATGCCAAAGAGAGTGAAGCACGAAAAATTCAAGTCGGTTCAGGTGACAGAAGTGCCAGAATTCGTACCTACAACTATCCGCAAAACCGTATTACAGACCACAGAGTAGGGCTTACCTTGTACCGTTTGGATGCCATTATGGAAGGTGGTTTGTACGATGAGGTTATTGACCCGATTATTACCCACTATCAGACAGAGCTTATGAAAGAAGCCAATCTCTAACGTCTATTTATCGTAGATCAAGAGATTGTTTTGCTCAATCATCTCTTTGATCATTTTGTTATACTCTTCTTTCAATTCAGAATAATTCACCATCGTCTTAGCCGCATCTATCCCCGTATACGCTTTTCCGCTGTTACGAGCAATGAGTCTTCTTTCACGAAAGAGGCTATAGGCATCATTGGTATTGAGATTGAGCATATAGGCGTTAACGGATTTTTGAAGCGAACCAAAAATACGAATCATATGTGTTTTACCAATCATTCGATTTTGAGGCATCAAACCAACACCCGAATAGGTCCAGTGACCAAAAAGGTTGTTCGCTTCTCTAGCAAATCGGCTCTTTCCCCAACCACTCTCAAGAGAAGCTTGCGCAAGGGCTAATGAGGTAGGAATAACATCAATGCGTTTGAAGTATTCATCCCTATCAAAGAGCGATTCTATGCCGTATTTATTGCGCAAAGAGATCAAATAGCCTACATTTTGCTGATTAAGCCCCCGAAACGCATCAGGCATCGCTTTGGCAAAAAAGTTGGTAATAAACTCTCGCTCTTTGCGAATCTCTTCATTGCTTCTATCCACAAGAATTTTCATCTGGCGAATAAATTCCTCTTTTTGTTTAGCATTGTCTTCAATCTGATAATACTCTGAAGATAAGCCTCCTGAATGAAGTACACTTTGCAAAAGCAAACACGAGGCGATCAAAAAAGAAGAAAATACTTTCACGAAATTAGAGTTCCAACACCGTTTCAAAGACTTTTTGAACGCTACCTTTGAAAAAAAGTTTTTGATCTACAATACGCAAACTGAGCTTATCCCCACTGATAGGGTAAATCGTAGCACTCGTCCCCACTAATTTTTGACGGTATGCACTGTAAAAACATGCCGCCATGCCCGTACCACACGCCAAAGTCTCATCTTCAACTCCACGCTCATACGTTCTTACATGTAAGGCATTTTTTTCAAGTGTGGCGTAATTGACATTGGCATTGTATTTGTAACGCATTTGACGTGCAATGACTTTGTCAAAACAGTCCATATCCTCAACGAATGTCACCAAATGAGGCACTCCTGTATCGCAAAAATGCCACGTGAGTCCATTTTCTTCGAAAGATTCACTGAGTACTTTGGGCGTGGTTAACTCTGTTTCGACCAGATCATTTTCGACCACGGAAGTGATCACACCGGCTCCCGTTAAAAAGCGCATCGAAGCGTTTGCCAGCTGGTTCGTAAACGCATAATGCGCACACGCACGCGTACCATTGCCACACATCGAAGCGATGCTGCCATCGTTGTTGTAAAATTGCCATTTAAAATCGTATTCAGCGTGCGGAAGCAGTACAATCAACCCATCCGCACCCACACCTTTTTGTCTATCGCAGAGCTGTTGGGCGAGTTTGCTTCGATCCACCTCAACGAAGGTATGAAAAATAATAAAATCATTGCCATTCGCGTTATATTTTACAATGTGCATAGGTTCCTCGTACAAATGTGATAAATTTTTCGATTTCACTCTCTAAGAATTTCATATCAAAGGAGTTATTAATCAGAAAATCGGCTAAGATCTTCTTCTCTTCAATGCTAATTTGAGCATCAATGCGTTTTTGCGCCTCTTCTTTGGTAAAGTTTTCCCGCACCATTAACCGTTTGCGCTGAACCTCAACAGGCGCATACACAACAGCGACCAGCCTGCATGAATAGCCATCACTCTCAAAATAGAGCGGAATATCGATGATATAAGGCTTTTGTTTCGCTTCTAAAAGGTCACAACGTCTGAAAATCTCTTGCCGAATCAACGGATGCAAAAAGGCATTGAGCTTTTCGCGCTCTTTTTTATCATTAAAAATCAGTGCTCCAAGTGCTTTACGATCAATCGCTCCTTCACACATGACACGATCTCCAAAAAGGGCTTCTACCTCTTTTACATGTAAAGGTAAAATCTCTTTCGCGATCACGTCTGCATCGATCACGTCAAAACCATGTGACTTTAGCATTGACGAGACCGTACTTTTGCCAGTGGCAATCCCACCTGTTAAAATAATCGCATGTTCATACGCCATAGAATCCTAACACCTTTTGCTATTTTTATAACGATTTTAACATACTTTTGTTAAAATCTATTAAACAATAAATAACCTCACTAAAGGCATATCCATGAGCACTGTCAGCTACAAAGACGCTGGTGTTGATATAGACGCGGGAAACCAATTTGTCGAAAATATTAAACCACTCGTCAAGTCCACTTTTGATAAAAATGTTATCGGAGGCATTGGCTCTTTTGCAGGTGCTTATGAACTCCCTTCTGGGTATCAAAAACCTGTTATTTTAGGGGCAACCGATGGCGTTGGAACCAAACTCAAACTGGCGATCGATTCAGGGATTTATGACACCGTAGGGATCGACTTAGTAGCAATGTGTGCCAATGATCTTATCTGTAACTTTGGCACACCTCTTTTTTTCCTCGATTACTATGCGATGAGTAAATTGGAAATCGATGCTGCTGTGAACATTGTCAAAGGTATTGCGCAAGGGTGTATTCAAGCGGAGTGTTCTCTCATTGGTGGTGAAACGGCTGAGATGCCGGGAATGTATCATAGTAAAGATTTTGATCTTGCAGGTTTTGCGGTGGGAATCGCTGAAAAAGATGAGATGAACCGTCTTCCTCACGTCAAAGCGGGTGATATTTTAATCGCTCTTCCAAGTTCAGGCGTTCACTCTAACGGTTTTTCACTCGTTCGAAAACTCTTCTTTGACAAACTAGGCTACACCTTTGAGACAGAGTTTGATGGCAAACCACTTATCGAGACACTCTTAACCCCAACGCGTATTTATGTCAAACTTTTTAAAGCGCTTAAATCTAAGATCAACGCACTTGCACACATCACCGGCGGTGGCATCGTTGAAAACCTTCCGCGCGTTCTGCCTGAGGGTCTACGAGCGCATGTCTACAAATCCAAAATCAAAACACTTCCCATTTTTGACTTTATGGGTCAATATGTCGAAGAGAGTGAGATGCACCGCACGTTCAATATGGGCGTAGGCATGATCCTCGTGGTCAGTCCTGAGAATGTCGATGATGTCCTTGCCAACAGTGATGGTTATGTCATCGGGGAACTTAAAACTGGCGAACGTAGTGCCATTATGCTCTAATGAGTAACGTTTACCTCTTCTCAAAGCTTTTTACATACCTGGTTTTACCACCAGGTATTTTTATTATCCTCTTTTTAGTTGCCGCATTCTATGCCAAACGTTTTCGTCTTTTCTTTGTAGCCAATGCTGTCATTTTTTATCTTTTGAGCAACGTTTATGTCGCCGATTGGCTTTTAAAACCTTTAGAAGAACCTTTTAACCAAAGCATCACAAAAGCACCTGTAGACGCGGTGATCGTCCTTGGAGGAGGGCACACGCAAGGAGTTGCCAATTTACCGCTGAGCAGTGATGCTTATAAGCGTATGATGTGGGGATTAATGGTTGCGAAGTCGAACAATGTGCCACTTTTATTCAGCGGTGGCGGTATGCAAAAAGCGTATTTGGAAAGCGATGCCTTTTTGGATAGCCTTAAAGAGCTCAAGCTCTACCTCGAAATCCCAACACCCACCTCTAAAAGCTTGGGATCCAAAGAGTTCTCTTTACATGTAGAAGATAAAAGTCTCGATACCTACCAAAATGCGCAATTTTGTAAAGTTGCGTTTGAAAAAGTAGGACTGGCTACGCCTACCATTTACCTTGTAACCTCTGCGTATCATATGAGGCGATCCATCCGCCTGTATGAGCACTTTGGCTTCAACGTCATTCCTGCAGCGACGAACTTTAAAATCAATCATAAAGCGAAAGATACCTGGGATTATCTGCCCAATGCACACTCCTTTTACAAAAGCTACATTGCACTGCATGAATATGTGGGGTTGTTGAGTTTAAAATTTCGAGGAATTTAGGCTTACATGTAAAGACTATTTGCGTTTATCGCCCGTAATTTTATAGATAAAACTAAAGACTTCTGCCACGGCTTTATACAGCATGGGCGGGATCTCTTTATTGAGTTCAATTTTTGAGAGCAACTCCACCAAGTCGGCATCTTTTTTGATAAAGATGTCATGCTCTTGTGCTAGTTTGATGATATTGTTTGCCACTTCGCCTTTACCCGAAGCGACAACACGAGGAGCGCCTTTTTTCTCTCGGTCGTATTTGAGGGCAACCGCTTTTTGAGGTTTAGGGGAGGGTGTATTCATATTTTTATATTAATCCCAAATTGAAGTTTTTCACCGCTAAAATAGTCGTTTTTGACAACACTAACATCTTTATACTCCAACATTTTCACCGTTCCTGTAATAAGTCCCACCTCATTGAGCGCGCGTTTGAGTTTCGTAAGTTGCTGTGTAATCTTCTCTCCCAACTCTTTTTTCTGCGATGCAATGGTAATGTCAATATACTTCTCACCTGAAAGCACCAGCATCATATTAAGCTTGCCATAGGATTCAAGATCCAGATCAATTTGGCAATGAAACTTCTCATCACTGCTTTGCTTCATCATCATGGAACCACCTTTGAGCCCATCCCAACTAAAAGGAATATACAGGTGCGTCGAACTACTCACGTAAGAGACTAACTGATGGTACTCGATTTGCGTTAGCAGGCGATTGGTAATCTCTAGGGCTTCTTTGTTTTGCCCCGATGCTTGAAGATGATCGCTCAGTTTCGTTAAAACGCCTTTCATATCACTCAGCAACTCCACATCTGTAGGATCAAGTGAGAGTTTTTGAGCAATCGTTTTGCCCACAAAAAGCTCTGGTTTAATCAGCGCATGAATCTTTTGTTCTAATGCACTACTTTTATCAAGAAAATCTGCTTGCTGAACTGTTTTACTGTCTAAGATTTCAATCTGTTGTTTAATGCGATTTGCCACCATTTGGAGCGCTTCTTCCACGGTTTCAGGAGGCATTGAACTTTTGCTCTCTTGCACTGTTTTTGTAGCTAAAATGACCTCTTCTAAGCCTTCGGTTAAAGGTAAAGGGGCTGCCTCCGTGGAAGGCTCTTTTAAAAGGGTCTCTTTTTTGAGGAGTTGATCGATTTGAGGCTGCAATTCATCCAGTTGCAATGCCCCAAGGTTTTCTTTGAGCATCTCTAAAAGAACTTTCACTTGGGTTGTGAAATGCTCTTCCACTTTCATATTGGTAGCATAATTCTCGACTTTAGAATGGATTAAATCCATCTGAGCAATCGCATAATTAAGTTTTTGAACGTTTTGATAAACACTTTTAAATGTTGCAACCCCTTCACCTGCAATTTCTTGCTTTACACTTTGGCGAAAAAGATCCAACAGACTTTTCAGGCTTGTTTGCGCTTCTTTAGAGGAGAGATCCTGTGACGTATTCAGACGATCCATAATGGTTGTTATCTCTTTTGCAAGGGGAGAAATGGCTTTACTGGTTCCCTCAAGATGGGTTTGAAGCTCAGAGAGAAGTGTTTGAATGCTCTCCTGCACCCCTTTTTGAGTCACAATGTTCGCCAACTTTGATTCAAAAAAAACACCTGAGTTTTGTACTTGTGTTTGGAGTATCTTAGTATCAATCTGATCGATGCTCTTAGAAAAAATCTGTAAAAGCGCCAAAGGTTGCGCGATGGTTGAATCCATTTTAACAATAGAGCTTAGATTTTTAATGTCTTCGGCAAAATTTCCCATATTTTTAAAAAGTTGATTGTTTTGTAAAATCTCAAAAATGGTACTTTTCGATTTGGCTTCACTCACAGCAGATCCAAGCAGTTGACCAATGACCTCTTGTGCATTACTCGGCGTTGTGGTGCTTTTTTGAGCGGTAAGCGATAAGGGAATATTCGCAGTGTCTTGGATAATCTTTGTGGCATTCTCTTTGGCTGTCGCTTTTGGATCGAGCGTTTGGAGCTGATTGGCAAGCAGTGACGTCGTTGAAATGTCCATTAAAACACCTTTATGCCACACACTATCATAGTCCGTGCCTTTTTATGATTGTTTTGTATCTTTTGTCTTAATTTTCACAAGCCACTCAGAAAGCGTTTTCTCATACCCTATCGGCAAATTATCATAAAAATGAAGAGGCTTTTCCAAATAGTTTTGTTCTACCCAGCCACCAAAATCATGCGGATAGAGATACCCTTTGGGAGAAGGACTTTTAAGATGTGCTGGAACTTTGAGAGCTTTTTCATTTTTGACGTAGGCTAACGCATTATTGATTGCCATATAAGCACTGTTAGACTTGGGGCTACACGCTAGATAAATCAGACATTGCGATAAAATGATACGCGCTTCAGGATAACCAATCTTACTCACGCTGGTAAGCGTACTAGAAGCCAAATTAAGCGCGTTCGGATTGGCATTGCCAATATCTTCACTTGCAAGGATAACAAGCCGTCTAGCGATGAAATCAGGACTCTCTCCGCCATCAATCAAACGCGCAAGATAATAAAGCGCAGCATCTACATCAGAGCCTCTCACACTTTTAATCATCGCGCTGATTAAGTTATAGTGTGTGTTATCGGAGCTTACACCATCTTTAAGCGCACTAGGGCGCAGCATTTTAAGGGTTTCAAGCGTTACATGTAAATCTACTTTGAGCGCAAATTCGAGTAAATTCAAGAGTGCCCTACTGTCACCTGCACTTGAACTGATTAAATATGCTATAGCATCATCATCAATCTCAAACGTAACTTTTTCACGAACATGTTCGATAATAGCTTTGAGATCACCCTCTTCAAGCGGATAAAATTCAAAGAGCATCATGCGCGAGCGTATGCCAGAACTAAGAACAAAGTAGGGGTTTTCGGTTGATGCACCAATGACAATTGCTTCATGATTTTCCATAGGAAGTAAGAGTACTTCTTGTTGGGTTTTAGAGAGACGATGAATCTCGTCGATGAAAATAAGTGGTTTTTGAAGCGCTCCACGGTGTTGTGAAAGGATCTTGCGAATCTCTTCGACTTTAACACTCGTCGCATCTAATTCGTAAAAAGGAAGTCCTAACTCGTTAGCCACAATACGGGCTAACGTTGTTTTTCCCACACCAGCAGGACCAAAGAAAAGCGAATGGCTCATGGAACCAGATTTAAGAAGCTTACGAAAAGGGCTACGTTCACCACTAAGATGTTTTTGCCCGGCTAAATCTTCAATCGCTTGAGGACGAAAGAAGAGAGCGAAGTTATTGATCATCATCCTCTTCAATCTCGTTGACTTTCTCTTTACCTTTTTTCATATACTCAAGATAGTCCCTCAGCGCTGAGTATTCACTCCCCGTGAAATAACGATGTTTCCCAGGTTTGAGCATGCCTAAATCGATTTTGCCATAGCTCACGCGTTTGAGATCCACAACATCAACATCAAAATAGCCAAAAAAGCGTCTAAGCTCTCTGTTTTTACCTTCGTTAATCATCACTTTAATCGTTGAGAATGTTGGGCTGTTTTTAATAATGCGGTACGAGAGAAATGGTGCAAAATCCATAGAATGAATTTCACTGTGCGAATGTCCACCCTTACGGGCATCTTCAAGATAAAGACCTTCTTGCATCGCTTTTTCCATCGCAGGGGTAATCATCCCATTGATTTTCACATAATAAACACGTTCTAAATCACCATGCATTAATGCCGAAACAACAGAGGGGGAATCGCACAAAAGTAATAACCCTTCGCTCGCAAAATCGAGTCTTCCTACACTGAGATAATGTCCAAATTGTGGTGGTAATGTATCGTATATGGTCTTACGACCACGATCATCTTTTTTGCTCACTAACTCACCTTTTTGTTTGTGATACGCAATCACAGAATAACCGTGTTTTTCAAAAAGGGCTCTACCACCCAGTTCGATCTTATTTTTAAAACTCACCTGTGTTGAGAGATCTTGTACAACGACACCATCGACTTTGACATTCCCTGCCTTGATGAGTTCATCCGCCTCACGCCTTGAGTAGTGCGTGTTGTGCGAAATCATTTTATTGAGTCTCATTAATTCCATATTATTTTATTCCTGCTTCCACTAAGTGGTGGATATGTAATACCCCTTTTAGCACGCCATCTGTATCGGTAATGGCTAAAAGTTGTATTTTGTGTTGTTCAATGAAAGCTAATGCCTCACTGGCTAAAAGCGTCTCGTCATCTAGTTTTTTTGGATTTTTAGAAGCATACTCGTATGCCGTTGCATCCATGTTAAAATCATCTCGCATCAATGCTCTACGTAAATCTCCGTCGCTTAAGATGGCTAACAATTTGTTATCTTTATCGGTTATGAGAACATTGCCCAGTCTGCCTTCGCTCATCGTGATGATGGCATCTTTAAGCCTCGTTGTCTCGTGTGCGATCGGAAGGTCCTCTATTAGCATTAAGTCTTTTACTTTAACAAACAGGCGCTTACCTAAACTTCCTCCTGGATGAAAGGATGCAAAATCCTCTTTTTGAAAGTTTTTCTTCTTCATCAAACAAACTGCTAACGCGTCACCCAATGCAAGCGTGAGTGTTGTTGAGCACGTAGGTGCTGCATCAAGAGGACATGCCTCTTTTTCTACATGTAAAGGGATAAAAATGTCGCTGTAACGCCCAAGGGAAGAGTCACATGAGCGTGCCATTCCGATAAGAGGAATCTCAAAACGCTTGATGTGAGGTAATATCTTGATCAGCTCTTCACTCTCACCACTGTAACTAATCGCGAGCACCGCATCGTCTTTGCCAACCATGCCAAGATCACCGTGCATCGCTTCGGTAGGATGGAGGAAAAAGCTACTGGTTCCTGTACTGGCAAGCGTTGCAGCAATTTTAGCACCAATCAGTCCACTTTTACCTACACCGGTCACAATCAGTTTGCCTTTGATGTTCGCAATTAAATTTGTTGCTTCACTCATCTCTTTACCAATCATTTCAGCAGCACTGAGTAGCTCTTTTGCTTCAAGCTCCAATACTTCTTTCGCTATTGCTTTAAAATCTTGCATGTGCTTTCCTACATCATAAAGATCGTTGGAACGATCGTTGGGTATTTTTTCATCTGTCTGTAAATATGTTTGCGCACCACTTGACGTACTTCATTTTCAAGGGCGCGTGTATTTTCAAGTAGCTCTTTTTTAGCATTCACAATAAACTGATCAATCACACCTTCCATTTCAATGGAAAACGCTTTATCATCTCGATCAGGAACCAACCCATAGCTAATAATTTTTGGCTTAGAAATCAGTTTATGATCACTCTTATCGATCTGAACCACTAACATAACCAAACCAGAATCAGCTAATTTTTGACGATCAATCACAACATCATCCGCGATCTGTTCATTAATTTGATTGTCAATAAACACTTTGCCTGTTTTAACGGTTTTAATCTTTTTGATGTACTTTGCACTCACTTCAACTTGATCACCATCGCTCATCAGTACGATATTGCGCTCTGGAATACCACATTGCATCGCTGTCTCTTTATGCTTCGTGATGTGATTGTATTCACCATGAACAGGAAGGAAAAAGCGTGGCTTAACCAGACGTAAAATAAGCTTTTGTTCCTCTTGCGCAGCATGCCCACTCACGTGTATCTCACTGAAATCTTGATACGCTACATTAGCCCCACTTTTGAGTAAAAAGTTAAGAACCTTTGAAACACTGCCTTCGTTGCCTGGGATCGCTTTTGCAGAGATAATGATCTGATCGGTTGGCTTAATTTTAACATGTCGATGTTCATCCGTAGCCATTCGGTACAGTGCACTCATTGTCTCACCTTGGCTTCCAGTGGTAACAATCAAGACATCTTTATCAGGGTATTTATTGACCTCATGTGGATCAATAAAGATACTTTTATCCAATTCTATATATCCAAGATCAATCGCCGTAAAGAGATTTCGCTCCATGGAGCGACCAATAACAGAGACTTTTCTACCGTATTTTAAACCGTAATCAATCGCTTGATAAACTCTGTGAATATTGGAAGAGAAGGTGGACATAATCACGCGACCTTTTGCCTTGGAAAAGAGAGAATCAAATGTTTTTCCAACGGTACTCTCACTACGCGTAATGCCCTCTTTATAAGAGTTGGTACTATCACTCATCAAACAAAGAACCCCTTTTTCACCGTATGCAGCAAAGCGGTTAAGATCCGTGACAAACCCATCAATGGGGGTATGATCGATCTTAAAATCACCCGTATGAATGATGGTTCCAGCCTCTGTGGTAATCGCAAGAGAAGAAGCGTCAATAATGGAGTGTGTAATGTGAATCCACTCGATTTCAAACTCACCAATTTTATAGATTTTGCGTTTTTCAACCGGTCTAAAATACTTTTTGTGCGCTTTAAGACCGTGTTCGTCAAATTTATTGGCGATCATGCCCAGAGGCAATGGCGTCGCATAAAGTGGAAATTGCATCTCTTTAAATAAATAAGCCAGTGCACCAATATGATCTTCATGGGCATGTGAAATAATAATTCCTGCTATTTTTTTCTTAATTTGGCGCAGATAACTAAAATCGGGTATTAAGATATCTACACCGTGCATATCTTCACTGGGGAAACTCATACCAACATCAAGGACAATGGCTGATGTCTCAGTCTCAAAAACGCAGATGTTTCCGCCGATTTCACCTAATCCGCCAAGAGGCGTAATTTTGATCTTTCCTTTAGAAGTTTGGTCAAGCAAATTTGAGCGATTTAATCTCTCTTTGTGCATTTTTTGATTGGCTTCAATCGCCTTTTTCATATCTCGTTGCCAAGGCTCATTTCCTTCAATAGACGCTGCTGTTGAAGGTTTATTGCTTTTGCGTCTTCTATTATTGCGTGGTTTTTTCTCACTAGGCTCACCAGAAGCATCTTTGGGTGCATTTGTGTTTGTGTTTGAGTTTGAGTTTGGGTTAGCGTTCACCTGATTTCTGTTAGTGTGGTGGTGCGTTTGTTTAGAGTGTCCTGAGGGTTTTAGAGTCGTTTCTCTAGGCTTCTCGTTACTGTTATTCTGTTGTTGCGTTACTTCGTTTTCTTGCATCATTCAACCTTAAATGTTTAAATAGTAGATGATGAGACAAGACGCTTATTTCATGGGGACGAATCGTTATTGGAAGATCAAACATCTGCATCAAATCGTGCACAGACTGCTTATCAAACTCGGAAGAAATATTTTTCAACCAAGTTTTTCGTGGACTTTGAAAAGAACAGCGCAAATATTTTTTAAATTTTTGCAATTGCTCTTTGGTTTCAAAAATACCCGAAAAGGCTCCTTCAACAAACTCTTTGTGTTTATCAATTTTGAGAATAGAAGAGACGACTTTAGGTTGTGGATCAAACGATGTTGGATCCACATCAAAAAGTAATTTTGCAGTACCAATACTTTGGGTTAAAATCGCTAAAGAAGTAAACTCTTTGGTTTTGGGAGCTGCTGCAAATTTCTCTGCAACCTCTTTTTGAACCATCACCTCCATTGATTTACAATAAGGATCTTCTAAAGCTTCCAAAATAATGGTTGTCGCAATATAATAGGGTAAATTCGCCACCAAATCATAGGGCTCGTTGAGCAATGACCCTTTTTCGTATTGGTTTAAAACATTGGCGTGGACCAATGTCAGACTCCCCTGATCTATCTCTTTTGAGAATTTCTTTCTCAAATAAACGCACAAGTCTTCATCGACCTCGTATGCTACTAAAGGCTTAACCTTCAGCAGTTCTTGCGTCAAATCACCTAAGCCAGGCCCTATTTCAACGAGTTTTTGATCGTTTCGGGGCATCGCTTGGATGATTTTACTTAAAACACTACTATCTTTTAAAAAATTTTGGCCAAATTTTTTTTTTGCCTCTATCAATTTGTACCCTGTTTTTAAAATTTAGCCAATTGTAACTAACTTTTACTTATAAAAGAGTTATAGTCTTAATTAATCTTAGTATTCAGAAGTTTTTTTTAATTCTTTCGCTATCATTTGTGCCTATATTTACCTAGAAAAGAGAGTCTTATGGAGCATTTTGCTAAGCGTATTATCCCTTGCCTTGATGTCAAAAATGGACGCGTTGTTAAGGGTGTTAATTTTGTTGGACTCAAAGATGCAGGTGATCCTATTGAAATAGCCAAACGCTACAATGAAGAAGGTGCAGATGAGCTCACATTTTTGGATATTACAGCGAGTCATGAAGGTCGTGGGACAATTGTTGATATTGTTGAAAAAGTCGCGCGCGAAGTTTTTATCCCCCTGACCGTTGGTGGAGGGATACGAACACTGGATGATATTTACAGCCTTTTACATGTAGGCTGTGATAAAGTCAGTATTAACTCTCCAGCCATTGCTAATCCTCATTTTATAGATGAATCGTCTAAACGATTTGGGTCTCAATGTATTGTTGTAGCGATTGATGCTAAGCGCACAGGTGATTCGTGGCATGTCTTCATCAATGGAGGAAGAATCGATACAGGTCTTGATGCGCTTGCTTGGGCGAAAGAGGCTCAAGAGAGGGGAGCAGGTGAGATACTCTTAACCTCCATGGATTGTGATGGTGCAAAAAATGGTTATGACATTCCACTCACATCACAAATGAGTGCGATGCTTGATATTCCTGTGATTGCCAGTGGTGGTGCAGGGACGATGGAACATATCAAAGATGCGTTTTTAAATGGTGCTGATGCAGCGCTCGCTGCTTCTATATTTCACTTTAAAGAGATTGATATTATGGATCTTAAACGTTACCTCAGAAATGAGGGGATTGCAGTACGGTTATGATTCTCTGCGCTGGGCGAAATGAAACATTTGATTTTGCAAGGCCTATTGGCGTTGGACTAATAGAGAGTGCCATTAACCTTACGAAACTTGTTCTTGAAGAAAAACCTGCTTTTTTGTTTTTTGTAGGTACTGCAGGAAGTTATGGAAACCATCAGCCACTTGAACTTATTTACAGCCATCGTGCGGCCAATATTGAACTTGGCTATTTACAAAATCAGTGTTACACTCCTTTAGAAAACCAAATTGAAGCAGAGAATATCTATGTTTCACGTGGAACAAATCATCCGTCCCCTATTATCAATTCCAGTAATTACATTACAACCGATCCAACATTAGCTCGTAAAATGGTTCAAAAAAATATTGAGTTAGAGAATATGGAGTTCTTTTCAATTGTCAGTGTCGCTAACCAATTCAAAATTCCTTGTTCTGGATTTTTTGTTATTACAAACTATTGCGACCAAAATGCGCACCGTGATTTTATGAAAAACCATGCGAAAGCAAAAGCATTCATTACTTTACATGTAAAAAAAATGTGCATCTTGTAAAACAAGATCTAAGCACGACATACTTGGGCTTTCTGCCGAAGAAAACTAAGCGTTAGCGTAGCATTGGAAGCTTACTTCAAATGCGTGTTCAAAGTTCAGAAAGAACTAAAATAAAAAATTTGAGGTATTATGGAAAAACAAAATATATTCGACCTTTCTAAAGAAGAGTTATCGGAAGTTATAAAACCTGCTTTTAGAGCGAAGCAAATTTATCAATGGCTGTATCAAAAATATGTTACTTCTTTTGATGAGATGAAAAATCTACCCAAAGAGCTTAAAGAGCAACTCAACGCAACGTACTATCTTGATCCACTCACAATCGCAAAAGTTGAAGAGAGCAGGGATGGAAGTAAGAAGTATCTCTTTTCACTTAAAGATGGAAATACTGTAGAATCTGTTCTTTTACCCACGAAGCAAGAGCAAACGGATGAAGAGGGAAAATTACTTCACCATACACGCTACACCATTTGCATTTCTTCGCAAGTCGGATGCAAAATAGGCTGTGCCTTTTGCCTTACAGGGAAAAGTGGCTTTAAACGCAATCTAACCGCTGGTGAAATAACATCTCAAATTTTAATGATTAAAAGAGATAACGCTATAGCCGAAAACAGACGTGTCAACATTGTTTATATGGGAATGGGTGAACCACTAGACAACCTTACTAACGTGAGCAAAGCGGTGCGTATTTTTAACGATCTTGATGGTCTATCTATCTCCCCTCGTAGGCAAACCATTTCGACCAGTGGACTGAGTACCCAAATCGAAAAACTTGGCTTGATGGATTTAGGCGTACTGTTAGCTATCTCGCTTCATGCCGTGGATGATGATCTAAGACAAAAACTAATGCCAATCAATAAAGCCTATAATATTGAGTCCATCATCAACGCGGTTAAAGCATTCCCCATAGACGCACGTAAACGCGTCATGTTTGAATACTTAGTGATGAAAGGGGTAAACGATGACCAAAAGAGCGCAAAGAAGCTGGTGAAGCTCCTACATGGCATAAAATCGAAAGTTAATCTCATCTATTTTAACCCACATCTTGGAAGTGAATTTGGACGACCATCCGAGAAAGATATGATTGCCTTTCAACAGTACCTTGTCGACCATGGTGTACTCTGTACGATTCGCCAATCCAAAGGATTAGATATTAGCGCTGCCTGTGGTCAATTAAAAGATAAGGAGCAAAAAAATGGCAATGCTTGATCTTTTTCAACTTGGATTTTTAATTATCGTCGTTATTGTAGGAGTAGGAGGATTGATAACCGTCCTCTTTAAAAAAGAGAAGTAATGGCTTTACATGTAAAGTATATTTTAGAATAGCGCTTAGGAAAATCCTAAGCGCTATTGATTCTATTTTGCGGTCCACTCCTGAGAAATAATCTCTTTATCAGCAATAAAAATCTTACCAACGAACAGATCCCCTTTGATATAACTCCCTACCCCTTTTGGTGTCCCACTCATTACAATATCATTATCAATCAGTGTTGAAAAGGAGTTAATCTCAGTAATAACAGACAAAGGTTTGTGAATCATCAAATCAATATTTCCTTCTTGTACTAACACACCGTTAATCCATAATTGCATCGAGAGTTTGTTGACATCCGATTCATCAATACTGACAAACGAACTCATAACAGCAGCGCCATCAAAAGCCTTTGCACGCTCCCACGGCAACCCTTTTGCTTTAAGCTCACTCTGAAGTTCGCGGTTAGTCAAATCAAGTCCAAAAGCAACTGCACAAATCTTTCCTTGCTTAATTAAAAAAGAGATTTCACCTTCATAATGCAGTGGTGTTTGCACACCTGTTATCAGCTCACTGCTGAGTGCTGTGTTAGGTTTCATAAAAAGAACCATTGAGGTTGGCACCTCATTGTTTAACTCTTTAATATGTTCAACGTAATTTCGACCAATACAGACAACCTTGCTTGGCGCAACGCGTATACCATCAAGAACAACTGTTTTCATCTCTAACCTTTCATCAATGTGTAAAATTCAATTTTAGCATCAAACTGTGATGCTATCTTATAAGAAATTCCTTTATATTCAAATGCTAAGGTTTGCGCATGCAAAAGAAGGCGTGGACTGTGTGTTAGAGCAATTTGCTCATCCATATTCATTGTACCGTCCAAAAAACGCTCAGCATCTTCTTCTTCAACACCATAAATGGGATCGCCGACAATATGATGTTTCACGTGGAACAAATGAACCCTGATTTGATGTTGGCGACCTGTATAAGGAATCGCCTCAACCAATGTGGCATTTTTATCCTCAAAGTAGTGCAATGGTGTAATTTTTGTTTGAGAAATTTTCCCTCTCTCATCCACATGAACTTTTAAGCGAATTTGACTGGTCGCAACATCACGTTTGAGTCTTTCATCGATCATCAGCACATCATCCATTTTCCCATGCACCAACGCCACATAACTCTTTTGAACATGACGTGTCGCAAAAAGACGTTTGAGTTCAATTTCAGCTTGTTTATGTTTACCAACCAAAACCAAACCGCTCGTGCTTTTGTCAATGCGGTGCGCGGCATTGGCATCTTTACCGTACAATGATTTTATTTCATCATTCAGTGTATATCCATCACTGCGCTTTCGTGGGTGCATCATCACACCACTGGGCTTTTCAAATACCGCAAAATCTTCTGTCTCAAAAACAGGCACCAATCCTCTGGATTCACCTTCAAAAACGACCACACTAATATTACCTACGATAACTGTTGATTTTTTCAGAAGCTGTTCGCCTTCGACAAAAACACGTCGTTTGTCAATCATCTTTTGCGCTTCACCCATACGAATATCAAAGATATCCATTAAGAAACGAAAGGCTAGTGTTGGTTTTTCAAGAACAAACTTTTTCAAAGTATACGCCAAAATTCAACCCTTTTTTAGTCCGATATTGTTACAATAAATCATTACATAAAACACGCAATAATAGATAAATTCACCGTATTTTATCACAGAAAAATCACAAACAGACAAGGAATGAGAATGGTAGAGCGCTACGCACGAGAAGAGATGAAAAAGCATTGGACAATTGAGGCAAAATACGACGCATGGCTCAGAGTCGAAAAAGCCGCAACCAAAGCATGGAATAAATTAGGGCTCATTCCAGATGTCGATTGTGAGAAGATCGTTAAGAACGCAAAGTTTAATATTGACCGTATTGATGAAATTGAAAAAGTGACCCGTCATGATGTGATTGCTTTTTTAACCAGTGTTGCAGATAGCCTAGGCGAAGAGAGCAGATGGGTGCATTATGGCATGACTAGCTCAGATTGTATCGACACTGCCGTTGCCCTTCAGATGCGTGACTCTTTACATGTAATCATTGACGATGTCAAAATATTGATGGAATCATTGAAAACGAGAGCCATGGAACACAAGATGACCTTGATGGTCGGACGAAGTCATGGTATTCATGGTGAACCCATTACTTTTGGTTTAGTGCTTGCTATTTGGTATGAAGAGATCAAACGAAGTCTCAAAAATCTTGAAAATGTGATGGAAGTCATTTCGGTAGGACAGATCAGTGGTGCGATGGGCAATATGGCGCATTCACCCATTGAGCTTGAAGAGTATGTATGTGAAGACCTTGGACTCACACCTGCTCCTGTTTCCAACCAAGTCATTCAACGTGATCGTTATGCGGCACTGATGAATGCTCTTGCACTTTTAGCTTCCAGTTGTGAGAAAATTGCCGTTGCGGTACGTCACTATCAACGCACCGAAGTGTATGAATGCGAAGAGTTTTTTGAAAAAGGACAAAAAGGAAGCTCTGCCATGCCTCACAAGCGCAATCCTGTCCTTAGCGAGAACATTACGGGTCTTTGCCGTATGATTCGCTCTTTCGCGATCCCAGCTATGGAAAACGTCGCATTATGGCACGAGAGAGACATCAGTCACAGCTCAGTCGAGCGTTTTATACTTCCAGATGGTTTCATAACCACGGATTTTATGCTCAGTCGCCTTAACAGTGTTATCTCCAAACTCGTCGTTTACCCAGAAAATATGATGCGCAACCTCAATCTCACGGGTGGTCTTGTTTTTTCCCAACGCATTTTACTTGAACTCCCCCTTAAAAATGTATCGCGTGAAGATGCGTATAAAATTGTTCAACGCAATGCGATGAAAGTCTGGGAAGATCTTCAGCATGGAAAACCTGCACTTAACAGCGATGGAGAAAGTTTGTATCTTCAAAACTTACTAGGCGATGAAGATTTAAGAGCCAAACTGAGTGAAACAGAAATCAGAGAGTGTTTTGACTATAGCTACTATACAAAAAATGTCGATAAAATCTTTCAAAGGGTGTTCAAATAATGTTAACCGTCCAAAAGCGTAATGGTCGCATTGAGCCACTAGACATCTCTAAAATTCAAAAATATACCAGCTCTGCTATCAAAGGTTTGGATAACGTCTCTCAGAGCGAACTCGAGGTCGATGCCAAGATTCAATTTCGCGATCAAATCACCACGGAAGAGATTCAAAAGACATTGATCAAAACGGCGGTGGACAAGATCGATATTGATCGCCCAAATTGGACTTTTGTTGCGGCGCGTCTGTTTCTGTATGATCTCTACCATAAAGTCAATGGCTTTACAGGGTATGGAAGCTTTGCTGAGTATCTGGATCGTGGAGAGAAAGAGGGACGTATTGCACTTGGGATGAAAGCCAAATACGATCTTAAAGACCTTGAAGCGCACCTCAAGCCTGAACGTGATCTTCAATTTACCTATCTGGGGATAAAAACCCTTCACGATCGTTATTTGATCAAAAACAGACAAGGAAGACCGATTGAATTGCCACAGCATATGTTTATGGCAATTGCCATGTTTTTGGCGCAAAATGAGCTGAACTCTCAAGATTGGGCAAAAAAGTTTTACGATGTCATTAGTAAATTTGAAGTGATGCTTGCAACCCCTACACTCTCCAATGCACGTACAACACGTCATCAACTCAGTTCATGCTACATCGGAAGTACCCCTGATAACATCGAAGGTATATTTGACTCTTACAAAGAGATGTCGCTACTGAGTAAATTTGGCGGGGGCATTGGTTGGGATTGGAATTTGGTTCGTTCCATGGGTGGCATGATCGATGGGCATAAAAATGCTGCAGGTGGCGTGATACCCTTTCTTAAAATCACCAATGACATCGCCATTGCCGTTGATCAACTAGGAACCCGGAAAGGTGCCATTGCGGTTTATTTAGAGCCATGGCATATGGATATTTCTGACTTCTTAGACTTGAAGAAAAACTCAGGCGAAGAGAGACGTCGCGCACACGATCTTTTCCCCGCACTCTGGATCAATGATCTCTTTATGAAACGCGTGGAAGCCAATGCGATGTGGACACTGTTTGATCCTGCTGAAGCGGGCGATCTTGCGGAAGTCTATGGTGAAGAGTTTGAGCGTCGTTACACTGCGTATGAGCAAAACGATGCCATTTCCAAAGAGTATGTGCCAGCTAAAGAGTTGTGGAAAAAGATACTGACCAGTTATTTTGAGAGCGGAAGCCCATTCCTCTGTTTCAAAGACAATGCCAATCGTGCCAACCCTAACGATCATACAGGCATCATTCGAAGCTCCAACCTATGCACCGAGATCTTTCAAAATACGGCACCCAATCATTACAAAATCAAAATTGTGTACAATGACCAGAGCATTGATACCTATGAAGAGAGCGATTTAGTCACGGTGGATAGTGGTGTGACCAAAGAGGCGAAAAAAGTAACGGCTCTAGATAGCATCAATGGCAAAGATATTTTCATTGTTGAAAAAGAGATGGTGGAGGGCAAAACGGCTGTGTGTAACCTTGCCAGTGTCAATCTCTCATTGATTCATACCAAAGAAGATATTGAGAGAACCGTTCCAATTGCCATTCGAATGCTTGATAACGTCATTGATCTCAACTTCTATCCGCATGCCAAAGTCAAACACACGAACCTCAAATCACGCGCCATTGGTTTGGGCGTCATGGGTGAAGCACAAATGCTGGCGGAACAACACATCGCGTGGGGAAGTTATGAGCACTTTAGCAAAATCGATGAAGTGATGGAAGCGGTGAGTTACAACGCTATTCTTGCCTCTTCCAATCTTGCGATTGAAAAAGGAATGTACCCCGAATTTGAAGGCTCAAAATGGAGCCGAGGCATTTTCCCCATCGACACCGCCAATGAAGAGGCGAAAAAACTAGTGGATCGCGGTGGACTTTTTGGTTACATGTACGACTGGGACAGTTTGAGAGAAAAAGTGAAAAAGAATGGTATGCGCAATGGCTATTTGATGGCAGTCGCACCAACAAGCTCTATCTCCATTTTAGTCGGCACCACACAAACGATCGAACCTGTGTATAAACGCAAATGGTTTGAAGAGAATCTCTCAGGTATGATTCCGGTGGTCGTTCCAAATCTAAGTCCTGATACGTGGAATTTTTACACGCCTGCGTATGAACTGGATCAAAGAGTGCTCATCAAAGCAGGTGCTATTCGTCAAAAATGGATCGATCAAGGACAAAGCCTTAACATTTTCATTACCCTTGATAAAGCCAGTGGAAAGTACCTCAATGACATCTATATGCTTGGATGGAAACTCGGCATTAAATCGACCTATTACCTTCGTTCTCAATCGCCTGAGAATAAACTCGAAGTAGCGGATCGTAGCATTGAGTGCGAGGGTTGTCAGTAACAAAACGCTTTACATGTAAAGGTTAAAAATGAAAACAATAGGATTGATCGGTGGCATGAGTTGGGAGTCCACACAGAGTTATTACACACTTTTAAACGAGGGTGTAAAAACAAAACTGGGGGGACTGCATAGTGCTAAGATCATCCTTCATTCCGTTGATTTTGCACCGATTGCACGCTTTCAAAGCGAAGAAAAATGGAAAGAGGCTGCTGAGATCCTCCAAGAAGCAGCACTTTCACTGGAACGCGCAGGAGTAGATTTTATACTCCTCTGCACCAATACAATGCACAAAATCCTTCCACTTATCACACCGCATGTCAAAACACCTTTTTTACACATAGCAGAAGCAACTGCAAACGCGCTGCATGCACAAGGTGCGCGTAAAGCTATTTTGCTTGGAACCAAGTTTACGATGCAAGAGATGTTTTACACAGAGGTTTTAAATGCTCATCAAATTGATGTGGTTATCCCCGATGTTACGTCAATTGAGAAGATCAATCGCATCATTTTTGAAGAGCTTTGTATTGGTAAAATTGAAACAGCCTCCAAAGAGATATTTTTAAAGATCATCAATGAGCTTAAATGTCATGATGAACAGATCGATGCAGTGATTTTAGGATGCACAGAAATTGGTCTTTTACTGGATCAAAAAAGCGCTCATTTACCGCTATTTGATACAACTGTTTTACATGTAAACGCAGCGCTCAAGCGCGCACTTGGCAGATTATAACTTATAATAAAAATTAATTTTAAATTTTAATATTTTAAAGCATAAAGTTAAGATTAATCCCTTTAATTAGGGACTATACACGTTAATAAAACTAATTAAAAAAGCTTTACTTATCACCTGTGACATAAGTGTTTCAGGTTAATTATTAAGTTTCTTTAAATTTTATACTTACTATAATCTTCTCTACTTTTAAATCTAGGATAACCATGCTAACCAAAGTTCTCAAACGCGACGGTACCACCGAAGAATTTCAGCCCTATAAGATCGAAGACGCTATCAAAAAGGCCTTTAAAAGTGAAGGTGTCACGTACGATGAAAGCATTTTTAAAGAGATTCAAAAGCGAATCGAGAAGAAACGGGTAGCAGCGGTCGAAGACTTCCAAGATATGATCGAACAAGAGCTTTACAAATCTCGTTATTTTGATGTAATGCGCTCATTCATTCTCTACCGACATACGCACAAGATGCAACGCGAGCACATTTACGGACTGAATGAAGATACGACGTATGTGAATTCTAGCCAAACGATTGAAGAGTACATTGGCAAAAGTGACTGGAGAATTAAAGCAAACTCCAACACCGGCTACTCCAATGCGGGCCTTGTGAACAACACTGCAGGCAAAGTCATCGCTAACTACTGGCTTGATAAAATTTACTCCAAAGAAGAGGGTTTAGCGCACCGAAATGGCGACTACCATATCCATGATTTGGATTGTTTAACGGCGTATTGTGCCGGTTGGAGCCTAAGAGTTTTACTGGATGAAGGCTTTAATGGTGTTCGCGGTCGCGTAGAGAGTCGACCTCCGATGCACTTTAGAGAAGCACTCGGTCAGATGGCAAACTTTTTAGGCATCTTACAAAGTGAATGGGCAGGGGCACAAGCATTTAGCTCGTTCGATACCTACCTAGCGCCATACGCGTTTAAAGATAAAATTTCCTTCAAAGAGATCAAAAAAGCAATTCGCAGCTTTATTTACAATCTCAATGTTCCTGCGCGTTGGGGACAAAGCCCGTTTACCAATATTACGATTGATTGGACCGTTCCAACCGATTTAGCCGATCAAATCCCAACCTCAAGTCAACGCCATCTGTTTAAAGAGATCAACGATGCGGAACTCCTTGAAGAGGCAAAAAAACGCGGTGTGAATTCACTCGAAGCGATGACTTATAAACATTTCCAAAAAGAGATGAATCAGATCAACAAAGCGTACTATGAAGTGATGACCGAGGGCGATAAAACGGGTCAACCCTTTACCTTCCCGATTCCGACCGTTAATATTACCGAAGATTTTGATTGGGATGGAGAAAACACCGAACTTCTTTTTGAAAATACCGCCAAAATAGGCTCTTCCTACTTTCAAAACTTCATAGGAAGCCAATACGTTAGAGATGCTGAGGGAAAACTCGTTGAAAACCCAAAAGCTTACAAACCTGGACATGTGCGCTCGATGTGTTGTCGGTTGCAACTCGATCTTAGAGAGCTGTTAAAACGCGGTGGTGGACTTTTTGGAAGTGCGGAGATGACAGGAAGTATTGGTGTTGTGACCTTAAATATGGCGCGTCTTGGGTACCTCTATAAAGGCAATAAAAAAGAGTTGATGGAGCGATTTGAATACCTGATGGATCTTGCCAAATCAACGTTAGAAAAGAAGCGCGTCTTTGTGCAAGAGATGTACAACCGTGGGCTTTACCCGTATACGGCGCGTTATTTGCCAGGGTTTAACAGCCATTTCTCGACCATTGGAGTCAACGGTATCAACGAGATGATTCGCAATTTTACCGATGACAAACATACCATTGCCGATGAGTATGGAATGGAATTTGCTCACGAAATCTTAGAATTTGTGCGCAACAAAATGGTCACCTATCAAGAAGAGACGGGAAATCTCTACAATCTTGAAGCCACTCCGGCAGAGGGAACAACGTACCGTTTTGCCAAAGAAGATAAAAAACGCTACCCTGAGATCATCCAAGCAGGATCGGGAAAAAATGTCTACTACACCAACTCCTCTCAACTTCCTGCGAATTTTACCGATGATCCTTTTGAGGCATTGGATCTCCAAGATGACCTTCAATGCTCCTACACAGGCGGAACCGTTCTGCATCTTTACATGAAAGAGCGCATTAGTTCCAGTGAAGCGTGCAAAAAGTTGGTTAAAAACGTAATCACCAACTACCGTATGCCATACCTTACGATCACACCGGTTTTTTCGGTGTGTGAGAAGCATGGCTACATCAGTGGTGAGCATGAATTTTGCCCGAAATGCGACGAAGAACTCGTCGAACAATTCAAAAAAGGAGAAGTATCGTGAGTCAAACCGAAATTTTAGAGAAGTTAAAAGAAAAACGTACTAAATGTATCGTTTATACCCGTGTTATGGGCTACCACAGACCCGTAGAGAGTTTTAATGTTGGTAAAACAGGCGAACATCGGGAGCGCATTCAATTTGTTGAAAAATGCTCTTGCCGATAAGGCAATCCACAGCATTACCAAATTTACGACGCTGGATTATCCCCATCATCTAGCGTCGATCTTTTGGTTTGCCAAGTGCAATATGGCATGTCCGTATTGCTACAATCCTCGTATCGTACGCGAAAATGGCACGATTGACCTCGAATATGCCCTACACTTTTTACAATCGCGCCAAGGTCGTCTGGATGGTGTGGTTTTAAGTGGCGGCGAATGTACGCTCTACCCACATCTTGAGCCTTTTTGCGAAGCGATTAAAGCCTTAGGCTATAAGATCAAAATCGACACCAACGGCACCTATCCAGAGCTACTAGAGCGTTTAATCGAGAAAAAGCTGGTGGACTACATCGCCCTTGATTACAAAGCTCCCAAACAGCAGTATGAAACCTTAACGCATCACCGCCATTTTGAGCGCTTTGAACAGAGTCTGAGCATGCTAATTCAACGCTCATTTCCATTTGAAGTACGCACCACACTGCACCCAGATCTGCTGACACCCACTGACATCAATGCGATCATTAAAGATTTACATGTAAAGGGCTATCAAGGCACTTATTACCTCCAAAATTATTTACATGTAAACGAAACGATGGCGCATACAGCTCCACCCACACGCACTTTTGATCAAACAGAGCTTTTAAATCTTATCCCTATTGCCTTTCGAAATTAAGCAGTATTGGGTTGAGCTTTTGGAGCACACTTTCCCAATCTTCCATGTCATCTTGCCTTAAAAGCTGAACCGTAGGATACCAAGGGCTATCATTTCGCTCAAGCATCCACCTCCAATCGGGGGCAAACGGCAAAAGCACTACAGTTTTTTGACCCAAAGCTGCGGCTAAATGCGCAACACTCGTATCGACACTTACCACGAGATTCATCAGAGCACACAGTGCTGCGGTATCGCTAAAATCATGCAGGGTTTCTCCAAAAAAATGGATCGAAGAATTTGCTAAAGCAGCGTGATCAGTTTGTCGTACCTCTTTTTGCAAGCAAACATACTCAAAAGCTTCGGGAAGATGGGGAAGCAATGTTTCCAAGGGAATGCTTCGATAGGCATCACCTTTATTGGTTTCACTACCACTCCAAGCTAACCCAACTTTGGGCTTCAACCCACCCAATCGTTTCTGCCAATTAGCAATTTTTTGAGGATCGGCGACCAAATAACCCTGCTTTGAAGGAATACGCTCCAACGTGGTTTTAAATGCAAAAGGAAGGCTTAAAAGTGAGCAATGGAGATCAAACGGCGGTAAAGCTTCACCTTTTTCCAAAAAACAAGAAACACCGCTTAATTGACGCATCAGTGGCAACAGTGGCTTGGCGACTTCAAAGATAATCGCACAGCCAAGTTTTGCGACCCTTTCGATGTACCTGCAAAACTGAATCGTATCGCCAAAGCCTTGCTCAGTATAAATCAAAAGGGTTTTACCCTCCAACGATTCCTCCCCCTTCCAAGCAGGCTTTGAAAATGCTCTGAGAGTTCTTCGTTTTTCATACAGCGCAAATCCTTCCAAAAAATCACCTCTTGCCAAAAGAATGAGTGATTTATTCAAAAGCGCATTAGTATTATCGGGATTCAAGGCAATGGCTTTTTCATAAAGCGCCATCGCCTCTTCAAGCCTGTTTTGATCTTTGCGAATATTGCCCAAGTTGGTGTAGGCATTGGCATGATCTGGACGCAGAGCGATGGTTTTTTCGTAGAGTTCTGCCGCCTCTTCGCGTCTGTTTTGGACTTTAAACATAACGCCTAAATTGTAATAAACATTGGGATGATTCAGATGCGAGAGAATGGCTTTTTCATACATTTCGATGGCTTCAACAAGCTTCTCTTGTTTTTGAAAAATCGTGCCTAAATTGTAATAAGCGTGCGCATGCGGCTGAATGGCTAAGAGTTTTTCATACAGTTTTTGAGCTTCATCGTCGTGTGAAAGTTTATGAAGTTTTAGCGCTTGTTGCCATAAAGCATCCATTTCCTCGTTATGCGGCTTTGCGTGTTGTTTCATCGTGTGTGACTTTCTCCCAAAAAGTGCGTTAAAAAACTGTATTTATGGGAGTTTAGCATCTTTAAAATGATTTACATGTAAAAGCAACAAAAGAGCAACAAAATCAGTTTGATGTGAGCCAACTAAACCCTCCACTGCCCATAGAATTAAGAAATTTTCGATAAAATAGTTCTTAGATTAACGTATTAGGAATGGCAATGGAGCGCAAGAAAATCTACAACCCAAACTCAGATGAGAGCATCAATGATCGCAGAGTCTTTGGCGGAAATCCACACGGAATTTTAAATTTTACCAAAGCAAAATACACATGGGCACTCAAACTTTGGGACATGATGGAGGCCAATACCTGGTTTCCCAAAGAGGTCGATACCACCAAAGATGTCATCGACTACAACCGCAACCTCACCGATGCCGAAAAACGGATGTACGATCTGGTGTGGTCACAGCTTATCAGCATGGACAGTTTTCAAACCAACAACTTAACCGATAACATTAACCCTTACATTACCGCGCCCGAAATTAACGCATGTCTTTCTCGCCAATCCTATGAAGAGGCGAACCACTCTAAATCGTATGCTGTGATGGTCGAAGCTATTTGTGACAACACCGATTTGATTTACGAGATGGAAAAACACGATGAAGTGTTGCGTCGTAAAAATGACTATATTTCCAGTGTGTACGAAGAGCTTGCAGGTGATGTCACCGATGAAAAACTCGTGCTGGCGATGTTTGCCAACCAAATTTTAGAAGGAATTTATTTTTACTCTGGTTTTACCGCTATTTACGCGCTTGCACGTGCTGGAAGAATGCTTGGCAGTGCGCAGATGATTCGTTTTATTCAACGCGATGAAATTACGCATCTTCTGATCTTTCAAAACATGATTAACTCGGTTCAAAAAGAGCGACCAGAGCTTTTCACCACAGAACTCAAAGCCAAAGTGTACGATATGTTCCAAAAAGCAGGCGATCTTGAAATTGAGTGGGGAAAATACATCACCCAAAATCAAATTATGGGCTTTACCGATGACATCATCGAGACCTACATTCACTACCTCATTGATGACCGTTTAACCGCTGTGGGTTTTGAAAAGCTTTATAACGCCAAACATCCAATCAAATGGGTCGATGACTTCTCAAAATTTAACGACCAAAAAACCAACTTTTTTGAAGGCAATGTCTCCAACTACAGCAAAGGAAGTCTGACGTTCGATGACTTCTAAACCGATGCTCTGCGCTTTACAATTTGCCTATGAAGGCCGAAGCTTTGAGGAGAATTTTGCAACCTTGCAAGCACTTCTCGAGCAAACACCAAAGAAGTGCATCGCGTTAGCGCCGGAGCTCTGTCTAAGCGCCTATAGCTACGATAAAATGAAAGAAGCGGCAGAATTTTCTGCTGCCATACTTCCAACCCTTGCAAAACTTTCTGCATGTAAAACAGTTGGTCTCACCTTAATTGAAAAAACAGAGGCTGGTTATGTGAACAACTTCAAACTGTTTCATCACGGAGCGTTGCTCTTCTCGCGCGCAAAATCAAAGTTATTCACACTAGGCAAAGAGGAGCACTATTTTCAAGCAGGAAACGCTGAAAAGATTGGCATCATCGACGTGGATGGAATAAAAATTGCTGTACTTATCTGCTTTGAACTTCGCTTTCCCAAACTGTGGGAGCAGATCAAAGGGGCAGATCTTATTTTAGTCCCAGCCTACTGGGGCACGCTTCGCAAAAAGCACTTTGAGATACTCACGACCGCACTCGCCATTGCCAATCAAGCCTATGTGCTGTGTGCCAATGGAGCGGATGAGAGTATGGCAAAAGGCAGTGCGATTATCACCCCCTTTGGCGAGGTAACGAGTGATGATAGCGCTACTGAGATACTGCACTCTTTTGATACGAACGAGATCAAAAAAATGCGACGATACCTTGACATAGGATTAAACCATAATGCCGCAAACGGCTCACTTTAAAGAGAAAATAAGTTTTCAAAAACATAAAAAAATGGCAGATGAAATCGCCAAAATATGTCCCATCAGCCCCAACGTGTATGATGCGTTTTGCCAGAGTGAGCGTGAGCTGTTTGTGCCACAAGGTATGAGCATGCACGCTTATAAACTCGACGCTCTGCCGCTGGCTGCAAACCAATGGATCAGCTCGCCTTTGACGGTTGCTAAAATGACCGAAGCGCTCACATGTAAAGGTGCAGACAGTGTTTTGGAGATCGGCTGTGGTAGTGGGTATCAAGCGCTGATTCTCAGTAAAATTATTCGCAGAGTCTTTACGATTGAGCGCATTGAGCGCCTGCTGAAAGAGGCACGTGAGCGTTTTAAACTCTTGGGCATTTCCAACATTCACACCCGCTTTGACGACGGGCAAAATGGGTGGAGAGAATTTGCGCCGTATGATCGCATTTTATTTTCAGCCTCAACGCCTGAGGTGCCCCAAAAACTCTTTGAACAGTTGAAAGTAGGGGGGATTTTGGTCGCACCGATTGAAAAAGGGGATAAACAGATTATTACCCGATATATTAAAACGCAAGAGGGCATACGAAAAGAGACAATCGGCGATTGTCTCTTTGTACCGGTTAAAGATGGTCGTGAGTTTTAGTACATTTTTCTAATATTTTTTCACGATCTGCTTGATAAGAAGCTGAGGCGTCACAAGCCCTCGATAGTCATTGCGCGAAACAGTAAAGAGAATGTCGATGTGATCGCCTTGTTTGGCTTTCATATCGTAATTGAAAAATAGCGCTTCGAGCGCGTTACTTCCCTCTTGCAAAATAAGCTTCAAATGTTGCCCATCTTTGCCAATCAAACGATCGACTTTCACCGCGATATTGCGCAGTAAAAAGCTCGGTTTTGGGTTCTTTTGCCCGTAAGGCTCTTGGTTTTCTAAAATTTCCAATAATTCAAAATCGATCTGATCCGCAGTGATTTCACCTAAAAGATCATTATCCGCTTCCAACGCTTCTTTGTTTAAGAGGCTTGATGCTTGCTCTAAATTGGCACGAAATTGCTCCAGATGTTTGATCTCAATCGAAACGCCTGCCGCTCCTTTATGCCCACCGTAGCCTAGCAATATCGCCTCTTGGGAACGAATCAGCTCTAAAATATCGACATCACCAATACCTCTCGCACTCCCTTTGGCCCTCTCATCGCGAATTGAAAAGACAATCGCAGGCTTTTTGAAGCGTTTAGAAAGCCGTGAGGCGACGATCCCGACGATACCCTCATGCCACTCTTCACCCCACGCCACGATGATATTTTCACCCTCTTTGACGTACGGAAGCGTGGCTTCAAATAAAAGTCGTTCTTCTTCTTTACGCGCTTCATTCAATGAGACGATGTAATCGAGTTTAACCAGTGCGTCATTCACATTTTTGGATTTCAAAAATTCATAGGAAAAAATCGCATCTTCCATACGCCCCGAGCTGTTAATCAGAGGGGCTATCAAAAATGAAATATCATCACCTTCCAAGGTTGCTTTACCAAAATACTGCTTGATCGCTTCAAAGGCGGCACGTTTGGAGCGGTTAAGCTCGACTATCCCTTTTTTGACCATCACGCGGTTCATGCCAACCAGTGCCATCATATCGGCCATAATGGCGATGCAGAGCAGGTCTAAAAAGCTGGAGAGATCATACTCAACGCCCAGTTCTTCTTTAAGCGCTGCGACCAAGTACCACGCTACTTGCGCACCACAAATTTCACAATGCGGAAACGCACAATCGTCTTGCTTAGGGTTAACAATCGCGTACGCATCGGGCAAGATGGAAGGGACACTGTGATGATCGGTGATGATAAGATCAATCCCTTGTTCTTTACAAATGTGTGCCGCTTCAATCGCTGAGATGCCGTTATCAACGGTGATAATCACATGCACATCCAGTTTGGCAACAATATCTGGATTGAGGCCATACCCATCGGTAAAACGGTTGGGGATAATCAACGAGTAATCCACACCCAAATCATCGAAAAATTGGCTTAAAATCACCGAAGAGATCACGCCATCCACATCGTAATCGCCTACAATCGCAATGCGTTCATGATTTTGCATAGCGTGAACAATGCGTTTGGAGGCACGCGCAATATCTTTTAAAGAGGAGGGCTTAGGAATCTCGTTAAGACGGGTACACTCGTCATTCTCGAACCTGCTTTGAAGAATCCGTTTTATCTCCTCTTTGGTCAGCAAACTAGCCATTTTGACGTTGTAACAAAGCCGCTTTCGCAAAACCTAAAATAGTTTTGTTTGGGTTTGTTAAACGTGAGGTAAACTCAGGGTGAAATTGAACGCCCAAAAACCATGGATGCCCTTTAAGTTCTACCGCTTCAATCAAGCCTTCGCTCTCGCCACTGACGATAAGACCCGCTTTTTCAAATGCTTCACGGTACGCAGGGTTGGCTTCATAGCGGTGACGGTGACGCTCACGAATCACTTTAGCGCCATCATAAACGGATCTGAGCAGTGAACCCTCTTTGGTTTCGCACTCATAACCACCCAAACGCATCGTGCCACCTAAGGGACTTTGGAACGTACGAAGCTGTTTTTGACCGCTTGCGTCCATAAATGAGTCGATTAAATAGATAATAGGATTTTTACATGTAGCATCAAATTCTGCTGAATTGGCGTCTTCGATGTGCAGAACATTGCGTGCAAATTCGATCATCGCAAGCTGCATGCCAAGGCAGATTCCAAGGTAAGGAATGTTGTGTTCCCTTGCATAACGAATGGACGCCATTTTACCCACAACACCACGCTCGCCAAAACCACCTGCAACCAAAATGCCATCAACATCGGAGAGTATCTCTTCGCACCCTTTTTCTTCGATCATCTCCGAATCAACCCAGCGAATTTTCACTTTGGCATTGAGATTTGCCCCTGCGTGAATCAACGATTCGGTGAGTGATTTGTACGACTCTTTGAGATCAAGGTATTTGCCAACAAAGGCGATCATCAGCTCATCACGAGGTGCTATGACACGTTTGACCAAAATATCCCACTCATCCATGTGCGGTGTAAGATCACCCAAATTCAGTGCTTCTGAAATCGGTGCTAAAATGTTCTCTTTGAGAAAACTAAGGGGCACTTGATAAATGGTCGTAGCGTCCAGACATTCAATGACGGAATTACGCTCAACACCACACGAAAATGCCAGTTTGTTTTTCAGCTCTTTGGGAAGGGGGTATTCAGAGCGACAGATCAACATATCGGGCGTGATACCGATACGGCGAAGCTCTTGGACGGAGTGTTGGGTTGGTTTGGTTTTAAGCTCGCCTGCGGCTTTAATGAAAGGCACAAGGGTGAGATGAATGTTCATCGCTCTGCGTTTTCCTAGCTCACTTTTGAGGGAGCGAATCGCCTCTAAAAAGGGAAGCCCTTCAATGTCGCCCACGGTTCCACCGATCTCAACGATCAAAATATCTTGACCGCGACCCGCTTCTTTGATGCGATTGGCGATCTCATCGACAATGTGAGGAATGACTTGAATGGTTTTACCAAGGTAATCGCCTCTGCGCTCTTTTTCAATGACCGCAGAATAAACACGCCCTGTGGTAAAGTTGTTGGCTTGGGTAAGATTTTCATCGAGGAAACGCTCATAATGCCCAAGATCAAGATCCGTCTCTGCGCCATCATCGGTGACAAAAACCTCGCCGTGCTCCAGTGGACTCATCGTTCCTGGATCGACGTTGATGTAAGGATCTGCTTTGAGAATGCTGACTTTAAAGCCAACATTTTTTAAAAGTGTGGAGATACTCGCCGCTGCTATGCCTTTACCAAGTGAGCTTAAAACGCCTCCGGTTATGAAAATATACTTCGTTTCGTGATTGGACATACTCTTCCGCCTCATTATTATTTAATGCCTTGATTATAACGAATGTAAGCTAATAAAGGGTTTATTCTTAAGCGGTGAAGAAAAGTGAATCGAAGCGAAAAGCCTCTTCTTATGGGGTCAAGAGGCTTACATGTAAAGATTAAAAAAGCGTTATTTTGCTTTATCGTGGAAGTAATTGGTCGCTTCCACAAAGCCCTCGATAGAACCACAATCAAAGCGTCTTCCTTGGAATTTATACGCGATTACTTTGCCCTGATGTGCGAGTTCCAAAAGTGCATCCGTGATCTGAATTTCGCCACCTTTGCCCGGTTTGGTGTTTTCAATCACATCAAAAATATCGGGCGTTAAAATGTAACGACCAATGATCGCTAAATTGGTTGGCGCATCTTTGGGGTCTGGTTTCTCAACCATGTTGGAGACACGAAGCACGGACTCATTGCCATCGACAATTTTACCATCAATGACACCGTATTTATTCGTCTCTTCTTTAGGCACTTCTTCAATGGCAACAACGCAACAGCGGTATTTTTCATACACTTCAACCATCTGTTTCAAAACAGGGTCTTCATCGTTATTGTCGCATAAGTCATCCGCCAAAATAACCGCAAAGGGTTCATCACCGATGAGTGTTTTACCGGTTAAGATCGCATGACCCAAACCTTTCATCTCGACTTGTCTCGTGTAACTAAAGGTACAATTATCAATCAAATTTCTAATTTCAGTCAGGTAACTCTCTTTGGAGGTTCCTTTGATTTGGTGCTCTAGCTCGTAACTCACATCAAAGTGGTCTTCTATCGCTCGTTTACCACGACCCGTAACAATCGCCATCGTATCGATGCCTGCACTCACGGCTTCTTCAACACCATACTGAATCAAAGGCTTGGTAAGAACCGGCAACATCTCTTTTGGCATCGCTTTGGTGGCAGGTAAAAAGCGTGTTCCATAACCAGCTGCTGGGAAAAGGCATTTTTTGACGGATTTTAAACTATTAATTTTACTGTATTTTGAGATACTCGACACTGTATCGCTCCTGAGGTTTTAAATGTGAAATTTTAGCTTAATTTTGCTCTTTTTTCCATGAGTAGCAAATCTAAACACTTAAAGCCATTTTTTTTCGACTCTTGAGTATTTTTATACTTTTGTCATTTAAATATGTTACGCTCATACATCTTCATTTCATTCCAAGGGGCACCATGCTTCAACGTTACTTTTTCAAAATCAGCGCAGTTATGATCGTCTTAGGCATCGCACTTTTTCTTGTGGCATGGCTTGTAGCAGAGCCTTTTTGGGTTGCATTTCTGGCAGTGATCTCTTTGGGCGTACTTATCATTATGTTCGCTACCATCATCATCCAACCCCTTTCTAACGCCCTTGAACTGCTTTGCAACTTGGATGCAAGGGATAAAACTGTACGCGAGGAGTACCAAAAAAAGTTTTTACATGTAACCGAACAGAACACGTTGCTGAGCACACTGTTTCCTAGAATTTATAAGCTTATAACACTTCTAACCTATTTGAGTGAGAACTACTCACAAAGTGCGGGTAAAAATTCCATTGCAACGGCACAACTCATGTATTCCATTGATGCGATGTCGAAGAAGCTTGAAGAGAAAGCTCACTCCATTGCAGAAATCTCAAACTCAACCCAAAATATTTTTGAACACGTGCATTTAGTCAGCTCTAACGCACAAGAGGCATCTTCGTTTGCAAAGCTCTCCATGAAAGAGAGCCAACAAAGCATTGCGGAACTCAACGATATTATCATCCATATGAAGCGTATCAATACCCAATCGACAGATGCTTCATCTAAAGTCAATGAGCTGAAAGAAAAATCGATCACCATTCAAAATGTGACAACGGTCATTGACGATATTGCCGACCAAACCAATCTTTTAGCCCTCAATGCCGCCATTGAAGCAGCACGCGCAGGGGAACATGGGCGTGGTTTTGCTGTTGTGGCCGATGAAGTGCGCAATCTAGCAGAGCGCACCTCAAAATCCACCAGTGAAGTGACCATTATTGTCAAACAAATTCAGCACGATACCAACGATGTTTTTACGAGCATTGAAACCTTGCGTGATGAAATAGAACGAGCCACCCACACGGTGCAACATGTAGGCGATGAAATCAAACATTTTATCAGTAACGCTGAAAAGATAGAACACCAAATCGATGCCATTGCACAAAGCTCTCATTACAACAGCGATCAACTGCTTTCCATCAAAGAGATGATCTCAAAAATCAGTGAACAATTAGAATCAGGCACAAAAGAGATGAAAACCATCTCAGGTCAAACCCAAGCCATCATCTCAGGAGCAGAAGAAGCCCATGAAAAGCTCAGTGCCTTTGCGATGGATGAATACCATGAAAAAATGTATCAACGTTGCTTAAATGCCAAAACACGTGTGGAAGCGCTTTTTGAAAATGCCATTGAGAGTGGGAAACTCACCCTTGAAGCCATTTTCGATACCCGTTTTAAGCCTATTCCCAATACCAATCCTCAAAAATACACCACCGCATACGATGCGTTTACCGACCAAACCTTCCCCGACATTGTCGATACCTTAATGAAAGAGAATGCGCAAACGCTTTTTTATGCCGTCGCCATGCACTCATCAGGCTATATCTCCACCCACAACGCACGTGCACCGCTGAGTGGCAATTATGAAAAAGATCTCTTTGCCAACCGCTCCAAGCGCATCTTTACCGACAGTGGTGTTAGAGGCGCGAACCATGAAAAGCGTGTGCTGCTTCAAACCTATCGACGGGAAAATGGCGATGTTATGCACGATATTTCGATCCCCATTTACGTCAAAGGGCGCCATTGGGGTGGTTTTAGAATAGGCTACAAACCCAAAGCGTAACCATGCTTATTTACTTATATATAGCTTAATTTATATAGTTAATTAAGCTATTTTCATTCAAATTGAAGTGTAGAAAGGTTACCAATTTTCAATAATTAAAAATATTTTTAGTTATTTTACTTAATATTAAGTTTATATACGTATAATTCCGAAAATATAAAAAAGGAGTTATAACGATGAAAAAGTTAAACGTTGCAAAAGTTGGATTAGTGATGACACTTCTTAACGCTGTTTTATTTGCTCTAGGTTTTGTATATTTGGCACAATCTCAATCATTTTAATACACTCAAAACCTCTTTTTTGATGCACTTTAATGGTTTTTGCCTGTAGGCAAGAACCATCCTCCCTCTTCAGTTATGCTTTAAACTTTTACTGCTAAGATAATAAAAATATTAACTTCGTCTTATTACACAAAGGCATAAAAAATGTTCACTCAAGCCTCTCAGCCACAGATGTGGGATAAAAAAGCTTCGCAGTACGGACGCTTTTCAGACCCAGACCATCGCTTTCAAAAGCAAATTCTCTCTAAAATCGCCGAACGGGGTATTCACTTTACGACCAAAAACGTTTTAGATGTTGGCTGTGGCACGGGTATTTACACACTTCACATCGCCCAAGAAGCGTTACATGTAAACGCGCTTGATTTCTCCCGTGAAATGCTTGCACTCTTAAGCGAAGATGCCAAACAAGCAGACCTTCTTCCCAAACTCACGCTTACATGTAAAACATGGGAAGCGTTTGAAGCACCCAAACCATTTGAGATTCTTTTTTGTTCCATGTCACCTGCATTACGAAGTGATGCGGATTTTCAAAAATTTCATGATCTTGCAAAGGAACACTGTATCTATCTTGGTTGGGCAGGAAAGCGTGAGTCAACACTCTTAGACCCCATCTTTCAAGCCCATGATTTGCCTTTGAAAGCACCTCCTGGTGCAGAAAACCTTAAAGCATGGCTGCATGAGCACACGATTGATTATGAGCGCGAATACATCGAAGAAACCCGTTTACATGTAAAGCCATACGCAGAAGCATTGGCTTCTGTTTTATGGCATCTTGAGATCAATCAAACACCTCCACAATTGGAGTGCATCCAAGACCTTTTGGAACCGCTTCATCACGACAATACCATCACATTTGAAACAACGATAGGAGTTGAACTCATCTCATGGAAAAAATAATCCTTTGCACCCTCATCTTCTTAAGCAGCCTTTGTGCCCAAACGTATACCGATATGCTGGGTCGTCATGTTGAAATCAACCGTGCTTCCACATTGGTTTTTTTAGGGCCTGGTGCCTTGCGTTTGGGTGTTTATTTGGGGCTTGAAGAGCGTCTTGTTGGCATCGAAAAAACAGAAAACGATGTATCCGCCCTTTCTCCTTATCGTACATTTTTAGGGCAAGAGAAGATCGCTAAACTGCCCCTAATAGGACCAGGAGGTCCTGGGAAAATGCCTGATCTTGAAGCCTTGATACAGCTAAAACCCGATCTGATCATCACTTCGTTTGTTGATCAAAATCAGATTGATCTCATTACTTCTAAAACCGCTATTCCCGTTCTTGCCGTGAGTTATGGTGCCTCTTATGGCGGAACCAGCCAAAAAAATCTTGAGGAGATTAAAGCATCGCTCCTTTTACTAGGAGAGGTGACGCACACCCAAGAGCGTGCCCAAACATTGACCGCGTTTATGCACAAGGAGGAGAAAGCGCTTGCAGCGTTGAAACTAAGCCCTCAAACACTCTATGTGGGAGGCATCGGTTACAAAGGCTCGCAGGGAATGACGAGTACGGAAGCCAATTACCCTCCCTTTGAACTCCTTGGACTTAAAAACAGTGTTTTTGCACACTCCGATGCCAAAGGTCATCAATTTATCGAATTGGAAGCCCTTTTAAAAGCTGATCCAGAGATTATTTTTATCGATCTTTTTGGTAAAGCAAACGTTGAGAAGGAGTATGCGGAGAAAAAACCTCTGTTTGATAGCCTTCAAGCGTATCGAAAAAGAAATGTCAAAGAGGTGATTGGGTACAACTACTACAGCACCAATATCGAAAATCTCTTTGTCATTGCATGGCAAGTAGCCCATGCACTTGGAGCGCCTGTGGAGATGAATGCTAAAGCAAACGAGATTTTCAGCGCGTTTTACGGCGAAAAAGCAGACGCATTGCTTGCCAAACTTCCTTACCATTTGAATCAACCATGAGCGTTACAAAAGCGTACCGCGCACGAGCACGTAAGCGCTTTCTTTTAGGAAGTTTCTTACTGATGGGCATTATCGTGCTTACATGGGCAACGCTCATCAGTGGTGCTGGAAGTTTTGTTTTAGCCGATACCGCCAGACTTTTCACGCTAGGAACTACGACCGATAGCTTTTCGATGATCGTTACCTCCATCCGACTTCCAAGAGCCTTAGCGGCGCTCTTGGTGGGGATGCTTTTAGGACTCTCAGGTGCTGCAATGCAAGGCATTTTGCGCAATCCTCTTGCCTCTCCTTTTACCTTAGGCATTTCGCAAGCCGCTGGATTTGGAGCGACATTTGCCATCATTGTCGCTCATCCAGAGAGTTTTACTAACCCGTTAGTGGCAAAATTCAACATCGTTCTTTTCGCTTTTGGCGCAAGTATGCTCTGTACCTTGATGATCGTCTGGATTGGTAAAAAAGTAGGCATGAGCCCCAGTTCGCTTATTTTAGCAGGCGTGGGTTTGGGCTCACTGTTTCATGCAGGAACGATGTTTTTGCAGTATTTTACAACCGAAATTAATGCCGCAGCAACCCTGTTTTGGACATTTGGAGATCTTAGCAAAGCCACCACACTGAATCTTTGGCTGATGGGTGCGATTCTTTTACCATCGCTTCTTTTTTTAGGAATGGTACATTGGAAATTTGACGCCCTTGCTTTTGGCGATGAAAGTGCCTTTAATAAAGGCGTGAATGCACGTACGTTTCGCCCTTTGGTACTTCTTCTCTCCGCACTGTGTACGGCTATTGCCGTTGCATTTTTTGGCATTATTGGCTTCATCGGTTTGATTGCTCCGCATATGGTGCGTCTGATGCTTGGAAGTGCGCATGGCGCATTAATTCCACTCTCGGCACTGTGCGGTGGATTATTACTTTTAGGAGCAGATTTGGCAGCGAGGATGCTCCTGTACCCTTCATTATTGCCAGTGGGAATTCTTACGTCATTTATTGGAGCGCCTTTACTGCTTTACCTGCTTGTCAGCCAAGGAAACATACGATGAACCTCTGCATCGACCATCTTAATTTTCAAGTTAAAAAACGTCATTTACTTGAGAATATCACACTTGAAGCCTTTCCTAATGAAGTTTTAGGACTCATCGGACCAAACGGTGCGGGCAAAAGCACACTGTTAAAACATGTTGCAGGCATTTTACGAAGCCCTGCGCTGAGCATCACACTCGGAGCGTTAGATCTGAGCAGTTTGGACGCCAAAGCACTGGCTTCACATATCGCGTATCTCTCACAGTTCAATGCACCTTCCCATGCAACGGTGTTAGAAGTGTTGGAACTTGGCAGACGGGTTTACAGTGGGATGCGACTCAGCAAGAGCGATAAAGAAAAAATTGAAACCATCGTTGAGCATTTTGAACTCGCGCCTCTATTGGACGAGAAAATTGAGACACTCAGTGGAGGTGAAAGGCAAAAAGTCTTGATCGCAAGTGCGCTGTTGCAAGAGCCCAAAATTCTCCTCTTAGATGAGCCTATCTCCCACCTTGATCCTAAGAATCAGTTGGAAATGCTCTCTGCCGTGCGTCATGTTACCCGTGAAAAAGGGCTGATAACGCTCATCGTTTTGCATGACATCCAACATGCAATCCACTACACCGATGCACTGGTACTGCTCAAACAGGGAAAAATTCTGCATCATGTTCCCACAAAAACCCTAAGTGAATCGATGATTCAAGAGCTTTTTGATGTCGAAGCAAGCTTACATGTAAAAGAGGGACACACCTTTGTCTACTATGGGCATATGCACGATGAGACGCCTCACAAACACTCTCATACCTTGAAAACAAAACCTTCCATGCGCTTTTCAACCTATCAGAATAATCAATAAATCTATTGTAAATATTAATAAAAATTAATTTGTATTACAGCTTAAAAACTCTATAGTAATACGAATTATTTATTAAAATTACTGATTATTTAGGAGTGCTATCGTGATACCTTTTCAAAAAACATCGCTTTCACCTTATATGGCAATCGGTTTGGTTGTCGTTTCACTTCACGCTGTTGAACTTGAAAAAATCGAAATCGAGGCGGATAGGCTGATAACGCCAACGATGCAGGCGAATGAAACCGTCTACACAGGCAGCGAAGTGACGCAAAAAGGAATGGAGCTTCAAGGCACAAAAGCAACCACAAACGTCTACGAAGCGATTGGTCTTTTGCCAGGCATCAGTGTAGAGACACCTGATAGCAGTGGACTTGCCATCGAGCAAAGCAGTGTGCGCGTGCGAGGGGTTAAAAGCTCTATGGGCGCACTCAGCGTTGAAGGTGTGCCCAATTATGGAGGCAATCCCATAGGGCCTAGAAATTATCTTTACGATATGGAAAATATGGAATCGATCTCCGTCTATAAAGGCGGTGTTCCTGCAGATATTGGCACAGGCGTTGGCTCTCGTGGTGGTGCCATTACCTTGCATCCAAGGTGGGCGGAAAAAGAGTTTGGATTTGACGTCACCCAAAGCATTGGCAGTAATGACTACACTAAAAGCTATTTTAGACTTGATAGTGGCATCCTCAATGAAAGTGGCACACGTTTTTCGGGATCCCTTTCGTATGCAGAGGCGGATAAATTTCGAGGGGAGGGCGAACTAGGACCTCGTGTCAATGGAAATGTTTCATTGGTTCAACCCTTAGGCGATAAGGCAACGATTAAACTCTGGTACAACCACAATGATCAAGAACAGCATCTCTACCGTCCACTCACCTATAGCCAAATCAGCAATGGTAACCTCTCTTCAAACTATAAAACAGATTACAATAGCGCCTTAAGCGGTGTTGCATCCAAAGATATTTACTATTATGATTACAACAAAGGTACCTACAAAAACGATGATTTTTTATCGGTTATAACGTACCACCTTGACGACACGTTTGCCCTCAATCTCAAACCGTACTATTCATCGGAAGATACGCAAATTGATCAAGGGGTGACTTCCAATGGAGGCCGCATTCAAAAACGTACGCGCGATATAGAGCGCTATGGCATTTTAAGTGAAATTGAGGCTACATTTGGTGATATAAAAACCGTCTTAGGCTACCACTATGAAAACTCCTCTATGGACATCTCCACCCAAAACTATGCGATCACAAGCTCAGGTCTTTCATATCGTGGCTATGGCGTTGTGGGAACATCGGGAACGACGTATATTAACACACCGTATATGAAAGTTTCAGGAAAACAGGGAGATTTTAACTGGCAAGGTGGCGTCAAATACTTCAAGTTTGAAGACTCAGACAGCTTAGGCTACACCACCAACAGCACAACGTATGCGTTGGAGCGTGCTTCTGATTTGGATCGAGATGCCACGGATTACACCATTGTCCTCCCAACGCTTGGAGCCTCTTACGATGTGGATGCGTCGTGGCAACTCTATGCCAATTATGGCAAAAACTTTATCCGCCCTTACTCTTATATGCCCCTCATGACAACTTGCAACACCTATCGCACGCAGTTTCAAGCAGCAGGTGTAACTGCGCAAGACCTTTTTGATGGTTATGGCATTGAAAAATCCGATAACTTTGATGTAGGAATTCGTTACAAAGCAGATCTCTTTGAGATTTCTCCTACACTCTTTTATGGCAAGCACAAAGATCTTTTAACCACTATTTCCGATAGCAGGGTGCTTTCAGGAGGTAAGCCTATCAATTACCAACAAAACATCGGAAAAGCGACCAGTTATGGGCTCGAAACAGAGATGAATGTTTATATGAGTGATTCCCTAATCCTCTTTGTCAATCCAACGTATAGCCACTTTACCTACGATGAAGACATTACGTATCTAGGGGCAACCATGGCTACAAAAGACAATCAAATCGTGGATACTCCTAAATGGATGGCACGCACAGGTCTTATCTATAAAGTGGGTCCCTTTGAGATCATCCCTACAGCGCGTTATTTGGGTGAACGGTATGGGGATGCCACTAACAATAATAAAGGAGATGCGTGTTGGTTATTTGATGGACAAATTGTCAATACGCAAAAAAACTTTTACGACAAGGCAAAGCTTAAAGTAGCCCTTGAAATCAATAATATCTTTAATAAGAAGTATATTTCAGTGATCAACGCTTCAGACGATACGATGGATGGCGCAGCCAGTTATTACCAAGGTGCACCACGCACCATTATGCTAACAATGGGGGTACATTTCTAATGCAACACTTATGGGAAAAATGTATCGCATTTCACGGGCATGCGTGCCCAGGACTCGCGATTGGCTTTAGGGCAGCAGAGGCGGCACACACGTGGCTTGGAATGGTTGGATTTAGTCAAGATGAAGAGTTGGTCTGTGTCACAGAAAATGATGCGTGTGGTGTTGATGCCATTCAAGTGCTTCTTGGATGCAGCATGGGAAAAGGCAATCTCATCTACAAAGATACGGGCAAACAGGCTTTCAGCTTTTTTGATCGCAAAAATGGCAAAAAAGGACGCATCGTTTTCAAACGACCGCTCAATCCAAACTTTGAACGCCAACAACTCCAAGAGCACATTTTAAGTGCGCCACTGGATGAGCTTTTTGATCTTAAAGAGCCTTCCTTTGAACTTCCAGAACAAGCACGCATGTTTACCTCTGTTGTCTGTGAAAAATGCGGTGAGAGTGCGCCTGAACATAAAATGCGATTAGAAGAGGGCAAAACAGTCTGTCTTGAGTGTGCAAGAGCGTACTCGCGTGGCTGGTAAGCGATAGAAAATCTTAGGTGTTAGGAGCCTTTTGGGCTCTCGCCTAACATTTCGCGCATTTTGCGCTCCATCCGTTTTTCAAAGGCTTCATTCGAAGGTGAATCTTCACAGGCAAATTTCGCTTTCCCGTACAGTACGCATCCACGATCTCCCGGATCACACTCTTTGTGAATAATGTCACAAACGCCTTCCACATCATGCGGACAGCTCCAACCGCCTTGGTTCATGAAAAATCCTTACATGTAATGTTTTGCCAACACACTCACACCACCGACAATAAACTGCACCGCAATGGCTCCCACAATGAGTCCCATCAAACGACTCACGATCTTTTGCCCCGTAATGCCAAGGTAATGACGAATGTAAATGCTGTTTTTAAAGGCAAGATAAACACTGAGCGCCACAATAAGATAGGCTATGACTAACGCTGCAATCGAAGCAACGCCTTCACTATGACCACGTAAAATAATGATCGTTGCAAAAATACCAGGTCCAAAGGTAATAGGCACACCCAGCGGAATCACAGAGAATTCATCATTTTTGATCGCTTCTTCGCGCTCTTCTTCGGTTTGGTTTTTCGACTCCATTGAGCCTTGCACCATTTTAATCGCTGTTAAGAGTAAGATAATGCCGCCCATCACTTTGAGTGAATCAATTTCAATGCCAAACAGATTAAGCAAAAAATTACCTGTTAAAAGGACAACAAAGAAAGCCACGATGATCGTCATTGTGGCTTTAGCAGCAATTTTATTGATATGCTCTTTGGTCGTACTTTGAGGCAGAAGTGAGAGCATAATTGCACTCACTCCCAAAGGATCCACAATCGCCATCATCGTGATGGTATGTTGGAGTAATAAATTAAAAAAATCCGCCATTACGCCTCTTCAGTGCGAAGTACAGCACCACTACTTGCATTGGTAACGAGTTGGCGATACTGTTTCAACCAACTTCCTTGAATGGTTTTCACTTTAGGTTTAAAGGCTGCTTTACGACGTGCCAATTCTGCTTCATCAATCAACGCTTCAATCGTATAAGCATCCACATCGATCTGAATGGTGTCACCATCTTGCACAAGAGCGATAAGTCCACCCTCAGCCGCCTCAGGGCTTACGTGACCAATGCTAAGCCCTCTGGTGGCGCCAGAAAAGCGTCCGTCGGTGATGAGTGCTACATCAGCCCCCAATCCCATACCCATGATTAAACTCGTAGGGGAGAGCATCTCTTGCATACCAGGCCCTCCGCGAGGCCCTTCGTAGCGAATAACCACAACATCGCCTTTTGCAACTTTTCCACCGACGATACCTGCTAGTGCTTCTTGCTGTGAGTCAAAACAGACCGCTTTACCGATAAATTGACGCCCCCCTACGATACCTGCCGTTTTAATAACACACCCTTTTTCAGCCAAGTTACCAAACAAAATTGCAAGTCCACCCACTTTGGAGTAAGGATTTTCAAGCGTGTGAATAATTGCGGTATCTTTGATCTCAGCATTGGCGATGCGCTCACCAATGGTTTCACCTGTCACGGTTAAATTATCTAAATGTAAAATACCATTATCCCGTCTGCTGACCTCTTTCATCACTGCACTTACACCACCCGCACGGTTAATATCTTCCATATGAACGGTTGAAAGAGAAGGCGCAATTTTGGCTATATGTGAAACGTTTTTGCTGATCTCATTAATATCTTTAATCGCAAAGTTAACGCCCGCTTCTTTAGCAATGGCTAACATATGAAGAACGGTGTTAGAGCTTCCACCCATCGCCATATCAACCGCAAACGCATTGCGTACCGCTTTTTCATTCAAAATATTACGAAGTTTAAAGCGATCATCGATGGCAATCTCACAAATACGTTTCGCAGCAGCGCGTAAAAGCACTTCACGCTCAGGGGTAAGAGCTGGAATCGTGCCGTTACCCGGAAGGGCAATACCCATCGCTTCCATTAAGGTATTCATACTATTAGCCGTAAACATACCCGAACATGATCCACCACTTGGACAGGCATTGCACTCAATGTCTTTGAGTTCTGCTTCGTTCATGTCACTTTTTTCAAATTTTCCCACCGCTTCAAATGCCGTCGTTAAATCAATCGGTGTTCCCTCTTTGGTATACCCTTTTTTCATCGGCCCACCGCTCACAAAAACCGTTGGAACATTGACACGAAGCGCACCCATAATCATACCAGGTACAATTTTGTCACAGTTGGGAATACAAATCATCGCGTCCAACATATGCGCGTTCATCATCGTCTCAATCGAATTGGCGATCAACTCACGACTTGGAAGCGAGTAAAGCATCCCATCATGCCCCATCGCGATACCGTCATCTACGCCAATGGTGTTGAATTCAAATGGCACACAACCGTTCTTGCGAATCTCATCTTTAATGATCACGGCATATTCGTGCAAAAAGAAGTGACCGGGGATAATATCAATATAGGAATTAGCTACTCCAATAAATGGTTTGTTAAAGTCTTCATCTTTTAAACCTGTTGCTCGAAATAGACTTCGATGTGGCGCTCGGTTATACCCTTTTTTGACTTGATCACTACGCATCAATCTTCCTTAAAAATTTTCTTAGATTATAGCAAAACCGCTCTAAAAAAGCTTACATGTAAAGAATTTAGCCAGTAGCACTTTACATTACGAAAAAAAACTGCTATACTCTCATCTCTTTTTTAGATGCGGGAATAGCTCAGTGGTAGAGCACGACCTTGCCAAGGTCGGGGTCGCGAGTTCGAACCTCGTTTCCCGCTCCATTTAGTTTAATCTTAAAAAGAAACGCGTTGCCCGGATGGCGAAACTGGTAGACGCAAGGGACTTAAAATCCCTCGCCCGTTTGGGTGTGCCGGTTCAAATCCGGCTCCGGGCACCACCTCGATATAGAGAATACGGTGGCGATATAGCCAAGCGGTAAGGCATGGGCCTGCAAAGCCTTGATCCCCGGTTCAAATCCGGGTGTCGCCTCCACCTTTGTATTATGTATCATCTACAAACTTTCTGTCGGGAGATGGCAGAGCGGCTTAATGCGGCGGTCTTGAAAACCGTTGAGGGTAATACCTCCGGGGGTTCAAATCCCTCTCTCCCGGCCACCAATCCTTAAACTCCCTAAACTACGGACTTCTAAGCTAAACATCAAAATTTTAATCCCACATACTCCCCACAAAATCAACAAAATACCTAGATTTTATAAGAAATTTTATGGCACTTTAATAGCAATTACTGATCTAGAACATGAATTTTATAATGTTCTTCCTCATAGACTTCCACAAGAGAAACTATTACTCCACCATATAAATACATAAATATATAAGGTAATTTTAGCTATAATTCTTTCATGAAAAATGAAAAAATAGATGCAAGAAAGCTGGACACAAAAGCACAACAAGAA
>NZ_JQGK01000018.1 GCF_000743525.1 Sulfurospirillum sp. SCADC | reverse complement strand
AAATATTCATCAATCAAGCAATAAACTGTTATAATATCTCGCTCCATAATCTCGCCTCCCACGGCTTTTTATGGAGTCTCAAGCAATTTTTAGACCCTTCTTCGCAACTAGCAGTTTGGGTTAAGGCACATAATTATAGTGTAAAAGGAGTCATTTGCAGACGAAAAAACATAAAAAATTGATCGTTTACGTTTTTACATGTAAAGGTTTTTAAGCGACGATAGACGCTTTCTTAAGCTCGAGTCTATCGTACATATCGAGGATATTCACATAGTGTTGGTGGAGGCTTACGTCGATGAGGTAAGCCTTGCCATCAAGGATGTTTAAGGCATGTTCGACTTTTTTTTTGCCAAAAATGTCCCAAAGCGCACTTTCATACTCATTCCACACAAGTTTTTGCTCTCTCAAAGAGAGGATTTCGCAGAGAAGTTTGCTCATAGGATTTTGACTAAACGAGAGCAGCATTTGAACCTCTTCGTAGTTTTCCAACAGCAGATGCACTTGCGCTTTAAGCTCGATCATCTGGAAATTTTGCTCGAAAATGACGCCGATGTATTTTTCCATATTGAGTGAATCTTCCAGTGGTTCGATGGCATCAAGCAAGGCTTCGTGGTCTTCATCTTTAAAATTGAGCACACTATGGCGTATGAATTTACCGCTGTTTCGGTTTTGATACACCATGTCTTTGATGGGATAAACCTCAGAGATGCTAGGCACGATCATCTGGCATGAGTAAAAGTCTAAGTAGGTGTATTCGCGTAGATAAATCTCTTTGCCCATCGACTTGACGATGTCGCATAAAAAGGCGTATTCCTCAACACTTCCTTTACCTCGGTAATTCCACGGTGCATACTCAAAACTTTTAGTGGCACTTAAAAAAGAAAAGCCCATTTTGCCGTTAGAATCGATAAAGTGTGCTTCTAGGTTGAAGCTATCGCCGACGATGCTCATATCAAACGTTGGCATCTCAAACGCGTCAAGATTTTCAACGCCTCGTCCTTGCATCAGCTCGCTCATGGTGCGCTCTAGGCTGACTTCCAAAATGGGATGCGCGCCAAAGGAGACAAACAGCGTGCCCTTGCGTGGGTTAATGAGCGAAAAGGCTGTCACAGGAAATTTGCCACCCAAAGACGCATCAAGGACTTCAACGATGAAGCCCGCTTTTCTAAGCTCCACCAAATCTGCTTGAAGTTTAGGGAAAGTTGCGATGATGTCTTCTGGGTACTTTGGAAGCGCGTAACCATTTTTAATGATCTCTATTTTGGCGTAACGCTCAAAAATTTCACTCAGCGCTTGCACTTTGGCTTCATCAGGCGTATTTCCGCTCGCGAGTCCGTTGCTCACGTAAAGATTGCTGAGGATGTTAAGAGGAATGTAAACGTGTTCATTCCCAAAAAAGCTTTGAAATGGAAGTGCTACGATCTTGTCCAGATAGTCGCTGTTGAAATCCACAAAGTCTTCGTTACTCATCTCATTGGATGGATTGTAAATACCATGTAAAGATGGGCTCAGATACTCTCCGCCAAATTCAAACACTTTTTGGTCTGGGTAGTAAGCACGGTTGGGAAGGTGAAAGTCGATAAAACAGTTATTGGTTTGAAGGCGTTCGATGTACTCACCAAGCGCGCTCGCTTTCGATGCGCCAGAGAGGGAGCCTTTACCGTTAGAATAAATATGATTGGGTGCTTCAACAGAGGCAAGATTGATGGAGTAGCAGTTTTTTAGTGGATGTTTTTCGGTTGCAAAGGTGATGCCACAACCAAGATCGCTTAAAATCGTTTCCATTTTTAAAATAGAGACTTCGAGTGGTGCGTTTTTTGAGAGTATATTCATAATGTAAAAATTCGCCTTTTGGGTGTAACGCGATGTGGTAAAAGGAGTCAATGATAAAAGGTAACGAGGAAAAAATAGAAGCCTTCAAACTTCCATTTTGCCGAGTTAAAATCAATTCGAATGGTGGAGCTGTGGGGGATTGAACCCCAGTCCAAAAATAGCCACCTATGACGTCTACATGCTTAGATATTGTTGATAGTGTTTAATTTTGCTTCGTACAACAATCAGAAAACTACGCAAAACGAGCCTTTAACTTCGCTGCATGTAAAGGCGTTCATGCAGTATATCTATCATAGCTATGATACTTCCCAATCCTCCTTAGATAGCATTAAAGGGAGAAGCAGTCCTTATGTATTAAACTTACGCAGCTAGAGCGTAAGCAGGACGATAGTTACTGTTGTTAGCAGTTATTGATTGAAGGTTGTGTAACGCAAGTCCTTCACTTCCGACATGCAGCCATAAGCTAAAACTACTCCTGTCGAAGCCATGTCAGCCCCATTCGAGAAGTACATTTTACCATAATAAATAGGAAACTTTGCTATAATCCGCAAAAATATAGAAGGATTTTGTTTTGAAAAGAATTTTATCGTATCTTTGTGTAGCCTTTTTGTTCGTATTGATGCAAGGATGCGCTTCTCGTACACCGCCGGCTTCAACCGTCACAACTTTTGCCAATGAAAAACCAGATACTACCAATCCTAAACTTTCTAAGCTAGTTGGTAAAAACTATATCAAGGGAATTGTTCGTTCTTTGAAACAAGAAGCGAATTCGCAATTATGGAATTATGAGATTGATGGTATTGAAACAACCAATGGAAAACTACCTTATGTGAACTTCAACCACAAAACAGTCCTTGCAAACGAGGGTGATCTTGTTTATGCTTCGTTTGATGGTATGCGCTTAACAGAGATGTTTGTGATCAAAGAGGGTTTTTACAAAGGTGGGAAAAGTAATACCTACACACCGCCTGTTAAGAAAAAAAGTACCAGTGCCAGTAAAAGTAAAAGCAGCGATGATGGTGGTGCTGGAAAACGTGACAAAGCACACCAAGTGATAGGTGTTCCACAAGAAGAGACTATTAAATTTTAAAGGGTTACTTTTGTTAACCGATCGTTTACTTTGAGTTCCTATACTTCTCTTAGCGAATTTCATATTTTCTTCTGAAAGTGAAGACTCAAAGAGGCGATCCGCCAAGCGTCTCTTTGAAACCTTTCTCCAACTCAATCGTAAAAAAAGCTCCTTCTTTTTCATTTCGTGCTTCAAGTTTTCCTCTCATACTTTTCTCTATAATCAATTTTGCCATATACAGCCCAATGCCTGTACCTTCATTTTGCTCTTTGGTGCTTACATAAGGCTCAAAAATCTTATCAATCGGCGCTATCTTGATGCCACCACCATTATCTTCAATGCTAAGACGTACCATATGTTCGTCACTCTCAAGGCTAATGGTAATTTTACCACCCTGTTTTCCTGACGTGATGATGGCATCTTTGGCGTTTGAGAGAAGGTTGAGAACAACTTGTTCGTATTCACTTTTATAGCCTATGATAAATTCATCGTGTAAGATATTGACCTCTATTTCGATCTCTTGATTGGTAATAGACATAGCAATGATGCGCAAAACGTCGTCGATAGACGTTTGAATACTAAACATTTTTTTGTCTTTGTTGGGCATAAAGAAGTTACGAAAATCATCGATGGTGTGAGACATATACTCAACGATATTTTCTGCTTCAACGCATTTAATTTCCATCGCTGTTTTATCGAGCTTGTCCATATTGTATTTTAGTTTGAGCGTCATCAAAAGGGCTGAAAGCTGCGAGAGCGGTTGTCTCCACTGGTGTGCGATGTTGCTGATCATCTCTCCAAGCGCTATAAATTTAGACTTTTGGATGAGCAGTTGCTCTTGTTCACGGTTCTTCTTGATCTCTTCTGTGACGCGACTTTCCAACGTGCGGTTGAGGTTTTCGAGTTCAAGTGTTTTTTGCTGAACCTGTTTATGGTAGGTATTTAAAAAGCGTTCGATTCGTTTGCCCAATATCACGGCAAAGGTATTGGCAATGAAGGCAAAAAGAAGAAAAATAATAATCGCTGAAGTAGCCTCAAGCTTCATTCGTTTTTTAAAATCAGATCGAGCGACCTCTAGCTCTTGATCAATATCGTCGGTGTAAGCGCCTGCTGCGATGATGATATTCCACTCTTTGTAGAGTTTAAAATAAGAAACCTTAGGGCGAATGATGTTGGTATCTGGTTTTTTATAGGTGTAATCGACAAAAGAGTCCCCTTTTTCATCAATATCTTGCAAGAAGATTTTACGAAAAGCTTTCCCATTTTCATCCGTATACGCATCCGAGATGTACCCACCTTCTAAATCAGGACGGTTAGGGTTGATGAGCATGGTGGCAAATTGATCGCCACCTTTCATTCGTTCTAGTTGATAGACAAAAATATAGTTATGCTCTTGTCCACCATAGCGAATATGGCGTATCCAGCTGTAAACTTCTTGTTTAAGGATTGCGAGTGCATCTGGATTGGAAAGATCCGTTCGCGCTTTTTTAAACTCAATAAATTCTATAATAGCATCAACTTCACGCTTAAGCATGTTGCGTTTATTTTCAACGAACGTTTTTTTAGTATCTTCGATCTGCACTTGTAAAATTTCATACTGTTTAGTAATGAAAAAATACCCATTAAAAAGCATCAAAGAGCTGATAATAAAGATGGTACTAACAATAATGATCGTAGAGATATTGCTCTCTTTAATAATCTTCACAAAAAACTCCCACAGTGACTGCTATAATAAGGAAATAAAAAAGAATCATAGTCATTCTTTTAAGAAATGTAAAGGGTGGAAAATGGATGAAAAGATGTTAAAAAAGCTTGCATCGTATAGTGTTTTGTACGCTGAAGATGAAGCTGGTGTACGTAAAAATGTCTATGAACTACTTGGTCTTCTTTTCAAAGAGGTCTACCTTGCAACCGATGGAGAAGAGGCGTATAAGCTTTTTGTAGAGCATAAACCAGACCTCATTATTACCGACATCAAGATGCCCCATTTAAGCGGTATTGATTTGGCAAAAAAAATTCGAGAGAACGACCAGAAGGCAGATATTATTATCATCACCGCATACACGGAGGTGGACTTTATGCTTGAAGCCATTGAGCTCTCTTTGCTTCGCTACATCGTTAAGCCTATTACGGAGCCTAAGCTTTTTGATGCGCTGGAAAAATTTTTGCAAGCGAAAGAGAAAGCGCATCTTCAAGAGTTGGCACCCAATTGGTACTATGATTCACTGCAAAAAACCATTACACATGAGAGTGATATTTATGAACTGACCAAGAAAGAGGCAAGGTTCATTGAGCTTTTGTTGCAAAAAGATTCTATTATCTCGTATGAAGAGATTGAACAGAAATTGTGGGAGAGTGAGTACATGAGTCTCAACGCCCTTCGTTTGATGATTAAGAACTTAAGAAAGAAGTTACCAGAGGGTACTTTAAAAAATATTCAAGGAATTGGTTACAAATTGTAACATAAAAAATCAAGAAAAGTTTAATTTTAGCTATTTTAGTTACAAAAAGAAACTATTGGAGCTTTATTCGTAATGCTTTGAAGCTTTACATGTAAAGATACATAACTTTGACATAATTTTCACCTATAATCGACAGTGAAAATACTATGAATAAGGAGTCAATATGACTAAGTTTCTCAAAGTAGCGGCACTAGCAACGCTTCTTGTTTCCTCTGCTATCGCTGCAGAATATACCATCAAAGTGACACACGTTGTCAGTCCAAATACTCCAAAAGGTATGGGTGCTGATTTCTTTGCTAAAAGAGTCGGTGAACTTACCAATGGTAAAGTTGAAGTCGTTGTTTTCCCCAACTCACAGTTATACGGTGATGGTGAAGAGATGAAAGCCCTTAAACTTGGAAATGCTCACATCGCAATGCCAAGTTTCTCAAAATTTACCAGCATTGTTCCAGAGATGCAACTCTTCGATCTCCCCTTCATTTTTAGAGATAAAGATCATCTGTATAAAGTCTTAGATGGCGAAGTAGGGCAAATCCTCAAAGATAAAGTCACGGCAAAAGGTTTCGTAGCGCTTGATTACTGGGATGCAGGCTTTAAACACCTCTCTTCCAATAAAAAAGCAATTTTGACCCCAAAAGATGCAGAAGGTCAAAAGTTTCGTATTATGAGCTCACACGTTTTGGAAGCTCAATTTAAAGCGATTGGTGCCAATCCACAAGTTTTGCCATTTTCAGAGGTCTACTCAGCCCTTCAACAAGGCGTAGTCGATGGTGCTGAAAATCCCCTTTCAAACTTCTATACTAAAAAGTTTAACGAAGTTCAAACAGACTTAACACTCTCTGATCACGGTTACCTTGGTTACTTGGTCATTATGAGTGAGAGTTTCTGGAAAAAATTCCCTGCGGATCTCAAACCAATGGTGCTTCAAGCGATGAAAGAAGCCACCGTGTATGAGCGAAAGCTAGCCGCACAAGATGATGAAGAGATGCTTGCAAAGTTAAAAGAGTATGCAAAAACATCAGGCAATCTTAAAATTCATACACTAAATGCAGAGCAAAAAGCCGTTTGGCAAAAAGCGATGGAAGCGATCTATCCACAGTTTTACACTGTCATTGGTGAAGATCTGATCAAAAAAGTTCAAGCGGTTAAATAACCCAAGAAAAGGCATCTTGTTACAAACGCAAGATGCCTTTTTCTATATCTGTGCCTTGATGGCTTAAAAGACTTTATGAAAAAGTTGTGATAAAAAGAGAAGCGATGAAAAAATATTTTACAATCCTCGATTTAGGGGTTATGGCAATCAATAAAAATATTGCGGTTTTTGGTATTGCCGCAGGCGTTATTCTCGCGTTTGCTAACGTGGTGTTGCGCTATTTTTTTGAGATGAGCATCACGTGGGCAGGAGAGCTTACCAACTATCTTTTTATGTGGTCAGCGCTCTTTGGTGCCGCGTATGGTTTCAAAAAAGGAGTTCATATCTCTGTGACGATGCTTTTAGAGAAATTACCACCGATGATGGCAAAGATCATTTTGATGGGAGCCCATCTGTTTAGTTGTCTCTATCTTGCATTGATGTCCTATTTTGGGTATGAGTTGGTCTTGATGTTGATCGATTTTGGTGAGATGAGCATTGATCTTCGCATTCCGATGTGGATTCCACACCTTGTGTTGCCTTTTGCGTTTATTGGGGCTGCATTTCGTGCAGGAGAGAAAATTTTTGAAGTGGCTGCCACGGATGCTAGTAAAGTGGTCGTGAACAGCGAGCTTGAAACGCTGCATGATTCATTAGAAATTAGAGGAGTTAAAGATGTTAATGCTTAGTATATTTGGATTACTCTTCCTCTTGATGTTCCTTGGCGTGCCTGTTTCTGTAGCATTAGGCTCCAGTACACTGATTACCGCGTATTTCTTTACCGATATGGATTTGTTGGGCATTACGTCGCATGTATTTGATGGACTCAATAAGTATTCGCTCATGGCCATTCCTATGTTTATTCTAGCAGGCTCTTTCCTCTCCAAAGGTGGGGCGGCGCACCGTATCATTGAGTTTGCAAAGTCGATTGTTGGGCATTTACCTGGTGGTCTTCCTATTTCTGCCATTTTTGCAGCGATGATCTTTGCGGCAGTCAGCGGTAGTTCGCCTGCAACGGTTGCGGCGATTGGTTCGGTTATGTTTAGCGCGATCAAAGAGGCTGGCTATCCAAGAGGCTATGCCATCGGTACGATTGCAACATCGGGAAGTTTGGGTATTTTAATTCCTCCGTCCATTGTTTTTATCGTTTACGGTGTTACCGCCGATCTTTCCATCGGTAAGCTGTTTATGGCGGGTGTTGTCCCAGGTTTATTACTTGGTTTTATGTTGATGGCATTAACATATGTTGGTGCGGTACGTTTAGGGTTTAAAAAAACAGAACCGGCCTCTTTTAAAGAGCGTTTGAAAAAGTTTAAAGAAGCTTTTTGGGCGCTTATGCTGATTGTTCTCGTCATTGGTGGAATTTACGGAGGTATTTTTACGCCAACAGAAGCAGGTGCAGCGAGTGCTGTGTATGCGTTTGTTGTTTCCGTTTTTGTCTATAAAGATTTGAAACTTAAAGATGTCTATCCTATTATATTAGAGTCAGCACTTACCAGTGCGATGATCTTCTTTGTTATCGCCAATGCCATGATCTTTGCGCATTTCTTAACCGATGAGACGATTCCTCAGCAAATCACAAAGATGATTATGGAAGCGAATGTTGGACCGATTATGTTCTTGGTGATCGTCAATATCTTGTTGCTCTTAATGGGGCAATTTATGGAGCCAAGTTCCATCGTTATGATTACCGTGCCATTGTTGTTACCATTGATTCTTGCCCTTGGCATTGATCCGATCCATTTTGGTGTTGTTTTGGTTGTAAACATGGAAATAGGCATGATAACCCCACCCGTGGGACTCAACCTTTTCGTAGCAGCAGGTATGACAGGGCTGAGCCTCAAAGAGGTCGTTGTAGCCTCTCTTCCTTGGGTCGCCGTTTTATTTGTAGGACTTCTTTTAGTAACCTACATCCCTATGATCTCTTTGTGGTTACCTCAACTCATGTACGGCATCTAAGCTTTACATGTAAAGCATTCAGAAGGCAGTTTTCTGCTTTCTGTATGCCCACTACTATTTATGCTATAATTTTCCTGCTTTAGCACTTCACTTGGGAGGTTTTGCGTGGATAAAAAAATAATCCTCGATTATTTAGCCAAAAATAAAGAGATTTTCAAAGAAAAATATGGTGTAACAAAAATTGGACTATTTGGTAGCTATGTAAGAAATGAACAACGTGATGATAGTGATATAGATATTGCTGTAGAAATGATAGAAGAGAAAAAAACGCTTCGCACATTTTTCGGCTTTAAACAAGAAATTGAGATGGCTTTTGGTAAAAAAGTAGATTTAGGTATTGAAAGTACACTTAAACCTATTGCAAAAGAGTATATTTTAAAAGAAATCATTTATGTCTAAAAGAGACTTACGGTTATTTATTTACGATATTAAAGAGTCTATTGAGGCGATTTTGTCCTATGTAGATGGAATAACTCTTGAAGTATTTATACATGATCGAAAGACTTACAGTGCAGTCATCCGTGAATTTGAAATCATTGGTGAAGCAACAAAACATTTACCAGAAAATTTAACACAACACTACAATGAAGTTGCATGGAGAGATGTTAAAGATTTTAGAAATCTTTTAATTCATGAGTATTTTGGTATTGACCATCGCATTGTTTGGAATACAATTTTATATGATTTACCAAAATTAAAATACAACATAGAACAAATAATTATCGAAACGCAACCAAAAAGTTAAAAGTTTAACCCTGACCCCATTTTACTTCATAACAATTTGATTACAAAATGCCACATCGTGTGACATTCTTTTAAGAATTTATTGTAATTTTTTATTTTTTGTGATAGACTTATTTCGCCTTTAAAAAATTCAAGGAGATAATATGAAATTAGCTAAACTTAGCTTGGCGGCTATCGTAGTCGCAGGTCTTGCATCTAGCTCTTTTGCGGCAAGTGAAACTCTTGCAGACGCATTTAAAAACGGTAAAGTAAACGGTGAATTAAGAGCATGGTATTTTGACAGAGATACTGGTACAACATCCGAAGACCTTTTTAGTACAGGTGTTATGCTTGGTTACGTTACTGATTCATTCTACGGGTTGAGTTTGGGACTAACAATGCAATCAAACTATGCACCAGATGCAGATACAACAGCAAAACAAATGTATGATGGTGATATGTATGGTTCAGGTGCGGTGCTTTCTGAAGCATATATCGCATACACAATTGGCAAAACAACTGCAAAAGTTGGTCGTCAATTTATCTCTACCCCATTGGTTAATGGTTCTGGTTCACGTATGATTAAAGAGTCCTTTGAAGGTGCATTACTCCTTAACACAGACTTACCACAAACAACATTGGCAGCAGGTTATGTTTCTAAATTCCAAGGACGAACATCTCAAGTGACTGGTGATGGATACCCAACTGCTGTTGATGGTGAAAGCGATATTCCTGACTTTTCAAAAAATGCACTATTCTATGGCGCAGGTAACTTCACATTTGATGGCGCTTACACTATCTTGGCTATCAATAAATCCATTCCAAACTTAACCATTACAGGTCAATACGCATTAATTAATGATGTAGCTGGAGCAACAGTTGGCGATACGGATGTTTGGGTTGCTGGATTGGGTTATGTTGTACCTATGAGCAACTTTAAAATCGGTTTAGATGGTGGGTATCAAGCATCTAAAACTGATAAATACAATGCTGCTGGTAATGCAGGCATTGGTTATGACGGTGGTATGTTCGGACTTCAAGCGTCAATCATTGATCTTGCGGGCTTTGGTCTAAAAACAGCGTATACATCCGTATCAAGTGACGACAATGTTATTCTTGGTATGGGTAATGGTGCTGGTGGTGCTGTTGCATTTACTGCTCCACTTATCGCTGGTGCAAGTAGAGTATCAACGGCTGATACGGATGCGTATAAAATCGAAGCATCTTATGATTTTACAAAAGTGGGCGTTGCTGGTTTAAAATTAATGGCTAACTATATCTCAATTTCTGCTGATGGTACTGTTACCGGCACCACTACTAAAGTAATTAGGTCAACAGATTGGACATATTGGGCAGGTCAAGTTGCTTATGATATCCCCGCAGTTAAAGGCTTGACATTATCTCTTGAATACGAAGATGCTAAACAAGAGCCAGATGGACTAGCATCAGTTAATAGCGATGAACTTAGATTCAGAGCTAACTACAAATTTTAATTTGTACGATTTTTAAATCGTAAGGAGTGGCACTTGCCACTCCTTTTTTTATCTTCTCTTATCGGGGTTATTCTAGTATTCTAGGGGTCGGAGCTAAACTTTTAACTTTTGCTAATTTAATACCAAATTAAGTCTTTATTTAATACCATATTCCTATGCTTGAAGGAGGGAATAATGTATTTAAGTCAAGATATTAAGCCAATAAGCTATCTCAAATCAAACACAGCACAGATTGTCAATAGCGTTACACAGACACAGCGAGCCATTTATATAACACAAAATGGTGAAGCGAAAGTAGTCGTTCAAGACATCAAATCATTTGAAAATACTCAAAATATGTTGACACTTCTTAAATTGCTTGTTCAAAGTGAAAATGATATAAATGACAGTAAAATCATCGAACAAGAAGGTATGTTTCTTTCCCTTGAAGCGAAGCTTTTTCATGAAGATGTATGAGGTTTATTGGACGCGTAGTGCACAAGGGGATTTAGAACAAATTGTTGAGTATATAAAGCTTGATAGTCTAGACCTTGCAAAAAAGGTATTTTTTGAAATCAAAGAGTCTTGCGATGCGTTGTATCATTTTCCAGAGCGGAAAAGGGTTGTACCCGAGCTAAGTCATATTGGGATCAGTCATTATCGAGAAGTTATCCATAAGCGATGGCGTATTATTTTTAAAATAGAGCAAAATGTTGTTTATGTTTTATTGGTAGCCGATAGCAGCCGAAATTTTGAAGATCTACTTTTACAACGCTTCCTTAAATAGTTCAAACGAACTTCCATAGAGCATTAAATGTTTACATGTAAACGTTTAAAGTTTAGCCTCCCCGATAAATTCACATTTTCTTGACAAATAAACTATCTTGTATTAAAATGCCAATATATTGTCAAAAGGAGCTTTGGATGCAAGCCATTTTTTATTCACAGGCTAGAAACAACTTAAGAAGTATTATAAGCAAAGCATGCACGGATTTTGATCAGTTTATCATTACAACAAAAGATAATCAGTCTGTTGTGCTCATGTCATACGATGAATACAGTGCCATCAAAGAAACAATGTACCTACTTTCTTCAAAAACTAATAGAGATAGGCTCTTGGATGCTGTTGAAGAGATTGAAGCTATGAAATTTACATGTAAAGAAATTGCATGATCATTGGTTTTGCCACAAAAGGATGGGAAGATTATCTTTATTGGCACGAAAATGATAAAAAAATTGTAAAACGTATCAATATACTTTTAGAAGATATTAAACGAAATCCATACGATAGTAATGGTATTGGAAAACCAGAACGGCTAAAAGGTGACTTGGAAAAATATCTTTCAAGGCGCATTACTGCAGAACATCGACTGGTTTATAAATTTTTGGATGATTTAATTATTGTGGCACAATGTAGATTTCATTATTAAAATCTTTCTAAACCTCTTTAATTTCTAAAAAGCTTACTATTTCATCACACATTTTATTTGACTTTATTACTTTTTTTTGTATACTTCTGATTGTAACCGAATGGTAACCAAAATTTAAGGAGAAAATATGAAATTAGCTAAACTTAGCTTGGCGGCTATCGTTGTTGCTGGACTCGCATCTAGCTCATTCGCAGCAGACACACTTGCTGATGCGTTTAAAAATGGTACAGTAAAGGGTGAGCTTAAAGCTTATTATTTCACAAGAGATAATGGTACTGACGATTCAGATATCTTTACAACAGGTGTTATGCTTGGCTATAAAACAGCATCATTCTATGGTTTTACTCTTGGATTAACGGCTCAAGGTAGTTCCTCTCCTTTTGCTGATTCCGATGCAAAAGGTGAGAATGGCAATACTGCAAATTTTGCAAGTGATATGTATGGTTCAGGCGCTGTGCTATCAGAGGCATATATTGCTTACAATATTGGTAAAACAACAGCTATGGTCGGACGTATGTTCTTAGATACTCCTCTTGTTGCTTCTTCTGGCAACCGTATAATTAAAGAAGCGTTTGAAGGCGCTGCAATCATCAACACAGATCTTCCAAACACTACATTAATCGCTGGTTATGTACAAAAATTCCAATCAAGAACTGATAGAGATGGCAATGTTGGTGAATTTACTAAAACATTCTCAACAAACTCTTCGGTTAATGCAGAACTTGATAATGGTGGATATACAGTTGCCGTTATCAATAAATCAATCACTGGTTTAACCTTAACAGGTGCATATGCGTATGCTGATGTATATGCAGCAGCAGGCGCAGTTGATGGTGGTGTAAATATCGGTTATGTTGAAGCATTGTACGAAGGAAAAGTTGGCGAGGTTGGCTTTACACTTGGTGCACAAGACTATTATAATAGTTTTGAAGATTCTACAACAGCTGATGATAGCATTAATTTATATGCATTTAAAGCTGGTTTAAGCTTTAAAGGTATCAACGGTACTGTGGCATACTCTCAAGTGAGTGATGATGCAGTAGCAGGTAATGCACTTATTTCTGGATTAGGTAATGGCGCTGATCTTCTTTATACTGACCCAGTTATTGCAATGAACGGTTACAACAGAGATACAAAATCATACCTTATTGACTTAAATTATGATATAACCGAAGCAGCAAACATTGGTGTACGTTACGTACTTGCTGATGGATATTTAGGTGCAACATCAAATCCAAAGACTGTTACATCAGATGAATACGAAGCTTCTTCTTCTGCGGTGTATGGTTCTTATAAATTTGCAGGCGCTCTTAAAGGATTTAGTCTTGGTGCTCAATATGAGAAACAAGATAAAGATGTTGATGGCGACGACCTTTGGGTTAAAGCTAACTACAAATTCTAATTCTTGCTTTCTAATAGCTCCACCTCTCTTTGAGGTGGAGTTTCTCTTCTAACTTATTTGCACATTTTTTATACAACAACTCCTTCACTTTACATTCAACCTTAAGTAACTTTCTTGTAATATATTTTCACAACTATACTAAGGAGTTTTCATGAAGAAACTAGCTCTGCTTGCTACCTCTGTTGCGCTTTTAGCATCGTCTTCTTTTGCAAAAGAGATCAGCGTAGGTGTTACGATGTCTATGAGTGGACCGCTTGCGGCATACGGACAAACTGCGTATGAAGGTATTGAGTTTGCAAATGCTTTGCAGCCCAAACTTAAAAATGGAGATACCATTAAATTGGTCCTCATCGATACCAAAGGTGATAAAGTAGAATCTGCGAATGCGGCGACACGATTGATCAGTTCTGACAAAGTTGTGGGGATCATTGGTGAACTTACCAGCACCAATACCGCTCAAGTCATGGCAATTGCTGAGAAAAAACAGATCCCTGTTATCTCTCCTGTTGCAACCAATGATAAACTTACGGAGCAAAAAGAGTTTGCAAACCGTGTTTGTTTTACGGACTCTTTCCAAGGCGCTGTTGTTGCTAACTATGCAACCAAAGATCTTAAATTGAAAACAGCGGTTGTGGTTGTTGATCAAGCGCAAGTTTACTCTCTTGGTCTTGCAAAAGCTTTTGTGGATGCGTTTACAAAAGCAGGTGGTAAAGTGGTAAAAGAGATCAAAGTAAGCTCAGGTGATAAAGACTTTAAAGCCGTTGTTTCTCAAATCAAAGCTGCCAATCCTGACATGTTATTCCTCCCAATGTATCACCCTGAAGTTTCGATGATCGCGCGTCAAGCAAAACAAATTGGTTTGGTTAAACCAATGTTTTCAGGCGATGGCGTTGCCAATCAAACCTTTATTGACCTAGGTGGCGACGCCGTTGAAGGTTACATGTTTACAGACTTCTTTGATTATGCTGCGCCTCCAACACAGCGTTCAAAAGATTTTATTGCTGCGTATGCTCAAAAAACTGGCAAACAAGAGGTTAACTCTTTTGTAGCGCTTGGTGCCGATGCGTATAACGTTATGCTTGATGCGATGAATCGTTGTGCCAATCCAGAAGATAGCATTTGTATCAACAAAGAGATCAAAGCGACAGCGAACTTTGAAGGTGTGTCTGGTGTTATCAACATGGATAAAACCGGTAACTCTACACGTTCAGCGGTTATCAAAGTCGTTCAAAATGGCAAAGCCGTTTACAAAGCAACGGTTAATCCATAAATTCTTTTCTCTCTTTACATGTAAACGTGTAAAGAGAGATTTTAGAGCAATTTCCACCCGTAAACGTGGGCATTGCTCTAAAATATTTTAGGAGATCTATTTGGATTTAACAATGTTTATGCAACAAATGGTCAATGGCTTTAGCCTTGGCAGTATGTATGCGCTGATTGCCATTGGTTATACGATGGTTTATGGAGTATTAAGACTCATTAACTTCGCGCATGGCGATATTATGATGGTGGGTGGCTTTTTAGGGTATTTTGGTATTGCTGTACTAGGGCTTCCTTTTGGCGCAGCTGTCATTTTGGCGATAGTTGGTTCAGCACTTTTAGGTATGGCGAGCGATCGCATTGCGTATCGACCCTTACGAAGTGCTCCTAAAATTTCACTTTTAATTACCGCTATTGGTGTCAGCTTCTTTCTTGAAAATGCGTTTAACGTCTTTTTTGGTGGTGTTCCTAGAGCATTTCCGGTACCTGCATATTTGGAAGAAGTCGTTGATTTTATGGGCTTAACGATGCCTGTTTCGGCGATTATTGTGCCTATTATCACCGCATTTTTACTGGCAATTATTTTATGGGTTTTGTTCAAAACAAAATATGGCATGGCGATTCGTGCCCTTGCATTTGATGTCGGAACGGTCAATTTGATGGGCATTGATGCCAATCGTATCATCACCCTTGTTTTTGGTATAGGATCAGCGCTTGCCGCTGTTGGCGGTATCTTTTGGGCGGTGAATTACCCTTCCGTTGAGCCGATGATGGGTGTGCTTGTGGGGCTCAAAGCGTTTGCCGCTGCGGTTGTTGGAGGTATTGGTAGTGTTGGAGGTGCTGTCCTTGGCGGTTTGATCATTGGTTTTACGGAAGTCGTTGTGATTGCGTTCTTCCCAGAACTCGGTGGTTACAAAGATGCCTTTGCGTTTATTTTCCTGATCTTAATCCTTCTCTTTAAGCCCACCGGTATTTTGGGCATTGATTTTGAAAAAAGTAGGTTTTAAGATGAATACACTTATGCTAAAAAAAGAACAGTGGCTCAAAATTTCATTTGTTGCCATTACTGTCTGGTTTATCTGGTTTTCAAATTCTCATTTTGATGAATACACGATTCGAATTTTAAATAATATCGCTATTTTTATTATCTTGGCGGTAAGTTACAATCTGATCAATGGCGTTACCGGTCAGTTTTCCTTGGAGCCCAATGGTTTTGTTGCTATCGGTGCGTATGTCGCAGCGCTTTTGTTGACGAGCCCTGAAGCAAAACAGTACCAATACGCGATTGTCGATCCTTATCCGTTTGTTTTAACCCTGCATGCGAATTTTGTGGTAGCGCTTCTTTTAGGAGGTGCTTTTGCCGCAACCCTAGCAGCGTGTCTCTCATTTCCTGTGTTTCGCGTACGGGGCGATTATCTTGCTATCGTGACGCTTGGCTTTGGATTTATTATCAAAATTCTAGCGATTAACGTGCCTGAAGTGACCAATGGTTCTTTGGGTATCAATGACATTCCTGAGTTTTCGAATCTTTACTGGACGGGTGGCATCGCGATGATTGCGGTCATTGTCGTGCTGAACATCATCAATTCCAAATTTGGTCGCGCGATGAAAGCGGTTAGAGATGACGAAGATGCTGCGACTGCGATGGGGGTGAATACCTTTAAAGCTAAAACACTTGCCTTTTGTACGAGTGCTTTTTTTGAAGGCGTGGGTGGTGGACTTTTAGCGGCACTTTTGACAAGCATTTCTCCCGATCTTTTCGACTTTTTCTTTACGTTCCAACTGCTCATCATCATCGTTTTGGGTGGTCTTGGCAGTACAACAGGTGCCATTATTGGTACGGTGCTTGTTATGGGAGGTAGTGAGTGGATGCGCTTCTTGGATGAGCCGATGAACCTCTTAGGGTACGAAACAACGGCAATGCCTGGTATGCGTATGGTTGTCTTCTCGCTTGGGCTTATTTTGATTATGCTTTTTGCGCGCGAGGGTGTTATGGGAAAACGTGAGTTGACCGACCTGTTGAAATGGCGTAGAAAGGGTGGCAAATGATCTTAAAAATTGACAATGTCACGAAAAATTTTGGTGGCGTTACAGCCATCAAAGAGACCAGTTTTAGTGTAGCACCTAAAGAGATTTTTGGACTTATTGGCCCTAATGGCGCAGGTAAAACCACGATGTTTAACATCATTACGGGCAATTATGTCCCAACATCGGGTGAAGTGATTTTTAGAAACGAAGCGATTAGTGGGCTTAAGCCTCACCATATTGTGCGCAAAGGCATCGCGCGAACCTTTCAAAATATCAGGCTTTTTTCAAGCATGAGTGTTTTAGACAATATTTTGATTGGGTTTGATTTCCAAGCACGGTATGGATTTTTAGAATCTATTGTCCGTTTTCCTCGTTTTATCACCGAAGAGAGACGTATTAAAGCGCGTGCAATGGAAATTTTGGACTATTTTGGTATGAGCGCACTGGCGCATGAAAAAGCGGTCGATCTAAGCTACGGACAACAACGCAAAGTAGAAATCGCGCGCGCCCTTGCGACCAATCCAGACCTTTTATTGCTTGATGAACCAGCCGCAGGCATGAACCCTTCTGAAACGGAAGAGCTAGGGGAGATCATCAAAAAAGCACGTGTTGATTTTGATTTGACGGTTCTTTTAATCGAACACGACATGAAATTTGTCAACCAACTGTGCGACAAAGTTTTAGTGCTTGATTATGGTAAAACAATTTTTGAGGGCAAACCCGCTGATGCGATTCAAGACCCTGAAGTGATCGCAGCGTATTTAGGAGATTTTCATAATGATTAATGTTAAAAATTTACATGTCTATTATGGACTGATCGAGGCTGTGAAAGGGATTGATTTTGAGGTGAAAGAGGGGCAGATTGTTTCGTTGATTGGCTCTAATGGTGCGGGTAAAAGCTCAACGCTCAAAGCTCTTTTAAACAGCGTGAAAAAAACGGGCGACATTAATTTTTTAGGCTACGACACGCGTAATCATAAAACGCATACGCTGGTGCAACATGGTCTTTCCTTGGTACCTGAGGGGCGTAAAATTTTCATCAACTTAACGGTTGAAGAAAACCTCCGTATGGGTGCGTTCAATAATGATGAAAACTACGAACACTTGCGCGATACGATGTATGAGCTTTTCCCTCGCATCAAAGACAAGCGTTATCAGCTTGCAGGAACGATGAGTGGTGGCGAGCAACAGATGCTTGCAATCTCAAGGGCACTTATGGGTGAACCTAAACTGTTAATGTTGGATGAGCCGAGTCTTGGACTTGCGCCAAAGATCGTTGGGGAAGTGTTTGAGATTATTATGCGATTACGAGCTGAAGGCATTACGATTCTGTTGGTCGAACAAAATGCCTTTGCTGCGCTTAAAATTTCAGACTATGCGTATGTGCTTGAAAACGGTAAAATTGTGATGAATGGCATTGCGAAAGAGATGATCGGCGATGATACGATTCGTAAAAAATACCTCGGTGGATAAGCTAAAACTGCTTTACATGTAAGCCTCTAAATCTTAGAGGTTTCCTTCTCAATAAGACTTTTCATATTTAATATTGTTATGTAAGGAAAGTCTTATGATTTATAAATTATTTACTCTAAAAAGGTACCATAATCACCAGACTTCTTTCATCGCGTTTCGTCGCCATGCACGTTAAAAACACGATGAAAGAAGTCTTATTTTCCAGCCGAGGGAGTTTTATGGATTTTGTATTGAAGCAGGTTTTTTCGATGAAGTCAGCGATCATTCTTTTACTGTTTTTTGGACTTTTTAGTGGTGTTGCGACGTTTATTGAAAATGATTTTGGTGTCGAAACCAGTTGGGCACTGATTTATACCTCTTGGTGGTTTGAGTTACTTCAAGTCTCCTTATGTGTCATTCTCATCTACAATATAATCCGATATAAAATGTATACCCTTGACAAGCTTCCTTCCTTTCTTTTCCATCTCAGTTTTATTTTTATCCTCATAGGCTCAGGCGTTACACGTTACTTTGGCTTTGAAGGATCTTTACATGTAAGAAATGGAATGCTGGAAAATAAGGTTATCTCTAGCGATGCGTTTATTCAAGCCAGTGCTCTTAAAGAGGGAAAAACGTACAGTTATGCCAAGCCTCAACTGATTTCACGCATTGGTGGGAATCGATTTTCGTTTGCCTTTGATGTGGGCGGCGATCAAGCGGTTGTAAAATTTAAAGAGTATCTGCCCAATGCAACGGCAAAAGTTGTGGATGATCCTCAGGGGGTACCAATGATTTCGATGATGCTCAGTGGTTATGGCGAAAGCTTGAGCGTTGTGCTCAAAGAGGGCGAAACCTACGAAACCAGTGAATATCTATTTAGTTTCAATGCCAAACCGGTGCAAAGTACCAAAGAGATCATCGCGTTTAGCTTAGAAGAGGGCAAATTTTACTTCTCCACAAAATCGAAAATCGCATGGTTCAAAATGGTTGAAAACAAACGGGGCGAATATGCAGCCGATACCAAAGAGGAGTTCATCACAGGGCAGCTTTATACCATCGGTAATGTCAATTTCGCCCCACGCTACATCGGCTTAAAAGGGAAAGAAAAAGTCATTGAAGATAAAACACCTATGGCAAAAGGTACTGCGACATCTGCGATCATCGTCGATGTCAGCTTCAAAGGCGAAACCAAAGAGGTTGCTCTGTTTGGTCACGGAAAAGGAAGCCAGGGTGCCCCAACCAAAGAGATGATCGCAGGTGTGCCTTTTATCTTTGAATGGGGTTCACAAATCTTTGAACTTCCCTTTGACATCAAACTCAATGAATTTCAACTTGATCGCTACCCTGGTTCCATGTCTCCGATGTCCTATGCCAGTGAAGTTGAAGTGGTGGACACAGAAAAAGGGGTACACATGCCTTTTCGTATCTACATGAACCATGTACTCGATTACCGTGGCTTTCGTTTCTTCCAAAGCTCGTACGATACCGATGAAAAAGGAACCATTTTGTCTGTCAATAACGATCCTGGAAAACTCCCAACCTATTTTGGCTATTTTCTCTTATCTCTTGGTCTTTTTTCCAACCTGCTCAATCCAAAAAGCCGTTTTCGTAAACTAGCAACCATGGTGCAAAGAGATATGACGAAGATGAAATCGCTTTTTTTAGCACTTTTCCTAGGGCTTTCGTTGATGCACAGCAGTGGGTTACAGGCGGCTACGACGTATACAACAGAAGATTACATCGCTTTTTTAAAACAGTACGATGTCAAACATGCCGATCAATTTGGAAGGCTGTTGGTTCAAAGTGCCGATGGAAGAATCAAACCTATCGATACAGTTTCCACGGAGCTTTTAAATAAAATTTATGGTGGATCAACCTTTCAGGGCATGAGTGCCAATCAAGTAGCGCTCAGTATGATGAGTTCACCTGCGGAGTGGCAAAGTCTGCCGATTATTAAAGTGTTTCATCCTGAGCTTAAAAAAATCATTGGCATTGCTGAAAATCAAAAATACGCCTCATTCAATGACTTTTTTGAAAAAGAGGGCGATCATGCTTTTAAACTCACCAAATACTCAGAAGAGGCGAATCGTAAAAAACCAGCCCTTCGCAATCAGTTCGATAAAGACATCCTTAAAGTAGACGAACGCGTTAACATCTGCTATATGGTCTATACGGGTGAAGTGTTTAAAATGATTCCCAAACAAAATGACCTCTCCAAACGCTGGTTTGCACCTCAAGAAGCGGTGATGAATTTCTCCAAACAAGAGGGCGATGAAGTCAGAGCGCTTCTTGGTGGCTATTTTGAAGCGATCAGTGAAGGATTGGAAAAAAGCAGTTGGGAAAGTGCCAATAAAGCACTTGAAAAGTTGCAGTCCTACCAAGAGCAGTATGGCTCTGAAATTATTCCCAATGAGAGTCGCATTAAAGCAGAAATTTTCTTTAACCATGCGAAGATTTTTGAGCGTTTGACTCCGGTGTATCTTTTAAGCGGTTTAGTCTTACTCTGTTTTATCTTTGCTAAAATGCTTAAACCAACTCTACGTATTGGGACAGTGACACAAATAGTTTTTGCCATCAATTTTATGGCATTTTTAACGCACACAGGAGGATTAGGACTTAGATGGTATATCTCAACGCACGCACCATGGAGTGATGGCTATGAGTCTATGATCTACATTGCGTGGGCGTTAGCACTCTCAGGTATTTTCTTCTCGCGCCAATCGGTTGTCTCTCTAGCCCTAACATCGATTCTAACGGGTGTGACGCTTTTTGTAGCACACTTGAGTTGGATGGATCCTCAAATTACGAATCTTGTACCTGTTTTAAAATCCTATTGGCTTAATATCCACGTTTCAGTGATTACGGCAAGTTACGGTTTCTTTGGATTGTGTGCTATTTTAGGCCTGTTTACGTTAATTCTTTTTATTTTGCGTGACAAAAAAACATCGAAACGTAACGAAGAGATTGATCGCAATATTGTTGAAGCAACACGCATTAATGAAATGGCGATGATTTTAGGTTTAAGCCTTCTGACTGTGGGCAACTTTTTAGGCGGCGTTTGGGCGAATGAGTCTTGGGGTAGATATTGGGGTTGGGATCCAAAAGAGACGTGGGCATTGGTCTCAATTTTGATTTATGCGGCCGTTGTGCATTTTAGATTTGTGCCTAAGCTTAGCACCCCTTTTGCGTTTGCAGTGGCATCAACCGTTGCCTTTTCTTCGATCATTATGACCTATTTTGGTGTGAACTTTTACCTCTCAGGCATGCACTCGTACGCCGCAGGTGACCCGATTCCTATTCCACCGTTTGTCTACTACACGATTGTCATCGTAAGCCTTGTTATTGCCTTTGCCTATCCTAAACGTGATATGAGAAAAACAGCGTAAACGAAAAGAGGGGAGGAACTTTTCCCCTCTTTCTAAGTTGTGCTATAATAGGCAAAAATTTAAGAGGCTCTCCTTCATGCAAGAGAATTATCTCATTATCACGGTTGTGGTTGTTATTGCTATCGTCTTAATCTCTCTTTTTATTCTTGTCTCCAATATGCAAAAAACAGTGATTATTGAAGTATCCCATACCCCGGAACAGGAAGAAAAAGAGCGAAAAATTGCTATTGAAGCGCTGATTGATATTGCCGCTAAACGCACCACAACGCGCAATGAGCTTACCAGTGCTATTTTAAAAGCAGCCAAAGAGTGCCCTTTTCCGCTCAAAGAAAAAGGCATAGCTCCTAAAGTTGCGAAAATCTATCTTAATTTTGTTTTATTAGTAGCCAGCCATCACAATGCAGATGCAAAACTCATTGCTTTTATGGATGAAGAGCTTAAAAAAGCCAATCCTGAGTATAAACATGAAATTGATGTGTATGAAAATGAAGGAATAAACCAAAGAGGTAATAGAGTTTAATCTAGGGAAAATGGCGACCCCAGGGGGACTTGAACCCCCGTTCCCGCCTTGAGAGGGCGGTGTCCTAACCACTAGACGATGGGGTCGCACAAGTGTGTTTGTTTAGGACAATGGTGACCCGTGATGGATTCGAACCATCGACCACCTCCTTAAAAGGGAGATGCTCTACCGACTGAGCTAACGAGTCATGCTCAGGCAGTTTCATAACAAATGAGAAAATGCTGAGGGAAAAATAGATCGTGGCGCGGCGGACGGGGCTCGAACCCGCGACCCCCGGCGTGACAGGCCGATATTCTAACCAACTGAACTACCGCCGCGCATAAATGGTGGTCGCTATAAGACTCGAACTTATGACATCCACCTTGTAAGGGTGGCGCTCTACCAACTGAGCTAAGCGACCATCTGGGACACTAAAGAAGAAATATATATGGCGACCCCAAGGGGATTTGAACCCCTGTAACCGCCGTGAAAGGGCGGGATCCTGGACCACTAGACGATGGGGTCGCACAGATAAAAGTGGTGACCCGTGATGGATTCGAACCATCGACCACCTCCTTAAAAGGGAGATGCTCTACCGACTGAGCTAACGAGTCGTTCACCGTTCTTCTCGTAATGAGGCTGAAATTATAGAGAAAAAAATTTCATTTGTCAAGGCATTTTTTCACTTTTTAAAAAAATACTCTCCTACATGTAAAAGCAACTTTAAAGCATGATAGGCACTTTGCGTTTGAATGTACTCTCGATCACCTTCTAAGAGAAGCCGCTCAATAAGTACATCGCCCTTTTTGTTACGCGCTCCAACATAAACAGTGCCCACAGGTTTTTCAATGCTGCCTCCCGTAGGACCAGCTACGCCACTGGTGGCAATTGCGTAATCAGAAAGACTCGCATTGAGCACGCCTTCTAGCATTTCACGCACGCACAGTTCACTTACGGCTCCAAACTGATCGATTGTTTCGGGGCTGACACCGAGCCATGACTCTTTAATTTCATTGGAGTAGGTCACAAGCCCACCTTTAAAAACAGCCGAAACGCCTGAACGTTTGGTAAGCATGGAAGCAATCAATCCTCCCGTACAACTCTCAGCAATGCTGAGTGTCTGTCCTTCGCTTTCCAAACATTGTGCGATGTGCATGATGACGTCTGGGTGGTTGATGACTTTTTGAGGCAGAAGTGCTTTGACGGCTTTAAAGAAACTCTCCAAATTGCCGTATTTGTTGGAGATTGCTTCAACATTGATCCAGCCATCGATAATAGTGGTCGGGGTGATGCGAATTTCATAGTTTTGAGCCAGCGGTTCGACGAGAATTTTGAGGGAATCTTCATCAATGTTGATAATCGAAAAAAGTGCCGAAGCATTGCTGTTTTGAATCAGAAGTGGTGGTAATTGTCTGTTTTCACGTGCTTTGACCACATTAATGTGTTTGCCAGATCGGTCTAAAAGGTAGCTATTGTCTTCGAAACGAACCGCTTTGGAAGGAATGAGCATGCCACCTTTGAGTTCCAAAGACTCTTCACCCAGTGTTGCGATGACCTTATTAACCAAATTGAAGCTGTCGTTGGAGGTGACAATGACGATTTCATCGGCATGCGCAATAGACTCTTCGAGGACAAAAAAGAGGTCCTTATCATTTTTATCGATGTAGACGGTTTGATCGGGAAGATCAAGATGTTTGGTAATAGTGGCATGAATGTAATTTAAAAATGGCAGATTGTATCGCAATGCTTTTCCCACAACGATCAAAGAGCTTTTCATAAGAGTACCTTTTTGATTTTGATGACGTCAAAAAAGTAAAACTCTTTTGACTTACGTTAGCCACTAGGGCGCTAAAGCTTGCCAACGCCGTTGGCAGAGCAAAACTTTGAGTCATAACGTATCGCACATTATACCGTAAGTGCTTCTTAAATCGTTTTTAGATAAACTTGCCTCATTTTAGAGAGCTTACATGTAAAGAGTTGTAGCTTCCAAGGAGAGATAAATAGATGGACTATAAAGAGACCTTGCTTCTTCCTCAGACCGATTTTCCAATGCGCGGAAACCTCCCTCAAAACGAGCCTGCACGCTATGCTAAGTGGTTTTCCAAAGAAGAGAGCGCTTATGCAAAAATGATTCAAAACAGAGAAAATGCCCCCATGACATTTATTCTTCACGATGGCCCCCCGTATGCCAACGGGCACATTCACATCGGACATGCACTCAATAAAATTCTTAAAGATGTGATCGTTAAAACCCACTATTTTTTTGGTGAAAAAGTACGTTATGTTCCGGGTTGGGATTGCCATGGTTTACCGATTGAGCAACAGGTCGAAAAAAATCTTGGAAAAGAGAAAAAAGACGCACTGCCAAAGAGTAAAATTCGCGAATTGTGTCGTGAACATGCGCGCAAATTTATTGATATTCAACGTGAAGAGTTTAAATCTTTAGGCGTCATTGGCGATTGGGACAATCCGTATATGACGATGAAATTTAAATTTGAAGCGGACATCTACCGTGCATTGTGCGGTGTTGCAGACAAAGGACTTTTGGTTGAGCGCAGTAAACCCGTTTACTGGTCATGGGCGGCGCGTAGTGCTTTAGCCGAAGCCGAAGTGGAGTACGAAGACAAAGAAGATTACTCCATCTTCGTAGCCTTTGCACTTACACCTGAAGCGAAAGCCAAACTTGACATTAGCACGGATGCTTCGGTCATTATCTGGACGACTACGCCTTGGACACTGCCTGCAAACGTGGGAATTGCCTTTAGTCCCGAAGAAAACTATGTGCTGACCAGTGACGGTTATATCGTGGCTGAGCCTTTACATGTAAAGCTTCTAGAGCAAGGTGTGGTGAAAGGCGAAATCGTTAAGACGTTTAAAGCTAGCGTGCTTGAAAACAGCTTTGCAATCAATCCACTTAATGGTCGTCAATCCCAATTCGTTTTAGGCGAACATGTCACAATGGATGGCGGCAGTGGCTGTGTTCATACGGCTCCTGGGCATGGCGATGAAGACTACAAAGTAGGGCTTCGTTACGGTTTGGAAGTGATTATGCCTGTGGATGAGCGCGGTTGCTACGATGAAACCGTGGTTCGTTTAGGACTACTTCCAGATGCGGAAAGTTTTGTAGGCGAGCATATTTTTAAATGCAACGAACGTATTTTAGAGCTTTTAGGCGATAGACTTTTAAAATGCTCCAAATTCACCCACTCGTATCCGTTTTGTTGGAGAACGCATCAGCCGGTTATTTACCGTGCAACCAAACAGTGGTTTGTCGCGATGGATGAAGCTATTGGTGGACGTGAGAGCCTTCGTAAAATGGCGATGGACGAGCTGGGAAAGGTTCGTTTCTACCCAAAATCAGGCATCAACCGTTTAGGTTCGATGATCGAAAATCGCCCTGATTGGTGTATCTCTCGTCAACGTGACTGGGGTGTTCCTATCGCCTTTTTTAGAGATAAAACAACGGGTAAACCGATCTTTGATACGAACGTTGTGACGCATATTGCGAACATCTTTGAAGAAAAAGGTGCGGATGCGTGGTGGGATTTGGAGATTGAAGATCTTTTGGTTGAAAATAGCGGTTATAAGCCTGAAAACCTTGAAAAAGTCATGGACATCTTGGATGTCTGGTTTGACAGTGGAAGTACGTGGAAAGCGGTGCTTCAGTCACCTGATTACGACGCAGGTGATTACCCAGCGTCGATGTACTTGGAAGGAAGCGATCAACACCGCGGTTGGTTCCAAAGCTCACTGTTAGTCAGTACCGCCAATAACGGCATTGCACCGTACGGTAAAATCTTAACGCACGGATTTACGGTCGATGAGAAGGGTGAAAAAATGAGCAAATCCAAGGGCAATGTGGTTGCTCCGACTGATATTGCGAAAAGCCATGGCGTCGAGATTTTGCGTCTTTGGGTTGGAACCAGTGAATACACCACCGATCTTAAAATCAGCGATAACATCTTAAAACAGATCAGCGAGCAGTACCGTAAAATTCGTAATACGTTCCGATTTTTATTGGCAAATATCAACGATTTAGAGACGATTTTGCCGTACGATCAGATGGGCGTACTTGATCAATGGATTTTAGTGCATGCCAAAGCGGTTTTTGATGAGGCGCAGGGGTATTTTAGAGAGTATGAATTCTCCAAAGGATTTGCACTTTTGAACCATTTTATTGCGGTGGAGCTCAGCGGTATTTACCTCGATATTTCCAAAGATAGACTCTATTGTAACGCTAAAAATGACACGATTCGCCTCTCAGCGCAGAGTGCAATGGCGCTTATTGCGGAGAAATTGATGGTGCTGATGGCACCAACGTTGACCTATACGATTGATGAGATGATGGAGTACGCACCTGCCATTTTAAAACAAAAAGGTGAGAGTGTGTTTGATCTTGTGTATGAATCACTTCCTGCAATGACAACGGCGTTTGATGAAGCGTATATGGTCGAAGCGCGTGAGAAATTCTTTGAGATTGTTGATGCACTGAAAAAAGAGAAAATCATCAAATCAACTCTAGAGTTAGTCATTCAAACCACATCTGCAAAAATTGCGACACTCGAAAAAGTGGACGCGGAAGATTGGTTTACGGTCAGTAAAGTGATTGAGCACAACGAAGAGGGCGAAATGGGTCTGTTTGAAGTAGCAGGCGATACATTTAAAATCCTTAAAGCAACGAAGTGCAAATGCCCACGTTGTTGGAAATACCGATCGAAAAGCGAAGAAGAGCTGTGCCATCGATGTCACGAGGCACTCAATGGTTGATTTGAGCGCTCCTGTGGAGCTTAGCTTTGTTTTCACAACCATTGGTGCGATTTTTGCGGTCATTGGCGTGTGTGTTTATCTGATCAATCAAAGAACGAAAAAGTTAAAGGATCACCATTGATTACGTTGAAAGAGGCATTAGGTCTCCCTGCGGAAGCCATTGCTGAGATACGCGAAGATTTAAAAAAAGCGATTGAAGCGAAAAAAGAGCTGGGTGCGTACATTGAACAGCTTACATGTAAACCGATCAGTGAGTGCGGTTCTGGCATTCCGATTGCGATTAAAGACAATATTCAAGTGAATGGTTGGGAAGTGACGAGCGGTTCGAACATCCTGCAAGGCTATGTTGCCCCTTACAACGCGACCGTCATCGATAACATGCTTCGTCATGGACTCTCTCCCTTTGGTCGTACCAATATGGACGAGTTTGCGATGGGAAGCTCCACCGAATCCTCATTTTATGGTAAAACGCTCAACCCTCACAATTCCAAATGCGTTCCAGGCGGCAGCAGTGGTGGCAGTGCCGCTGCGGTTGCAGGTGGTATCGCCATTGCAGCGCTTGGCAGTGACACGGGTGGAAGTATTCGCCAACCAGCGGCTTTTTGTGGCTGTGTGGGACTTAAACCCACCTATGGAAAAGTGAGTCGCTACGGTTTGGGTGCCTATTCAAGCTCCTTAGACCAGATTGGACCAATTACGCAAAACGTTGAAGATGCGGCGATTTTGTATGACATTATCGCAGGGCATGAAGCTAAAGACTCTACGAGTGCCACTATAGCGCATCAAAGTGTGGCAGATAAGCTCAATGCGGATCGTAAAATGACGATTGCCGTCATCGAAAATTATTTGAACGAAGCCAGTCCTGAAGTGCGTGAACGCATGATGGATGGTATTCGTGCGCTTGAAAAAGTGGGTCATAAAATTATCTATCGCAATTTCATCAATAACAAATATGACATCGCGGCGTATTATGTGATTGCTACCGCAGAAGCGAGTGCGAACTTGAGCCGTTACGATGGTGTGCGTTATGGTAACCGTGGAAGCAATGAAAACCTGAAAGAGATGTTTATTCAAAGTCGAAGTCTTGGGTTTGGCGAAGAGGTTAAGCGAAGAATTTTACTGGGGACGTTTGTTTTAAGCAGTGGTTATTACGATGCGTATTACATCAAAGCACAAAAGGCGCGCCATTTTATCAAGGCGCAGTATGAGGCGATTTTTAAAGAGGCAGATCTGATTTTTATGCCAGTCACACCAACCACTGCCTTCGAGTTTGGTTCAAAAGCGGATCCGTTGGAGATGTATTTGAGTGATATTTACACGATTTCACTCAATCTTGCAGGACTTCCAGGTATTTCAGTTCCTCTTGGAAACGATAGTAAAGGGCTACCTGTTGGTGGTCAATTGATCGCTCAAGCGTACGGTGAGCAAGCACTCTTAGATGGGGCGCTGAGCTTAGAGAGAGAATTAGGGTTATAAGGACACACCATGAAAATTAGAAAAAGAGCATTGACATTTGAAGACGTATTATTGGTTCCAAAATATTCAGAGATTTTGCCCAAAGAGGTCGATATTAAAACAAAACTAACGAAAAATATCACTCTCAATATCCCTCTTGTCTCCGCGGCAATGGATACGGTAACGGAACACCGTGCAGCAATTATGATGGCGCGTCTTGGGGGTATTGGTATTATTCACAAAAATATGGACATCGACTCTCAGGTGCGCGAGATCAGACGGGTTAAAAAAAGTGAGAGTGGCATCATCATCGATCCTGTCTCCATTAAAGCAACCGCTACGCTTAAAGAAGCGCTTAGCATTATGTCAGAGTACCGCATTTCAGGCGTTCCTGTCATTGATGATAATGATACACTCATTGGTATCTTAACCAATCGTGACCTTCGTTTTGAAAATGACTACAGCAAAAACGTCGAAGAGTTGATGACGAAGATGCCTCTGATTACCGTCAAAAAAGGAACGACCTTGGATGACGCTGAGGCGATTTTCAGAACCAATAAAGTGGAAAAACTTCCTATCGTCGATGAAAACAATAAACTAGCAGGTCTTATTACGATCAAAGATCTTAAAAAACGTCAAGAGTATCCGCATGCGAACAAAGATAGTTTTGGAAGACTTCGTGTCGGTGCTGCCATTGGTGTCGGTCAGCTAGAGCGTGCGCGTGCTTTAGAAGAGGCAGGTGTCGATGTCTTGGTGCTTGATTCGGCACATGGGCATTCCAAAGGGATTATTGATACGGTTAAACTGATTAAACAAGAGCTTAAAGTGGATATTATTGCGGGAAATATCGCAACCTCCGAAGCGGCTGAAGCCTTAGTGGCTGCGGGTGTGGACGGTATTAAAGTAGGCATTGGACCTGGAAGCATTTGTACAACGCGTATTGTCTCAGGCGTGGGTGTGCCTCAGATTTCTGCGATTGAAGAGTGTGCCGAAGTGGGTAAAAAACACGGTGTTCCCGTCATTGCTGATGGCGGTATCAAATATTCTGGCGATTTTGCTAAAGCGTTAGCCGCAGGTGCGCAAAGCGTTATGGTCGGAAGTCTGCTTGCTGGAACCGATGAGAGTCCAGGTGAATTTATCACGTATCAAGGACGTCAATACAAAACGTATCGCGGTATGGGAAGCATTGGCGCAATGACCAAAGGAAGCAGCGATCGTTATTTCCAAGAGGGAACGGCGGCGGATAAACTAGTCCCCGAGGGCATTGAAGGACGCGTGCCTCATGCGGGTTCGATTCGCGATGTCATTTTCCAAATGGTCGGCGGCCTCCGATCTTCTATGGGATATGTGGGTGCGCGTGATATTCTTGATTACCAAGAGAAAGCGGAATTTGTTGAAATTACGAGTGCGGGTCTTAAAGAGAGCCACGTGCATGATGTTATCATCACCCACGAAGCACCTAATTACAGAGTGAACTAAGCATTATATGTTTTACATGTAAAAAATATTCTGTCTCGAAAGAGACAAGCTTCAGTGCCACAGCGGCAAGCGTAGGTTTTTGGGGCAAAACCCAAAAACCGTGGTAAAAAGTAAGAAGGAATGGTGTGAAAATTCAAACGACCGTTGCCCATTTTGATGAACCGCTCTATTTGGAGAGTGGGCGTATCTTAGAAACCTACGATCTCAAGTATGAGATGTACGGTGAAATGAACGAGACCAAAAGCAATGTCATCGTGGTTTTTCATGCCCTTACGGGAAGTTACCATGCGGCAGGTCGTTATGAAGGCGAGACCAAAGCAGGGTGGTGGGATCCGCTCATTGGGGATAGCAAGATCATTGATACGACGAAGTTTTGCGTCATCTGTGTCAACATTTTGGGAAGCTGTTTTGGCTCCACGGGTCCCATGAGTATCAATCCTAAAACCAAAGAGCCATTGCGTCTGAAATTTCCTGTTTTAACGATCAGCGATATGGTCAGAGCGCAAATGAACCTTTTTGCACGCCTTGGCATTAAAGAGGCGTATGCGATCATTGGGGGTTCACTAGGTGGGATGCAAGGGCTTTGTATGTCCATTGAGTATCCTGATTTTGCCAAACGGGTGATTTTGCTTGCGACCACGTATGCAACAGGTCCTTGGGCGATTGCGTGGAATAAAATCGCGATAGAGGGCATCGTCAATGACCCGCGGTTTAAAAATGGCAATTACGACGCCTCTGATTTTGAAGAAGAGGGACTGCTGAGCTTTGCGATTGGTCGCATGGCGGGGCATATTAGCTTTTTAAGTCCTTATTCGATGAACAAAAAATTTGGGCGTAATTACGTTGAAACGGACGGTTTGTACGAGCTTTTTGGGCGTTTTCAAGTCGAACGTTACATGGAGTACAACGGTTACAGCTTTGCCAAGCGGTTTGATCCACTCAGTTACCTTTACATCATCAAAGCGATGAATATTTTTGATGCGACGCGTAATTATGACTCGTTGGAAGATTCGATCAAGCATATCAAAGCCAAACTGACCCTGATTTCGTTTCAAGGCGATTGCCTGTTTATGCCCGAAGAGATGGCGTTGATTAAGACAACGCTGGAAAATATGGGACGAGCTGACCGTGTCGATTATGTCTGCATCGATAGCCAATATGGGCATGATGCCTTTTTGGTTGAGTATGATAAATTTGATTTTTACATTAAAAAAGCACTGGAATCAAAAGTTTAGTGCACCTAAAAGGTTGAGTAAAATGGCAGAAAAAGAGCAAAGTTTTGAAGCAAAACTTGAGAGTGCAAAAACAATTTTAGAGAACCTTTCCAACCCTGAACTCTCCTTAGAAGAGGGGATGAAAAAGTACCAAGAAGGGATCGCCATTCTTAAAGAGGCGACCAAAATGCTCGAAGAGGCAAAGTTGACCTATACGAAATTGCAAGAGAAGGAAGTGTTGGCATGAAAATAGCGGCATTGCAACTCAGCACGCTTCCGATGAGTGAGGCGAAACTCGATTACTATTTTCGTATCTGCAAGCAAAAAGAGGTTGAAGTTGTTTTAATCAGCGAATACGCACTCAACAGCTTTTTTAAAGAGCTAGAGAGCATGCCACTTTCGATGATCAAAGAGCAGTCTAACCATAAAATCGAGGTTTTAAAAAAATTGTGTGCCGAGTATGATTTGCATGTTATCGCGCCGATTGTGAACATCAAAGGGGAGTTTTGCTACAAAAGCAACGCCCATTTTTCTCCCAAATCGGTACATTTTTTCGATCAGCAATTTTTGATTAATTATAAACACTGGAATGAAGAGAAGTTTTTTGCCAATGCGGTCTCTAAATACACCTTACCGATCTTTTTATTGAATGGCATTCGCTTTGGAATCGTGAGCGGTTATGAGCTTCATTTTGACACCGTTTGGATGGAAGTGATGAAGAAAAATGTGGATGTCGTACTCACGCCGACCTCTTCGACGTTTGACTCCGCATCCCGTTGGGAAGAACTTTTAAAAATGCGCGCGATGCTGAACAACGTTTACATCTTGCGCGCGAACCGTGTGGGAAGTTATAAAGACGAAGAGACGTGGCAGTTTTACGGCAAAAGTAGCTTGATTTCACCGTTTGGTGATGTGGAGTTAACGCTTGGCGATAAAGAAGAGATGCTGGTCGCGACTCTTGAAAAAGAGAGTCTTGTCGAAGCACGCAAACTGTGGGGATGGAAAAAACAGGTGAGCAGAAGAGAAAACGCATGATGCACTATTTCCACAGACAAGTTCAGCTGTGGGGAGAAGAGACACAGCAAAATTTACAAGCAAAAAAGATCGTGATCATCGGTTGCGGTGGGCTTGGAAGCTCTTTAGCGTATGCGCTAGGAAGCTCAGGCATTGGTGAGATTCACTTGGTTGATTTTGATGAGGTGAGTCTGCATAACATCCACCGCCAGATCGCGTTTAAACTAGGCGATGAAGGAAAACTCAAAGCGAGTGTGGTCAAAGAGAGCATCGAAAGCCGTTGCCCTTATGTCAACGTTCAGGCGCATATTGGTCGTTTGGAAGCGTTTACATGTAAAGGTATTGACGTCGATCTCATCATCGATGCGACCGATAATTTGCCAACACGCTCTCTCATTGATCTGTACGCCAAAGAGGTGAAAACCCCATGGCTTTACGGCTCCGTCGAAGCGTTTAACGGACAAGTCTGTTTTTTTGAGAAGAGTAGTTTTAAAGCGTTTCAGATCAGCAATAAAACACCTGCTGGCATTGCTGCACCGATTGTGATGCACATTGCTTCATTGCAAGCCAATTTGGCGCTTCGTTATCTAGCAGGCTTAAGCGTGAAAAAAGATCTGCTGTATTATCTGTATATCAATGAAGAGGGTGAACTTATCACCCAAAAATTTGGCATGCCCTACTAAAAAACTGTTTTACATGTAAAAGGAAAACCATTGCATTTTGAACCCTATCCCTTTGAAAAATTAAGTGAGCTATTGAAAGATATTGTGCCGAGTAGTGCGTATCCAGAGGTTTCTCTCACCATTGGCGAGCCGCAGTTTGAGACGCCTGATTTTATTCAAGAAGCGTTGAAACAAAACAGTGCTTTGTTAAACAAATACCCCAAATCTTCGGGTGAAGCGTCTGTGAATGAAGCACAGCGCGCGTTTGTGAAAAAACGTTTTGGTGTTGAACTGAAACCCTCTGAACTGCTCTCGACCTTTGGTACGAGAGAGGTGCTGTTTAATTTTCCACAATACCTCCTGCATGACACAGCTGAGCCCGTCATGGCATACACGAACCCTTTTTATCAGATCTACGAGGGTGCCGCGATTGCGAGTCGCGCACGTGTGGTGCATCTGAATCTAACCCAAGAGAATGGCTTTAAACCGGACATCAATTTGCCTGCTTTAAAAGAGGCGGATTTGATTATTTTAAACTTTCCCAATAACCCAACGACCTCTGTTTTAACCCTTGAGGAGCTCGGAGAATGGGTGAAATTTGCACTTAAATACGACATTGTTCTCTTAAACGATGAGTGTTACAGTGAAATTTACGTGGACGAAAAACCACCTTCGCTTTTGGAAGCAAGTTTACATGTTGGCAATGATACGTTTAAAAATGTGTTGGTGATCAATTCTATCTCCAAACGAAGCTCCGCGCCAGGGCTTCGCTCTGGCTTTATTGCAGGCGATGAGAAAATTTTGTGTGGGTATATGAAGTATCGAACGTATGTGGGTGCAGGTATTCCCTTGCCCCTTCAAATGGCTTCAGCGCTTGCATGGAACGACATGGAGCATGTGGAACTCTCTCGTGCGCAATACGCGAAAAATCTGCGCCTTGCACATGAGATTTTGGGTGTGGCAGAGGTTGACGCAACGTTTTACGTTTGGCTAGAGGTAAAAGATGATTTGATCTTTACATGTAAACTGTATGAGCAAAAAAATATCAAAGTACTACCGGGTCGTTTTCTAGGACGCGGCGGCATCGGCGAGCATTATGTGCGTATCGCACTTGTGGAAAACAGTGAAAAAACAGAGCAGATCTTAAAAGAGATCAAAGAGGTTATCGCCTCTTTCTAGAAAAGCGTAGCTTTACATGTAAAGAGTAAAGCGGTACCATTTCTGCCTTGCAAAAGGCAAGCTTTAGCGCACAGCGCAGCGTAGCTTTTCAAGCTTAGCTTGGAAAGCGTATAAAAAATAGATAAGGATATTGGTTGAAAAAAGTTCATTTTGTAGGCATTGGTGGCATTGGGCTTTCTGCCTTAGCTAAATATTTAAAACAAGAGGGCTACGAAATCACAGGCTCCGATGTGAAAGCAAGCAAAATTACCGCAGGGCTCGAAGAGATGGGCATTCCTGTGCATATTCCACACGATCCTGCGTGCATTACTGACCAAGATTTGGTCGTTTTTTCTGCGGTCATTAAACCCGATAACATCGAACTTGTACGTGCACGTGAAAAAGGAATGACGATCATGCCTCGTCGTGAGGCGCTTTTGTTTATCTTAAAAAACAGACGTGTTTTCTCCGTCTGTGGAGCGCATGGCAAAAGTACGACCAGTGCGATGCTCGCTTCGATGGTCGAGGGCTCTTTGGTCATTGGTGCGGAGAGCAAGCAGTATGGCTCAAACATGTACTACAAAGAGGGCAATAATGTCATTTTTGAAGCCGATGAGAGTGATGCGAGCTTTTTAAATTCCAATCCCTACATCGCGATTGTCACCAACGCAGAGCCGGAACATATGGAGTATTATAACTACGATTATGACCGATTTTATGGGGCTTACAGACACTTTTTGGAGAGTGCGAAGATTCGCGTCATTAACGCGGAAGATCCTTTTTTAAGCACGCTTACGGAGCTTGAAGCTGATCGTCTCTATCCAAGTCGTGACATCAGCGACATTAAAACCGTGATGCGTGATGGTGAGCCTTTTACCTCCTTTGTGCTCAAAGATTTGGGTTGTTTTGAGGTGTGGGGAATAGGGGCTCATATGGCGCTGGATGCGTCACTGGCAATTTTGGCGAGCTTGCATGAGATGGATGTGGAAACGGCGCGTGAGAAACTCAAACAGTACAAAGGCATCAAAAAACGTTTTGATCTTTTGAGCAAACATGAAAACTTTGCACTGATTGATGATTACGGGCATCACCCCACCGAGATCAAAGCAACACTGGAGTCTGCGACACAATATGCTGCTCTGATGGGGCTAAAAAAGATCACTGCCATCTGGCAACCACACAAATATTCACGCACGGTTGATAATTTGCAAAGTTTTGTCAACTGCTTTGAAGGGGTCGATCAGCTCGTGATTTTACCTGTGTGGCGTGCAGGGGAAAAAGAGGTTTTTATCGACTTTGAAAAAGAGTTCGCACGCTATAAGCCACTTTTCCCACCGCGTGTTTACCGAAATAATGATAGTATAGAGATATTTCCTTGCGAAGCGAACCAACATATTTTTGATGAAGGGTTGGTGATCAGTTTTGGCGCAGGGGACATAACCTATCAGCTTCGAGGAGCCATGTGATGCAATTTTTACTTTTTTTAGCGGTGGTACTTCTGGTTGTTTCGGTGCTCTATGCTAAAAAGAGTACATTCTCTCACAAAGCAAAAATAGGACTTTTTCTTTTTCTGGTGGTTTTCATTGGGATTGCGTGGTGGTATGAAGCCCATAATCGTGAGAACAGTGAATCAAATCGCATGATGATCAGTGCGTTTAAACAGGGTAAAACACTCTATTGCGACGGGCGTGAAATCTCGTTGGAGACGTTTGTGTTTGTGAGTGGAACGCTTAGTTTTATTGCAAATGACAAGAACCCAAATGATAAAGGTATTGTGATCGATATGGCTACATGTAAACTGGAAAAGGTGAAGTAACGCCCTCATGGAAAAGCTTTTTTCAAAACTCGATCTGGTCGATTATGCGACCGGATTTAAACACTTTTTAGCGCGCGAAAAACCTCTGTTTATGGAGGGCGATGCGAATCTTCATTATAAATTGATCCATGAACTGCTCACACGCGATCGCTTGAAGCCTTTGCCGGAAGTTCCCTCTTTGGATGTGGCACTGATGCACCTGAGTAAAATGGGCATTTTGCGTCTTAGTGAGATTTTTGCGTTTGTACAGATCATCAATTATATGCAGTATCTTAAACATATGCTGAACGACCAGAGCCTTGGCGAATGGATGGAGCGCATTCTCATCCCTGCCGAAGTCGCGCAAATTTGCGCTTATTTTGATGAAAAAGGTGAGCTCAAATCCAGCGTAGATGAACAGTTTGCGAGCATCGCTCAAAGCCTTAAAATGGTCAAAGAGGAGATGAACAGCACGCTTCGCCGTCTGATCTCGACCGAAAAAATCGCTCTTTACCTTGCCGATAAACAAATTCACTACATCAACAATCAAGAGGCACTTTTGGTACGTGGTGGGTTTAACCATGTCCTCAAAGGCAATGTCATCGGGCGCAGTAGCAGCGGTTTTTTCTATGTCGTACCCGAAGCGCTTGCAAAGTTGGCGAGTCGTGAGAGTGAACTAATCGACCGCAAAGAAGAGTTGGTGTACAAGTACGCGAAGCAAATCTCGTCGGTGTTTACCAAACAGCTCAAATTTTTAGGGTTTGTGAACAAAGAGTTTGACCGCTTTGATGCGTACTATGCCAGAGTCGCGTACGCCAGAGAAAAAGATATGGAGTTTGTGCTTCCCTCCAAAACCAATGCCATCAAACTTGAAAACTTTGCGCATCCTGCCCTTGCCAATCCCAAACCGATTACGATTGATTTTAGCAAACAGGTCTTGATGATCACGGGTGTAAATGCCGGTGGTAAAACGATGCTGCTTAAATCCATTTTGACGGCGGCGATTTTGAGTAAATACCTTCTTCCGATGCGCATTGATGCGAAACATTCGAGCATTGGTTCGTTCAAAGAGGTGTTTGCGATTTTGGATGATCCGCAAAATGTTAAAAATGACATCTCCACTTTTGCAGGGCGGATGAGTGAGTTTAGTAAACTCTTTGGTAAAAAAGTAGCACTCATTGGTGTCGATGAGATCGAACTTGGAACAGACGCCGATGAAGCGGCGAATCTCTTTAAAGTGATGATCGAAAAGCTTATCGATAAAGAGATGAAAATCGTCATCACCACGCACCATAAACGCTTAGCCTCTTTGCTTGCCACGCACCCTGAAGTCGAACTGTTAGCGGCGATTTACGATGAAAAGAGTGAGCGTCCGACGTATGGCTTTTTAAAAGGGACGATTGGCAGGAGTTATGCGTTTGAGACGGCACTTCGTTATGGCATTCCGCAGTCATTGGTCGCCGAAGCGCGTGTTTTGTACGGCGAAGATAAAGAAAAACTCAATGAGCTCATTCAAAAAAACATCGACTTAGAGCTTGAGATGCGCAAAACCTCCGAAGAGCTTGATACGAGACTGCATGAAGTGGAAAAACTCAAAGAGTCGTTACGCGATGAAAAAGAGCGCGTGCGAGAAGAGTTTGATCATGCGTACTCTAAAATGTCCAAAGAGTTCAACCAAGCGATTGGCGAAGCCAAAAAGGCGATCAAGAGTTCGGATACCAAAGAGTCGCACCGCTTGCTCAACAAAGCGAACCAGTTGCATCAAGAGACACGTAAAGTGATTCCCGATCAAAAAGCAGAACCTTTACATGTAAACGATAAAATCAAATACGGAAGCTCTAAAGGGGTGATTAAAAGCATCAAAAAAGAAGAAGCGACCATCGAGTGCGACGGCATTACGCTTCGTGTTCCCCTCTCCAAACTCAAACGCAGTGGCAACCAACCCAAAGTGCACAAATCAGGTGTGGTGATCTCCAAAGAGACACCCAGTGGTTCAATGATTTTGGATCTGCATGGACTCAGAGCCGATGAAGCGGTTGAAAAACTCGATAAATTTTTAAGTGACGCACTGATGAGCGGCTTTGATGAGGTGTTGGTTTATCATGGCATTGGAACGGGAAAACTCGCCTATGCGGTGCGAACCTTTTTAAGCAGCTATCCTTCTTTAGTTTCGTATGGCGATGCACCGATCAATATGGGTGGTTATGGTGCCACATTGATCAAGCTTTAAATAAACTTGATATTGAATCATAACCAAGAAATGAGTATAAACTCTAAAGAATACTCTTTTACAATAGAGGAATCATGCTGAAAACACACGAACTTTTTTTAAAACTTTTACGCTTTGTCTCAGTCACCCCCGATGACGGCGGTGCTTTCACCTTCATTAAAGCGTACCTCACTGACTTTGAGGTCATTGAGCTCAATGTCGAAAACACTAAAAATCTTTTTTTATATAAACGTTTTGGAAAAGGCCCACACCTCTGTTTTGCAGGGCATATTGACGTGGTTCCACCGGGGCATGGTTGGGAAAGTGACCCGTTTGAGCCTATCGTTAAAGAGGGTGTTGTCTATGCCAGAGGTGCTCAAGATATGAAAAGTGGTGTCTGTGCATTCGTGCAAGCGCTGCGCGAGACGACGCATTTTAATGGAACCCTCTCTGCCATCTTAACCAGCGATGAAGAGGGTGATGCGAAGCATGGAACGATTGAAGTGATCAAAGAGTTAGAGCGTCGCTCTTTCTTACCCGACTACGTCATCGTGGCAGAACCGACTTCTGAGAAGGTTTTTGGCGATGCGATTAAAGTAGGGCGTCGTGGCTCCATTAACGGGGTGATTGAGATCACGGGTAAACAAGGTCATGCGGCGTATCCTGAAAAAACCATCAATCCCGTGCATCAAATAGCCCCTCTGCTTCCTCAACTTGCAGGACATTATTTGGATGAGGGTGACGAATTTTTTGCCTCTTCGCAGATCATTATCACGGACATTCGTGGTGGTATGGAAGTGAGCAATGTTACCCCTGGTAATCTCAAGATTATGTTTAATGTACGCAACTCAACCAAAACCGATAGTACAAAAATTCGTACCTATGTGGAAGCGTTACTGCAAGGCTTAGATTTTACGCTCAACTTGAGTGAAAGTGCGCATCCGTTTGTTACATGTAAAGACTCTATGATTGTCAAAGCTGTTGAAAAAGCACTTTTACATGTAAACGCAAAAGCACCCAAACTCTCCACGGCTGGTGGAACGAGTGATGCGCGATTTTTTGGCGCTTTTGGGGTTGCTACGATTGAGTGTGGCGTCGTAAACGATACGATTCACGCACCCAATGAGTGTTGTCCGATGAGCGAAGTTGAATCACTCGTCCAAGTGTTTAAATCTGTCATTGAAAATTTCAAAAAGGAAGATGTATGAAAATAGTCTCGACAACCAATGCACCCGCTGCCATTGGTCCGTATTCGCAAGCGATTGTGGTAAACGATATGGTGTTTACCTCTGGGCAAATCGCGCTTAAGCCCGATGGTACTTTTTTAGAAGGCGATGTGGAAGCACAAGCCACCCAAGTGTTAGAAAACCTCAAAGCCGTGCTTAAAGAAGCCGGTAGTGGTCTGAAAAAAGTGGTTAAAACGACCATTTTTTTAGCCAATATGGACGACTTTGCAAAAGTCAATGAGGTGTATGGCGCATTTTTTAAAGAGCACAAACCTGCACGCAGCACCGTGGGTGTCAAAACATTGCCTAAAAATGCGTTGGTTGAGATCGAAGCTATTGCAGTAAAGTAACAATTTATTATAAAAACTTTAAAGTTTTTATAATAGAATGTCACACCCTAAAATCTTAGAGTAGGAAGTTGTTTAGCATGACAAAAAATCACTATGACGTCTTGGTCGTCGGTGGCGGAATCTCAGGTGCAGCTCTGTTTTATGAGCTTGCAAAATATACAGACATTAAGCGTATCGCGCTGGTCGAAAAATATGAGCGTTTAGCAAAACTCAATTCTGCTGGAACGTCCAATTCTCAAACCATTCACTGTGGTGACATAGAAACCAACTATACTCTAGAAAAAGCGAAAAAAGTCAAAGAGACTGCAGGCATGATCGCAAAGTATTGTGTTGCGCATGGACACGAGGGTAAGTTTTTATTTGCGCATCAAAAAATGGCAATCGGTGTGGGTGATACCGAAGTTGCGTATATGCAAAAGCGTTATGAAGAGTTTAAAGAGCTGTACCCCTATCTTGAAGTCTTTGATAAAGAGAAACTTGCACAGATTGAGCCAAAGCTTATTTACGATGCTGAGGGCAAAGAGCGTCTTGATAATGTCATTGGTGTGGGCGTGGAAGGCGGAGAGTTTAGTACCGTTGATTTTGGGCAAATGAGTGAAAGCTTGGTTTCTGAAGCTCAAAAAATCGAAGGTAAAGTTGCGGATGTCTTTTTGAACTCTCAAGTAACCAACATTACTAAACTGGGTGATATGCACGTGGTGATGACCAAAGATCATACGTTTACGGCTGATTTTGTCGTGGTCGATGCGGGCGCTCATTCACTCTATTTAGCGCATGAAATGGGCTATGGACTTGATTTTGCCTGTTTACCGGTGGGTGGCAGTTTTTATATGACCAAGAAAAAAATGCTCAATGGTAAAGTCTATATGGTGCAGCATCCTAAACTTCCTTTTGCGGCACTGCATGGCGATCCGGACATTTTAGCCGATGGCTGTACCCGTTTTGGACCCACAGCCCTTGTGATGCCAAAATTAGAGCGTTACACGGGTGGAACGTATCTTGATTTTTGGCAAACATTGCAATTTGATGGTAAAGTGGCGAAAGTTTTTTATGATTTGATGAAAGACAGCGATATTCGTAATTACATCTTACGAAACGTTCTGTTTGAGCTTCCTAAATTTGGTAAAGAGCTTTTCATCAAAGATGCACGCAAAATTGTTCCTTCGTTGCAACTAGACGACATTGAATATGCGCATCACTTTGGCGGTGTCAGACCTCAAGTGATTAATAAAACAGAGCAAAAATTGATGCTAGGTGAAGCGAGCATCAACCCAGGAACGGGCATTATCTTTAACATGACGCCAAGTCCAGGTGCAACCAGTTGTCTTGGAAATGCGCGTCGCGATGTTAGAATCGTGTGCGAATACCTTGGCAAGACATTTGATGAAGCACGCTTTAAACACGAACTCGTTGACTAAAATCTCATGGGGCTTTCAAAAAGCCCCAACCAAAGTGTACCCATGATAACTCCTCTTGATCTTTACGCCAAAATCGAATCGCTGATCGGTTTTGATGCCCAGTATGAAACCCTCTACCAGACCTATTTGCGTTTACTCAAATCTTTACATGTAAAGCGTATTTTGGATGTGGGATGTGGCAATGGCAGATTTCTTGTGCATCTTAAAGATGAGCAGATCAGTGCGTGCGGAATTGATCGAAGTGTCGCCATGATCGAGCGTGCACGAGCTTTAGGGGTGGAAGCGAGTACCAAAGAGCTAGACGAATGGGAAGAGGCTTCGTTTGAGTGCGTTGTAGCGATTGCCGATGTGCTAAATTACATTGCCCCTTCCGAGATAAACGCTTTCTTAGAAGCGGTTGCACGTGTGCTGCCTCAAAATGGCTATTTTGTCTGCGATGTCAATACCTTGTATGGTTTTGAAGGCGTGGCAGAAGGCGTGATGTGCCAAGAGAAGGAAGATCAGTTTTTATGCGTGGATGCAACCTTTGAAAATCATGAGCTGGTCACAAAGATCGTTTTGTTTGAAAAAGAGGGAAAGCTTTACCGCAAAGAAGAGGGAGTCATCACCCAATACTTTCACCCACTCTCGTTTTTTAAAAAACTCAAGGCATTTAAACTCTGTTCTACCAAACCCGTCACACTCTTTGGTGACGAGCCTGATAAAACCATCTTAATTTTGCAAAAACGCTAAGCAAGGTCTTGTAAAAACGTATTGAGCATTGTCGTCTCTTGCTCAAGCTCATCCTCAGCTTGCATCTTCTCTTGCAGTTGTTTACGGTAAGCATCCAGCATCATGTCTAGCATAGAGAGCGTATTTTCTCGATCTTCGCCGCTTAAGGGTGGCACACTGTCTGCACTCAGCCCCAATTTATCTTCAAGTTCCGCTTTTTTCTCTTCCATCAGTTGCTCAATTTTCTCTTGATTGTACTCTTGGTAGAATTGAAGCGCCCCTTTGGACGTTAGAGCTTCTTTAAACGCCTCAACGGCAGCATTGGATTCGGTTGCAGCCGTTGAAGCTGTGGATTCATCACTTGAACTGCTGCTTCCATTTAATTGGCTTGCTAAAATACTGGCAAACGAATCTTCCGTAGTCGTATTCTTTGTGGTAACTTTGGCGAGTGTGCTCAATAACGATTGATTGACGCTGTTTTTACTCTCTTCAATGGTCATGAAAAACTCCTTATCATATCAGTAATTATAACAAGCAAAAAGGGTTCCTATGTTACAATACAGATCAAAAAAGGAGTGGTATGTTTAGCGTTGAAGAGGCAAAAAGCTCTGATATAGAGTCTTTAATTGATTTATTAACCCTCCTTTTTTCTCAAGAGGCTGAATTTACGCCACATCCTGAGGCTCAACGCGCAGGTCTTAAAATGATCCTAGAAGATGCCACGATAGGAACCATTTTTGTGCTTAAAAAGGAGGGTGAGATCATCGGAATGGTAAGCCTTTTATGGACGATCAGCACAGCACTTGGCGGAAAAGTAGCCTTTTTGGAAGATATGATTATTGCGCCTCAATTTCGAGGAGAAAAATGCGGAACACGGTTGGTTGAGGCAGCCATAGAACATGCTCAAAAGCTTACATGTAAACGCATTACTCTTTTAACGGACACGCACAATCATGCGGCACAGCGCTTCTACAAACGGCTGGGGTTTGTCGATTCTTTGATGCAACCGATGCGATTGATCTTAGCGTGACATTTTTGCAAAATAGGCGTAAAAAGTAGTACTATACCGCTATACAAAGTCAAAGGATCTATGTTTGAGACATTTTTTTGGTTTTTTAAGCCTCATAATGACACTTTTAAATGCAGCTCCAACCAATGATCCTTATCTTTTTTATCAAGAGGTTGTGCAAAAAATTAAAGAGGAGTCGATTCAGCCTTTGGATGAAAAACGGTTGATGGAAGGCTGTTTAGAAGGAATGGTAACCAGTGTTGACAAAAATGGGCGCTATCTAAATGAAGAAGAGTATGAGACGCTTTATCTCAGCTCAAAGCCCGTTGCAGGTGTCGGGCTGTATCTGATTCAAAAGAGCAACCATATTTATGTCAAATCGGTTGTTGACCACTCTCCTGCGCAAAAAGCCAATCTTCAAAAAGGTGATGAAATTGTTCAAATTGATGGTGTCTTAGTGCGTAACCTCAGTTTAGATGAGGTCATTTCAGCCCTTCGTGGATCTCCCAATACCAAAATTAAATTATTAACACTCAAACTGAACAGTTCAAAACCGATTGAGCTGCAACTCACGCGTAAAGCAGTTACGATCGATCTTATGAGCTCTTTGATGTTTGAAAATGATATTGCCTATGTTAAAATTAGCTCTTTCGCCCAAGATATACTTCCCTCTTTTTTGGAGGATATGCGCTATCTTTACGAAGCACAAAAGCACAAAATTAATGGAATGATTTTGGATCTTCGCGATAATCCAGGAGGCATTTTCAGCAGTGGTATTGCCGTAACCTCTCTTTTTTTAGAGAAAGACAAACTTGTTCTAACAGTCAAAAGTCGCCACAAAGAGGAAAAAAAGCAGTATAAAAACACACCGCAAGATTTTGAAGGGGTTGAATATGCTGACAAAATCGAAGAGCTCTTTTTTTTAAAAACAGTCCCTTTAGTCATTTTAACCAATAATGACTCAGCAGGGAGCTCGGAGATTGTCTCCTCCGTCCTTCAAGAGTACAATCGTGCCACGATCATTGGCACGCCAACGTTTGGTAAAGACACGTTTGCCACGCTTTTCCCACTGAGCACCAACACAACCGCTGTAAAGTTTGCGACAGCACGTTGGTGTACGCCTAAGGGAAAAAGTGTATGGCCCAGTGGTGTGATACCCAATATTGAGATCAATCAAGGAAGCGAAGAGGAAGATATTCCCCTTCAAGAAGCATTACGTTTTTTACAGAAAAAGTAGTTACTTGGTAATAAACATGTAAAAAGGTTTTTCATCCAGTTGCATGTCGATCCAAACGCCATTGGAACCTAACGTATCGCTCAGGGCAACTTGCACAGATAGGTAGGTTTTAGGAAGTTCAAAAAGAACTTTAAGATTTTTACCCGAGAACGTCACTTTTGCTGATCCTGTGATGATATTGCAAAATTCAGCAACGCCATCGACAATTGACGCCGTATCATCGGCTTCCAGACTCTCCCCTAACATTGCTTCAAGTGCTACAAGGGCAAGCTCTCGTGGAAAAACAAGGAAGAAAACACCACTAATATCACCTTTAAATTTCATCGCCGCAATGATCACATGAGGAGGAATTTTTTCATTAAACGGTCTGATTTCATGCTTGATTTTTTGCGCTTCAAGTCCTGTAATCGTCACAAGTGAATTCACAGCGGTGTCAATAAAGACAGGAAGATTCATCACCAGCTGTTTTGAAAGTCCCAACCCTTGTGATGCCTGTGTTTTAGTACTATTTTGGTTAATGGCCGTGTGCGTGATGGTCATATCGTATTTTTTAGCAGAAGCTTTGATCTTAAAATCTTCTACATTGCGTGCATGAACGATGGAATAGCCCATTTTCCCGAGTTCCATTGCAATTTTGTCCGCATTTTCTTTATCTTCATCGTAGATCAGGACATCGAGCTCTTTTTTGAAGGCTTTTGGGTTAAAAAAGAGAATCGCTGTATTAATGTTTTGAAAGAGTTTCACCGAGGTATTGGCACTAAATTTTTTAAGATAGGCAAACGTATCGCGTTTATAATCACCAATGGCGACGGGAAGATCAATCCTATGGCTTAGTTTTTCAAGCTGTTTGACTAAATTCGCAAGGTTGGGATCTTCTTTGGTTAAAGGAGAATAAGGGGTATCTTTTAAGGAGACAAGTACACCTTTGATCCCTTTGTCTTTGAGCATTGCCTGTTGTCCTATAATCGTATTGTATAAGACACTGTTACGATTCTCATGAACCGCTTCGTTATAGTTAAAAATTAAAATAGAGTGTTGAATGCTGTTTGTCATGGTGTTATGTTAACCGTATGTGTTGATTAGGATAATAAGTAGTGATAATACCACAGAAAGCTTTTAATTTTATTGAATTAAGGTAGTGCTCTTGTATGGATCAATTTAATGCAAAAAGTGCTCTCTTAAATTGTCTAAAGCCGATTGATAGACGTGATGCAAGATTGATTAGATGTGTAAAACTTCAGCATCTTTTTAAAGCTTACATGTAAGGCTTATGATATAATTTTGTAACACTAAAGTGATAGAATAGAACTCATTATAAAAAAGGAAACAGAGATGGATAAAAAGACAAAAATCCTAGCAACCGTTGGACCAGCAAGTGATAGTGTAGAAATTTTAGAAGGGTTAATTCGAGCAGGTGTCAATGTATTTCGACTCAATTTTAGCCATGGAACCCATGAGTACCATGCCAGTACACTTGCCAAAATCAGAGAAGCGGAAAAAAATGTTCAGAAAAAAGTGGGTGTTTTACAAGATATTTGTGGGCCAAAGATTCGTGTAGGAAAACTCGAAGATGACTTTTTCCTTGAGTCAGGGGATCAAATCCATTTTACGAAAGAGCAAATCGTTGGTAAAAAAACGGGAGAAGGCAGATATGAACTCTGCATTAACCAGCCGCAGATTTTAGATATGCTGAAAGAGGGTGAATATATCTATCTCTACGATGGCAATATTCGCGCGAAAGTGATTGAAATAGGCGATAAGATTGTGACCACCGTGGAAAACAGTGGGAAACTCTCGTCCAACAAAGGGGTGAATTTTCCCAATACCATCATCAACATTGAAGTCATTACGCCTAAAGATGAAGCAGATCTTCGCTGGGGTGCTGAGCACGGCGTCGATTTTGTGGCGGTCTCTTTTGTTCAAAGTGCCAAAGATATTTTACAAGCACGAAAAATTCTGAAAGAGCATAAATCCCGTGCCCATATTTTTGCTAAAATTGAAAAATTTGACGCCGTTGAAAAAATTGATGAAATCTTAGAAGTCAGTGATGGTATCATGGTTGCACGAGGAGACCTTGGTATTGAAGTGCCGTACTACAAAGTTCCAAGCATTCAAAAAAGATTAATTGCCAAAGCCAATGCAGCGTCTAAGCCCGTTATTACAGCGACGCAAATGCTGCTTTCCATGGCAGAAAAAGAGATGGCAACCAGAGCTGAAATCAGTGACGTTGCGAACGCTGTTTTGGATGGAACGGACGCGGTTATGCTCTCCGAAGAGAGTGCGATTGGGGTCAATCCTATCCATGTGGTTGAGGTTATGTCCAATACGATTAAAGAGATTGAATCGATCTATCCGTACAGCAAATTTGAGGTGTATCCTTTCTTGGATGAGACCGATATTATCTCCTCATCCACCGCACGTCTTGCAGATCGCTTGGGTGTTGAAGCGATGATTTCACTGACCAGTTCAGGCAAATCGGCTAAAAAATTGGCACGGTATCGAATTCGTGCCGATATTTATGCCGTGACGCATGATGAACGCGTTGCCCGCTCTTTAACCATTGCATGGGGCATTAAACCGATCATGAACATTGAAGCCAGTAATCTCAATATGATGTTGGGTAAAACGCTTCAAAAGGGCATTGAGCGAGGTTTGATTGATAAAGAAAAAACCTACATCGTCACAGCAGGTTATCCAGCCGGTGTTGAAGGAAGTACCAACTTTATTCGCATCTTGAAAAAAGCGCAGATTGAATACTACACCGATATGGTTCTCTAGGGAGATTTAAAGACGATTTAAGCCTTTTGGAAAGACTCCTTTAGGCTTAAAGACGTTTTCCTTTAATATTACCTTAAAGAAGGTTTAGGTACAATCCAAACCTCAAAATAAATCTCTCCCAAGAAGGACATACGCATGTATGCAATTATCAAAAATGGCGGGAAGCAGTACAAAGTTCAAGAAGGCGACTACTTAAATGTCGATAGACTTGACGCTCAGCCAAAAGAGAAAATAGTAGTGACGGAAGTTTTAGCTGTGAACAACGGCGAACTTACAGTGGGTGCCCCATTCGTCAATGGTGCTACAGTAGAACTCGAAGTTGTTACTGAAGGCAAAGACAAAAAAGTTATTACTTTCAAAAAACGTAGACGTAAAGACTCTAAAGTCAAACGTGGTTTTAGAAGACAATACACTAGAGTAAAAGTTGTAAGCATTAAAGCTTAACCTACCTATAGAATTCTGCCAACTTCAGTTGGCTAGCTTTAGTGCCGTAGTGGCTAACGTAGCTTGAAAAGCTTGCTTTTTAAGCGTGTAACGGAGTTTTTCAAAACTCCGATTTAAGATACAAAAAATTAGGAGTAACCAATGGCTCACAAGAAAGGTCAGGGAAGTACCCAGAATAATAGAGACTCAGCTGGACGTAGACTGGGTGTTAAAAAATTTGGTGGTGAATTTGTACGCGCAGGCAATATTATTATTCGTCAACGTGGAACAAAAGTACATGTAGGAAATAACGTAGGCATCGGTGTTGATCACACGATCTACGCATTAATCGATGGTTTTGTACAATTCCAACGTAAAGATAAAATTAGAAACAAAGTTTCTGTTATCCCCGCAAGCTTATAATGTAAAGGTGGAGTTTTCTCCACCCTTCTTTTTTCCCTCAAAACAAAAATACCTCTAATGATTATACGTTTACATGTAATGATTAAAGGTATTATTACTCTTTATATTAAAAGGTTTTTACGATGTTTATAGACAATGTATCACTCACACTCAGCTCCGGAAAAGGAGGCCCAGGTTCCGTCTCTTTCCGTAGAGAAAAGCATGTTATCCAAGGCGGTCCTGATGGTGGAGATGGCGGTCGTGGCGGCAATGTCTATTTTGAAGTGGATAAAAATACCCATACGCTTTCGCATTTTAGAAACAACCAACACCTCAAAGCCAAAAATGGCGAAGCAGGTATGGGACGCAAAATGTATGGCAAAATGGGAGAACATCTTGTTATATCTGTTCCTCCTGGAACCCAAGTATTGGATGCTGAAACGAAAGAGGTGCTTTTAGATCTTGTCGATGACAGTGAAAAAAAACTCTTTTTAGAAGGTGGCATGGGAGGGCTTGGAAACACTCACTTTAAAAGTTCGACCAATCAACGCCCTGAATTTGCACAACCTGGTCGCCCTGGAATCACGAAAGAGATTAAATTAGAGCTTAAATTGATCGCGGATGTTGGACTGGTTGGGTTTCCAAATGTAGGCAAATCAACGCTGATTTCAGTTGTCTCTAATGCACAACCTGAAATTGCCAATTATGAATTTACAACGTTAACACCCAAACTGGGTGTGGTTGTCACCGATGATTTCCGCACGTATGTGATGGCGGACATTCCAGGTATTATTGGAGGAGCTAGTGAAGGCAAAGGGCTAGGAATTGAGTTCTTACGCCATATTGAGCGTACGAAGTTTTTACTGTTTATGATTGATCTTGCTAATTACCGTGATCTTAAAGAGCAATACTACACGTTGCAACAAGAACTTCGTAACTTTTCTGAAAAATTAGCACACCGTGATTACGCGATTGCACTGACACGTTGTGACACCTTAACACCCGATGAAATCAATGAAAAAGTGGATCAATTTTTAAGACTCTTAGGGCTTGAAGCCAATGAATTTACGCATAAATATAAAACGAGAGAAGACTTGCATTCGTATGGTCAAGATGTCCATGAGAGAGAGCGAGCATTGCCCTTTTTTGTGATGCCACTCTCTTCGGTCTCTAAAATCAACGTTGATTCGATCAAGTATGCCCTATCCGATGTTATAACAAAGGTTCGTGATGAGAAGAGTAGTCGTTAAGGTTGGCACGCACGTATTAAGCGAGCAAAACCGTTTATGTAAAGAGCGCATTTTAAATTTGGTGGAATTTTTAGTCGCACTGATGGAGAAGCATGAAGTCATTTTAGTCTCTTCGGGGGCTGTGGCTGCTGGCTATTCCATTTTGAAGTTGGATAAAAAATTATTGCACAATCGCCAAGCCATTGCTGCTGTTGGGCAACCCCAACTCATGGCTACATACAATAAAAAGTTAGAAAAATTTGGGAAAAGTGGTGCGCAACTGCTTTTAACGGCGGATGATTTTGACTCACGAAAACGCTGTTACCATGCGAAATGTACGATTGACACATTGCTTGAAAATGGTATCCTCCCCATCATCAACGAAAATGATGCGACGGCAACGGAAGAGCTTGTTTTTGGTGATAACGATCAACTCTCTTCACGCGTCGCGTATTATTTTGGAGCGGATCTTTTGATCTTACTCTCCGATATTGATGGCTACTACGACAAAGACCCTCACAAACATGCCGATGCGACGATGCGCAAAATTGTCCATGCGATAGATCCTTGCGAATTGGAAGTTGAGAAATCGGCCAATTTTGCTTTTGCAACGGGCGGCATCGTGACCAAACTCAAAGCGGCAGACTTTTTGCTAGAGCGTGAAAAATCGATGTTTATCGCGAATGGTTTTGATTTAAGCGATGTCAAAAGTTATATGCTAGAGGGCGTTCATAAAGGTGGAACACTCTTTACATGTGAAAAGTAAACTTCTTCATTTTTATAGGGTTGGAACCGAAGTATTTATGTGAAGAATGAACCTATACGAAGGATTAAGATGCGCATTGTTTTTATGGGGACTCCCTCTTATGCCACGACGATTTTAGAAGCACTTCTAAAAAACTCTGACATTGAAGTGGTGCTTTTGGTGACGCAAGAAGACAAACCCGTCGGGCGAAAACAGGTACTGACACCTCCACATACAAAAGCATGGTTGTTTGAACAAGGTTTACATGTAGAAATTTATCAGCCAAAATCACTGCGAGGAGATGAAGCTCACGCCAAGATTGCTGCCTTAAAGCCTGATTTTATCGTAGTGGCAGCATACGGTCAGATTTTGCCTAAAGCAATTCTTGCTATTGCGCCTTGCATCAACCTTCACGCTTCGCTGCTTCCAAAATACCGAGGTGCAAGTCCGATTCAATCGACCCTTTTAGCCAATGAAACCTATGCAGGCGTGACCTCAATGCTTATAGAAGAGGGGCTTGATACGGGTGCAATGCTTGGATTTTCATACCTTAAAATTGAATCTAAACACACTTCGACACTTTTGTTTGATGCCCTTGCTACACTCGCGGCAAAACTAACCGTTGTGACCCTTGAAAATTTTCATTCCATCTCGCCTTTAACCCAAATCAGTGCTAATGCAACCCATTGTAAAAAGATCAAAAAAGAGGATGGTTTAGTCTCTTTTGAGCAAAGTGCTCAAGCGATAGTGACACGCTTTAAAGCACTCTCTCCTTGGCCAGGACTTTACTTGGAATCGGGGCTAAAACTGCTAGAGCTTGAATACCATGATGACAAAGAAAATACCCTTGGTAGCGTTATTCAAGCGATCAAACCGGAGGGAATTATCCTTACATGTAAAAAGGGTTCTTTGCTGCTTAAAACCCTTCAGCCGATCTCCAAAAATGCGATGAGTGCAGTAGATTATATACGTGGAAAAAGGCTTAACATTGGTGATACACTGGTTTGATTCTTTAGAGTCCACGCATCAACATCTCATCACCTCGCTTCGCGAAGGTACACTTCTTGCACCATGTGCCATCGGTGCTACGACACAAACCAATGGGGTGGGCAGTCGTGGTAACGCTTGGGTTGGAAAAGCGGGAAATCTCTTTTTCTCATTTTGTGTCGAAGAGAAACAGTTACCACTCGATTTGCCATTAGCCTCTGTTTCGATCTATTTTTCTGCTTTAGTGAAGCAGATTTTAGAAGAAAAAGGCTCGTCAGTATGGCTAAAATGGCCCAATGATTTTTACTGTGACACGAAAAAAATTGGAGGAATGATCACCACCAAAACGGGTGCTACAATTGTAGGTTCTATCGGACTTAATCTGTGTAGCGCACCTGAAAATTTCGGGACTTTAGATATTATCGTTACACCCAAAGCTTTAGCCGAAGATTTAGTTACAAAGGTTGAGGAAAAAATATCGTGGAAGAAAGTTTTTAGTAAATATAAGATAGAATTTGACCAAAATCGAAACTTTTCTTTCCATTTGGATGGCAAATTGGTCTCGTTACGTGACGCGATATTGTGTGATGATGGCTCTATAGAGCTAGAAAATAAAAAGGTGTACAGTTTACGATGAGTGAGATTATAGCGATAGCAAATCAAAAGGGTGGTGTTGGTAAAACAACGACCGCTATCAATTTGGCTGCCTCCTTAGCAGTTGCTGAAAAGCGCGTGTTATTGATCGATATTGACCCTCAAGCCAATGCGACAACCGGTCTTGGTTTTCACAGAAGCGACTATGAGTACAACATCTATCACGTGCTTATCGGCAGAAAACGTCTTTCGCAAGTCATTCTTGAGACGTCACTTTCAACCTTACATGTAGCGCCATCGAATATTGGGCTTGTGGGAGTTGAAAAAGAGTTTTACGATAACAATACCAAGGGTCGCGAGCTTATTTTGAAAACGAAAATTGAAGAGATTAAAGATCAATACGATTATATCATCATCGATTCACCTCCAGCCCTTGGAAGCATTACAATTAATGCACTGAGTGCTGCAAACTCTGTGATTATCCCGATTCAGTGCGAATTTTTTGCATTGGAAGGTTTGGCGCAGTTACTCAATACCGTGAAACTGATTAAAAAAACGATTAACCCGACACTGGAAATTAAAGGCTTTTTACCGACCATGTATAGCACCCAAAACAACCTCTCAAAACAAGTCTTTGCCGATCTGAAAGAGCATTTTAAAAGCAAACTGTTTGTGGACAAAGAGAGTGCTTCGTATGTGGTCATTCCACGCAATATCAAACTCGCAGAATCCCCAAGTTTTGGCAAACCGATTATTTTATACGATGTAGAATCTCCAGGTTCTAAAGCGTACCAAAATCTTGCCAATTCGATTTTAGTGAGTTAACGTGATGAGTGCAAAGAAGGTTTTAGGACGAGGACTGAGTGCGATTATCGAAGATGTCGAAGAGGCATACAAACAAGATATTGAGCAAGCAAAAGATTTGGTTCGTGACATTGCCATTGAGCGTATTACCCCAAATCCTTACCAACCACGAACACATTTTAATGAAGTTGCTTTAAAAGAGCTTAGCGAATCGATTAAGCGCCATGGGTTACTCCAACCCATCATTGTGGTTGCCAAAGATGATGGCTATATGCTTCTTGCAGGTGAGCGTCGTTTACGTGCGAGCAAACTAGCAGGCTTTACAAAAATTAAAGCCATTGTTGCAGACATCGAATCAAAGAATCTGCGTGAATTAGCACTGATTGAAAATATTCAAAGAGAAGATCTTAATCCCGTTGAACTTGCCATCGCTTATAAAGAACTCATTGAAGAGTATAAAATAACGCAAGATGGACTCTCTGAGATTATCCATAAAAGCCGAACCCAAATCACCAACACGATTCGGTTGCTGAGCTTAAGCGACCAAACCAAAAAATACCTTGCAGAAGGTGTTCTCTCCCAAGGTCATGCCAAAGTTTTGGTAGGACTTGAGCCTAAAGATGAAGAGACGATTGTCAACACCATTTTAGGTCAAAAGCTCAGTGTCCGTGAAACCGAAGCGTTAGTGAAAAAGCTTAAAAGTAGTGACGAGTTAATTGGTAAAGTAGAAAAGACCGTTCCCTCAATTCCTGAAGAGCTCCAAACACTCACAAGCAGGCTAAAAGAGCTTGGCTTTGAGGCAAAACCTAAAGCAAATACCATTACCATCCATTTTAAAAACGGTGAAGCAATTTATACTTTTTTGGAGCAATTGAAGTCATAAAACGAGTTGCGTCGGTTCATTTAATAAACTATTTTCCTTTGCTGTGTTACAATTCGCGCAAAATTTTGATACAGCAATCTTGTTTGTGCTAAAAAATCTTAAAAATTGAGTCTGATCTCGAGCTAAAGGAGCAAGAAATATGTTGGATATTATCCCAGCACTGTTACTGGTGACTGGAACTGTGTTTTTAGTGATGTTAATACTTCTTAACAAAACGCTTTACAAACCCCTTCTGGAGTTTATCGACAATAGAAATAACTCTATTAATCGTGATTTAGAAAATGCAGGGAAAAATGCCAGTGACGTTGTAGCCTACTATCAAGAAGTAGAGACGATTTTGTCTGAAGGAAAAATGGAAGCAGCGAAAATTAGAGAAGCTGCACTGAATGAGGCAAAAGAGAAAGCGGGCAAAAAAGTTGAGCAAAAAAAGAGTGATCTTGAAGCTCAAAGCGTAACGTTCTTGAAGGCTTTAGAGTCAGAAAAGGATGAGTTTAAAAATGGTCTGTTGGCACAAATGCCTCTTTTCAAAGAGAGTGTTGCTGCTAAACTGAGCCATATTTAAGGAGTATACGGATGAAAATAAACTATTTTTTACTCTTGTTAGCTCCCATGGCGCTTTTAGCCAGCGGTGGTGAAAGTGGCGGATCGACGGATATTTTTCCAAGAGCTGTCAACTTTTTAATCTTTGCTGCGATTATGTACTATTACGTTGCAGATGCCGCAAAACAGTGGTATATAGGTCGTAAAAATGAGATCGCAACGAAGTTAGATTCGATTCAGGTCAAATTGAAAGAGTCAAATAGCAAAAAAGAGATTGCTCTTGCTAAAGTCGAAGAGGCCAAAGCCAATGCAAGAGTCATTGTCGAAACGGCTAAAAAAGAGGCACTTCTTTTAGCCGATAAAGTTGCACAAGACGCAGATGTCGAAATTGAAAGTTTGAGCAGAGCCTTTGAGGATCGTGTCAGTATTGAGCGTCGTAAAATGCAAAGAGCCATTGTTTGTGAAGTTTTAGATGAGATGTTTAAAGAGGGTTCTATCTCTTTAGACAATGACGAAATCGTTAAAATTGTCAATAAGAAGGTTGCCTAAATGAGTGGAGCAATAGCAAAAAAATATGTTAATGCGCTCATGAGCAGCTGTAATGATGCGGAATTAACAGAAGTGTATGGTTTGTTAACGCAATTGGCTGGGGCCTTTACGATAGAGAAGTTTCATAACATTATTCTCTCTCCAGATGTCTCTGTGAACGCAAAAGAAGCATTAGTACTCTCTTTGGTAGAAACTCAAAATATGAAATTTCAAAATTTCATCAAATTACTGAGCCACAACGATCGACTTGCCTTGATTGCGGTTGTTGCTAAAGAGTTAAAATACCAACTCTCTTTAAAAAACAATACGTACGAAGGGAGTGTCTCAACAAACTTTAAAATGAGTCCAGCACAAGTGAGTATGTTAGAAGAGAATTTCAGTAAAAAGTTTAATGCTAAAATTAAATTAGATGCAAACAAAAACAGTTATCCGGGTATTAAAGTTGAGTTAGATGATTTGGGTGTGGAAGTGAGTTTCTCAGTTGAGCGTCTTAAAGCTCAATTAACAGAGCATATCTTGAAAGCAATTTAATAATAAATAGATAAAAGAAAGTTAAGGAGTAATGTGTGGGAGCAAAAATGAAAGCTGACGAAATCAGTTCAATCATTAAAGAGCGTATTGAAAACTTTGAGCTCAATGTGGACATCGAAGAGACAGGTAAGGTTATCTCTGTCGCTGACGGTGTTGCAAACGTTTATGGTTTGAAAAACGTTATGGCCGGTGAAATGGTTGAGTTTGAAAATGGCGAGAGAGGCATGGCACTTAACCTTGAAGAATCAAGTGTAGGTATCGTTGTTTTGGGTAGTTGTAATGAGATTAAAGAAGGCTCTTCAGTTAAACGATTGGCAAAACTTCTTCGTGTGCCTGTTGGTGAAGCCTTGGTGGGTCGTGTTGTGAATTCACTCGGTGATCCTATTGATGCAAAAGGTCCCATCAACGCCACTGAAACACGTTTCGTTGAAGAAAAAGCACACGGTATTATGGCACGTAAATCCGTTCATGAACCACTTCAAACAGGTATTAAAGCGATCGACGCGCTTGTGCCAATTGGTAGAGGTCAAAGAGAGCTGATTATTGGTGATAGACAAACGGGTAAAACAACCATTGCTCTTGATACCATCATTAACCAAAAAGGTCAAAACGTTACATGTATTTATGTAGCCATTGGCCAAAAACAATCAACCGTTGCTCAAGTCGTTAAAAAACTTGAAGAACACGGCGCTATGGAATACACCATCATCGTTAATGCGGGCGCAAGTGATTCTGCTGCTATGCAATTCTTAGCTCCATACGCAGGTGTTTCTATGGGTGAGTTTTTTAGAGACAGTGGCAAACATGCGTTAATCGTGTATGATGATCTTTCAAAACACGCGGTTGCTTACCGTGAGATGTCATTGATTCTCAGACGTCCTCCGGGTCGTGAAGCGTACCCTGGTGATGTTTTTTATCTACACTCCAGACTTCTTGAGCGTGCAGCGAAAGTTAATGATGAATTAGGTGCAGGTTCACTAACAGCGCTTCCAATCATTGAAACACAAGCAGGCGACGTATCTGCGTATATTCCAACGAACGTTATCTCTATTACCGATGGTCAGATCTTCTTAGAATCAGACCTCTTTAACTCTGGTATTCGTCCAGCGATTAACGTCGGTCTATCGGTTTCTCGTGTTGGTGGTGCGGCACAAATTAAAGCAACCAAACAAGTTGCAGGTACGATGAGACTTGACCTTGCTCAATACCGTGAGCTTCAAGCATTTGCACAATTTGCAAGTGATCTTGATGAGTCAAGCCGTAAACAATTAGAGCGTGGTCAACGTATGGTTGAACTCTTAAAACAACCTCCTTATGCACCAATTCCTGTTGAAAAACAGATTTTGATTATTTTTGCAGGCGCTAAAGGGTACTTAGACAGTATTGATGTTAAATCAGTAGGCCGTTTTGAAGTGGAACTTAACTCTTATGTTGAAGCAAAGTATGCAGATATTTTTGAACAACTTAAAGCTAAAAAAGCGATTGATAAAGAGCTTGAAGAGCTATTACATAAGGCATTGAGCGAGTTTAAAGCGACGTTTGCAGTCAAGTAAGGATCAGCTATGGCAAACCTTAAAGAGATAAAAAGAAAAATTAAGAGTGTTCAGAATACTCAAAAAACAACACGCGCTATGAAGCTCGTTTCAACTGCAAAGTTAAAACGTGCCGAAATGGCTGCGAAGCAATCACGTGTGTATGCCGTTAAAATTAACGAAGTACTCTCCGAAATTGCTTATAAAATTAACCAGTACAAAAATGGTGCGGTTGAGAGTCGTTTTTTTGATAAAAATGAGACACCCAGCACGATTGATGTCATTTTTGTGACCGCAGATAAAGGTTTGTGTGGTGGTTTTAATATTCAAACCATTAAAGCCGTCCGTAACCTTTTAGCTGAATATGGAAACCAAAATGTAACCGTTCGACTTCGTGCTGTTGGAAGAAAAGGTATGGCATTTTTCAATTTCCAAGGAACTGAGCTTTTGACCTCCTATGCAGGCGTAAGCTCATCTCCAAGTTATGAAAAAGCACAAGAGATTATTAAAGGTGCAATTGATGATTTTGTTGAGGGGAAAACTGACAAAGTGATCTTGATCCATAATGGATATAAAAATATGATTTCACAAGAGTTGAAAATCGTGGATGTTGTACCCGTACAATCTCCTCTTGAAACGCTTGAAACAAGCTCCTTAATGGAATTAGAGCCTGATGAAAGTGGTGAAGAGATTTTGGATTCATTGTTACAAAAATATTTTGAATACAATATGTATTATGCACTTATTGATTCACTCGCAGCTGAACACAGTGCAAGAATGCAAGCAATGGAAAATGCAACCAACAATGCCAAAGAGCGTGTTGGTATTTTAACATTGGCATACAATAAAGCTAGACAAGAGTCTATTACTACTGAGCTCATTGAGATTATCAGTGGTGTAGAATCTATGAAATAAACTGTTTTGCAAAAAATAAAAGGAGAATATTCAATGAATGGATTAATTAGCCAGATTATGGGTCCAGTTGTTGACGTCGATTTTAATGGCTACCTTCCTAAAATCAATGAAGCGATTGAAGTGAATTATGAAGTTGAAGGCAAGAAGCAACGTTTGATTCTTGAAGTAGCAGCACATTTAGGCGACAACCGTGTAAGAACAATTGCGATGGATATGAGTGAAGGTTTAACAAGAGGAATCAGTGTTAAAGCTTTAGGTAATCCTATTCAAGTTCCTGTCGGTGAAGAGGTTTTAGGACGTATTTTTAACGTCATTGGTGATGTTATCGATCAAGGTGAGGATGTTTCAAGAAAAACACTTTGGTCTATTCACAGAGAGCCTCCAAAATTTGAAGAGCAAAGTACAAAATCTGAAATTTTTGAGACAGGTATCAAAGTCGTTGACCTCCTTGCCCCTTATGCAAAAGGTGGTAAAGTTGGACTCTTCGGTGGTGCGGGTGTTGGTAAAACCGTTATTATTATGGAACTCATTCACAACGTTGCGTTTAAACACAGCGGATATTCTGTATTTGCAGGTGTTGGCGAACGAACGCGTGAAGGAAATGATCTTTACCATGAGATGAAAGACTCTAATGTTTTGGACAAAGTTGCACTGTGCTATGGACAAATGAGTGAGCCTCCAGGAGCAAGAAATAGAATTGCACTTACGGGTCTTACAATGGCTGAGTACTTCCGTGATGAAATGGGTCTTGATGTATTGATGTTCATCGATAACATTTTCCGCTTCTCACAATCAGGTGCTGAAATGTCTGCACTTCTTGGACGTATTCCTTCAGCGGTTGGTTATCAGCCAACGTTAGCGAGTGAGATGGGTAAATTCCAAGAGAGAATTACATCGACTAAAAAAGGTTCAATTACCTCTGTTCAAGCCGTTTACGTACCAGCGGATGACTTAACCGATCCTGCTCCTGCAACAGTATTTGCTCACTTAGATGCAACAACCGTCCTTAACCGTGCAATTGCTGAAAAAGGTATCTACCCAGCGGTTGATCCACTTGATTCAAGTTCACGCATGTTGAATCCAGAAATCTTGGGTGCGGAACACTATACTGTATCGCGTGGTGTACAAGCCGTACTTCAAAAATACAAAGACCTTCAAGATATTATTGCTATTCTTGGTATGGACGAGCTGAGTGAAGAAGACAAAGTTACGGTTGATCGTGCTCGTAAAATTGAAAGATTCCTTTCTCAACCATTCTTCGTTGCAGAGGTATTTACCGGAAGCCCTGGAAAATACGTTACGCTTGAAGAGTCCATTGCTGGCTTTAAAGGTATCTTAGATGGTAAGTATGATGATTTACCAGAAGCTGCTTTTTACATGGTCGGAAGTATCGAAGAAGTGATTGAGAAAGCTGCAAAACTAAAAAACTAAGAAGCGATAAGGTTAAAAAATGAATACATTAAAATTGGAAATTGTGACTCCATCTGGTCAAATTTTCGCCAACGATGTAAAGAGTGTTACGCTTCCAGGTAAAGAAGGTGAGTTTGGTGTTTTACCAAACCACGCCTCCTTGGTAACGCTTTTACAAGCAGGTGTCATTGATATTGAACTCCAAGATGGAAACCATGACGTTGTCGCTATTAATTGGGGACATGTTAAAGTCGATGAAAACTCTGTGACTGTTTTAGCCGATGGAGCAGTCTCAATTGGTGGAATCAACGAAAGTGAAGTTGCCAAATCATTAGAAGCTGCTAAAGCACTTTTAGAGAGTATTAGTGATTCCGATATTGCTATTGCTATTGCGACAGCGAAAATCGACTCTATTGCAAAAACAAGGAAATTTTAAATCTTATGTCATCTGCTGAATTGTTCTTGAATTATTTTGCAAGAAGTGGTTTTTTTACATGGGTAATTTTAATCTGGCTATCTGCCTATTTTATTATTACATGTGGTATTTTTTTTAGTAGATACTTTTATCTTGGATATTGGCTTTCCATTGAAAAAAATTCGTTAGAGTCCATGCTGATGGGTTCAAAGAATGTACGCGATGATTCAATCTTGCGAAAATGTTCAAGTACAGCAGGAGCTTCTGAAAAACTATTAAATGTGTGTAAAAATGTTGCTGAAAAAAATGCAACAAGTGGTTTATGGATGCTCTCCATTATCGCTTCAACCGCACCTTTTATTGGTTTGTTTGGAACGGTTGTCTCTATTTTGGAGACATTTAGTGGTTTAGGGCAATCAGGTAGTGCATCGTTAGGTGTGATTGCACCTGCCATTAGCGAAGCTTTAGTTGCAACGGCTACAGGTATTTTTGTTGCGATTCCTGCTTACAGTGCCAATCTCTTTCTTCGTCGAAAAGCGTATGAAGTGATTGTTTATGTACAAAGGGAAGTGGATATTTTACTTTCAGCCAATGAGATACGAAGAGATAACGCATGATGAGTCAATTGGACGAAGTTCCTGAGTTAAACATTACGCCACTTGTAGATATTATGTTGGTTTTGCTCGCCATTTTAATGGTGACAACACCTGCCTTGGTCTATGAAGAGGTGATAAAACTGCCTGATGGTAGTAAATCCTCTGTTGTGAGCAAACTCCCAGAACTCGAGATTAGAGTGACCAAAGATAAAAAAGTCTATATCAAAAACGATAGTTTTATGCTTGCCGAATTTCCTGATAGTTTCATGATGCAAAAAAGTAAATATCCTCTTAAAAGTATTGTCTATATCAAGGCTGACGAAGGTCTCTCTTATAAAGACGTTATGTTTGTGCTCAAAACAATTAAACAGGCTGGTTTTACAAACGTATCTTTAGAAACGAATGGATAAATATTGTGTCGAGTGTGAATAGATATGCCTCTCTTGGATGGACATTGTCCATCCTTCTCTACATCTGCTTGTTATTTTGTCTTGCTTATGTCTTAAACTCGCACAAAGATACGCTTAAAAATTATACTTCTCAAAAAGATCCGATGAATGTTGCTTTGGTTGAGCGTAAGAAAAATGATTCTGAAAAGCTTAAAGAGGAACGAAAAAAGGAAGAGGTTGAAAAACCTGTTGTAAAGCCGGTTGAAAAACCTGCTGAAGAGAAAAAAGTTGCCTCTTCCCCGAAAGAAGCAGTCAAAAGTCAGTCACTTCGTGGTCTTTTTGAGGATATTAATACGTCTAAACTTCCTAAAGAAGCAAAAGAGCAAAAGAAAGATCAGACAACACCTACACGCGTGAAGCCCAATAAAGATGAGACAAAAGAGAAGAGCGAAAGTGCTGCGTCTAAAATTGCAAACTCCTTGAATTTTTCAGAGCAAAAGCATTTAGTCGACACAAAAAAAGGTGGGGAGTACGATCCATTTATTGGTAAAGTACAAGAGATTTTGGAAGAGAATTGGCAAAAGACCGTTGATACGGAGAACGGCAATGTTGCGAAGGTCGTAATTAAGGTCAGTGATCAAGGCACCTTTAGTTACAAAATAGCTTCGTTGTCTTATAATAATGAATTTAATACAAAGCTCAAAGAGTTTTTACATGTAATGGAAAGTGTCGAGTTTCCAAAGTATGAAAAAGGTCCATTATTTGAGATGCAAGTTGAATTTAAAGATATAAAGGAGTAAATCATGATTAAAAAACTCGTCGTTTTCTTATGTTTAACACTGATGTCGTTTGCGGGTGATGCAACGGTAGAAATTGTTAAAAAAATAGATGTACTTCCCAAAATTGCGGTACAAGATGCAAGCCCAAAAAATGTTGATTTAGAGTCAAGAAGAAGTTTTTTTAAGCTTATAGCAGGTGATTTACGTGTGAGCAGCCATTTTAATGTTCTTGATGATTATCTGCAAAGTAGTTATGAAGGTGGGCCATTAGAGAACTTCCTCTCTGATAAAAAAGTAGATATGATCTTACGTTTTAGTCTCACGCAAGATCTTAATGCGGCTACTGCAAATGTAAAATTGATTAACGCTAAGACAGGCGTAACAACTTTTGAGAAAGTGTATAGCATCACGGATAAAAAAAGAAATCCTTTTTTAGCGCACAAAATTGTTGTGGATGTGAATGATCAAGTAGGCGCACCATCGGTTAAATGGATGGAACAATCAGTGATTTTTGCACGCTATACAGATGCTAAAAAGAGTGAGATTGTCATTTCTGACTACACGTTGAGTTATACGAAAATAGTGGTAACGGGTGGACTGAATATCTTTCCTAAATGGGCGAATGCTGATCAAAGCGCTTTTTATTATACCTCGTACAGTGGTGCTGAGCCGACAATATACCAATATGATTTAAAAACAGGGGGTAGAAAAAGCATTATTTCAAGCCCTGGTATGGTTGTTTGTTCGGATGTCTCAAAAGATGGAACAAAACTTCTTTTAACCATGGCGCCTAAAGATCAAGCCGATATTTACATCTATGATATTTCAACCCGAAAAATCAGTAAAATTACAGATTATTCAGGGATTGATGTCAATGGTAATTTTATTGATGATGATAAACGTATTGCCTTTGTCTCTGATCGTTTAGGAAGTCCCGATATTTTTGCACAAGGTATTTACGATAAAAGCTTTGAAAAACTCGTTTATCATGGTAAAAATAAGAACTCTATTTCAACGTATGATAATTATATTGTTTATTCGAGCAGAGAAGCGGACAGTGAATTTGGTAGAAATACGTTTAATCTCTATTTGATTTCAACAAAAACAGATTATTTGAGACAGTTAACGGCAACAGGAGAGAATCTTTATCCACGTTTTGCAAAAGATCCTGATACCATTATGTTCATTAAACAGTTTGGAAATCAGAGTGCATTGGGCATCATTCGCCTTAATGCGAACAAAACGTATCAATTTCAGTTAAAAACTGGTAAACTTCAGTCAATTGACTGGTGATTTTTTTAAAAAAATGTGCTATAATTCCGAAGTTTTTAAATTTGAACTTTTAAAAAGGATCTAATAATGGGTAAATTAGCTTTAACAAGCTTAGCGGTAGCGGTTTTGGTTTTAACAGGTTGTAGCCAAAAAAGTCCAGAAGTCGATATGACTAAAGGAACTAGTGATACAAAAGGTGCATCAACAAATGATGGTATGAGCGCTCTTCAAAAATTGATCGCTTCTTTAGAGGCTAACTCTAAAACAATTTATTTTGATTTTGACAAATACACTATCAGAAAAGATCAACAAGCTAACATTGATGCAAACGCTGCATTGTTCAACTCTACAGAAGCAAAAAGCTTCTCCATCAAAGTTGAAGGTAACTGTGACGAATTCGGTACAGACGAATACAACTATGCACTTGGTCTTAAAAGAGCAAAAAGTGTTAAAGATGGTTTAGTTGCTAAAGGTATGGTTGCAGATAGAGTAACGGTTGTAAGTTATGGCGAAAGCAATCCTGCATGCACAGAGCACAATAAAGATTGTTGGTCTAAAAACAGAAGAGCAGAATTTAAAGTTCTTCCATAATCTTTGTTTGAATGAAAAAACAGATTTTTCTATTTTCGATAGCGTTGCTGCCTATGGCAGCGCTATCGAGTGAACCCTCAGCCTTTGGATCCAGTGATTCTAGTAGCGCCACTAGCAATACCTCCTATAGTAATACTGTCAGCGTTACTGACATGAAACCTCAAAACAGTCAAAAAATAGCAACCATTAATGAAACCGTTGTCAATAATAAAACAGCTCTGAGTAATGTTTCTGAAGAGTACGAGGGAATGCGTTCAGTTATGGAAAGTTATGCAACTAAAATTGCCAAACAAGATGAAAAAATGCGCCAGCTCGAAGAGGAAAATAAAAAACTTAGAGAGTATGTTGAAGAGAGCCGTAAGATTCAAACCGAAAATCAAGATAAAATCAAAGTGGTTGTTGGTGAACTTGGAACGTTGATTGATTCTATCAATAAAGACTATGTTCCAAAAGATAAATTTGATCAACTTGCGAATGAAGTAAGGGGTAACAAGAGCAGCGCTTCTAAGACGACTACTGCGCCTGAACCCGCTAAAAAAGAGACCCCCTCAAAAACGATTTCTGCTAAAGAATTAAGCACTAAAGATAGCGCGACATTGATTAAAGAAGCGGATGATTATTTTGATAAAAAATCGTATACTGAAGCACAAACGCTCTATACAGAACTCTTAAATCGTAACTATAAACCTGCAAAAGTCAATTTTACACTTGGCGAAATAGCATACAATCAAAAGTCTTATGCCAAAGCGATTGAATACTATAAGTCCAGTATTTCACTTTTTGATAAGGCTGCTTACACCCCAACACTTCTTTATCATACAGGTGCTTCTTTTGAAAAGCTTGGAAAAACCAAAGATGCACAAGGTTTTTACAAAGCGCTTAAAGAGAATTATCCTGATTCCTCTGAAGCAAAAAAAATTAAATAACTTTTTTTATACACCTCTTTGCCCAAAAAATAGACTTAACGCTTTCGCCTAAGGGCATATACAACAAACTTATGCTAAAATCCCCTGTTTATAAATTAAGGGAGAAAATATGAGTATTAGTGATAATCAAGTAGTTTCAATCCATTATGAGCTTAGAAATGTTGATAGTGGTGAAATTTTAGATAGTAATATTAATGCAGCACCACTCTCTTTTATTGTTGGAAAAGGTCAAATTATTCCAGGATTAGAAGAGAAAATTAAAGAGCTTAAAGCTGGTGAGAACGCTGACATTAAAGTAGTTGCAGCTGATGCCTATGGTATTTACGATGATAAAGCTGTTCAAACATTACCAAAAGAGCAATTTGCTGGACTTGAGCTTCAAGTTGGCATGACGCTTTATGGTCAAGGTGAAAATGGTGAGACGGTTCAAGTAAGTGTTAAAAGCTTTAATGACGAAACCGTTGAAATCGATTTTAACCATCCTTTAGCGGGACAAGATCTTTTATTTGCAATTAGCATTCTCGAAGTACGTGATGCAACGGCTGATGAAATTTTAAACGGTTATGTTGGCGGTGCTTCTGGTGGTTGTGGATGTGGTTCAGGTGGCAGTTGCCACACTACAGATGATGACGAACATGAATGTTGCGGTGGACACGATCATGATCATGAGCACGGTGAAGGTGGATGCTGCGGCGGTGAAAGTCACTCCCATGGTGGCGGATGTTGTGGATCACACTAATTATATAGCCAAGTCAAGAGCCTCTATGGAGGCTCTAAAATCTGCGAATCTTCTCAAAAGTGTTACGATTAATGCACTGATATTGGGGGAAAGTGGTGTCGGCAAACAAACGCTTGCCAAACACATTATTTCAGCTCCTATTGTCGATGCGAGTGCTTTCAATGAGCTTTTAGCGCTTATTGAAACGAACAGTAGTCTCATCGTCAAAAATTTTCACAAAATTACCAATTATAAAAAACTCAAAATCACCTTGGATGTGCATAAAACACGTATTATTGCCACGTCTAGTTTGCCGATTGGTGAACCCTTGATGGACGAATTTTTCAGCCTTAAAATTGTGATTCCACCGCTTCGAGAACGTCTTGAAGATGTGAACCCATTGATGGAAAAATTTGCCTCTGAAGCGTGCATGATGTTTGATGGAGAGTTTGGTGCAGCACCTTCACTGGATGAAATCACACCCGATTTGAGCAAAAATTGTTACTCCCTGAGACGATCGGTTTACAATGCGTATTTGATGAACTCTTTTGGTGAAGAGGAAATTTTAGCAATGATGGAGCGTTTTTTATCAGGGCGCATTGGTGGGCGAAATGATTACCGTGATTTGCTCTACCTTTTTGATGTTCCTATGATCAAAAGTGGTTATACCAAATTTGGCTCCCAACTTGCCATCAGTGAGAAATTTGGACTCAATCGAAATACCCTTCGTAAAAAAATCAACGATTACAAAGACAGACTAAAAATAGACTAGATGTGTGCATTTGTACCTGTGCAAAAGCTTACATGTAAAACATAAAAGGTTCATCAATGAATAATACTATCTTTATATTTCCCGGACAAGGTAGCCAAAAAATAGGCATGGGAAAAGATTTTTATGACAACGCTCCTCTTGCAAAAGAGATGATCGAAAAAGCAAGTCAGCGCGTAGGTTTTGACTTTACAACGCTTTTGTTTGAAGAGAACGATAGATTAGACCAAACAGAGTTCGCACAGCCTGCTATTTTATTGGTCAGCCTCATCGCACATCGCCTCTTTAGTGAACAGTGCAAACTCATTCCTCAATCCGTTCTAGGTCATTCTCTTGGTGAATTTTCGGCGTTGAGTGCTGCTGGTGCTATGGATTATCTTGATGCGGTAGAGCTTGTACACCAACGAGGTCTTTTGATGAAGCAAGCGTGTGAGGGCATCAATGCTGGCATGATGGCGCTTCTTGGCTTGGATGATGCAAGTGTTGAAACGCTTACATGTAAAGAACGTGAGCTTGGTAAAAAAGTGTGGGCGGCCAATTACAATGGCGATGGACAAATTGTTATTGCGGGGAATAAAGATGATTTAGCATCCTTAGAGCCTCTTTTTAAAGAAGCAGGTGCTAAAAAAGCGGTTTTACTTCCGATGTCCGTCGCAAGCCACTGTCCACTTTTAAGCGCTGCTCAACCAAAACTCGAAGTGTATTTGGAACAATGGATTCAAGAGAGTTTTGCAATGCCTGTGATTTCCAATGTAACAGCGCGTGCATACCACAGTAAATCAGAGGCAAAAAAACTCCTCTCAGAGCAGTTAGTTTCGCCGGTTAAATACAAACAATCCATTTTACATGTAGAAAATTCGACAGACTCGTTTATTGAATTTGGAGGCTCTGTCCTTAAGGGGCTTAATAAACGCATTTCTCAAAAGCCAACGCATAGCATTACCGATATGAAAAGCTTAGACGAAGTGCTCGCACTTTGTTAAAAGGAAAAAGATGAAAATAGCCATTATGGGTGCGATGGTCGAAGAGATCACGCCACTTTTAGAGTTTTTTGGAAACTATGAAACGATTGAGCATGCCAAGAATCGTTACTATACCACGTCGTATAAAGGAATGGATTTAGTCATTGCGTACAGTAAAATCGGTAAAGTCAATGCGAGCCTGACCGCTTCAACCTTGATTGAAAAATTTGGAGCGCAAAAGCTTCTTTTCTCAGGTGTTGCAGGCGCACTCAACCCTTCCCTTAAAGTGGGCGATCTGCTTGTGGCAACCAAACTGGCTCAACACGATCTTGATATAACTGCATTTGGCCATCCTCATGGTTACGTGCCAGAAGGTTCTGTGTATGTTAAAACCGATAAAGCACTTACAGCGTTGGCTCAAAAAGTAGCCTCTGCTCAAAACATTAAATTGCTTGAGGGCATTATTGCGACAGGCGATCAATTCATCTGTGATGGTGTGAAAAAAGAGTGGATTTACACGACCTTTAATGCGGATGCAACCGAGATGGAAGGCGCTTCGGTTGCTGTGGTGTGTGACGCTCTGAATGTTCCTTTTTGCGTGCTTCGTGCCATCAGTGATGCTGCTGATATGGATGCAGGATTTAGTTTTGATGAGTTCTTAGTGAGCTCCGCTAAAGAGAGTGCTCAGTTTATTATCGCGATGTTGGACGAACTTGCTCATGATCGAAATTAGTAAACGCCTTTTACGCACCGCAGGGCGCACCAATGCCCACTATAACCTTATCAACGAGGGCGATAAGATCTTGCTAGGACTTAGTGGGGGCAAAGACTCCCTGAGCCTTGCACATGTTTTAAAACACATGCAACGCGTTGCTCCGTTTGATTTTGAGTTTAAAGCAGTGACCATTGCCTATGGCATGGGTGAAGATCTTCAAACATTGCACAATCACTGCCTGGAACACGAGATCGATCATAAGATCGTGGATACGAAGATTTTTGAGCTTGCACAAGATAAGATTCGTGAAAACTCATCTTTTTGTAGCTTTTTTTCGCGTATGAGACGAGGCGCACTTTACACTTACGCGCTTGAGCATGGTTATAATAAACTTGCTCTTGCACACCACCTTGATGATGCCGTGGAGAGCTTTTTTATGAACTTCTCACACAATGGAGCACTTCGTTCTATGCCGCCAATCTACAAAGCGCAAAATGGTTTACAGGTTATTCGTCCGCTCATTCATGTAAGAGAGCGTCAACTGCGCGATTGTGCCATGGATGCTAAGATGCCTGTAATTGGGGATGAGGCGTGTCCTGCAATGCGTTTTGATGTCAAAATGCCGATTATGCGCGCACAAACCAAAGAGATGCTTGCCAATATGGAAAAACAAAATCCTGATCTTTTTATCTCACTCAAAAAAGCATTTGAAAATATCCAAACGTCAAGTTTTAGCGATTCACGCTTTTTAGACCAAACTGTAGAACAAGCATAAATTTCTGCTTCGAAAGAAGCAAGCTTCAGTGCATAGCGCAGCGTAGGCTGTTAGGTTTTACCTAACAGTCGTGTCAAGATCAAAACCCTTCCAATAAAATTTTCCATAGCACATCGATCTGCTCATCATCCAGTGCTATAGTACTCTGCTCTTCAAACAATTGCTTTACATGTAAAAGATCGAAGGTCTGATTCCACGCACACAGTTTATGTGCAGGTAAGAAGCCTCGAATCAGTGTTAAATCATTTTCAATGCGCTCATCGCAGTTAAAACAGATAAAATCATCGTGCAATCTCCCCTCATAAATCAACAGTTTAATATACGCCTCAATGGCAATACGCTTCGGGTTCTGTTTTTGCCAGATGGCAGAACATGCTTCTAAAAGATCGAAATAAAAACCATCAATCGTTGCTACATCTTTGAGATGCGTGTAAAAAAGCCGAATAAAAGGCTGCCAAATCAACATGCGTTCCCTTTGGTTATTCCAAGGCGTTCCTAAGTGCATAATGGAGCGAAGTTGAGGGATGGATGACTTGAGAGAGGGAATCGCTTCAAAATCAATTTTATAGCCTAAATGAATCGTAGAGTGACGGGCACCGTAAAATCTATAAAGGGTTTTAATGCTAGTTTGGGTTAAAATGGTGACAATTAAATCTTCGTCTTTGACCCGATTCAAATTGATGATGTATCCTTGCATAGGGAATTTTAGCATCTCAATATTTGATTATTATTAAAATTTAAAATTAATTATTGATATTTATATTAATTAATTTATTGACAATTAATATAAATTAAGGTATGAAAATGCTATAAACATCGAAAAACAGTGTTTAATTGAAAAATAAGCATTATTCATGTATTATCCTTCGCTTTTAGCTTAAAAATTTGTCAGATTTCGTCAGAATTTTGATGAAAATTCCACAAAAGGCTTGTGAAATGGATCTTATTACAGGATTTAAAGACAACTGCGGTTTTGGATTAATCGCAAACATACAAAACATTCCAACCCATGAAAATGTCGAAGATGCTATCACGGCATTAGAGCGAATGATGCACCGAGGTGCCATTGCTGCTGATGGGAAAAGTGGTGATGGTAGTGGACTTCTCTTTTCGATGCCAGACAAGTTTATGAAAAAAGAGGTGCATAAACTAGGTATTGATCTTCCAAAGCAGTTTGCGGTTGCTATGATTTTTTTAACAACCGATGAACAAAAAAGAATTTTTGAAGAGACCTGTGAACAAAACGATCTTAAAGTCCTTTTATACCGCGATGTTCCTGTAAAAACAAAAGCCCTTGGAAAATTAGCCCTTGATTCTTTGCCTCAAATCGTTCAAGCATTCGTAACGCCTTCTTCTCTCGTGGCAACCAAACGTTTTGAAGCCCTCTTGTATTTGACACGCAAGATGGTTGAGCGAAGGCTTGTGAATGAGCCTGATTTTTACATTGCCTCTTTTTCAAGTAAGGTGATTTCGTACAAAGGTTTGGTGATGCCAACCTACATCAAAACTTTTTTTCCAGACCTGAGCGATGTTGATTTTAAAGCAACCTTTGCCCTTTTTCACCAACGTTTTTCAACCAATACATTACCCAAATGGAAACTCGCACAACCGTTTCGCACGCTTGCGCATAATGGCGAGATTAACTCTATTTCAGCCAATCGTTTCTATGCCCAAGTCAAAAGTGAGTGCATCAAAAGTGCTATCTTTTCTGATGAAGAGTTGCAAAAATTGTATCCTCTTACGACCAATGACGTGAGTGACAGTGCCAGTTTGGACAATATGTTTGAATTTATGCTGATTAATGGATTTGATTTTTTCAAAGCAGTACGCTCACTGATTCCAGCACCATGGCAAAATGCGCCGCATATGGACTCAGAGCTTCGCGCCTTTTATGAATTCTCCAGTATCAACTTTGAGCCATGGGATGGTCCAGCGGCTATCTCTTTAACCGATGGTCGTCATATTGCCTGTGTTTTAGATAGAAATGGTTTAAGACCGGCTAAATATATCATTACCAAAGATGATCGTATCATCATCTCTTCAGAGTATGGTGTTTTGGATATTGAAGAAGAGAATATCATTGAACGTGGTCGTCTGCAAAGTGGTCAAATGATCGGTGTCGATCTTAAATTTGGCAAGATCATGAAAAATGATGACATCAATGACTACCTCAAAAGTTCAAACACCTATACGGAGTGGTTGAACAAAGGGCTTGTGTATCTGCAAGAGTTTGTGGACATCCCTTTTTCAAAAACAACAGACTATGTACGTGAAAACTTGGAACTTGAGCAACGCTACTTTAACATCACGCAAGAAGTGAAAAACATGGTCATTGAACCTATGATGAAAGATGGCAAAGAGGGCGTTGGCTCCATGGGTGATGACACCCCAATGGCCGCTTTCAGCAAAGTCCAACGCAATTTTAGCGACTATTTCAAACAAAAATTTGCACAAGTGACCAATCCACCGATTGATCCGATTCGTGAAAAAGTGGTCATGAGTTTAAATACGAGCTTTGGTGAGATTCGCAACATTTTAGAAGAAGATCAAGAACATGCGATACGCATCAAATCGATCTCGCCTATTTTAATGCAAGAAAAGTACGAAATCTTAGACTCCTTTGGTGATCCAAGCAAAGCGCGCTACAAAGACGAGTATAAAAATCGCTATTTCTCAACACTATTTGAAGACAACCTCAAAGGCAGTCTTGAAGATTTAGCCTATGATATTGCCCAAGCGGTTAAAAATGATGGTATTCGCATTATTTTCTTGGATGATCGTGGTATGACAAACAAACTTAAACCGATGCCAATGATTATGGTGATTGGTCGTGTGAACCAAGTATTGTTGGATGAAGGCGTTCGTTCACTCACCTCGATTATCGCCATTTCGGGTGAAGCGATCGATACGCATTCGTGTTCCTGTATGATGGGCTTTGGCGCGAGTGCTATTTATCCTTATTTACTCTATGCCACTGTGTTGGACGAGGGTAAAAAAAGTGAAATGGGTGCGTATGAGATCAAAACCAAACTTAAAAATGTCAATCATGCTTTAGGGCAAGGACTGTTAAAAGTCATGTCTAAAATGGGTATTGCGACCATTGCATCGTATAAAAACTCAGCACTCTTTGATGTTTTGGGTCTTGGCAAAGATGTGGTACTTGAGTGTTTTGATGGTGCGATTTCATTGATTCCAGGCTTGGGTTATGAAGATGTGGAAGAGCGTTTAAGTCGAAACCATCATTTAGCGTATGAACTTAATGTTAGTAAAAAGCTTTTTCCTCTTGAAATTGGTGGTTTTTACAAATACATTGATGGGCAAGAGTACCATGATTATCATCCCAATGCAATTCATGCGATTCACAAAGCAACCGTCACAGGTGATAAAAAAGATTTTCAAGAGTTTACCAAATTGATCAATCATCGAGGATTCAAGATGATCCGCGATTTCTTTGAACTCAAATCCGATCGAGAACCCATTGCTTTGGATAAAGTCGAATCCAAAGAGGCCATTTTCAAACGTTTTTCAACTGCAGCGATGAGTTTAGGCTCCATCTCTCCTGAAGCGCATGAAGCTTTGGGTGAAGCGATGAATAAGATTGGTGGTATGAGTAACTCTGGTGAGGGTGGTGAAGCGCCTGAGCGTCTTAAGAGTAACAAAAACTCACGCATCAAACAGATTGCATCGGGTCGTTTTGGTGTGACACCTGAGTATTTACGCTCCGCCACAGAGATTCAGATCAAAGTGGCGCAAGGTGCAAAACCAGGTGAGGGCGGTCAGCTTCCAGGGCATAAAGTAACGCCACTGATCGCGAGTCTTCGCTACACGATTCCTGGTGTGACGCTCATTTCACCTCCTCCTCATCACGATATTTATTCGATTGAGGATCTGGCACAGCTTATTTTTGATATGAAACAGATCAATCCTGAAGCGATCATTACGGTTAAATTGGTTTCAACGGCAGGGGTCGGAACGATTGCGGCAGGTGTGGCTAAAGCGTATGCCGATAAGATCATCATCTCTGGCGGTGATGGTGGTACGGGTGCAGCGCCACTTACTTCGATCAAATTTGCAGGTAACCCATGGGAAATTGGCTTAAGTGAGGCGCACAATGCCCTTAAAGCAAACCACTTAAGAGACAGCGTGCATTTACAAACCGATGGTGGATTAAAAACGGGTCTGGACGTCATCAAAGCAGCCCTTTTGGGTGCTGAGAGTTATGCGTTTGGAACACTCTCTTTAACGATTATTGGATGTAAAGTGCTGCGTGTTTGTCACTTAAACCGCTGTTCAGTGGGTGTGGCAACCCAAGATGAGAAGCTTAGAGAGCATTTTGTAGGGACAGTCGATAAGCTGATCAATTTCTTTACACTTTTAGCAGAAGACGTAAGAGAAATTCTTGCACACCTTGGCTACACGCATATGGAAGAGATTATTGGGCGCAGTGATCTTCTAAGCGTAATCGATGATGCGTTTGCGAAGAAGTTTGATTTTTCTTCCGTTCTGATGCGACTAGAAGGTCCAGATACGCATAATGGCAAATCAAATGATCCGTTTGATAAAAATGAATTTGAGAAAGAAATTTTAAAAGATGTGTATAAAGTCATCGAAAATCCCGATGAAAAAATAGTCTTGCACAAAAGTATTAGCAACACCAACCGTAGTTTTGGAACGCTCATCAGTGGTGAAATCGCGAAATTTTATGGCAATAAAGGGCTTAAAGATGACAGCATCGTCTTTAGGCTCAATGGTGTTGCTGGGCAATCGTTGGGAGCATTTTTAGCCAATGGGATTAGTATTAACCTTAAAGGCACTGCCAATGATTATGTCGGTAAAGGCATGAATGGCGGTAAAATTGTCATCGCTCCCAAATACCAAGGCCGAGACTACGCGTGTGCAGGCAATACCTGTTTGTACGGTGCGACGGGTGGAAAGCTTTACATCGCAGGCAATGTTGGGGAGCGTTTTTGTGTGCGAAACTCTGGTGCCACGGCTGTGGTTGAGGGCACGGGAGATCATGCGTGCGAGTATATGACCGGTGGATTGGTCGCCATTTTAGGTAGTACGGGCGTCAATTTTGGTGCAGGTATGACGGGTGGCGTCGCATTTATTTACGATGAGACACGTGATTTTATCGATAAACTTAACCAAGAATTGGTGATTGCAGAGCGTATTGATACGGATGATATGGATGAGGCGCGTCACTTTCTGAAACGACTGTTACGAACCCATATTAACGAGACAGCCAGTTTTAAAGCAACCCATATTTTAGAAAATTTCCGCCATGCGGTAAGAGATTTTTGGATAGTGCGACCTAAAGATATGACGAAGGTACCACTCAATCCGGAGCAAGGAGACTAAGATGCAAAATTTTGTGAATGAAGAGAGATGTGAGCCACGCAAACGCTCAACCGGTGATAGAGTCAAAGATTTTAAAGAAATTTATGAAATTTTGAGTAAAGAAGATGCCTCTTTGCAAGCCGATCGCTGTATTCAATGTGGCGATCCTTTTTGCCATAGCAAATGTCCTTTGCACAATTACATCCCCTTTTGGCTCAAAGCCACGAGTGCGATGAAGCGTGATTTAGCGTTTAATCTCTCCAATGAGAGCAATCCGTACCCTGAAATTACAGGGCGAATTTGCCCTCAAGATCGTCTCTGCGAAGGCGATTGTACACTCAATGATGGACATGGCGCGATTACCATTGGCGCGATTGAGACCTTTATCTCTGAAGAGGGATTTAAAAAAGGGTTGAAGCCTAGTTTTCCAGGCATCACGACGAAGAAAAAAGTTGCCATCATCGGAGCGGGCCCTGCTGGACTTGCTTGTGCGACTTATCTTTTGCGCGCAGGTATTGCGGTCAGCATGTATGAGAGACAAAATAGAGCAGGCGGACTTTTAACGTACGGAATTCCCGGCTTTAAACTCGATAAAGAGGTTGTCGCACGTCGTGTCAGATGGCTTCAAGATGCGGGAATGGATTTACATGTAAACACCCATGTTGGCAAAGATGTCAACTTTGATGACATCGCGCACAGTCATGATACGCTCTTTTTAGGTTTGGGAGCAGAGACTCCACGAAAAGCAAACGTTGCCAATGAAAATGCCAATGGTGTTTTTATGGCGATTGATTTTTTACGCTCCATTCAGAAAAAATTATTCAGTGAGAGTTACGATAAAAAATTTGAAGTCAAAGGCAAAAACGTTGTGGTCATCGGTGGTGGTGATACCGCGATGGACTGTCTCAGAACCTCCATTCGTGAAGGTGCTAAAAGTGTCACCTGTCTTTACAGACGCGATAAATACAATATGCCTGGCTCCAAAAAAGAGTTTAAAAACGCCATTGAAGAGGGTGCTGAGTTTGTTTACAATGTAACACCAAAAGAGATTTTGGTCAACTCTGAGGGGCAAGTGATTGGGATCGATATGCACAAAACGATTTTGGGTGCGAAAGATGCGAGCTGTCGTCAATGCGTTGAGATCGTTAAAGGTGGGGATTTTAGAGTAGATGCGGACGTCATCATCTTCGCGCTTGGTTTTACGCCCAGTGTGCCCACATTTTTAGCAGAAAACGGCATTGAGGTCAATAAATCTGGCTGTATTGTTGTGAACCATGCGTACCAAACCAGCAAATCCGGTGTCTACGCAGGCGGTGATTGTAAACGAGGCTCTGACCTTGTGGTAACGGCTGCGAAAGAGGGCAGGGAAGCTGCGCTTAGCATCATCAAAACATTGCTTGGATAATGAGCCTCGTGTGAGCTTTTTAAACGCGGCACTTCGTGCAAATGAAGCGCTCTTTGAGCTTTTACATGTAAAAGGATTAGACGCGTCGCATCACCACCTTTTTGCCGTTGGTGCCGGTGGTGATGTGAGTGCTGGCATTGACCTTGAAGCGGAGCAGATTTTCATCAAACATCTTTTGCCATTTGGTGAAATTCTCTCCGAAGAGAGTGGGGTGATTCCTAGTCCCAATGCGCATGCTCGCATCATCCTTGACCCGATTGATGGCAGTGACAATCTGCTTTCCCATCTTCCCTATTATGGTACCTCCATTGCCTATTTTGAAAACGAAAAATGTACCCAAGCGATCATCACCAACTTAGCCAATGGCGATGTTTTTATCAAAGATGCAATGGGTTTACGCCAAGGAAAATTAGCTCAAAAAAGCTTTGAAACGGTTACGTGTAATGCCTTTTCCAAGGTAGGAATTTTTGAGCGATCTTACTGTTCTAAAAGGGCGCATGAGAAGCTGCACGATGCCAAAATAAAGTACCGCTCCCCAGGTGCTTTTGCCCTCTCTCTTGCCTATGCACACGATGTTTCTTTTGTCTTGTATGAAGGTGTTATGCGCTCCTACGATGTCGAAGCGGGACTGTTTATGTGCGAAGATTTGCGCACCTATTATGAGGGAGATATTTTTCTCGTAAGCAAAGATAAGGAAATTTTCGATAAAATAAAAAGTTTATTTATAAGCAATTAGCTTTCAAAGAGGATAAAAACCGATGCGATTTGCAGAAATTTTCTCTAAAATCCGAAAAACGCAATCTGCTCCAAGTGAAGCACCAAGCCACTGGGTCAAATGCACTGCGTGCCAATCTTTAATGTATTACAAAGAGATCGAACAACGTTTTAATGTCTGTCCAAAGTGTGGTTTTCATATGCGTATCTCTGCAAAACAACGTATTGAACAGCTCTGTGATGAGAGAAGCTTTGTTGAGTTTGACACCAATCTCATACCCATTGATCCTCTCAAATTTGTGGATAAAAAATCGTACAAAAAACGTATCGAAGAGGCGCAAGAAAAAACGGGCAAAAACTCTTCTGTCATGTGTGGTTCATGTACGATTGAAGGCGTATCTGCTCAGATTGTTGTCTTTGATTTTGCTTTTATGGGCGGAAGTTTGGGCTCCGTTGAAGGCGAAAAGATTGTAAGAGCTATCAACCGTGCTATTGCCAACAAAGAGGGCGTGATTATCGTGAGTGCAAGTGGTGGTGCGCGTATGCAAGAGAGCACCTTCTCCTTGCTTCAAATGTCTAAAACATCTGCTGCTCTCACCAAACTCGCCGATGCTAAACTGCCCTATATCTCCATCCTCACCGATCCTACGATGGGCGGGGTTAGTGCATCGTTTGCCTTCTTGGGCGATATTATCATGGCAGAACCAGGCGCACTTGTGGGATTTGCAGGACAAAGGGTTATCAAACAGACCATTGGAGCCGATTTACCAGAAGGTTTCCAAAAAGCAGAGTTTTTGTTATCTCATGGTTTGATCGATATGATCGTGACGCGTACCGATATGAAAAAGGTGGTTGCAGACTTGTTGAAGCTTTTGGGTGGCAGTTGTCAAAACGATGCGTTTGAGTTAAGACTCAAAGCATGAATGTAAGGCTCTTTACGATTGAGAAAAGCAGTGATAAGGCGCTAGACGCTATCTCTTGCGAATACAGTAAAATGATCTCTCGCTTTGCCAAAGTCGAAGAGATCAAGATCTTTAATAAACAGATTGCCTCTGCTCAGATGATCGGAGAGAGGGAAGCGAGAGCTTCGTACACAAAAGCGTACGAATCCCATTTAAAAGGGTACAATGTTGCACTTGATGTGGAAGGCGAACAGCTTAGCAGTGAGCAATTTAGCACACTGTTTGATGAAGATGTGAACATTAACTTTTTTATTGGGGGTGCTTTTGGGTTTGAAGAGGGTTTTTTACGTCAAACTCAAAAGATTATAAGTTTAAGTAGATTAACATATGCGCACAAAATTGCGAAAGTGGTTTTATTTGAGCAGATTTATCGGGGATTATGTATAAAAAACAACCATCCCTACCATAAATAGTTGATTATAATGCAGGTTTATTTCAGGTTAATTTTTTGTAAAGGAAACAAAGGATGAGAGAACACGAGCTAAAGCACTTTGAAGATCTTCTAAAAGAGAGAAGAGTTCAAATTAAAAAAAATATCGAAGACTCGATGCGAGAGATCGAAGATCTTAAAGATACCGATGTAGGCGATGAAGCAGATCATGCTTCGGTCAGTACTGACCGTATGATTGAACAAGCGATTAGTGCACAACAGATGAAAGAGCTCAACGAAATAGAGTTTGCACTCAACAAGATTCGAAATGGCAGTTATGGCATTTGTGAGATGTGTGAAGAAGATATAGGATTTCAACGTCTCAAAGTAAAACCACATGCGCGCTACTGCATTGTGTGCCGTGAGATCATTGAGAAATCAGCAAAAAATAAATAGGTAGGAAAAGCCATGGGAATCAAACGTTATATCCTTGCAACGCTCATTTATATGTTAGCCATTGGACTGTATGTTTATAGTTTTAATGGTGAAAGTTATACCCTTGAACTGTTTGGTCTCTCATTAAGCTTTCCTATAGCGTTTTGGGTGCTTATCCCTGTTCTCTTCTTGGCAATAGGTTCTATCGGACATTTGGTATTTTACAATTTCAAAGATTTTCTCTATAAAAGAGCCTTGAAAAAAGACTATGAGTTGTTTCAAGAGTCAGCTAAAAATCGTATTTTAGGTGAAGAGGTTACGACTTCGTATAAAACTGATGGATTTAAATTTGCGGGCAAAGTGCTTCAAAGTATGCGCTTTGATGCAAGCCTTCCAACATCATTTATTGAAGAAGAGGTGGCAAAAGCATGTGCGGTTGCGATCAGTGTTGCAAACGGCAACTACGAAGATTTGAAAAAATATAAGCTATCTAAAACCAATCCTCTTGTGGCTCAAAACAGTATCAATCGTCTTAAAATTGAGCCTCGCTTTGCACTTGAAGTGCTGAAAAACTGTAAAGAGCTTAACAGTGAATTGTGTCACAAAGCGTATGAAGCATTAGTTGATTTTGCTAGTTTCAATGAAATTAAACGGTATGATTTTCCAACCGATAAAGATGCGTTTACCCGTATGATGAAGCGTTACTTAGACGCAGATGATAGTTTTGAGATGGATATTAAATCGATTGAAGATATGCTAGAGCAGTTTAAAGCCGATAGGACAGATTACCTAGAGCTTGCACGCGAAATGAAGATGAAGTTAACGCCAGATGCGTTGATTGCTCTTTTTGAAAAACTTTACAACTCAAAAGGTACGGTTGCGGCAGATGCGTATTTATACGTGCTGTATGATCTTCAAATGATTGATAAAATTCGTGAATTGCTCCTCAATTCTGACAATGAAGAGTTTGTTAAATTTAAAACCATTATGTTCTTACGTGACCATGGTAAAAGTATCGACATCGACAAATTCTTGCACGCATGAATCACGAGATAGACTTTAGTAAGGGCATTTTAGCCCTTGCACCCCTTGCTGGCTTTACCGACCTCCCGTTTCGTTCCGTTGTTAAAAAATTTGGGGCTGATGTCACCTTCTCGGAGATGATCAGTGCGAATGCGCTGCGTTATGGCTCTGAAAAAACCTTTAAGATGATCACCAAATCGCCCTTAGAAACGCCCTACATCGTCCAAATTGCAGGATCAGACCTTGTGTCGATTAAAGAGGCGGTATTGGCACTCAATGACATCGAAGGCATCGATGGGATCGATCTGAATTGTGGCTGTCCTGTGCCTAAGATCATCTCTCAGGAGGCAGGGTCATCGTTGCTTCTCAATCTTCCGCATATGCAAAAGATTATTGAAACGATTAAGACCCATTCGAACAAACGCTACACCAGTGCTAAAGTACGTCTGGGATTTACGACCAAAATTCCTGAAGAGATTGCACAAGCGTGTGAGAGTGCAGGGGTTGATTTTATGAGCATGCACGGGCGTACGCGTGCAGGAGCCTACAAAGCCGAAGTGGACTACCAAGCCATAGCACGTGCGCGCGCGTCTGTGAAGATTCCTTTGATTGCCAATGGCGACATTACAAGCTATGAAAAAGCCTTACATGTAAAAGAGATGACAGGATGTAATAGCCTGATGATTGGGCGAGGTGCGGTAGGCAATCCATGGATTTTTTATCAGATCAAAAATGAGCTTACCCATGTTGAAAAAACCACAATCTTAGAAATCGTCTTAGAGCATTTCGATGCGATGGTCGATTTTTATGGTGAGAAGGGACACTCCATTTTCCGTAAACATTTACACACGTACTCGAAAGGTTTTCGTGAAGCTTCTGAGTTTAGAGATAAAATAAACCGAATAGAAGATGATGCGTTGATGCGAGACGCTATAGAAACTTTTTTCGCTCAATAACCGTCATTAAAACCTTGCGCTTTGTGTTTCTCTTTTTTATAACTTCCTCGATACTTCTCTTTTTCTAACAAATTAGCCTCTTTTAAGAGGCGTTTGTGTGTCTCTTCGATGTCGATTCCTTCTAGGTTTACAATGCTATTGGAAACCAAGTTGGCATAATTTTGCAGTCCATTAGTATAGGTCGAATCGAGTCTTATTGGATCAACTTTTTTTAAAGTTTTAAGCCCTTTTTCGGCACGTTTCACAAATAAGCCAAAATCAAAATTTTCATTTTTAAGCGCACTGACACAACTGCCTAAAAAGCGTTCAAGCGCTCTGATGTATTTAACGCGAGCGTCTTTGTCGTTGATATTCATGGCATACTCACGATGTTAAGATAGTGTAAAAGGTTGCTGATAAGAATAAAAAAGGGTATAAAAACCAAGGAAGTGAAAAAGACCAAGAGGGTCACATCTAAGGGTTTGCACTCATACAACGCGGCTAAATTTACATTGGTGACCGCCAGCGGTACAATCAGTTCGATAAAAATAAGAGTCGCAACCATCGGCTCTAAATCAAGCAGTCCATAAAGAATCCAACCGGCAATCAGTGGTGTGATCCCAAACTTGATAATGCTTACATGTAAAAGGAGTTTCACATTGATGCTGCGAAGTTTGATGTTGTAAAGGTACATACCAAAAATGACCAGTTGAATGACCATCGTGCAGTACGCTCCCATCTCTAAAGGAATACGCATCGCAGGATGAAGGTGAATCTCAAAAATGTTCATTAAAAGAGCCAAGGAGGCAAACCAGATCACAGGTAATTTGACGATGTTCAGAAGCGATTGTTTGATGCTAAAGTTGCCTCTAGAGTAGAAGAAGACACCGAGGGTATAGACGATAAAGACATTGGTGATGTTAATCATGCTCATGTATAAAATAGACGCATCTCCAAAAAGCGCAATGCCCAGTGGAATACCAAGATTGCCCGTATTGCCAATAATCACACAGATGGTGATGATAGACTTTTCTTTAATGTCCTCTTTGAAAAAGATAAACGCAATGAGGGAGCTTATCAGCACGCAGATTAGCGAAATCGTTAGGTACCAAAAGGGTGCTTCAAGGAGTGAAAACTCAATCGGACGGCTAGAGAGTCCCCAAAACGAGAGCATGGGTTGTAAAAAATAGATTGAGAGAAGGATCATCCCTTTTTCATTCATCTCCTCTTTGAGCATCCTCTTTGCCATAAATCCTAGAAAGATGAAGGCGTAGATGGACAAGATGGAGATAGCGATGGTCATACGGTCTTAACGCAGCTCGTCTATAGGAGTGTAATCGGCTGAAGCCTTATTTTTATAGGTGCTGAGTTTATTGTCTTGAAGTTTGAGGTAGTCATCCAACCGTCTACGATTTTCCTCAAAAACCTTTTCAAAATCGGTGTCATCTTTGACTTCACCATCTTTAAATTTCTCTAAAAGAACGTTAGAATTTCCTGTCATGACAAGGTATTTGATGGTGCCGTATTCAAAAAGAACCACACTGTTCTGGTTGTCAATCTGTTTTTTATGCAGCAGCGTTACCTCTTGTTGTGTGCCTGTTTTTGGGTTGAAAAGCCATGATTTACCGCCCTTTTGAGCAGCGGCATTGGATGGTTTGATCGTTTGAATCGCTAAACGTTTTTTAATCCAAAACATCACGATCACCAAGAAGAGTAAAATGGCAATCACAATAATATAGCGTGTGTCGATCAGATCAACCGACGAAGAGGAGGGTACGGTTTGAAGGGATGAACTGAGCGTCTCTGATGAGCTTTGTGTCGGTGCTTGCATCACACTACTGCGAATGCGAAGCCCAAAACCATCAACGGTTTTAGAGGCAATAACACTCACTTTTTTATCGCTTTTAAGCACCACTTTAAGGGTATTGTTTTTTTCAGGAATGATGGTGAGTTCTTGAATGATGTTAGAATTAATACTCTTTTCGATCATCTTGTCATAGCCAAGATCGTTGATCGTAAGTGTAATGGACGTTGCATCATTTTTTTGAGAGATACTGCCTTCATGAGGCGCATCAAATGAGAGCATCACATCCACGCGATCACTTCGCTCATACACATTGTAGGTCAATAAATTAGACGCATTGACCCATGAAAGTAACACGAGGAGTGCGACGAAAAGTCTCATACGTTCTCTTTTTTAAAGTATTGGATGACGGTTTTGGAATCTAAAATTTCATTGATACGGATCGCGAGGTTTTTCTCATACACCATGACCTCTCCTTTACCAAAGATTTTGTTGTTGATGTAGAGTTCCACACTTTCACCCGCAGGTTTTTCAAGGTCGATGACCGAACCTTTTTCAAGCTTTAAAAGTTTTTGAATTGTAATATTGGTCGTGCCAAGCTCTGCCACAAAATCGACATTAATGTCTAAAAGATTTTCAAATCCTGAGAGAAGTTTGCGTGCGACATACTCTTGATCGACTGCGTCCAATGCTATTCCTTTACAGATGGTTAAGCTAACAAAGCAAAAACTCTTCCAAACCTTGGTGTATACGTCTTATTATAACCCAAACTGCTAGTTAAACAGTAGAGCTTTTTTGTCATCAGCAAGCTTCAAAAAACAATTGATAGCATAAGCGGTGATGAAAAGTTTGAGCTTGGTTAAGAAGCCACCAATGGTTGTAGCCTTAATGACTTTACCAAATTTAGCTGTTATCATAGAAAAGGCCGTTTCAACGCCTTTTCTGATTCTACGC
>NZ_JQGK01000017.1 GCF_000743525.1 Sulfurospirillum sp. SCADC | reverse complement strand
GTCATTAAGGCTACAACCATTGGTGGCTTCTTAACCAAGCTCAAACTTTTCATCACCGCTTATGCTATCAATTGTTTTTTGAAGCTTGCTGATGACAAAAAAGCTCTACTGTTTAACTAGCAGTTTGAGTGGTTATAGATTATTTAAAGAAAATGATATTTTTAGTTTTATACAAAAAAATTAAAAAAAATTAAAATTAACACTTATTTAACACGCGTGTTTCATAATAACATCTGTTTAAAATTTTACACAAAGGAGACTTCATGGATATAATAGGGCAATTTCCATTGTTTTATTTTCCAGATTATGGAAGCGCTTGGATGATGGGCTTAACCGGCACCATACACATCTTGTTTTCGCATACGTCGGTTGGGGCGGCAATGCTTTTTGCTTTTTTAGCACACAAAGCCTACAAAGAGGATAGGAGTGATTATTATCCGTATATGAAAAAATACGGTATGTTCTTGCTGATATTTTCGTATGTTTTAGGGTCTATCACAGGTCCTGGTATTTGGAATACCGCTACGGCAGCCAGTCCTAGAGGCATTAGTGCTCTTATTCACAACTTTGTATGGGTTTGGGCAACGGAGTGGGTATTCTTTATCTATGAAGTCATTGGTGTTTTTGTGCTTGTCTATTTTATTGATAAAATCGATAAAAAAACACACCTCCGACTTACCTATACATTTGCACTGGCTTCCGTTGGAACATTAGCACTTATCATCGGTATTATCAGTTTTATGATGTGGCCTGGAACAGAAGCATTTTATGCCACAGGAAGTGCGAGTGATGCCTTTTTTGGTGTGAATACCTTCCCTCATATGTTTTTACGTATCGGTTTTATGATTATGATGTCAGGTGTTATAGGCTTAGTGATCTCAAGTTCTATGCGAAAAGGGAATGCGGCACTTTCCGATGAGCTTAGTCGCAAAATGGGTTATGTGAGTATCTTAGGTGGCTTTATTACCTTGTTCTTCTTTATATGGTACATGGGCACACTTCCCGATAATGCGCATGCTGTTTTTGCTTTTTCCAAAGATGCAATCATCAAAAATAGAATCATTTTGACACTGGTATTTGTAGCTTATTTTGCGATTGCAATTATCAAACCAAGACTTATTAATCCTGTGATTGCAAGCGCCATGATAGGTGTTATTCTTATCTCCGGCTTGTGGTCAGGTGAGAAACTAAGAGAATCTATGCGCAAACCTTATGTTGCAGGACAATACATCTACTCCAATCAAATTATTAGTAGGGATGTTCCTGGTAAACATATTAAAAGCGAGCTTCCTATTATCGCTGAAAAAGGACTTTTACAAGTCAATCCTTTTGTTCCTGCACGTCTAAAAGTCATTACCGATGAAAACAAACTTGAAACCGGAGAGCTTTTAGCAAAAATGTCTTGTTCTAACTGTCACTCTTTAGAGAAAACAGGCGTCTATAGACCTTTAAAAGATAGATTGGTAGGAATGGATAAAGATGGAATTAAGGCAATTTTATATGCAATTGGAGAAGGAGGCATGAGTTATATGCCAAAACTCAAATTACCAGAAACAGAATATGATGCCATTGCAGAGTATTTTGTATCGTTACACTACTAAGGAGAAATGATGGACGCATCAGTATTATTAGCACTTAGGGATCCTGCGGGAGTTCCATTTTATCCCATAGTTTTTCAAGTACTTTATATTTTAACGTGGGCATTGCACGCGGCATTTGTACTTCTATCATTGGGAGCTATGGGGCTTTCACTCTACGGCTCTGCCAAAGGAAAGACGGATAAATATTGGAGTATTTTAACACCGCATCTTATTCAAACAGGCAAGATCAGTGTCTCTATTTTGATTGTTTTGGGTGTTGCACCGCTTCTGTTTACGCAAGTTATTTATGATCCAAACTGGTATGTTACCAACACGCTTTCAGGCATGTGGATTTTTATCTTTGTCTATACGATGGTCGTTGGTTATAGTATGTATTATTGGTACTATTATGCTAATAGAGCGCAAAGAACAGGTAGTACGCTTATCGGTTTTGTTTCGTTTGGTATTTTAGTCTTTGCTGGGGTTTTGATGCACAATTTTGCGGTTACTTCTATCATGCCTCAGCAATGGATGAGTATGTACGCACCCAATGGTGTTGTAAATACCAGTGGTTGGACGTTTAATCTTGATATTATAAGACTGGCGTTTATGGTGAGTTTGAGTATCCCTGTTGTAGGCATATTCTTGCAAAACTACAGTCGCTTTTTATCAACACGTAAAGATTTTGATGCCTCTTTTATCAGCTACAGCGCAAAGTTAGGAACTAATTTTGCGGTTATCGGGCTTTTAATCAGCGCCGTACTGTTCGTGTTATGGATGTTACAGGTCAAATACCTTCTTCATCCCGTGTCACTTGCGACGATTGTTGGCGTTTTAGTGCTTCTTGTTATGGCAAAGATCAATAGTAATAGTTACTATACAACCTTGATTTTAGTCGTGGTTGCGCTTCTTATCTCAACAATGAGAGAGCTCATCCGTTTTGATATTATGTCAGGATTGGGCTATAGTATTTATGACTATCCGATTAATCTTGAAATTCCTTCTATCGTTATGTTCTTGTCAACATTTTTGATTATGGGATTTGTTGGCGTAGCATTCCTGCTTACGATGGCATGGAAAGTTGGCAAAAGTGAAGGCGTTTTCGATGGTTCCAAAGATGTTATGGTCAATAGATTAGGTCAATCAACACTCTATATCATGATTGCATGGATGGTGATCTATTTTGCTTGGGGAATTGGTATTTTATTTAACAATATTCTCTAAAACTAAATGATGCCGATAAAGTATTTTATCGGCATCGCTTGAAAATGGTATACGAATAAACCTTATTTAAGACCTTCGATATATTTAGCCAAAGTAGCAATTGCTTCGGCATCCAAATTTTTAACCTGTGGTACCATTGTCCCTTTGAGTGGACCACCATAAGTGCCATCTTTATAACCATTAAGGGCGGCTGTAATTTTAGCAGCATCCCAACCTGCAATCACTTGTGATTTATTGAGAGCTGACTTCTCTGCTTTTGCCCCGTGACAGGTAGCACATGTTTTAAAAAGTGTTGCCCCATCTGCCGCAAAAATGGAAGTTGCACACACTACTGCTGCCAATAATAATACCTTTTTCATCGAATCTCCTTATGCAAATAATAGAAGAATTATATAGCTTCAAAGTGAATTTATTGTGAAATAAAAAAGTAATTATTTTAATTTATCAAAAACTTGGTATTGGTCCCAATAGGTATCAAGTGCTTCTTGGAGTTCTGTGTCGCGGAGGGTTGTTTTTTTCTTGACACCAAAGCGGTTAATTAGCCCATCCACCAAGATAGAATTCTCTGCTTTTGGGTTTTTAAGATACTTGGTCATAGCATTTTTCACTTCCATCTCGCTGCTGTATTTCAATAAGTATCGATAGAAAAATTTATCGATTTTAACCGCCATATCTTCGTGACACGGGATGCAGTTTTTCTCATACACGCCTGTTTTTGCACCAAGACAGGAGATAACCAGTGTGAAAATAAGTACTTTTTTTACCATGAAATCCTCACTGTGGTTCCTTCATGAAGAACCGAATCTAGTTTTACATGTAAAGCATACTCCTTCGCAATACTCGCCACAATGCTCAGTCCAATACCAAAGCCTCCTACACTGCGATCAAAGCGTGTGTAGCGTTCAAAGGCTTGATCGATTTGATTTTTGTCAATCCCTCTACCACTGTCTTTGATCGTGATGCTTTGCGGGCTAAGAACGACTTCGATCATTCCACCCATCTTATTGTATTTTATCGCGTTGGAGAGAATGTTGTCGATGAGTTTGGTCATTTTTTTACGATCAATGGTAAGGTAAATGCCTTCTTCCAGTGAATAACTAAGCTGGATTTTTTTAGATTCAAAGAGCAGAGAAAAATACTCCAACCGCTCTTCAAGAAGCACTTTAAGATCAATCGTTTCATCTTGAGAGAGAATTTTATGGGAAAGTACCAAATAGGTTAGATCATCGTAAAGGTTGGAAATTGTTTTGGATGCGATCGTAATGCGTTTGATCTTCTTAGAGACGGTTTCATCAAGCGTGTGAAGATCCATCATCTCGATGTTGGAGAGAATGGCATTAACAGGCGTATTGAGTTCATGCGTTGTATCTTTAATAAAGCGATCTAGCAGGGCTATCGTCTCTTTCATAGGGCGTAGGAGAAGACCTAGCAGAAAGTAGCCAATCACCACCAAAATAGAAAAAATAAGCGCACCATACCCTAGGAGTTTACGAAAAACTTTTTCACTCCACGTTGGCGGTGCAGGCACTTCCAAAACGATGTAACGCGCGCCCAAATAGTAAGACTCAAGCTCTTTAATAAAATAAATACGGTCAGCTTTAAGGTAAATATCTTCATAAAGATTGACCTTGTGTGTGCCGAGTGTTGAGAAAATTTGCTTAAGACTGCTGTCATAAATGGCTGAGTTAAAACGCTCATCTCTAGGGTATGTTTGCTCTTTTCCAAGGTTTACATGTAAAGATTTTAAACGTGCGATCTGTTCATTGGTCAGGTTAGAAAGCGTTTCTCGTTGGTTTTGAAGCATTAAATCACGCTCCAATCCGTAGTATAAAAATGCGACAAAGGCTAAGATCAGCAGTGTTAAAAAGGCGTAAAGAAATAAAAACGATCGAAGCGTCTTCTTCTCACGCGAGCGTAAATTTATATCCCAGTTTTTTAATACTAACAATGCGGTCCTTCCCCATAATTTTACGAAGGTTTTTGATATAAGTGCGAAGGGTTTCGTCACTGCCTTGTTCGTCGTATTCCCATAAATGCGTCATAATCATCTCATGACTGATAATCTCATTTTTCTTTTGTAAAAAGAGTTTAAGCAGTTTGGCTTCTTTGTTTTGAAGTTGTACGGGTGCTTGATTGATGAAGAGTTGGTTACTCAGCGAATCGTATGCAATACTCTCATCGATCTGTATTTTAGGGCTTGTTGCGTGAAAAAACTCCCGTTTTAAAATGGTTTCGATGCGAAAGAGCAACTCTTTAAGGGCAAAAGGTTTGCGCAAATAGTCATCGCACCCACTTTCATAGCCTTGTTCTAAATCTTCAATGGCATTGAGGGAGGTGAGAAAGATAGCAGGTGTTGTATTGCCCTCTTTTCTCACGTTTTTCAAAAGCTCAAAACCATTTAATAACGGAACATTGACATCCAGTAAAAAAAGATCAAAATGATGTTCATACATAAGTGTCTCGGCAGCTTCTCCATCGTAAATGGGCGTGATTTTATACCCTTTAGACTCTAAAAACTCACACACGGTTTCACTCAGATTGGTATCGTCTTCCAAAAGTAGGAGCTTAGTTTTGGGCATGGTCTCTTCTTCGTTTCTCTTCATCGTAAAGCGCTTTTTGCGCTTCATTCATCTGTGCTGCTCGACGCTCTAGCTCTTCATAAAAGCGCTCCTCTTTTGCCTTATCCACATAGCCAATCAAGGCGACAAGCTCTTCGGTACTCATTTCACTAAAATCTGCTTTAGCAAAGAGTAATGAGAGCGTGCATAAGATCAAAAAGAGGATTTTTTTCATCGTTATTTGCGAACCTCATTGATCCATGTGGCAAGGTCGTGGATGACCTCTGCGGTTGCTACATTAAACGCTTCAACGGTTCCTGTCGCACCGCTAGTGTTAGTAACCTCTTGTTTGGAGGAGAGTTTTATGCTGCCTAAGACGTTACCATTTTTGATTTCGACGATACGAAAACGTAGGCTTACGTGGACATAGGATGTTCCATCTTCTCTAAAAACCTCTTCAAAATTTTGAAGTACGGGTTCTAAAACAAGGTTATTGGATGCCATGGACGTTCCTGAAATGACCGAACTAAAATGGTGTTGATCCATCAAAGCTTCCGTGATGAGGTGCTGAAGTTTTAAAGGGGGCGTCTCACTCCATGTGCCGTATTTGTAAGGTTGCATCGCGCCATCTTTTTTGTATAAGATCGCTCGGCTATTGAGTCCGCTTGGCGCATCAATGTAAGCAACTTTGAGCACATCTTGGTTTGAGACACTAGCATGCTTTAGCTTTAGCATAGGCTCTAGGGTATAGTTGTAAGGCTTTAAGGAGGTCTCTTTGACACTACACCCACTGAGCATGAGGAGTGTGCAAATTGCAAGGAGTATCGGTTTCATTCTTTTTCCTTTATCGTTCATTTGGAGCAGGTTGGATGGTTTCCTCTTTGAAGAGAAGATCACTTGGGCTATCTTTAAGGTTACTGACAAAACCTTGTGTTTCATTCAGAAGTACCTGTAACTCTTGAAGTGTTTGGTGTAAAGGCATCAAATTCTCTCTGAATAAAATATCGACGTCGAAGGAGCCTTTCTCAAGTTTTTGATTGAGTCCTCCCATAACATTTGTAATGCTTTGAGAGGCTTTACTCACGTTATTCATCATGCTGACTCCTGTGGTATCAACGGCAGTAGAGAACGAATACGACATATCTTTAACCGCTTTGACAGCCGCAGTCGCTTCCGTTAAGAGTTGGTTAATCTCTTTGTTATGTGCTTCGATGTTTGCCATGGTTTTACTGGTAGATTCAGCTATTTTAGCACTATTTTCAATGATAATCTCTAAGTTTTTGACATTTTTCTCACTCATAATGCGTTCAGCCCGCTCAAAAATCATCTCCGCTTTGGTGCTTAGCGAGGTAATCGTTTTGTCGAGTCTTGAAAAGGTAGAAGGTCTAGAGTAGATAATGCCATACTCTTCGACTTTACCACTGGTTTTAAGCTCTTTAGCTTCGTTGGCGCCCCCTTGAAGTTGAATAAAACTAAGCCCCGTAATGCCTTGGGCTTCAATAACGGCATACGTATCTTCTTTGATAGGAGCATCGTCTTGAACCCGGATGGTGACCAAGACTTCTTCGGCATTTTTGGGATTAATGGTGATGGTGCGCACTTCCCCAATTTGAACACCGCGAAGTTTGACAGGTGCTTTTTCATTGAGTCCTGAAACAGACTCTTTGGTTGCCACTTTGTAAAATTTAAAAGTTCCTTCATCGGAGTAGTGCCCCAACCAGAGGATCGACAAAACACCTCCAATAAGCAGTACAAAAACAAATGCGCCTACCAAAATATAACTGAATCTATTTTCCATGTTTGCCTCAACTTAAAAATTTTTTCAATTCGTCGTTCGTTGTCTGTTTTAAAAGCTCCATATTGCCTTCAAAAAGCACTTTTTTATTGCCTAAAATGACAAAGCGATCAAGGACATTTGCCATCGTGTCTTTATCGTGTGTAACCATGACAACCGTAATGCCCAGTGTATCACGCAAGGTGAGTATGAGTTCGTCAAAAGCTCTTGCACTTTGTGGGTCAAGTCCTGAGGTTGGTTCATCTAAAAAAAGTAGTTTGGGATCGAGCGCAAGAGCTCTGGCAAGTCCTGCTCTTTTTTTCATACCTCCGCTGAGTTCGGAGGGGAACATCGTGGCTACTTTAGGCGGAAGTCCTACCATGGAGAGTTTCATCAAAGCAGACTCTTCGATAATCCAATCAGGAAGATCGGTGTATTCACGCATCGCAATGGTTATATTTTCTAAAATCGTTAACGAAGTAAACAGAGCGCCAAATTGGAACAGCACGCCCCACTTTTGCCTTAATTTTTGAGCCATTTTGGACGAAGCTTGCATCACATCGGTGCCTAGAACAAGCATTTGTCCATCGGTTGCTCTTTGAAGCATAATCATCTCGCGAAGCAGGGTTGTTTTACCACTACCGCTACCACCCAAAAGTCCGAAAATTTCCTCTTTTTGAATTTTAAAACTGACGCCATCGTGAATGACATTTTTGCCAAAGGAAGTGACAATCTTTTTGGCTTCAATGACAACATGATTTTTCATAAGCCCATCTCCGTGAGAAGCACAGAGATAATCGCATCGATGGCGATCACCCAAAAAATAGCATTGACGACGCTAATCGTGGTGTATTTACCAACACTTTCAGTGCTACTGTCGATCTGAAAGCCACGAAAACAGCCAATGGTTGCGATAATCGCTCCAAAAATGGGCGCTTTAATCAACCCGATGACTAGGTGTTTGAGCGCAACCGTCTCTTTAATGCGGTCAATAAATTCAACAAAACTGACATCCAGTTTGGTTGTAGCGATCACCATACCGCCAAAAATGGAGATGACATCGGCAAAAAAGACTAAAAGCGGCAACGAGAAGATCAAAGCAAAAAGGCGAGGGAGTACCAAAAAACTCCAAGGTGAAAAGCCCATGGAGCTCATGGCATCGACTTCATCGGTGATTTTCATCACGCCAATTTGCGCGGTGTAGGCCGAAGCACTTCGCCCTGCTACAACGATGGCGGTTAAAAGTGGAGCAAGTTCACGTACCGCAGAGATCGTGACCATCTCAACAATGAAAATATTGGCACCAAATTTTTCCAGTTGAGTCGCCCCTTGATACGCAATAACAATACCAATCAAAAAAGAGGTGAGCAAGATGATGGGAATCGCCCCAGCGCCGCTTTGCTCAATGTGATACAGCGTTGCTTTGAGACGAATGGTAAAAGGTTTTAGAAAAGCAGCCATCACAAAATGGCTGAGTTCTCCTGTAAAAGCAAAAAAAGATGAGAGCGTTTTGTAGCCTTCAAACATCTGTTTACCAACGTTTTCTAAATACGTGAGTATGAAATTTTCGTGAGGGAGACGTATCGTTTCTTCGGGGTAGTGTTGTTCACAAATCGTAAGTAATTTTTCTAACGATTCGCTTGCCCCTGTTTTTGAAACAACACATGCGTGTGCTTCGAGTTTTTTGATATGGTGCAAAATCAGCATAATGCCATGTGTGTCAAATTCTCGAATGCCTGAGAGATCGAACGTATAAACAGTTTTGGGTTTACATGTAAGCGCGTTAAATGCGAGATCAAGCGCTTTAACGGCTTCTTTGACCCAATTACCCTGCAATGTCACACTCAAACCATCGTTTGTTTGTGTTACGTGCAGTGAGGGTTTGTTTTTCATTGTGGCATACACCCTATTTTTTTGGTTATTATAACATAATTAGATTACTCAAAACGGCACAGATTAGGTTTTATCAGTAGATGCTATAATTTTTCGCAAAAGGGAGTTATTCATGAAAAAAGTACTCTTTTTAATGCTACTTTCACTGAATGTTATCACTCACGTGAGTGCAAAGGAGGCCGATATGAAATACGAAGTTGCCACATTGGGTGGCGGTTGTTTTTGGTGCTTGGAAGCGGTTTTTGAAGAGGCACGCGGTGTGATGGATGTCGTGAGTGGTTACGCAGGTGGCACACTTCACACGCCAAGCTATGAACAAGTCAGCAGTGGTTCCACTGGACACGCTGAGGTGGTTCAAGTGACGTTTGATCCTAACATCATTTCGTATGAAGCACTGCTAAAAATCTTTTGGCTCATTCACGACCCCACCACGCTTAATCGTCAAGGAAACGATGTCGGAACCCAATACCGTTCGGTCATTTTCTACCACGATGAACACCAAAAAGAACAAGCCGAAGCATCGCTCAAAGCCTTTTCAAGTAAATTTACCAAACCTCTTGTCACTGAAATAAAACCTTTAGAAACATTCTACAAAGCCGAAGCCTACCACCAAGATTACTTCAAAAATAACCCAAACCAAGGCTACTGTATGTTTGTTGTTTCGCCTAAAGTAGAGCATTTTAAACATGAATATAAGGACTGGGTGAAATAGGCAAATCCTTTACATGTAAAGCTAAAACGTGTGAACAAGCCCTCGTATTCCATCAATAAACATCTGCACTGACATCATCAACAGTAGCATTCCCATCAAGCGTTCAAGCGCTGAGAGTCCTTTTTCGCGGAGGAGTTTGTAGAGTAGAGGCGAGAGGTACATGATGAGTGCGGAGATCAGCCATGCTAAAATCAGTGCGGCAAAGAGTCCGCCTAGATCGTGTGTGTGGGATTTGCTAAGCACTAAAAGCGTTGCGAGTGTCGAGGGTCCTGCGATGAGCGGCAGGGCGATGGGTACCATAAAAGGCTCTTTGGATGAGCCATACAGTCCACTGCTGCCTTCATTGCCTGGGAAAATCATCTTGATGCCGATCACAAAAAAGATCACCGCTCCTGCGATGCGAACCGATTCTGTTTCCAAGTGAAAAATGCTCAAAAAGAGCTCTCCGCCAAAGAGAAAAAGCATCAAAATTGCCAGTCCAAAAAGCATCTCACGGAGGATAATTACCCTTCGGCGCGCGATGTCAACATCTTTGAGGATGGAGAGTATCACTGGAACCGCGCCAAAAGGATCAATCACAAACATCAGTAAAATAGCCGTGGAAACAATGGAAAAATCAGCGTTCATTCGCACAAACCCATCATGTTCTAAACTCAGAAAGTTTGAGGTTGAGTGTTTCGGTCATACGACTGAGGTGTTCCGCTGCACTCGCGATCTCTTCAACACTCCTGGCATTTTGACTTGAAATGTCATTGATCTTAGAAACATCATCGATCATGGATTCGATGTCAGAGCCCGTTTTAAGGTAATTCTCTGCTGTTTTATCGGAAACTTTGGTGGCATTGCCCATGACTTTGAACATGTTATTGATTTTTGTCTCAACATCGCTTGCTGTGGTCGCAAGGGATTCTACTTTTTTGGAATTAGAGGTCATTTGATCGCTACTGTCCGCGATGGCTTGAACAATGACGTTGATGGTTGCGTTGATCTCTTGCAGACTTTTTTGGGTGCGTTCCGCGAGTTTTCGCACCTCGTCGGCAACAACGGCAAAACCACGTCCATGCTCACCGGCACGCGCAGCTTCAATGGCAGCATTGAGGGCAAGTAGATTGGTTTGATCGGCAATATCGCCAATGACCACCAAAATCTCTTTGACTTGACTGGCATCGGAGCTGAGTTGTTGAACACGGTGTGCAAGTTCGATCTCGGTGCTTGCACTGACTTGAATCTCTTTGGTCAATTCGAGAATAGCACTGTTCGCCTCTGTCAAATAGTTATTGGCTTTAAGAAGCTCCTCTTTTCCCATTTTGGCTTCACCCATACCTTCATTCATTTCGTGTTTGAGGGTATTGGCTTTGTTGGTTGTGTTGCCCACAATGTTCATGGATGTTTCAACGGCACGTCCCACTTCTAAGGATGTTGAGGAGAGTTCATGCGAGATAGAAGAGTTTTCATTGGAGAGGTTTTTCGCTTCGCTGATTAAGATGCGCACTTTTTCAATAAAACGGTTAATGCTCGTGCTCGCTTCTGCGATCTCATCGCGTCCGACCACTTCGAGTTTGCGTGTGAGGTCACCATCGCCACTGGAAAGATTGTCTGCTCTATGAATGAGTGCATTCAAAGGACTAGAGATCGTTCGTTTGATGATGTACATGGTTCCTGCGATGCTTAAAATCACAAGTACCAAAGAGATGAGCAAGAAAGATCGAATTTGCGAAGCAACATTTTCACTGATTTGCGTTTTAAGTTTACCAACTTCCGCTTCGACATTATCCACATAAATACCCGTTCCCATCATCCATTTGTACGGTTCAAAAGGTACAGAGTAGGCAAATTTTAAAAACGGTTGTCCATCTTTGACTTTTGGGAAAAAGTATTTCACCAGACCGCCACCTTTTTGTGCCATTGCAATGAGTTCTTTAACAAAAAAGACCCCATTAGAGTCCTTTAATCCAATGAGACTTTTACCTTGCAGTGATTTATTGGTGGGCAGAAGAACGTTGGTACCATCGTTTTCATAAATAAAAATATAACCACTCTTATCATTGAAAAAGCGTAATTCATCCAATTGTGCCATAATCGCTTCTTTGATGGTTTCATCGGAGCTACCTTTGGCTTTTTCCGCTTTATAGATGGTGGCTGCATTTTGTTGCATTATCTCCATAATGGTTTTGAGTTCATTTTCATAAAAGTTATAGGCACTTTTTTCATAATCACTGACAAAAGTCTCTGCATTACTTTTGGTATTGCTGTAGGAAATACCGATGAGACATCCACCTAAGAGTAGTAGTGATAGAATGAGCGAGATCAAAATCCGCGTTGAAATTTTCATTTTTTCCCCTTGTTGCTAGTGTTGTCTATTGTAACACAAAAAAGGGTGTATTGCGATATTTTTTGAGGACGCATGAATACCCGCAAAAGCTTAAAAGAGCGTATGAAAAGTTACAATGGCGGTGAAAGAATTTAGGAGAAGAGATGGAACAGTATGTTGAGTTGTTACGCAACAACACAACGCTTCGTCGTTTAAGCATCATTCAGCTGATTAGTTATTTTGGTGCATGGTTTAGCCACATGGGAATTTATACCCTTTTGATTCAGCTCGATGCACCTGTTTGGGCACTCAGTGCGGCGGCGGGATTGACGTTTTTGCCTTCGATGCTTCTAGCCCCTTTTAGCGGAGCAATTATCGATAAAATCGATACGAAAAAGTTTATGCTTTTTTTAACCGCGATCGAAATCATAACGGTTTTTTGGCTTATGTTTATCACTTCGTTAGATGCGCTGTGGATTTTGCTCGGGTTGATTTTTATCCGTATGGGAACGGGAAGTATCTACTTTCAAACGGAGATGTCACTTTTACCCAAACTTTTAAACAACGATGAGCTCAAACTTGCCAATGAAATTCATTCGATGATCTGGTCTATTTCGTATGCGTTTGGCATGGCGGTGGCGGGGTTTTACATTCACTATTTTGGAACAACCAGTGCGTTTGTCGCCGATATGGTACTGTATAGCATCAGTTTTTACCTGCTTTTGGGTTTAGATATTCCTTCCATCGCGAGTCAACATGCTTTACATGTAAAGGCGATGATTTGGAGTGGATTTGTCTATATCAAAGAAAATCCAAAGATTATGCATCTGATTTTTCTGCACGCGAGTGTAGGACTAACAGCGTATGACGCGCTCATTGCGCTTTTGGCAGATCATCAATACAAACAGTTTTTATCTATTGCGCTCGTTATGGGCTTTATCAACGCTTCGCGTGCGATTTCGCAGGTTTTAGGGCAATTTTTACTCAGTCGTTATATCACGAAAGAGACTCTTTTTTATATCTTTATCATTCAAGGGATTGGCATTATCCTCTGGGGTGTGTTGCAGTATGATTTTTACCTCAGTTTCATCGGGATCTTTGTGTGCGGACTGTTTACCACAAGCTTATGGTCTTATACGTATACGCTTTTACAATACGAAACCGATGAAGCCTTTTACGGCAGAGTCATCGCCTATAACGATATGGTCTTTATGGGTATGTGCACACTCACCTCGTTTGCCATTGGCATCTTGTTTGAATGGGGACTTTCGTTGTCACTGATTACGGGTGGATTGGGACTCTTTTTTATCGTGTTTGGATTCTATTGGAAGTGGGTACAAAAAGTGATAAAATAGTTTTTTAGCTCAAAGGAGTGTTATGAATATTCGCACGAAAGTCAAACTGAGCTTTGTTGTGATTATTGCGTTGTTGCTTTTTTTAGGAGGTATTAGTGCCGTTATCACTTATCAGATTAAAGAAAACAACACGTTTCGCGAAAATATTTCCGCAATTTTACTGATGCAAGAGGGGATGAATGACATCATCCTTGAAAGCACCAAACTAGGAGACGTTCTTAAATTAGAGCAGTTGCATACAGAATTTGTAATGTATGAAAAGAATTTTGAAGATTTACGCGCCATACTCTCTTCGCACTCTCATTCTACGATGATCAATACGTTTATCGTCAATATTCGCGAAGATAACGTGATTCAAAACTACCTCAATGCGCTGTATGCCAATGAGCATCGCATCGAGCTGATGTACGATGCGCTTTTTAACCTTGAGCGTGAAAAACTTGATTATATCACGATCTTTAATGCACTTTATCCCGAAGAAAATCGTGCACGCCTTGAAATTCAAGAGCATCTTTTGCACAATAATCAATTAGAGCAGATCAAAGCATTGAGTGATTTGAGATACTACAGCAAAGAGACGCTTTGCCAACATGGCAATGAAGTGACGTTGCAAAAATGGCTGGCACCTATTGATCTGCTCCTTGATGCCACCGCAAATGAAACAGAGGGTGATTTGCATGAAAATTTGCTCTATTACAAAGAAGTCGTGGGCATTATCGCAGAGAAAGCCATTAAAATTGAACAGACCAAAGCGATTGAAAATGAGACGATCACAGAAGCCTCTAATGTATTGGATGAGAACAAAAATGTCAGCATTGCCTTAGAAAAAACGATCTCACAATTATCGAATGAGTTTATTGACCAGATGCGGATAATCCAGTTCTTTGTCGGTATCGCAACGATTGTATTTATTGTGTTGCTCTCCCTTAAAGTTTCGCGCAATGTCTCGCTGAGCATGGATGAGGTTGAAGCAAAAATAGAAGAGGGTTTGCAAGAGGTAAATGCACTCAATCAAGAGATCGAAGATACGCAAAAAGAGGTTATTTTTACGATGGGTGCCATTGGTGAAAGTCGCTCCCAAGAGACCGGAAATCATGTGAAGCGCGTTGCAGAGTACTCTAAAATTCTTGCGTTGCATTACGGGTTGGATGAAGAAGAGGCGGAAATGCTCAAACTGGCATCTCCGATGCACGACATCGGTAAAATTGGCATCCCTGATCGTGTTTTAAACAAACCGGGCAGATTTGATGAAGAGGAGCGTGCGATCATGGATACCCACGCCATGTTAGGGTACGAGATGCTCAAGCATTCCACACGTCCTTTGCTGAAAATTGCGGCGATTGTCGCCAAAGAGCATCATGAAAAGTACGATGGCACAGGCTATCCTGAACAAAAAAGTGGTGAGGAGATTCATATTTACGGGCGTATTACAGCACTCGCAGATGTTTTTGACGCCCTTGGAAGCGAACGCGTGTATAAATCTGCATGGGACGATGAGAAAATTTTCGCACTTTTCCAGAGCGAAAGAGGGAAGCATTTCGATCCTAAGCTGATCGATATTTTCTTTGAGCACTTGGATGAATTTTTACATGTAAGAGAGCAAATGCGCGATTGATTTCACAAATACTTCACAATTCTCTGGTAGGATTCTACCAAATAAACGAAAGGAGTATCCAATGAAAATGTTAAAAATGAGTTTAGTTTCAATCCTGTTGGTGCTCGGTGTAACGACGAATTCTTATGCGTGGGGCGATAGAGAACAAGGAGTATTGTTAGGTGCAGGTGCAGCTGTTTTATTGGGAGGCATTATTAATGCGGCTCAACAACCAACACGGTATGTTGAAAGTCCAACCTACTACGAGACAAGACCAACGGTTGTTTACAGAGAGCCTGTTTATGTACAAGAGCGCGTGATCTATGTTGATCCTCCACGTTACTATTATCCACCGCGACATCATCATGATCGTTACAATCGTTATGATCGTCACTACCGATAAGCCTTTAAAGTTCAAATCAGAGGTAGCGCCACCCATCGCTACCTTTTTCTTAAAATTGCGATCCGCTTTCCATCCGTTTTAATAATCTCCAATCCACATTTTTTAGCTAAAACATCAAGCGTATGTGGCGTATAAAACGTAATATGCGTAGGATCTCTTCGGTACCACCATGTTAAAAAAGAGGCTTCATCATTGGTGTGAAAGAGTGTCATCAGTGCGATCATTCCCTCTGGGTTAAGATGCTGGCTTAAAAGGCTCAGTGTTGCTACAGGATCTTCTAAATGTTCAAAAACCTCCGTAGACGTGATGAAGTCATAGGTTTGATTTTTAAAGCATCGGAGGGGTTGATAGAACTTATCGTAATGATCAACTTTGACACCTCGTTGACGAAGCAATTCCGCTAAAACAGGCGTTGGGCCTGATCCAAAGTCGAACCCTTTTTCTTTACATGTAAGATCATTCCAAAAAAAATCTAAAAAATCCTCAAACATTTTCACATAGCCTTCATTCTCCAACGAGTTGTGATGGTTGTCATAGAGGCTATTTTCTTTTTCTAATGAGAGCTGGAAGCAAGGATCAAGCATGATGCACTGGCAGTTTGGGCAGAGGTAAAACTGTTTATGAAGGTCTGGATCGTCAAACGCTTTTGTATCAAAATCACAAATTTTGCAGGTCATTTTTTAACTCTCTTTCATTTGTTTCAAAAACATTGGTTAAGTAAATATTTTTTTACTATTTAAGCATTTTTATAAAAAATAGTTGATATTATATCGCTAAAATAAGATGAAAGCTAAAAAAAGATGCGCAAATTCGTAGGAGTTATCCTTGTTGTGTTAACGCTACTGCTGCCTTACTACTTCTCAAACACAAAATTTGAAGGCAACATCATTCGTTTGGGAATGAGCGGACCGTTTAGTGGTGGGCTCAATAGTGTCGGCAATCAGTTTCTCTTAGGCGCTGAAATTTACCTGCAAAACCTCAATGACACGGGAGGTGTTTACGGTCGAAAAATCGAGATCATCGCCAAAGATGACCGCTATGAGCCTAAAATTGCTATTGAAAATGTGCATGAACTGATTGAAAAAGAGAAAGTATTTGCGCTTTTTGGCATTATCGGAACCCCTGTAACCGAAGAAGTCTTTCCTATCGCCATTGAAAAACGCATTCCCTTTGTGGGTGCGTATTCAGGTGCCGAATTTTTACGCAATCCTCCCAATCCCATTGTCCTCAATGCCAGAGCGGGTGATCTTGATGAGATCGAAAAGTTGGTGCAGTATTATGCGGATGATTTGAAATACAAGCGTTTTGCCCTTTTTTATCAAAACGATAGCTTTGGAAGAGCAGGGCTTAAGGGTGTTAAAATGGCTCTCTCCAAACGCAATTTAGTGCTTGTGGGTGAGGGAAGTTACAAACGCAATACGCTTTCGGTGGGAAATGCGCTGTATGAGATCGAACTGTGCAATCCTGAAGTGATTTTGATGATAGGCTCAACCAATCCTGTCGCGGAGTTTATCAAGCGGGCACGCAAGAGTACAAAAATACGTCAAGAGGTACAATTTGGACTCTTTTCGTTTGTTGAACCTAAACCTTTGATCGACCTTTTGCACGGTCAGGGCAAAGGTATCACGTTTGCGCAAGTGGTGCCTTCTCCTTGGACGTCAGAGGTGGAAGAGGTGGAAAATTACCGTATGTTGATGCGCAAATATTATCCCAAAGAAGCATTAGGGCATGTCTCTTTGGAAGGTTATTTTGCTGCGCGTATGATCACCGAAGTGTTTAAGAGTTTAGGTCAAGAGTTTACCAAAGAGGAATTTATCAAAGCGCTGGGAAGTTTTTCTAAAACGCTCGATGAGACCGCTGTCTCTAAAAACAGGGATGAACGGTGTAAATGCTTGCATCGCGTGCATTTAAGCGAGTATGTCGATGATGACTTTTACTCAGTAGGAAAAAGTGATGAACAATAACCCTTTCAGTGATTTTATGGGTAGCATCGATGAGATGACAATTGCGAAAAAGACAACGCTTCTTTTTCTCATCATGGTGGTTGGAATGCTTTTTATTGGGAGTTTTGCCCATATGAGCATTAACCGCATTAAAGACAATTTTGATATTTTGTATACCAAACGTATGCTCCCCACGATTCGCCTTGAAAACCTAAAAGACATTTATACGGTCAATATCTTAGACACGATTCGAGACATTGAAAAAGGTTCCATCAGTGCCCATGAAGGACAAGTTGTGATTGCCCTTGCGCAAGAGCTGATTAAGATAGAGTTGCAAGAGTATAAGAACAGTTTAGGCATTGATGAGAGCGATTGGCTGATCAAATTAGCGCGATCATGGGGGTTGATGAATGCCAATAGTAAATCCTTTTTTAAAACCAATGAGGATGATATGTTAACCTCTAGGATAGAACAGAAAATTCACACCATCGATGGTATTTTACTTAAGATGTTTAGCTATTTTGAGACCAAACAGGCGCTCAAAGCAATTGATACACTCCAAAATGAGCTTTACCCCAGTGTTTACTCTATCAATATTGATCTAACAGGGCTGATTAACCTCAATCTGGATGGCGCGAAAGAGGGCTATGCACGCACGACAAAAGTGTATGACAACACATTTGAGTGGATCGTTGTCGCCACACTGGGTACGATTGCTTTTGCAGCGCTTTTAGCGATTGTATTATTGCAAAATATTCGCTTACTTCACGCAAGACTTGCAAAAATGGTTGATGCCAAAACGCAAGAGTTGCAGCAACTCAACCGCAATCTTGAGCTGAAAGTGCAGCATGAAGTCGAGCAGAGTCGTCAAAAAGATCAGATCATGTTTCGCCAATCAAGGCTTGCTTCAATGGGTGAAATGATCGGCAATATTGCGCATCAATGGCGTCAACCGCTCAATGCCATTGTACTGATTATTCAAAGTTTTCAGATGAAACGCATGGCAGGATTAGCGCTGAGTGATGAATTTATCGACAAGCAGGTCGATGAAGGCATTCAGCTTGCCTCCTTGATGTCGCATACGATTGATGATTTTCGCAACTTCTTCAAACCTAACCACAGCGAAGAGGAATTTAGCGTCAAAGAGACCGTGTTGTATAGTCTGAAATTGGTGCAAGAGTATTATGCAAAATCAGGGATTGAGATCTTTTTAAATTGTACTCACGATGTGCAGATTTGTGGGTATCCCAATGAATTTTCTCAAGTGGTGATGAATCTTTTCTCCAATGCCAAAGATGCTCTTGAAGAGCGCGCTGTGGACGAAAAGCTGATAGAAGTGGTAGTAACCAAAGAGGCGAATAACGCAGTTGTGAGTGTTATTGATAACGGAGGTGGCATTAGCGATGAGGTACAAGATAGAATGTTTGAGCCCTATTTTACGACCAAACACAAATCTTCAGGTACAGGAATAGGACTTTACATGTCAAAACAGATTATTGAAAAACAGATGCAAGGAAGTATGAGTGGTACCAATATCACGTATGTTTTTCAAAACGGCAAACGCTATGAGAAGTGTGCCATTATTACAATTTTAGTACCACTTGAAAAAAAGGAGGAAAAATAAGATGGATTTTAATGGGTTAAAAGACTGCGTCGTATTATACGTCGAAGATGAAAAATCGGTTCAGATGCAGACACAGATGATTTTGAAAGACTTTGTGAAAGAGGTGTATCTTGCCTCAAACGGTGAAGAGGGGCTGAAAATTGCACTCGAAAAAGAGATTGATATTATCGTGACCGATATTTTAATGCCGGGGATGAATGGCATTGAAATGCTTAAAAAGCTTAAAAAAGAGCATAATAAAGACATTCCTGTGATTATTACAACAGCGTTTACGGAGACGGAGTATCTTATGGAAGCGATCACCTTGAAGGTGGATGGGTTTATTATGAAACCGATTAATGTCAAAGATTTGATTAGCAATATCTACACTGCGATGCTTCCAAAACTCCATAGTAAAGAGATTCAGGGGTGTTCGTTTATTATCGAAGGGCTTGCCGCACTGATTGGCGGTAAAAAAATTGAAATTTTAAAATACATCATCAACCATTTGGATGAAAATAAGATCTTTAATGGCTCCTATCAAGATATTATTGACAATATCGGTGTGAGTAAACCAACTGTGGTGCATATGTTTCAGCAGCTTATTAAGGTTGGTATATTAGAGAAAGTGAAAAATAAAATGTATCGATTCCGCAATACAAAACTTATTGGAGATCAGTAAATGAAAAAAGTGATTTTTGTTCTATTTTTAGGGCTTTGGAGTGCACTTCTTGCGAAAGATGTGGTGTTTGAAACAACCCAAGGAACCATTGTGTTTGCCCTTAAACCCGAAGTTGCCCCTAAAGCATGCGAAAATTTTGAAGGTTTGGTGAAAAAAGGTTACTACGATGGATTGACCTTTCACCGTATTATCAAAAACTTTATGATTCAAGGGGGTGACCCCACAGGGACGGGTCGCGGTGGTCAGTCGATTTATGGAACGCCGTTTGAAGATGAGTTTAAACCCAACGTGATGTTTACCAAAGCAGGTATGTTAGCGATGGCAAATGCAGGTCGCAATACCAATGGAAGCCAGTTTTTTATCACCACCGTTCCCACCCCACATCTCAATGGCAGACATACCATCTTTGGTGAGGTTATTGAAGGCATGGATGTGGTTCGTAAGCTTGAAAATGTTGCAACCGATGGCAGAGACATGCCGATGCAACCACAAAAAATTCTCAAAGCATATTTAAAATAATTTAAGGTAAAATAGACCCAATTTGAAACACTAGAGGAGAAAAATCATGAAAAAAATCGAAGCGATTATCAAACCTTTTAAACTTGAAGAGGTCAAAGATGCGCTTGCCAGTGTTGAAATCACCGGTATGACCGTGCACGAAGTCAAAGGCTATGGCAGACAACAAGGACACTCTGAACTCTACCGTGGTGCAGAGTATGTGGTTGACTTTTTACCAAAAATTAGATTGGACATCGTTGTTGCTGATGAAAATGTAGACAAAGTGATTGCAACCATCACAGAAGCTGCAAAGACCGGTAAAATAGGCGATGGTAAGATATTCGTGAGTAATATTGAGCGTGTGATCCGCATTCGAACGGGTGAAGAAAACGAAGATGCTATCTAGAAATTAACGCTAGGTGATTAAATTTTAATCACCTAGTATCCGCCCTTTTTTGTACAATCCTCCATTACATTTTAGTTCACACAAAGGTTACATGTAATGGATGTATCTTCAATTCAGTATGTTATCGACACCTTCTTTCTTCTGTTTGCTTCTGTTTTAATTCTTTTGATGGTTCCAGGTTTTGCCATGCTTGAAGCAGGGCTGGTTCGCAGTAAAAATGTCTCCGCTGTTTTGACAGGTAATGTGATGCTCTACGCCCTTACGTCGTCTGTTTTTCTGCTGTGGGGTTATAATCTCATGTTTGGTGGAAGTGGCCTTTTTATAAACGGTGTTGCCGTTGAGGGCTACAGTGCGTATGCTTATTTCCTCTTTCAGATGGCATTTGTCAGTAAAACCGTTTCGATTATGAGTGGTGGTGTGAGTGAGCGTATTCGCATCATCCCTTTTATGATCTTTGCGGTCTTAATGAGTGGATTTATCTATCCGATGGTAGGCAATGCGATTTGGGGTGGAGGCTTTTTAAAAGAGGTGCATGATCTTGCAGGCTGTACGGTCATTCACTCTGTAGGTGGCTGGGCACTGCTAGCAGGCATTTTGGTCTTAGGCGCAAGGCGAGGGCGTTATGGAAAAGAGGGACAGGTACGTGCCATTCCTGCATCTAACATTCCACTGGTCACCCTTGGTGCGATGTTGCTTTGGATCGGTTGGTTTGGTTTTAACGGTGGCAGTGCTTTTCACATCTCCAGTGTTGACAATGCCGACCTTGTGGGGCTCATCATTGTTAATACCAACACCGCAGGACTTGCAGGCGCAATCAGTGCTGCGGTGATTATCTATTTTCAGTATAAAAAACTGGACATTACGATGATACTCAATGGCGCTTTGGGCGGTCTTGTGGCTATCACGGCGAGTGCCGATGTAGTTGGACTTTGGGAGCCGATTGTCATTGGTGCCATCGGTGGAACTTTAGTCGTTTTTGCTGTTCCACTCTTTGATAAATTCAAAATTGATGATCCCGTAGGAGCGCTTTCTGTGCATTTGGTCAATGGCATTTGGGGTACACTTGCCGTAGCACTCTTTGCCGATTTTTCACTGCTTGCACAACTAAAAGGCATTGCGTTAACAGGATTGTTTACCTTCCCAATTTCCTATATTGCGTTTGTTCTAATTAAAAAAATGATTGGTCTAAGAAGTGACGAAGAACATGAATACGTAGGGCTTGATCTCGAAGAGTGTGGTTTAGAAGCATACCCAGAATTTGCCAAATCAAAAGTCTAAAAATTTTTTACATGTAAGGCTGAAAACCTTACATGTAAACTCACCCCATCGGGTATAAAATCTCTTTTTGCACTTTTTCACATTCGTTTAAAATCTCAGGTGTGAGCTTGAGTTCAAGCGCTTTAAAACTCTCTTCAAGTTGTGTGGCGTAACGTGCTCCGATGATGGTGGAGGCGACAAAATCAAAGTGCATGCTCCATGCAACGGCGAGTGTAACCGGGCTCATGCTGTATTGTTTGGCAATTTCAATGTACTTAGCGGTTGCTACGAGTGATTTTTCATTGACAAAACGTTTGTACATCGCTTTTTGTCTGGGTTCTCCTGCTTGAAGGTACTCACCAAAACGACTTTTGGGGTCGATGAAGGCTTGGTTGTATTTACCACTCAAAACACCGCCTGCCATTGGTGAGTAAGGAAGCAGTGAGACATTTTCTTTACGGCAGATGTTGGAAAGTTCATCCAAAAAGCGTGGATTGAGCAGTGAGAAGTTGTTTTGGATCGACTCAAAGCGAGCGAGTTTTTCATACTGAGCAATCGTGTTTGATTTGGTGAGTCCATACGCTGAGTCATTGGAGGTGCCGAGGTAGCGTACTTTTCCGCTTTTAACCAGTTCGTCGAGTGCTCGCATCGACTCTTCTTTGGGAACGAGCTCATCGGGCCAATGCACTTGGTAAAGGTCGATATAGTCTATTTTGAGACGTTTTAAACTTCCTTCCACAGCGCGTTGAATGTGAAAACGATCAATTGCGGTGAGTCCATAACGAATGGGTGGCACAAACCAGCCGTTTGCAGCACCTGCTATTTTCGTGGCTAAGATGATGCTTTCACGTGGTTTGGTCGCAAGCCACTCAGAAATGATTTTCTCAGTCTCTCCAGCATAGTCACCACGTGGAGGAACCGGATACACTTCCGCGGTATCAAAAAAATTAATGCCCCGATCGTATGCCGTATCCAAAATTTTGAAGGATTCAGCTTTATCGCTCCAGCTACCAAAACTCATCGTTCCCATACAAATAGGTGTTACGCGTAGACCACTTTTCCCAATGTAACGATATTCCATAGGTATGCCTTATCATTTTTGATGGAAGTATAACATTTTGGGCTTGCTTTGATATAATTAAAACCAAAAAGGCATCTCTAATGACCCACACTCTGATCTCTCCTCTTGATATGCACCTGCATTTACGTGATGAAGCGATGCTAAAGGTGGTGGCATCTTTGAGTGCGCACAGCTTTGTGGGCGGTATCATTATGCCCAATGTTGTTCCTCCTATTACGACCATTGAGTCAGTCATTGCCTATAAAAAGCGCATTATGAGTGCCATTGGTAACAATGTGTTTGAGCCTTTGATGACACTTTTTTTTCGCTCAGATTATACGCGCGAATTTTTAGAAAAAGCAGCGTTACATGTAAAAGCGTTGAAGCTCTATCCTTCAGGGATTACGACCAATTCTGAGGGCGGTGTGGCAAGCATGGACATCGACGTTTTGCGTCCTGTATTGGAAGCGATGAGTGATTTGGGACTCATTTTATGCGTACACGGAGAAACCAATGGGTTTGTAATGGACCGCGAAAAAGAGTTTGGCTCCATCTATGAAAGTCTAGCAATGGCTTTTCCTAAACTCAAAATTGTGATGGAGCACATTACGATCAAAGAGAGTGTGGCACTTTTGGACAAATACGAAAATCTTTATGCCACGATTACGCTCCATCATCTTTTAATCACATTAGATGATGTGGCTGGCGGCATGTTGCAACCGCATCTGTTTTGTAAACCGATTGCGAAGCGTTATGAAGACAGAGACGCGCTTTTACATGTAAGCCTTAAAGCCCATCCTAAAGTGATGTTTGGCTCTGATTCTGCGCCGCATCCGGTTCATAAGAAAGAGTGCTGTGGATGTGCAGCAGGTGTTTTTACAGCACCCATCGCGCTGCAGGCTTTGGTCGAACTCTTTGACAAACATAACGCTTTAGCAAACCTGCAAGCGTTTGTGAGTAACAATGCACAAACCATTTATAACTATAAAGCCCCCTATAAAGAGGTTATTTTAGAAAAAATACCTTTTGTAGTCACACACAGTTATGGTGACGTTGTTCCTATGTTTGCAAACGAAACATTAGCTTGGAGTGTCACACATGTCCTATAAAATTCTCATTCTAGAAGATAACACGCTACTGCTTCAAACGCTCGAAGATTTTTTGAGTGGGCATGGATATGAATGTACGTTGGTGAAAAGTGGGAAAGAAGCGCTGAAGCAGTGTTATGAACATAAATTTGATCTCTATCTTTTAGATGTCAAAGTGCCGGATATGAATGGCTTTGACTTTTTAAAAGAGCTCCGTGCGGCAGGCGATCGAACCCCTGCTATTTTTGTCACATCGCTGAATGATCAAGAGAGCCTTGCAAAAGGTTTTATGTTAGGTGGGGATGACTACATCAAAAAACCGTTTGATTTGGAAGAGGTATTGCTTCGCATTAAAGCATTGCTTGCGCGTGCAAAAGGGATTGTGGATGATTGGCTAAGCATCGATGAAGCGTATAAACTCAATCTTGCCCGTAAGCGTCTTTTTTACAATAAAGAGGAGCTTGATATTAACCTCAAAGATTTTGAACTACTCTACTTACTTGTCAAAGAGCGTGGAAACGTGGTGACCAAAGAGATGATTCACGAGCGCCTTTGGAGCAGCAGCGAAGAGATTAATGAAGGCTCTATTCGCGTTTATATCAACAATCTTAAAAAGATTTTTGGCAAAGAAGTCATTGTTAATATTCGAGGAATTGGGTATCGTTTTGAGAAGTAGTGGTCATTATTTTTTAGTTCGAACGATTATTGGGTTGAGTATCAGTCTGTTTGCCTGCATGACCTTTACAGCGTTGCTGTGTTTTTGGATTGACTCATGGGTTTGGATACTAGGGTTAAGCGTTTTGTTTGCGATAGTTGTTGGGTATGTAACGGTAACATCGTGTCTCTCTACTCTTTTGAAAACTAACCGTTTTTTAGATATTTTACTCAAAGATACGCTTCATGAACTCAACATTCCGCTTTCTGTCATCAATGCCAATCTTCAGATGCTTCAAGCGGATGAGCACGATGAGAAGAAGCTCAAACGTTTAGGGCGTATCGATTTAGCAAGCAAAGATCTGTATGCACTTTATACAGAGGTGGATTATTACATCAAAAAAGAGATTTTAGAAGACGTTCGCGAAAAATTTTACTTAGACGAGCTCATTTTAAGTGTGATTGAAAAGCAAAAAGAGGTCGCAGAAGGCATTAATATTATGTGTACGGTTTTACATGTAGAAATTTTTGCCGATAAACATGGCTTTGCCAAAGTTATTTCAAATCTTCTCCATAACGCATTGAAATACAATAAAGATCATAATGAGATTCACATCTTTCAAGAAAAAGAGAATCTTGTCATTAAAGATCAAGGTCTTGGTATGAGCGAAGCGGAGCTCTTTTTGGCGTTTGATCGTTACTATCAAGCCGATACAACCAAGGAAGGATATGGCATAGGGCTTAGCCTTGTTAAAGCCTATTGTGATGAATTTAAAATTACCATGCGGATTAATTCGCAAAAAAATATAGGGACGGAAGTCGTTTTAGATATTTCACATCTTCTGAATAAAAAATGATATAATCAAGCCAAAATCATCATTAATGGGACACTACGATGGAAAAAGAAGTTATCTCCTTCAGCGACAAAGAGAAATTTTTAGCTGCTTCTGCGCTTTTTTTGAAAGAGTGTGAACTCTCTTTTGCAGAGTATTTTACCTGCTTGTGTGTACATTACGATAAAACTATGAGTAAAGATGAGGCAAAAGAGATCGCCTTGAGTATTTATCATGGATTATTTAAGCGTGACAGTGATATTGAAGAAATCAGAGAAGATCTTTTTGTTCGTATGCGACACGATAGTGTGATGATTGGTTTTTTGATCAATCGCAGTCTTTTTTATTTGATTGAAAATTATCTCTCCTTTGCACGCAAGCAAGCGATTGATCCACAGGTGGAACTTTTGATCGGTTGCGTGAGTCATTTTATCACTCTCCTAGAGAGTAATGTGACGCCTAAAGTGTGCAACCCCACAGCTGCCTTTGATGTCAGCTTTAGCAGCGATGTGATGTTTACCCCCACCAACAATATCATTGAAGCTTTTCATACAATGAGGGATGATCATCAAAGCGTTACGTTTCTTAACCTCTATAAAGGGGTTCCGATCAGCTCAGAAGCGAGTATTGTAGACATTGAAGGTGAACAGGTAGCCTTTCGCATCGATCAATTGCAAGAAATTGCGATGAAACTGGATGGGCAAGCATTTATTGTTAAAAATAACTATTTTAATAAACACCTCAAAGCCGATATTGTTTACAGTGATTTTCAAAACAATACGGTCGTGTTAAAAAACTTTATCTATCTTTTAAATATGCCTGCACTGCAACGTGAGTTTATTCGTGTGCATCCTGATATTATCGCCAATGTTTATCTGCATCAATTTGGTAACATGCAAACCATAGGGCGTTTGTATGACCTCTCTATGAACGGGTTGGGTGTGGTGAGCAGTGAAAATAATGGCATTTTTGTCGGTGCAAAAGTTCTGGTTGAATTTGAACTCAACAGCGCTTCTATCTCTATGGATGGCGATAAAAAGATAGCCGTTCAAGGTGAAGTCATTAATGTGATTGAGTACAAAGACTCTTATCGTTACTGTATGCGTATTCTTCCCAATCGTGAGATGAGTGAGAAGATACTACACTATATTACCAAACGAGAGCGTGAAATTTTAGAAGATTTGCGTAACGAATTAAACGAATATAGGGTGTGATGGTAGGTAAGCTTTGACGCTTACATACCACCTTGTTTTTTCATTTTCATTTCGATTTTATGTCCGAGTATAGAGAGCAAAAAGGTAATTGCAAAATAGACGGCAGCAATAATAAGCCATGTTTCAAAAGGCGAGAAGGTGTTTGCAACAATCTCGCGACCTACTTTGGTTAAGTCGGTGATGGAGATAACAGAGACGAGTGAAGAGTCTTTAACAAGCGCGATCATCTCTCCTACCAAGGTCGGGAGTGCACGTTTGAGTGCTTGAGGCATAATAATATAAATCATTGTTTGCGTATAGTTCATACCCAAAGATTTTGCAGCTTCGTATTGCCCTTTATCAATGGATTGAATCGCACCTCGTAAAACCTCTGCAATGTAAGCTCCAAAGAAAAGTCCGAGTGATACGGCACCTGCTAGAAAACGTTCAAGCTCAAAGATCGTAGCAATAATAAAATAGAAGATAAAAATTTGAACCAGAAGAGGCGTTCCTCGAATCACTGCAATGTAAACCGTTGCAATATCTTTTAAAAATTGATAATTTGAGATACGCATAAAAGCAAGCAATGAGCCTATCGAAAAGGCTAAAATCGCAGCAAGACCTGAAATCTCAAGTGTTACAAGCAACCCTTCCAATAAAGGACCCATTTGCATCGATGTTTTTTTAGCAAGGGTGTCATTTTCATAAACACTATCACCGTCTTTAACACTCAAAGCATACTCTGAGTCGATGGTAACCTCTTTGCTGTCATCGTGTCCTTGAATAATCAATGTGGAACCATGCAATTGGATGACACCATCAAGCGGTGCTGTAATAGTTTGCGTTTTTTCATAGGCAAAGTATTGCGGTACACTTGTCCACTTCCAAATGTAGTTCATATTTGAAGCTGCCGTAAAGAGCAAGTAGCCAAATGCAACATAAAAAGCAACGGCCATAAAATGACCGAATGCTTTATTGTGCAAAAGATTTTGTTTTGTCTTTGCCACTGGTTACATTACCTTTTTTTGCCAAGCGGTATCTGCAAACCATCTGTCGTAGATTTTTTTGTACGTACCATCATTTTTAGCTTGATTTAGGAAGTTGTTGAGCCAGTTAAGAAAATCTGGATCGCCTTTACGAATGGCAAAACCAAGAGGTTCATAGGTTAGTTCATCACTAAGGTGGGCTAACTTATCGGCACCTTTTTCAGCGAAGAAGATAGCATTGTAAGGTTTGTCATAGACCATTCCATCCGCATTGCCATTAAGCACTTCTTGTGCTGCATCTGCTTCGGTTTCAAAGGTTCTGATTTTTGCTTTTTTAAACATTTTACGTGTGGCGATTTCACCGGTTACACCAATTTTTGTGACGATGGTGTATTCTGGTTTATCCAAATCACTCCATTTTTTACCGGCATGTTTTTTGGAAGCAAGAATGGTTTGACCCACACTGATGTAAGGATCTGCAAAGTTGATTTTGAGGTTTCTTTCTTGAGTAATCGTCATACCGGACATAATGATGTCATATTTACCGGTCAAAAGTCCTGCAATAATGCCATCCCATGCTGTGGGAACCAGTTGGAGTTTAACTCCCATGGCTTTTGCCATTTCATTCGCTATATCTACATCAAAACCGATGATGTTGCCTTGTTTGTCTTTCATCTCAAATGGCATATAACCAGGCTCCAAGCCTACTGTTAAAACCCCTTTTTGCACGATGCTGTTGAGGGTTGATTTTTGCCATAGGTTGATGTCATCAGCCATAGCGTTAATACCTAGCATTACAAGTAATGCTGCTAAAAGTTTTTTCATTGCTACTCCTTAAAGATTTGGTTTTTAATGGGTTAATATCTCTTGTAAAAATTTTTGAGCACGTTCTGTTTTGGGGTTGGCAAAAAAAGCTTCAGGGGTTGCCTCTTCTATAATGACACCCTCATCCATAAAGACGATGCGATCACTGACTTCTTTAGCAAAGCCCATTTCATGCGTTACGCATACAATTGTATAGTTCTCATGAGCAAGTTCGCGCATAACATCCAAAACACCACCGATCATCTCAGGATCAAGCGCACTGGTTGGTTCATCAAAGAGGATAATTTTAGGCTTCATTGCAAGTGTTCTCGCAATGGCAACACGCTGTTTTTGACCGCCACTCAGCTCATTAGGATAGCCTTCTGCTTTATGCACGAGTCCAACACGCTCTAATAATTTAAGCGCTGCTTCGTTGGCATCGTGTTTGCTCATCCCTTTAACTTTACGTTGCGCGATAGTAATATTTTCCAAAATTGTTAAATGGGGGAAAAGATTGAAGTGCTGAAAGACCATACCTGTCTCAGCACGGACTTGATTGATATTGGTTTTTCTATCGTAAAGATTGTAGTCATCGATGACAATTTCACCACTATCAATCTCTTCAAGTTTATTCATACAGCGAATCAATGTTGATTTGCCACTGCCACTAGGACCGCAAATGACAACGATTTCACCTTCGGTAACGGAAAAATTAATATTTTTAAGCACATGAAACGCGTCATAATATTTATTGACATTTTCCATGCGCACGATCGCTTGACTCATTCAAACCTTTCATTCGAGTTCTTGCAGAACTTTTTACACATCTTGATAGCAAAGCTTTAAAGACTACATTAACACTGCGTTTTGCAAGACGCAATGCCCCCGCATCTTTAGTGCTTTTTCTTCTTGCAAAATGTGTTTTGTAAGAAGTCTATATTAAATGGCGTTGCGCATAATTGTAGCAGTAGAATATAAAAGTAAGATAAAGGAGTTCTTACATGTAAAAAAGTGCAAAAATCCTTGAGATTATAAGAATTTAGGGAGACTTTTTCACCTCAACAAGGCATTGTAGAGTGCGTAAACGCTATTTTGGCAATTTGGAGACATAGGTTGCTATATCTTGAAGATCCTGTAGATTCATATTTTTAACCTGTTTAGACATGACCAAAGAGGTTCCATGTGTTTTAAATTCGGTCTCTTTATAATATTTAAGGCTCTCTAGCAGCACCTCAGCATCTTGACCTGCGATGATACCACTTTTGCCAAAAGCTTTATTGCGTCCGTCTGCTCCATGACAACCTGCACACTGTTTAAAAAGCGTTTCACCGTTGCTTGCCGCGTCTAAAAAGGAACAAAGTAAAACAAGAGAAAAAAGGGAGATTTTAATGTGTTGAACCATGACTCAAAGCCTCCAAAAATTAAATAGTCATAAAAATATTTTACTAAGTTTGGATTATAGCATGTTCTGACAAATGAGGTAAAGGAAATTTTCCATATCAGAAAATTTTTGAGTGTAGGTATTCTGTATTTCACACTTCATTGTGCTACAATGCCGATTTTATCTATGGTGTGAGGTGTGTGGTGATGAGTCATAAATTGCGAGAATTGGGTGCAGATTTTTTACTTTTGATGGTAGCTGTAGCGTGGGGAAGTACCTTTTTTGTGGTACAAGCTGCGGTCAATGAAACACCGGTCTACACGTTTTTATTTTGGCGCTTTTTCTTAGCGGGTCTTTTGATGGCGCTCATTTCGTTTAAACATCTGCGTTTGATCAACAAAGAGGTTTTAAAAGCAGGAATACTTTTGGGTCTTTTTATGTTTTTAGGCTATGCGTTTCAAACCTTTGCATTGACCTATACCTACTCTTCAACCGTTGGATTTATTACAGGACTGAATGTGATTGTGGTTCCATTTGCTTCGTATCTTATTTTTAAACATAAAGCTTCGGTTTTCTCCTCTTTAGGCGCTATTGTGGCAGCCATTGGGCTCTATTTTTTAACGCTTAACAGTGAGATTGGACTCTCGTTAGGCGAACTGTATGCGTTTATCTGCGCGATAATGTTTGCACTGCATATCGTCTTTACGGGGCATCTTTCTCGAAAACACAGTGTCTATCTTTTGGTGAGCATTCAGTTTTTAACCGTAGCTACCTGCTCTTTGCTGGGTGGCATTGTCTTGGAAGGCTCTATTGTTCCGCCTCAAATGGATCTGCTTTTTATCAATGCTATTGCAATTACGGTTATTTTTGCGACCATTTTTGCCTTTTGGGTTCAAACAGCGATGCAGCGCTTTACAACTGCAGCAAAAACGGCTATTATCTTTACGATGGAGCCTGTGAGTGCGGGGATTTTTGGTTACTATTTTGCGAATGAGCTTCTAAGCTTTTCTCAAATGTGTGGGGCTGGGATGATTTTATGCGGTATGGTGATTGCGGAACTAGGCTCTTATTTTATTGAACAGTACCGAAGACGAACGAGTAGGCTTTAATTAGCACTTTTGGTGCTTAGAGCGCATGCAAACGAAGGTTTGCATGCGCTCTAAGCTTTGGTCAATCTGCTGTATAAAAGTTGTAGGAAAAAAAGCGTGGTTGCGACGAGGATGATGGAAGCGCCACCACTGAGGTTGAAGCGGTACGAGAGGTAAAGCCCAAGGGTACAAAAAAGGGCTGAAAGAAGCGAAGATGCCACCATCATGCCACCTACGGAATTGGTGAATTTTTCGGCAATATACGGAGGAATCGTCAGCAGCGCAATGACTAAAATGAGCCCCACCGCGCGAATGATAATGACAACACCTAGCGCTACCATTAAAACCAAAGCAACATAGAGCAGTGTGACATTGATGCCTCGAAGTTTGGCAAATTGCGCATCAAAACTCATGGCTAAAAGCTGCTTGTAAAAGACAATGGCAAACGCTAAAACCAACACCAACACAGCACTCATGCCGTAAAGATCTTCAGGAGCAACCGATAAAATCGCACCAAAAAGATAACTCATCAAATCCACATTGTACCCAGGCGTTAAATCGGTCATAATAATGCCCAATGCCATACCAAATGCCCACAAAACACCAATCAGTGAATCCAGTCGTGCGTTGTTTTGATGTGTTATGTACGCGATAATGGCTCCTAAAAAGAGCGCAAAAAGCGAAGCACCTAGCATGGGCGCGATGCCAAAATAAAGTGCCAACCCAATCCCCCCGTACGATCCATGCGCAATACCACCTGCAATAAACACCATACGATTAATGACGATCAATGTCCCAATGACACCACAAATAATGCTGACTAATAAAGATGCCCAAAGCGCGTTTTGCATAAAATCAAAGCTTAAAATATCCATCATGCAAGCTCTTTGGGGAAGTGATTGCAACGGGTTGCGCTGATGAGCTCAACAGGGCAGACGTGTTCGTTTTGATTTTCAAAGACTTTAAAATTTTGAGTTTTAGGTACATCGTGGACGAAGAGCGTTTTGTTGATATGGACAACTTTGGTGGCGTAATTGAGCGCTACATTGATGTCGTGGCTAATGATGACGATGCCGACTGTTTCATTGAGCGATTTAAGCAGTTTAAACATACTGATCTGTCCTGCAGTGTCGATGCTGGCAGTTGGTTCATCCAAAAACATAATTTTGGCTTCACACGCCAGAGCACGGGCGATGAAAACGCGTTGGCGCTGTCCGCCTGAGAGCGTGTTGATCTTTTGATTTTCAAAGCCTTGCATCCCCACTTTTTCAAGCATAGAGAGCGCAATCGCGCGATCTTCTTTTGAATAGGTGGCAAAGGCTTTAGACTTTGAGAGTCTGCCCATCAGCACGACGTCCATCACTTTGATGGGAAAGTCTTTATTGGCGATGGTGTCTTGGGGAACATAGGCAATTTCATGGCTTACATGTAAAGGTTTTTCACCAAAAAGTAGCACTTCGCCACGTTCAGGCTCAAGCAAGCCGATCATCATTTTTAAGAGGGTGCTTTTACCGCCACCGTTGGGCCCAATAATGGCTAAAAATTCGCTCGTGTTGTACTGGAGGTTAATGTCCTCCAGTACGGTAGCGCCATCATAACTAAAATAGAGGTGATTGATCTGAATATCGTTTTGCATAAAGCGATTATATCATTTTAGTTCTGATTGAAAGATTTTTGCGATGCTTAAAAGATTTTCACTCCATTTATCGGAGAGTGGATCAATGGTGAGTGTTTTTCCATTGATTTGTTTGGCAATCGTTTGGGCACTTTTTTGTGAGAATTGTGGTGCGACAAAAACAACTTTAACATTCTCCTCTTTTGCCTCTTCAATCAAATGGGCAAGTTCACTCGCTTTTGGCTCTTTCCCATGTACTTCGATGGCGATTTGCTCTAAATCATAGCGCTTAGCAAAATAGCCAAAGGAAGGGTGGAAAACGATAAATTTACGATTTTTGACCTCGCTTAGGGTACTTCGAAGTGTCGCATCAAGTGCATCCAACGAGGCAATAAATGCGTCGTAATTGTGTGTGAATTCATTTTTGTGTTCAGGATAAAGGCTGACAAGGGCTTCATAAATATTTTTAGCCTGAGTTTTGACCAAAATAGGATCTAGCCAAACATGTGGATCAAGTTCACCTGCTTCATGCTGATGCTCGTGATCGTGATGCGCCTCTTTTTTAGAATCGGATTTTTCTTCGTCATCGTGATGATGTTCTGCCATTGCAATTTTATCAATCCCTTTAATCGTATCGACCATCAGCATTTTAGGATTGGTGCTTTGAAACTTAGGAAGCCACGCTTTTTCAAACCCATCGCCGATGCTAAAGTAAGCATCTGAGCTGGCAAGCTCTTTCATTTGTGAAGGTTTAGGCTCATACGTATGAGGGCTTGATCCTGGTGTTACCATAACGTTTACATGTAAAAAATCTTTTGCAATCTGTTCCACAAAATATTTTTGAGGCAAAATGCTGACCGTGACGGTCTGAGCGGCACTTAAGAGTGAACCAAAGAGAAGGGTAAAGAGAAGAAAAATGTATTTCATGCTGTTTCCTTTGCGACTTAGTTGCATAATTTGGATGCAATCTTAATCCAATGCAACTTAGTTGTGACTTAGAATGATTCTTTAATCGTATATGAAAAAAAATTGGGTACTATTTCTTAGATTTCATCCCAAAGGGGAAACGATGAGCGAACAGCTTCAAAACGTGTTTCAACAATACGACATCAAATTTACAACCGCGCGCGCTTCGATTTTAGAAGTGCTCAAAGTGGCTAATAGCCCTCTGAATTACGAGCAGATCAAAGAGCACATGAGCGTGAAAATGGACAAAGCAACGTTTTACCGCAACATCGCTAAGTTTGAAGAGTTGGGCATGGTGCATAAGTTCGAGTCGGATGATCGTAAATGGTATTTTGAACTCTCTAGCACGACGCATGCCCATTTTATTTGCGAGCAGTGCCATAAAATCACCTGTATGGAGGTCGATCTTGGCAAGGTGGAGGGTGAAGTAACCAGTATCGTTTTAAAAGGTACATGTAAGGAGTGTCATTCGTGAAAAAACTTTTACATGTAAGCTTTTTAGCCATGCTCTTTTTAAGTGGGTGTGCCGTAAAAAAGACGATTACGACTTCTGAAGCGTATGCGATTACGATTAAAAACAAACAGATCGCACTTTCCGATACAGGCTTTATTAACAAAGGAGAAAATTATGCAAATGTGCAGATTTTCTCTGCGGGCAATGTGCTTTTCAATCTTGAAATTATAGGAAATTATGTCTGTTTAGATGGGCGATGTTTGGATAAGCTTGCCTTTAATCAGCAGTTTTTTCAAGAGGAACATTACGCAGACTTAATGTACGATATTCTCCTGTGGCATCCTCTTTATGATGGTAAAAACCTTCGTAGAACTCCTCAAGGATTTGAACAAGATTTGGAGTTTTCCAACAGCCATCTTATCTACACAATAAAAGGGCAAACCCTTAGCTTTAGAGATACCAAAAACGGTATTTTAATACGTCTCAAACCATTGCCATAAAGGAATTTTCATGAAATTTGTTGGGGCACATGTGAGTGCCAGTGGCGGAGTTTTTAATGCTCCTATCAATGCCACAAAAATTGGAGCCAAAGCGTTCGCACTCTTTACTAAAAATCAACGTCAATGGGAAGGAAAGTCTTTAACCCAAGAAGAGATTGACCGTTTTAAAGCGGAGTTGGAAAAAGCAGAGATTTTACCCAAACATGTGCTTCCTCACGATAGCTATCTCATCAATTTGGGGCATCCAGAACTTGAAGCACGTGAAAAATCGTTGAATGCGTTCTTGGATGAGGTCAAACGCTGTGAAGCTTTAGGGCTTGATAAGCTCAATTTTCACCCAGGGAGTCATCTCAAACAGATCAGCGAAGAGGCATGTTTAGAGCTCATTAGCGCTTCTATGAATGAAGTGTTGCGTCACACAAATGGTGTGACCTTGGTTGTGGAAAATACCGCAGGACAAGGGAGCAATATGGGTTACAAAATGGAACATTTAGGCTATCTTATGGAGCACGCCATCGATCAAGAACGTGTCGGGGTTTGCATCGATACCTGCCATCTGTTTACTTCAGGTTACGATATAAGAAGTGAAGAGGCTTATAGGCAAACGATGGAAAAATTTGCTACAATCGTCGGATTTAAGTACCTCAAAGGGATGCACCTCAATGATTCTAAGCCAGATTTGGGCACTCACGTTGATAGACATGACTCTATTGGCAAGGGGAAATTAGGGTTAGAACCATTTAAGTTTATCATGAACGATGAACGTATGGATGACATTCCTTTAATACTTGAAACAATCGACGATTCACTATGGGCAGAAGAAATTGCACTGCTTTATAGTTTTACTCACTAAAATATTTTAAGGACAACTTATGACACAAACGGTAAGAGTTGCTACGTTACTCAGTTTGAGTGCGGCGACGCTTTTGGCTTCAGGATACCGTATCCCTGAACAATCTTTAAACTCAGTAGCACTTAGTGCGGCGTATGTCGCTAGTGCCAATGGCGCAGATGCGAGTTATTATAACCCTGCAAACATGTCTTTTATGGCAAACGGTGCTTACACGGAGGTTGCATTAACGTATATTAATCTACCCGAAGTTAATTTTGATGGTGCTGTCTCTTCGATGGATGGAAATTCTAAAGAAGAAGAATTTTTAATGCCAAACTTGCATTATGTCTCACCAATGGTGGGCAATTGGCGTTACGGTCTTTCTATTACAGCACCGGCTGGTCTTTCAAAACGCTGGGATGAAGCCTTTGCGAAAGCAAGTTCTGAAGAGTTTACATTAACGGTTATTGAAGTTAACCCAACAGTGAGTTATCTTGTGAATGAGCAACTCTCATTGGGCTTTGGTTTGCGTGGTGTTTATACCGATGGTGTGGTAAAAAGTGATGCTTCCGGACTTGGTTCTTTAGCAAACAGGGATTTGACCGGTGATTCGATTGACTTTGGTTACAATCTAGCCCTCAGTTACAAGCCGATTAAAGATGTTACCTTAGCTGCAACGTATCGCTCTAAAGTAGATTTGAGCGTTGAAGGTGATGCTACACTTGTTAGTGGGCTGTATAATGGCGGTGCAAGTGTAACGATTCCTCTTCCTGCCTCATTAGCATTAGCAGCAGCATATACCTATGAAAAAACAACGGTAGAATTTGTGTTTGAGCGAACCTATTGGTCAAGTTATAAAGATTTAGATTTTAACTATGATGTTGATTTAACCGCTACGGCTATGGCTGGATTTGATAACCCTATTGCAAAAAATTGGAAAGATGCTAATGCGTATCGTATTGGGTTAAGTCATCAATGCACCGACAATCTCAAAATGATGCTTGGTTTTGCGATCGATAAATCACCCGCTCCAAGCAATACCCTCGGTTTCGAGCTTCCTGATTCGGATGCAAAACTTTACTCCATTGGCTTTGAATACGCCATGAGTCAAAATCTTAAAGTGGGCTTGGCGTACCTTTATGACGATAAAGAAGATCGAACCGTAAGTAATTATAAGGGAGGAACATCGGTAGCGCCATCAGGTACCTTTACCGATTCATCTGCCCATCTTTTAACCGCATCACTCAAATATAAGTTTTAAAGATGCTCATCTATCCGTATCAAAATTTTTATGAGATCATGGAAGCGAATGCTAAAAATGATCCTAAAAAAACGGCTATTTTTATGGATGATCATAAAGTATCGTATGTGAAGCTCAAGCATCACATCGATACGTTTGCGCGTTTCTTGGAATTTAGCAGTATCAAAAGTGGGGATCGGGTTGCCATGATTGTCGGCAACTCGGTGGAGTTTATTGTCTCTTTGTTTGCGATTACGAAGATTGGAGCGATTGCCGTACCTCTGAATACCTTTTTGAAAAAAGAGGAGTTTGAGTATATTTTGAATGATTGCAGTGCCAAAATGCTCGTCTGCTCCGCCTCATTTGCCAATGAGACCAAAAACTTACTGGATACGACCAAGATTGAAAAGATCATTTGGTGCGATGATTATCCGCATTTGGATGAACGCAATTACAGCTTTAGCGAAATTGATGCAAGCGTAGATCGGAATGGTGACGTCGCCAACAAACCAACATTAAATGATTTGGCGTGTATCGTTTACACCTCTGGCACGACGGGAAAACCCAAAGGTGCCATGCTCTCGTATCGCAATATTTTCTCCAATGCGATCTCCGGAGCCGAATCATTTCACATTACATGTAAAGATCGTTTCATCGTTTTTTTACCGATGTTTCACAGCTTTACACTCTCCATTATGGTGCTTTTGCCTCTCTTTACCTGTTCGAGCATTGTCATTGTGCGCTCGGTTTTTCCTTTTGCGAATGTGCTTAAACAGACCCTGCTTAAACGTGTGACCATTTTTCTGGGTGTTCCAACCTTGTACAACGCGCTTTTAAAAGCAAAAATTCCATGGTATTTTATGTGGTTCAATCAAGTGCGTATTTTTATCTCAGGCAGTGCGCCACTCAGTGAGCAATCCTTGAATGATTTTAATGCCAAGTTTAAAAAAGCGACGCTTTTAGAAGGTTATGGACTCAGTGAGTGCTCACCTGCGGTGTGTGTGAACCGACTGGATCATCAAAAACCGCTCTCTGTTGGCTTACCGCTCCCCAGTTACGAAGTGAAAATCGTCAATGAAGAGCGTGTTGAGGTCAAAACGGGCGAAGTGGGTGAAATTATGGTGAAAGGCGATTGCGTGATGCAAGGCTACCTTAATCATGCTGATGCGACCGATGAGACCATCATCAATGGCTGGCTTTTGAGTGGTGATTTGGGTAAAAAAGATGGCGATGGCTTTATTTATATTGTGGATCGTAAAAAAGATCTGATTATCTCTAAAGGAATTAACATTTATCCTAGAGAAATCGAAGAAGTTATCTACAAATACGAAGGTGTTGATGCCGTTGCGGTTATCGGACTCAGAAATGAACAGACCAACGATGAAGAGGTTTTGGCCTTTATTCAACTCCAAGAGGGTGTGGAACTTCAAGAAAGTGAATTACGCGCTTACCTTAAGCAACATGTGGCAAATTTTAAGCTACCGAAGCATATTTACTTTGTTGAAGAGCTTCCTAAGAATGCAACGGGTAAGGTTCTAAAGCGAGTTTTAAAGGAAAATGTTAAAAATGGTGGAATTTTACGTAAAAGATAGAGATTAACTTTTTAATCAAAGGGTTATTTTATCATCATCTTGCCATCATATATTTCCATGTAGTCGTATAAAAATATTTTTACTACGGATTAAAAGGCTTTGTATTGCAGTATTTGATAGATTTTTTAGAGAGTAAAACGGTTCAAACATCCACAATTTATGAGCATCTTAAATGTTCGATTGACGAAGCAAAATTTTTACAATTAATGACCAAAGAGTACGTACAAGGCTCCGTTGACCTTGGTGTTGGAGAGATTTTGATTAAGCTTTTTGGCGATAAGAAGTATGCGCATCTGCAAAAACTCTCGTTGGTCAAAGAGTTGATCGAGCAAGGATGGATTGTGCAAAACAATTTTTTGAGTTCAAAGATCATGGATGTCTCCAACTTAGAACTTTTAAACAGTAGTGTTACACTGAGTTCTGCTTTTTTAAAGCTTTTGGAAGAGGGCACCTTAGAGGTTGTGTTACCAGATGTTACGCCTTACGCCGATCATCTTGAATATCTTAAAGATCAGTTTTTCCGAATAGAGCTGTATCAAAAACTAAGCCAAACCAAACACAATGCAACGGAAAATTCACCAAGCATTGGACGTCTTAAAAATAAACTCGACCTTTTAGAAAGTCGGATTGTTGAGCGTATCAAAGTCACACAAAATGAGATCATCGTTGAAAATATTTTCAAAGAAAATGAGTTAAGCCCTAAAGAGCAGCTCATTTTTTTAGCCCTTCTTAAAGAGGAGTATGCCGGTGAGTTTGAAAGTTTACGCGATATGAATACGCTCATTAGCCTGATCAGCGTCGATGATTATGAGAAGATTAAAAATCGTTCCTTACTTGAAGAGGGCTCAAAACTCATCGAAAATCTCATTATTGATTACGATGAGATGCTGAGCACCTTTGGTGGCGTGACGCGAAGCTTTTTCATCTCCGAAGAGATTTTGCAAAAGATCATGCACCCCAATAAAGAGAAAAAAAGCAAGAAAATTAAGCTTGATATGCTCATTGGTGAGCAGGAACTTTTTGAACTGATCGACCCTAAGACCAATTTGGATGATGTCATCTTGCATCCCAAAACCAAAGAAGTTCTCGATAATTTACTCAAACAAATTGATAAAAATGTGGTGAAGTTACTGCGCGAATGGGGCATCAAAGAGCGTCGTAGTGGCATTGATGCGAAGATTATTCTCTACGGCGCTCCGGGGACGGGTAAAACGATGACAGCCCTTTCTTTAGCGAAGTCGATGAAAAAGCGCGTGCTCAGTTTTGACTGTTCCAAGATTCTCTCCAAGTATGTTGGCGAGAGTGAAAAAAATGTACGCAGTATTTTTGATACGTACAAAGAGCTGTGCAAAAAGACGAAAAGTGAGCCTCTTTTACTTTTAAATGAGGCGGATCAATTCTTAAGTGCACGCTCAACCGACAGTGGCGCAAGTGCCGATAAAATGCACAATCAGATGCAAAATATCTTTTTAGAGCAGATTGAGCGTTTTGATGGACTACTTATTGCAACAACAAACCTTTTAGAGACGATCGATCCTGCATTTTCAAGGCGTTTTGACTATAAAATTGCCTTTGAAAAGCCTGATGTGAAACAGCGAATTGAACTGTGGAAAAAGCTTTTACCTGAAAATGCTACCTATGAAGAGGGATTGGATATTGAAAAACTCGCTTCGTACCCGCTCACAGGAGGACAGATCAAAGTCGTGCTTAAAAATACAGCGCTTAAAGTCGCTGCTAAAGCGCAACCGCTGTTTACGTTTGAAGATTTTAAACTCTCGATTGACCGCGAAACCAAAGGCGCCTTTGGTGATGCAAAATCCGTTGGATTTATGAATTAAAGGCTTAAGCAAGCCTTTCTGAGTGCTTACATGTAAAGCACTCAGATGGATTTGTTATAAAATGAATGAAGGAATGATAATGACCCCTTTGTCGCATATGGATTTTGCCCATCCCTACTTTGGAGCTTTTTTCCTCCTTGTTTTTGGCGCTGTTGTCTTTTATGGCATTACCGTCTTAGCACGTGTCGTTAGCCGTAAAATGGCGCGACTCGATACGGAAAAACTCAAACTCAGCATTTACGAATGCGGTCCCGAAGTGACCAAACAGCCCAATAAAATTTCGGCACATTTTTACCTGTTTGCGCTTTTGTTTATTTTGTTTGATGTCGAGATTATCTTTATGTTTCCATGGGCAGTGGATTTTAAAGCTCTGGGAATGTTTGGGTTTGTTGAGATGATTTTATTTGTCATTATTTTAACCATTGGTTTTGCATACGCATGGAAAAAAGGAGCGCTCGAATGGCACAGCATAAGATAAATTACCTTCAAGAAGCAGGACTTCCTGTGGCACTTACCACAGTCGATAAACTGGTTCAATGGGGTAGAAGTAACTCGCTTTGGCCACTCACCTACGGGCTTGCCTGTTGTGCGATTGAGATGATGGCAACGGGGGCGAGTCGTTATGACTTTGACCGTTTTGGAACGATTTTTAGAGCGAGTCCTAGACAAGCCGATGTCATCGTGATCGCAGGAACCTTGACCAAAAAACATGCGCCATTTATGCGTCGTTTGTACGATCAAATGCCCGATCCAAAATGGGTCATTAGCATGGGAAGTTGTGCCAATACGGGGGGTATGTTCAACACCTACGCAACCGTTCAAGGGGCTGATCGCATTATTCCTGTGGATATTTATTTACCAGGCTGTGCGCCACGTCCTGAAACCCTTCAATACGCACTTATGTTGCTACAAAAGAAAATCCGCACCGAGAAAGCATCACGCAGATTAGAACCTAAAAGGTTGGTATGATGAGAAGTTACAGCGATAAACACAATGTTCAAAAAAAGTCGTATTACAACGATCGTTACTTCGTGGCACCCCAAATTCCTAAAGAAGCCGTGGAGAGCGATGACGTTTTTGCAAACGATTTATCTGTTTTAAAAACAAAATTTGAGATTCAAGAGGCCTATATTCAAAAAGGGCAACTGGTTGTTTACATTGACCCAAAAGATAACGTGAGTGTTTTACAAACCCTTAGAGATGAGCTTTCTTATAACTTTTTAAGCGAACACAGTGCGATTGACTGGTTAGCCAAAAGCGGCGAATTTGAGATTTTTTACCAAATGCTCTCCACCTCAAAGCGTAAACGCATGCGTGTGAAATGTTTTATTAAAGAGAAAGAGGTGCTTAAAAGCGTGATTGGTGTTTACAAAAGTGCCGATTGGGCGGAGCGCGAGATGTACGATATGTTTGGCGTCATTATCAGCGGACATCCCTATATGAAACGTATTTTAATGCCCGATGATTGGTATGATCATCCGCTTCGCAAAACCTATCCATTGCAGGGGGATGAAGTGGCGCAATGGTATGAGATCGACAAGATTTTTGGCAAAGAGTACCGCGACATCATAGGCCCTGAAGAGCGTGACAGTGCGCGCGTGGATGTGAACGATACGTACCGTTTTGCACACCTCAACCACGAAGTTCCTTTTGGTGCTGAACCAAGCCAAGAAAAAACAGTGACCGATTACCAAGAAGAGGGTGGCGTGTTTATCGTGAAAAAACTCAAAAAAGAAGATGCTATAACCCTGAAAGAGAGATATTAATCATGCAAAAAGTCAATCGCCTAAAACCTTTTTTTGAGAATATCGCTTTTGAGCGTGAAGATAACCACATGATCGTCAACTTTGGTCCACAGCATCCCAGCGCACATGGGCAGCTTCGTCTGATTTTGGAACTCGATGGCGAAAAAGTGAGTAAAGCAACGCCTGATATTGGTTATTTGCACCGCGGTATGGAGAAGATGGCGGAGAATATGATCTACAACGAATTCTTGCCAACAACCGATCGAATGGACTACATCGCCGCAACAGCCAATAACTACGGCTTTGCGCTCTCGGTTGAAAAACTCATCGGGCTTGAAGTGCCACGTCGGGCTAAAGTGATTCGTATGATGCTTTTAGAGCTCAACCGCATCTCTTCGCACCTTTTTTGGCTCGCAACGCATGCGCTTGACGTGGGCGCGATGACGATTTTCCTTTACACCTTTAGAGAAAGGGAGTACACACTGGATTTGATCGAAGACTATTGTGGCGCGCGTTTGACGCACTCTTCGGTGAGAATCGGTGGTGTGCCACTGGATTTGCCTAAAGGTTGGATTGATGGGCTCAATAAATTCATTAACCATTTGCCACTTGATATTGCAGATTACGAAGGCTTGTTAGATCAAAATCGTATCTGGAAAATGCGTTTGGAAGATGTCGGTATTGTCACCCCTGAGCAAGCGCAAAGCTGGGGCTGTAGTGGCCCGATGCTCAGAGGTTCGGGCATCGCATGGGATATTCGCAAAGAAGAGCCGTACGAGCTCTACGATGAAGTGGAGTTTGATGTGCCTGTGAGTACGACCTGTGATAGTTACGGACGGTATAAACTGCATATGGAAGAGATGCGCCAAAGTGTTCGCATCCTTAAGCAACTCATTCCAATGTATGAGGAAACATCACCTGAAATCATGGCACATGCGCCTCAATATATCTCTGCACCCAAAGAGCAGATTATGACGCAAAATTACTCGTTGATGCAGCATTTTGTCCTTGTGACACAAGGCATGCGTCCACCTGTGGGTGAAGTGTATGTGGCGACCGAATCGCCTAAAGGCGAACTTGGTTTTTACATCAACTCTCAAGGCGATCCGTATCCTTACAGGTTGAAGCTTCGAGCGCCAAGTTTTTTCCATACGGCACTGTTACAAGAGATTTTAGTGGGTGAATATTTAGCCGACGTGGTTGCGATCATTGGTAACGCGAACATCGTCTTTGGCGAAATTGACAGATAGGAGAAGCACATGCAACGGTATGATTTACGCCATTTAGGGGATGATTTTTACGGACGTATGCTTGAGATCATCGACGAGACTGCTATGGGCGAAGTGTCCATCTTTATGTTTGAGATCGGTGATTTTTCTCCGATCCAAAAAAGCGCGGATGTGATTAAAGAGGCAGGTTGGACACTGATGAATTCGTTGAAGTTCAATGAAGCCGATTGGACGATTGTCGTTAAAAAAGTGAAAAGTGAAGTAGCATAGATGGTCAAAAAGCAATTTATAGAAGCCTTAAATCAGTCAAGTAATGACTCTTTTGCGTTTACATGTAAAGGATTTGATCTTATGATTTGCGTGGGAACACTGCCTTCGCGCCATGACACAACACTTTTAGAAAAGGTGAGTGCGAGTACAGCTAAAGTGGTCTATCTCTTTACGATGGAAGATCCTGCTTTGGTTGAAAAAAGTACATTTTTTAGCCGTTACGAAGTCGGTGCCGAAGAGGGTGTATTGGCGCTTCTTGCCAAAAGTTTTCTTTTACATGTAAAGCTTCCTGAAACTGTTCAAAACTATTTTGAAGAACTCGATGAGGGTTACATCAGTGCGGAGAGCAATCTAGGCGAAGAAGAGATCGAAGAGATTGAAGCGTTGTATCAAGAAGCTCACCGTGTGCTGATTGTTTTAGGAGATGATCTGATCCGTCATCCACAAGCTGCTTCTATTGCACATCTTGCAGGATTGATCGCAAAGTTTGGCAAAGCAAAATTGCTTGTTGTGGGTAGCACACCTGAAATGATTGTCTCATCACAAAATGAGAGCGTTTTAAACGCGGTTGAAAATCTAAAAAGTTTTGACGGGGTTGTGGTCTATCAATGCCCTGTAACACGAGTGGATGAAGAGCATCTGCTTATAGGTTCCGCTCAGTTTCAAATGGCAGCCAAAGTGCAAAACAACGACAAAATCACGGTTGCTATCAACCAAGAGGTCTATCCGCGTACCTTTGTTCGCGACGATAGTTTAAAAGGCGTGATCGCTTTAATGCCCTGTGCGAAAGCGGATTCGAGCTATCCCTACCATGTAGTAAAAATAGTGAAGGCAGAGCAATGAGCGATGTTTTAATAACCATAGATGGAAAACAGTATACCGCGACAGAAGGTGAGTACGTTTTAGGCGTTGCGCGCAGAAACGATATTTTTATCCCAGCGCTCTGTTATGTGACGAATTGTTCACCAACCTTAGCGTGTCGTTTGTGTTTAGTAGACATCGATGGCAAGCGAGCGTACAGTTGTAACGCGCGTGCCAAAGAGGGCATGAACGTCATCACGAAAACCGAAGAGATCGAAAAAGAGCGTCGAGCGATCATGGAGATTTACGACATTAACCATCCCTTAGAGTGTGGCGTGTGCGATCAAAGTGGTGAGTGTGAACTGCAAAACTACACCTTGCACATGGGCGTGGACAGCCAACATCACTGCATCGCCGATACGCATCGCCCAACGAAACAGTGGGGCAAAATCCATTACGACGCATCACTCTGTATCGTCTGTGAGCGCTGTGTCACCGTCTGTAAAGATATGATCGGTGAATCCGCCTTAAAAACCGTTCCTCGCGGTGGTGCAGAGCTTGATAAAACATGGAAAGATAAAACCGAAAAAGACGCCTATGCGATGTGGAATAAACTCCAAAAGTCGATCATCGGTATCGCCAGTGGGGCTGAAACACTCGACTGTACGCAGTGTGGCGAGTGTACAGCGGTGTGTCCAGTGGGTGCACTCGTAGGCTCAGACTTCCAATACACGTCCAATGCGTGGGAACTGAAAAAAATCCCAGCGGCAAACCCACACAGCAGTGACTGTTCACTTTTGTATTACGATGTCAAACACACGAGTACGAGCAATCCAGAACCTAAGATTTACCGTGTCAATAGCGATCATAACTACGCACCATTACATGCCGCAGCGCGCTATGGTTTTGACTTCCAAAACGAGGTTACATGTAAAGATGAAACTGCCTTTGCACGCGTGGTGGAACTGCTTCAAACCAACGTCGATACCATCGTTTTTGACAGCTACATTACCAATGAAGAAGCGTTGATTTTACAAAAACTCAAAGAGAAATTTGGCTTTAAACTCGTGAACGAAGATGCCAAAGCGTATCAAAACTTCCTCAAACATTTTGCAAGTACCGCAGGTTCAAACCTTTACAGTGGGGATTTGAAGTCTGTTTCTGAGAGCAATTTTGTCGTGAGTTTTGGGACTGCGATTAAGACCGACAGTCCTAATGCAGGCTATGCAATGAATAACGCCATTGGTATGAACAAAGGTGCTGGACTTTATTTCCACCCTGTGGCAGACCCAATCGTTTCAGCGTACTCTAAAAACTTACTGAGCATTACGCATAAAATTGGCGCTGAAGAGGCGATTGCGTATCTTCTCCTTGATCTTTTTGGCGACAAAGAGACGATGCCAAAAAGTGTTGTTGACTATCTTACCTCTTTCCACACCATAGAGAAAAAAACCATTCAAGAGAGCGTCAAAGAAGACATTAAAGAGATGGTGAAAGACGAAGAGAGCGGCGAAGAGAAAGAGGTTGTTAAAACCATCACGAAAATGGTAGATAAAGAGATCGAAGTCGATACCAATGCTTTGATTGAACTCATTGGCGCTGAAGCGGATTTGGTGGAAAAAATCACCAAACTTTTAGATAAAAAAGATAGCTTTAGTTTGATCGCAGGTGAAGACCTTTTCAATCATCCACGAGCAGAAAATATCGCGAAACTGTTAGGTTTGATCGAGCGATTTACCGCGTTTAAACTGCTCATTATTCCGTCTCGCACCAACACACTGGGTGTTTCACTTATCTGTGATTTGGACGATGCCAAAGGAAACTTTAGTTTAGGTTATAACGTCAAAGGCGACTTTACGTTAAGTGCACTGGGCAAAGGTGATTTGGATATGCCAGCTCTCAATCAACAAGAAGGGACGTTTACGTCGATGAACAAACGCGTCGTTCCGACCAATGCAGCACTGCCATTTAAAGGCTATTGTCTCAATGACATCGCCAATGCCGTGGGCTTAGAAGCGGAGTGGACGATTGATTATACGCCGTATTTGCCGAGTGAAAAAGGCTTTAAAGCCGAGAAATTTGATCACTTGCCGAATCGTTTTGAAAACGATGGCACTGAAAATCGTGGCTATGCACTTGAGCTTCAAACCTTTACATGTAAAGATGAAGTAGAACCCATTTCAAGCTTTACATGTAAAGAGGGCGATGTGGTTTACAGAGCCAACCCTGTGCATCAGTTTAGCGCCTTTACCAACAAAGCGCATCAACTCAGTGAAGCAGGCGCGCTGTACGCATCAACGGCTTTCTTGGAAGCCAAAAGTCTTCACGATGGTGCGGTCGTAACCGTAGAAAATGAAGCAGGTGCGAAATTAGTGATTGCGGTCAAAGAAGAGAAGATGATCGACGGATTGATCGCGTATCTTCCAACATTTGATACCAAAATCGATACCGCACCGTTTTTTAAAGAGGGATATCGTTTCGCTCACGTCGTGATTAAAGGAGTTGAACATGTTTGAAACAGCCGTTTTGGTTGAAACCCTTGTCAAAGCCGTCATTGTTGTCGCGGTGGTTGCAGGTATGGCAGGGTTTGCAACGTTTATTGAACGCAAAGTGTTAGCCTTTATGCAACGCCGTCTAGGACCCATGAATGTAGGACCGTATGGATTATTGCAACTGGCCGCTGATGGTATTAAACTCTTCACCAAAGAGGACATTGTGCCTCAAAATGCTGTGAAGCCTATTTTCATGATCGCTCCTGTGATTGCTGCAACAACAGCCTTTGTGGCGATGGCAGCGGTTCCTTATTTTCCTGAATTTACGCTGTTTGGGTATGTGATTCATCCGATTATCTCCGACATTAACGTAGCGCTTTTGTATGTGATGGGCGTGGCATCGGTCGGTATTTACGGACCTCTACTGGCTGGTATGAGCAGTGCCAACAAATGGTCACTTTTAGGTGCGGCGCGCGCTGTTATTCAGATGCTCTCCTTTGAAGTGGTCACGGGCTTATCCGTTCTGGCACCCATTATGATGATAGGCTCACTCTCTTTGATTGATATTAATGACTATCAAGTCGGTGGGATCACGCATTGGTTGATTTGGAAACAACCTTTAGCCTTTATTTTGTTTGCGATGGCAGGTTTTATGGAAACCAATCGTGCGCCGTTTGATACGATTGAGTTTGAAGCTGAAGTGGTGGCTGGGTATGCGACAGAGTATTCAGGCATGCGTTGGGGTCTCTTTTTCATTGGTGAATATGCCAATATGATCACGATTTCAGTGCTGGTGAGCATTCTTTTTATGGGTGGTTACAATTCGCTTTGGTTTATCCCTGGTGCGGTAATGATGTTAATCAAAGTCTCTTTTTGGGTCTTTTTATTTTTATGGGTAAGAGCCGCATGGCCACACATTAGACCCGATCAGTTGATGTGGGTCTGTTGGAAAGTCTTAATGCCTTTAGCGGTGGTCAATATTTTGATCACGGGCTTTGTGCTGATTTAGGGGGATGGAATGGAATTAAAAGATTTTAAACAACGCAATATTTCTCCTGGATACATCTTCTTTGAGGGTGAAAAAGCGCCTGAAACAGGATGGCAAGCGTTTCAAAAAGTGGTCAAACGTACCCTCAAAGGCGAGCTTTTTGTCGGTCTTTGGATAGTCTTTCGGGAGATGATTCGCTTTGACATTCACACGATTCAGTACCCTGCGCAAAAAATGGAGATGAGTCCACGGTACCGCGCCATTCACCGTTTGCTTCGTCTGTTTGAAAGCGGGAGTGAGCGCTGCATCGGGTGTGGGTTGTGTGAGAAAATTTGTATTTCAAATTGTATTCGCATGGACACGCATATTGATGAGAAAAGTCGCAAAGTGGTGAGTGAGTACAGCATCAACTTCGGGCGTTGTATCTTTTGTGGGTATTGCGCTGAGGTCTGTCCTGAACTTGCCATCGTGCATGGCGTGGAGTATGAAAATGCGAGTGAGCAACGGGCACATTTTGGTCTCAAAGCGGATATGTTAACGCCACTTGATACCTTTAGAGCCAACGAACAAAAAGAGTTTCCAGGATTTGGTGCATTGAGTGATAATGCCGATGAAGCTGTGAAACAGACACCATTAGCGTATTGAGGTAGCCATGTATGAAGTTATAGCATTTTATGTTTTTGCCGCATTGACCATCGGTATGTTTGGAATTGTGGTGACGAGTCGTAATGCACTCTATGCGATGAGCGCACTAGCAGGTGGCATGATCTTTATCTCGGGCTTCTTTTTTATCTTGGATGCTGAGTTTTTAGGGGTCGTTCAAATCGTCGTTTATTCGGGCGCTATTATGGCACTTTACGCGTTTGGTATGATGTTTTTTGATACAACACGTGATGTTTCAGAAAAGATGCGCTCCAAAAAAATCGCCTACAGTCTCTCCATTGCCAGTGCTGTTTTGGTGGTTGCCATTTTATGCGCACCGCTTGTGGGGGAGAGTGTGGAAGCACTGTATCCTAGCATTGAGGGTGTGGGCAATGTTCAGATGATCGGCGTTGTTTTATTTACCAAATACTTAGTCCCGTTTGAATTAGCCGCCATCATGCTTTTGGTTGCGATGATCTCAGGCATTGTGCTTGCAAGTAAAAAAATGGATGAGTATTTAGCCATCGAAGATGAAGATCTCGAAGATGTAAAGGAGGGCAGATGATCACCTTAACACACTATTTTATTTTAACAGGTATTTTATTTTCCATTGGGCTTGTCGGTGTGATGCGTCGAACAAACCTTTTAATGCTTTTTTTCTCAACCGAGATTTTACTCAATGCGATTAACGTAGGGTTTGTAGCGGTTTCCAAATATTACAATGATCTAAGCGGTCAACTCTTCGCCTTTTTTATCATTGCCGTTGCAGCAAGTGAAGTCGCTGTCGGGCTTGGACTTCTCATTTTATGGTACAAACGCAATGGCTCGGTTGATCTTAACAGTCTTCAGATGATGAAAGGGTAAGTATGGAAAATTATCTTTATACCGCACTTTTTGCGCCCTTGGCAAGTTCTTTGTTTGTAGCCTTGTTTGCGGCGCGTCCTAAGATGCTTTTTACGGGCATTGTGGCTTCGTTGCTTATTGCGATTTCGATGATTGCCTCCTTTGTGTTACTCATCGATGTGAACACCTACGGTCCTTTACATGTAAGCATGATGGACTGGATTTCGGCAGGTAATTTGGAAATTCCTTTTGGTTTTGTGGTCGATGAAGTCTCCGTTATTATGATGGTCACGGTCACACTGGTCTCCACCATCGTTCATATCTATTCGATTGGCTATATGGATCATGATAAAAGCTTTAACCGCTTCTTCTCTTACCTCTCCGCTTTCGTTTTTTCGATGATGATTTTGGTCATGAGTGACAACTTTGTCGGTCTTTTCATTGGTTGGGAAGGTGTGGGGCTTTGTTCATGGCTTCTTATTGGTTTTTGGTACCACAAACACTCTGCCTCTTGGGCAGCAAATGAAGCATTTATCATGAACCGCATTGCCGATCTTGGCATGCTTATGGGGCTTTTCTTGATCTACTGGAGTGTGGGATCTTTCCAATACGACGAGTTTTTTGCGAGTCTCAAAACGATGGATTCTACGCTCCTCGCAACGATTGGACTCTTTCTCTTTATCGGTGCGATGGGTAAATCAGCACAGTTTCCCCTCCACACATGGCTTGCTGATGCGATGGAAGGTCCAACACCGGTTTCAGCATTGATCCACGCAGCAACGATGGTAACCGCAGGGGTGTATCTGGTCATTCGTTGTGGAGAGCTTTATACGCTGATTCCTGATGTGGGCTTTGCCATCGCATCACTAGGAGCATTTGTAGCACTTTTTGCCGCTTCAATGGCGCTGGTCAATAACGATCTTAAACGCATTATCGCCTACTCAACGCTTTCCCAACTGGGTTATATGTTTGTAGCAGCAGGACTTGGGGCGTATTGGATTGCACTGTTTCACTTGATGACACATGCCTTCTTTAAATCACTGTTATTCTTGGGTGCGGGTAACGTTATGCACGCAATGCACGATGAACTCAACATCAAAAAGATGGGTGGCTTGTATGGCTCTATGAAAGCCACCGCGATTTTGATGAGTGTGGCTTCGGTAGCACTCGCGGGCATCTATCCCTTTGCAGGCTTTTTCTCCAAAGATAAAATCTTAGAAGTTGCCTTTAATGAAGGGGCATACTTTTTATGGTTTGCCCTTTTCATCGGTGCAGGACTCACAGCATTTTACAGTTTCCGTTTGGTCATGCTCGTTTTCTTTGGTGAAAAAGAGTATGAAAAGTATGGCATTCATCCGCATGAAGCGCAACCGTTTGTCATTTACGCACTCCTTCCTTTAGGGCTTTTAGCCATTGTGTCAGGATTTTTGGAGCATACGTTTGAAGGGTTTGTAACGCGTCTTTTGGCTCAGTATGAGATTCATATCGAACACGGCACAGAAGCCCTGCTTATTGCCGCAACCTTAGGCATTGCACTCAGCGGCATTGCGTTTGCCGTTTACATGTACCGACGTGGAGGCTTTCCCAAATCATGGGAAGAGCGTTTTTGCTACAAGCTTTTAAGCAACCAATACTATATACCCAAACTTTATGAGCTTTATATTATGCGTCCTTTTAGTGCTTTAGCAAACTTTGCATGGCAAAAAATTGATACGAAAGTGGTGGATTTGACAGTGGATTTAATTGCAAAAATGGTGTACTCCACAGGTGAAAAAAGCAGAAAAATGCAAAGCGGTAACCTCTCAGACATGCTTAGGTGGATGGTGGTTGGTATGATTGGCTTACTCATTTTAGCCTTCGTTTACAGACCAATGGTTTAGGGAGCAGAGGATGGAACATATTTTATCACTTCTTGTATTTTTCCCAGCAATGGCAGGACTCTTAGGCTTTTTGGTCGCTAAAGAGAGTATTCGGGCATATGGTATTAGTGTCAGTGCCATTGAGTTTTTTCTTTCGATTATTTTATGGATTGGCTATGATAGCACCAATGCTGGCTATCAATTTGTCGAGTATTATCCTTTTATCTCAAGTTATGGTATGAGTTACTATCTCGGTGTAGACGGTATTTCACTCTTCTTAGTGATTTTATCGACCTTTATTACGATGATTGCACTCATTGCGCTGAGTATCGAAAAAGAGATTAAAAACTTGATTATCTCCGTGCTTTTTTTAGAGATGACGATGGTGGGTGTGTTTGTGATCTTGGATGTGATCTGGTTTTACGCTTTTTGGGAACTCTCATTGGTGCCGATGCTCTATATCATTGGTGCATGGGGAAGTGTGAACCGTATGTACGCAGCGATCAAATTTTTTCTCTACACTTTTGCAGGTTCTGTTTTAATGCTCGTGGGCATCTTGTATATGGGCTTTTTATACCACGAAGCAACGGGAATTTGGAGTTTTGCATTGCCAGATTGGTACTTGTTGCAAGTGCCTTTTGAAACGCAATTATGGCTTTTTGGAGCCTTCTTCTTAGCGTTTGCAATTAAAGTGCCGATGTTTCCGTTTCATACATGGTTACCGTATGCGCACGGTCAAGCCCCAACGATTGGTTCGATCATCCTAGCAGCCGTGCTTCTTAAAATGGGAAGTTACGGTTTTGTGCGTTTTTCACTTCCACTCTTCCCGGATGCGTCAGTCTATTTTCTGATCCCTGTGGCGGTGATTTGTATCATTATGGTGATTTATGCGGCGATGATTGCGTACGCGCAAAAAGATATGAAACAGGTTATTGCGTACAGTTCGATTTCACATATGGGGATTGTTGTTCTTGGAACGTTTGCTATGAACGCTGAGGGCATTACAGGCTCTATCTTCTTGATGCTAAGCCATGGTATCGTGAGTGGGGCTCTGTTTATGCTGGTAGGAGTTATTTATGATCGCCGCCATACAAAGCTTATGAGTGATTTTGGAGGTCTGGCTTCGGTGATGCCAAATTTCGCAACTATCTACGGCATTATGCTGATGGCCTCTGTTGGACTTCCTCTTTCCATCGGATTTGTTGGGGAATTTTTATCGTTAGTTGGATTTTACCGTATCAGTTGGGTGATGACCTTATTGGCAGGAACAGGCATTATTTTGGGCGCAGTTTACATGTTGGTTTTGTATAAAAAATCTTTTTTTGGTGAAGTCGTCCATGCTGAAAATAAAACACTCAAAGATCTGAATGCCAAAGAGTTAACCGCACTCATTCCATTAGTGGCATTGGTTGCCATTTTAGGCATTTATCCCAAACCTGTGCTCAGTGTGATCGATATGAGTGTTCAAAAGATGCTCGTACTGATGGACCAAAAAGCGGTGCTGCAAGAGACCAAAGAGCTGCTGTTTAAAGCCAATACCATAGGAGGAACAAACTAATGCTAGAGCCTATCTTAATTGATGTTGCAAGCCTCAATCTGCCTGCACTTCTTCCTATGGCAATCTTGGTTGTGGGTGCCTTAGCGGTTATTTGTGCTGATTTGGCGGTTAAAGGGCTTAATCGTAGTTTTTTAACGATGATTACGGTGCTCTTTATTATCTTAGATTTCGGCGCAGTGATTGGCTATACAGGGCCTGCACGCGGATTTTTTGATGTACTTTTGGTCGATGGCATTGCCATAATTGCGCAGGTCATTATCTTAGTCGCTTCGGCTCTTTTCTTACCGCTCTCGTTAAGCCATCGTCATTTTAGAGAGTTTAGAATGGCAGAATTTTACGCTCTTTTTATGTTTATGATCGTAGGGTTCCAATGTATGGTGGTCAGCGATAACCTCATTTTGATTTTTATTGGACTGGAGACTTCAAGCCTTGCTCTTTACACACTCATTGCGCTGCACAACCGTGCTAAAGCCTTTGAAGCAGCGATTAAATACTTTACTATGGGCGCATTGGCGGCTGGATTTTACGGCATGTCTGCACTGATTTTTTACGCTCTTACGGGGAGTGTTGAGATTTATCAGATCGAAAAAGTACTGATGGCACGTCATTTTGAGCCACTCATTGGTGTGCTAGCGGCAACGGTATTTATGCTGGGTGCGCTTGGATTTAAACTCTCCTTGGTGCCATCACACACATGGACGCCTGATGTCTACGAGGGAAGTTCAGCGCCACTGGCTGGGTATATGTCCGTTGTGCCAAAAATTGCAGGGTTTGTGGTTGCGATGCGTTTGTTTGAGATGCTGGTATCTTCGGGTGTGGTATGGGTCGAGCACATTCTTTACGCAGCCGTTGTGCTTACAATGACATTAGCCAATCTGACCGCATTGGTACAAGAAGATGTTAAACGCATGCTAGCCTTTAGTTCCATTTCGCATGCGGGTTTTATGATGGCAGCAATTCTTATTGGAACAACGCAAGCCAATACGGCTCTGTTTCTCTACTGGACGCTTTTTATGTTTACCAACCTTGGCGCATTTACGATGCTTTGGATTGTACGCCATCGCAAAAATCTTTGGGATGAGCGTTACCAACACCCCTATACTAAGTTTTCAGGCTTGGTTAAGATTATGCCAACAACGGCAACGATTATGGGCATTTTCATGTTTGCCCTTGCCGGTATGCCTCCGTTTTCCGTTTTTTGGGGTAAGCTCTATCTGATCAGTGCTGCGATTAACAGTGAGTTTATTTTCTTAGCGGTTATCATCGCACTCAACAGTGCTATTGCGGTGTACTACTACATGAAACTGGTCATTTACATGTTCTTAAAAGAGCCGGTTACTGCGGATGCAAAGCTGTATGCTACCAATGCTTCAACCCCGTTAAAAGTCATTGTGGGTGTGGCGGTTATTTTCACTATTTTTGCGATTGTTTTCGTGGAGCCTTTATTAACGGTTATTACCAAATATGTGATCGCTAGCGGTTTTTAATAAGGGGCGAAAAACCCCTTATTTTGCTATAATGCACGCATGAAATCTATTTTAATCTTCCTTTTAGTATCGGTACAACTCTTCGCTTTGGAGATTGTTTTAAACAGTGGAAAAGAGAGTAGGGTGAATTATGCCATCTTACATGTAATGGATGCAAAGCCCTTTTTATGCCAAACCATTCCGGATGCCCTCGATAAAAAACACTACATTTGTACGATCAATCGGCCCATTGATAAACCCATAGAATCGAAGAAAATGAAGTTGGTTGAGCTTGATTTTTATGAAAAAGAGGGTATTTTTTACGTTACGATTGAGCCTAAAGTCGATTCAAAGCTAATTCCTGTAGAAGAGAGCCTTTATACGACCAGTGAGATTCTAACGAAGCCTCAAGAGAAGCTTTACAGCCACTGGACCATTCTTCTTCAAGAAAAACCACTTTACGAAGAAAAAAGTGTCCAAGATGGGATCGATTTTCCCGTGGAATTTCCCAAATATCAAAAGCCTTACATCGGCGCACTTGATCTCAATGGTGCTCCGATCTCCTATGCGCAAAGTAAAGACATAGGGCTCTATTTAGAGATTAAGCAGTCGTATGAGAGTGGCTACTATGAGAGTGTGGTGAAAGATGTCAAACGCGTTTTAACGCTTTTCCCTAATTCTATTTTCAGAAGTGAACTGGAACTGTATCAGATGCGTGCTATGGATAAAATCTTAAGTGCGAAAAGTGAAGACAAATCTGATAATCTCGCTTTCAATGAAAATGACATTATCACTGTGGGAAAACGGTGGACCAAAGAGTTTGCCAGTGATGAAAATATCCCTGAAGTTTTAATGTTGATGACCAAAGCGTATATCAAAAGTGGCGCCAAATCAGATACCAACTATTTCATTGATATTTTAATCAGTGAACATCCCGATAGTCTTTTTACCAAACGTGCCATTTTGCTCTATGCGGATAACCTTTTCCTTAAAAAAGAGAAAGATAAGGCGATGAAACTCTACCTCGATGTGCTCTTTAGTGCGCAAGATTTGGACATCGCATCCGAAGCGGCGATACGTTTGAGTGATCATCAGATGGATGCGGGTAAGATGAAAGAGGCAAAAGAGTATCTGCTTAAAGTGCTTAATGTCAATGCGCACTATTTGCTCAAAGACAAAGAGGCAAGCTATAAGTTGGCACGCAGACTTTTTGAACATCATCTGTATGACTTAGCGGCGAAGATTACCGATTTGCTCTTAGAAAATTCCTCTAAACGAGACGATAATCGAGAGCTGTTACTCAAAGAGAGTGGAGATTGGCATGCCAAAGCCAATGAAGTAGAAGCGGCACATGCACGTTATCAAGAGTACTTAAATGATTATAAAAACAGTGGTGATTATGTGCAAGAAGTGAGTGAGAGTTTGGATGAACTCTTTTTTAAACTGAACGAAAACAATGAGACAAAACTTGCCAATTACTATGATAAATTGATTGAAAAATATAACAATGAGATTGGGCAAAAAGCACTGCTAGAAAAAGCAAAATTATTGCTCAAACAGCAACGATTTGAAGAAGTTTTAACCCTTCAAAAAGAGCTTGAGCGAGTACCCGATCGCTTTGATATTAAACCTGAAGAGTTGGTTTATGAAGCAGCAAAAGCATTGGCACTTAGAGAGCTTCAAAAAGATGAATGTCAAAATACGGTTAATCTGATCGAAACCTACAAACTCCAAATTACTGAGTCTGAACACGAAGAGAAGCTTTTTCAATGCTTTATGCGCGTATCGCGCTTTGATCGCGCTAGGGAGATTTCAACAACACATCTTAAAGACAACGCTCTTGCAAGTAGGTACTACTGGGCACAAAAAGAGGTACAAGCACTCTTTAAAATGGGAAAATACCAAGAAGCCCTTGCCTTTAAAGAGGATCTTAAAACCCTCTCATTTTCACTCAGGGAAAAAATAGGGCTAGAGACGATTCGCGATCTTTTCTTCTCATTGGTCAAACTTAAAAACCTTGAAGGCGCAGCCTCTTTGGCGGAGAGTATTAAAATTCTCTATCCTGATGAAGCGAGCAATTTGGATATTTATTATGAGATTGTGAAAATGGCGAGTGACGCGAAAAATGATCTTTTACTGGTGACGTATGCCGAAGCAAGCCGTGAGATGCAAACGAAGTTTAAATCCACAGCCCTTAGCCCAACCTTGGAGTTTAGCTATATGGATGCGTTGAAGCGTTTGGGTCGAGATGAAGAGGCGTTACGTGTCGCAGAGTCGCTTGTGCCTCAAAACTTAATACCTAAAGAGAGAATACGACTCTTTTACCAAGCCGGAGAGCTCAGTTTAAAATTGCAAGATGCGGTGAAAGCCAAATCGTATTTTGCACAATGCGTCGCCATTAACGATAACAGCTCATGGAAAAGCATCTGCCAACAAAATCTTGATTTAATGCCGTAGGTGTTAAAACAGTATCGACTTTATCTCGCAAAAGGCGTCCATAGAGTAGCGTCCACCCATTCTGCCTAGACCTGATTGTTTCATGCCACCAAAGGGAGGGTTTTTTGCCTTTGATGCAGCAGTATTGATCAGAACCCTTCCACTTCGTATCTGCTTTGCAAATTCATACGCCTTCGTCTCATCGCTTGAAAAGACATATGCAGAGAGCCCAAAAAGAGTGTCGTTTGCCATAACGAGCGCTTCTGCTTCAGTCTCGTAAGGTAGAACGCATAAAACGGGGCCAAAGATCTCTTCTTGCACGATTTTCAATGTTTGATCTTGGCAGATAAAGACGGTTGGCTTGACAAAATAGCCTTTCTCAAACCCTTGAACTCTTCCAAGCCCTCCACACAAAAGCTGCGCTCCCTCTTTGATACCACTTTGGATGTAATTTTGTACGGTATTAAATTGGGTTTGGTTGATCATCGGACCAATCTTGGTCTCTTCGTTTTTTGGATCGCTGATGGTGAGCTTTTGGATCGTTTCAAGGAGGAGTAGTTTGACCTCATTCAGTTTCGCTTTGGGGACTAACAGTCTACTGCCTGCATGGCACGCTTGCCCACTATTGCTATAGGCACTGCTTAAAACATGCGGAATTACTTTGGCAAAATCGGCATCTTCTAAAAGTACCGTTGGGGATTTTCCACCCAGTTCGAGGGTCATGCGTTTAATGGTTTTTGAGCAGTTTTCAAAAATCTTTTTGCCCGTTTTGGTACTGCCAATAAATGAAATAGCATTGACAAGTGGGTGTTTTGTTAACACTTCACCGACACACTCGCCTGTTCCATGAACGACATTGATAACGCCTTTGGGAATATGGGCTCTGTGCAAACACTCTAAGAATGCTTGAGTTTCAAGGGCATTAAATTCACTGGGCTTGATCACAAGGGTGCATCCCAGTGCGATAGCAGGAGCGATATTGCTACATAAATGCGCTAGATTGGCATTCCACGGAATGATCACGCCAATGACGCCCACGCCCTCTTTGATCGTTATGGAGTAGTCATCTTTTTTAACGAAATCGTAGCTCTTAAGCTCTTCTTTGATTGCTAAAAAGAGATTGATAGCGTTTTTAGTGCGTCTGCGCGTTGTGGTAATCGTTGCACCAAATTCTAAAACGGCTAAGTTAATGAGTCTCTCTTCGTGCTGGATCAGTTCATCATGAATGCGCTGTAAAATCTCCATTCGCTCCTCAACCGATGTGTGTGAAAACGATTCAAAGGTTGTGGCGGCACAGTGAATGGCTTCCTCCATTGCAGCAGGCGTGCTTAAATAAATCTGTGCGATTTCCTCTTCGGTTGTAGGATTTTTCAGCGTTAAGCTTTTGGTCGAATCAATTTTTTTGAATTCGCCGTTGATGTAGTTTTGGTCGATTATTTTCATTTAATGAGATTACCTTTATCGTTGTTAAGATTTAAAATGCGTTTCAATGGCGTCAAAAATATCCTTCAGATCACCTTTGGGATGCGGTGGAAATTGCGAAGCATTGAAAGTGCGTTGACGTTTGGCTAAATGAATTGTATTCAAGCTAATGCGCTCAGCCAGTTCATTAAACGTAAGTTTCCCATCGAAATACTCCAACACCTCTTTGATGCCAATCGCTTTCATACACTGCGGTGCTCTGCTGTACCGTTTTTCCAACCCAAAGACTTCATCCACCAGCCCTTGTGTGAGCATGTTCTGCGTGCGCAGTGCAATTCTTTGCGCAAGAATTTCTCGTGGCGTATCGATTTCAAACAGGGCAATCTCTTTAATGAGAGGCGCTTGCTTGGCATGTAAAAGATAGGCTGAGGGGATTTCACCTGTTGTCAAAAAGATCTCCAACCATTTCTCGATGCGGTAACGATCATTGGACGCAATTTTGCGCGCAAATGCCTCATCGTGCGCGCGTATAAGCGCATACGATGCTTCTAAATCCATCAAGAGATGATCGATTTTCTCTTTTACATGTAAAGATATTTCAGGCTTGATACTCAGTCCTTCCATCATCGCTTTGAGGTAAAAACCTGTTCCTCCTACGATGATCAGATGTTTCCCCTCACGCAAGGCTTCCTCTTTAGCGTCTTGGAAGAGCTCAAAAAACATCGTGACATCAAAATGCTCGCTGGGCAAAAGAATATCCATCCCAAAATGCTTTACCCCTTGGCGCTCCGCAAGAGAGGGTTTCGCAGAAGCAATGTCAATCTCTTTATAAATGCTCAGTGAATCAAGCGATACACTATATGCGTTATACTTCAGTGCCAATTCAATGGAAAGAGCTGTTTTACCTGAAGCAGTAGGTCCTAAAATAGCGATGGTTTTCAATGAGTTTCTCTTACATGTCAGTTTGAGTACTTGTTGTACTTTTGCGCCTTTTAGCGGTGCTGTGCGTGCAATTATAACACTTTTAAAGGGTTTTGTTGTAAAATCAAGCCATCTTAAACGTAAAGGTTAGTATTGCAACAACTCTGGCTCAAACTCAAAGATATTAGTGATTTGATCGTCTTTAAACACTCCGTTTTCGCACTTCCTTTTATTTTCGTGGCGATGATAGTCTCGTCTAAAGCTGTAAATGGTTCTATTTGGTTTGGATTTAAACTATTGATTTTAGGACTTTTAGCCGCGGTGAGTGCACGAAATTTTGCAATGGCATTTAATCGTTATGCCGATCGCGATATTGATAAATACAATCCACGAACCGCCAATCGCCCGAGTGTTGATGGACGCATTGGTACGTTCAATATGCAGCTTTTTATAGCACTCAATGCCATTGTTTTTATCGTGGTTGCCTATTGTATTAATGATCTTGCGTTTTATCTGAGCATTCCTATTTTGGTTATTTTGGGCGGATATTCGCTCTTCAAACGTTTTTCTCCGTATGCGCATTTGGTACTTGGGGTTTCGTTGGGACTTGCTCCCATCGCAGGTGTTGTGGCGATTCAAGAGTCCATTCCATTGTGGTCGATTTTACTCTCCATTGGCGTGATGTACTGGGTGGCAGGGTTTGATCTGCTCTATTCTTTGCAAGATATGGAATACGATAAAGCCAATGGACTTTTCTCGATTCCTTCACGCTTTGGACAAGAGGCGACTTTTTTTATCTCGCGCCTGTTTCATGCCCAAACCGTACTCTTTTGGTTCTTGTTTGTGCTCAGTGCCAATCTTGGATTTTTGGCGTATGTGGGCGTTGTGATTTCTGCGATCGTGCTCTTTTTTGAACACCGCATTGTGCTTAAAGATTTTTCCAAAATTGATCGCGCCTTTTTCACGCTCAATGGCTATTTGGGCATCATCTTTTTTGCCCTGATTTTTTTAGATAGGCTCTAAATATGGAAAACATCCGTTTTGTGACCGCTTTTTTAAAGATCGCTTTTGAACCAAGTGATGTGGAGAATGCACCATTCCTGCAAGAGTATTACGCACTTTTGCAGATCAATGATGACCCCTTAGGGCTTTGGCTCAAATCGTCTAAAATTCGCAAAGAAGCCGAAGCGAGCGATCAGGTTCTCTTAACACTGTTAATTGAACTGCACCGAAAAATCGATAAACTGACCCATCTGTCGACCAGTGACACACCTTTGTATGTGCCCTTAGCGATGCACGGAAATCTCAAAGCGATTGGGCATGGCTACATAGCGTTTGATAGCGACGTTTTAAAACCAAACGAGAGCTATTATGCACGCATTGATATGCCAACGTTCCCAAGGCGTCAGATTCCGATTTTTTTTGAAGCACACAGTGAAAATGTCGGTAAAATAGTGATGATGCACGAAGACGATGAGAACGATTGGAACGCGTATATGGTCGCGTGTGAGCGTGTCATGATACGCCAAATGAAAGGACATCAAAGTGAGTATTGAAACCCTCGCCTTTATAGCATTAGCCGCCCTTGTGGTGATCATCTTTTTGATGGTCTATATTCGCGATATCGAGGTCAATAAAAAACTGATGATTTATGAAAAAAGCATTGAAGAGCTGAACTACCAAAATCATGTGCTCAACAAGACATTAAACGAACTCACCTCCGCTTCCAAAGAGCCTGCCTTGGATGCTAAGGCGTTGGAGAGTAAGATTCTTGGAAGTGTTAAAGAGGAGATTCATCAAAGTGTGTTTCCGTTGGTAGCTTCTTTGCAAGATGTTGAAAAAATTATGCAGAATTTCAGAGATGAGCAAAGTGGTCGCATTGATCGTTTGGAGAGCCGTACCAAAGAGATGGGATTTGCCTCCTCTTCGCCTTCAAGTTCGAATGAAAAAGTGATTGTCTCTCAATATGCCAAAGGCAGAAGCGAAGCCGAAATTGCGAAAGATTTACGCATTGGCATCGGTGAAGTTGATTTGGTATTAAAACTGGCAAATTTAAAGTAAGAGGATTTAGTCCTCTTACTTTTTAATGTTATGTGTATCAAATTGCGCGTTTAAGCTCTTCTGTGTGTTCTTCCACCATTTTATCCAGTGTTGCAAGAAGGGTTGCACTACCTGCTTCTAGTTTTTTAAAAACATTAATATACTGTGCAACATTATTCACGTCATAGCCTATTTTTGCCAATTGCTCATTTTCGTTCATACACTCAATAATTTGTGAAAGTGGTGCTTCGAGCATATGGTAGGATTTTGTACGGTTGAAGCGTTCTTTGATAATAGGACTAGTATGCCATGCTCTAAATTTACAGTTTTCATTCTTAACAAATTTTCCATCTGCTCTTTCGTTAAGAACTTCCTCATAGGTATTTGTTTTACAGAGAATATGATCTGTTTTAGCCAATGTAGTTCTAATTTTACTATCAAGTGAGTAAGAGATATTGGCTGTTACATTCGCATCTTTATTAAACTCTTTTAAAGCCTCTTCAAATTGTATAACATTTTGCCCACTGTAATTTGCAATCACACTAATACGATCTGAATTGGAGTGAATACCATTGGTCTCTTGTTGCAGGGTTTGAATGGTTATAGCAATTTCTTGTGTTGCTTTTTGTGTGCGTTCTGCTAATTTTCTTACTTCATCAGCAACAACGGCAAATCCACGTCCATGTTCTCCTGCACGTGCTGCTTCAATTGCGGCATTGAGTGCCAATAAATTGGTTTGATCGGCAATATCTTTAATAAGATTGACGACAGAAGAGATTTCATTCGTACGCTCACTAAGTGAGGTGATTGCTTCGTTAGTACTCATGAGAAGTTCAAGTAATTCTTTAATATCATTGGATAACACCATAACGGTTCGTAAACTATCATCAGATTTTTTAGCGGTGGATTTTGACATTTCAGTAATTTTTGCCATCTCCTCAATGCTTGTAAAAAGATCATGTTGGATGCTAGTGATACCTTTGCTACCACCGCCAAGATCAGAAAGTGCAGAAGAGAGCATGCCTCTCGCTTTGCCTTTTTGTCCCTCGGAAATACCTTTAACACCTTCAGAGAGATACCGTGCATTAATAGCAAAAAGTCCACGAAAACCTTCGTTGAAAATATTGCGATATGTTTTTCCTTGCCCCGCTGACTCGATGGACGTTTTCGTTTCTCTCATCAAGGCTTCCGTTTGATCTAAAAGATCATTGATAGCATACGCTACTTCACCCATTGGTTGATGTGGATCGACATTAACGATGCGTGGTTCTAAGTTACCTTTAGCAGCTTCTTTAACAACATTGAGTACTTTTTCATAGGTTACGGTATCACATTGCATGGTCTTACGACTACCAAAAAAAGAGCCGACACCAACACCTAGAAGTAATCCTGAGGTTGTAAAACTCTCGGTAAAATCATCATAATAGGCTCCGAGTATTATAAAAAGAAGAAGCGTTAAAAGAAAGAGTTTATAATCGTTGCAACGTGTTAGAAAGTTCTTCATAACTCACTCCTTTTTCATTGAGTAGATTGGTAAGATAGGCAAAAGAAACGTCCATGCCGCCCGTTTTTTCCAGTTCAAGTAATTTGGCGTACAAAGGCTTGATAATCTCTAACGCTTTAGGATTGGCTTTGCGTCTGATGGAGTAATAGCCAATAATGTTGCCTGATGAATCGGTTGAAGCGGTGACATTGGCATACACCCAGTAATAGCCTCCATCAAAACTGAGATTTTTAACATACGCAAAAATCTCCTCTTTATTTTTGACATGATCCCATAAGAGTTTAAAAATAATGCGAGGCATGTCAGGATGACGAATAATACTGTGTGGTTTACCAAGAATTTCTTGTTCGCTCGCACCTACGATTTTGATGAAAGGTTCATTGCAGTAAGTGACTTTGCCATGGGTATCGGTTTTAGAAACTAAAAACGCATCCGCACTGACCGTATGTTCCTTATTATTGGGAATAGGCTTTTGCATACCTAGACTCCTTGCAAAGGTTATTTAAAAAATGTCACACATTCTAGCTCAATCATTTTTAAAAATAGCTTGAAAGTTCTGATAACCATTTTTAACAATCTATATTGTGGATATTTATGTATAATAGCCTCCGCATTAAAGCAACAAGGAACAAAAATGTTAGTGGATGGATTTGGAAGAAACGTCACTTATTTAAGGGTTTCCGTAACCGAGAGGTGTAATTTTAGGTGTCAGTACTGTATGCCTGAAAAGCCCTTTTCATGGGTGCCTAAAGAGAATTTACTGAGCTTTGAAGAACTATTTTTATTTGTCAAAGTCGCCATTGATGAAGGCATCACCAAGATCAGAATCACGGGAGGCGAACCTCTTTTAAGAACCGATTTAGATAAATTTATCGCCATGATCAATCAGCATAAGAGTGGGTTGGATTTGGCGCTTACAACCAACGGTTTTTTACTCAAAGATGCGGCGCAAAAACTCAAAAATGCTGGACTTCAACGCGTTAACATTTCATTGGACAGTCTGAAACCTGAGGTCGCCAGTAAAATGGCGCAAAAAGACGTCTTAGCCAAAGTGCAAGCAGGCATTGAAGAAGCACTTCGTGTGGGGTTGAACGTTAAAATTAACATGGTGCCCATCAAAGGCATTAACGCCGATGAGGTTTTGGATGTACTCGAATATGCCAAAGCGCGCGGTATGTCGATTCGCTTTATCGAATACATGGAAAACACCCATGCCAAAGAGCAACTCAAAGGTCTGAGTGGAAATGAAGTGCAAGCAATGATTGCACAACGATACCCCTTTAAAGGGATAGGCCGTGTGGGACCAAGTCCTGCGCATCTGTTTGAGCTGGATGATGGCTATGTTTTTGGCATTATCGACCCACACAAACACGATTTTTGTGAAGATTGTAACCGCATTCGCCTCACGGCTGAGGGCATGTTGATTCCCTGTCTTTACTTTGATGAAGCAATGAGCATCAAAGATGCGGTGCATAAAGGCGACGTGGCCGCTGCTGCTGAGATTTTAAAAGAGGTATTGCGCAATAAACCTGAAAAGAATAAATGGAGCGATGATGATCAAAATGAGACATCAAGTCGCGCCTTTTACGAAACGGGTGGATGAGTAAAATAGAAGAAGGAGATCTCTTCGCCTTCTTCGATGCTCTCTTTGCCTTCGCTTAAGGTATAACCATTGCATTGGCTGAGGATATTAAGTCGCCCTGCCTCGTAATAGGGCGCGCATACAAAATGTCTTCCATCGCTGTAGCCCGGAATGGCACTCATCGAATTATCTTTACATGTAAGGCGTTTTTGGTTGATGCAGGTAATGAAATTAGGAATAATGCAAGGTCGATGTTGCAGGTGCCGAAGTAGTGGAACGCCCAGCATTTCAAACCCCAACATGCACCCCAGTGGGAGTCCTGGAAGGTGTAAAATAGGCGTGTTTTCAAAAAGCGTCAGCGCACTGGGTTTGGCAGGTGTAATGCGGACTTGGTGAAACAGAGGAATAAGTGTTTGAGTCTCTAAGAGGCGACGCATCGCATCGTGACGACTCAGTGCTCCCGTTGTAATAACGCAATCTGCTTTGGTTACGAGTGTCTGCAATGTCTTTAAAATCTGAGCGTCATCCTCTTCGCAAATCACAATCTCACCGACGTTTCCCCCCAATTCGACGACCCGTGCGGCTAAACTCATTGCGTTTGAGTTGTGGATTTCACCCGAGGCGAGTTGGGAGCCAATGCTTAAAATACTTACCATCGGTTTTTGTACCGCTTGGACTTTAGTAATGCCTTGGGCTGCGAGGGCTGTGATTTTTTGCGCACTGATACGCTCATATTTTTTCAGCAGTAATTCGCCTTTAGCAATGTCTTCTCCCTCTTTTTTAATGTGCTGAGATTGGCTTACATGTAAAGGAATTTTGATGCACTCATTGTGCTCAAAAAGGACATCTTCTTCGGCAATAATCGTATCGGCACCTTCGGGAATACTCTCCCCCGTGGAAAGCCTAACACCGTACCCCAACGGGATGGGCGTAGGATAGGGTGGATTTAAAAGTGTGTAGGTAAGGGTACTTGGCTCAAACGCAATACCATAGCCTTCTTTCAGGCTCATCGGATGTTTCGGTAACGCAAATTTGGCGTAAACATCGCTACTGGAAATGCGGTTGATCGCTTTTAAAAGAGGCAATGTTTGGTTTACATGTAAAGGTTGAATTTGTGTTTGAATAATCTGAAGCGCTTCTTGGTACGAAATAGGCATGGTTTAACCTTGTGATTTATGGGTACTATTATACTAAAATGGGTAAAATCTGAGATTAGACTTCTTTTATAACCCGTTGAAAAAAGAGTATCGCTGATAGCGCATCACTTTTTGAAACTAAAAACATCGCCATAGCTTCGGCTATGACTCAATTTTGAGTTTCAAAAATTAACGTACTCTAAGCAAACTCTTTATCTTTTCAAGGGTTATGAAAGAAGTCTATTATTTTTTAAAGGATTTTTCATTATGGAAGAACTGATCCAACTATCGAGTCAACTGCATTTGGTTTTCATCATCCTTTTAGTCGTACTGATCGCCCTTAATCTCTATTTGCTCACAAGTGACAAAACATTTCTCAAGCTCTCCAAAAGACTTGAACTCATCGCCCCTCAATACTACATTGTGCTCTCCGCCATCTTTTTCACCGGCATTATCGTCATGGCAGTGCGTCAATTTACCTTTTCGCTTTCGGTGTGGGTGATGATTGTCGTTTGGGTTGGCATTGTCGCTTTTGGAATCAGAGGGCATAAAATGTACAAAAGATTGGAGCGAACCGAAGCGTCTCAAAGCGCTTACAAACGCTATGCCATTAAAAAATACACGCTTGATTTACTGGCACTCGCTCTTACCAGTGCGCTTTTTTATACGGTACATTAAATGCAATTTGTCTATCATCCCAGTGCCGGTGAGCCAATCCTTAAAGTAGATACGAGAGAGTACGAACATCTTTTTAAAGTGCGTCGCATCAGTGTGGGGGAGAAGCTTTTTTGGCGTAATTTGGAAGATGCTTTTATCTATGCGTATGAAATTACCCAGATTGGTAAAAAAGAGGCTGAACTAGCATTGGTTTCCCAAAAAGAGTTGCTCCTAGTGCCTTCAAACGTTTTACATGTAGGCTGGAGTATCATCGATCCTAAGATCATTGAAAAGACACTTCCGATGCTCAATGAACTCGGTGTTTCTAAGATCAGTTTTGTCTATGCCGAATTTTCACAAAAAGGGCATAAGCTCGATTTGGAGCGCATGAAGCGCATTTTGATTAACTCTTCCCAACAGTGTGGACGAAGTCTGCTAATGCAGATCGAAGTGTTTGCTTCGCTTCAAACCTACTTAGATGCGTATCCGAAAAGTCATGTCTTGGACTTTTCAGAGGTCCAATTACGTGGTGATGAAGCCGTTAGTTCAATTTTGATTGGACCAGAGGGTGGATTTAGTCCAAAAGAGCGAATCGTGCTTCAAAATCAGCCGATTGTGGGTCTTACATGTAAGACTATTTTACGAAGTGAGACGGCTGTGGTGGCTGCGGCTTCCAAAATATTGGCATGACTTGAAATAATGAATCTTTTGTGCTATAATTTGCACCCTTTGGCAAGACGCGCCAAATAATAGATTTTATTTTTATGAACAATTAAGGAAAAGCATTATGAAAAAAGATATTCATCCAGAATATGTACCATGCGTTGTAACATGCGCATGTGGAAATAGTTTCGAGACTATGTCCAACAAAGCCGAGTTAAGAATTGATATTTGCAGCTCATGCCATCCGTTCTTCACGGGCAGTGAGAAGATCGTAGATGCTGCAGGTCGTGTTGAGAAATTTAAGAAAAAATACAGCTTAAAATAGTTCTTAAACCCATTGATCTATTTCATTCCTACCCCTATAGGAAACTTAGATGACATCTCCGTTAGAAGTCTTAAACTTTTAGCGGAGTGCAAAACCCTTTTCTGCGAAGACACCAGAATCACCAAAAGACTTCTCTCCCTCCTTGCTCAAAGACATAACGTAACGTTTCAGATCCAAAATTTTATCTCCATGCACTCACACAACGAAGAGGCTGTTTTATCTACCATTGATAAAAAAATCTTTGAAGAGCATGTAGGCTATCTCAGTGATGCAGGCATGCCCGGTATTAGCGATCCAGGAGCTGCATTGGTGCGTTTTTGCCAAGCAAATGCCCTAGCGTATGAAATTCTCCCAGGAGCGAATGCGGCTTTACTTGCCTATGTCACCAGCGGTATTAAAACCCATCAATTTTTGTTTTATGGCTTTTTATCGCACAAAGGAATGGACCGTCAAAACGAGCTGTTTGAAGTGTTGAACTCCCCTTACGCCGTCATTGTGTATGAATCGCCTCACCGGATTGAAAAATTGATCGAAGAGCTCGCCCAGTTTGCTCCCAATCGTCCAATATTTGCGATCAAAGAGGCAACCAAATTGTATGAAAAACGTTTTTTTGGAACCGCACTTGAAGTGCAACAAGCATCCAAAACGGCGAATCTTAAAGGTGAATGGGTTGTGGTGATTACGCCTGAAATAAAGCACGGTGGCGAAGCCATTACCAAAGAAGATTTGATCGATCTTGACCTTCTTCCCAAACAAAAAGCCAAACTGCTTTCTAAACTCACGGGTGAGAGCATCAAAGAGTGGTATACGAAACTTCAAAATTAATGTCCCTATTTTGTTACATGTAAACTTCTAAAGAAGGTATTTTAGATTTAAGCTAGTATTATTTTAAGCCAGTTTGGATACAATAATTGCCATGATAATCTATGGAAAACAACTCTTTTTACATCTGTTAAATCACTATCCTTCAAGGATTGAAACGGTCTTCTTACCCAAGAAGTGTGACACCAAGCTCTTCTCGCAGATTGCGCGTGTTACGCAAAAGATCTGCACCATTGATGAGCGAAAAGCACAAGCACTGTGTCATGGGGGAAACCATCAAGGCTTTATTGCTGAGATTAAGGATCTTGAACTTGTTTCGTTTAATGAGATCAAGCATGGCTCGTTTTTAGTCATTTTGGATGAAGTAACCGATGTGGGAAATATTGGTGCTATTGTACGTAGTGCGTATGCCTTTGGTGCAGATGGCTTGATTTTAAGTGGTATGAAAACATGCAATTTAGAAGCCATTTTACGTACCAGCAGTGCAGCAGCGTTTGAATTGCCCATTGCATTGTGCCCTTCAACACGTGATATGCTCAATGAACTCAAACAAATAGGGTTTACACTCTATGGTGCGGACATGAGTGGTGTTGATGTGAAAGAGGTCACCTTCGCAGCCAAACGGGCGTTGATTATGGGAAGTGAAGGCAAGGGCTTGTCTCCTAAAGTAAAAGAGCGATTAGACACAATGGTTTCAATCAAAATGGCAAGAGCATTTGACTCTTTAAATGTGAGTGCAGCAGCTGCGGTACTGTGTGATAGGATTGCCAATGGATAAGGATATTAAGGTCTTAGAAAAGATTGGTTTGCAAGAGGTTTGCAAAAGAACGCACATTGAAGTCAAGCAACTTGAATATATGATCAACAATCAATATGACAAGCTCAACAAAATCAACACATTGGGTTTTGTTAAAATTATTTCACGTGAGTACAAGCTTGATTTAACCGATTGGCTTGAAGGCTTTTATGATTATTGGTCAGAGCACAGCGTTGAAGAGGATTCCCATAAAGATAAAATTTTTATTCGCGCTAAAAGTGATCGTGCTTCTAAAAAAGGGGCATGGCTCTTTTTGTTCATCTTTCTAGTAGCAGGTCTCTTTGGTGTGATCTCTATCTTCAAAGGCGAGATTAATATCGATCTTATGGCTCTGTTGGATAAAGCAAAAATCGAAACCAATCAGACCAGTGCGTTTCAAAGTGCACCTGTTGTTCAAGAAGCCGCGACATCCTTGGGCGTCAAAGTAGAAGAGCGTGTTGTTGAAACCAACAGTAGCAACAGCACCGTCGAAGCTGTTGTGGTTAGTATTGATGAGAATTTAACACGTAAAGCAGAAGGAAACGACAGTAATGCGTCCAGTACTATACCGCTTCCAATGCTTCCAGAATCGAACACAACTTTGATCAATACCGTGTCTCAAAACAGTGCAATCATTATGCCAACAAAACGCATTTGGATCGGCCGTGTTAATCTTGATACCTTTAGTCGTCAAGAGAGTACCAATGACCAAAATATGACCATTGATTTAACGAAGCACCAAATCATCAAAACCGGGAATGGCTTTTTCAAACTCTCCTACGATGGAAGTGTGGAAGACTTTAGCGAACAAGGATCAACCCGTTTCTTAGTGGAAAATGGTGTGATGAAAAAAATCTCTGAAGAGAAATTTATAGAGCTCAATCGAGGCAAAAACTGGTGAAAAAATTATGGCTTATTCTCATCCTTTCACTCTCTTTATTTGGAGCGCAGAGCCTTCAAGAGAAGATTCGAAGTTTTGTGGGTGCTTCAAAATACGAAACACAAAAAAATCTTATTCAAGTACTTTTTGCACAAAATAGCACCTTTGTTAAACCCAATGGTGAAGTGGACAGTGTTAAAGTAATCTCAACGCTTAAAAAAAATGGGCTACTGCAACTCTTGTATGATAGACCCGTACAGTTACGTTTAGCGTTTCGTACGCACAGTGATCCACTGATTTTTCTCAAAATTGTCAATGAATCCCTTGAAGCAATGGGGTATAACTATTTTTTAACAAACAATGCCTTGCGCGATAGTGCGGGTTTTGTATGGGAGATTTACCTTCAAACCGAGCATATCGTTGATCCCGAAGCCTTCGCGAATGCCCTTGAGGCTAGAGGATGCACTGTAACGAATATCGTAAAAAATGAAGACCATTACTGGTTTTATGACATCGATTCAAGCAACGCTTATCTGGGCGCCAAAAAGATAGAAAGTGGTGTGACAACACCCTTAGGCAAGCCTTTAAAGCCCTATTGGATTGATGTAAAAAATATGAGAGAGGTCACCATAACGGTTCACGCAGGTGATCGTTGGTTCCCCGATGTTGTCTTTTTTGATGAGAATTTGCATCTACTCAGTGATGTTAAATCGGAAGAATCGACACGAACGCTGAAGCTAAAAGTTCCTAGCAATGCCACGTATTTGAAGATTGGCGATGCTTTTATGCTTGAGAATATAAAACATGGATTATCTTTACATGTAAAAGAGTGATAGGAGAATAAAGATGTTTGATGAGATTAGATTTAATACGATTGATAGATTACCAGGGTATGTTTTTGCCGAAATTAATGAGTTAAAATTAGCTGCACGCCATGCAGGTGATGATATTATCGACTTTTCGATGGGCAATCCCGATGGAAGAACCCCACAGCATATTATTGACAAGCTAGTAGAGTCTGCTCAAAAAGATGGCACTCATGGCTATTCTGTGAGCAAGGGTATTTACAAATTACGATTGGCCATTTGCAATTGGTATGCACGTAAATACGGTGTTACGCTTGATCCTAACACCGAAGCGGTTGCAACATTAGGCAGTAAAGAGGGATTTGTACATTTAGCCCAAGCGATTATGAATCCAGGGGATGTTGCCGTTGTGCCTGATCCTGCGTATCCGATTCATGCTTATGCGTTTATGATTGCAGGCGGAAATGTTCATAAATTTAGCCTCGATTATGATGAAAAATATGTCTTGGATAAAGAGCTCTTTTTTGCAAAACTTAAAAAAGTGTTTAAAGAATCAGCGCCAAAACCAAAATTTGTTGTCGTCAATTTTCCACATAACCCCACCTGTGTGACCACCGATGTCTCGTTTTACGAAGAGTTAGTTGCGTATGCTAAAGAGGAGCGCTTTTACATCATCAGCGATATTGCGTATGCAGATTTATCGTTTGATGGCTATGAGACACCTTCCATTTTTCAAGTCGAGGGTGCAAAAGATGTAGCAGTTGAGTGCTATACGCTTTCCAAAAGTTACAATATGGCAGGCTGGCGTGTTGGTTTTGTTGTTGGCAATAAAAAACTGGTGGGCGCACTTCAAAAAATCAAATCATGGTTTGATTATGGTATGTTTACGCCAATTCAAGTCGCTTCAACCGTGGCACTGGATGGTCCACAAGAATGTGTCGATGAAATCCGTGCAACTTATCAAAAACGTCGTGATGTTTTAGTAGAGAGCTTTAACAATGCAGGTTGGCCAATGGAAAAACCACAATCAACGATGTTTGTGTGGGCGAAAATTCCTAAAGTTGCAGTACATTTAGGCAGTATGGAGTTTGCAAAACAGCTGCTTCAAGAGGCAAAAATTGCTGTGAGCCCTGGTATTGGTTTTGGCGAGAGTGGGGATGGTTATGTGAGAATTGCTCTTATCGAAAATGAGAACAGAATCCGCCAAGCAGCACGTAATATTAAGAAGTATTTGAAGAGTTTAGAAGGTTAAAGAATGATCAGAGTTGGAATTATAGGCGTAGGAACCGTTGGTAGCCACGTTGTTAAAATTTTACAAGAGAATGAAGACATTATCACAGCGCGCAGTGGCAAAAAAATTGTTCCTATTATCGGTGTCGTTAAAGATGTAAGCAAAAAAAGGGATGCGAACATCCCTTTGAGCAGTGATGTCAATGACGTTTTAGACAATCCCGAAGTCGATGTTGTGGTTGAACTCATGGGTGGCGTGGATGAAGCGTATAAAATTGTCACGCGTGCACTCAAAAACAAAAAAGCCGTTGTCACCGCCAATAAAGCACTTTTGGCGTATCACCGCTATGAATTACGCGATCTTGCTGGCGATACTCCGATAGGCTATGAAGCCAGTGTGGCGGGTGGAATTCCAATTATTAAAGCATTGCGTGAGGGGTTAAGTGCCAATCACATTGAAGCCATTAAAGGCATTATGAATGGTACATGTAATTTCATTTTGACCAAAATGATGAATGAAAAAGCAGAATTTGCAGATGTTTTAAGAGAAGCGCAAGCGCTAGGATATGCAGAAGCCGATCCAACGTTTGATGTCGGTGGATTTGATGCGGCGCATAAACTGCTTATTTTAGCCAGCATCGCCTATGGCATTGATGTGAAACCTGAAGAGATTTTGATCGAAGGTATTGAGCATATCAACAGTGAAGACATCTATTTTGCCAAAGAGTTTGGGTACAACATCAAATTGCTAACGATTGCAAAGAAAAGTGGTGATCAAGTCGAGCTGCGCGTGCATCCTGCCCTTGTACCTATTAAGCAGATGATTGCTAAAGTGGATGGTGTGATGAATGGCATCAGCGTTATCGGTGATCGCGTTGGTGAGACGATGTATTATGGACCAGGCGCTGGGGGAAGTGCTACGGCGAGTGCCGTTGTCTCAGACCTCATTGACATTGCACGTCATACGCAAAACTCACCGATGCTTGGATTTATCAAACCGCTTGAGAAAAGTGGATTGACACTGATGAATCGGGATGATATTTGCACACAGTATTACATTCGTGTCACGGTGGAAGATAAAATTGGTGTTCTCTCTAAAATCTCTGAGATTTTGGGAAGACACTCTATCTCCATCAGCAGTTTTTTACAAAAACAAGATGTGAAAAAAGAGGAGCGAGCGGTATTGCTTTTCTCAACCCATACCTGTAAAGAGAGTGATATTCAAAAAGCACTCCACGAGCTTAGCCAATTAGAATTTGTTGAGCTTAAGCCTGCAATGATTCGTATCGAGTCGTAAATGAGTGTGATGATAGGAAAAGAGGCCGAAGAGAAGGCTTCTTCCTATCTCAAAAAAGAGGGACATGCGATCCTCGCACGCAATTTTCACTCGAAATTTGGCGAGATAGATATTATTACATGTAAAGAGAATACCCTTCATTTTTGCGAAGTGAAATTTTCACAAATATACGATCCCATTACGCGTATCACCCCTTCTAAAATGGCAAAAATCATCAAAACAATTCACTATTATTTGCTAACGCACCCCAATTCATATGATTATCAAATTGATGCTATTTTGGTGACACCCGAAACTATTGAAATAATAAAAAATATTAGTTACTAAAAAAATAACTTTATCCACTATGGTAATTTTAAAGTTAGAGTGAGTATAATTGATCATCTATAAAATAACGTTTTAGGGGAAAAAGATGGGAAAATATTTAGAGTTGAACGCATCAAATTTTGATAGTACCGTAGCAGAGGGCGTAGCCTTAGTAGACTTTTGGGCACCTTGGTGTGGACCTTGTCGTATGATCGCTCCTGTGATTGATGAATTAGCAGGTGATTTTGAAGGCAAAGCAAAAATTTGCAAAGTCAATACGGATGAAGAGCAAGATGTTGCGATCAAATATGGTATCAGATCTATTCCAACAATCCTTTTCTTTAAAAATGGTGAGTTAGTAGATCAAATGATTGGTGCATCATCAAAACAAGTTTTAGCGGATAAAATTAATTCACTTCTTTAATTAAAATTTTGCAAGGGAGTTTAACGACTTCCTTGACTACGTTACCTCTTTTGCACCATAAACATGATCTATACGAGTATGTATACAACGTGTCATTCGGTCATTCTAAAAAAGATAAGGAAAAATGATGTTAGATCTAGCAATTATTGGCGGCGGCCCAGCAGGTCTTAGTGCCGGATTGTACGCAACACGCGGTGGTTTAAAAAATGTGGTGATGTTTGAAAAAGGACTCCCTGGTGGACAGATTACCAGTAGTAGTGAAATCGAGAATTATCCAGGGAGTGCAGAAATACTCAGTGGTTTAGACTTTATGGCACCTTGGTCAGAACAGTGTATGCGCTTTGGTCTTAAACATGCAATGGATGAAGTAACTCGTATCTCTAAAAATGCGGATGGTAGCTTTACAATAGCATTAGCGGGTGGCAAAAGTGAACTGGCGAAAAGCGTGATTGTGTGTACAGGAAGTACACCTAAAAAAGCTAAGTTCGAAGGTGAAGCTGAGTTTTTTGGAAAAGGGGTAAGCACCTGCGCGACCTGTGATGGCTTTTTTTATAAAAACAAAGAAGTTGTAGCCCTAGGTGGCGGTGACACTGCTCTTGAAGAGGCGCTTTATCTCTCCCATATCTGCTCAAAAGTTTATCTTGTTCACAGACGTGATACGTTTAGAGCCAGCCCAAGTACCATCGAAAAAGTTAAAAATAACCCAAAAATTGAACTTATTTTAAATGCGACAGTGAAAAAAGCGTATGGTGACAAAATGGGCTTAAATGGCATTATTGTCGTTGATGCTGAAGGCAAAGAGCGTGATATTGCGGTTCCTGGTGTCTTTGTCTTTGTTGGAATGAATGTCAACAATGCAATTTTAAAACAAGACGATGGTAGCTTTTTATGCGATATGGATGAAAACGGCAATGTGGTGGTTGATCTTAATATGCACACCTCTGTCAAAGGACTTTTTGCGGCAGGTGATTTAAGAATTAAAGCTTCAAAGCAAGTCGTCTGTGCTGCAGGTGATGGCGCAACGGCAGGCATTCAAGCCTTAGAATATGTGAACCATTAAGAAGGAAAGATGCGAATGATAGATGTTGGAATCCATGGCTCAACCGGTAGGGTAGGCAGATTACTGATTGAAAACCTCATTAAAGATAAAGAGGCAAGACCCCATGTTTTGCATGCACTGGAAGATTTTAACTTTACGCTTCCCAAAGAAGTGATTGTCACGGATGATGTTGAAGAACTGTTACAAAAAAGTGCGGTTGTCATTGACTTTACCATTGCTATGGGGTGTGAAACGCTGCTTGAAAATGCACTGAAACATCCTACTCCTCTCGTCATTGGCACTACAGGGCTGAATGAACATCAACAAAATCTCTTAAAAGAAGCGGCGAACAATATGCCTATTCTTTACTCAACGAATATGTCCTTAGGGGTAGCCGTACTCAACCGTTTGGTAGAACTTGCTTCTAAAAGCCTGAGTGATTTTGACATCGAAATCGTAGAACAACACCACCGTTTTAAAAAAGATGCACCCAGTGGTACGGCATTAACCCTTGGAGAGCATGCTGCACGTGGACGAGGTCTTAATTTAGATGATGTACGTGTCAGTGGTCGTAATGGTCTTATTGGCGAGCGCACTAAAGATGAGATTGCTATCATGGCACTTCGTGGGGGTGACATTGTAGGTCGCCATACGGTAGGATTTTACAATGATGGCGAATTTATTGAAATGAACCATACTGCAACCAGTCGTGATACCTTTGCCAAAGGCGCTATCAAAGCCGCAAAGTGGATCATCAATCAACCCAATGGTCTTTATACCATTAGTGACTGTTTAGGTCTTTAAAAAAGGTGATATGAACTTATGTGTGCAATTGTTGGTGTATTTGATGTAAAACATGCTTCTAAGATAGCCTATTATGCTCTGTTCGCGATGCAACATCGTGGGCAAGAAGCAACAGGAATCAGTGCCAGTGATGGCAAGAAAATTCGAACGATTAAGGACAATGGATTAGTGACCGAAGTCTTTAACGAAGAGAAACTCTCGTTTCTACATGGCGATATGGCAATCGGTCATAACCGTTATTCCACCGCAGGAGGTGACTCTGTAAGAGACGCACAACCTGTTGCTGCTAGTTATAAACTGGGCGATATTTCGATTGTTCATAATGGAAATTTGATCAATAAGCATGAAGTACGAAGTAAACTGGTAGAGCAAGGTGCTATTTTCCAATCTTCGATGGATACCGAAAATATCATTCATCTCATTGCTCGTTCTCAACAAGGTAAACTTAAAGATCGTATCATTGAAGCGTTACATGTAATCAAGGGAGCATATTGTCTTTTGATTCAAAGTAGATCCAAAATGTTTGCAATTCGTGATCGTTACGGTGTCCGTCCTTTATCCATTGGCAAAATGAAAGAGGGTGGTTACATCGTTGCAAGTGAGACATGTGCGCTTGATCTTGTGGATGCGGAGTTTGTAAGAGATGTTAGACCCGGTGAGATGGTTATTTTCCAGCAAGGTAAAGAGACCTTTGAAAGCATTCAACTTTTTGAGCCCGATCCACACATTTGTGCGTTTGAATTTATCTATTTTGCACGTCCTGATAGCGTCATTGAAGGTAAAAACGTTTATGCAGCACGCAAAAAAATGGGTATGAAGCTCGCAGAACTGGCTCCCGTAGAAGCTGATTTTGTGATCCCTGTTCCCGATAGTGGCGTGAGTGCGGCGTTAGGATACGCACAAGCCAGCGGTATTCCTTTTGAAATGGCGATTGTTCGAAATCATTACGTTGGAAGAACGTTCATTGAGCCAACCCAAGCTGTACGTGATCTCAAAGTAAAACTCAAACTCTCTCCAATTCATAAAATTTTAGAAGGTAAAAAAATCGTTGTGATTGATGATAGTATCGTAAGAGGCACCACGTCACGCCAGATTGTAAAATTACTCAAACGTGCAGGTGCGGCTGAGGTACATATGCGTATCGCGGCTCCGACAATTGAGCATCCGTGTTTGTATGGCATTGATACCCCAAGCTATAAAGAGCTCATTAGTGCCAATAAAAGTGTTGAAGAGGTCAGAGAGTATATTGAAGCAGATTCATTGGCTTTTTTAAGCATTGAAGCGCTTAAAGAGAGTATTGGCAACGATATGAACTATTCACTGGTTAGCTTTGATGGAAACTACTTTATTAAATAATGCGCGAGATTTTAACCGCAGGGCGGTACTTTAGGAGAAAATTTGGGGAGAAAGTGTATAAAATCCCCATCTCTATCTCTGGATTTACCTGCCCGAACATCGATGGTACAGTTGCACGCGGTGGATGTATTTTTTGTGAAAATGAATCGTTTAGCCCCAATTTAGAGCACAATCAACCCAAGCGATTTTTTCTTAATCCCACTTCTGAAAACCCTTACATAGACTTTCAACTCATTCAGTTAGAAGCACAGTATAAGAAGACCAAAAAAGTACTGGCTAAAAAATTTGGCGCTCAAAAATTTATCATCTATTTTCAATCCTTTACCAACACCTACGCCCCACTTGCGACACTGCAAGCACTCTACACCAAAGCGCTTAGTTTTGAAGGAGTTGTTGGCCTTAGTATTGGCACGCGTACCGATAGCATCAACGAAGAGGTACTTGCGTATTTGGCTAAGCTTTCCAAAGAGCATGAAATTTGGGTGGAATATGGGGTACAATCTTCATCCGATGAGACACTTAAACGCATCAACCGTGGGCATGATAGTGGTAATATTGAGAAATATATCGCTTTAACGCATCGGTATGGACTTAAGATGTGTGCCCATGTGATTTTTGGACTCCCTGGTGAAACGCCTGAAATGGCGCTGGAAAGTGTGAAGTTTGCCCTTCGACTTGGTGTTCACTCATTTAAATTTCACCCTTTGTATGTTGTCAAACGAACAGCCTTAGCGAATGATTTTAAAAAAGGAGAGTTCTTCCCTATTTCAGAAGAGTGCTACATTCAAACGCTGGTTGAAGCGATCAAGCTTTTGCCCAAAGAGGTGATGTTACAACGTGTGAGTGCAGGCATTGAAGATGAGACACTGCTTGCTCCCGCTTGGTGTTATACCAAATATCAGCAGATGTTTAATATTCGTCAAGCCTTAAAAAAAGAGGGGTTGGCTTACTAACGTAACGGATCAGTGACAGAAAAGCTCGTAGCGTGTATAGGGTTTTGTATAAGAGGGAGGATAACGCATAAAGACAGTGAAGTTACGCATCTCACCTTTATGTAAATTCTCAGCAATTACAAATTCTTTGGTTGTCTCAACACTATGACTCTCTTCTCCCCAATTAAACAGGTTATCGAATGCAGATTTTGGAACAAAACTGATGCCTTCTGTGCCTGCTCGCTCAAATGATTCATTGGAAATCTTGACTTCTAAGACACATGTTCCTATTTTAAAATTACCAATATTGCGAATTTGTCCTGAGATAGAAAATGATTCATTAATCAAGACTTTTTTCTGTACTATATTTTCAAGTCGTGCAATTTTGGTCAATTTATCAAGACCATAAATAGTAAAGGCTGCAAAAATAAGCGTAATAAAAAATGCAGTGAGGATAGGTGGATAAAGGGAAGATTTGCCATCATGGTTGCGAATCGTTACGATGATGACCAAAACTAAGAGTAAAAAAATAACAATCATAGCAAACCAATGGAGTAGGGTAAAATAAGTCATCTATACTCCTTTAATAGCATTCTGCTTTAAGTGACGCATTCACATCGCCACTGTAAACAAAATCATCGAAGACACTTTGGAATTCCATGACTCCTTCTTTAAGAAGAGCTTGTTTTACTAGTATCGACTGATTCGCGATCGGTTTTAATGTGTTGATAAATGCTTTAAGCCCTTCTGTATTGCTCTGTTTGAAAACAGTAGTATGTACTAAACAGAGCGAAAAGTCTTTATTGGAATGGTTGTAAATAAATCCTTCAACAATCAAAGAATCCGAAAAAGTCAATTTTTTTACCATACTGATCTCCGTTGTGGTTGCTCGTGTGATTTCGCTGAGCTTGAGTTTGATAAAAAAAGGTGAAACTACAAGAAGGATCAGTGCAATAATAATCATAAAAAGTGAGGCAACGGAGGATTTCTTGGCAATTAAACTTGCCAAGATAATCAATGCTAAAAAGGTAAAAAGGAGCCATCCAAATGCCAAATAATCATAAAGACCAAAATGTTTCACATAGGTCAATAGTGATAATTTAAGGGCATCAATGTTCATTGCGGCTATTTTTCTCCTCCATTCCACTCAGACCAAAGCGTCTCTCAAGCTCTTTGGAAATAAGTGATGGATGAATATTTTTAGCGCCGAGTGCTACAAGGGCGTGGAACATAAGGTCAGCTGCTTCATAGACAATCTCTTTACTATCACCATCTTTACATGCAAAACAAAATTCGCCCGCTTCTTCCAAAACTTTTTTCAAAATGCTGTTATCTCCTTTGTGAAGGAGTGACGCCACATAAGAACTTTTAGGATCAGCCTGTTTACGTTCTTGAATAATATGGTAAATTTTATCGGTGATTGAATACGCTTCAATAGTGATTTCAGGCTCTTTAGGTGTTTCCTCAACGTCTATGCGGTTAAAGAAGCATGACATGCGCCCCGTATGACACGCAACACCCTCTTGCTCCACTTTGAGCAATAAGGTATCGCTATCGCAATCTAAATAGGCTTCTTTAACGTGTTGCAAGTGTCCACTCGTTTCACCCTTTTTCCAGAGGCTTTGGCGGCTTCTGGAATAGTAGTGTGCAAGTCCTGTTTGCAGTGTTAATACAAGCGCTTCTTGGTTCATGTAAGCGAGCATCAGTACTTCACCACTCGTTACATCTTGTACGATGACAGGCAGAAGCGGTGAAGCATTCCAATCGATGGAATTTAAAAGTGTTGAACTCATTTGCTTATACTGACTGCTTTTTGGCTATCTTTCGTATCAACCCAAATATTGGGCACGGCACCACCAGGTGTTAGGAAAATTTTGGCATCTTTATTTTCACGAAGAGCTTCATTAAACTTTCCTTGCACTTCAATTTGTCTAAGTGTCAAAAGAGGTGTTGAGATACTGTCGCTGATTTTTTTGTTGGCATACGCATCCGCTTCTGCTTCAATTTTAATCGCATTGGCTTGACCTTGCGCGTTAATCTCTCTCGCTTTGGCTTGACCTTCTGCCTCAGCGGCACGTTTTAGAGCTTGTTGGTTAGCGATTTCAACTTCATACCGTGTTCGCTCTACCTCTTGTTTCGCTACTTGAACACGTTCAATTTGCTCTTTAATTTTCACCGGTAAAACAATTTCACGAAGTTGCATGGTTAGGAGTTCAACAGGTTGACCCGGTTGTGCATCAATCGCTTTACGGATTCCTTCTTCAATGTTAACCGCAATTTCATTACGTTTTTGAGGAAGTTCCTCAGCGTTAAACTTACCAATAACGGCACGTGTGACATCTCGAACGACGGGATTGATGATTTTATCTTCCCATGACATACCCCATGTTGCAATCGTTTGTGGTGCTGTGGTTGGCTCTAACTTGTATTGAACCGTGAGTTCAATCGAAACTGGAAGACCTCTTGCATCAAGAACGGAGATCGCAGCATTGCGTTTAATGCCTGAACCTCTTTGCATCACTTCACCCAAATCTTCTGTGGATGAATAGTTCATAATACGCACTTTCGTATCAACAATGAAAACTTGTTGAATAAACGGAATGAAAAGGTGAAAACCTGGTTCCATCGGCGTTGATTCAAATTTACCTGCGGTGGCTTTAATCCCCATTTCACCTGAGTTAATAATCACAAAAGGCTTTGCAATAACGGCAATAATGATAATGGCGATAAGCACATAGATAACCCCTGCTTTTTTACCAAGGTTTTTTAAAAAATCAGGAGGTTCGATATTAAAAGGTGTGCGATTGTCATTATCGCCTCCACCGTTGCTCCCACTTCCTCCACCGTTTTTCTTTTTAAAATAATCGTTTAAATCTGCTGGCATAGTTTTCCTTTAGTTCAATTTTAAATACGGTTTTTTAGCTTTGCTAAAAAACCTACGTTGGCCGCTATGGCGCTAAAGCTTGCCTCTTTCGAGGCAGAAATTTAGATATAGGTTAAGAGATGTTTGTATTTTGGATTGCGTCCGTAGACAACATCAAAATAGGCATCTTGAAGCTGTTTGGTTACAGGCCCTCGTTTTCCATCTCCAATGCTATAATTATCGATGTCTTTAATCGGTGTCACTTCAGCAGCGGTCCCTGTAAAGAAGGACTCATCTGCAATATACGCCTCATCACGTGTAATGCGTCTGCGTTCAACCGGGATACCCGCTTCACGAGCAAGATCTAAAACAGTAGCTTGTGTAATGCTTTCAAGGGATGTGTCATTAGGAGGCGTAATTAAAACGCCGTTTCTCACGATAAAGAAACATTCACCACTGCCTTCGGCGATAAATCCATCTTCATCAAGTAATAAAGCCTCTTCGTAACCTGCTTCTAAAGCTTCGTATTTTGCCATTTGTGAATTAAGGTAATTTGCCGCTGCTTTTGCTTTACCCATGGTTGAACTCACAGGGTTACGTGTAAACGAAGAGATTTTCACGCGAATACCGTTTTCAATGCCATCATCGCCAAGGTAACTGCCCCATTGCCATGCGGCAATCGCTGTATTAACCGGTGCTTGAACGTGGTTTAGTCCCATAATGCCATATCCTAGATAGATAAGAGGTCTAATATAGACATTGGACGTAAAGTTATTGGATCTTAGTACTTCAATGTGTGCAGCTTCGAGTTCTTCAAGGGAATAGGTTGCTTTAATACGGGTGATTTTGGCAGAATTGAGCAAGCGTTTGGTGTGCTCTCTGAGCTTAAAAATCGCTAAACCGTTTTCGGTCATGTAAGCACGTGTGCCTTCAAAAACACCGTTACCATAGTGAAGCGTATGGGTTAAAATATGTATTTTTGCATCATCCCATGCAACGAGTTTACCATCCATCCAAATGTAGTGTGCTTTATCCATTTTCTACCTTCTTAAAAGTCTTTTCTAAAGAGTTACTATGGTATCCAAAAATTAATTAAAGATAGTTTTAGTATGAAACGTTGCTTTGCATGTAAAGATAATTTCTTTATACCAAGAAGAGCGATTGCTGAGCTAGAAGCGGATGGCACTGGAAAAAAAGACCACGTTTTGTCCTCTTGGATGAGACATCTGAGATACAATCTGTGGTAATATGCTGAAAAATATCTATAAAGGAATGTATATGTTAAGCATAGGCGATAAAGCTCCAGATCTTAGTCTTCCCAATCAAGACAATGTTGAAATTTCCCTGCGAGACTTGGAGGGTAAATGGATTGTCCTTTACTTCTACCCAAAAGATAGCACACCTGGATGTACCACAGAAGCGTGCGATTTTACAGCGGCACTGCCAAGTTTTGAAGGATTAAATGCGGTTGTTTTAGGCGTGAGCCCTGATAGTACCATGTCGCATCAAAAGTTCATAGCCAAACAAAAATTGGAGATAACACTGCTTTCGGATGTCAGCACTGAAGTGGCACAAAGCTATGGAGTTTGGCAGCTCAAAAAGTTTTGTGGCAAAGAATATATGGGCATCGTGCGCTCAACCTTTTTGATTGATCCAAGCGGAAAAATTGCCAAAGTATGGTCAAATGTTAAGGTGAAAGATCATGCAAGTGACGTCAAAAAAGCCTTGGAAGCACTGAGTTAACGTGGGAGCGTGGGGGGCTCCAAAATGGAACCCCCCCACGGCACTTAATTACTGATGGAAATCGGACATCCCACCCACTCTTCACGAATGGCATCACTGGTTTGAGGCTCATTTTTGATCAATCTTTCAGGTGCTATTTTATACTTTGTCGTCAAGGTTTGAATGATGGTATCGGAGCGTTTCAACGCTAAGTTTTGAAGCACTTCGGGTGCAATCGTGATACCTTCTGCAATCTTAGAGATCAAAGCATCGTGAATGGCACCCATATCTAGATTTTCCTCTTTATAGGTTTTCAGTAAATGATCGTAGGCATCATCTGAGTATTTTTGAAGGAAAAGTTTTTTGATCGCTTTGCCATAACTATCATCTTCTTTGCTTTTTTTAGGAATCAATGCTTCGATTTGCGCTGTAACATTTTGCTCTTGAAGCGCTTTGGTATCGAGGGTTTCATTGAAGCTTGGCGTAATGATAAGCTTGAGTTCCGCTCTTTTGTCTAAAATCAGACGATACTGCTCTATCTTTTCCTCTTCGGAGGCAATCAATGCAAATTCACCCGCCGCAAAATCGATACTTTTAAGATTTTCTGTCTCAATTCCTAGTATAGAGCCTAAAAGTTTAAATGGAGAGGTCGCGATGCTTCCGATGAGGTTTTCAATCGCTTTCCATATAATGCTTCCATAACGAAATTCAGGGTCATTTAGATCGCCACTGACGGGAAGGTCAAGGTCGATTTGTCCTTTGGAATCTTTTAAAATAGCGATGGCAAGTCCTAAAGGAAGATTGGTTGCATCTTTGCTTTCGATCTTTTCACCCAACAGTAGTGAGTCAAGGTTGATTTTATTGGCACCTTCCATAACCCCTTTTTTGATTTTATAATTTAGATCCATAGAGAGTTTCCCCTCTTTGATGGTATAGCCTATGAATTTGCTCGTATACGGCGAAAGAGAAGGCATATCGATGTTTTTAAAGAGAATTTTAAGCGTGGCTCTATTTTTAAAATCAAATGGTAAAACAGATCCATCAATCTTTGCATAGCCATATTTATCGACTTTTCCTTCGAGTTTAAGCACGGAAGGCTTCGTATTTTTGGTATCAAGGGTTGACATTGATCCATTGAGGCGATCTGCAAAGGTTGCAAAAGGGAGAAGTAAGGAAGCATCTTTAAAATGGGTTGTTCCTCGCTTAAGCGTAACATCACCAATATAAATCGACATCGCATCTTGTGTCGTTTGAGACTTTTGTGTTTTTGCAGGCGTTTGTGGGGTCTTTAAAAGATTGGAAAAATTGGTGGTGCCATCTTTTTTGATGTCAAGATTGATATACGGTTTATCCAGCATGATCTTTTGAATGCTAAGTGTTGCAGGCGAGAGCGTGTAAGCGATGCTGCTCACATTAAGCGTTTCCCATGCCACAAGTGAGTTTTTTAATTTATCCGCAAGTGAAAATTTCGAGATGGTTGCATCTCCTTCGATTTTGAACATTGGCTTTTGATCAAACGAAGCGGTGAGCTTAGAGGTGAGCGATAAGGAACCGTCTTGAATAAGTGTTGTTGTAAAAAGCGTGATGTAGGGTTGCGCTTTTTCTAAAGAGAGTTTAGAGGCATTCATCACCATCTCAAGCGAAGCCGTCGCAGGGATAAAAATACCTTTTGCATTTAAAGATGCGGTGGAATCTATGGTGCTGTTAAAATCATAACTAATAGGGCTGTTTTGATCGTGTGTGATGTTTTGAGCAGTCAATTTTAAAGGCGCCAAGTGGATAGGCGTGCTTTTGACATTTTTATCGGTAACATCGATAGATGCTTCATGGATTTCGAACGTTTTGAGTGCAAATTTCCACTCATTTTTACTCTCTTGCGTGGCAGGCGTTGGTGCTTCTGGCTGCGCTAGTGCACCTTTAGGCGTAAACAGACGCACTAAATTTAGTGCATAATCTTTTTCCAATTGGACGTCCACAAAAGGCTTGGTAATCATAGCTTTTTCGATGTTAATCGTAGAAGTCTGCAAGTCAAAATCAATATTCGCAAGACTTAAAGAAGGTACTTCAATAACCGTTTTGTTTGCATCATCGATTAAGCGAACACGCTCTAAAGAAGCGGAGGCTTTTTCTAAAGAGACCAATGGTTTTTCTTTACTTAAATCAATGGAAAAAGGAACTCTAAGGGTAAGCTCGCCTTGGGTAAGGGTTGCTGGCATACTTGGTAGGGCGTATCGCCAAAAGTTTGAAAGCGGAAGGTGTGCAACGTTTAGTTCACCATAAAATTTGAGTGGATCAAAAGAAGCACTGCTTGCAAGCGAGATTTTCTCTTCATTTTGCAACATCACTTTAAGTGCGTGAATACTTAGATCGTCTTTGTAAAAACTAAGATTGTTGACCGCATAATTGATAGGGCCGATTTCGAGTTTAAAAGGCTCACTGGGGCGTTCATCACTAAAGTTGGTTTTCGCATTTTGGATGTCAACATGTTCGATGATAAAAGGCATGCTTAGGCTCGTATCTGTGGTTGCATTCTTTTCGCTCGAAGGGTTTGTTGGAAACAGGCTCAGGAGTGTCAAATTCCCTTTTGGATCGATTTTAAGGTCAACAAAGGGTTGCTCAAGCAGGAGTGATTTGACAAAAAACTCTTTTTTGAAAAGATAGGTTGGATCGTAATTGATGTAAAGATGTTCCAACGTTGCAACATCGTTTCCTGCCGTATCGTGCAGTGCAAAATGGTTTACATGTAACTCAAAGGTGAAGGGATTAAACAACACTTTTTCAATCGAAATGGATAGACCTAATTTCTCTTGTATGAGGCTAGGAAGTTGTGTACGTGCCCACCATGGAAGGATGACGAAACCACTTAACGTGTAGAGTAAAGGAAGAAAAATCAACCAGAACAGTAGATTTTTGAGACACTTTTTGATCATAGTATCCTCCTTCTATGGTAAATTTATTATACTACAACCCAAACTGCTAGTTGCGAAGAAGGGTCTAAAAATTGCTTGAGACTCCATAAAAAGCCGTGGGAGGCGAGATTATGGAGCGAGATATTATAAC
>NZ_JQGK01000016.1 GCF_000743525.1 Sulfurospirillum sp. SCADC | reverse complement strand
CTTTACCAACTAGCAATTTGGGTTACAAATAGAACCTAGTATCACTACGAAGCAAGGTCTAGGGCTGTAACTTTAAAGGGATAATTTCATCTAATATCGCTTGCATTTGTGTTTTTTGATTCCATTTGTGGATATTAATATCTCCTTGTTTGTATAAAAAATGATTTTTATTCTCTGCTAAAAGCCGCATACGCAAGAGGGTGTCATTATTAAAAGCAATACCTCCTAAAGTTGTCTCTTTAAAAAGGTCTATGCGCGTATTATTTGTTTGCATTGTGCTGGATTGCACTGCTTTTTGTGGCGTTAAAATGATTAACAATGATTTTCGTTTATTCTCATCATACGCTTCGTTAAACAGATAATTAAATCCTGGTATATTTTTCAAAACGGGCACACCCGAACTGTTTACATTGCTCTGTTTTTCCACAAGTCCAGAGAGAATTAATGTTTGATTGATATTCATCAAAACACTGGTGCTCACGGAGCTTTTTAAAGTCAAAAGTGACTCTTGAAAAGAACCTTGATCTTCCACTGAAAAATCGGAGCGTGACACTTTTATCGCTAACAATAGTGAATCATCATCGATGAATGTCGGGGTCACTGAAAGTGAAATACCAATCGATTTTTCAATTAAATCACCGCCACTTAATTGACCTGGAACAGAAACCAGTATGTTTGAGCCTGAAAAAAATGTGGCTGGTTGCCTATCCAATGCGACCAAAGAAGGCTTGGCTAAAATATGATTTCTAAAATCAGAAGCATTGGCAATATTAAGTGAATAGGTAATACCACCCATTGGCAGGCTAATAGATGAAGTCCGCGTTCTCATGGAAGAAGAAATGCCATCTGTTTTGCTTTTTGTTACCCCATCCGACCAACTAAAGACCGCTTCTAAACCATCGAGTAAATTAAGACCATTGTAATTCGTCAGATACTCATCGGTTTGAATAATCGTCGCATCAATGATGACCATACGAGGTAATGGCTTGTTATAGCATGGACTCGGAAGTGCATTGGGAGCATTTGTGAAAACACTACTACTCTCTTCATCGTCATCCTCTTCATCGTCACTATTTTGTGCGCTAATAGACTTCACGTCTGGCTGGGGACACTCAGCCCAATAGGGCGACCTTGGCCCCGTTAGTGGTTCTGTTATAGGCTCAGGGGAAATGACTTTTGAGACAATAGTTGGTTTTTTATGTTGCATTTTTAACGAAGCCTGATAAGCATTTTGCCAGATCTTTATGCGTTGCTCTACCTGCGAAAATTCATGCGGCATAACGATACGTAAGAGGTTTTGACGTATCAGTGCTGATTGTTCCTCCAGTCCAACAACACTACACATCAAATACCCCGCTTTTAAGATAACCACATCCATAGGAGCTAACTCGTAAGCTTTCAAAATCACCTTTGTCGCCGTTTCAAGATCGTGCGCATAGTAAGAAGCATACGCTAATTCATAAGCGATCAATGGATCATCCCCTTTGATTTCAAAAGCATTCAGAAAGGAAAACTCAGCATCGGCAAAACGTTTGAGATGAAGATACAATCTTCCAAGCTGTGCATGGGTGAGGTACATGCTAGGATCTAGTTGAGAAGCAACGATATACCCCGCTTCCGCTAGTTGAGCCGCTGCAAAATTGCCTTGAATGAAATCATTATGATATGCCATACCCAAAAGAAAATGCAACCTTGCATCCATTGGATCATTGGCTGTTGCTTGGTTAAGAAGGGTGATAGCTTTTTGCACATCACCCTTTAGTAAAGCCTCTTTACTCTCTTCAAAGATACGGTCTCGAACCACAACATCATGGCCTGCATCAATTTGTAAAAATTTATTGGAACACCCACTGAAAATTAATGCAAGGCAGGTGAAAATCAACACTTGAACAATGTGTCTCATTCATTTTCTGCTATGATTTTTGCGATTTCTGAGGCACTTTTTGTTCCTGTTTGAATATTATCTGAAGCTGAGCCGTGATGATGGTCTTTTAAAATACTATCTAACAAAGAGGTTTTTTCTAACTCTGCTGTATCGCCGACACAAACAGCCCCTGGAAAATGTTTGGCTTTATGAATATTGGTGGAAAATGGAGCATCACCATAAATTTGGTTCATCACCGCCACCATACCATCGGTTGCTTTCTCTCCGTTATCTTTTCCACTACAAGATGCTCTAAGCGTTACGATATCGATACTCTTATTATGATATTTCAAACTAGCATAGGGATACTCTTTATTAAATTTTCCCATGTGAACAGGCGTCAAATCTCTACCCGCATCACTTGCTATATCTGCAAAATAACCTAATTTATCACCTTGATGTGGTGTTGCTATCGTATAAATACGCTCAATTTTTTTTGCTTCGTCTGCGTATTTAGAATTCCCAACAAGATAGCGAATATCAAGCCCACCCATACTGTGTGCCACAACTCTTAACGAATCATTTTTAATATTGCATTCTTTCGCCGCTTTTTTGATGTATTTGCTCAACATATCGGCTCGCTTTGCAATAGATCCATCTTGTGAAACGCTGGTTCGAAAGACTCGCCACTTTTTATTTTCAGCTTTTTCAGCATAAGCATCAAACTCACCTTGTCGACTATTGTATCCATGCACAAACAAAATAGCAGGTTTAGAGGCATTCGTATTGCATCCGCTTAAATCTGCTTTCACATGGGGTTCATCACTTATTTTATATTCACCATTTTCATGCCAAATATAAAGACTTTCACCGCATTTTCGATGCACAACAAGGTCATTACCTTTTGCATCTTGAAGATTTTTATCAAATGCTCCCTTAATAAGATGTTTGATTTTAATCTCAAAGTTTTTCAACTGACCATCATGCTTACAATCATCGATGTGAACATAATTTGCCACATGCGCATGCAAAGACTTATTTTTCAATCCCAAAACTTCAAACTTGAGATGATGTTTTGTTTGATTGATAAAAGTAATATGATGGTCATCATGATCCGCTAATACTGCCGTACACAAACTACTCATAAAAACCAAAATAATTAAAACCCTCGTCATATCCTACTCCTTTTTTTAATTTGATTGAATTCATTTTAAACTTTTTGTTAGAGCATTTTTTGTAAACTCTTTAGTGTCTTGGATTATTATAACGTTCCAAAATCACAAAAATGTGATTTTGATTTTTTAGGAGATATATACTTCAAATGAATATAGATGAAATTACACTTTTGCGTAAAAAACGATTATTGATCTATATCTACGGGATGATTATCGTTTCTCTTTTAGCTGTAACATTGAATGACCTGAGTAGAGGCTATCCTATTGATGCTGGAATTGAGGGTGTTTGCGCCTTGCTCGCAATTATTTTTGTTCCTTTTTTATTAAAAAACAATCACATTCAAATCGCTTCTTGGCTACTCATCGCCCTCTTAAGTGTTGTGTGTCTTTCAGCCATGATTTTAGATACCTTTGATCATCTCAGTGTCGTTTTTATCACTGGCATCATACCCATCGCCTTTTACCTTTTTGGGCGGAGAACTGGTTTATCCATCGCTATCGTTTTGCTGTGCATAAGCGGTGCTTTACTTTTTTTTTCCGCTTTTTTCAACATCCACCACAGCACTTTTTTAAACAGTTCTATTGCTATTACAAATTTCATCGTCTTCGCAATCGTTATCACAGGTGTGAGTTACATCTATGAAAGCACCAATCAATACACCTATGCCCTGCTAATCGACGAAACAAAAAAACGGGAAATGCTCTATAAAGAGATTTACCACCGAGTCAAAAACAGTTTAAACATCGCCTCATCCATGTTAGGGTTACAAGCATTAAATGCTCCCAAAAAAACCGCTCAACTACTTCTTAGTAGCCAAAACCGTATTCATTCCATTGCCTTACTGCATACGATGCTCTATCGCTCTTCTCATTTAGAGAACGTTGATGCTAATATGTATTTTAAATCTTTGATTGATATTATTTGTCATTCACTCGGGGCTAATGCAATCCGCATTGATGTTCACATCTCACCTTATTTTTTGTTGCCTATGAATATAATGGTTTCTTTAGGCATTATCACGAATGAACTCATCACCAATAGTATCAAACACGCTTTTACGCACACACTCAATCCAATCATCTCTCTTGTCCTAAACATTCAAGAAGACTACTACCATTTCATTTACACGGATAATGGAAGTAGTTGTTCACAAGAGGGTCTTTTTTCGCAAAACGGTTTAGGAAATCACCTTATTCAGCTTAGTATTGAGCAATTAAACGCTACATTACAGGTTACACTAACACCTTCGCTACAATATACCATTCTCTTCAAAGAGGCAGCATGATAAACGTTTTAATCGTTGAAGATGAGAGAATTGCAGCAGAGTATTTGCGACGTATTATTGAGCAAGTGGGGTACAGTGTTGTGGGTATTGCCAAAAGTTCAGATGAAGCATTCGCACTACTTAAACACAACGCTGTCGATGCCGTTTTGACAGATATTATGATTCAAGGGGGACAAAGTGGTGCGGAATTTGCTGTAGCATTACGACAAATAAGTCAATGTGCCATTATTTTTACGACGGCATATGCGGATGAAGAGATGGTAGAGTATGCGGTTCTTGCTTCTGTGGATGGGTATCTCATCAAACCCTTAGTCCCCAAAGAGGTCCTAGTAACATTAAAATTAGCATTGAAACGTCGTCGTTTTATGCGTACTGGCAATGATGAGATTATCACGCTTCAAGGAGGCTACAAACTTCATCGCAACGGCTCACTCTTTAAGGAAGTCACCCGTATCAATATTACCTCAAAAATGCGTGAGCTTTTAGAGTATCTTGCCAAAAATCCTAATCATTATCATTCCACACAAGCCATCTCTTCTGCATTATGGGGGAGACCTGATTGTGTTGGAGCATTGCGAACATTGATTTATCGCTTACGTCAAACAACATCTGAAAAGTTGATTGATGCCTCTGTATCAGAAGGGTATCGCTTGCACAAAGAAAACATTTAGCTTTTCTAAAAGCATAGGGGTCGAAAGCATAGGAGAGCTAAACTTTTAACTTTCATCATCATTCCTCTGAATAGCTTTGATAATTTCAGCCATTTGGATTTTTTCTTTTATAGAAAGCTCGTCTTGTTCACTTTTGGCAAACAATCTTAAAAGATAGATTTTTTCACCAACGAGAAAAAAATAGTAACCCCTGAATAAAAGAGGGTCAGGGCTAAACTTTTAACTTTCGCCATCTTTATAGTCTTTTTTGAATTTATCCAAAAAAGCAAAAGAGTATTTAAGCATTAGGCTCTTTTAAAAGGCTTTCGCTCTCGTTGAAAAATATGAGTTTATTTTCATGAATATCGCTGAGCGATTTTTGATGGAGCTTGTCACTTTTTATCTCTCTTAAAATGGTTAACAAATCCAAACTGACAGCACTTTCTAAAAAACTTTTAATACTCTCAGGTGTTTTAAAATAATGCTCTACAGGCTTGTTGTCTATGGCTGTTTGAAGCATTGGATGCCTTTTGAAATTCGTTTTGGATTATTATACTATTTTTGAGTAAATTTATTTGAGGAGCAGAGGAAAGAATAAAAAAGCATGCAAGGGAAAATCCCTTGCATAATAACACTTAACGTTTTCAAGGAAACTTTTAATGATCCCCTTGAGGAAATCATTAACGTTTTGAGAATTGTGGACTACGACGTGCTTTTTTGCGACCGTATTTTTTACGCTCAACAATTCTTGAGTCACGCGTCAATAAACCATAAGGTTTAAGGATTGCTCTAAAGTCAGCATCCATGGCTGCAAGTGCTTTAGAAATACCATGACGAACAGCGTCCGCTTGAGCTGAATAACCGCCACCTTGAGTAGCAGCTACAATGTCAAAGCTTGTCTCTTGTTTTGTAAGAGCAAGGGGTTGGCGAACACGTTTTTTAATGGTCTCATGACCACCAAGCCACGCTTCAAAATCAACGCCATTAACAGTAATTGACCCTTTACCAGGTGCACTTACCCATACTTTAGCGATAGCTGTTTTTCTTTTACCAGTTGCGTATACTTTTGCCATATTACTTTCCCTCTACTTTAACTTGCGCTGTATGTGGATGCTCACTACCGGCATATACTTTGAGCTTTTTGATCATCTCTTTAGCAAGATTTGTTTTAGGTAACATGCCTCTTACCGCAAGTCTGTACAATTTCGCTGGGTTGTTGTTCAAAAGATCACCCAATTTTTCAGTTTTAACGCCACCGAAATATCCTGTGTGTCTGTGATACAATTTTGTGTCTAATTTTGTTCCACTAAACTCTACTTTTTCCGCATTGATGATAATAACGAAATCGCCACAATCAACATTAGGAGTAAAATAAGGTTTATGTTTGCCTCTGAGCAGTGTTGCTACTTCTGTAAGGACTTTACCAAATCTCTTACCAGCAGCATCCACTACGATCCAGTCGCGTTTAACTTCGCTTGGCTTAATCGCTTGTGTAGCTTTCATCTGTCATAACCTTTGACGTATTTATTTAACGAAGTGCAAGTGTAATCAAAATATACTTAAATACTACTTAAATTAAGTGTACTATAAGCTTTTAAGAAGTTCGATTCCATCGTTTTGCAAATAGCAAATATACGCTTCCACCGGCAAGTTATAAATCGTAGAAAGTGCGTCTTGATAGAGCTTCACTTGTGCTTGGTGCTTTGCACTCTGCTTTTTCGAGCTTTTATAATCCACCACGACGATACGATCTGGAAATTCAAGCAAAAGGTCGATCTGTTTGCGCTCTTTTTGGTAAATCAGTGGTTGTTCTTTATAGACTTTTGCACCCTCTATCAAATCTAAAAAGGCTTTACATGTAATCAATTTTTCTCCACGCTGATAGATCGCTTGCAGTGTCGTTTCATCCAAAAGCGGTGCAAAACGATTTTGCAGTGCGATGTAAGCCCTTTTCAGCGAAGATTCATCAAAACTATCTAACATCTCCAACAAATAGTGCTGTGCGATTCCAAAGGTAATAGAAGCGATCTCAGCACTTTCACCCTCAACATCTGGCGTACTTACCACCTCTTGCGCGCCATAACGCTTAGGCTCATAGACACGCATCGTGCTTGGCATAAACGGTGTTTCTTTAGTGGAAACACCTATCACACCTCGCTCTGTGGTGCTTAATTTCAACATCTCAAACGCACTGTTTTGCGCTTTGGCACAGACAAAGAGTGAATGTTTGGCTCTCGTAAAAGCGACATAAAGCGCATTGAGCCGATCTTCGACCATCAAGACACTCTCTTGCTCTTTGGCTTTGGCATAGACGGCATCGACCGCTTCTCTGCCACCCATCGTGAGGTAAAGCCCTTTGATGTCCACCTCATCGTAGCTAAATAAAAGCGTATCGCTTCGGTTATTATCACGACTCAAACGGTCACACACGATGACATGCTCAAACTCTAAGCCTTTTGACTTGTGAACCGTTAATACACGAAGCCCATCCACATCTTCACTTTTGGCTTCATCGCTCAGTTCATCCAGCACAAACAAAAAACTCTCGATCTCTTCGTAACGACTCGCCACTTCAAGGAAACTGAGCAGATCCACGCTGCCATCAAACAGTCCATAGGTTTTGATGATTTTCTCTACTAAAACCAATGGTGTTGCGTCTAAATCCCAACCGCTACGAGAGAGTGGTGTCTCCCACGTCCTGCCGCAAAGAGCTAGAAACGTTGCACGGTAAAGTTCATCACCAAAGTAGAGGTATTTAAGCAAAGCAATGATCGCTTTGATAGAGCGAACTTCGATGAGTTTCAAGGTCGCTTCCAGTCTTACATGTAAAGCGGGAAACTGCTCTTGCACCAACGCTTTAAAGACCTTGGCATCTTTGTTCGTATGCACCAAAAGCGCGATGTCTTTGGGCTTGACACCCTCGCCAAGAAGCATCCCAATCGCCTCTAAAACAGAAGGTTCAATCGCCTCTTCAATGCGCACATTGATGTACCCCTCACTCGTGGCTTTGGCAACCTTTTGGGACTCATACCCTTTGATTTTACATGTAAAGATTTCATTGACAAAATTCACGACCTGCTCGCTACTTCGATAATTCGTATCGAGCGCATTGACGTCTAAATGCAAGCTCTTTTTGGCATACCCAAACAGCTCTTTTGTACCACCGCGAAAACGGTAAATCGACTGCTTGACATCACCTACAAAAAAGAGTGTTTTAAACTCTTTCACGCCCCGCCCTGCGCGTATCTCTTCGATGAGTGGCAAAAGAATCTGATACTGCACAATGCTTGTGTCTTGAAACTCGTCGATCAGCAGATGTTCTATCACTCCATCCAGACGAAAATAGAGAAAATCTTTGCTGATCTCCTGGCGCAAAAGGGTGTAGAGCAGATTGGTCACGTCATCAAAACGAAGCTCACCATACTCGCCCATCAAACCTCGCAGACTCTCATCGTAAATCGCAAAAAGTTTGCCCAGTTGTCCTAAAAAATACGCCTCTTTGGCATTGACATGCTCATTTAAAGCCTGCTTGAGTTCTCGCAAAAGCGTATCGGTTCTCTCATTGGCATACTTTTTATAATCCCAATAGCCAAAATCTTCACGTTCCAAATATTTCTTGGAAAGCAGATCACTCAGCGTTTGCGCTTTGAGTGTCGCAAGCCCACGTGCGGAGAGTCCACTTTGTTCAAAGTAATCTCTAATGCGTTCTAAAATGTCTAAACATGGTTTTAAGGACGGATAACTTCCCTCATCCAACGTACTAATATCAAGCTCTGATTTTTTCTGATACAGCATATTGAGCAGGCTAAAAAGATCATTTAGTTTTTTATCTTCGTTGATGCTAAAAGCAATGAGCGCATTATAGAGATTTTTGTGTTTACACCCTTTGATGAAACGCTCTACCAACTCCTCGTCAAGCCCATTTTGCCCCACTTTGAAGTCAGGCTGTAAACCTACATGTAACGCGAAATGGCGCAAAATCAGGGAGAAAAAAGAGTCCAGTGTGGAGATTTTGATGTCGGCTTGAAGCAAGATTTGCATGACACGCTCTTTCTCAAAGAGTAATGTCTCTTTAGACTTGCCCGTTTGTACGCAAATCGCTTCTAACTCATCTTTGCTTTCCAAGTGTTTGAGCGTCTCAAAAATGCGCGTTTTCATCTCAGATGCTGATTTGTTCGTAAAGGTAAGGGCTACGATCTTTTGCGGATTCGCACCCATAAACAGAAGCGAAAGATAGCGAACACTCAGCGCAAAGGTTTTGCCACTGCCTGCACTGGCTTCAAGGGCTAAATAAGGACTCAAATTCATATCTGCTCCTCACGTCCACACAACTGCACATACGGGCAAAGCCTACAGTGCTTGATCTCATCGCACAACTCGTAGCCATTGATCGGTTTGGAGAGCTCTGAGAGCTTTACATGTAAAAGTGCTTTTTTTTCTTCCAAGAAGTTTTCAGGGACTAAAACTCCCTCTTTGAGATCGTAATAGTAAACACCACCAACCTTGCCCAAAGCACTTGCAATGAGTTCGTAAAAGACCAACTGAAAATCGGTGGTACTCTCGAGTGTTCGCTCACTCGTCGTTGGTACTTTCCCACTTTTATAGTCGATGACAAACAGTTCATCCCCTTTTTGGTCAATACGGTCAATCTGCCCTTCAAGCATAAACTCACCGTAAGGCACGTTATGCGAAAACTCTTTTTTGAAAACACGAAAGCCCTCATCAAAACGATTGATTTCATTGTGCATAAACGGTTTCAGTTTTTGAAGCCACACATCGACAAAATAGCTCCAGACTTCATGGTGGTTGTTCTCTTTTAAAAGCGTTTCAAGTTTGGCGTACAGGCTTTTTTCATCTCTAAGCGCTTCATCGCATATCGCATCTTCGAGCACTTTATGCAGCGCAATACCTATCGTTTGCTCATCAATTTGAGTGCTTGGCATCTTCGCCTCTTTGAGTCTGGCAAGGTAGCGAAAGTAAAACTGGCGTTTACATGTAAGCAGTGTCTTGAGCTTTGTTGCCGAAAGGAGGAACGCTTTAAGATCATAAGGCGCATCGATAAATGGCTGATCGTAAAGATTTTTAGGAACATTGACATCAAAAAGAAGCGGTTGCAGTGCTTTTTCATCCGCCATAACGGTGGTATCAAAACCAAGCTCATCCAAAAAGCGTGAAGGCATACTGGTCTCATTTTTCACATAGGCAATGGCGATTTTCTGTGCGCGAGCAAAGAGTTGATGGTAGTAATAGCGTTGTAAATTTTCTCGATCTCTCTTCGTTGGAAGTCCCGCATGCGCGCGAACTGCCGAGGAGAGAAACAGGTCTTTTTGGCTCCGCTTGGGTACAAATTCGTCGTTAAAGTCAAGAACAATAACACCTTTGTACACCACACCTCTGGTTTCAAGCACGCCTAAAACCGTCACTTTTCCACCCCTGACATCATCTTGCGTAAGAACTGCAAGGCGGTTTAAAAGCAGTTTTGTGACTTGCTCAAAACGAAGAGAGGGTGCATGGTTCAAAAAGTGGGTAAAGGCAAAAAAGGCTTCTTGAAAGAGAGGATTTTGCTGCTCTTTGGCATCGCAGGAAAGCAATGTTTCAAAAAAATTCATCGCCGTTTCACTGGAAACTTTTTGGTGCCAAATCTCTTTACATGTAACCATCATTTCCGTCTCAATTTTTAAGCGAGCAAGTCGGAGATGATCTTCGATCTCGTCATTGCGCATCGCTTTTTCAAGGGCACTTAGTTTTTGATAAAATTGGCTCTGTTTCAAGCTGATACCCATCGCAAAGTTGAGATTGTGCCATGTATCAAAGGGACGCAGAACTTCAGCAAATCGCTCATCAGGTAAAATCACCACGATCTCTTCGGGACGCAAACCCTCTTCCACAAACTGAGCGATAGCACTTTGCACATAGCCCATTTGCGCGAGACGAGAGGAGAAGCCATAGACTTGAATATCTTGCTTGGAGGCATTTTGAGGCTTTACATGTAAAATTTCTTTTGTGGAGAGGTTGATCTCATAAGTGTTGTTTTGCTCTAACACAATGCCAAGATTTGCAAACAGTAACGCCATTTTTTGATTGTACGCACTGATGGTAACGTTTACATGTAAAGGAATCAGTGCTGCGATTTGACTCAAAAGTTCCACTTCAAAACGGCTCAAAAAGCCCTCTAAATGAATGCGAACAGCACCCAGTGAGCGAATATACGCAACATTGAGCTCATAGCATTCAGGAAGTGTGATGCGGTCGTACAACGCGTGCTTGGAGAGAAGCGTTTTGTAGTGTTTAAGCAAGGTCTGAAGTACCTCTAAATGCTCTGCGTAGTGCTCATACGTATCAGCACCCATAAGCGTTTCAAGTGCAACTTTTTCATGGCTAAGTTCTTCAAAAAAACGAAAAAGGTAGGTTGAGTTTTTCAAAAAAGTAAAAAATTCACGCTCAATGTACAAAAGCTCAAACTTGGTAAATCGCGAAGCCTCTTGCATCAACAGCACACGCATATCTTCATCGACCAAAGCGTGATGGGGTACAAGGACGGCTTTTTGCTCTAGTTCTGCAATCGTGATGGCTTTGGGAAGAAGGGTGTTGGTCTCTAAAAATGTGTCGTAAAATGAGCGTACAGCACGACTGGTTGCAAAAACTTCTAACATCATTCCACCTTATTTAAGTATCTCATTATAACAAAGCAAAGATTTAAGATGGATTTTTATGTCAAAATGAAATTGCGGTAAGATCACACAACTTATCTTACCGCAGAGTATTAAGGTAGAAAGGGGGAGCTATTGTGCTGCGTAGGCCTCATTTTTATGATAGCCTTTAAATTCGCCTACTTCAATTTTACTTAGAATTTGCCAACGACCTGGCTTGTTAATCTCAAAAGGTCCAAAGGTGTAATTGCCATTTTCGACGTGCGAAGGCTTCATCTCTTTATTCTCTTTATTGCTATCAGGACGTGAGAGCATCATCATCATATTGGCATCATTGACAGGTTGACCGCTTTTGTCCGTCAATCGAATCGTGATGCTATTATCTCCTATTTCAAACTTTTCCGTTGAATAGGCAAGATCAAACTTTGCATCAAATTTTGCTTGTAAATCCAATATTTTATTGATCGAATGATCTACTTTTTGGTACTTTTCCATGTAAAAAGTATCCATTTCCACAGGGTTATCGGTAGCAATCTTAATCACCCAACCGCATGCCACAACCATACCTAAAATCATTCCAATTACTGCGTGAGGATAGTAATTGCGCTCCGTTTTTACTTTAGCCACGTTTTTTCATCCTTCGTATAAGCATTATGATCACTAAGACTGCTACAAAACCATAAATGAGAAGTCTTACGATACTGATCGTTGTTTTATTAGAACTTCCAATCGAACTCTCTAATTTCACATTACGATACGCGGCAATTTGATCCACTAAATCACCATAACCATTCAGTAACGCAGGTCCCACACTGACTTCTTTTTTTTTCGTTGTCAGAAGCGGTAGAATCGTTCCTCGCCATGGAAGTGGTGAAAGCATCGCCTCTTTATCAAACTCTTTTTCAAGTCCAGTGGAGGCATAAATATCTACTTTTTGCTCTTCTAAAAAAAGCGTTAAAAGAGCATATGGAGGCGTTAGGTCTTTGGCAAAGTTTTGCTCATAAGCAATGATATTTTCACCCCCAGCACTTTTTTTAGCGATTAGGATGACTTTAACACCACTTTTTGCAAAAAGCTCACTACCCATCTCTTCGATCTTTTGAGCAGTTCTCTCTTCAAGTGTTTCATCATAAATGACAAATTCCTTGGCAAAAACCAAAATAGGAAAGAAAAACAGAAGGCAAAGAAGCGAAAGCCTCTTTGCCTTTACATGTAAGAAGGTTCTCATTAACCGACAAACAGATGATTGGGTGTTAACACTGCCCATGCAGAGACAAGTCCTATCACAATTAAACCAAACGTGATGATTTTATCCATATATTCAGCCATTTTATTCCCCTTATTTTACGATAACTTTTTGACTCGCACCTGCAGGATCTCTCATTTTAAGTGCCTGCGGATCCGTTAGCTTATAGGGTTTATCCGCCACTGCTTGTTGCGCTTTAAGTCCAAAGAAAGTCAATACTCCTAGGATAGAAAGCAATAAGACTGTCGCAATCAACATTCCTGTAACGCCATGAAGTCCAAATACGCTTCGATTTGTATTTTCCATGCTAATCCTTATTTCACTAAAGAGCTGACATACGTGCCAACCGCTGTTTTTTGAACATTGGTTAAGCGACCGTCGTTGAATTTAGGCATATTACCGATAGTACCTTTTTTACCTGTTCCTAGTACGTTGACAACAAATTTCGCATCGCCATACACACTAAGATCTGGAGCACTGCCTGCCATACCTTTACCATCATCGCCATGACATGCTGCACATGTTGCCCATAGTGCACGACCTGCCTCAACCAATGCTGGATTTTTGGTTTTTTTCACAGACGAAACTTCTTGCATAACATAAGCTGCTACTGCTTTTGCACTCTCTGCATCCAATAATCCTGCTGGCATTTCACCGAGTGGATATTCAGAACCTTTAGCACCATTAAGAATTGAAGCAACGATAGCCTCTTCATTTCCCCATTTACCAAGATTTGCAGCTTTGCCGTTCATTCCATCGCCTGTTACCCCATGACATGGTGCACATTGAACCAAGAAAACACCCTCTCCCATATTCATAAGAGTTGTTTGATCGGGATTAGCAAATTTAGTTTCAAACTTCGTAGTATGGCTTTGTACTTCTTCATTATACTCACCAATTTGCGAATAAGAACTAAGAGGATAACCGGCAAGAAAATACCATAATCCCCAAATTATTGTTCCTAAAAATGAAAGTGCCCAACCAATTGGGAGTGCATTTTTATACTCACCAATACCATCCCAATTCTCTTTCGCTAATTCACCACTACTTTTGTCGGTTTTCATCTGTTGAATGTATTTCCAAGAAACACCAACAGTGAGAATTAAAATTGCTGCCGCACCAAGCAATGCCAATACGTTTACATTGTCATTCAGCCAATTCATCTATTGCTCCTCTTTATTCTTTCTCTTTGTTAGACGGTGTAAAAGATTCAATCGGAGCATCATCAATATTGTCGTTTAGGGCAATATTAGCATACTTCTCATAGTTTCTCGTACCCTTTTTTTCAGCTTTGTAAAGATGATACAAATAGCTGTACATAATCACTGACAAAAAGATAGTCGCAAAGATATAACCATAAGCCTGTAGTTCTCTGATTGTTTCAATATCCACCGTTCACACCTTATTTTAAGCTATTGAGATAGGCAATGAGTGCCACAATCTCTTTGATCTCGCCACGTTTAAATGCCTCTTTGACCTCTTGGCTTTTCATATCAGCAACAATTAAAGCAGCTTCGTCCATCAGTGCTTTTTTTGCTTCATCAAACGTTCCAAGTTTAGGCATATCTGCTTGATCATAAGGAACATTGAAGACTGTTTTGACTGTAAATGCTTCTGCATAGGCTGTCTCAATGTCTGCAACATTTTTAAACATATGTTTATACGCTGGCATAATAGAACCAGGTACGACACTTTGTGGCTCCAACATATGGTATTCATGCCAATCTGTTGTTCGATAATTTCCAACCCTCATTAAATCAGGTCCTGTTCTTTTTGAACCCCAAAGGAATGGTCTATCATACGCATATTCGCCGCTTAAAGAGTACATACCATAACGATCTGTCTCAGATTTGAAAGGACGAACAAGCTGTGAATGACACGCATTACAGCTATCTTTAATATACACTTGACGACCTGCAAGCTCTAAAACTGTATACGGTTTTGTTCCTGTTACAGGACGAGCACTCTCCATAAAGTCTGGAAGAATGGTCACAACACCTGCATACGCAATCACTAAAAATACACCTACCGCAAAAAAGAATGGGTTTCTTTCTAACCAATGAAACATAATCCTGCCCTCCTTTTATGCTGCCATAGGTGAAGCATTTTGAGGTTCAGACTCAATTGCTTTACTTGCAGTCATTGTTTTATACATATTGTAAGTGAACATAAAGAAACCGATAAGATACAATAAACCGCCCGTTGCACGAAGGGCATAGTAAGGAATAAGAACCGTTACCGTATCAATGAATGAGTAGGCAAGGTTACCGAATTGATCGGTTGCTCTCCACATCATACCTTGCGTAATACCGGCAATCCACATACTTGAGAAGTACATAACGATACCCGTTGTTTGAATCCAAAATTGTGATTCCATCAATTTTTTACTATACAATTCACGCTTATACATGCGAGGAGCCATATGGAAAAGCGCAGCCATTGTCATAAAGCCAACCCAACCAAGTGTACCATCATGAACGTGTCCAGGAATCCAGTCTGTAAAGTGCGCAAGGGCATTAACAGATTTGATAGCTTGAATTGGTCCTTCTAGTGTACTTAACATGTAGAATGTTGAAGCAAAAACCATAAATTTAACCAATGGATTTTCTTTGAGTTGACCCCATTGTCCTTTCATCGTTAGAAGCATATTAATCGCGCTACCCCAAGATGGAAGAATTAAGATAACAGAGAAAATTGAACCCATCGTTTGAACCCAATCAGGTACGGTAGAGTATAACAAGTGGTGTCCACCTGCCCAAAGGTAAACAAACATCAAGCCCCAAAAAGAAAGTAATGAAAGTTTATACGAGAAAACGGGTTGACCAGATTCTTTAGGTAAGAAATAATAGATCATTGCAATAATAGGCACCGTAAAGATAAACGCTACCGCATTGTGACCATACCACCATTGAACCATCGCATCATTGGTTCCAGCATACATTGAAACAGAGTGATACCATTTACCCATACCGGCAACAAAATAGGTTGGAACTTCCATATTATTGAAAAGATAAAGCATAGCAACACCCAAGAAAGTTGCAATGTAATACCACATAGAGATGTAGAGCGTTTTTTCACGGCGAATACCGATAAGACCGAAAATACTAATACCCCAGAGTACCCACAAAACAACAACGGCAATGTCCAATGGCCATTCCAATTCTGCATACTCTTTAGAAGTGCCAATACCTAAGAATAGAGCTACTACCGCGGAAAGGATTGTTAACATGTAAATCCAAAAATGGAGTCGGCCAACAATCATCAAAAACGGTGACTCCGCCATTGATACCTTAAGTACTCTTTGCCCAACGTAGTACCATGTAGCGAAAATTCCGCTTAGTAAGAATCCAAAAATTACTCCTGAAGTATGAAGCGGTCTTAAACGACTAAAAGTACCGTATTCATCTGCCAAGTAATTCAACTCAGGGAAAGCCATCTGATAGGCAATAACCACGCCTATTACCATACCAATGATTCCAAATAGAATCGTCGCATAGGTAAAACATTTGGCGACTGAATAGTCATAGTTCAATGCATCTCTAGCCTGCATCAATTCCTCCTGCTTGTGTTTTTATGTCACAAAAATATCACATAATGGAAGAATTATAGTGCACCAAATCTACAACGAAGCTTAAGAAGATTAAATTTGTGTTAAATAAAAAAAGTTGAGAAAAAATTAAAGAAAGAGAAGAGAAGAACGATGAGAGTATCGTTCTTACGTGTTAATTTTGTAACCAAGGCCTGGGATATTTTTGATAAACTCTTTATCGGTTTTCTCGCGCACACGCTTAATAAAGGTACGAATGGCTGAGTCTGTTACTTTTTTGTTTGTCCAAACATATTTTTTAATCTCTTCATGCAGCACAAAGACACCTAAATTTTTAACCAAGATTGAGATAAAAAGTAACTCTTTTTTCGTCAAGAAAATGGTTTGCCCTTCTTTGACAAGCACTCTTCGGCTCTTATCAAACTGGTAGCCAAAGCCAAGTTCGACAATATCACTCTGATCGAGCATCTCTTTAGAGACCAATTGTAATGTTTTTAAGAGCTCATCAGGATCAATCGGTTTAATAAGGTATTTATCGATCCCTACATCAATGGCTTCAAGAAGTCTCTCTTTTTCACTAAAAGCACTTAAAATCACAATCGGCGTATGTTTCGAGATATGTTTGATCTCTTTTGCCATCATTAAGCCATCCATAACAGGCATCATGATGTCAGTTATGACAATATCGGGCTTATATTTTTTAAATTTCTTCAATCCATCATCGCCATCACGAGCGACAATAAACTTCGTAAACTCATCGCCAATAGCACTTTCTAAAGCCTCTCTAAGATCTTCTTCATCCTCGACAAACAAAACCGTCAATTTTGACAATCCACTCATTACTCTTCCTTTTTACGCTTTAACTAAAGGGATCGTGATGGTAAAACAGACTCCATCATTGCAATTGGCTGCAACGATAAACCCTTTCATGCTATTGTTAATAATCATTTTGCTCATATAAAGCCCCAAGCCTGTGCCCGCACTGGCATGCTTTGTTGTAAAATATGGCTCAAAAATCTTATCCAAAATAGCTTCTTCAATTCCACCAGCATTATCGCAGACTTGAATTATAGCATCTCCAAGCGCAGATGTGTCAATTTCAATATAAATTAATCTATTTTTTATTTTATTATGGCAAAACGCATCCATCGTATTATTAATTAAATTAATCAATACCTGAGAAAATTCATTGAAATAGCCCCTAATTGTGGCATCTTTTTTCACAATCAGACGTATTTCAACTTCATTTTTTTCCAAGGTTCCTCGCATAATATCCATCGCCTCTTGAGCCACAAGACTGAGGGCAAAATCTTCACTTTGACGATCAGGGCTGAAAAAATGACGAAAATCTTCGATGGTTTCAGACATTTTGGAGACAATTTTTTTAGCATGCGCGTAACTGTCCTCAAACTCCACACCTTTACCTTCATTTTGAAGACGATAGAGTTTATTCATCTTATAGAGCGTAATATTAAGCTCTGAGAGCGGCTGTCTCCATTGATGCGCGATGTTGGCGATCATCTCGCCCATTGAGGCAAGACGAGACTGCTGGAACAAAAAACGATCTTTTTCACGGTTCTTTTCAACCTCTTCTCTTACGCGTTCTTCTAACGTCTGATTGAGCTCCATTAACGCTTTGGTTTGCTCTTGCACCCTTTGCTCAAGTGTAGCATTAAGCTCTTCGAGCTCTTCATCTTTGGTAATCAGTGCTTCGCTTAAGCGAACGCTCTCTGTCACATCATAACGAATCGCAATAAACTCTTCGATGTCGCCATTTTCATCTAAGATAGGAAAAACGGTGGTATTGACATAAAAGGTACTGCCATCTTTGGCTAGGTTTTTGACGGTTGATTTATAGGTTTGCTTTTGAAGAATGGTTTGCCAAAGTTGTTTAAACGTTGAAGCAGGAACGTCGGGATGCCTTACAATATTATGATTTTTTCCAACCAGCTCTTCTTTGCTGTAGCCTGAAATTTTACAAAATTCATCATTGACAAAGGTGATAATACCAAAAATATCGGTTTTCGAGATGATATTACTGCTCTCAATAGCGCTTTGGTATTGTTCTAATTTCATGCGATGGCTGCCTCATAGCCAAGATACGCCATATAAATACCGTATCCTATGATGATCAAAGAAGCGATCTTAATCATCATCTCTCTAAAACCACTCCCTTTGAGAAAGCCTACCACAAAACCAAGCCCTAACATCGCTGGCATTGTTGCTATTCCAAACAAAACCATAATCAATCCGCCACCCAAGAGAGAGCCTGACGTGGCGGCAGCAGCTAAGAAAAAATAGACCAGCCCACACGGTAAAAAACCATTCAAGACGCCTAGTCCGTAAAAACTTGCCATTGTTTTAGAGTGAATTAGTTTGGAAAAGAGTGTTTTAATGAAAGGATTAAAAGCGATGGTTGCTTCAAGGGAGGTTAGAAATTTAATTTTTCCCATCATAGAAAGTCCCATAAGTACCATCAAGATGCCAACGGCAAAGTAAAAATAGCCATTGAGGTGTGCTGAAAACGTAAAAAAACTACCAAGCCCCCCAAATATCATCCCCAGCACAGTGTAAGAACTGATTCTGCCAAAATTGTAACTAAGGTGGGCGAAAAATTGGCGTAATGAGGAGGCAGAGGTATCAATTTTGGCGCTACTGTACGCCATAACAAAGCCACCACACATGCCAATGCAATGCCCCAAACTTCCTAAAAATGCAACACTAATAATGGCGGTAATATCGATGGCGTTAATGGCATGGCTCCTTAACTGATTTCGCGTACTTTTGTAGGTTTACATGTAAGACTCAAAAGTACGCGCAGTGAGTTGGTTTAGAGTCTGTTAGCAAACTCTTGAAAAATGTATTTACTCTCGTGTGGACCTGAGCTTGCTTCGGGGTGATGCTGCACAGAGAAGATTGGAGAATCATGGTATTCAAGACCTTCAATCGTATTGTCAAAAAGGTTGACATGCGTAATGCGAGCGACCTTACAGATCGTATCAGGCACATTGTAATTGTGGTTTTGTGTGGTAATTTCCACCACATTGTTTTTCATATTTTTAACCGGATGGTTACCACCGTGTTGCCCAAATTTAAGTTTGTAGGTCGGATAACCATGCGCAATAGAGAGCAATTGATGTCCAAGGCAAATGGCAAAAATAGGCACTTTTGCCTCAATCAATTTGCGAATCTCTGCCGCTTCATTTTTCAAAATGAGTGGATCGCCAGGTCCATTGGATAAAAAGAGCCCATGAATGTCACCTTTTTTATAACGCGCAATCACATCCTCTGCACTAAAATCATGCGGTACAACCTCAACATCAAGTCCGACTTCACAGAGTTCATTTAAGATATTGCGCTTAATGCCCAAATCAACGGCTAAGATTTTCTTACCAATGCGCTTTGGTGTAGCATTATACGCCTGTGCTTCTGCGTTCCAAACACCCTTTACATGTAAATAGGGTTTAGGCGTGCTGACTTTTTCAATGTAATTAACATCTTCGATACGAGGGCTTGCAGAGAGCATCGCTTTGAGCGTTGCAGGATCGCTTACTTCTGTGGATGCAATCATCATTTTAGGACCAGAGTCTCGAATCATTTTGGTTAAATAGCGTGTATCAATGTCGCAGATACCCATGCCCTCATAATGTTTCAAAAACTCGGGTAAACTCTCGTGTGAACGGAAGTTTGAAGGGGTCTCATTGAGGCTTCGCACCAACATACCGCTCGCATAAATCGTCGAACTTTCCATATCATTGTCATTACAGCCCACAATACCAATCTCAGGCATCGTAAACACAACGAATTGTCCCGCATAACTTGGATCACTCATGATCTCTTGATAACCGCTCATAGAAGTATTAAAAACGATCTCGCCTGTTTTTGAACCTTCAAAGCCAAAACTTTTTGCTTCTAAGAAAACGCCATTTTCAAGATAAATCCATACAGGTTTTAACATCATACTAACATCCCTCTTCTTCTGAGTTCTTCTTCATAGAGCTTTTCAAAAATCAGATCGTACTCTTCAGAGCCTGGTACTAATTTTCGTTTATAATTGGAAATTTTCTCCGCCACATCATCTTCAATCCCTTGAAAATTGGCGACATACGTCTCAATCGCAGTATAGACCACGTTTTTAACGCGATTTTCCGTTACGTTATACTCGATCAATCCTGTTTTCCAACTGGTTTCTAAAATTTTATGGGCAATTTCATTGTAGCGATCTTCGTACGACAAAATCACACCAAACTCTTTTGCGAGCTTTTTCTTAATGAGCCAAAACATGTTCCTTCGGTCAACCCTTTGAAACTCCATCTCATCTTCATTTTGTTCTAAAATCTCTGTTACACGCTCTTCAAGCGCAGTCTCTTGTTTAATATCAGCAACAATCAAATCCTCTGCAACTTTAACAATAGGCTCTAAGCCCTTAAGCATGGTAACAAAACCACAATTTAAAATATCGATCGCTATTTTATTGGCAATATAAGGGGCATGAGGCAATCTGATTTTCATCCATAAACCTTACTTCTGAATTTTGACACATTGTATCAAACGTAAGGTAAATATCTGTTTAGAGAAAGATCGAGGCAGGTTTTGTCACTCTTTTGTTTGGTTGTTCTCTACAAAAGGGGGACCTTTTTTCAGCTGTTGTGTAATTTCGGAGGCAATTTGAGGATTCATCTTTGCCATGATTTGTGAGACTTTTTTCGCCGGCAGTCCAAACATAATCGCAGCCCCCTCATGCACCGGAAGCTTCTCGACAATCGCCGCAGCCGCAGCATCTTTCATCTTGATGTAGGTTTCATCCAACTTATCATTTTTCTTTGCTTGCACCTGATCTAAAAGCTTTTTATTCTCTTCTAGCATCAAAGTGATCTGTTTCTCTTTGGCGTCGATCTGCTCTTTGGTCTTGGCGAGTGCGCTCTCTTTTTCTTTCAGTACATTTTTTTGTTTCTCAAAAAGGGCATTCGTGGCAGCTTGTAAGGCTTCAAACGATTGGCGCGCCTCATCGATCTTCTCTACTTCACGCAGTAATTCTACTTTACGGTTCTCAAAAATTTGAGTACAATCAATCGTCTCTGCCCCTAGCAGTGTTGTTACCAACATGATCCACACATGCTTCATTCGTGACCTTTTTTAGAGAGTTGACCTGCAAACAACATCGTTGATATTTCATCTAAGTAAAGCTGTTCTTCGCGTTTGATTTTATCCATCAACACTTGCAACTCTTGCTCTTCGAGGTATTTTATTTTTTCATATTCAACGTGCGCTTTTTGGTATTCGATGTGAAGTTTTTTTGTTGCGCGCTGAACGGTGTAAAGCTCTTGCTCACACCGCTTTTTTTCACGACTTAAGATATTTTTTTGCTCATTGACCATCAAAAGCATGGTGACCAAACCCTCTTTTGGCATCTGAACAGCGGCAATATCTTCATACAGCGTCGTGATTTTATGCGCCAACATGCGCTCTTTATTTTGGCTTTTCATCAGCTCTTTCTCAATCGTATCGCGCTTTTGTTTACGAATTTTAGCGATCTTTGAGAACTGACTTTTCATCCAAAATACCTTTACATGTAAAGATTATAAAATAATCGTATCGTTCCGATCAGGACTCGTAGAGACCAGTCCTATTTTGGTTCCGGTTAAGACTTCAAGGCGTTTAAGATAGGTTTTAGCCGTTTCAGGAAGGTCTTCAAATTGACGACATCCCACAACACTCTCCCAACCCGCAAGCTCCTCATAAATCGGTATAAGATTTTCCAAATCCTCAGGCAAGGTTTCAACTCTTTTTCCATTGACTTCATACGCCACACACACTTTGATCGTCTCAAAACCATCTAAAACATCGAGTTTCATAATGGCAAGATCATCACAACCATTGATACGACTAGCATAGCGACACGCCACGGCATCAAACCAACCACAACGGCGCGCACGCCCTGTAGACGTACCATACTCATGCCCTTTTTCGCGCAATTGATCGCCTTCGGCACCAAAATCTTCTGTTGGGAAAGGTCCATTTCCCACGCGCGTACAGTACGCTTTAACAATACCTGTCACTTTACCAATATCTTTGGGATTCAATCCCAAACCGACACATGCACCCGCACTGATCGTGTTTGAACTGGTTACAAACGGATAGGTTCCATGATCAATATCGAGCATCGTACCTTGTGCACCCTCTAACAACACTTTTTTATTCTCATCCAAACATGTCCAGACCATATGGGTTGTGTCTGTTAAAAACGGTAAAAGTACTTTTGCATAGCCATCTAACTCTTTTTTTAGCGTCTCATAATTAGGCGTTACAATACCAAGGGCACTAAAAAGCGCTCGGTTTTCATCGTAAAACTCCACCAAAGCATTGGTCAGTTTTTCGGTATCTCGAAGTTCGCCCAAACGGTGTCCACTTCGCTCGATTTTGCTACCATAGCTTGGTCCAATGCCACGACCTGTCGTTCCAATGGCTTTAGCACCACGAAGTTTCTCTTTGGCTTGATCAATTAAAATGTGGTGATTTAAAATCATATGCGCTTTATCGCTCACAAACAGACGACCCTCTAATTTATCAAACTGCGCCATCTCTTTGATCAATGCTTCAGGACACACCACCACACCATTACCAATGACATTGAGTGCTTCTGGATTTAAAATACCAGAGGGAATCAAGTGAAGCGCGTAACGTACGCCATCAACCCAGATCGTGTGACCAGCGTTATGTCCGCCTTGGTAACGACACACGACATCGTAATGTTGTGCCATCAGATCAACGATCTTTCCTTTTCCCTCATCGCCCCACTGAATCCCTACAATCATATCCGCTTTCATTTTAGTGTCCATCTCTTTTAATTAATATTTCGATCAAATCATCGGTGTAAAGTCCAAAACCACTTGAGCCAATGCCCTCACAATCGTAACTTCCACCCGAACCTAGTGTATAGTTTTTAGAGATAAATCTAAAAAACAGCGCATTATAATAGCGCATTTTCACATAGTAAAGCGGTGAAAAGACAACATTATCGTACACAATATGCGTTGAGAGTGCTTTAAGCTTTTCAAGTTCACCTTTTAAAACAGCAGGAACCTCTTGAATCACCGCTTCAAGCTCTGCTAAAGTCTGCAAACACGTCAACTTCGTCAACCACGGAATATCCAGTGCCAAAAGCTTCTGAAGCTCCCCTTTTTCAAAGATTTTCAGATCTAAACCCAACATTTCGGAGAGAATTTTGGGAATGTTGATATTGCTTACATGTAAAAGGGGTTTAAGCTCAAATTTCTCAAAAATGGACAAACTCGTGGCAATGCTCAACGCCAAATCTTCCTCACCAATCAGCTCTGCGCCAATTTGATGCACTTCATGACTGGGGTAGCGAAACACCGGCTGAATGTAAAACCATTTGGAGTGATTGGTCGTTCTGTCCACTCTTTTGGTACTTAAGCGCACCACGTCCATCGTACTATCGGCCCTGAGAGAGATGATGTGGTTTTGTTCATCTGAAAAACGGAGCAACTCCTTCGCATCAATGCTTTGGTGCTGATGGTACGAAAAATAAGGCGTCACGATCTCTTCAAATCCCACCTCGTAAAAGAGTTCACTCGCCACCGTTTCAAGCTGTCGCTTTAACTTGGCACTTTTTCCAAAATAGAGCTTGCTTCCGGTGGGTATCTCATGTTCATAAATCATCATTAACCTTGGTAAAATTCTTGGGAAAAGACCCGATTGGCGGTGCCATCATACGCACGCTTTCCTAGTTCAGCAAGCGCAAGCTCGACCGCATTGAGCGTCCAAGCCGTTTCGTAAACGTTGATCAATCCCATATGGTTGATACGAAAAAGTGTCTCTTTGATGTGATCTTGCCCGCCTGCCATATTGACACCGTATTTGGTTTTCAAAATTTTGCGAATTTTGCTTGCATCATCGTGTAACACCGCACTCATCGCTTTTGCTGGTACTTTGGGGTAGATGTGAAGTCCCAACGCTTGCAATGCTTTATTGGTTGCATCGGCTCTTTTGGCTGTATCGGCATAGAGTTTATCCAAACCACCCTCAGCATCGATGAGTTCAAACATCGCCACAAGACCGATCACCAATGTCGTTGCAGCCGTCCATGCGGTCGTATTTTTACGTTGGTTTTTCAGTTCCGTTTTGAGGTTAAAGTAGTAACCAACCCCTCCGTTGTCGATGATCTCTAGCGATTTGGCACTCAAACCAATAAACGCAAGTCCCGGAGGAAGCATCAACGCTTTTTGACTGCCAGAGATCAAGGCATCAATGTTCGTTGTATCGACTTTTTCAACCCCCACCGCGGTAATGCCATCGGCAATAACCATGATGTTAGGACGAATCGCTTTGACCGCTTTGGCAACTTCTTCAACAGGATGACGAAGTCCACCGGCACTCTCACACACTTGCATAAAGACCGCATCAATGCTGGCATCGTTTTGAACCAATTCAATGATGGCATCGACACTCACAGGTGTGTCCCACTCATTTTTAATTTCGACAAACGGTTTGTTGTATGCGGCACAAATTTTGCCAAAACGCTCGCCAAATTTACCCGAATTGACGACAATCGCTTTGCTTTGGCACAAATGAAGCACGCAGGCTTCCATGGCTCCTGTGCCACTAGCGACAAGCATCAAAACTTCTTCCATATTAAAAAGCGTGCTTAAATAGCCTCGTGCTTTTCCAAAAATAACCTCAAATTCAGGTGTTCTGTGATGAATGGTGGGTGTTGCCATCGCCATACGAACTGCTTCAGGAACGGGAGTCGGTCCTGGTGTCAAAAGTAACATAAGAGATCCTCATCGAATATAGTTTTAGAGACCATTGTAACAAAATCTTGCTTGTTGTTTCTTTAGCGGTTCCCCTTCTTTTCCTGCTTTGCCTTTACATGAAAAAAGTCTTTTCAAAATCGTTTTAGTGCCTTAAACTTATACAGTCATCTGATTTTTCTTCTCAAGAAAGACTGTTATAATGCGTTTCACTATCTGACACTTCAAGGAGTTTTCTGTGTCGTTCAAAGCCAAAATTACTCTTATCATTTCACTGTGTATGCTCTTTAGCTTAAGTATCTTTAGCCTTTTTAGTTATATCGATACCAAGAAAAACAGCACCCTACAAGTCGAAACCAGCCTCAAAATGGCATCAAAATCCTTAAGCGATTATATTGACTTATGGTTATCTTCGAAAAAAAGCGCCACAGAAAGTATGGCACGTTCGCTCAAAGATGTGGATCTCTTAACACCCACTGACCTCACTGAAAAACTCTCCGAAACCAGTAAAATGCTGGGAGCTTTTGACTCCTATGTGGGCTTAGAAGATGGAACTATGACATGGGGAAGCGATAAAAAACAGCCCAAAGAGTATGACCCAAGGCAGAGACCATGGTACAAACAGGCCAAAGAGAGTGGGAAGCTTGGCATCACCGATGTCTACATTGGTTCGACATCCAAAGCCCAGATGATTACCATCATGGCACCCATTTACCGCGAAAAGAGTTTTATCGGTGTTTTTGGAATCGACATTACGCTCGATACCTTGGTGAAAACCATCAATGATGTCAATTTTAACGGAGGATATGGCATGTTGCTTGATAGTAAAAACAGCTACATTGTCCACCCCGATAAAGAAAAAATGGGAAAAGAGTCCACGTTTGCTTCTCAATTGGGAAAAGCAGACGACCTTGTGGAGTATGAATTTAATGGCATTCAGAAGATTTTTGCCTACCATGCGTCAAAAGAGGCACAATGGACACCGGGCATTAGCTTTGATAAAGAGGTCGCCTACAGCTTCTTAAATCAACAGATGAGCAAGCTTTTTATCGCAGGCATAGTGATGTTAGCGCTTTCGATTGCACTGATGCTGTTTTTCATTAAAACCCTTCTTAAACCACTGGACAACCTTAACACGGTCGTTGAGGAGCTCTCCAGTAGCGAAGGTGACTTAAGGCAGAGACTGGAAGCTTCGTCTAACGATGAGTTTGCGCAAGTATCGCGCAATATCAATAAATTTATTGAAAAACTGCATGAAATCGTCAAAAAATCAAAAAGTATCAGCAATGAAAATGCCTCTATCTCCGAAGATCTCTCACGCACCGCCGCCGAGGTTGTGAAAAACGTTGGTTCTGAATCGAAGATTGTGGAGACCACCAAAGAAGAGGGCATTGCCTTGGTCAAAAGCCTTGAAACCTCGGTCGTCAAAGCTAAAAGTTCCCAAGAAGCCCTGAGCCAAACACAGCATGACATCGTTGAAGTCAAAAGCAAAGTCGAACAGCTTGAAAGCACGATGCAAGCCACTGCAATTAAAGAGCAAAGCTTAGCCCAAAGGCTTGATAGTGTAAGCCACAATGCCAATGAAGTCAAAGATGTCTTGGGCGTCATTCGTGATATTGCCGATCAGACCAATTTGCTTGCACTCAATGCCGCCATTGAAGCTGCGCGTGCAGGAGAGCACGGACGTGGATTTGCGGTAGTTGCGGATGAAGTACGAAAACTCGCCGAACGTACCCAAAAAGGGTTGGTGGAGATTGATGCAACGATCAATGTCGTTGTCCAGTCCATCATGGATGCCAATACCGACATTGCTCAAAATGTTCAAGAGGTGCAAGCGTTAGCGTCTATTACTGCCGATCTTCAAAAGGGGATGAACACGGTGGCAACCATCATTCATGAAACCATCGATGCCTCCAACTACACCGTCAATGACTTTATTGAGACCTCCACAAAGATTAAAAAAATTGTTGAAGAGATTGAACAGATCAATGTGATCTCTAAAGAGAATGTGGGAAGCATCGACAATGTTTCACAAGCGAGTGAGCATTTACATGTTATGACCGAAAACCTCAACAACGAACTGGGAAAATTTAAGTCCTAACCGCGCTCTGTTTAAAACTGCTCATGTGATGGAAGACAACATGGGCAGTTTCTGCATAACTCCTTTTTGTTTTACCCCTTTTTGAATAAATTGCAACGCTTTTGCAACGCTAACGCGTTATACTTGATTTAAACACACTTTAAACAGGAGGGGCATGATGCAGTTTAAGACAAAAGTGACTTTTAGTATTGCACTACTGATGTTTGTGAGTCTTACGCTTTTTAGCTACATAAGTTATCAAGGGACGAAAAAAAACAGTGTAGCCCAAGTTGAGACCAGCATTCAAATGGCTTCGCGCTCTTTGACCGATTACATCGATCTATGGATTGCTTCTAAAAAAGAGGTTGTGGATGCGACGGCACGCTCACTCTCTGTAGCCGCATCCCTCAATGAAAAAGAGCTCAAAGAACGCCTTAGGGAACTTACCAAAACGCTCAAAGGGCTTGACTCCTTTATAGGATTTGAAAACGGGCGCATGGTGTACGGAAGCAATACATCTGCTGCCGCCAATTTTGACCCACGCACACGTCCTTGGTATGTCAGTGCCAAAACGACTCAAAAAGCAGGCGCAAGTGATGCTTTCATAAGCTCAAGTAGTAAAAAATATGTGGTTGCCATTATGGCACCTGTGTTTGATAAAGGAACGCTTGTAGGCGTTGTTGCTACAAACATCGATTTAGATGCACTCTTTAAAGTCATCGCTGACATTAACTTTAATGGAGGGTATGGTCTTTTACTCGACACCAAAGGGATCATTATTGCCCATCCGAATAAAGAGTTATTGGGCAAAGAGCTATCATCCCTCCTCCCTGCATTACATCAAAAAACAGCCCAGGACAAAGAGGGTATTGTTAATTACACGTTCAATACAGTCGAGAAAGTCTTTGCGTTTAAACGTGCTGATGAAACCGGTTGGACCCCAGCGATTACCTTTGAAAAAGCGGCTGCGTATACCTTTTTGGAGCAACAAACCAAAGAGCTTTTGGTCATGGGTATTCTCATGCTGATCTTTTCCATTGGCATTATGATCGTCCTTATTAAAAAATTACTTAAACCCCTTGACACGCTTAATAACGTTGTTAAAGAGCTTTCCAGCAGTGATGGCGATCTAAGACAACGTTTACATGTAAAGCAAAATGATGAGTTCGGGCAGGTCTCAGGCAACATCAATAAATTCATAGAGAAGCTGCATGAAATTGTCAACAAATCAAAAACGATTAGTGCAGAAAACGCTTCGATTTCAGAAGAGCTCTCGCGTACGGCTACCGAAGTTGTACGAAATGTAGATATGGAATCCAAAATTGTTGAAGGCACCAAACAAGAGGGCTTAGCACTGACTCAAGCGATTGAGAACTCCGTGGAAAAAGCCAAAAGCTCCCACAAAGTTTTGCAACAGACGCAAACCGACATTAGCAATGTCAAAGCCAAAGTCGAGTACCTTGAAAATACGATGCAAGCAACCGCGCTTAAAGAGCAAGATTTATCCCAAAAGCTCAACTCCGTCAGTCACAATGCCAACGAAGTCAAAGATGTTTTAGGCATCATTCGTGATATTGCCGATCAAACGAATCTTTTAGCGCTTAACGCTGCCATTGAAGCGGCACGTGCGGGGGAACATGGGCGAGGGTTTGCGGTCGTTGCAGATGAAGTGCGAAAACTGGCGGAACGTACGCAAAAAAGTTTGGTTGAAATTGATGCGACCATCAATGTTGTGGTGCAATCCATCATGGATGCCAATACTGAAATTGGAACCAATGCAACGGAAGTCAATGCCTTAGCGTCCATCTCGGTTGAGCTACAATCAGAGATGAATGCCATTGCCTCTATTATTCAAGTCACGGCAAACGATACGCATGTGACGGTTGAAAGTTTCGTGGAAACGGCTCAAAAAATTCAACATATTGTAAGTGAAATCGACAAAATTAATCTGATTTCAAAAGAGAATGTCACCAGCATTGACAATGTCTCTCAAGCATCGGAACATTTACATGTCATGACGGAAAACCTCAACAACGAATTGGGGAAATTCAAGTCTTAGTCCACTGATTTGAACGTCCAATCAGACTCGTCTCTTTGGACGTTTATTGACATTTTAGTAACATATCTATAATCTCAAAAGAGTATAATCCTCATATTTCAGCCAAAACGAGACGATAATTCTATTAAAGTCTCGTTTTCGTCTCAAAAGAGACGCTATAATTACATTTTAGTATTCTCAATGCAATTGAAGTATTTTACATGCAAACACGCTCACAAAAGGAGTCCTTGATGCAATTCAAAACAAAAGTCACCCTGATTATCGCTCTTCTTATCTGTATCAGTCTTAGCGCATTTGGTGTGGTAAGCTATATCGATACCAAGAAAAACAGTATTAAACAAGTTGAGGCGAACCTCATGATGGCATCAAGCTCACTGACCGATTACATCGATCTGTGGCTATCAGGGCAAAAAAATATTCTGAGCAGTTCGGCTAGAATGCTGAGTAATATGGAAGAGATGAGCGAAGCACAAATCAAAGCTATTTTGCAAGAAACGACTAAAACAACGGGCGGAAAAGATAGTTTTTTAGGGTTTGAAGAAAGTGGCGTTATGATTTATGGTACCAATACGATGCAGAAAGTTGATCCTCGAAAGCGTCCATGGTATACCCTTGCTGTATCAGCACAAAAAGCGAGTGTTACGGATATTTATATCGGTACGGCTGAGCCTATCAATTTAATTGCTGTGACAGCACCGATTGTTAAAAATGGGAAAATTATTGGTGCGGTTGCTACCATGTTTGATTTAACCCGCGTTGTCAAAGCGGTGAGCGATGTTAAAATAAACGGTGGCTATGGAATGCTTTTGGATACGAAAAAGACCGTTATCGCCCATCCTAAAGCCGATCGTTTGGGCAAAGAATCTAACCTCAAACCTTATTTTACAGGTCAACCAGAAGGGTTAATTGAATACACACAAGATGGAATCAATAAACTGTTTGCCTTTAAAGTATCCGTTGAAACCAACTGGACTCCAGGTATTGCGTTTGATAAAGAGACCGCTTATGCCTTTCTTAATAGCCAAGTTAAAGAACTTTTTGTTATGGGTCTGATTATGCTCATTCTCTCTATCGCGATTATGGCTTTTCTGATTAAACTGCTTCTTCAACCCTTGGATCGCCTCAACAATGTGGTCAAAGATCTCTCAAGCAGTGAAGGTGATCTGAGACAAAGGCTTCAAGCAGCCAGTCGTGATGAGTTTGGTCAAGTCTCAGGTAATATCAACAAATTTATTGAGAAGCTCCATGATATTGTTAAAAAATCGAAAGAGATTAGTAATGAAAACGCTTCCATCTCCGAAGAGCTCTCACGTACGGCTTCAGAGGTTGTCAAAAATGTGGATGCAGAAGCCAAAATCGTAAGCAAAACCAAAGAGAGCGGTATTGCCCTCACCAATGCGATTGAGGCATCGGTTCAAAAAGCAACCACTTCGCAAGAGACACTGCGCAAAACACAACAAGACATCAATACCGTTAAAAATCAAGCCGAACATTTAGAAAAAACGATGCAAGAGACCGCTGTTAAAGAGCAAAGCTTGGCGGATCGTCTTAATACCGTCAGTCACAATGCCAATGAGGTCAAAGAGGTGCTCAGCATCATCCGTGATATTGCCGATCAAACCAATCTTTTAGCCCTTAATGCGGCGATTGAAGCGGCACGTGCAGGGGAGCATGGACGTGGTTTTGCCGTCGTTGCCGATGAAGTGCGAAAACTCGCCGAACGTACCCAAAAAAGTCTGGTGGAAATCGATGCAACGATCAACGTCGTGGTACAATCCATCATGGACGCAAACACCGACATCGCCCACAATGCAACCGAGGTCAATGCGCTTGCTGCTATCTCCATGGAACTTCAAAATGGTATGAACACGATTGATACTACGGTTCAAAAGACGATTGAAGATGCCCACGCAACGGTGGATAATTTTATCCATACCGCAACGCAAATTAAAGGAATGGTCGAAGAGATCGAGAAGATCAATGTGATCTCAAAAGAGAACGTCACGAGCATCGACAATGTCTCTCAAGCCTCCGAGCATCTTCACACAATGACAGAGAACCTGAATAATGAACTGGGGAAATTTAAATCTTAAGCGTTACACCTCAGCGAGAAGCTTAATCACCTCGCTGGGGTTTTTGACAAGGTATTTTGCCCCATGCTCTCTTAGTTCCGCCTCTTCCCTAAATCCCCATAAAGCACCCACCGCGATCATCCCTGCACGATTTGCCGTTTGCATATCAATCATCGTATCGCCTAAATAATAGCACGCTTCAGGCGTTACATGTAAATGCTCACAGATCTCGAAAGCAGCCGTTGGATCGGGCTTTCGTGGAATTCCATCACGTGCGCCCAACACAAGATCAAACTTCCATTCGCGCAGATATTTCATCGCACACATTTTGGTAAAGGAGTCGGGTTTATTAGAGAGGATTGACATCTTAAAACCACGTTTTTGCAAGAAAGTCAGCATTTTACTAATACCTTCGTAAAGCGTGGTATTTTGGTTAAATTGCTTGGCATAATGGCTTTCAAACAACGAGACAGCGTCTTGAATCAACTCAGGGCTTTGAGGATTGGAGGCAAAGATGTTTTCAAACAATTTGGAAACACCCTCGCCCACGAAATAACGGTATTTTTCACACTCTTGTGCTTCAAATCCAAGCGAAACGAGCGAAAAATTAGCACTGATGGCAATGTCTTCTAAAGTATCTAGAAGCGTGCCATCTAGGTCAAATACAATGTTTTTTTTCATGATCGCGTTCTAATTCAGCTTTAAGCGCTTCATAGTCAAGCCCTAAAAATTCACATGCACTCTTAGTTGCTTTTTGTGCTGTAAAGCCAAATTTCTCAAATAAGAGCTCCGCCGGACCACTCGCGCCAAAACGCTCCATACAGATGACTTTATCCGCATAGCGGTACCACTCAATCCCAGCCCCCGCTTCAATGGCGATGACTTTGGTTTGTGGCTCAATGATCGTTTGAATATACGCCTCATCTTGCTCATTTAAAAGATCAAAACACGGCACACTGACCATATTGCTTGGGATGCCAAACATCGAAAGGTAGCATGCCACTTCCAATGCAAGATAGACTTCGCTTCCGCTCGCCATCAAAGTCACTTGTGCATTTTCGCGTCGTTTTAAAAGGTAACCACCATTCTCCACATCGCCATATGCACGATCGTCTTTAAGTGCTCGAAGCTTTTGGCGCGAGCAGACAAATGCCGCAGGCGCTTGCATACTCAGAGCCTTTTTCCATGCTTTCACGTTTTCTCTACCATCGCATGGTCGGTAAACGTAGAAGTTTGGAAGTGCTCTAAATTGACTGAGTTGTTCAATCGGCTGATGCGTTGGTCCATCTTCGCCTACACCGATACTATCGTGCGTCCAGATGTAAAAATTCTTCAGTTTCATAAGGGCTGCTAAACGGACAGAGGGCTTCATATAATCGCTAAAGATAAAAAAGGTCGCGCCAAAAGGAATAAACAAGCCATACAAAGCAAACGCGTTGATAATCGCCCCCATCGCATGTTCGCGAATACCAAAGTGAATATTTCGTCCCAGAGGATAATCACCTAGTCCTGTCAGCTCACTTTTATTGGAAGGGCCAAGATCGGCACTGCCGCCAATAAAACCTGGAATCGCTTGCGCAATCGCGTTAAGAATTTTTCCATTGCTATCGCGTGTTGCGACATCCACATCAAAATTAGGCCATTCAATCTTTGAAAAATCAGGGTTTAAAAGTGCATCTAAAAGAGCTTTTTGCTCGCTGCTTAAATCGTTTTTAATGCGTGCATTCCAGTTTGCTTCTGCCAGATCACCTTTTTCAAGGGCACAACTAAAGCGCGCATACACATCTTCATCGACATTAAAACTTTTTTCAGGATCAAACCCTGCTTTGATTTTAGAGTTTTTGATCTCTTCACACCCCAAAGGGGCACCATGCGCATGATGACTTCCTTCCATCTGGCATGCACCTTTAGCAATGGTCGTATCTGCGATAATGAGGTAAGGCTTTGTTTGCTCTTTTGCTTGCTCTAAAACCGCATTAATCTCATCAAAATCATGCCCATCAATGCGAGAGACTTCCCACCCTTGCGCTTCAAAACGGTGTTTCACATCTTCGCTCCACGCGATAGAAGTATCGCCTTCAATCGTAATTGCATTGCTATCGTAAATCACGACTAAATTATCCAAAGCAAGATGTCCAGCTAAAGAACACGTTTCATAACTGATACCTTCTTGAAGGTCGCCATCGCCACACAAACAGTAGACTTTATGCGTAATCACTTCTACTTTAGGTTGATTGAGAACGGTTGCGGCATATTTAGCCGCCATAGCAAACCCCACAGCATTGGAAATTCCTTGACCTAAAGGGCCTGTGGTCACTTCAACGCCAGGCACATCGCCGTATTCGGGGTGACCGGGTGTTTTACTGCCGAGTTGTCTAAAGTTTTGAAGGTCTTCTAAACTAATGTCATAACCACTTAAATGTAAAAAAGAGTACACCAATGCCGAAGCGTGTCCACCACTAAAAACCAAACGATCACGGTTCAACCACTTTGGATTTTTGGGATTGTGCGTGATATGTCGTGCTAATATGGTAACGATGTCCGCCAATCCCATAGGCGCACCTGGATGTCCACTGTTCGCACGTTGTACCATATCGGCTGCCAAAAAACGGATCGTATCGGCTTGTTTTTTCAATATTTTTTTATTTTCCATCGTATCTCTATCCTTTAAAATATGCTTCGACAATGCTTTTGAGTCTGTGAGACAAAGCTGCATCAAGCTTTTCTAATTCACCATCCAATTCCACAAGAAGTTTTTGTTTTATCTCTTGAGCCGATTCCAATCCTAGCAGATTGACAAATGAGTTTTTATGTTCGTCATTGTGCGTTGGTTTGCCAGCCTCTTCGCTTGAGAGCGTTGCATCGATGATGTCATCTTGTACTTGGAACAAAAGTCCCAGTTTAAGACCAAACTGATAGAGTGCTTCTTGAGTCGTTTTGTCCAATTCACAGATCACCGCTCCCATTATTAGGGAGGCCGCAATGAGTTTGGCTGTTTTATGAAGGTGTAAAAATGTCAACTCTTCGACATTCAAACGTTTATCTTCAAAAAAACAGTCAATGGCTTGACCTAAAACCATACCATGAATTCCCGCATTATTCGACAAAATGGAGACCAGCTTTACCTTGATCTCAGCACTCAGAGGAGCGTTGGCTAAAAGATAAAACGCATGGGTGTTGAGGGCATCTCCGATAAGCACCGCGGTGGTCTCATCATAGCTTACATGTAAGGTTGGATGTCCGCGTCTAAGAGGCGCATTGTCCATACACGGCAGATCATCATGAATCAGCGAATAGGTGTGCATCATCTCCAAACCAAGGGCTACATGTAAAGCATTTTCCACCAAAAGAGGTTGGGAGCTTTCAACCACACTGAGCAGTAATAAGGGGCGAAATCGCTTTCCACCCACATCAAGCATTTCGCCAAAAGCATGGTTAAAATGGGGATGAAAACTCTCCACCACAGGAAGTTTTGCTTTTAAAAATCGTTCAAATTTTTCGACTAATGTTTTAGAACTCAAAAGATCCCTTTCATCGATTCAATGTTACAAAAAATTGGAAATCATCACGCTCAAATAAAAGACTTACATCGCGGTTACGTGTCTTGGAGAGATACGCATCCGCTTCGGTAAGACGTTCAACGGGCTGCTGCTCTACTTGCATTAAACGATCTCCCACTTTAAGACCACTTTGTTCAGCAAAAGAGCCCCGAGTGATCTCTTTAATGCGAAGATTTGTATCAAACGTAAATCCCTTGCTCTGCAAATAGCTCACTTTTTTAACCTGAGGAGTCGGCATTTTTTTCTTGGCTTCTTCTTTTTTAGGAAGCGGTTTAGGTGCTAGTAAATTCTCTTCCATCCAAGCATTATTGCGCTGAAGTTGCGCACTGACTTTGCTCAAATCTTTAAGACCTCTGAGGGCATCTGCAAACTCGGCAACGTTTTTCACAGATTTTCCATTCAAGCGTGTAATCACATCGCCCATTTTGAGTTTCGCTTCTTTCATATTGGAATCCACAAAATCGACAATGACGCTCTCATTCCCATCCACAATGCGTACACCTAACTCTTGGAATGAAGCGGTCTTACCATCGATAAAAAGCTTCAATGCTTCGGAGCCAATAAAAAATTTATCGCCAATACCAAGTCCATACATTTCACAGCAAAGCCCACCCACGAGGGTACTCACTTCACCCACGCCACCAAATTCAAACAACTCATTCGCACTGTTTCCAATTTTAGACGCATTAACAGCGATGAGGGAGTTATCGGTCATACTGACAAGCCATTCCCCCAGCTTGAGTTCACTGGTGGACTTTAGTTTTACAGGCACCAAAGGTTTTGGAGAATCGAACAGATAGAGATTGGAGTAGTAATCAAACCGAACATACGGAACACTCGGTTTCTCTTTCGAATACGCAACGGCTTGTTTTTCACTAATAGCAATAGCACGCGTTGTGCCAAAAGAGACAATGGAGTGTCTGTTTTTTTCATAACATTGTGAAAAATCGGGATAAACAAACTCTGCTTTAGAAGCAGGAGTTGGTGTAGATGCTGGCACATCGGCTGCACAAAGAGCCCCGGTTATTAAGAGAAGAAAGAGTCCTAGACGTTTCACATACTACTCCTTAAGTGTTCGCGCCAAATCCCCCAATGCCAGAGAGCATCTGAGTCGTCGCTAGTTTTTTATTCTCTTCTACCATTTTGGAGACATCGTTCATCGCACTGATCAGTAAAATCTGCAATGACTCTTTATCCCCAAGCAGTGAATCATCGAGCGTTATATCAATGACTTCACCGTTACCATTCATGCTCACACTCACCATGCCACCGCCACTTTTAGCGGTAAATTGCTTATTGCTTGCATCTTCGTGCATTTTTTGAGCTTGCTTTTGCGCCTCTTCAAGCATCGCGCCTACTTTGGAAAGATCAAAATTTTCAAACATCAGATGTAATCTCTTACTTCGACTAACGTATTATATTCATCCACCAAAGCAACCGTCGGCTTAAAAGTTTTAAGCTCCTCTTCACTCATATGCGCGTAGGCGATGATGATGATTTTATCACCAATATGGGCTTTGCGAGCCGCTGCCCCATTGAGGCAAATATCTTTTCCGCCTGCTTTTCCCTCAATCACATAGGTGGTAAAGCGCTCACCATTATTAATGTTTACGACTTCAACTTTTTGCCCTACATGAAGGTTGGAAGCCTCTATTAACTCTTTATCAATTGTAATCGAGCCGACATAGTTCAAATTTGCATCTGTAACCGTGGCTCTGTGAATTTTGCTGTATAGCATCTCAAGCGTCATCGCTTTTGTACCTCTTCTGGATTAAGAAATTTGTTTATTTTACCCTATTTTTGCTTAGCCCATTGAGCGATGAGCTCTCGAACAACGCTGCGATCATCAAAAGGATATTTTTTACCTTGGATCTCTTGGTAGGTTTCATCCCCTTTTCCAAGGATCAGAAGCACTTCATCAGAAGCTTGCATCCTCAATGCTTTTTCAATCGCTTTGTGGCGATCGACTTCTACATGTAAAGATTCACTAGGACTCATTCCCGTCAAAATTTCAGCGATAATACTGTGGGGATCTTCGGAGCGTGGGTTATCGCTGGTCACGACAATTTTTTTAGCATAACGCTGTGCCATGGCTCCCATTTTTGGGCGTTTCGTGCGATCTCTATCGCCTCCTGCTCCAAAAACCACGACAAGGTCGCGCTCTTTCATACTATCAAGCACCTTCTCCATGCCATCGGGAGTATGGGCAAAATCAACGATCACTAAAGGATCGTGACTCACCACCTCCATACGACCTTCCACGCCACCAAAGTGTTCTACCGCTTCACAAATCGCCTCCATAGAAGCAACCCCTAGCATATCCACCGCACTGATCGCAGCAAGAATATTGTAGAGATTAAAAAAGCCATGCAAAGGGGATTCAAACTCATACACTTTATCAATCTTGGCAACCGCCGCGCTGATGCCCTCTTTGAGCGAATACGCCAAAATTTTATAGGTTGCAGGATGTTCAATGCCATAAGTCATTGCATTGGTACGGTTAAAACGGATTTTACTCTCATCTTTGTTGATCAACTTGACACTCTCATCGTCAAAAAAACGACTCTTAACGGCGATATATTCATCAATCGTTTTATGAAAATCGAGATGATCTTGCGTCACATTGGTCAAAATTTTCAAAGCAAAAGGAAGCCCATCGATGCGGTTTTGCACAATGGCATGCGAGCTCACTTCCATCACAAAATACTCACAGCCTGCGTCTACGGCGAGTTTGAGGTTATGAATCGTCTGTAAAATGGGCGGTGTGGTAAGGCTTTTCTCTTCGATGCGATGATCGTTGATAAAACACCCTCGTGTTCCTTGCAAACCCACTTTTTTGCCAAGATCCAGCAAGATCGAGTAGATAGCAGCCGCTGTGGTTGTTTTACCATTCGTACCCGTAATGCCAATGATTTTAATCGCATCACGGATACCAAGCAGATCCAAGCACGCTTTGGGCGAGATGATGTGAGTGCAGCCATGATCACGCGCACTTTGCTCATACATCGCGTTCAGTTTGGTTAAAACAAAGATGCTTGAGGCATCACATTCGTTTGAATTGTCGGTTACATGTAAAAATGTATTATGATTTGGAAGTTCTATTTTCAAGATGATTCTCTATTTTTGTGCTTTTTTAATCAGCGATAAAAGCTGCTCATCGTTTGGGAAAAGTGTGACGGCACTCTCAAGATAATTCAAGGACATCTCGATAAAACCATTTTCAATCAATCTGGCTAAAAAATCAACAAAATCTTCTTTTTTTGAGATAATAACTTTGGTGGAGAACATAATGTCCTCAAATGCCTCTTTAAAGCTACCACGCGCTTCAATCAGTGTCATAAAATCTTCATATTTGATGCCGTTTTCGGCATTAATACGCGCTTCAAAATCACTCTCTTTAAACAAATGCGCTATTTTTTCACTGTGTTCTTCCACGGAGTTAATGATCTCTTCCATCACCTCTTCACAATCTTCCGCACCATTTTCTTTGGTTAAGATATAATACTCAAAAAGCGCCATGGCTTGCTCTTCATTGTGCATTGCCATATCGCATAAAATAGCCCCAATACGAGCTTCTTTTGATTTGGGATCAACACTCAGCGCTAATGCAAACTGAAGCATTGCCTCTTGGAAATTTTTGGCGTAAAATTTTTCAATCCCTTTGGTAATATAAGCGTTCATTACTCTCCAATTGCTTCAAACTCATGTTCCATCCCAGGTAAAATATTGACAACTTCAAGTTCGGGATGAATATCAATTCTTAATTGGCGCTCTACGCCGTATTTGAGTGTTTGTCCACTGGATGCACACCCTTGGCAGGCACCTTGAAGTTGAACAAAAACACGTCCGCTTTTAATACCTAATAATGTCAGTCCACCGCCGTCTAATGCAAGCATCGGCTTAATTTTTTCAAGTGATTTTTCGACAACGGGAAGCAACTCTTCGTCACTAAATGGTATCATAGATTCTCCTATAGCAAAAGTATCTAATTTAACAATAGTTTGAGTTAAAAGTGACTTAATTTTTAGTGGGGGAAGAAGTGTTTAGGGTAAAAAAATTTAACGAAGTATTGCTTGGGAGCAAGCCGCTCCCAAGGCAAAAAAGTGAGATTTAGACGAGCTCTAAAAACGCCATAGGCGCTGCATCGCCTTTTCTGATACGTGTTTTTATAATACGGGTGTAACCACCATTTCTCTCAACATATTTAGGTGCGATCTCATTAACCAATTTTTTAGTACACTCTTTATCTTGAAGTGCAGCAAAAACAGTTTTGTGAGCATGATCGCCACCAACTCCAGCTTGCGTAATCAATTTTTCAACAAATCCTCTAAGCTCTTTTGCTTTAGGAACTGTTGTCTCGATTTTCTCATATTTAATGACAGCTATAGCCAAGTTCTTCAACAACGCCGCTCTGTGTGATGAAGTACGACCAAGCTTTCTGTATCCGTGCTTATGTCTCATAAATTAACCCTCGTTGGCTTCAGATTTTAAATCTTCAATTTTTTTCTTGAGCAAACTTGCCGTCTCGTCAGAGAAATTATATCCAACCGGATAACCACTCTCTTCCATAACTTGTCTGATCTCTTCTAACGATTTCTTGCCTAGATTTTTGAGGTTTTTGAGTTCTAACTCGCTCATCAAAGCAAGCTCGCCAATAAATTTAACCTCAGCTCTGTCTAAACAGTTGAAGCTACGAGCACTTAGATTTAACTCTTCAATACTCTGTAATAGCTTACCAAGCTCCACGTTCTCATTAGAGCTCTCACTTTTTGGAGCCACTGCAATATCCAAAATGCCATTAAAAACGGACATTTGTGAATACATTGCTTCCAGTGAATTTTTAAAAGCTTCGATTGGAGAAACAAGTCCATCTGTTTCAATTGTGAAAACAATTTTCTCATAGTTAGGATTGTCCTCAACCAAAACATTCTCAATATCGTACACAGCTCTTTTTACAGGTGTAAAGAAAGCATCGAGTGCAATATAATCTTCTCCAACCAATCCTCTAATGTTCTCACTTGGAACATAGCCGATTCCTTTTTCAAGGATTAAAGAGAAGTTAAACTCTGCATCTTCATTGATCGTTGCCAAATAAGCATCTGGTGTAACAATCTCAATGTGAGCATTCGCTAAATCGCTTCCCTTAATCTCTTTTGGTCCAGTAAATGAGTAGTTAACCTCTACACGTTTTTCATCACCTTTGATTTTAAAACGAATATTTTTAAGGTTAATGATGAAAAGAGCAACATCTTCAAGCATACCGCGCATGCTATCAAATTCATGGGTTACGCCTTCAATCTTTACAGCCGTTGGGGCAGATCCTACAGTACTGCTTAAAAGCAATCTACGTAAAGGATGTGCCAAGGTTACTGCAAAACCAGATTCAAATGGGTATGCACTAATTTGAACCTTGTTTGCCGCAATATTTTCTACCTCAATTTCAGTTGGCATGTAAGCTGATGTATTGATTTTTTTCATATACTACCTACTTTATTATTTAGAGTATAGCTCAACGATTAATCTTTCTTCAACCGGAATCACTACTTCTTCTCTCTCAGGGATGCGTGTAAAAATACCCATTGCTTTTTCTCTCTCAACATCAACCCATGGGGCAATGCCCGTTTGTTGTGTTAATTCAAGCGCTCTTTTAACTTGTGGGTTATTTTTAGATTTTTCACAAACCTCTACTTTATCACCTGCACGTACAACATACGAAGGAATGTCAACTCTGCTGCCATTCACTAAAATGTGTCCATGGGTAACTAATTGACGTGCAAAGCGTCTTGTTGTTGCAAATCCCATACGGTAAACAACATTATCAAGTCTTCTTTCGATAAGGAGAACAAGGTTAATACCTGTGTTTCCCTCTTTACGAGCTGCTTCGTCAAATATACGTCTGAATTGTTTTTCAGAAACTCCATACATAAATTTAGCTTTTTGTTTCTCTCTTAATTGGAGTCCATACTCGCTAATTTTTGATCTTCTTTGTCCGTGTTGACCTGGTGCATATGGTCGCTTATCTAACGCACTTTTACCAGCAAGTCTGCGCTCACCTTTAAGGGCTAAGCTGACACCAAGTCTTCTCTCGAGCTTCTCGACTGGTCCTCTATATCTTGCCATTTTTTCTCCTAATCTATTGCATAAACGAAAAAATTATTTTGTTTCTCTTAAAGACATTCTATTCTAAAGATTAGAATTAAACTCTTCTTCTTTTTGGAGGTCTACAGCCATTGTGTGGAAGAGGTGTAATATCTTTTAGGAAAGACACTTTAATACCTTCTGTTGTACCAGCACTTTTTACCGCTGTCTCGCGACCACTGCCCGGGCCTTGAACTTTGATACCGATTTCTTTGAGACCATGCTCTTTTGCTTTAGTGAGTGCATCTTCGACGGCTTGTTGTGCTGCATAAGGAGTAGATTTTTTACTACCTTTAAAGCCCAAACTTCCTGCACTGCTCCACGCAATAACATTTCCCATCTCATCAGTTACAGTTACGACAGTGTTATTAAATGTTGCAGAGATATAAATGATACCTTTAGCAATATTTTTCTTAACAACTTTTTTACGTACTACTTTTCTTTTTGCCATCTGTTTCCCTTTGAGACTTCGTTATTTAGCTTTAGCGCCAACGGTACGTTTTTTACCTTTTCGGGTACGCGCATTCGTTTTTGTTTTTTGTCCACGAACTGGCAAGCCACGTCTATGTCTAAGACCTCTATAGCTTCCCATATCCATCAAAGCTTTAATATCCATAGCCACTTTTTTACGAAGATCACCCTCTACTTGAAAGTCTGCTTGGATCTCTTTACGAATCGCAGCAACTTCATCTTCACTTAGCTCATGAACTCTTTTATCAAACGAAATTCCAGTTGCTGTTAAAATAGCTCTAGAACTTGTCAAACCTATACCGTAGATGTAGGTTAAACCATACTCTACTCTCTTTTTCATTGGAAGGTCTACACCTGCAATCCTTGCCATGCTTATCCTTGTCTCTGTTTGTGTTTTGGATTTACGCAAATGACTCTAACGATACCTTTTCGTTTGATCACTTTGCACTTATCGCACATCTTCTTTACAGAAGGTCGTACTTTCATTCGTGACTCCTGAACTTTTTTTCCACTGGAACTTTGAGTTAAACTGTCACAGGTTTGATGATGTATCTCAAACCAACAATCGAAAAAACAGTGGTTCCTTTTTCGATTATTCTTCACACAGCTTTACAAAAGGGATAAATTATACAGAATTTAAGCTAATAAATTACTTATATCTGTACGTTATACGTCCTTTATCCAAACTATACGGAGTTAACTCTACTTTTACGGTATCTCCCGGCATTATTTTAATATAATGCATTCTCATTTTACCGGCGATGTGACATAAAATCACATGGCTATTTTGAACTTCAACTTTAAAGGTTGCGTTGGGAAGTGCTTCTATCACTTTACCATCTATTTCAATCACGTCATCTTTTGCCATTTTACCTCCTATAATCTCAAGATAGAGACAAAATTTCTACTGTGCCATCTACGACCGCAACGGTGTGCTCATAGTGGCTTCCTCTTAACCCATCCGCAGAAACAACTGACCATTTATCCGCCAAAATTTTTGGAGTCCCCTCTTTATGGCAGATCATTGGCTCAATACAAAACACCATACCATTTTTGATTTTAGGACCACTTTTAGGGTTAATCCCTTCTAAATAGTTAGGAATTTCTGGCTCTTCGTGCGGTTTTCTACCAATACCATGTCCACAAAATCCATGTAAAGGAACATACCCTTTTTGAAGAATAAATTGCTCAATCGCATGGCTTAGCTCTTTAAAGCGCATCTCTGGCTCAATAATATCAATGGCATAATAGAGAGCATCTTTGGCACATGCAATCAAACTCTCATCACTTTTTGATATTGCTCCGACCCCTACGGTTACAGCAGAATCGCCATACCAGCCATCAACTTCTGTACCAATATCCAGTCCTACAATATCACCCTCTTTAAGTTGATAATCAGTAGGGATGCCATGAATAATGACTTCATTGACAGAGGTACACACACCGGCTGGAAAACCATAGAGTCCTTTAAAGGCAGGACGTGCACCAAGGCTATGAATGTAAGACTCACCCATGGCATTGAGCTCTTTTAAGCTAAGCCCTGGATGAATGTTACATGTAAGATACTCTAACGTTTTGGCAACAATCTTATTCGCAACAGAAAGTTTTGCAATTTCCTGAGCTTTTTTAATCGTAATTGCCATCTCCTTAAAGACCTACCGCACTAAGTGTTTCATATTTGTTCATATACATTTGTGCTTCAATTTTACGCATGGTATCGAGTGCCACTTGAACAACAATCAACACTGCAGTTCCACCAAAGTAGAATGGTACACCCATCACTTTTACCAAAACCCATGGAAGCGTAGAGATAAGCCCTAAATAGATAGATCCCCAAAGAGTTAATCTACCTGCTACTTCATTTAAAAAGAGTGCGGTACTCTCTCCTGGTCGAACACCGGGAATAAAGCCACCCTGTTTTTTAAGGTTTTCAGAAATATCTTTTGCATTAAAAACAATCGATGCGTAAAAATAGGCAAAGAAAATGACGAACAAAAATGTCAGTACATTAAAGACATAACTGTTTGGGTTGAGGAAATCATGAATAGATTGAACAATCGGGTTGGTGCTTGCTTGCATAATCGTTGATGGGAACATCAAAATTGCACTTGCAAAAATAGGAGGAATAACACCACTCAGATTCATTTTAATAGGCACATAGTTCATAATACGTTTGTGTTGATTTTGAAGAACGACTTTTCGCGAATAGGAAATCGGAATACGGCGCTCACCCATCTCCACATAAATAATAGAACCAACCGTGGCTAAGATGACCACCAAAATACCAATGACAACAAGGAAATTGAGCTCTCCCGTATTGACAAGGTTAATGGTTCCACCAATCGCACTCGGAATTCCTGAAACGATACCTGCAAAAATAATCAAACTGATACCATTACCAATACCACGCTGTGTAATCTGCTCACCAATCCACATGAGTAACATGGTACCCGTAAGCATACTCGCAGCCGCAATGGCTGTAAAGGTTGTCATATCGATCATAATAGCACTCTCGCCAGCACGACCACTTAACCCTCCAAGACCAACGGAAACACCAATGGCTTGTACAATCGTAATAACAATCGTTGCATATCGAATGATCTGCATGTATTTCACCATACCATCACGTTCTTTTTTCATTTTACCAAGTGTTGGGAAAGTTGCTGCAAGAAGTTCCATAATAATAGACGCGGTGATGTAAGGCATAATACCTAACGATATAATACTAAGACGTTGTGCAGCATTACCGCTGAACATATTAAACATTCCAAGGGCATTTGAGCTATTGGAGTCGAAGAACTCTTTAATTACAGCTATATTGACACCAGGAACTGGCACGTATGCCAGTATCCTGTATGCAAATATAAAGCCTAATGTAACTAAAATCTTCTTCGTGAGATCTTGGCTCATTTACTCATTCCAGTAAAAATGACGTTTTCGTCTTTGATCTTAGCAGAAAGCTCTTTTGCACCTGCACCAATCAATTTCACTTTAAGAACACTACTTCCAATTTTATGTACAGCTCTAATCGCATCAACGGTAATTTCAGCTAGTTCTGCAACTGCTTTAATTTTATCAACATTAATGATATAAGGTTTCACGATTTTAGAAGTAAAACCAACTTTTGGTAATCTTCTTTGAAGGGGTTGTTGACCACCCTCAAAACCTCTTTTACGCTTGTAACCTGTACGAGATTTTTGACCGTTATTACCACGGCTTGCAGTTTTACCCATACCACTACCTTGACCACGACCTACGCGTTTGATCTTTTTAGTAGAATTTTCTGCTGGTGTAAGATTATCTAATGCCATTTTGAATCCTTCTCTTCACTTAGCTTTTAATCATGCTAAGAGCTTTAATTGTTGCTCTTACCACGTTAGAAGCATTGTTTGAACCCAATGACTTTGTCAAAATATCTTTAATACCTGCAAGTTCAACGACGGGGCGCGTTGCACCACCAGCGATTACGCCGGTACCATCACTTGCTGGTTTAAGAATAATACGACTTGCATTAAATTTAACTTCAACATCATGAGCGATGGTTGAACCTTTGATATTTACTTTGACAATGTTTTTAAACGCATCATCAACTGCTTTTCTAATAGCATCAGGAACCTCTTTAGCCTTACCAAAACCAAAGCCAACAAGACCTTTTTTATTTCCAACAACAACGAGTGCTGTAAATCTAAAACGTCTACCGCCTTTAACAACTTTTGTTACGCGGCCAATGTTAACGATGACTTCTTCAAACTCTTCTCTGTTGTATTTTTCCATTGAATCGTTATCCTCTTCTTTTTCTTATAGCACTATGCCGTTTGCTCTAAGGCCGTCTGCAAAAGCAGCAACTACCCCATGATACAAATAACCATTTCTATCATAAACAACTTGAGTTAAGTTCTTAGCCTTGAGCGTCTCCGCAAAAACTTTTGCAACTTCTGTTGCACTTGCTTTGCTAGCATTGAACCCTAATTTTTTGCCATCGACACTTGCCAACGTAACACCACTAATATCATCTATTGCTTGCGCATAAAGAAATCTATTTGATTTAAAGAAAGAGATTCTTGGTCTTTGTTCAGTCCCAGAAATATCTGCTCTTACTCTTTTTTTACGTTTAACTCTTAATGCAAGCTTTCGTTTTAAAATATTTGCTCTCATCTCTTACCCCTACTTCTTGGAAGTTTTTCCGGCTTTACGGATAATAGTTTCATCAGAATATTTAACACCTTTACCTTTGTAAGGCTCTGGAGCTCTAAAACTTCTAATTTCGGCAGCAATCTGACCAACTACTTGCTTGTCATCACCTTGAATAGTCACCACGTTTTTCTCAACAGCAATTTGAATATCTTTTGGAAATTCATAATTGATTGGGTGCGAAAATCCAAGTTGAAGCTCAAGAACATTACCATTAACGGCAGCTCTGTAACCAACACCGTTAATTTCAAGTTGCTTTTTAAAACCTTCGGTTAAACCTGTGATAACATTTTGACCAAGGGCCCTGTATGTTCCCCAAAAAGCGCTGCTTTGACGATCAGCACCTTTTGAAATAAATACAAGCTCTCCATCTTGAACTTTTACGTCAACATTTCCCTTGGTGTCCAATACTTTTTGAACACTGCCTTTTTTAAACTCTATTAAATCACCATTGACTGACACTTCAACGCCAGCAGGAATCTTAACAGGCTTTTTACCAATACGAGACATTTTATTTCCTTTTACTTGTCTACGATAAGCTTACAATCTTAGAATGGATATCGAATACCATAAAAGAACAGCTAATTACCAAATACTACAGATAACTTCGCCACCAAGACCTGCTTTGTGTGCGTCATCATTACTGAGAACACCTTTTGATGTACTAACCACAATCGTACCATAACCATTTTTGAAGCGTTTAATTTCATCGCGACCTTTATAGACTCTACGTCCAGGTTTTGAGATTTTTTTCACTTCATTAATGACTTGGGTGCCTCTTGCATCATACTTCAAAACAACATTGATAAATTTCTTAGGACCCTCTTCAACAACGTTAAAACTTTCGATATAACCTTTGTTTTGGAAAATAACTAAAATCGCTTCAACCAGTTTTGAATGCATTAATTTAGTCACATCAAGTTTACGCATTGATGCATTTCTGATTCTTGTTAAAGAATCTGCTACTAGATCATTAATCATAGTCTATTTCCTTACCAGCTTGCTTTTTTGAGGCCTGGAATAAGACCCTCATTTGCCATTTTACGAAGACAAATTCTGCAGATACCAAAATCTTTGTAAACAGAATGCGGACGTCCGCAAATTTGACATCGTGTGTATGCTCTTACTTGAAACTTAGGCGTTCTTGCAGCCTTTGCAATCATCGATTTTTTAGCCATATTATTTACCTTTTGCGAACGGCAAACCAATGAGTTCAAGAAGTTTAAATGCTTCTTTATCATTGCTAGCAGTTGTTACGATCGTAATATTCATTCCGTGAGTTTTCATGATGTTATCATACTCAACCTCAGGAAACATTAATTGCTCATTAAGACCAAAGTTGTAGTTTGCACGTCCGTCAAAACCTACTCGTGGAAGCCCTCTAAAATCTTTTACTCTTGGAAGTGCTACAGAGATAAGTTTGTCCAAAAATGCGTACATATTCTCTTTACGAAGTGTTACTTTAACACCGACCGGGTAACCAGCACGTACTTTAAAACCAGCAACTGATTTTTTAGCATTCGCAACAACCGCTTTTTGACCAGCGATTAAAGAGATGGTATCGACGATATTTTGTAATAACTTCGTATCTTTACCTTCTTCACCAGCACCAACGCTGATAACGACTTTTTCAATTTTAGGTGACAACATAGGATTAGCAATATTAAACTCTTTAACCAATGCTGGTTGAACTTCAGCATTAAATTTCTCTTGCAATCTGTTCATTATTTACCCTCTACTTTAGCCACATTTGAGACATGAATTGGTTTCTCAATATTTGAAAAACCACCCTTAGGGTTGCTCTCACTTGGCTTAATGGCTTTTTTTACTACCTTGCAACCTTCAACAACGACTTGTGAAGTTTTAGGCATTACTTGAAGTACTTTTGCCTCTTTACCTTTATCGTCGCCTGCGATTACTTTAACAGTATCGCCTTTTTTAATTTTCATCTTCGTCGCCATTATAGTACCTCCGGTGCCAAAGATACGATTTTCATAAAGTTAGCATAACGAACTTCACGACCGACTGGTCCGAAAATACGTGTACCGATTGGCTCTCTTTTGTTATCAAGAATAACAGCAGCATTTTCATCAAAACGAATCAATGAGCCATTCTCTCTTTGGATCTCTTTTTTTGTTCTTACGATAACCGCCTTAACCACCTGTCCTTTTTTAACTTTACCACTTGGTAACGCTTTTTTGACAGACGCGATGATAACATCGCCTACGGTTGCATAACGACGTTTACTACCACCAAGAACTTTAATACACATAATCTCTTTAGCACCACTGTTATCAGCAACAGCTAATCTTGTAAAACTTTGTATCATTATTCAACTCCCACTTTAACAATCACATTCAGTCTAAAAGACTTTCTTTTTGAAAGTGGTCTGCACTCAATAGCGCTTACTGTGTCGCCGATTTTGACTTGGTTGCTCTCGTCATGGACAAGGTATTTTTTGAAACGTTTAACGAACTTGCGATATCGTGGGTGCATTACACGTCTCTCTACCAAAACGGTGATGGTTTTATCACCAGTTTTCTGAACAACTACGCCTTGAATCTCTCGTTTTAAAGCCATTAGTTACCCCTACTTGTTTTGAGCAGAAATTGCCGTATTAATACGTGCGATATCTCTTCTAACTTCTTTAATCTCATTTGGATTAGTAAGTTGCATTGTTTTTAACTTTTGTCTTAATGTAAACAAAAGAACCTTTTTCTCTTTTAACAACTCTAAAAGCTCTGACGCGCTTTTGCCGTTTAAATCAATATACTTCATTTTCGCTCTCTCGAGTTACAATCTTGGTTTTGAAAGGCAATTTGTGCATTGCAAGGGTTAATGCTTCGCGCGCTAACTCTTCAGAAACACCGGCCATTTCAAAAATAATTCTACCAGGCTTAATATTCATAACCCACTTATCAACAGAACCTTTACCTTTACCCATACGTGTTTCGATAGGTTTAGCCGTTAATGGTTTGTCTGGGAATACACGAATCCATGTCTTTGCTTGACGCTTCACATGTCGTGTGTACGCAATCCTCGCAGCCTCAATTTGGCGTGAATCAATACGTCCTGCTTCAACGGCTTTAAGACCGATTTCACCAAAAGAGATTGATGCGCCACTGCTGGCTTCACCGCGGTTGCGGCCTTTCATCTGCTTTTTATATTTCGTTCGTTTAGGCATTAACATTAGTTTTTACCTCTCTCTTTACGCGCTCTTGGCTTGCGTGAATTCTCTTTCTCAGGTGCTTCTTCTTTTTCAGGAACAAGTCCTTTTACAAGAACCTCACCTTTGAAGATCCATACTTTAACACCAATAACACCGTATGTTGTGTGTGCTTCAGCAAAACCGTAATCGATTTTTGCTCTTAGCGTATGAAGAGGAACGCGTCCTTCTAAGTACCATTCCGTTCTTGCCATCTCAGCGCCACCAAGACGTCCAGAGACAGAAATTTTAATACCTTTAGCCCCTGATTTTTGTGCACCTTGAATCACTTTTTTCATTGCTCTTCTAAAGGCGACACGGCGCTCAAGTTGCATTGCAACGTTTTCTGCACACAGTTGAGCAGAAGCTTGAGGGCGTCTCTCTTCTTTAATGTTGACATTCACATCTTTATCAATCAATTTGGTTAATTTAACTCTTAATTTTTCAATATCAGAGCCCTTTTTACCAATAATGATACCAGGACGTGCTGCAACAACAGTCACTCTAAGCTTTTTAGCAGTACGCTCGATCAAGATTTGACTCACACCTGCATAGTAAAGCTCTTTTTTCAAAAATGTTCTAATTTTGTAATCTTCACCAATGCTTGTCGCTAAGGTTTGTTTACCTGGGAACCAACGTGAATCCCAGTTTCTATTAATACCAAGTCTTAAACCAATCGGATTTACTTTTTGACCCATCTTAGTCTTCCTTCTTTGCAGCTTTTGCTACTTCAACAAATACATGAGAAGTTGGTTTTCTAATGCCACTTGCACTACCTCTTGCTCTTGGCAGAAAACGTTTAAGTACCGGACCTGCGTCAACACGGCAAGAAGCAACCACGACTTCTTGAGGTTCAAATCCGCCATTAGAAACAGCAGAAGCGATCACTTTAGAGATGATTTTTGCACCTTTGTTTGGCATAAACTCTAAACTTGCCATAGCAAGCTCAGCATTCATTCCTTGAACTTCACGTGCAATTAACCTTGCTTTTGTAGGAGATAATCTGATAAATTTTAATATTGCTTTACTCATAGTCTACCTACTTACCAATTTTTTTCTGAACAGAGCCTTTATGACCCTTGAACGTACGAGTTGGTGCGAATTCACCCATTTTATAACCGATATGGTTCTCTGTAACGTAAACTGGAACAAAGTTTCTACCGTTATGGACATTGAATGTCAAACCGATCATATCAGGAATAATAGTACTTCTACGAGACCATGTCTTAATCGGCTTGTTTGATTTTGTCTCTTTTGCTTCAACCGTTTTTTTCAACAAATGAGCGTCAACAAAAGGACCTTTTTTTAGCGATCTAGCCATCTATTTTCCTTTTCTTCTAGAAATAATCAGTTTGTCGCTCGCTTTTTTCTTACGAGTTTTTCTACCTTTAGTTGGTTGTCCCCATGGCGTTACTGGATGACGTCCTGAGTTGGTTTTACCCTCACCACCACCGTGTGGGTGATCGACTGGGTTCATAGCAGAACCACGAGTTTGAGGACGAATACCACGGTGTCTGTTACGACCCGCTTTACCGATGACGACGTTAGCCCAATCTTCATTTCCGACAACACCAACCGTAGCCATACACTCAGCCAAAATTTGTCTCATCTCACCACTTGGAAGTCTTACCATAACATACTGAGTCTCTTTACCCATAAGTTGAGCGTAACCACCAGCACTACGTGCCATTTGTCCGCCTTTACCAGGTTTGAGTTCGACGTTATGTAAGATCGTACCCACAGGGATACTTTTAAGTTTCATTGCATTACCGGGTTTAATATCCAGTCCCGCTTCAGCTGATTGAACTTTATCGCCTACTTTTAGACCTGATGGTTGAAGAATATATCTTTTGTCACCATCGGCATAATTGATCAGCGCAATTCTACAGTTTCTGTTTGGATCATATTCAATAGCAGCTACTGTTCCCTCTACATCAAATTTTCTTCGTTTGAAGTCAATAATTCTGTACAGTTTTTTAGCACCCGCTTCTTTATGACGAGAAGTGATTCTACCATTGTTATTTCTACCTGCCGTTGCAGCAATTTTAACAAGGAGTGAAGGAACACTGGCTTTTGCCGTAATGTCACCTGAATCAAGTCCTGTTAAAAATCTACGACTGGGGGTATAGGGTTTAAATGATTTTATTGCCATGATTACGCCTCCACATTCTCTAGTTTAGCGCCCTCTGGCAACTGAACATAAAACTTTTTAAAATCATTACGTTTGCCTTCAATGCCTTTAAACTTCTTAACTTTTCCCATAACTCTAAGAGAATTGATTTTTAATGGAGTGAAACCAAAGTATTGTTTTAATACCTCTTTTAAACCATTTTTTGTCATTCTTACGGAAGTTTGGATAACCACAGTACCATTCTCTTGAAGGCTCAAGCTCTTTTCAGTATAAAGGATTGCCTTAATATCAGTAATATCAGCCATTCTTAGCCCTCTTTTGTGATTGTTTCAAGCACTGATTTTTCTATGATTACCGCATAGAACGCAGTTGCTAAATACGCATTAAGCTCATTCGCTTCGACAAGGTAGCAGTTTTGAAGATTTCTAAACGCTAACAATGTATTCTCATCAACCAACTCTTTAACGATTAATGCGTCTCTTGTTCCAAGTGTTTTTACGATTTTTGCTGCATCTTTAGTTTTACCTGATTCTACGGTTAAAGAATCAACAACAAAAAGTGCGTTATTAAGCGCTTTTTCATTCAATGCGAATTCAAGTGCTAATTTTTTCTGTTTTTTGTTAACTTTCAAATCATAGTTTTTGTTAGCTTTTGGGCCAAATGCAGCACCACCGCCAACCCATACTGGACTTCTTCTACTACCAGCACGTGCACCACCACGACCTTTTTGAGCCCATGGTTTTTTACCACCACCACTTACTTCACCTTTTGTTTTAGAGTGAGCAGTGTTGGAACGAAGCGCAGCTTGGTATGATTTGACATAAAGATATAGGTTATGTGAATGGATCTCTTCAAAACTTGAAGGAAGAGCCAATGCACCAACATTTTCTAATTTTTCATTTAATACGATTGCGCTACTCATTTAACAATCCTTACTTTACCTAATGATCCATTTGCACCTGGCACGGAGCCTTTAACAGCTAAGATACCATTTTGTGCGTCAAATGAAACGATCTCATTTTTTACAGTCACTTGAGTGTTACCATAATGACCTGGCATTTTTCTGCCTTTTTGAACACGACCTGGCCATTCGCAGTTACCGATTGAGCCCGTAGTTCTATGGAAACGGTGACCGTGAGCACCTGGTCCACCACTAAAATTGTGACGTTTCATAACACCTGTAAAACCTCTACCTTTAGTACTCAAAGAGACTTTCAGTGTTTTGGCTTCACCCAAAGGTGCTGTATCTAAATCCCCAGCTTCAGCGTTTGCAACATCGAGTGTTACGAAACGGTTGAATGCAGCAGAAAGGTTATATTTCTTTTGCTGACCCGCAATAGCTTTGTTCATTTTTTTGCCACTCACATATGAAACTAAAGCACGTTTTTCAGCGTTAACTTCACATACTTTTGCTTCTAAGACTCTGAGTAACGTGACAGGAACGCTTGGTACTGCGATTGTTCGGCTCATGCCGATTTTTTCAATAATATATTCCATCATTACCCCTTATTTACCCATAGCTCTAACTTCAACATTGACTTCAGGTGCCAAGTCAAGTTTCATGAGTGAATCAACTGTATCAGTCGTCGCAGACACGATGTCGATCATACGTGCATGGATTCTCATCTCAAATTGCTCTCTTGAAGATTTGTTTACGTGCGGAGATCTAAGCACTGTATAGCGCTTGATTTTTGTAGGCATAGGAATTGGTCCGACGATCTCGGCTCCAGTTCGTTTGACAGCTTCGACGATAGCTGCAACAGATCTGTCTAAAACTCTATGGTCATACGCCTTGAGTTTAAGTCTAATTTTTTCCATTTGGTACCCCTGTAAAGAACTTGCCACCTTGAAGATGACCTAATTAAAGGACTGTGATTTTACAACAATAGATATAAGAAGTCAAGAAATATAGGGCTTTTTAGCGTACGAATATTCATTTTATTTCCTTTTAATAAGGAAGATAATAAACTTTCCCCAAAGGAAAATGATGCAAACACTCCAATTTTTTTACGAAATGAATTTTAAAAACAGTCTCTTTTTGGATCGAAAACTATCTATCACGCACAAAAAAACCATTTTGTATGGGCCGAGGAAGAGTGGTAAAACGCATTTGATTATTGATCATTTAAGCCATTATGACAAAGGAAGCTACCTCTACATTGATTTTTCCGATGATCGCGTGGAGTCTCATTTGGTGGCGGAACACTTGCCTCTTTTTGTGCAAAAAAACCGCATCAAACTCCTTGTCATCGAGCATTTTGACTTCTCGTTTGAGCTTCCGAGTGTAGAGGAGATCCTTCTCACAACCACCTTTACATGTAAAACACTTTTGGGCTTTGACTCTCTGACACTTTACCCTTTAGATTTTGAGGAGTTTATCTCGTTTGATAAAAAACACTCGAATATTGAGCATCTCTTCAATCTCTTCACCAACCACGGCACCTACCCGCACATCGTGCAAAGTGTCGAGCAAGATTATCAACGGCAGATGCAGATGATGTTGCATCTTATCTTCAATGACACGACCACTTTTTTGATCTACAAACGGTTGTGTGAACTGCAAGGAAGCAAAATTTCGCTCTTTCAGATTTACAACCATTTAAAGAGTTTTACCAAAATTTCCAAAGACAAACTCTATGCCATCACCTCTGAGTTGGTCGATCAAAAATTGCTGTTCTTTGTCGAGAAGTTCAACCAACCAAGCTACGCTAAAAAAGTCTATCCGATTGATTTTGCGCTCAAAGACGCCCTGACGTTTAAGAAAGATTTTTTGAAGCGTTTTGAAAATATGGTCTTTTTGGAGCTCATTAAACGCGGTAAAACCGTCTTTTACGAAGAGGGAATTGACTTTTTTCTCCCAGAAGAATCGCTTGCCATTGTCTGCGTTGGGTTTGCGACCACTGAAGCGATTGAGATGAAACTTCAAAAGCTTTTACCGACCTTTTGGGCTTTACATGTAAAGCGTATTGAAGTCGTCACCCTGAGCAGTGAAAGTGCCAAAGACATCGGAGGCTTTAGCTTCTCCATCGCCCCTTTTTGGGAGTGGGCACTACAACTCTAACGTCGGAGTGATGAATTTTTGAATCGTAATGGCATTGCCTTTTTTGTTGAAATAAAAATGATCCAAAAGTTTGCGAATAATGACAAACCCCCGTCCGCTAAACTTCTCCGCATTGAGGACAATGTTTTTGAGCACCATCGTATCAAACCCTTCGCCTTGGTCGCTAATCGTCGCCTCAAAAAGTTCGCGCCTGCCATTCGGAATGATGCCATAGACGATCTTGATCTTTTTGCGCTGATGCACTTTCTCAAGCCGCAGCATCTCCTCATCAAATACATTATGCTCCATCAGATAATTCTTCCGTGCTTTATCGACCCCAAAACTGCCATGTTCCAAAGCATTGAGCAGAAGCTCTGAGAGGGTTAGCATAATCTGACTCGATGTTTTACTATCAATATGATGCGCTTTTAGATACTGCGTAATGCCAAGCAGTGCTTCATCGATCGCTTCGTAAGTACTGGGAATGCGAAGCACCTTAAACGTTTTGAAAATCTCCAATTTTTGGATGTAAATGTAGGTCAGATCATCATCTCCCTTGCCAATGCGCTCTTTCACTTTATCCCGAAAATCTTTAACGCATATGGAGTCAACAAAGTCTTCTTTCAAACACGAAGCATAGAGTTTTCCATCACGCAGGAGACTCTCGCTAAGTCCATCGCTGTAGCAGAGCATCTTCGCAATCGGAACGGAAGGAAGGGTGTTACTGCGCACACTTTGTGTGAAAATACTTAAAGGAGGATTGTTACTGCGGATTGATTGAAACTCACCTTTTTCACTGATGATAAAAAAGGCTGGCATGCCACAAGATGCGTATTTGACAACGGATTTGTGAATATCATACTCCACCAACAAAATGCTCATGATCTCTTCATCAAAGAGATTTTTTTGCAAAAATTTTAGCGTCTTGGTGATCCAGACATCAAAAACAAATCCCTCTTCCTCTTCGAGCTCATCAAAAAAATAGTTTAAAAATCGGGTGATCGCCATCGCACTCATCGCCGCAGAGAGCCCTTTTCCCATCGCATCGGCAATAAACCCCACCAACCTTCCATCGTTGGTTTTACGAAGGGAATAGGTGTCGCCACTGAGCGTGCTGTGCGGTTTGTACGAGATGTCGACACGCAAAAGTTCCTTTTTCTTGTTTTTCGTCAAATCAATTTGCTGATAGTACAGGTCATTTTTGATCACAAAAAGCTCTTTATTGAACGCTTTTTCAAGGTCTTCTTTTTCATGGAACATGTCTTAACTCCTTCAATAGACTTCTTTCCTAACCCTTGAAAAAATGAAGAGTTTGCTTAGAGTACGTTAATTTTTGAAACTCAAAATTGAGTCATAGCCGAAGCTATGGCGATGTTTTTAGTTTTAAAAAGTGATGTGCTATAAGCGATACTCTTTTTTCAATGGGCTAGGGAAGAAGTCTACTATTTTAGCAAATCTACACTAAACTTCGTTTACATGTAAGGATTAAAAGGAATGCAATGTTATGTGGTATTGATGAAGCTGGACGGGGATGTTTAGCAGGACCGCTCGTCGTAGCCGGCACTATTTTAAAAGAGCCCGTCATAGGACTCAATGACTCCAAACAACTCACTGAAAAACAGCGCGAAGCCTTTTTTGAGATCCTTCAAAGTAAAGCCGAATTTAAAATTGTCTTTTGCGACCATGCTATGGTCGATGCCAAAGGACTCAGTGCTTGCCTCAGATACGCCATAGAAACGATCAAAGCGCACTTTTCGGAGCATGAGATTTTAATGGATGGCAACTGCAATTTTGGTGTTTCGGGCATCACAACGATGGTCAAAGCCGATGCCAAAGTTCCAGAAGTAAGTGCAGCAAGCATCTTAGCCAAAGTCAGCCGTGACCGCTACATGTACGAGATCGCACCCACCTATCCACAGTACGAATTTGAAAAACACAAAGGCTATGGCAGTGCTTTACATGTCGAAAAAATCAAAGCCTTTGGCTACTGCGACATTCACCGAAAATCCTTCAAACTCAAATCACTCTCGCAACCTTCATTGTTTTCATTTTAATTTGACACGGGAAAAAAGCAAAGCTCTTTTCCCTACGTTAGCCACTGGGGCACTGAAGCTTGCCAACTTTGTTGGCAGAATAAGGCTTGCTTCATACATTCTCGACAGATCAAAAACAACAAAGCTCTTTGCCTGCACTAACCACTGGACTCTTCAAAAAACTTCGTTTTCATCTCTTTTTTCTATGTGTGTTAAAAATCATTTAACACACATTTTATACTTCTCAAAGAATTGTAGTATTATTATTCTATTATAATTATTAATTTGTAAACTAGTTTTATTTACATGTAACGTCATACATCAAAGGTCATTCCAAAGTTTAAGATGCTCTGCCTGTTTTTGATGGGATTTCTCCCCTCCTTGCTTTTTTCGGCTGCTACAACCAATTATGCAGATATTATGAACCGAATCAACCAAACCTTTCAAGAGAGTTTAGCGCTCTATGAAAAAGGCGAGCAAGAAGAGGCAAAGCAAGTGGCGCAAAGTGCCTATTTTGAGCTTTTTGAAAACCTTGAAGGACCGATTCGCATCAATGTTTCGGGTAAAAAATCCTATGCCATGGAAGCACAATTTGTCTCGATTCGTAAGCTGATTAACGATGGCGCTTCTATCACTGAAGTCAAAGCTGTGATGGACAATCTTTCCGCTGAAATGGCAGAAGTGCTGCCTAAACTGGAAAAAGGAACACGCCTTGTGGGTGAAAAAAGCGATGACAGCCATGTTGAAGTTGCAACGCAAACACCCGAGCCTACATTAGACATTAAGTGGAAAACGCTCTACAACCATATCGAAACCAAATACGCCAAAGCTTTAGTTGCTTTTGAAAAAGGCGATAAAGAAGAGACAAAATTTATCATCACTTCGGTCAAATTTGAAGAGTATCGCAACGGCATGATCGAAACGGCGGTACGTAAATACATCTCCAAATGGCGCGATAGCCAGATTCAGCAAGAGATGGGGCGTGTCATTCGCGCGGTGGATGAAGAGATTCACACCAAAGAGGAGCTGGAACGTCTCAAAAGCAACATCTGGCACAGCCTTCTTGAACTACCAACAGACGCGGCTAAACTCGCAGTTGTGAGCGTTAAAGAAGAGGCGATTGAAGAAGTTAAAGAAGATTTTGCGCCTGTGATGGCAAACCTCAAAGCAAAATTGGCTGAAGCGCACACACTCTACCGCACAGGTGAAGCGAAAAAAGCGATGCAATTGGTTCAAAATTTCTATTTTGACATCTTTGAAGCCAGCGGGATGGAAGTCAAAATTGGCGCGGGCGATAGCACGCTTAAAACAAGCATCGAAGGCTCTTTTAGCAAGATCGTAGCGTTGATGAAAAACCAAAGCAGCCCTGAGAGTGTGTTAAGCGAGATGGATTCATTAAATACGCAAGTGGCTTCGGGGGCTGAAAAACTCTCGGGTTCGGATTCACCATGGAGTCAATTTCTCTACGCGTTGATCATCATTTTACGTGAAGGCATTGAAGCACTCATCGTCGTCACCGCTGTCATCGCCTATTTGATCAAAAGTGGCAACACAACACGTCTTAACATCGTTTACAGCGCTTTATGGAGCGCGATTATTCTTAGTTTTGTGACCGCTTTTGTGATGAATTTGATCTTTCAAAATCCAGGAGAATCGCGCGAAATGCTAGAAGGTGTCACGATGCTCGTCGCCGTAGGACTGCTGTACTACGTGGGCTTTTGGCTTCTCTCCAATGCGCACGCGAAAAAATGGAGCCACTACATTGCGGAGAAAGTCTCAGAATCCCTCAGCTCTGGTTCGATCAGAGCCCTTTGGTTTACGGTCTTTTTAGCGGTTTACCGCGAAGGTGCAGAGACCGTGCTTTTTTACCAAGCACTTATTTTTGATGCGAAAACACCGCTAGGGTACAGCATGTTAGCCGCAGGATTTGGCATCGGTGTCATTGCGCTTGTCATTCTCTTTTTCCTTCTCAAAGCAGGAGCGATCAGGATTCCGATTAAGCCTTTTTTCATGATCACCAGCGCGATCATCTTTTACATGGCAATTGTTTTTACCGGCAAAGGCATTATGGAACTCGTGGAAGGTAAAGTGTTTCAACCTACCCTCATTGAAGGGTTTCCAACGATGACATGGCTTGGACTTTATCCGTACATGCAAAGCCTGATTCCCCAAGCCGTGCTTGTTTTGGGGCTCGTTTTTGGCTCGTTATACATCATGATTCAAGCGAAAAAAGCTTGAATCTCAAAAAAAGGAGAACGATTTTGAGATCTAAATTTTTTAAGGAGGAACTATGTTAAAAATGTTGGCAAAATCAGTCTTAGCACTGAGCGTAGCCGTTATGTTAGCCCATGCTGCAGAGGCTGAGTTTAAAGAGTAACCTATTGGCGAAGAGGTGGTGATGAATCACATGGCGATTGCGGCTGTGTACCTTAAACCAATCGATATGGAACCAAAAGGCATCGACCCTCGCACCTTCACAAGCCGATGTGCATCTTGAAGCAGACATCAGCGCAACAGAGGGAAATACCAACGGTTTTGCAGCTGGTGAATGGGTTCCTTACTTAACCGTCAGTTATGAGATCAAAAACCTCGATACAGGCAAAAGCAAAAAAGGTAATTTCATGCCAATGGTTGCATCCGATGGTCCTCACTACGGAGCGAATATCAAAATGCTCGGTGTCGGTAACTACGAAGTGAAATTTACCATCGACAACCCTTCCAAACAAGGTTTTGGAAGACATGCCGATGCTGCAACCGGTGTTGGTAAATGGTTTGAACCGTTCACCACAAGCTATAAATTTAAATACACAGGTATTCAAGACTAAACCCCTAAGAAGAGCCTTGGTGCTCTTCTTTTTGACCCAAAATTTGCGTCTCTTTTTCTTACATGTAAACAAAAAAAGACGCAAGTTTTTGTTGAAGGACACGACGCAATGTCAATTTATTTTATCCACGTGATGCAAGCATTACTGGGCTTGACGCTTTTGAGCGCTTTATGGAGCAAACACCCGAGCCTCAAAGCCACTTTTTTAGCCTCTTTTATCGGTATTTGGATAGGAATTGGCCTCTTTGAATTTGCCAATCTCTACCTTTGGGATACCACACTCAAGCTTTATGCCAACGGTGTTATCGCCGTTTTATTGCTTCTGGGCTGGGCAGTGTGTCTGCTTCCTTTTAAGAGCCTCAAACTGGCGCTCATGGCACTGCTTGCGATCTCTTTTGGCATCGAGTATGGCACACTGAGTCGCGATTTTCCACTGCTGAAGGGTGCGCTTTTAGACACGCTTTCCATCGTCTCTTTGGGCATTGTGGTCTTGAGCGCAGGGTTGCTTTTGCTGCTTTACTGGCTTATGGCAAAGGTCACGGAAACGCTCAGCCCTAGCGTTCGAAATGTTGCCATTGCATTGACCACACTTTTTTTGCTGGTCACTGTTTTGGGCGAACTGGGTATAGCCTTAATGCGTTTGGGTCTGCTCCCAACTTCCACATGGCTTCTCTCCGCAGTGGCTAAAGTGTTGCACTACTCGTCATTTTTTACCTACCTTTACCTTGCCCTCGTCATTGGCTTAAGCGCTCTTTTTCTGCGCCAACAACCGCCTAAAGAGCGTAAAGAAGCAGTGGGCGTCATCGCCTCTAGGCGCATTCGTGCAAGAAGATCCCATCTGCAAAAAATCTTTACATGTAACATGCTTATCGTGCTTACCATGAGTACATTTTTACTCTATTACGATTTGGTCGCTTCACGTCCGCCAACCATTTCGACACCGACGATTTTAGAGCCCGTAAACGGTGAATTTAAAATCCCGATGGAGCTGTTGCGCGACAACGACCTGCACCGTTTTGCCTACATTACCGACGAGGGCAATAAAATTCGCTTCTTTTTACTCAACCGTTACAAAGACAAAGACGCGCCCGTTGCGGTGTTTGACGCGTGTATGATTTGCGGCGATATGGGCTATGTTAAAAAAGGCGATGAACTCATTTGTATCGCGTGCAATGTACGTATTTTTATCCCATCCGTCGGTAAAGAGGGTGGCTGCAACCCCATTCCTTTCCCCTATCATTTTGATGGCAAAGAGATCACATTCAAACTTGAGACGATTCTCAAAGGGGTGAACTACTTCTCTGAGGTTGTCGAAAAAACGGTCACCGATCCTGTGAGTGGCGCGAAACTGATTAACCTCAAAGCACTAAAAACCTACGTCTTTGGTGGAAAAACGTACTACTTTGAAAACAGTGACACGTATGAAAAATTTAAAGAAAACCCTGAGCGCTACGTGGATACCGCCAGTGAATCGCATTGGAGAGCACAAGGCTACCAAGCGTTAGGAGACGTGAACAAATGATGGAATACACACTCCTTAAAAGTGCCCTCTGGGGCAATAAAACCCAAAAGATGCTCGCCTTTTTGACCATCTTTTTAGTCTCCATACTGGTTGCTTCAATGCTCAACATTACGCTTGGTATTGGCGATAAGGTCGCACTTGAGCTTCGCAGTTACGGCTCCAACATCATTGTTTTGCCCAAAGGTGGAGCACTTGGTATCGAGATCGAAGGCAAAACAATCATTCTGATCACCCATAATCCTGAACTTGGGCGTTATGCGGATCGCATCATCCACCTTCGTCATGGCAAAATGGAAGAGGCACCTCATGCGTAATGTTTTGATTGCCTTGCTTTTTTTCGCACTACTTTTGCATGGCTGCAACGCCGTGCCTCAAAAAGCGAAGATGAATGCCCAAGCACCTGAACTCTCCGCCAAAACCTTGAATGGTGATGACATTCATTTAGCGCAGTACGCAGGTAAAATCGTGGTGCTGCGTTTCGTGTACCGAAGCGGTGCCACTTTTGGATCGCATGCAAGAGCAATATCCCGATACGCTTGCCATTATTGCCATCAATTCCATCGACGATACGAGTAAAATCGCCGCGTTTGAAGCGCAGTCCAAATTTCACTATCCGCTTTTAAAAGATGATATTGACATTACGGCTAAACGACACCTCACGTTATAACTGCATCGAGAAAGCAGTTCCATTTTATTTATATTTTAATAATCGTTTTTATTTAGACATAAGGTTACTGTCTATATAATGCGCTCTTATGAAATTGGATTTAGAAAGGAATGCTTATGGATTTATCTCAAATCACTAAAAATCAAAAAGCGCATATCACCCATATATACGCACAACATTCGTTGAAAAAACGCCTCTTTTCCCTAGGTCTTGGTGTAGGTAAAGAGGTCGAAGTCGTCGAGACAAGCCTTCAAAAAAATACGATTAAAATTACTCTTGGCTTTAGCGCAGTAGCGCTTCGTTTCGATGAAGCAAAACTCATCGAAGTCGAGGTCGCCTAATGAAAAAAATTGTTATTGCCCTTGTCGGACAACCCAATGTCGGCAAAAGTCACCTTGCCAATGCCATCAGTGGCTCCAATCTTAAAATCGGAAACTTTGCAGGCGTGACCGTTGAAAAAGCAACCGCGCATCTCAGTACCGAGGATTTTTCAATCGAATTTATCGACCTTCCTGGTCTTTATTCACTTGAAGATTTCTCCGCCGATGAGAAAGTGACCAAAGACTTTTTGCTCACAGCCGAATACGACCTGATCTTAAATGTCCTCGATTCTACCAATTTAGAGCGCAATTTAATGCTCACCACGGAACTCATGGAACTTCAAAAGAAGATGATCATTGCTCTTAATATGGACGATGAAGCGATCAAAGAAGGGATTGACATCAACGCCGATGCGATGAGCAAAATCCTCTCTATCCCATGTATTCGCGTCTCTTCCAAAACCAAAACCAACATTGATCTTTTGGTAGAGAAGATTTTACATGTAAACAAAAATCCCCTCGTTGCGCCTAAAATGATCTACAGCGATGAAGTCGAAGAGCAGTTACAAACCATCGTGAAATTTTTAGATGACAAACATTTTCACGCAACCAATGCACTGACAAACCGCCAAATTGCCGTTGGGCTTTTGTGGCAGAAAAAAGAGATGTATGCGTACATGCACGAACATCCGCTCTACGTTGAGCTTCAGCCAATTCTCAACAACGCGCTAGGCCATGTTTACATGTACTGCCAATGCGAAGAGATCGAAGAGGTCATCAACCGCCAACACAGCGCATTTTCCACAGGGTTATGTGCCGAAGTGCTCCGTGTGACCAACGCTAAAAGTAAAAATTTTACCCAAGCTATTGATGCCGTTTTAATTCACAAACTCTTTGGAATTCCTATCTTTATCTTCCTCATGTGGGGACTGTTTCAACTCACCTTTAGCCTCGGTGAAATCCCTATGGGATGGATCGAAGATAGCTTTGGCTGGTTGGGTGATACCGTGGGAGAGACGATCAGCAATGAAGCACTCAAATCACTGATTGTGGATGGTATCATCGCAGGTGTAGGCAGTGTTATTATGTTTTTACCAAACATTATGATCCTTTTCTTAGGCATAGCGCTTTTGGAAACCACCGGCTATATGTCAAGAGCCGCGTTCTTACTCGATGGCTTCTTCCATAAATTTGGACTTCACGGTAAAAGCTTTGTTCCGCTCGTCACCGGTTTTGGATGTTCTGTACCTGCGTATATGGCAGCACGTACGCTTAAAAACAAAAAAGACCGACTGCTGACGATGTTTATCATCGGTTTTATGAGTTGTGGCGCACGTCTTCCTGTGTTTGTCCTTTTTTCAGGGGCTTTCTTTGAAGAAGAGATGGCAGGCAATGTGCTTTTTGGCATTTACATTACAGGTGCACTCTTAGGGCTTATCGCGGCTAAAATTTTACGTGTCACTGCGTTTAAAGGTGAAGATGAGCCGTTTGTTATGGAGATGCCAAAATACCGTCTTCCAAGCCTCAAACTGCTCTGGTTCGTGGTCTACTCGAAGTCTGCGATGTACATCAAAAAAGCGGGAACGTTCATTCTTTTGGCGTCCATGCTCATCTGGTTTATCAGCTCTTACCCTCAAAATAGTCTGATCGAAGAGGAGTATACAACCAAGATCGAAGCGCTTCAAGCACAACTGGATGATGCCGCTTCCGCTGAAACGGTAGCGCCAAACAAAGAGGCAACCGAGGAAACGAAACCTACGGAAGAGACAACCGCTGAGCTGAGTGCTCAAGATTCAGGTTCCCTCGAAGATACGATTGCCGCTCTTGAAAATGAAAAACATGAAAAATTGATGGAAAATACCTACCTTGGATTGATGGGAAAAGTGGTTGAACCATTTTTTGCACCGCTTGGTTTTGACTGGAAGATGGGGGTTGCTACGATTAGTGGATTGGCCGCCAAAGAGGTCATCGTCTCAACGCTGGGCGTGCTCTACTCCTTGGGCGATGAAGTGACAGAAGAAGACAATTCCCTTCGCGAGATTATCGCTTCAAATATGAACTTTGCATCCGCAATGGCATTTATCGTCTTTGTTATGATCTATCTACCATGCCTTGCTGCAACTGCCGTCTTTTATAAAGAGGCAGAGAGTCTCAAATACACGGTTTATTTAGTGCTCTTTACCTTTATCACTGCGTGGGTATTGGCGTTTATTACTTATCGTACGTTATTACTCTTCACATAAGAGCATGTGGCTACATTGCGTAGCCACTCCTTCTTTACATGTAAACGCGTTTGATCTGTTCGATATTCGATCCAAGATTTAATAAAAGCAGATCAGCGATGACCAAAGCCGCCATGGATTCTGCCACGACACTCCCACGTACTGCGATGCACGGATCGTGCCTTCCTTTGAGGTTACATGTAAGCGCATTGCCTTTGGTATCAATCGTCTCTTGGGCGATAAAAATAGACGGTGTGGGTTTAAAATAGACTTTACATGTAATGGCATCGCCATTGCTCATACCGCCCAAAATGCCGCCGCTGTGGTTGGTGGCAAAACCCTCTTGTGTGATCGCATCGTTGTTGGCTGAGCCTCTGAGTGTTGAAGCGCTAAACCCTTCACCGATCTCCACGCCTTTAACGCCGTTAATACCCATCATCGCTTCCGCCAAAAGAGCATCAAGTTTATAATAAATCGGCTCACCCAATCCAACAGGAGCGCCAATGACCTGCACCAATGCGACGCCACCCACAGAATCATGCGCATTTTTAGCCTCTAAAATCGCCGCCTTTTGCGCCTCTTCGACACTGGCATCAAGCGCATAAATCTCACTTTGACTGACACGTGCAAAATCATAATTTTTGGCTTCAATGCCACCAATGGCACAAATGCCGCTTTGAACCTTTACATGTAAAGCCTTTAAAAGCAATTTGGCAATCGCACCTGCGGCTACACGCGCTGCCGTTTCTCTGGCACTACTACGTCCACCACCACGGTAATCTCGAATGCCGTATTTGTGAAAATAGGTAAAATCAGCATGCCCTGGGCGAAAAAGGTCTTTGACACTCTCGTAATCACCGCTTTTTTGGTTTTCGTTGAAAATGACCATCGCGATGGGTGTGCCCGTACTAAGCCCTTCAAAAACACCGCTTAAGATCTCGATTTGATCGCCCTCTTTACGGGCGGTAGCAAACTTATTTTGCCCCGGTTTGCGACGATCTAACTCACTTTGAATAAACGCCTCATCGATGGCTAACCCTGCAGGAACGCCATCGATCACACATCCAATCGCCTTTCCATGCGACTCACCAAAGGTTGTAAAACAAAAACGCTTGCCAAAGGTGTTCATCGCGTTTCCTTTTTCAAAATCTCCAACGCCAACATCGCCGCTTTTTGTTGCGCCTCTTTTTTACTTTTGCCACTCGCGATGGAGAGATCACGACCTCTCACACTCACGGCGATCTCAAACTCTTTTTTATGATCCGGTCCAAAAGAGCGCACCAAACGGTACTCTGGCGTCATGCCAAAATGGGCTTGCGTAAGCTCTTGAAGCGTGGTTTTATGGTCTCTAAAAATGGCGTCCATATCGATTTTGGGGTATGCCTCTTCCAAAAGGGCCACCGCCAAATCCCTCGCTTTTTCAAGCCCTGCTTCAAGGTAAAGAGCGCCGATGATCGCTTCAAATGCGTTGGAGAGCAAAGAGGGTTTTTCACGTCCATTGTTGTTCTCTTCGGCTAAAGAGATGTAGATGTATTCGCCCAAATGCAGCAGTCGTGCAAGCTTCTCAAAACTTTTTTCATTCACCAAGGAAGCGCGCAGTTTGGAGAGTTCGCCCTCCGCCACTTCAGTGAATTCGTGGTACAAATACTCACCCACGATGAGATCGAGCACGGCGTCACCTAAAAATTCAAGGCGCTCGTTGTTGTAGGGTTGTTTGGAACTTTTGTGTGTCAGTGCCTCGATTATCAGGTTTTGATCCCTAAACTGATAACCCAAGCGCTTCTGTATCGCTTCTAATCTTTTTTGCATAATTATGACTCCATCAATTTAATTTTGGTTGCTTCTTCTTTGGCGATTTTATCGCACATCTCATTTTCAGTGTGCCCGTCGTGTCCTCTAACCCAAATGCCACGCACTTTATGCGTTTTAGAGACATCAAGATAACGTTGCCACAATTCAGGGTTTTTCACCTTCGCAAAGTTTTTGCGCCTCCACCCCTCAAGCCACTCGTTAATCCCTTTAATGACATAACTCGAATCGCTAATGAGTGTCACATCGCACGGCTCTTTAAGCGCCGCCAAGCCTTCGATGACCGCCAAAAGTTCCATCTGATTGTTCGTAGCGTTTGCCATTCCGCCACTGACGATGCGCTCGCTCGTGCCAAACCGTAAAATCGCGCAATACCCACCCGCCCCAGGATTGCCTAAGGAGGAACCATCACAGAAAAGAGATATTTTCTTCATGATCCGCTTTAATCAGGTTGGTTTGAATCGTTACGGTATCGATGCTTTGGCAGTGCGGACACCTGTAAAAATGAATCGGGAAAACGTGTTTGCATTCAAAGCAGAGGTACTCAAAACTGATGCTTGCGTTCGTATACCCCACACTGTGAAGTTTACCTAAAACATCCAGTGCAAACAGCGCTTCGCTCTTGGGCTCAACATAGGGTGTAAGCCCCCGTGCCATCGCGATTTGCTGCACGAGAGGATCTTTACATGTAAGAATGTCGTAGACCCTAAAATCCACATACCACAACAGATCCATCATGCCCCGAAACGGCAAGGTTTCAAAAAAGTTCTGCTCAATTTTGATGCCGTTTTCCAACATGAATTCAAACAGTTTTCGCTTTAAAAAAGGTGCTGTAGCGGAGAGTTCGAGCAGTTTTTCAACTTTTTCACCCTCTTTAAGACGACTGTCTTTAATCGTACTCAGTGCTTTCAAATAGGCTCGCTGCACCCCAACTTTGGCACCCAACTCTTCCAAGGAGTCTAGCACCTCTTCGGCTTTGGTGTACTCTTGAAGTTGCTCGTAAGCAACCGTTAAATACTTCAGAGACTCCTCGTTGCGTGGATGCAGGTGCAGTGACTCTAAAAAGACTTCGGAACTTCGGCGAAGGAAGCCTGCTTTAAAATAGGTTTTGCCCAACGTAGAGAGAAGGTACTGCTTCTCATCTTTGCCTTTAACGCGTTTGAGCGTGACCAGATAGATGTTGATCGCTTTTTCATAATCGCCCCCTTTGCCATACGCATGCGCAAGCAGGGCTAAGGATTCGAGAGGAATGGAAGCGTCTTCGAGGAGCTTTTTATACTCATTTTCATCGGTGACAATTTCAAATTTTTTAACAAATTTATCGATACTTTGCTTCTCTTCTTTGCTCTTAAAAACACCCCACCAATAGTTGGAAAACGAGATCACAAAGACAATCGCAAACAAGATAATGACGCCAAAAAGAGGATCACGGTACGCTATAAAAAAATTATCCAAAACGTAAACCTTCGCATGTAAGTTTGTAAAGATGTCTATTATACCAAACTTGCTATAATTTAGTCATGATAGACAAAACATCCATAGAGAATCTCAAACAACGCCTTGATATTGTCGACATCGTAGGCTCGTACTTGGAGCTGAAGAAAAATGGTGCAAACTACAAGTGCGTCTGCCCATTTCACAACGATACCAGTCCAAGCCTTGTGGTGAGCCCCTCGAAGCAAATTTACCACTGTTTTGCCTGTGGCGCAGGAGGCGATAGCATCAAGTTTGTGATGGAATATGAAAAGCTCTCCTACCCTGAAACCATCGAAAAACTCGCCAATATGGTCAACTTTTCACTCTCTTACACCACCAGTGACGGGGTGAAAAAAGAGGATCGAAAGTTGATGGAAACGCTCAATCTTTTCTACGTCAAACAGTTAGACAAAACACCTTTTGCCAAAGAGTATTTGGTAAAACGAGGCATTTCCGAAGCCTCCATGGAGAAGTTTGAGATCGGCTATGCACCTGCTTCCTTTGCCACACTGGATTTTCTAAGCAGTCGAGGCTACGCGATGAGTGAAAGTATGGAGTACGGTGTCGCAGGTGTGGGGGAAAACAATCAACCCTATGCGCGTTTTATCGAGCGTGTCACGTTTCCCATCTATTCCCCCAGCAACCGATTGGTTGGGTTTGGCGGACGTACCCTCTCCAATCACCCAGCCAAATATGTCAATTCGCCTCAAACCAAACACTTTAACAAATCCCAACTGCTTTATGGCTATCAACTTGCTAAAGAGAGCATTTATAAGAAAAAATCCATCATCATTACCGAAGGGTATCTTGATGTCATTATGCTGCATCAAGCAGGCTTTACGCATGCCGTGGCAACGCTTGGAACCGCCCTTACGAACGAGCATGTTCCCCTCATCACAAGGGGTGATCCGGAAGTAATTGTGGCATACGATGGGGATGATGCAGGCATTAATGCCGCACTCAAAGCTTCATTTCTCTTAAGTGCGCATGGTATTAAAGGAGGCGTTGTCCTCTTTGGCAATGGTATGGACCCTGCCGATATGGTGCAAAATGGGTTGATGGACGCGCTCAATCATCTCTTTCGAACCCCTCAGCCCTTCATCGAATTTGCACTAGAGCGCATGGTCAAAAAGTACAATCTCAAAGACCCGTTAGCCAAACAACAAGCCCTAACCGAGGCGATGAGTTACCTTAAAACACTGCCTCAAGCGATTCAAGAGAGTTACACAGGCATGCTCTCCGAAAAACTAGGACTGCATCACAATTTGGTCAAAATCCAAAGCCATAAACCCCAACGTCTCGATAAAAAAGAGCGAGTGTTTGAAGACATGTTGGAGCTGACCATCATCAAAACGATCCTCAGCCAGCCCAATCTGATCGACACGGTGCTCGACACCATCGATAGTTCGATGTTCAAAACCCATCACGAAGAGTTTACGCTTCTGTTGGAAAATCAGTTTGAGCACCCCAAACTCAGACGCATTTTGCTTTGGGAAGATATTAAAATTTACGATGAAAAATCACTCATTGCCTCGATGGTCGCTTTTTTGTACCATTACTACAATGAAAAATTCCAAGAGATCAAAACCGCGCGTGAACTCAGTTACGATAAAAAGCAGTTTTTGATCCGCAAGATACAAGAAAAAATGATGAAATTAAAACAAGGTGAATTGGTTCCGTATGAAAGCATTAGTACTCTATAGTGGTGGGCTGGATAGCATGCTCGCAATGAAACTCTTAAGTGATCAGGGCATTGAGGTCATTGCTCTGCACATTAACATTGGATTTGGTATCAAAGAAGACCATTATGAAACGCTTAAACGCCGCTCCACGATTGCAGGCGCAACCCTCGAAGTGATCGATGTTCGCGATCAATATATCCAAAAAATTCTCTTTAGCCCCAAACACGGCTATGGCAAACAGTTCAATCCGTGCATCGACTGTCATGGATTTATGTTCACGGTCGCAAAATCCCTGCTTCCGCGCTATGGCGCTTCGTTTATCGCAACCGGTGAAGTGGTCGGACAACGTCCTATGAGTCAAAATAAAGACGCCTTGCGTCTTGTCAAAAAGATCGCCAATGACATCGATGAGGACATCATCCTGCGCCCTCTGTGTGCACAAGTGATGGAAGAGACCAAACCTGAGCGTGAAGGCTGGGTTGATCGAAGCAGACTTTTAGGACTCAATGGCAGAGGGCGCCATGCACAACTTGCCCTTGCCAAAGAGCTCGGCTGGGAAGATTTTCCCACCCCTGCAGGCGGATGTCTGCTGACCGATGTGCAATTTAGTGCCCGTATGCGTGATTTCATCGCGCACGACACCTTTGTCAAAGAGGACATTGACGTGCTCAAAAATGGAAGGCATTTTAGACTTCCGGATGGTGCAAAACTGGTCATTGGGCGCAATGAGCACGAAAACGATTTTATAGATTCTTTGCACAATCCCAAGTTTAATCTTTTACATGTAAACGAAGAGATGAGTGCACCAAGCTCGCTTCTTTCTAAAAATGCTTCGGCTTTGGATGAAGCGCTTGCGTGCCGCATGGTGCTCAGTTTTACCAAAGCCATTCCAGAGCAAACCTATGCACTGAGTCTTGGCGAACGCACTCTTCATGCGACACCTTATGCGAGTAAAGAAGAGAGCAAAAAATATCTCATATAGTTTTTTAAAGATATTTTTTGTACCATATTGGGCTATAGAATTACACTATGAGGATTATGAGATGGGCTTATCAAATAAAATGATTTTTTTAGTCGTGGATGATTCAAAAATATCACGGCGATGGCTGATCGAAATGATTCCAAAAAAAATCCTTGAAAGTGCGGAAATCATCGAAGGATGCAATGGCGAAGAGGCGATTGTCCTTTACGACCAACACCGCCCTGATGTTGTTTTTTTAGATATTACGATGCCTATTATCGATGGGTTTGAAGCGCTGGAAGCTATCCGCGCCATCAACAAAGATGCACTGGTGGTGATGATCTCAGCGGATCGTCAAAAAAGCACGAAAGAAAAAGTTTTAAGCCTTGGTGCTTCGGCGCTGATCTCAAAACCTGTTGATGAACAAGAATTTCGTACAACCCTCTTAAAGTTGGTATTTTAAATGACAACGCCCTATTTTAACCCGCAACAAGAAGATATTTTAAAAGAGTTGATTAACGTCTCTTTTGGACTCTCCGCCTCTTTAATTGGCGATATGCTCGACAACCATGCCAAACTACACATTCCTGATATTTCCAACATTGCCATCCATAATTTAGACGATAAAATCATCGAAGTTCTGGAAGAAGGATACGAATTTTACCTGACAAAGCAACGCTTTTTAGGCTCATTTAACGGCGAAGTCCTGTTTGTCTTTAATAGCTACTCTGCTCGTGCGTTTTGTGACCTTTTGCTCAAACAAGAGATGAGCGATGAAGGGGATATTAAATCGTCTATTTTAGAACTGACCAACATTATCACTTCCGCGTGTATTGGAAAATTTTGTGAAATTATTCATGGCGAGACCATTTTTAAAGTCCCTTCCATCGAAAAACGCGAAATTTCTGAGATGGACAAATACGACAAAATCGAAGGTTATGACAATGTCATTGTCATCAAAACCGCCCTTGACATCGAAAAAGAGAATATCTTGGGGCATATGTTTATTCTTCTGAACAACGAAATGCTCGATCATCTCAAACATACCATTGATAAGATATAACCATGATCAACTGCGAAAAAATTATTGATTCTATCAATGTGGGCATCGTAACAATGGATGCTGATCTTAAGATCTACTACGCCAACAAATGGTTTACCGTGCACAACGACATCGATGCGGAACAGGTCATCGGAAAAAATATTCTGGATCTGTTTGAGTTCTCCCCTGAACGCCTCAAATCTTTGAAGCGCCACATCAAAGCAGCACTCACGCTCAAAGGCCCCTCTTTTTTTACGGCAGATGCAAATCACTACCTTTTTCCGATGAAAAATTCGACCACAACCAAGTCCATTTTTGAGTTTATGCAGCAAGACATTACGATTATTCCTTACTGCGTTGAGGAAAAACAGGTGACCGTGCTTATTTACGATCAAACCAGTTTGATGGAAGAGAAAGCCAAATGCAATAAAGAGAGCGAAGAGCTTGCCAACGCAAACAGGATTGCGAATGCGACGATTCGAAAACTCGAAACGGCTAAAAACAAACTGATGAAACAAAAAGAGATCATCTACAAACAAGCACATTATGATCATCTCACCTCCTTAGCCAACCGAACACTGCTCACACAACGCATGCAACTTTTGATCGAAAACAATCAAAGCAGCGGTAAGAAATTTGGTGTGCTCTTTTTAGATCTGGATAATTTCAAAGAGATTAACGACACCCTTGGACACGATGTGGGCGATATGATTTTGATTCATGTGGCAAAATCACTGCTGCTGGCAACAAGGAAAAGCGATACCGTTGCACGTTTTGGAGGGGATGAGTTTATTATTTTAGTCGATGATATTGAAGAAGAAAAAAATCTCAATCACATTGCCACCAAGCTGATTCAAGCCATCACACAACCCATTCGCATTCGAAACTTTGATTTACATGTAACGACCAGTATTGGTATTAGCCTCTTCCCCAATCATGGTGTTGATTTTAATCAGCTCATCAAAAATGCCGACCTTGCCCTTTATGTTGCCAAAGCAGAAGGTCGAAATACCTACAAAATCCATCACCAATCAAATAAATGAGACTTTGTTTATGCCCTGTACTTTGGGGCATAAACAAACCTGATTTTACAAACGCTCAAAGCACTAAGGGTGCGCGGACTTTCCACCGAGGAAAACCCAATGTTAACATCAAAAGAACTCTATATCATCATCATGACTCGGGTCGAGGCTCTTCTCATCAAAGATAGCTTCGATTTGAATACACGAACTTAAAAGGGATGAATCAAGATAGTGAATATCGCGTGCCACTTGGGTGATAAACACATTTTCTCTCCACGAAGCAAGGTCATGCAGAAGATTGAGCAGCATCGCTGAAAGACGTTTGGATTTGTCGGTATCAAATTGCTCTTCGGTAAGCGTTCCTAGAAAATCAATCAATGTTCGCACCGCAAAACCTAAGTGTTCAAACTCCATCAATTCCGCTAAAATATCGGCATACTCTTGGAAATTCTCATAAATAACCGATAAATTGCGCTTATTGGGCTCTTTTTCAAATGCCAAAATGGCTTTGTCCGTATCGTCATTAATGATCTCTAAGCCATCAATTTTGGAAAGGAAGGAGATCGCCGTAGCGTTAATATAATCCACTGCACTCTGCACGTTATCGTGCGTTTTGGAGAGGATTTTCTTGGTCTCATCACTCATCGCGACACTACCAGCAGAACTTTCACGCGTGATCTCTTTATCCAGCTGAAACGTGAGCATGTCATTGGAGAGAATATACTTGGCATTGGCAAAATGTTTGAGCAAAATATTTTTGATGATATTGCCACTCAGTGGCTTTACATGTAAAAGCATCATGTAGAGTTTTTCTTCGCTCTCTTCCACGACAATACTGCACGCATATTCATGTTTTAACAGCCATAAACCAAAGCCGTAAATAAGGCGGACACAGTCACTCAGGTTGATGATACTTTTCTCACCATTGAGCCAATAGTCCCAAAACTGCGCCAATGCCTCTTCGTCATCAATGCGAAAAGTAATGTTTCGGTGAAAAACATGCGCATTAAAAGGATTCAGCGCACTTGAGAATTTATGAATCTGTTTATTGCGCAGGGCAATAATGCGTAAATACTGTCTGATTCGTTGTAAAAAATGCTCCGCATTCAGCGGTTTGGTGAGGTAATCCTCCGCTCCCAAAGAGAGCATTCTGTTTTTGGAGGTATCATCATCGAGGGCACTAAGGGCGATGATCATACTTTTTTTATTGACTTGTTTAATGAATTGTGTCGCCTCAAAACCATCCAGATTGGGCATCATAATGTCCATAAAAATTAGGTCAAAATGGTTTTTAACACACATTTCGACGGCAACCTGCCCATCTTCTGCCTCAAAGATTTCGATGCCATCTACCTCTTCAAGCAAAAGATTGAGTGTGAGCCTGTTGTTATCATTATCGTCAACAATCAATACGTTATACATTTTTTTGCTCCTTTAATCGCTTGGTTAAACTAAATTTTGCGCCCCCCAACAGTGGAGAATCTTCGATTTTATACTCCAACTTCAGCCCTTCGCATAAAAGCTTCACAAAATGAAGCCCAATGCCCGTCCCTTTTTTCTCGATACTCCCCGTTCCTGACGCACTTTGGGTGTAGAGTTCAAACACCTCTTCTTTATCTTTAATCCCTTTGCCATCGTCTTGTACCACAATCTCGATGCGTTCACTATCGGATGACAAAAAAACTTCAACAATCGAATTGCCATATTTGATCGCATTGGAGAGAATGTTTGAGAGAATTTGCTTAAATCGGTACTCATCGCTTGTGATAAAAGGACCGCTTTCATCACTTTGAAAAAAGAGCATGCGTTTATGCTCAATCGCCAAAGCAGCATGCTTTTCAAGCACATCTAAAATAGCCTCTTTGACGTTAAAAAGCGTCAAATTGTAGTGCAATTTCTGATGGCGCAGTTTTCCAAGATCTAAGATATTGGTGACATTTTCCAGCATCGAAGAGGCACTTTTATAAATCTGCTCCAAAAGGTAAACACGCTTGGCTTGGGGCACCTCATCAATATGAGGCATGTGTTTATAGAGGTATTGTGAAAAGTTCAAAATGGCATTGAGTGGTGTTTTGAGCTCATGCGTAAAGAGCACCAAGAAAGCATCTTTGGCTTCGGCAAGCTGTGCTTGTTCTTGTACCTTACGACTGATCTCATTGGCAACACGTTCTTGTTGTAAGAAGTTGGTAATGTCATGGCGAATGGCAAGATACTGAAGAATTTTCCCACTCGCCTGCTTTTTGTAGGGAATAATAATCGTTTCCGCCCAAAAGTCACTGCCATCTTTGTTGCGATTGATGAGTTGCCCACGCCAGACTTCGCCTTGGGTGATCGTTTTCCACATATCGCTAAAGACCTCAGGTGCCGTTTGCGGATGTTTGAGGATGCGATGATTTTGCCCCATTAACTCGTCACGTTCATACCCTGTAACTTTCAAAAAATTATCGTTCATATAGGTGATATTCCCCTCCAAATCGGTTTGGGAAACAATCGAAAAATCAATCAATGTTTGAAAATAGTGACGCTCTGCAAGATAGCTGTCATCTAAAAATGTTTGAATACACTCTTTAAAATGCTCCATCACCGCCTCACTTTCATGTTTCATACTCAAATACCGCTCACAGTGGAGCGCTAAAATCTCATCCATCTTACTTAGCTGATCGGTTTGTAAAAAAAGAATTATTTTCACACGCTTATTGCGTTCTCTCACACGTTTTAAGACAGGAAGATAGAGATGTTCATTACGCGAAGAGAGTGATCCAAAGATCAGATCGATCTTTTTTTCTTCCAACATCGTGTCAATTTCGCATGGAGAGATGTTTACATGTAAAGAGTCACACAGCTTCTTGGCGCCATTGACAAACACTGCATCGTATGCAATTTCTCCGATCAATAGTGCTGAAATCAGACGAGGTTGATACAACGGATGCGTAGCCATTTTTTCTCCTTACGACAACAGTTTAATCATCGCATGTGCAATTTCATCAAGAGGCAAACTCTCATCCACACCACCAAACTTAACCGCCTCTTTGGGCATCCCGTACACCACGCAGCTCTCTTCATCTTGCGCGATGGTTTTAGCCCCTGCTTCGTGCATGTGCAACAGCCCTCGTGCACCATCACTTCCCATACCCGTCAAAATGACGCCAATCGCGTTACTTCCTGCCACCTTGGAAACAGAGTTAAACAACACATCCACACTGGGGCAATGCCCACTGACCTTCGATCCTAGTCCAATTTCAATAAAATAACTCGCTCCCGAGCGCCTGAGTACCATGTGTTTTCCACCTTGGGCGATGTATGCCGTTCCGGTTTGCAAAAACTCCCCATGACGGGCAATTTTTACATCGAGGACACAGAGTTGATTGAGCCGCATCGCAAACGATTCCAAAAAGCTCTGCGGCATATGCTGTACCACTAAAATCGCAGGCATAGTAGAAGGAAGCGATCCAAGAACGACTTTAAGCGCCTCTGTTCCACCCGTACTGGCTCCGATGGCAATCACCTTATGTGTGGTCTCCGACAAGCTCACATGATGAGGATTCGTTTTCATCGTGGGGATCTTCTTTTGCACGCGTGCATGCGAAGCATTGACCACTTTTTGAATCAACTCCTCTTTAATTTCCTCTTTACCATCGTAAATATGCGAATGGGGTTTTGTCACATAATCGATCGCTCCCGCTTCAAGGGCATCCAAGGTCGTATTGGCACTGTTGCGCGTCAGGGAAGAGACCATGACGACAGGGGTTGGATAGTGCAACATCAGCTTTTGCAAAAACGTCACACCATCCATGCGTGGCATCTCTACATCCAAACAAATCACGTCAGGCTTGAACTCCACTATCATATCGCGCGCAATGTAAGCATCCGCAGCCAATCCTACCACCTGTAATCTAGCATCACTCTCTAGGATCTCTCGTAAAGTGTGGCGGGCTGTGGCGCTATCATCCACAATTAAGACACGAATCATTCCATGATCTCGTTTTGCACGTATTTTAAGATAATGCGGTTCGCATCGCTGATCATCATAATGCGTCTGCCATTATTGCCACCCGTATCTTCGGCTCTTAGGGGAATGCTGCATTGCCTTAAGATCTCTTTGGCAATCAGAACATTCTTCTGTCCGATGAGTTGTCCTTCTGAATTAGCACGGTGAATATTCGCTCCTCCAAAGATCTTTGCCTCCATGTTGCGCCGTAGACAACCTATATTTTCCATATTTTCAATCAATTTTGGAATCGCGACATTACCGTATTTGGGGCTCTCTAGCCCATTGCCATTCCACAGTGGTAACAAGTAGTGATTCATCCCACCAATGAGCTCGACCTTATCGTACACGCAGACACTCACACAAGAGCCCAGCACGGTGACAATCTCGGTAGGTTTGATGCCCACAAAAATTTCTCCAACATGGATAAATTTACGCGGTAACATCAAAACTCTTTCATCTCTTGCGTATCGTCAAACATAAATTCATTCGCACTCTCACTCATCAGCGCCTCAGCCTTGGAGGTGTCTTGAAGTTTAAGGCGAAGATTAAACTGGGTTAAATTCTCATTTGAGCTGTACGTGATCTCTCCATCCAAAGATTCCACCAGTGCATTGACGATGCTAAGCCCCAGACCCAGCCCATCGATCGATGTCCTAGCTTTGTTCTCATGCACACCTACTTTTTTAAACCGACTAAAGAGCTCTTTATTAGGATCTTTGATAATAACATCTCCCGTATTGGCGATGCTGATCAGCAGTTGATCCTCTTCTATCCGCGCACTTATCCTGACATTGTGTGTCGCAAACGAGTATTCGCACGCATTGGAAATGAGGTTGGCAAAAATGGTGTGCAGCTTTTTGGCATCGCTGACGATCAAACGATCCAGCTCAATGTCTGAGCTAAAGTGAAGCTCTTTCTCTTCAATCAAATACGCAAACGACTCTTTGACCTCTTCGATAATCAAACGCAAATCGATTTCACTCCAATAATTGGCGATCTCTCCTGCTTCAATCTCCGCGGCAGTGAAAATGTTGTTGAGCTGAAAATCAAGCTTACGAAGCTCCATATCCAAAAGCAGTTTCATCGTCTGTGTCTTAGGCGAATCCTCATTTTTGCGCATCATCGAAGAGAGATTGAGCAGTGAGCTTAAAGGATTATTGAAGACATTTTTGATTAGAGAGAGAAACTCCCCTTTGATGGAGTCATGCTCTTTGAGTTTTTCATTGAGCACGTAAAGCTTTTTCGTTAAAAATTCCATCTCTTCGAGCGTACTGTTTTTTTGATCGAATCGTCGCTTGACCTCTTCAAGTAAAACCGTATCGCTCACATCCTCGAAATTTCGTTGCATACTCATATTAAGCCTTTTGATAAATTGAAGCACTCTTAGATCTAAAATCTTTTTTCATATCGGTCAGCGCTTCGGAACTTCCTATAAACAGATACCCATTTTTTGGCAAAATCGTATAAAATCGATCTACGAGGGCACTTTGGGTTGGTTTGTTAAAATAGATCATCACGTTACGGCAAAAAATAATGTTCAGAACTTTCGCATCAAAAAGCGAATAATCTCCTGTAACAAGGTTAAATTCTCGAAATAAAATCCGCTGTTTCACCACATCACGAATGCGGTAACACACTTCCCCTTCAACCATCTCTTCGCTAAAGTATTTGCGTACATAGCGCTCGTTTAACGAAAAAATTGCTTTTTGGCTGTAAAGCCCATTCATCGCTATTTTTAACACTTTCGCTGAAACATCGGTTGCAAGGATCTTTATATCATACTGCGTATAATTGGGAAGATGTTCCATAAGAAACATCGCAATACTGTAAGGCTCTTCGCCACTTGAGCACGCCGCAGACCAGATGCGAAGTTTGCCACCTGAGCGCTCTAAAATGGCAGGCAGTTCTTTTTTTAAAAACTCCCACTGTTTGGCTTCTCTGAAAAAGGAGGTCACATTGGTTGAAATCAGCGAAGAGAGGTATTCTAGCTCGCCTCCTTTTTTATCGGCGACTAAATAGTCATAATACGCCCCAAAGCTCTCAAGCCCTAATTGCTTGACCCTTTTTGCAAGCCTTGCTTGCACCAGATAAATCTTATGATCGCCCAAACTAATACCGATGTGTTGATAAATGTATGCTTGAAAAAGCGTAAACTCTTTATGCTTTAAAACGAGCCGTTCAACCATCAGTACAACTCTTCAACGTTTAAGATGAGCGCTATTTCGCCATTGCCCATCACAGCGCCTCCACTGACTCCCTCTGTTTTGGCCAAAAATCCACCCAATGTTTTAATGACCACTTGCTGTCTGCCCACCAATTCATCCACCAAAAGGGCAAACTTACCTCTGGCATTTTCAATGCAAACCAGCGTACATTCCCAAGGATTTGGCAAGGCATCATCTAATTCGAGCACACGAGAAAGGCGCACGACGGGTAAAAGTTCGGAGCGTAATTGTACAAACTCCTCTTTGCCTCCTGCACTGTGAACACTTGCCTCTTTGGGTCTAAAGGACTCGGTGATGCAGAGCGTTGGGATGATAAAAATCTTCTCATTCGAGCGGACAATCATGCCATCAATAATCGCAAGTGTGAGAGGTAAAACAATGGAAAACGTCGTTCCTTTTCCCTCTTCGGAGTTAATATCGATCTTACCGCGCACCGCTTCAATGGCTGTTTTAACCACATCAAGTCCAACACCACGCCCCGAAATGTCGCTGATCACATCGGCGGTCGAAAACCCTGGTTGCATGATAAGCCCATAAATCTGCGCATCGCTGAGCTCTTCATCTTTTTGAACAAGCCCACGCTCGAGTGCTTTAGCGTAGACTTTGGCTTTATTAATGCCCCGTCCATCGTCTTTGACTTCAATGATGATATTACCACCACGGTGATACGCTCGCAGATTCACCATACCTTCTTCGCTTTTACCCACTTTGAGGCGCTCTTCAGCACGGCTTTCAATCCCATGATCAATGGCATTGCGAATGATGTGCACCAAAGGGTCCGAAAGCGCTTCCACCATCGTTTTATCGATTTCGGTCTCTTCGCCCTCCAGCATGAGATGAATCGGTTTATTGACCTTTTTAGAAGAGTCTCGCACCACACGTTTCATCTTATCAAAGGTATCACGAATCGGGATCATCCGCAAGCTCATCACACGGTTTTGAATGAGGCGCGTGATCTTGGAGAGGTTTTCAATCGTTTTGGTCACCTCAGCATCGGCAATCGCTTTAATTTTGGTATTTTCACCCAGATAATTTTGGGCAATCACAAGCTCGCCAATCGAATCAAAGAGTTCGTCCAGTTTCAGAGCATCGATCTTGAGAAAGTTTTTAGCAACAACCGTACTTCGTTTGATCTCCTCTTTCTCTTCAGGCACAACCACACTTTTGGCTGTTTCAACACTCTGGGAGGCAACGACTTTGGCGTGAATTTCCTCAACGACGTACTCATTCTCTTCTAAAAAAGCAAAAATATCCGCAATACTCTCAGCATCTTTTTCACTTGCTAGATAGAGCGTCACCTCTTTAATGACGTTGCGTTCAACATCCAAAAGCTCTTCAGAATTGTACTCAGGCACTCGCCAAAATGAGGCTAAAATTCTGCCTACATGTAAAAGGTTTTTGAAGTATAAAAAATGGTCAAATCCACGCAGGTAAATATCTTCATCAAAGCGCAAAATGATCTTAAAAAGGGTTTCATTGGGGCGCAGTTCTGCTAAAAAATCTTCACTGTCTGCGCTGGGTACTTGAAAAAAAGTATCGTTGCCAAACTCCAGTGAAAGGTCATTACTCGAGCTCTCTTCAGGGGCTTTGATGTCGTTTACATGTAAAAGAATTTGCTGAATCTTTGCGAGGCATGGCGTGTACTCCACAGGCAATTGTGCACTCTCATCCACTTCGCACAGCAGCGTCTCTTTGATGACATTGACACTCTCTAAAAAAAGATCCACATCGACACTGCTTGGCGTTATATCACTGGTTCTAAAGTAGTCAAGGACATCTTCAAAATGGTGAACAAACTCCCCAAGTCGCGCAAAATTAAAGGCATTGGCACTGCCTTTGAGGGTATGCACACCTCTAAAAATCTCATTGAGCAGTGCTTTATCATTCGGAGATTCTTCATAATTGATAATATCGACATCCATCTTTTCGATGATCTCGTTTGCCTCTTCGATGAAAATTTGTCTTAGTTTTTCTCTACTCATGCGTTATCCAATTCATCATACCGTACGACTCAAGGTCAAGACGCATTGAGTCGATAAAATCGATCTTAAGAGAAGGTTTGGTCTGTTTGATCCAAAAAAGCAACGCAAAAAGTGCCGAAGTCGAAGGTACCCCATCGCGAGAACGCAATAAGACAATCTCTTCAATATACCCCAAACGATCTTTGATGAACTCTTGAAGCGTTTTCACCTCTTCTAAATCCATCTCAATATCCAGTTCTAGCACATCGCCATCTATATACATTGAACACCTTTGTCACAGATCTTTTACACGACGCTTTACATGTAAAGGGAACACTAAAACTCTTTTAAATCATCCTCATCCAAAGGGAAAACCTCTTCATTACTGCGTTTTGCGGCAGCATTAAAGGTTGGCTTTGCTCGTTTAGGCGCCATCGCTAAACGCTTTGGAGGCATACTGAGGCTTGAAGTTGAAACACGTTTCAAAGACGCCGCTTTGGAAGCCTCTTTCCCCATATCATACCCTGCCAGCGCTGCGATCTCCGCCACACTCTCGAGCATCGAAAGCGCTTGGGCATTGAGCTCTTCTGCTGCTGCTGCGGTCTCTTCAGAAGCGGAAGCATTTTGTTGGGTGATCTGATCGACTGAGCCCATCGCTGTTGCGATTTGATTCATCCCTTCGGCTTGCTCTTTAGCAGAAATGGCGATCTCACCAATCAAATCAGAAGTTTTTTTAATGCTCGTTAATATCTCGGTAAATGACTCTTTCGTGCGATTTGCCACTTCCGTTCCCATCTTCACTTGATCGATGCTCGCTTCGATAATGCCTGTAATCTCTTTCGCCGCTCCCGCACTGCGTTCTGCAAGGTTTTTAACCTCTTCTGCAACCACAGCAAAGCCAAGACCATGCTCACCCGCACGCGCTGCTTCAACGGCTGCATTGAGCGCTAAAAGGTTGGTTTGGAAGGCGATTTCATCGATTGTTTTAATGATTTTGGCAATTTTTTGAGACGAATCAGTGATCTTCTCCATCGCAGCCATCAGGTCACCCACTTGCTGATTGCCGATGCGTGCGGCATCATTGGAGTGTTGCGCTAACAGATTGGCTTCACGACTGTTGTCTGCATTTTGATTGTTGCTGGCGGTGGCTTCCTCGATGGTCGCACTCACCTCTTCCACACTGCTCGCTTGCGAACTAGCCCCTTCTGCCAAAGAGACCGAAGCGGAGCTAATTTGCTCGCTGGCACTCACCACTTGCGCGGTTCCCTCAGAGAGCGATTTCACAGAGTCAACGACCACTTTCACAATGCTTCGAATCAAGAAGAACGCAAGAATAATACTAATGATTAACCCTACAATCACACCCACAATCATCGCAAAAGAAGCGGTTGAAAGTGAACTACTGGTCTCTTCTGCTATCGTGATAATGGAGCTAAAACCCTCTTCCGTAATAGCATCAATCGCGAAGGAAAGCTCACCGACAACTTGTAAACGTCTCTTTTGCACTTCATTCGTCTCTTGCATAACCGTAACAAAGCCTTTTAAAGACTCTTCATAGACTTTAGCAGCAGACTCAATGGCATTTAGATGCCCTAAAGCGGCACTGTCCGTTGTTTGCAATTTAAGAGCATTCACTTCTTGGTACATGAGATCAAATTTTTTAATAGCACTTTCAAGCAGCGATGGATCTCTCTTCACCTGAGCACGTTGTCCATACACCCTAGAGTAGGTGCCAACGCTTAAAATTTCATCCATTTTTGCAAGTTTTTCATAACGTTGTTTTAATTCAAGAGGTGAAATACGATCATTCATCTCTTTAAAAAGATGCTCTTCTTGTGTCTGGCGGTACAACTCAACGCTTTTAAGAAGCAGTGCGGCATTGGAAACGGTTGCTTCATCGAACGATTTTTTCTTGGCTAAAATTTTCTCATTTTGCTCTACTGTGGTGACATACTCAGCCAATGCTTTCGCCGCTGCTTTTTGATGTTCCAATAATATTTTAAGATTGTATTTTTTGCCAAGCTCTTCAACTTTAAGAAGGTCGGCTTGAAGATCTGCAAAATTGGTTTTTGCTTTGCTTAAAGCCACTTCATCATCAATGGAGATAAAACTCAAAGTGTTATAGCGTGCATTGCTAAAATTTTGCATCACATGACTTGCCAATGTGACTTCTGGCACATACACCGCTGAAAGACGTGTCGCATCCGAAGAAGCGCTGCGCATTGAGAGAATACCTGTTAGCCCAATAATCAATACGATGGCGATTAAAACCCCAAATCCTAGTGAAATCCTATATCCTAATGTTGCATTTTTCATGACACTTCTCCTTTACGCTTCGCTGGCTGTTTTACTTAAATTTTGCACCATAGTGAGTTCCTCTTCACCAAACAAAGCGAGTAGGTCCAAGATCATGACCACTTTTTGTTTGTATTGCGCCATATTTTTGATAAATCTGGTATCGATGTGACCGCCAAATTCGGGGGGAATACTTAAATGTTCCTCTTCCACATTGATAACCTCTTCCACCTTGTCAACAATAAAACCAATCTGTTTTTCCCCAAGTTTGATGATAACAATCGCGGTATACATGTGCGCAGGGATAGAAGGCATATCGAATTTAAGGCGCATATCCACCACGGGGATAATATTGCCTCTTAAATTCATCACCCCTTGAATAAACTTGGGGGTTTTAGGCACAGGAGTGGTTTTCATCATCGCGATGATCTCTTTCACATCCGAGATGTGCACACCATAGACCTCCTCTTCTAAGTAAAACGTCAAGAAACGATTGCTCGTTCTATCGTTGTGTTTTTTTTGCTCCATTGCTATAGTCCCAATACCATGCTAATCGCTTTGACCAATTTGTCATCGCTAAAAGGTTTGACCATCCAGCCTGTTACGCCGATAGCCTTACCGCGAGCTTTCATCTCAGGAGAACTTTCTGTTGTTAAAATTAAAATGGGGCGATTTTTAAATTTATCATGGGCTTTTAATTCAGACGCAAGATCCAGTCCACTCATTTGCGCCATATTGATGTCACTGATTAAAAGATCATAATCTTCGCTTCCCTTCAAAAGGGCATCGCGTAATTCAGCAGGATTGAGATACGTAGCAAGCTGAATAATTCCTCGGTTAACCATCTCTTCAAGCGCCATCTGTGCCGTTGCAAGAATCGTTTTGGAATCATCCACTAAAATGACTCGTTTACTCACATCATCTCCTTGTTAATATTTCAAATACATCCTACCATAAATATGATACGGTCACATTACGGTCATATTCGCTTTACCCGAAAATATAACTTAAAGAATATTAAAAAAGTGTTAATACTGGCGAAGAAAGGGCACTAAATAAGGAATTAGTTTTGCTTAGATTCTTTAAGCAAAGGAGGAATCATGAAACTGCATCTCAAATCAGACAGCATTACCATTCACGTTGCAGAGAACTCTTCACACTATTTACATGTAAGTCATATTTTGACGCATATACTCGGTCGATCCTTTTGGGTCAATGAGACCCTGATTAACTTCGTTACACCCCAAAACAGTGAAAAACGTCAAGCATTCCTCACCTCTTTATACTACGCCTGTGCCCTTAGTTCCCAAACCCACAATCCTTCGTTCCTCGAAAAGCTCCTACACGCTTCCCAAAAACCCATTCGGCTTGTCAAAAAAAGGTTGATCCGCCCTTGCATGGAGGTACAAAGCGATCCTTATGGCTTGCTCAACGCTAAAAAGACTGAGAGCCTAGCCTCCATTCGCAAAAAATACCTCACCCTCGCCAAAATGTTTCACCCCGACACCATCACTCATGAAGACGCAACAACGGTAAAAGCATCCACAACGAAATTTCAACAGATTCATGAAGCGTATGAGAGCATCAAAGCAGAAAAAACAAAAAAGATCGCCGCTTAGAGCTTTTCTTAAGCTACGCTTGGTTAGAATCTCATTTCCACTTTATGTGGGGCATTAGCTCAGCTGGGAGAGCGCGACGCTGGCAGCGTCGAGGTCAGCGGTTCGATCCCGCTATGCTCCACCATTCTTCAAGTCATCTTCTCAAATGTACCACGATGTGTACCCTCAGAAAATGAAGCACCTTTCAAACCATATCCTAATCTCATTAACAGTCTTTTGTATCTTTTAAGTTTATTGACTATTTCTAAATCTCTATAAGAAGGAGACATTTTCTGTTTTTCGACTGCTTATTGCGTGTCTTTATTGCCCCAAAAATTTCTTCTAATCATCATATCCTTGAAAGGAAACTTAATTCTGTTCTTCGCTTAACAATTTAGTAAAATTGTGTAGATAACTAGGAAAGCAAAGCATAAGGTGAAAACTGTTTTTTATCTTTACATGTAAAGCTTTATAGACGGATTTTTAGATAGAATTTAACTAATCAAATAGGCTGGGTAAAAGCCCTCGTACTCTCATTCTTTGAAATTTAACATTAAGACATAATAATGCAAAAAGAAGAAAAATCTAATTTATTTGATAACCGTTTTGGTGGTTCAATTGCAATTCGTGGGTTTGAGTTTCAATTTTTATATTCATGTTATTCTATTTTACAAGAATTAAATGAACAAGATTTAAGTAAAAAAATTGGCTTAGAAAGATTAGAAGACTTAGATATTATTCACAAAAATGAATATGTACAATTAAAAACTTCTTCAAAAGATATTGATGCTAGCTTTTTTACTAAAACCAATATACTAAAGAATTTTGTAGAGTTGTACAAATCAGATAAAACATCAAATTTTAAATTGGTACATAACTCGAATATTTCCAATGGCTATTTGAAGAAACTTGAAAATAAAAAAATTGATAAAGATACTTTAGAACATTGGGCTGAAAAAATTAATGAATTAGATACTAATCTCAACATTGATGTCAGAGATTTTTTAAGTAGGATATCTTTTGAAAAAACTACTGAAAAAGAATTGTATAGTAAATCAAAAAAATTGATTCTTGAAAAATTCAATCTTACTTTAGGCTCTGAAGAAACATTTTTATTTGCTCTTTTACATCATATTTTAATTTGGTCAAAAGAAAGAAAAGAAGTTACTTATACTGATTTATTGAAAGTTATTCAGTTCGTTAAAGACTCTGCTTCTAAAACTTCTACACTTGAAGCAATCAACAAAAACTATATATCAAAAATATCATTTAAAAAACAAACAAATGGTGAAAATTTTGATAACTATTTTGATGGTAAAGCAGCAAGACCAGAACATATTATAAATGACCTTCCAATAAGAAGAGAGTATTGGGAAGAAAAAATCTTAGCAAGTCTATATGAATGTAAATTTCACTCAAAGTTTCCAGCCGTTTCACAAACATGTTTCCACTTTTTTAACGGTGAAT
>NZ_JQGK01000015.1 GCF_000743525.1 Sulfurospirillum sp. SCADC | reverse complement strand
ATTCATAAAACTAGAAGGTTCACAGATTTATTCAGTCGATTCTTTTCCGGTAGAATTGTGCCAAATAACACGAGAAAAACGATGCCATTTATGGAGAGCACCTGAATTGAAAGGTTTTAATGCTTCAACGTGTAAATTTTTTTATGGTCTTAAAGTGCATATGGTGGTGACAACTGATAAATCACCTGTGAGATGTTATATTTCACATGGATCCATGCATGATGTCAAAGCAGCATACAAATTATTGCCACAACGTCCTTCCCACTCTTTAGCTATAGGCGATAAAGGATATGTTTCATCAAAGCTGACATTATTTTTGGCATCATTTGGTATTGATTTATCCCCTTTACAGCGCAACAATAGGCAACGAGAAAATACCAAAGACTATTATGCCAAGCGTAGAATCAGAAAAGGCGTTGAAACTGCCTTTTCTATGATAACCGCTAAGTTTGGCAAAGTGATTAAGGCAACAAGTATTGGTGGCTTTTTAACAAAGCTCAAGCTTTTCCTGACAGCTTACAGCATTGACTGTTTTTTAAAGCTTCCTCAGGATAAACAAAAGCTAGTATTTAACTAGCAATTTGGGTTATTTGTAGTCTTTATTGGTAAATTTGGTATATCTCTTTTGGTCTTTGCTCTTTGGATTTTGGTTGTTTTCGAGGTTGCATAAGAAGCCACAAAAAACTAAGAAGTACGACGATAGCAAGGATACTTCCAAAAATTTCCACGAAAAACCTTTACATGTAAGATCGTAAAAGTATATCCAATCAAGTGTTCTAAAATTTTAAAACGCTTTCATTTCTTAAACCACTTTTGTGTAAAATGGCTTAAACTAACGCAAAGAGGACATCATGCACTTTACAACTCCCCTTAAAAGTAACAGTACCAAAATCATGCTCGTAGGAAGTGGCGAGCTTGGCAAAGAAGTGGTCATTGAAGCCACGCGTTTAGGCATTGAAACCGTAGCGGTTGATTCGTATCCTCAAGCACCTGCACATTTGGTTGCCAATAAAAGCTATGTAATCAACATGAAAAATAAAGAGGAGCTTTTGGAGGTGATACGTCGTGAGAAGCCGACTTACATTTTGCCAGAAGTGGAAGCCCTTAGCATTGACGCACTCATCGAAGCGGAGAAAGAGGGCTTTTGCGTCATCCCGAATGCGGACGCAGTGAAAAAGACGATGAATCGTAAAAATATTCGTGAATTTGCTGCCGAAACGTTGGGCCTCAAAACCAGTGGTTACGTTTTTGTGAAAACGCTCGAAGCGCTGCACGAAGCGACGAAAATACTGGGCATTCCGTGCGTGGTGAAACCGGTGATGAGCTCATCCGGTCATGGTCAAAGTGTGATCCGTAGTGTTTCGGACATCCAAAAGTCGTGGGAGATCGCCAAAGAAGCACGCGGTGATGCAAGCGAGTTGATCGTTGAGGCATTTGTGCCGTTTGATTATGAGATCACGCTTTTGACGGTGCGCAATGGCAAAGAGACGGTCTTTTGTGAGCCGATTGGGCATATTCAAGAAAATGGCGACTATGTGCTCAGTTGGCAACCTGTACCGATGAAACCTGAAGTGTTAACCAAAGCGCAGATGATGGCAAAAGCGGTGACGGACGGTTTGGGTGGTCGAGGGCTCTTTGGTGTGGAGTTTTTTGTCAAAGACGATGAGGTCTATTTTAGTGAGCTCAGCCCTCGTCCACACGACACAGGAATGGTCACGATGATTACGCAAAGCCAGAGCGAATTTGCGTTACATGTAAGAGCGGTTTTGGGCTTGCCACTGGACTTTACCTTTTATGGCTCAGGTGCGAGTGGGGCGTTTAAAAGCTCAAACGAAGAGCATGTGCCGACACTGACCATTCCTGAGAGTGCATTTTGCAAAAACTCCTTTGTGCGTATTTTTGGAAAACCTGTGAGCCATGTGGGACGACGCATGGCGGTGGCGCTTGTTTTGGATGAAGTCGAAGCGGCGAAGCGAAGGGCTAAAGAGATTATTGCGTCGATCATCGGATAATGTTTAAATATTTATAAAAAATTTACAAAAGAGGGTTATAATAGTTTTCTGCCTCGAAAGAGGCAAGCTTTAGCGCCAAAGTGGCTAGCGTAGTCTCTTTGGCTTTGCCAAAGAGACGTTATAAAAAATAGTAACAAGCCCAAAATTTAAAGAGTTTTTATGAATAAACATGTCGTTGAACAGACGGTGATCTTCTTTAGCGTTTCCAAATGGTTATTTCTCTCTTCAGCCGTTGGCATTATGATAGGCGGACTGATTTCCGTCTTTCTTAACATCCTCTCTACCGCAGAGCAGACGCGGAGTTTGCTCCCTTTTCCCTTTTATTTTACCCTTCCGTTTGCGTTGATGCTGACGACGTGGATCGTGCGAACGTTTGACCAAAACGCAACGGGACATGGCACGGAAAAAGTCATTGAAGCGGTGCATAAGCGCGATGGCTACATCAATGCCAAAGTCATTCCTGTCAAACTGGTTGCTACGGTGTTGACGATCTTTTCAGGCGGTTCGGTCGGAAAAGAGGGACCAGGTGCGCAAATCGGTGCAGGAGCGGCTTCGTTTGTGGCAACACTGCTCAAATTCTCCAGGTCCGATCGTAAAAAACTGGTCATTTGCGGTATCAGCGCAGGGTTTGCTTCGGTGTTTGGCACGCCTATTGCCGGGGCTATTTTTGGGATTGAAGTGCTTATTATCGGTGTGATTATGTACGATGTTTTGCTGCCTTCGTTTATCGCAGGATTTGCCGCGTTTACCACCGCGCAGTTTTTGGGTGTGACGTATCACTATTATGACATCAATATGTACCGCGCGTTTAATTTGGATTTTGGATTGATTGGGCAAGTGGTTATTGCCGGTGTTTTCTTTGGCATTGTCTCAGACCTGTTTATCACCGCGGTCAATAAAATAGAAATAGGGATTAGAACGATTCCGTACAATCGCTATTTAAAAGCCTTTGTTGCAGGATTGGTGATGGTCATTGTCTCCTATTTTCTCTCGGAGAGTTATCTAGGGCTTGGGCTTGGAACGATTCGTGATGCCCTTAGCCCAAGTACGCTCATCTCCGATAATGTTCACTGGTACGACTTCATTTTCAAAACCATTTTTACCGCGATAACGCTGGGCTCGGGTGGCAGCGGAGGTATTATCACCCCTGTTTTTTACGTGGGCGCGACGAGTGGTGTTGTCTTTGGGCATCTTACGGGCGATCACATCGCACTTTTTGCAGCACTGGGATTTGTAAGCGTGCTTGCAGGAACGACCAACTCTCCCATCGCTTCGATCATTATGGCGGTGGAGCTATTTGGCGTGCATATGGCAAATTACGCGGCACTGAGCGTGGTGATCGCCTTTTTGATTACGGGACATCGCAGTGTGTTTCAGTCTCAAAAATTGGCATTGAACAAGGCGGATAATATCACAATTGGCAAAGGAAATGACCTTGATGATACTTCCATCAGCATCGATATGAAAGATATTGATAAAGTCAAACGCCTTCGCAATCGTTTGCGATATAAGAGCCTGCGATGGCAAGTGAAAAATGCTAAGGATGATATTGAATGAGTAAGCGAAAAATCCTCATCAGCGCTTGTTTGATCGGTGAAAATGTCAAATACGATGGCGGCAATAATGCTTTACATGTAAAGATTCTGGAAACGTGGAAGGAGCAGGGTGTTTTGGTTCCACTATGCCCTGAAGTGCTCGGTGGACTGGCTGTACCTCGCCCTCCTTGCGAAGTTATCGAAGGAACGACCACGGTCATGTGTAAGAGCGGTGAAGATGTCAGCGTTGCCTTTGCCAAAGGTGCTAAAGAGAGCTTGAGAATGGCTCAAGAAGCGGGTGTTTGCATGGCGATTTTAAAAGCCAGAAGCCCATCGTGTGGTAAAGACATCATCTACGATGGCACCTTTACAAGCACGCGCGTGAATGATTCGGGGATTACATGTAAGCTTCTAAGAGAGAGTGGTATTGTCGTTTTTAGTGAGGAAGAGTTGGGCTTAGCGGAAGCATTTTGGAGGCAAAAAGGGGAGTGACCCCTTTTTATTGCTTTTTATTGTTATGCGTTATGCAAAATTGTTTCGATAACGTCTTGGGTGTACACTTCCTGCGCGCCTTGTCTCTCAGCTGCTAGAAATACATTGGCGGCAATAGCTGGAATGGCATCGGCGTTAATGCCAGCTTCTTTTAAACTCACGGGTGCGCCGATTTTAGCAAACCAACTTTTCAATGCCACAATGCCTTCTTCCGCACTGTTTTGTCCAAAAATCTTCTGCGCAAAACGTTTAAATTGCGCAGGATTTTGCGTGTGATACCATTTCATCCACGCCGGAATCACAATCGCCAAACCTGCACCGTGCGCGATGTTAAAGAGCGCTGAGAGCGAATGCTCGATCATATGGTTTGGAAAGAGCATTGGGTTGGTGCCTGCGGTTGTTGAGCCATTGAGCGCTTGGGTCGCTGCCCAGGTAAACTCAGCCCGTGCATTGTAATCGTCAGGATTTTGAAGCAAAATCTCCGTCGTTTCCATGACGGTTTGGATGATGCCCTCTACCATGCGCGATTGAAAATGGGGTTGAACACTTGCCGTTAAATAGCCCTCAATCACATGCGCGATGATGTCAACTGCAGAGTAGGCGAGGTAATTTTTGGGGACACTTTTGGTGAGTTCTGGGTTGAGAATCGAGAGTCTTGGGTAGACATGAATGGAGGCGATGTTGTACTTTTGTTGTATCGTATCGTTCGTGACAACGGCAAAGCCATTCATCTCGCTTCCCGTGGCGGCAAGGGTCATGATGGCATACACAGGAAGTGCTTTTTCGATGACGGATTTGCCAATGAAAAAGTCCCAAACGTCGCTATGGTATAACGCACCTGCAGCGATACTTTTGGCGCTATCTAAAACAGAACCACCACCGATGGCAAGCAGGGCTTGTACTTTTTCTTCTTTGGCAATGGCGATGCCTTCGTGCACTTTGGAAAGGATGGGGTTGCTGATAATGCCTGAAAGCTCCACCCACGCGATGCCTTTTTCGCTCAAACGGGCAGTAACGTTTTCATACAGACCATCGTTTTTGATGCGCTCACTGCCGTAACAGAGTAATACTTTGGTAATCGCATCGTTGGCGATTGCTTCGCCAATAAGTTCTTCTTTGCCTTTTCCGAATTCAATTTTTGTGGGGTTGTGATACGTAAAATCAACCATAAGTTCTCCTTGTTTTGATGATGCTATGATAAAGACATTTTGCATAAAAATCTTTACATGTAAAGATTTTTATGAGCTATAAATCTGATTTTGTGCTTTTTTGGAGAGGGAGCCAAATACAAGGTCGTAGGAGTCATCGATCCACTCAAAGATCGACGCATCGTCTACTTCGCCTTCGCAGATGATCGTATTCCAATGTTTTTTGTTCATATGGTACCCCGCGATGACACTCGTGTACATTTCGCGCAGTTCTCGTGCGTAGAAGGGATCGCATTTGACGTTGATGCGAGGAGGGCGACTCTCTTCATCGATAAGGGCGAAGATTTTATTGCCGACTTTGTACACGGCGGTCGTTTCATCAAACGGATATTCTTTAATTGCTCCCATGTGGCTGAGGCAGTAGTCGCTGAGAATGTCAAAGGTCATAGTATTTGCACCCACAACTGTTTTCGTGGTCGTTGACCATGCCACACGCTTGCATAAAGGCGTAAATCGTGGTTGAACCTACAAACTTAAAGCCCCGTTTTTTCAGATCTTTGGTCAGCGTGTCGGAGATAGATGACGTACACGCCGCCGTTTTATAATCAGGAATATCGTTGACAATCGTTTTCCCACCCACATATGCCCAAAAATAGCTATCAATCGAGCCAAATTCTTTGACAATGGCTTGAAAGAGCTTGGCATTGGTGATGATCGCTTCGATTTTTGGACGACTTTTAATGACTTCGCCTTCACTTAAGATGCGCTCCACATCCATCTCTCCCATATGCGCCACTTTTTCAAGCACAAAACTGGCAAACGCATTGCGAAAGCCTTCTCTTTTTTTCAAAATAGTAAGCCAACTCAGCCCAGCAGATTGGGTTTCAAGGCAAAAAAGTTCAAAAAGGGAGCGCTCATCGTGCAGCGGTTTTCCCCACTCTTCATCGTGGTACGCCACGTAAGTAGGATCGCTCAGTTTGACCCAGCCACAGCGTGAAAGATTTGGAGCCATTATCATTCCTCAAGCAGAAGTATCGTTATGAGATTGTAGCGCAAGAGAGTTAATGAACAGAAACGATGTGTCACATCTTTACATGTAAAGCGGTAAACCACGAACCGATTAGGCTAATGGTTTAATGTTTTAGAGGTGTCGTAGACCAATTCGTAGTAGTGATTGTTATTAAACGAAAACTCTGCGATGACTTCCAGTCCAAGCCTTGAATGCGCTTTGAAAGAACGTTGATTGACTTTGTTGATGAAGGTCACCAAAATAGGGTAGCGTTTGCTCATCGCTTCTCGTGCAAAATCAAAAATCGCTTCAAGTGTGCCACTGCCTCGCACGCTTTTGTCGATGCAAACGGGACCGTATTGGTATGAGTTTTCGGTCGTGATCGTTTGCCCCAAATAGCGAAGATTGGGAAGGTCGTGAATCATCTGGGTGAAAATAGGCCAAATAGAGCAAAATTTCCACGAACCGCACATCACATATGCAACCACCGTACCATTTTTACGCGCAATAAATAAGGCGTTCTCTTCGTTGATGAGTTGGGTAAGCTGCTCTTTGGTAAAGGATGTGGTTACAAAGCCATCTTCTTTATCTTCAGGGGTGATCGTGTCTATTTGGTACTTGCTATGAAGTTCTAACACATCATCGATGTCATTCAGTGTTGCAATGCTTAGCTGCATACGTCTCCTTTTTTAGGCAAATTGTACTGCGTCTCACGCTAAAATAAACTAAAAGAGAGAAAAAAACTCCTATTAACTTTTTGTTTATGAAAGATTAATAGAGCGTTTAAACAACTCCTCTATACTTTCACTACCAAGACAGTTACCTCCTTTTTGTGTATCACTTAACCATTTTTAAGACAGCTTCCAGATTGCCCGGTCTGGAAGCTTTTTTCATTTTTTACTACGCTAGCCGCTAAGGCACTAAAGCTAGCCTCTTACGAGGCAGAAGACTTATTCAAGTTTAGAAGAAGCCTATTTTAACTACGCACACTAAAGCTTACGAATGATGTTGGCAGAATGATTCTGTGTGGTATAATTTCTTCATGAAAACACTTTTAATCCTCCTTTTTTTCTTTGCATGTAATGTCTTAGCCAGTACCTTGCATCTGTCTATCTCCGCCAATCCGAGCAGACTCAATCCTATTCTTTCAACCGATTCATCAAGCTCAACGGTTGCAAAATGGATTTTTAACGCATTGGTGACATACGATAAAGATGCCAACATTACTCCCGAACTTGCGGAAAGCTACACTTTTTTAGATGATACAACACTGATTTTTAAGCTAAGAAAAGACGTGAAATGGAGTGATGGCACCCCTTTGAGTGCGAAAGATGTGCTTTTTACTTACGAGACGATTATCTCTCCTAAGATTTTCACGCCATACGCTTCAAGCTTTATGCACATTTTACATGTAAAGATGCTGGATGATTTGACCGTGGAAGTGAAGTACAAATACCCGTACTTTAAAGCGCTTGATGTGTGGATGATGGAGATATTGCCAGAACATCTGCTTAAGAATGAAGCCGATTTGATGACAAGCAAATTCAACCAAAATCCGCGCGGAACGGGTCCTTACACACTCAGCCAGTTTAACATCTCCAAAGACATCGTTTTAACGGCTAATCCAAACTATTTTATTCATAAACCTAACATCAATACGATGATTTTTCACTATCTTCCTGATCCTTCTTCGGAGTTTTTGATGCTCAAGTCTCATCAACTCGATCTTGGAACGCTGAGCCCTTTGCAGTTAGAGCGACAAATTGATGAAGATTTTCGCAAACACTATACCTTGTATGAAGAGATTTCTCACAGTTTTTCGTATGTGGGGTTTAACCTTAAGTCTGACAAGTTTAAAGACCCGAGGGTTCGAGAAGCGCTTTCGTTAGCGATTGATCGTCAAGAGTTGGTTGATATTTTGTATTTTGGTCATGGCAAAGTTTGCACGGGACCTTTTTTACCAGGCACAGGTGCCTTTAATGCGAATGTCAAAGCGCCAAAACCTGACCTTCCAAGAGCCAAAGCACTTTTAAAAGAGGCAGGTTATGATGAAAACCATCCGTTTGAGTTTGAGCTCACCACGAGTGCGAATCGCACAACAGGTGCCCAAGTGTTGCAGTACCAGTTGCAAAAAGCAGGCATTGTGATGAAACTTCGCGCCGTAGAGTGGCAAGCGTTTTTAAATACCGTTATTTTTCCTCACAAATTTGATGCTGTGCTAATGGCATGGTCGATGGGGCTTAAACCCGATGCTTACACCATTTGGCACAGTGAATCCATCCGTAAAGGCGGGTTTAATTTTATTGGGTATGAAAATGCTGAGGTAGATCAATTGATTAAAGAGGCAGAAAAAACAGTGGATCAAGAGAAATTTGATGCACTCTATCAAGAAATTTTTGCCAAAATTGTTGCGGATAATCCCTACCTTTTTTTAGTCATCCCCAATGAAATCACAGCGGTCAATAAAGCAATAACACCCGTCTCAAGCTCGATCATTGGGGTTTCGCACAACCTTATTGATTGGATTAAACCGTAACCTTAATTTTTCTTTGCCTAAATTTGTGCTATACTTTGTTCCTTCACACACAGAATGTTAGAAATATTAGTTTAAAGGATATGAAATGAAAAAAACATTGTTTTCATTGGCGGCATTAACATCTTTGGCATTTGCAGCACCAACTGCATACAACTACGAGGTAACACCAACTATTGGTGGTGTTTATCCAGAAGGTAATCTTGATCTTAAAGAACAATTAACCTATGGTTTAAGATTTGGTATCAATCTTGATAACACTATCTTCGATCAATTCGAGCTTGGTTATGACAGATCTGACAACATTGATTATAAAGCGGGCAGAAACGACAGTACTGACTTTAACCGTTACTATGGTAACTTGGTTAAAGAGTACAAAATGACTCCAGAGACTGCATTGTACGCATTAGTGGGTATTGGTTACGAAGATCTTAGCAATGAGCAACTTCAAAACAGAGACAGTATGTTTGCACAATACGGCGGTGGTGTAAAATACTGGGTAACCGATAGTTTTGCCCTTAAAGCAGAAGTTCGCCATGCCATTAAATTCCACGGTGGGGACAATAACATGTTCTACAGCCTTGGCTTTACCATTCCTTTCGATGCAAAATCAGCACCGGTTGCAGCCGCAAAACTTGAGCCAAAACCAGCACCGGTTGCAGCACCAGTTGCTCCAAAAGACAGCGATAATGATGGTGTTTATGATGATAAAGACAAATGCCCTAACACTCCAAAGGGTACCGTTGTTGATGCAGACGGTTGTACTAAAATCATTCGTTTACATGTAACATTTGATTTTGATAAATCAACGATCAAACCAGAATTTATGCCTGAAATTCAAAAAGTGGCAGACTTTATGAAACAAAATCCAGGATACAGTGTTGTTCTTGAAGGTCACACAGACTCTAAAGGAAGTGATGCGTACAACATGAAACTCTCAGACCAACGTGCAAAAGCAGTCGCAAAAGCCCTTGGAAACCTTGGTGTTGCTGGTGCTAAAGTAACGACTGAAGCGTATGGTGAGAGCAAACCAGTTGCGACCAATGACACTGAAGCAGGTCGTGCTGAAAACAGAAGAGTTGACGCAATTTTCAAAAAATAATTTTAGAGGATCGTAAGCGTGCCAATGGATTTTAGCTGGAGTGTGGTTGTCAATTTTATAACCCTTTACGGGATGAAAGTACTTGCTTCTTTACTGATTTTCTTTATCGGTAAAAGAGTTGCAGCCCTTTTAACAGCGATTGTTGTGAAAGGGATGCGTACATCGAAAGTTGACGAGACCATTACCAGCTTTTTTTCCAATGTCATCTATTTTGGTCTTTTGGTGGTGATTATCCTAGCAGCTCTAAGCAATCTAGGGATAAACACCACCTCTTTCTTAGCCGTTCTTGGCACAGCGGGTCTGGCCATTGGACTTGCGCTTCAAGGCACACTTTCCAATGTAGGAGCGGGTATTTTACTCGTCTTTTTCCGACCGTTTAAAATCGGTCATTCGGTACAAGTTGCCGGAGAAAATGGTACGGTTGAAGAGCTCAATCTCTTTAGTGTTGTGCTTAAAACAGCGGACAATAGGCAGATTATTATTCCCAATTCTGCGGTGATTGGTAAAAACATCATCAACTTCTCCGCCAAACCAACTTCTCGCATTGATCTTGTGTTTAACATTGGCTATGAAGACGATCTTCGTCTTGCCAAAGAGACACTTCAAACCATTGTTGATGCTGAAGAGAAAGTTTTAAGAGATCCTGCTCCTTTTGTAGCCGTCAGCGATTTAGCACAAACGAGCGTAAAATTGATTGTACGTTTTTGGGTGAAAAACGAAGACAGTGTTGCTGTTAGCTTTGCGATTACGGAAAAAGTCAAACTCGCATTTGATGAAAAGAGGATCAGTATTCCTCATCCTCCTTTCGTTGAAAAACCTCTCGTATAACTATTTCCCAAAAACCTGCTGAATGATAGAACTTCCACTAGAGAGTGGATTGTTTCGCAGTGCTTTTTCTTTCTCTGCAATCATATAAAAAAGTCCATCGAGCGTTTTTCTCCCGATATAATCTTCGATACTCTCATCACCACTTGGAACAGAATCTCCCATTCCCAAACCTTTTGCAATCGATGAGGCTTGTCCTACCAGCGCATTGTTTGAAACGCCTGATGTCGCATTACTGCCACCTGCAAACCCTTTGAGGCTTTGATACGAGCTCATCACTTGGTTTTCACTGATACTCTCTTTGATGATTGGCATAATAGCACTAAGCAGTTTGGAGCCTGATTTTGTTTTAAAATAATCCGTCGCCGCGGTGTTACTTCCTTTGACAATCGCGTTCGCATCTTCGACACTCATACCTGAAATCGTATCGCTCAGAATCGAAGCCGTTTTTGGAACAGCCTTGGTTGCTGCGGTGTTCATTGTTTTGACAAAATCATCCACATAGCTTTTGCCACCGAGTTTTTCAGCCGCAGTGGCTATGGGTTTCATCGAAGAAGGCAGTGGAATTTTAACGGCACTGTTGTTTAAAAATCCTCCCTCTTTTCCCAACAATGACACAGCGTGTTGTGCTCCAAGACTCAGGGCTTCTTTGACGCCTGATGTGGCACTGCTTTGAGAGGTTGTTGAACTACTTGAGGTCGTTGTTTTGGGTGTGGAGGTTGCACTCACAGCACTATTAACAGCGTCTTGCCAATTGGCAGCGCACAGCATAAGGGGCGCTAAAAGTATCAGGCTTTTGGGTAGCATGTAGCTCCTTTTTAATGGTCTTGAAGTTATAATAGTACTTTACATGTAAAAGAAGTATTAAGGGTGAAGATGAAGACAATTTTATTTGATTTAGACGGCACATTGATCGATTCAACCGATGCCATATTGGAAAGTTTTGGCGTTGCCTATGAGACCTTTGGACGCGTAGTTCCAGAGGATGACATGATCAAAAAACTCATTGGTCATCCCCTTGATCTGATGTTTACGATGCTGGGCATTGACGCCTTGGACGCGGATGCGTATGTGTGTGCTTACAAAGAGCACTACAGACTGATTTCACGCAAAAAAACGACACTGTTGCCTCTGGCACACGAAGCCATCACGCGAGCTTCAAAAATGGCGATTTTAGGAATTGTAACAACTAAAACGGCACAGTACTCTGAAGAGCTTTTGGAGCATTTAGGGGTGATGCACCATTTTAAAGTGTTGATCGGAAGAGAGTCTGTGACGCATCCCAAACCTCACCCTGAACCCATTCAAAAAGCATTATTAGCGCTGAATGCGGATCCTGCTCAGACTTGGATGATTGGCGATACACCCATGGATATTATCTGTGCAAACGAGGCTGGCGTGAAAAGTATAGGCGTGCTCTGTGGGTACAGCACGCAGTATGAGTTACAAAAATACACTTCTTTGATTGTTCGTGATGCCCTAGATGCGATTACAATGATTGGACAACACCCTTAGTATTTTTTATTATATCTTTATCATATTGTTAGACTATGATTTTGCGTAAGGCTTGGTTAAACGATTATTAAATCATAGGTGGTTAACTTTCATTTATGAGTTATTAAGAGAATGCTAAGTAGAATGGGAAAATCATCAGAAATGAATGTACGTATAACAATTATAATCTAAGGGGAATTTAATGGCAAAAGTCATGAAAACTATGGATGGTAACGAAGCTGCCGCATACGCATCTTACGCCTTTACCGAAGTCGCAGGCATTTACCCAATTACACCTTCTTCTCCAATGGCGGATTTTACCGACATTTGGGCAAGCCAAGGCAAAAAAAACTTATTTGGTATGCCTGTAAAAGTTGTTGAAATGCAAAGTGAAGGTGGCGCAGCTGGAACCGTACATGGTTCGCTTCAAGCAGGTGCCCTTACAACGACCTATACTGCTTCTCAGGGTCTGTTACTTAAAATCCCAAATATGTATAAAATGGCAGGTGGATTACTTCCAAGTGTTATCCATGTCGCTGCTCGTACCCTTGCAACCCATGCGCTTTCAATCTTTGGTGATCACCAAGATGTGTATGCTGCTCGCCAAACAGGCTATGCGATGCTCTCTTCTGGTTCGGTTCAAGAAGTCATGGACTTAGCAGGTGTTGCGCATTTGTGTGCCATTAAAGGGCGTATTCCTTTTATGCACTTTTTTGATGGTTTTAGAACATCGCACGAGATTCAAAAAATTGAAGTGATGGACTATGCTGTCTTTGATAGATTGCTGGATAGAGAAGCGGTTCAACGTTTCCGTGATGAAGCGCTGAATCCAGAGCATCCTAAAACACGTGGTACAGCACAAAATGATGATATTTATTTCCAAGGCAGAGAAGCGCAAAACAAATTTTACGATGCGTTGCCTGACATCGTAGCGCATTATATGTCTGAAATCTCAAAAGTAACAGGACGAGATTATAAACCTTTCACATACTATGGTGCAAAAGATGCTGATCGTATCATTGTTGCGATGGGCTCTGTGACTGAGTGTTTGAAAGAGACGATTGATTATTTGATGAGCAAAGGTGAAAAAGTTGGTTTGATTACCCCTCATCTTTACCGCCCATTTAGCATCAAATACTTGATGGATGTTATGCCTGAATCTGTTCAAAAAATTGCTGTGCTTGATCGTACCAAAGAGTCAGGTTCTATCGGTGAACCATTGTATTTGGATATGCGCTCTGCATTTTATGGTCATAAAAATGCGCCGATCATCGTTGGTGGACGTTATGGACTCTCTTCAAAAGACGTTGATCCAGCACAAATGTTGGCTGTTTTTGAAAACCTCAAATTGGCTGAGCCCAAAAATGACTTTACCATTGGTATTTTTGATGATGTTACCTTTAAATCATTGGATGTTAAAGAGAAGATCAGTTTGGGTGAGCCTGAAACGAAAGAGTGTCTGTTCTATGGACTCGGTGCAGATGGTACGGTAGGCGCAAATAAAAGTTCGATTAAAATCATCGGTGATGAAACCGACATGTATGCACAAGCGTATTTTGCTTATGACTCCAAAAAATCAGGTGGATTTACCCGTTCTCACTTACGTTTTGGAAAACACCCGATTCGCTCAACCTACCTTGTTTCTAATCCTCACTTTGTCGCCTGTTCCGTGGCTGCATACCTTGAGTTGTATGACGTCATTGATGGTATTAGAGAGCATGGAACATTCCTTCTGAACTCCATTTGGGATGCTGATGAGACGATTAAACGTATTCCTAATAAAGTCAAACGCATTTTAGCAACCAAAAACGTTCAGTTTTACATTATCAATGCAACCAAACTTGCTCGCGACATCGGACTTGGTAATCGAAGCAATACGATTATGCAATCTGCATTCTTCAAACTTGCCGAGATCATTGATTTTGAAGAAGCACAAGCTTTCATGAAAAAGCAAGCGTATAAAACGTATCACAAAAAAGGTGATCAAATTGTTGAGCTCAACTACAAAGCAATTGATGTAGGAGCAAATGGTTTGATTAAAGTTGAGGTTGATCCTTCGTGGGCAAATCTTAAAGATGAAGTGAAAACACAAGACGTCGTGATGTACAAAGGTACACCATTTGTTGAAGCAATCGCCAAACCAGTCAACGCAGCACGAGGAGACAGCCTACCTGTTTCAGTCTTTAAGGGCTATGAAGATGGTACCTTTGAGCATGGAACCACGGAGTATGAAAAACGTGGTGTTGGTGTCACGGTTCCAAAATGGATCGAAGAGAACTGTATTCAATGTAACCAGTGTGCCTTTGTCTGTCCACATGCTGTTATCCGCCCATTCCTTATCAATGATGCAGAGTTTGCGCTCGCACCTGAAGGTGTCAAAACCCATGCACTTGAAGCCAAAGGTAAAGAGCTTAAAGGTCTAAAATACAAAATCCAAGTCTCTTCCCTTGACTGTACTGGATGTGATCTGTGTGTTGAAGCATGTCCAACCAAAGAGAAATCTCTTGTGATGGTTCCACTAGGTGAGAGTCTTGAAGCGGGTGAGCAAGAAAATGCAGACTACCTCTTCAAAAAAGTAACGTATAAAGATGATATTCTTTCTAAAAATACTGTAAAGGGTGCTCAATTCGCACAACCACTCTTTGAGTTCCACGCGGCATGCCCAGGATGTGGTGAGACGCCTTATATCACGCTTGCAACCAGACTCTTTGGTGATAGCATGATGATCGCCAATGCGACAGGATGTTCTTCTATTTACGGCGGTTCTGCGCCTTCAACACCGTACCGTAAAAATGACAAAGGTCATGGTCCGGCATGGGGTAACTCACTCTTTGAGGATAATGCGGAATTTGGTCTTGGTATGCACATTGCCAATGAAACCATGCGTCATAGAATCCACTCTGTCATGGACGCGTCGATTGAAAAAGCACCGAATGCGATTGCAGCACTCTATAAAGACTGGATCGAGTTTAGAGACGATAGAGCAAAAAGTGAAGAGATTCGTGATCTTTTAGTACCTCTTTTACAAGCAAACCCAACAGCACCTGGTGCGGAGGTCATTTTAAGCCTCAAACAGTACATTTCTAAAAAATCACAATGGATTTTTGGTGGAGATGGCTGGGCGTATGACATCGGTTACGGTGGACTCGATCACGTGATCGCGAGTGGTGAAGATGTGAATATCTTGGTTCTTGATACGGAGGTTTACTCTAACACCGGTGGTCAAAGCTCAAAATCTTCTCGTGCAGGTTCTATCGCTCAATTTACAGCGGCAGGAAAACCTAGCCAGAAAAAAGATCTTGGCTACATCGCTATGACTTATGGTAATGTTTTTGTGGCACAAATCAACTCAAACGCCTCTGCAGCGCAAACGATTAAAGCGTTTGAAGCGGCTGAAGCGTATCCTGGTGTATCACTCATTATCGCCTATTCTCCATGTATCGCACATGGTATTAAAGGTGGTCTTGGCAAATCAGGTAACCAAGGCGAGCTTGCAACCAAATGCGGTTACTGGCCGATTTATACCTACGATCCACGCCTTGAAGCAGAGGGTAAAAACCCGGTTAAAATTACAGGAAAAGAGCCTGATTGGTCATTGTATGATGATTTCTTGATGAACGAAGTTCGTTATGCGTCACTTAAAAAGTCAAATCCAGAGCATGCACAAGCACTCTTTGACCACAATAAAAAAGATGCACAACGTAGGTGGAGACAACTCAACCGTTTAGCAATGGCTGACTTTTCAAATGAGGTTGAAGAGGCGTAAAAACTTCTTCGTTGAAGAGCAAAAGTAGTTTACTTTTGCTCTTTTTTATTTTCTATCTTAAGCCAAAAATCCCCTTATCTTTCTAAGCTTCATTTAACGCTAACCTCTATAAAATCGAACGTAATCTATTTTAATCTCAGGAGGTTTCAAATGTTTCAATCCACTATGTCGCGCCAGAGTATTATGGCGTTTTTATTTGCTTGGATTCTCGTTCCTTTCGCGATGGCAGATGCGTTTACGCTAGCCCCTTTGCCTTATGCCAACGATGCGCTTGAGCCTGCCATCGATAAAGAGACGATGCAGATCCATCACGATAAGCATCATCAAGCCTATGTTACCAATCTTAACGCGCAAGTCGCGACCTATCCTGAACTTTCCACGTTGAGCCTTGAGAAGATAATGGCGTCGATGTCTAAATACAATGCAGCCGTGCGAAACAACGGTGGAGGGCATTATAACCACGATCTTTTTTGGAAACTGATGGCACCTGTGGGAAAAGGTGGCACACCTTCTGCAACGCTTCAAAAAGCGATTGAGCGTGATTTTGGAAGTATCGATAAAATGAAAGAAGCCTTTGAAAAAGCAGGCGCAACGCGTTTTGGCTCAGGTTGGGCATGGGTGATAGTGACTCCCGATAAAAAACTTGCGATTACCTCAACGCCTAACCAAGACAATCCGCTGATGGACGTGGCAGATGTTAAAGGAACGCCGATCTTAGCAGTGGATGTTTGGGAACATGCTTACTATCTCAAATACCAAAACAAACGAGGAGATTACTTGAAAAATTGGTGGAGTGTGGTCAATTGGAACGAAGTCAATGCTCGTTTTGATGCGGCACTGAAGTAGTCAAAAAGATTTACATGTAAGGTGTGAAAACCTTACATGTAAACTGTTTTAGTTTTGAAGTTCAGCTTCGACTTGTGCGTTTGACTTCACAATATCACCACTGCCATGAATGATATGAGGAATACAACTCGTACAGACATGAATCTCCTCGCCATTTTTAACCGCTTGAATAAAAACCGCTCCATGACTCTCTTCACTGGTGCGTAAACAGACATTACAGACGTGCATTGCATTGATTTGCATTGAAAACTCCTTATTAAATTTGACGTATTATAGTTAAAAAAAATCCTGAAAAGATTGAGGAAGATCAAGGTTAAGAAGATTTGAAGCCAAAATAGTTTATAAGATTCATTATCAAAATTATACGGTAGGGCTTTGGTTGAATGTTAGAATATTATGATAAGATTATGGGCTACACGCAAAGGCTTACGGGGGATAAAATCTTGGCGCAAGACCTAACCCAAGAGACGTATGCCAAAGTTTTGGAAGCGAGTAAAAAATCAAACACGATCATCCAAAAAGCATTTCTCTACAAAGTAGCACTCAATCTTGCCATCGACAAAGCACGAAGAGATAAAATGCTGACACAAACGCCCTACGAAGAAGAGAAGCACTGCGGATGCACATCTCAAAACACTGAAGCTACTCGATGAGCAGATAAGGCAAGAGACCTTAAAAGCGTGCATCAAAAACCTCTCACCTCAAAATAAAAAAGCGTTTGTTCTGTACTACTACAAAGGCTACTCAAGGCAAGAGATCGCTCAGATGATGGGCATTAGCACCAATGCGGTTAAAAAAATATCACCAGAGCCGTTTTTCAATTCAAAGAACAGAGTATGATATTCCATCCATCAAAGGGTTAACACTAACGGGAGGGGCTTATTGGATTGGGGAATCATACAGAGATGGTCCAATACAGATATTATTCCTTCTTATACTGTTTATGATGGAGGTGTTAGATACAAAACGAAATTCGATAAAATCCCTACAATCTTTCTCCTTAATATCACAAATTTAACGAATAAAGAGTATTGGAGAAGTTCTAGTTCCTTTGGCAAACCACGAAATATTGCACTTTCTATGAAAATGGAGTTTTAATTAAAGAGAATTTTGCCTCTTTACATGTAAAGCCTACAAAAAGAGTACCACGCTGATCATTGCGTCGATGCCGACATCCACAGGTTCTTTGCCGATGAGTCTTGCGCTGTTTTTGACGTGGAAGATGATTTGGCTGAGCAGAATCTCAAAATTGAAGTTGGAAGGGTCTTGAATGCTCTCTTTGCGGCTTTTGATGGAAGGGAGATTTTCAAGCATCTCCCATGAAGGTGTTTGCCCCATAAGAAGTTTGTTTTGAAACTCGACTTGCCAGTTGTTTTGCCATGTGAGAAAGAGGTAGCGACCTTTGTCATCTTTGCCTGTTTTGATCTTCCATTTGATTACTTCAAGGTAATAGTAGAGCTTTTTAAAGCGCTCTTCATCGTAAGAAAGCGTGGTGATTTGATGCCCTTCACCGATCTTGTAGCTCTCCCACAAGAGTTTGTAAATGCCTAAAATGAGAAAATCGTTACGCTCGGGAATCGTGCTGTTTTTATCAAACGCGAGCCTAAGGTAGTCGTCGTACGTTGTGAGGTACGCGCCATTGTACTGCATGCGAATTGTGTTTTTAGCGTTTTGCATCTCCGTAAAAATGTATTTTTGACTCTCTTTGCTAAAGCTATTGGGATTGCGAAGATCGAGCTTCTCTTTGTAGAGGATGAGGTTATCCACGCTTTTTTTAAAATCATACTGTAACGAGGTCGCACCATGCGATTGCAGTACTTCACCGATCTTCTCTTGATTGGGTGCTACACAACCACACAAGAGAAACAAAGCCAAAAAGCCGTGTCTAATCATCCACGATTTCCTTCCCTTTTTTCACCTGTTTTTTGATGATTTGAATGCTATCGTGAAGGGCTTCGCGTTTGATCAAATCGGTCTCATTTTTGAGTTCTTGCTTTAAGAGAATGTGTCTGAGTTTGAGTTTTTTGACAAGCTCTTTGACCGCTTTTTTTTTCGTAGACTCGGCACTTTCGGGGCTCAGCCCAAATAATTCTTGCATCTTTTGGATAAATTTTAAGCCGCTCATGAGGTACTCCTTGGGCTTGAGGCGTGTGTTAGGTCGCTTATTTCGGCTTCATTTAAGATCAAAGCTTCTCGACCTTCGGTGGATTCGGACGTGGCATGAACGAACAGCGTGTGCGCAACTTTGCTAAGCTCAGAAGCGATGGTGTAGGCATAGCTCGTGTCGTTCATCAGTGAGGTTGCCATGGTGTAGGTGATTTTATTGGTGCGAATGAGATTGTCGAGTGATTTATTGGCGGCAATGTCGTAGTTTTGAGCATCGAGTTGGAGTTTGCTTAAGAGTAAAATGGCGACATCCTCTTCGGAAGTGTTGAAGATCATCTGTATGGTGCGCAGGTGTTTGATGAGGGTTTTACGGATGTGATTGTACTCATTTTTGATGTATTCGTTGTCCGATTCGAGGTAGCGAAGCATGTTCTTTTGCATGTGTTTTGCCGCTTTAAACGCCTCAACAATCCCAATGGTTGCATTTTTGATAGGGATAAATTGCTGAGTTGTGACATCGGAAAATTTCCCTTGCGCCACAATCGCAAAGGTGATGATCTTGCCGTAGATCTCTTTAATGCGCCTCTCATAATACGCATCCATGTTTACATGTAAGGCTTGATCGCGCCTTTTTAAAATATCTTCGATCTCCATGCCAGAGGTGATGTCCTCTTTGGTGACGCTTAAGCCTTGCGCAATAATGTCAACGACATTGTTGTAGAGATGTTTCGTCTCTTTTAAAAGAGTCGCTTGAGCCGTGTCTGGAAAATCGAGCGCAACATCGCTGATGTATAAAACATCATCAATGGCGTTCTCAGCCGTGATTTTGGGTTGAAAAAAGTAATTGAGCAGGCTGACCAAATGGTGCACAAGTGGGGCGAAGAGAAGCACACAAAAGAGGTTAAAGTAGGTGTGATAGAGGGCGAGTTTCAGCGTGTAATCTTGCTCTGCAATCCCAAAAAATGGTGCAGTATGGTCAATAAAATGGATAAAGTGTGGCACAAAACCGATGAGGATCAAACCCGTTAACGTGTTAATCAAAAAGTGTGCGGTTGCGAGTTTTTTACCTTCATCTCCAGCGCCAAGAGCCCCTAAAATAGCCGTAATCGTTGTGCCAATGTTGGCTCCAATGGTCAGCGCAATCGCATTTTCATAGGTGATTTGTGACGCGGAAAGTGCGGTTAAAATCAACACTAACGAGGCATGCGAGGATTGCATGACGATGGTCATGACCGCTCCAATGATGGCAAAAAGAAGGATGCCCGTGTATCCATCGGCGGCGTATTGGGTGAGATCAATGGTGGCTTTAAAAGCGTCAAATCCCTCTTTCATGTAGGCGATGCCCAAAAAGGAGAAGCCAAGACCGGCAAGGGCATAACCGATGCCTTTAAGACGTTTGCTCTCTTGGAATATGAAAAGCATGCCAAAAACAAGCATTGGCAAAGCGTAGGTCGCGATGCTAATTTTGAGTCCAAGCCCTGCAATTAGCCACGCCCCCGTGGTCGTACCGATGTTGCCACCCAAAATGATGCCAATGCCTTGCGCGACACTGATGAGCCCTGCGCTGATAAAGGAGATCGCGATGACAGCGGCTAGACCACTGGATTGCATCAGCGTGGTGATGACCGTTCCAAACAGGATGCTTTTGTAGAGACTGTCGGTGATTTTTTTGAGAAATTTATCGAGCAGTCCGCCCACGAAAAAACGAAATCCCTCTTCAAGATTTTTCATGCCAAAGAGAAAAATGGCGACACCTGCAGCAATCGAAAGCAGATTTTGATTGTAAACAAAGGTAAACGAAAGCGCTATGATAACGATAAAAAGTGACAGACGTTTCACAGGTTTTCCTTTACATGTAAAGTAGTTGAAGGGCAAATAATTGTACACTTTTTTCGATATAATTGCCGAAAAAAAGGACTAAAAATGCCATTACTCGATAGTTTTTGTGTAGATCACGTCAAAATGCCAGCACCCGCGGTGAGAGTCGCTAAAACGATGAAAACGCCTCATGGCGATGAGATCACCGTGTTTGATCTTCGTTTTTGCAAACCCAATGAGGCGATTTTACCCGAACGCGGTATTCACACGCTTGAGCATCTTTTTGCTGGCTTTATGCGCAACCATCTCAATGGCAATGGCGTTGAGATTATCGACATCTCACCGATGGGCTGTCGCACCGGTTTTTACATGAGTTTGATCGGCACACCTGAGCCTAAACGCGTGGTGAGTGCGTGGAAAGCTTCGATGGATGACATCTTACATGTCAAGAGTGAAAACGATATTCCTGAGCTCAATATTTATCAGTGCGGAACCTATAAAATGCACTCGTTGGATGAAGCGCACGACATTGCTTCGACCATTTTAAGCACCGAAATTGGTGTGATGGATAACGAAGCGCTTAAACTCGATACGTCAAAACTATAAGAGAGTTTTTGCAAAACTCTTGACACGCTTTTAAAGCAAAGCTTTAAAAACTACGTTAACACTGGGTTTTCCTCGGCGGAAAGCCCTCGCATCTTTGATGCTCTGAGTTTCTTTAAACGATCGTTTAAAGAAACTCTACTCATTTTAACGTCTCGATAAGAACCTTTTCTATATGATTAACTTTTTGTTTTAAACAAAAACTTAGAGTACACACAATCTTATGAGTAAGGAAGGTTTTTATGGAGCGTTTAGTCGCACGGTATAAAGAGGGCAATCTGATTGTTCTCATTCTTGTTGGTATGGTTTTGGGCGTTGTGATTGCTCTCATTTCACCAACGGCTGCACAGGCTGTTTCAATTTTGGGCAAACTCTTTGTGGGGGCGCTTAAAGCGGTTGCACCTATTTTGGTTTTAGTCTTGGTCGCAACGGCGATTGCGACCAAACCCGTGGGTGTTCAAACGAACATCAAACCCATCGTTCAACTCTACATCATCGGTACGTTTTTAGCGGCACTCGCAGCGGTCATCGTCAGTTTCATGTTTCCTGTGACCTTGATTCTTGTGAGTAGCGCAGATGCTGGCTTAACACCACCTCAAAGCATTATCGCTGTGATCAAAGGTTTCTTGGTGAGCATGGTCGACAATCCAATCAATGCGTTGGCGAAGGGGAATTATATCGGTGTGCTTACATGGGCAGTAGCCGCTGGTATCGCACTTCATTATAGCAGTGAGCAGACCAAAGTGGTGATGAAAGACGCCAGTGATGCGATGACCAAAATCGTTCAAGCGGTCATTCGGCTAGCGCCATTTGGTATCTTGGGTTTGGTCGCAGAAACCTTTGCAGAAACGGGTTTTGCTGCCCTTTTGGGTTATGGAAAATTGCTCATTATTTTGGTAGGAACGATGCTGTTTGTCGCCTTTGTGATCAATCCGATCATCGTCTACATTAAAACCAAACGCAATCCGTATCCCCTTGTGTTCACATGCTTAAAAGAGAGTGGTGTCACAGCGTTTTTTACCCGTAGTTCTGCGGCGAATATTCCTGTCAATATGGCGTTGTGCAAAAAATTAGGGCTTCATGAAGACACCTATTCCATCTCCATTCCGTTGGGTGCCACAGCGAATATGGCAGGGGCTGCGGTGACGATTACGGTCTTAACGCTTGCAACGGTCAATACCCTTGGCATCTCGGTTGATCTTCCCACAGCGTTGCTCTTAAGTGTGGTTTCAAGTATTGCCGCAGCAGGTGTCTCAGGTGTTGCAGGGGGCTCTTTGCTTTTGATTCCTCTGGCGTGTGGTTTATTTGGCATTAGCGATGAGATTGCAATGCAAGTGGTCGCGATAGGATTTTTAATCGGCGTGGTTCAAGACTCGACAGAGACAGCACTCAATAGCTCCACCGACGTTGTCTTTACCGCGGCGTGCTCAGATGAGCCGATTAACCTTTAATCGTTACATGTAAACTAGTTTGGTGAGGTATTGGGGTTTACAAACTCCAATTTCTTGCCAAATCCTAGAGTATTGTCTGTAAATTTGAGATACGCAATGTCAATGCTCCACAGCTGTGGATTCAGAGCTATCGCGTAAGGAAAACGTTTTAAATAGGCTTTTTTCTCCGCTTCATTCGCTGCTTTAAAAACGCCCGTAAATTGCACCCCTTGAATTTTCCCCACCAGTTTCGTTTCTAATGCAATCACCCCTGCAACCTGTTCATTTTCAAGGGCTTCCCTCCCGTGCCTTGTTGTCGCATCGGTGGCGATAACCAACGTCGCACTCTTTGGAATAAAGGCGTAAAAACACGAGGCGCAGTAGGGCAGATTTGCTTTACATGTAGCGAGTGTAAGCAGGTGATGTTTCTTTAAAAACGCTTCTATTGTGGGATCAAGCATGGTGTTTCCTTTGAAAAAAAGTATAACATATTTTTTTGTCCACTTTTAAATGGCAGCTTCATTAGACTTCTTTCATAACCCTTGAAAAGATAAAGTGATGTGCTATAAGCGATACTCTTTTTGCAATGGGTTATACAAGAAGTCTATTATGATAAACAAACATCTTTCAAAGGAGAATGGATGAATCGAGGGCTTTTATTAAGCGTGCTTGGTGTCTACGCATTCGCACAAAATCCACAGGTATTGGAACATACGGGCGTTAAAACCGTACACAATCAACAATCGGTCACGATTGAAAGGCAGATTCCTCGTGAATGTTTGAATGTGCATATCATGCCAGAAGATATTTTTAGCGGCAATCTCGCAGGCAAAAACGTTCCAGCCGTATGCCAAAAAAGTGTGGTGACAACGGTGGGTAAAATTCAACCGATGCAATTAGATCCCAAAATCATCACCGTAGGTGAAGTGGAGGTGTTGGATTTTATTCAACATCAATTAACGCCTCACCCTGATCGCTATGTGCTAATAGATGCGCGCAAACAAGAGTGGTTTGAGCAGATGACGATTCCTGGAAGTCTCAACCTTCCTTTTGATGAAGTGGCGTATGACGCGGATTTTCCCGAAGATTTTGAGCATCTCAAAGACGTGCTTGGGATTGTTGTACGTAAAGGAAAACTCGATTTTTCCCATGCCAAAACAGCGCTCATTTTTTGCAACGCTTCGTGGTGTGCCCAGTCGCATATGATGATCGATCAGTTGGTAAAAATGGGGTATCCTAAAGAGAAAATCTTGTGGTATCGCGGTGGTTTACAAGATTGGCTTTTGTTTGGATTTAGTGTGATTTCCCCCAAATCCTAGTTTACATGTAAAGCTTAAGACAGAGGTGCGTGAAGGTCTTCATCGCTGACGGTGATGCTTTTGCGCCACTTCTCAATTTTGAGATCGTTTTCTAAAATGTGCTCCACGAGCCACTTCTTGGCGATCATCTTCATACTCTTTTGAAGCTCTTCGATGCTCTTTTTCTCTTTGAGGATGCTCGTCATGCCCTCGATGATGCTCTCATGAAATTGTTTATGTTTTGCATACAAAGGATACTCAAGGCTTAGCATATACGCCTCTTCTTCTTTAAAATGCTTTGCCATATAATCAAAAAACTCTTTAAACAGTTTTCCAAGCTCTGCTTTGTCTGTCTTCGCAGAATCAAGCGCTTGAACCGCGTTTGCCAAATCGAAAAGTTCTTGATGCTGTTTGTCTAAAAGCGCATGATGCAGGCTAAAATTTTCATTCCATTCTATCAACACTGAGGTTCCTCATAATTCTTTTGATGCTATTTTAGCACGCATTGAACTCTTTTGCGCAAGAATTGGTTAACATATGCGGAGTAAAATGGTGTTTATTATTTTTAAGGAAAACTGGATGATAATTCGAACGTTACAATCACTGGTCATTTTAATGCCTCTGCTTTGGCTAGGCTGCTCCAATGACAAGGCAAAAACAGCTCCATTACCGCAGGTTGAAGTCGGTGTGTATACCCTAAGTGCTCAAAGTATTACACTTTCGCGTGAGCTTCCAGGGCGTACCAAAGCGACGCTCATCTCTGAGATTCGTCCGCAAGTGGGTGGCATCATTCAAGCGCGTCTCTTTGAGGAGGGAAGCATCGTGAAAAAAGATGCCGTGCTGTATCAGATCGATCCAGCGTCGTACCAAGCGGCTTTGGATGAAGCCAAAGCGGCACTTAAAAACGCCGAAGCAACGCTAGAATCTTCACGCTTAAAAAGTGAGCGTTACATGGATCTTGTCAAACTGGAAGGTGTCTCCAAACAAGATGCGGAAGATGCAAAAGCGGCGTATTTGCAAGCGGTAGCGAGTGTGGATGAAAAAAAAGCCGCCTTACAAAGTGCACGGATCAATCTGGAATACACCAAAATCAAAGCACCGATTAGTGGGCGTATCGGAACCTCTAGTGTGAGTGTGGGTGCTTTGGTAAGTGCGAGTCAAACCACAGCCCTTGCGACGATTCGTACCCTCGATCCGATCTATGTTGATCTTACGCAATCGAGCACGCAACTTTTAAAACTCAAAGCGCTTTTAGCCCAACAAGGGATCAAAAAAGGGAGCACGAAGCTTGCATTAAATCTTGAAGATGGCTCACGCTACGCGCACAGTGGTGTACTTCAATTTCAAGAAGTGGCCGTCGATGAGAGTACGGGCTCTGTCACTCTTCGTGCCACGTTCCCTAATCCTGAGGGCATTTTGCTTCCAGGCATGTATGTACGAGCCGTGATGGACGAAGCGGTCAATGAAACAGCCCTCTTGGTGCCACAACAAGGCGTTCAACGCGATCCCAAAGGCAACGCAACGGCATTTGTCGTCACGAGTGAAAATAAAGTCGAAACACGTGCTTTAATCACAGAGCGTGCCATGGGCGATAAATGGTTGGTGAGCAGTGGTTTAAAGGCAGGCGATCGTGTGGTGGTTGAAGGCTCCAATAAAGTTCGTGCAGGCAGTAGCGTCACCGTTGTGGACGTTACCCAAACATTGGGTCAAGCACAATGATCGCACACTTTTTTATCCATCGACCCATTTTTGCATGGGTGATTGCGATTGTTATTATGCTTGCAGGACTTGGTTCTATTTTTTCACTGCCTGTGGCGCAATACCCTGATATCGCACCGCCTACGATTCGTATTAATACCACCTACACGGGGGCATCTGCTCAAACGGTTGAAAACAGTGTGATTCAGATCATTGAGCAACAACTGACCGGTTTGGATGGACTGTTGTATTTTTCCTCCACCAGTAGCTCTTCAGGCTCTGCGAGCATTGATGTGACCTTCCAAAAAGGAACCGATGCCGATACCGCGCAAGTGCAAGTCCAAAATAAAGTATCCCAGATTACGACGCGTCTTCCAGAGTCGGTTCAAGATGAGGGTGTGCGTGTTACCAAAGCGCAAAATGACTTTTTAATGATTGTCTCTTTGTATGATGAGACCGATACTAAAATGTCCGTGGATGTGGCGGATTATCTGCTGAGCAACCTGCAAGATCCGATTGCGCGTTTAGAGGGTGTGGGTACGGTGCAAGTCTTTGGGGGTCAGTATGCGATGCGCATTTGGTTAGACCCTTCCAAATTGGCTTCGTATCATTTGATGCCCTCCGACATCAGTAGCGCCATTAGCGCTCAAAACGTGCAAGTCTCCGCTGGTAGCATTGGGGCACTGCCTGCCTCCTCTGAGCAGCAGCTTAACGCAACGGTTACCGCCAAATCCCAACTGCAAACACCCTTAGAGTTTGAAAACATCATCGTCAAAAGCGATAGCAGTGGCGCGATTGTGCGCTTAGGCGATGTGGCACGTGTGGAGCTTGGGAGTGAGAGTTACAGCAATGTGACCAGACTCAACGGTCATCCAGCCTCTGGGCTTGCGGTGATGTTAGCCCCCGGTGCCAATGCCCTCTCCACTGCCAGTCGCGTGAAAGCGATGATCGCAAAAATGGAGCCTACGTTTCCAGCAGGGTACAAAGCCGCTTATCCAAGAGACAGTACGAAATTTATTCGTATTTCGATTGAAGAGGTGGTTAAAACGCTGTTTGAAGCGATTGTATTGGTGGTTGTCGTTATGTTTGTCTTTTTGCAAAATTGGCGAGCAACCCTGATTCCTGCCATTGCCGTGCCCGTTGTTCTTTTGGGAACCTTTGGGGTTTTAGAGGTGTTTGGCTACTCCATCAATACCCTGACGATGTTTGGTATGGTACTCTCCATCGGTCTTTTGGTGGATGATGCGATTGTCGTGGTGGAAAATGTTGAGCGCATTATGCGTGAAGAGAAGCTCCCTGCTGTAGAAGCGACCGAGAAGTCGATGAAAGAGATCACGAGTGCTCTGATTGGTATTGCAACGGTGCTCTCAGCTGTTTTTTTACCGATGGCATTTTTTGCAGGCTCAACGGGGGTTATTTACCGTCAATTTTCCATTACCATCGTCTCTTCGATGGTGCTTTCTGTGATTGTGGCACTCACCTTAACGCCTTCCCTGTGCGCTTCGTTACTGAAACCGCACGAGGAAACACACCGTCATGGCTTCTTTGGCTGGTTTAACACAACGTTTGATTCCTTGATAGAGCGTTATAAAGGTCGTGTCGGTTTGGTCATTGCGACGCCGTTTCGATGGATGCTGGTGTATGCGATCATTGCTTCCATCATGGCTTTTTTAATGCTTCGTCTGCCTACAGGCTTTTTACCCAGCGAAGATCAAGGCGATAGCATGGTGCAGTTTACGCTCCCAGAGGGTGCTTCGTTTAAACGCAGTAATGCTGTTTCACGCGAGATTGAGCACTATTTTCTAAACGAAGAGGCAAACAACACGGAAGCGATTTTTACCATCTCTGGCTTTAGTTTTAGCGGAAGCGGACAAAATGCAGGTATGGCGTTTGTGGCACTTAAAGATTGGGATGAGCGCGTAGGCATTGAAAATCGCTCAGACATCATTTCAAATCGTGCTACGATGAAGCTATCACGTGTGCGTGATGCGCAGATTTTTTCACTCAATCCTCCTGCGATTCAAGGACTTGGGCAGAGCAATGGGTTTAACTTTCAGCTTCAAGCCCTTGCCGATACCAATCGTGAAAAACTCAAAACGCTTCGAGACAGTTTGCTGAGCACGGTACGAAGTGACAGCACGTTTATGGCGGTTCGTTTGGGCAGTATGGAAGATACCCCACAGTTACATGTAAACATTGATGAGGCCAAAGCCGTTGCGCTTGGGCTTTCATTATCGGACGTGGATGATACGCTCAATTATGCGTGGGCAGGTGTCTACGTCAACGATTTCGTTGATCGTGGTCGGGTTAAAAAGGTGTATGTTCAAGGCGACGCTCCGTTTCGTTCCAAACCTGAAGATTTGGATCAGTGGTATGTCAAAAGTAGCAGCGATGTGATGACTCCATTTGCATCCTTTGCGACAACGAGTTGGAGTTATGGCGCACAGAGTCTAACCCGCTATAACGGCTTAGCATCGTATGAGATTCAAGGATCAGCCGCTTCTGGAATCAGCTCAGGTGTGGCGATGGATAAGATGGAAGCCTTGCAAGAAGCGCTGCCAACGGGCACGAGCTTTGCGTGGAGTGGGCTTTCGTATCAAGAGCGTTTATCGAGTGGGCAAACGTTAAAACTGTATGCCATCTCTATTTTGGTCGTCTTTTTATGTTTAGCAGCACTGTATGAGAGTTGGGCAGTACCCTTTTCAGTGCTCTTGGTTATTCCTTTGGGTGTTTTTGGCTCCGTTTTAGCGGCGTCACTTCGAGGGTTAGAAAACGATGTTTACTTCCAAGTCGCACTGTTAACGACCATTGGACTCTCCTCTAAAAATGCGATTTTGATCGTTGAGTTTGCTGAAGCGGCGTATAACCGTGGAAGCACACTGGTCGAAGCAGCGGTTGAGGCTGCAAAGCTTAGGCTTCGCCCGATCTTGATGACCTCATTGGCATTTATAGCAGGCGTTCTGCCTTTAGCACTCTCCAGTGGTGCAGGGGCGAACAGTCGTATCTCCATCGGTACGGGTATTGTGGGGGGAACACTGAGTGCGACCTTTTTGGCGATCTTTTTGGTGCCGCTCTTTTTTGTATTGGTTCGTGGGATTTCCCCCAAACGAAGCCACCATGCAACGATGGTAGGGGAGGTGTAAGATGCATTTTCTTTCTTTGGTTTTAGCCCCCTTTTTACTGAGCGGATGCGTTTCCCTTGCGCCGGATTATGTACGTCCAACTGCGCCTATCCCTGCGACATTGCACCAAGAGATCGAGCAACATCAGAGTGCAGTGAAGCTGCCTTGGCGCGATTTTATTCAAGAGTCACGTTTGCAAAAGGTGGTAGCGCTCAGCCTTGAGCAGAGCCGTGATATGCGCAAAGCCGTTGCCAACATTGAAGCGGCGCGTGCGACGTATCGCATTGCTAAAAGCAGTGAACTTCCAACCATTGAAGCCAGTGCGTCAGGCAGTAAAGCAAGAGCGCTGAACTCGGCGACCAATCAAACATCGATCACCCAAAGCTCTTCTGCAACGGTGGGTGTAAACAGTTACGAGCTTGATTTCTTTGGAAAAATTAAATCACAAACGCAAATGCAGTGGGAGAGTTTTCAAAGCGTAGAAGAGGCGGCGCGTGCGGTTCAAATCAGCCTCATCGCCGAAGTCTCCACCGCGTGGCTTAGCCTTGCTTCTGATCAGAGTTTACTCGCATTAGCGCAAAAAACCGAAGCGAGTGCCAATCGCTCTGTTGCCATTGTTGAGGCACGTTTGCAAAGGGGGATTGATTCTCGTGTAGCCCTTTATGAAGCGCAAAGCGTGCTACACCAAGCCAGAGCCGATAGTGCCAATTACGCATCAAAAGTTGCGCAAGATTGTGCGGCGCTAGAGCTTTTAGTCGGGGCTTCTTTGGACGATACGCTCCTTCCTCAAACACTTGAAAGCGGTGCGGAAGGGTGGTTGAGCGATGTCTCTTCTGGACTCTCTTCGGACATTTTACTCAACCGTCCCGATGTGCTTGAAGCCGAACACAATCTTAAATCCGCCAATGCCAACATCGGCGTAGCGCGAGCGGCGTATTTTCCTTCGATCACGCTAACAGGAACCGCAGGCGTTGGCTCCAATGCGCTTCGAGGGTTGTTTGATGGCGGAACATCGACCATCTGGTCGTTTGCTCCGAACGTGAGTTTACCGCTTTTTGATGCAGGAGAGCGTGATGCAACGCTGGATTATGCCAAAGCCAACCTCGATGTGTATGTTGCCAGTTATGAGCTTGCCATTCAAACCGCGTTTAAAGAGGTGCGTTCAGCGCTTGCTAGACGTGCAACGATGAATGACCAACTCCAAGCCCAACGTGCCTTTGTGGACGCAAGCACCAAAAGTTATGCCATTTACGATGCGCGCTACCAAAATGGGGTTGATACCTTCTTAAATGCTCTCTTAGCGCAGCGTTCCATGTATGCAGGTGAGCAAAATCTGATCAGTGTGCGCTTAGAAGCACTGCTCAATCGTGTCACGTTGTACCAAGTTTTAGGTGGTGGTTTAGCGCAAAAAAGCGACTAATCTTTTTTACATGTAAAGCAAAAAGTATTGGCTCTTACGCGTTTTTGGGTAAGAGCCACAGGGTTAAAATGCCACTCAGCACGGAGAAAACACACCCCAAAATCATTGTGTGATACATACCATTGATAAAGGCTTGATTCACAAGGTTCAACAAAGGTTCATGCACCGCAACATTGGGAAGTGACGCTATCGCCTGATGGGCGGTTTGGATGGAGGTTTGAAGCGCTTTTGAAAGCGTGGGATCTGCCTCGATCTCTTTGACATGTAAAAGATAAATGCGGTTGACATAACTGCCTAAGATCGCAATGCTCATCGCGGCGGAAAGCTCAATGGTGGTATCGTTCAAGGCACTTCCCACACCTGCTTTGGCTTTGGGAATGGAGCCCATAATTGAATCCGTCGAAGGCGGCATGGCAAATCCCATACCCAACCCCTGAACTAAAAATCCCACAAGAATCGCCCAAAGTGGCATGTGCACATCAATCGTAAAGACAAAAATTACCACTCCCAGTGCAGAGACCATCATGCCTCCACCAATGCTAAAAGGTATGCCATACGCTTTGACGATGTTGGGCGAAACCTTAGAGCCTATCGCAACACCCAGTGTCATAGGCATCAGTAAGAAACCCGCTTCCAAGGCGCTGTACCCTTCTACGGTTTGGAAGAGTTGGGAGAAGAAAAACATCGAGCCAACCATCCCAAAGACAATGAGCGCGATTGCCAAAGAGGGAATCGTAAAGGTGCGTTTTTCAAAAAGCTCAAAAGGAATCATCGCATACGAACAGCGTCTCTCCCAGAGGATAAAAAGCGCACAAACGCTCAATCCTATCGCAAGGCTGATTTGAACCGCCTCATCACTCCAACTTTTGACCCCTGCTTCGATAATGCCATACGTGAGCGCAAATAAAAAGATCACACAGAGCACCATACCGATAAGATCGGCTTTAGCGCTTTTGTTGTGCGATTCGGGGAGTATCCACGACGCATAGACAAAGGCGATCAACCCAATGGGCAGGTTGATAAAAAAGACCCAGTGCCATGAGGTGTATTCGATGAGAAAACCGCCAATTAACGGTCCCAAGCCTTGGCTGAGCCCAAAGATCATCGACCAAAGTCCAATCGCTTTCATGCGTTCATCGGGGTCTGTAAACATATGCGTGATGATGGAGAGCGTGGAAGGCATCATAAACGCCGCGCCAAAACCGCTCAGGCTACGAAAGAGGATCAGCTCTGTAGTTGAAGTTGAAAGACCTGCGCCCAACGAGGCAAGACTAAAGAGCACAATACCAATTTTAAGAAACCTCTTTCGCCCAAACTGATCGCTCAGGGCGCCAATGGTAATTAAAATAGAGGCGAAAAAGAGGATATAAATATCGACAATCCATTGAAGTTCACTCATGCTCGCCGATAAATCGTTGGAAATGGAGGGGAGGGCGACATCAAGGACGGTATTGTCCAGTGTAATGATGGACATGGCAACGCACAGTGCACCAAGACCAATCCATCGTTTTTCATAAGAATATGGCATTAACGTATTCCTAAATGTGTAAAGTGTAATGAGTGTTACAAAGATAGAATCATACCAAAGATCAGCTTAGCGACGGATCTTTGGTGGCTTTACATGTAAACGAAATTACACCGCTTCTTTAACCTTTGTAGAGACAGTAGCGTAGATAATGATGGTTAAAGAGAGAACGCTTAAGCCCAAGAGTTGCAACGTCACCAGTTCCCAACCACCATGCTCCCAACAATAAACCCCCACAAATGTTCCAAGCGCACCGCCTAGAAACATCGAGCTCATATACGCGGTGTTGATGCGACTGTGGGCACTCTCATCCAGCGTGTAAATTTGTGCCAAGTTATTGATCTGCACGGCTTGAAAGCCGATGTCTAGCAGCAGGGTTGCTACGATAAACGCCGCAAGGCTTGTATCAAACCATTTCATCAGAAGAATGCTAAGAACGATCATGCCGACCGAGAGCATTTTTGTAAACGTCGGGTTGATCTTATCGGCGATTTTCCCAATGTAGGGAGCAAGCAGTGCGCCTGCAACGGCAAGCACACCAAACAGACCGATGATGTCGCTCTCAAAATAAAACGGTGCCATGGAAAGTTTAAAGGTCAGCGTTGTCCAAAAAGAGCAAAAAACACCAAATAAAACGGTAATCAACAGCGCATTAGCACGTAAAAGTGAAAAGCGTTTGAGCTGATACAAAGAGGAGTAGAGCAATGAAGCGTAGCTTTTGGAAAAATGGGACGCAATGTTTGGAAGCGTTTTGGCAATCATCGCCATACAGCCAAACACAAGCAGAGCCGAAAGCGCAAAAATCCCATGCCAGTTCCCAAACCAATCGGTGATATACCCACTAAGCGTTCGCGCAAGCAAAATGCCTGTGAGCAGACCGCTAAAGATGGAACCAACGACCCTGCCTTTGTCTTTGCCACTCATCGCCGCTGCCATGGGAATGACGATTTGCGCTGAGACGGCAAAGAGACCAACAAGAAGGCTCAGCGCGTAGAGTGCGTAGATATTTTCAACCAACGCAAGCCCTAAAAGCGAAAGCCCCAAGCAGAGATGGGAGAGTAAAAGAAGCTTTTTTCGGTCCATCTTATCGCCCAATGGGCTTACAAAAAAGAGTCCCAATCCATAGCCAATCTGCGAAAAAGTGGGTAGATTTCCTACCGCAAGTGTGCTTACATGTAAATCTTGGGCGATGATGTTTAAAATGGGTTGATTGTAGTAAATCGTAGCGACATTAATGCCAGCAACCGCTGACATCACGTAGATCTGTTTTTGTGAGATCATTTTCGTTCCTTATTCCTGAAATGTAGTGAAATCATACACGATAAGGAAAATTTCTTTCATACCACATTCACGCAAATCATTGCGCAAATCAAATATTTTGGGTTTGCCGATAATTTTGCGGTGTTTGATGAAGCTTTTTTTTGAAAAAATGGATGAAATGCGCCGATTCTTCGTAGCCTAAGGCGAAGGCGATGTCGCTGATGCTCCATGAAGAGTGCTTGAGTAAAATCTTCGCTTCTTCCAAAATACGCCCCGAAATGCGCTCCGTGGTTGTTTTCTCGCTGACTTCTTTGAGCGTTCGGTTGAGATGGTTGGGGTGAATGTTCAACAGTCTGGCAAAATCGCTCGGATTTTTAAGCGTCAGTCGTTCATAAGGTGAGGTGATCGGAAACTGGCGCTCCAAGAGTTCGTTAAAAAGCGAATCGATTTTGCGTTTTTTATCGCTTTGTGCCTCAGGAATGATAGTAGCAGGTTGCATTTTGAGGGCGATGTGAATGAGCTCCATTGTCCAGTTGCGCAAAAGATCGTCTTTGTATGCGTAGTTGGAGTCCCTTTCTGCGAGCATCTTCTCAAAAAGCGTTTCAACCTCTTTTTCCGTTTCTTCACTCAGTAAAAAGAGTTTGGGGTGATCGGGTTTATAGAGAGGATACTCTCTGGGCACGCCGTAATGATGGAAAAACGCTTCGGTAAAAATGCAAAAGTAACCGCACTTTTTACCGTCCAATGATTCCCAACTGTACGGCACCAGTGGGTCTGAAAACATCAGTGCACAGTGCTCACTCTACACGGTTTTATCGGCGTAATGCACTTTATGTTTGCCCTTTAGAAGGGTGATTTTGAAGTAGTTTTTGCGACTGTAAGGGATGTCAATGCACACTTGTCTTGTGAAGACATTAAAATGCCCCAGCCCATTTTCAACATTTGTGGGCAAGGGATGAGCGATGCGTTTGTAAAAGGCTTCAAGTGTTTCCATGGCAAAAGTATACTGAAAAAGCAACCAAAACCACTCATAAAATGGAGTATGAACACCTTACATGTAAAAGAGAATGTTCAATAAAAACACACCCCTTTTGTTACCAAGTTGATATAATGTTTGCATAGAATTAGTGTACGAAAGGGAGTCAGATGTCAGTCAACAAAGTTTATGTGCTCGATACCAACATTATCCTGCACAATACCAATTTTATCAAAGAGTTGTGTGATGGTGGCAACAACATCATTGTGATCCCAGAAACGGTGCTCATTGAGCTGGAAGATTTTAAAAAGAACTTCACAGAACTTGGCTACCAAGCCAGAAGTTTTGCAAGAATGCTGGCTTCGTGTACGGTGGTTGAAGTGGACAGTGGGGAGCCTTACCGTGTTGTTAAGATGCGCTATGAAGAGAACACGGCTATTCATCTTTTCTCCAAGACGATTTATACCTCTGATATTGACTCACAATTTATCAACGAATCCAATGATAAACGCATCCTCGAAGTCGCTTCGGGTGCGCAGGAGTACTACCCTGATTACAAAGTGATTTTTCTCTCGTTAGATGTCTATGCGCGTATGTTTGGACTTTTTTACAATGTCACCGTGGAGTCGTTGCGTGAAGACAGGAGTGACGTGCCTGAGTTTCAGTTTGTCAAGCAACTTCCTGTCGATTCGGCATTGTTTAACACGCTCGATAAAAAGCTGATTCAGGAGTATGATCCTGAGTATAAAAGTGGCAACTACTGCTACGAGTTTGTGAGCAGTGATGGCAATTCGGATCATGCGATTATCTCTCCGGGTGGGATCATTCATATGCTCAACGAAGAGCTTGATTTTAGAGGTTTGGAAATTAAACCGATCAATCTTAAGCAAAAATTCTTTATGAAAGCGCTACTTTCCAACATGTACGACATTCACGTCATCGATGCACGCGCAGGTAGCGGCAAAACCTTGATGGCGTTTGTTGCGGCGATGCGTTTGGTGACCAAAGGCAGTTACGAAAAGATCGTGTATGTGCGTAACTCCATCGAAAGCGTCGATAAAGGTGCGGATGTCGGTTACCTTTCAGGGAATGATGAGAAGTTTAGAATCTACAATATGGCGCTGTATGATACGCTTGAATTTATCGCTAAAAAGCGCATCAAAAAACGTGATAATTCGCAAGAACCTCAAGTTGCAATCGAGAAAAAAGTGCAAGAGCTCATCACCAAATACAACATTGAAAAGCTCTGGCCAGGTGAGGCACGCGGTCGAACACTGAGTAATGCCATCGTGATTTTAGATGAGTGGCAAAACAGCTCGAATAATACGACCCAGCTGATTTTATCGCGTCTGGATAACAACTGTAAAGCGATCGTGATTGGTTCCAACCGCCAGATCGATAACATGTACCTTAACCGCTTTAACAACGGTTTGACCTCGCTTTTAAAACAGACCAAAAAAGAGCAGACGCACATCTCGCTCTTTGCGATTGAATTAGACAAATCGGTACGCGGTAAGTTTTCGCACTTTGCCGATGAAATTTTTGGGGATGGCGACAAACACAAATGACGAAATATTCGTTTGCTCATGAAGACGATGTGGTGGCTTTTCGTTCGATTTTTATCTCTGATCTTCACTTGGGCACACGTTTTTCACAAGCGCATGAACTTTTGGAGTTTTTACGAAGAACGCAGTGTGAAAATCTCTATCTCGTTGGGGATGTGATCGATGGTTGGGCGATGAAACGCAAGCTTAAATGGGCACAGTCGCACTCGGATGTGATCCAAAAAGTGCTCAGAAAAGCTCGAAAAGGCACCAATGTCTTTTACATCACAGGCAACCACGATGACTTTTTACGCTCGTTTTTGCCTCTGGGATTGGGCGATTCGCTGATCGTGGTCGATGAATGTGAGTACGTGAGTTTGAACCATGAACGTTTCTACATCACGCACGGTGACTTTTTCGACTCGGTGACGATGACCAAACGGTGGCTCGCTGTTTTGGGAGACATGGGGTACGACCTTTTGCTCAATATCAACCAAATCCTCAACTGGTGGCGTAAAACACTGCGCTACCAAAGCCACTGGTCACTCTCTAAATACGTCAAAGATCACGTGAAAAGCTCGGTTTCATTTGTGACCGATTTTGAATCGATTTTGAGCGAACATGCCAAGCGTCACCACTTTGATGGGGTCATTTGCGGGCATATTCACAAAGCAGAGATACGGGAAATTGATGGCATCAAGTACCTGAATTGTGGGGATTGGGTCGAGTCGTGTACGGCGATTGTGGAAACCTTAGAGGGTGAATTTAGGATTATACGATGGCTAGGACATTGAAAATATCTTTGGCGCTCTCCGGTGGGGCGGCCAGAGGGGCATTTCATCTAGGCGTCATTGCAGCGATGGAAAAAAACGGGGTTGAAATCGGTGCGATTTCAGGAACCAGCATTGGTGCGGTGATCGCCACGGGTGTGGGCTCAGGGGTGAGTGCATTTGATATGGTGCGCATCTTTCAAAGCAAAGCGTTTCAAAAAGCTTTTGGGTTTAATTACTTCAATAAAGGGGTCTTACGCATTAACGAAAAAGCGGCGATTTTGCGAGACATTGCCCCCATTTCACGCTTAGAGGCGATGAAAATTCCCACGTTTATCACCTGTGTCGATCTGCTGAGTGGTGAGATTGTGCGTTTTAGCGAGGGCGATACGGTTAAACTTGCCATTGCAAGTTCCGCGCTCATTCCCATTTTTCGCCCCATTGTGTATGAAAATTACCTGCTCATTGATGGAGGCTTTATGGACAATCTTCCCATCTCCCCATTGCTAGAGTTTCCCTACCCTGTGGTGAGCGTGAATCTTCACCCTTTACATGTAACGCACAAACACAATCTCACTTCTGTCATCAAACGTGCTCTTTTTCTTCTGTTTATCGCCTCTTCCCAGTCACAAATTGCCAAAAGCGATCTTTATATTACTGATCCCGAGCTCTCCTCTTTTGGATTGTTTACTTTTGGTGAAATAATGCGTTGTTTTGAGCTTGGATACCGCAGAGGGAGCGAATCCATTTTGACATTTATGGAGCAACAAAGTATAATCTAGCGTTTTAAGAGAAGGAAATAGTATGACAAGCAAAGATTATTTAACCCAAATGTTCTCCCTTCAGCAAAAGCTGAACGATGAAACCAATGGCATCGGCTGGGAAAATGGGTACACCAAAAACAATCGCATGATTAACTGGAAACGTTGCATTTATATGGAGTGTGCAGAGCTCATCGATAGCTTTAGTTGGAAACATTGGAAAAGCATCAATAAACCGACCGACTGGGACAATGTCACGGTTGAGATCGTAGATATTTGGCATTTTATTATGAGTCTGCTTTTGGAAGATTATAAAACGAACAACAGAGGCGATCTTGAAAAACTTGTCTTGGATGTGTTGGATGTTCAAGGGTTTGAAGCCTTTACCAAAGAGCCTCTTTCAAACGGATCGGCTGATCCGATGGAGCTCATTAACGATATTGAGAGCATCATTCACGATACCACAGGCTTTGAGATCGATCTGTTTGATGGTCTGCTTCGTGAGTATTTTACCCTCTCTCGCAAGTGTGGCATCAACCTCAAAGTGCTGTACAAATTCTATGTGGCGAAGAACGTTTTGAACCAGTTCAGACAAGATCATGGCTACAAAGAGGGTCACTACATCAAAGTGTGGAATGGCAAAGAGGACAACGAAGTGATGCTCTCCTTTTTACAAGGTGAAGCAGCTCCAACGGTGGATGCACTTTACAAAAAGCTCGAAAAAGCCTATCCTAAGGCGTAATTGTAAAAGTAGGGATTTCCCTACTTTTGGTTATAAACGATACTTCTACTCTTCGGTGTTTCTAAAAACTCCACATGTGACACTTCAACACCCAAACGGCTCATCTTTTTCGCAATGATCTCAAGTAACCATGTCGAGATATTTTCACTCGTGGGCACAAAATCAACGATGATATAGCCATCGTACATCTCAAGAATATGGCTTGGCTCGTCTTTGACACGGTTAAGATTGGGGATTTTATACCCTGCTTCGTTTTCGATGAGCTCTTTTTTGTCAGCAAAATGCGGAAGTAAAGTCTCAAAAAGCGGATCGTGAATATCGATGATAAATTTATGATCCAACGTCGTGTCTAAAAAAAGTTTAAACCAGTTGAGATGATGAAAGTCTGTCACCATGCCATCTTTGAGCTGTGAGCTTTGAAGATAGACGATGACTTTGCCCTGATGCCCGTGCAAGTGACGACACGCCAAACAGCCTGTGAGTGAAAATTCACTGTCCAGCTGCTGCGACCAAACACGGTGCCCATAACAAAAATCAAACTCTTTACTGATTTGCCAAAACATTTACATACCTTCATCTTTTTATCCTTTAATGATACCCAAAAAGAGATATAAAAAAAATTCCTCAAATTTGATTATAATCATTTTCATACTATAATCTATAAGACTAATATTTCAAAATGAAAAATTTTTAGATCATCTGTTGTAAATCTACTACTATATTTCTAATAATATAAAGGAAAACGCAGATGACCTATTTTATGGAAAGAAACCTATTTACAATGAAAAATAAAAAAAGAGTTGATGTTTATAAAGCCATAGATTTGTTTGCTGGTATTGGTGGCATCAGATCAGGATTTGAGCGAATCTTTAAAGATAAAATTGAATTTATTTTTGCCTCTGAAATAGACAAGTATGCTTGTGAGACCTATTATGCTAATTATGGAGAAATGCCTTATGGGGATATTACTAAGATAGATGAGAAACAAATCCCATCCTTTGATATTTTATTGGGTGGATTTCCGTGTCAAGCGTTTAGTATAGCAGGTAAGCGCAAAGGTTTTGAAGATACAAGAGGAACATTGTTCTTTGAAATTGCGCGTATTTTAAAGCACCATAAACCCAAAATAGTTTTTTTAGAAAATGTTAAAGGTTTTAAAAATCATGATAAAGGTACAACGTTTCAAGTAGTGAAAGAGACATTAGAAAATCTTGGTTATAAAGTTTTTACGCAGATTCTCAATGCAAAAGATTTTGGAGTCCCTCAAAATAGAGAACGTATTTATATCATAGGCTTTTTAGACCATAGCGTAGAGTTTGAGTTTCCACAAAAAACAGAAAAGAAAACAAAACTTTCCAAAATTTTAGAACAAGAGGTTGATGCGAAATATACAATTTCAGATAGATTGTGGATGGGGCATCAAAAGCGTAAAATTGAACATCGTAAAAAAGGCAATGGATTTGGTTACTCTTTATTTGATGGAGATGCAGAATATACCAGTACTATTTCAGCAAGATATTATAAAGATGGTTCAGAGATTTTGATTGCTCAAGAAAATCAAAATCCTAGAAAATTAACGCCAAGAGAAGCTGCTAGATTGCAAGGTTTTACGGATGACTTTCAAATTGTCGTGAGTGATGTTCAAGCGTATAAACAGTTTGGAAATAGCGTTGCTGTTCCTGTCATAGAAGTGTTGGCAAAAGAGATTAATAAACAGATGCAGACAAGGAGTTGAATGTGAAGTTTGAAAAACTAGAGATTAAAAAAGAGAAATTTGACATCAATTTAAAATTTTATTTTTTTCTCAAATACTTGGTTAAGGCAAAATTAACAGATAAACAAGCAAAAAATATTTTTGAAATTTATAGTTTGACAAAAACAGCCAATTTTAAACTTATGATGTTGGAAAAGGTTTCATCTATTTTTGGTTCTAGCAAAACAGGTTTGCAAAGTCAAAGTTTTCTTATTGATATATTTGATATTGTAGAGACAGAAAATGATAATGAGCTTTTTATTTTTAGTTTAAAACTTTATATGATTAAAGATTTGTTGTTGCAGGAAGCAAAAACAAAAGATTTATTAGATGTAGCAAAGCTAGACAACTTAGATCCTCTGTCATTAAAGTATGATAAAGTTACACTTTTTAGTCCTTATTCAACAAGAGTGAGTGGGGCATTATTATCTTTAATGTTTTTTGAAAGATTAGAAAATGAAGAAACAAATTTTATTTCAAAAGATGCAGAAGAGTTTGTAAAAAAATTAGCATTCTCTGCAAAAAGCTTAAAACAGCAAGGGCTTGAACCAAATCAAATTTTTATGCTAATGTTTAGTGAAAGTGTTAATCAATCTATTACTTCAGATAGTGGATCAAACTATGAAGATAGAATTTTATCTGTTTTACTAAAAATAGGCATGGATAGCAGTAAAATCAAAAAAATACATGACAGTGACGATAGTTTAACAGAGTTTGATTTCTTTTTTGAGTTAAATGGTAAAACTTATGGAATTGGAGCTAAAAGAACTCTACGAGAGCGATATAAACAGTTTATCAAAACAGCACAAATGAGTTCAATAGATGTAATGATTGAAATTACCTTGGGACTTGATCTAACAGAAGATAAGGCTAAAGCGATACGTCAACATGGAGTTTACCTATTTGTATCCGATGAAGTATATCAAATGAATACATCTTTGCAAAAGATCGAAGGTATCTTTTCAACAAAAAGTTTGACTATGGAAGTGTTATTAAAATTAACACATGATATTTAAAAAAGAAAGAGCGTTATGTTAAAAATCGTCGAAATATTTTATTCTATCCAAGGCGAAGGCACGCAGGTCGGTGTTCCTTCCATTTTTATTCGTCTGCATGGGTGCAATCTCACCTGTAGTTTTTGCGATGAACTGTTGCACAAAGGGGCGTATGAGAGCCTTGCGTTTGATGCGATTTTAGAGCGCATCAAGGTGTACCCTTCGATGCACGTGATCATCACGGGTGGTGAGCCTACGATTTACAATCTCAATGGGTTTATTGAGTATTTGCAGGCGTACATGTACTCGGTGGCGGTGGAGACAAACGGTCATAATTTCTCCAATATTGCCAATGCAAATTGGGTAACATACAGCCCCAAAGAGTGGGATAATATTGAGAAACATGGTTACGATGAGGTCAAATTTGTGGTGAGTAAAAGCTCCGATGTGGAGAAAATCTTGGCGTTTAAAAGCTACAAACCCATCTTCATTCAACCGCAAAATGAGGTCGACCGACCCAATAAAGAGAACGTGAATTTCTGTGTGGAGTTTGTCAAAGCACATCCACAATTTATCTTAAGTGTGCAGTTGCACAAGTTTTTAGGAGTGGAATAATGGCTAAAATTGCTTCCAAAGCGTTGGTGGTTTTTAGTGGTGGGCAAGACAGTACGACCTGTCTGGGTTGGGCGAAGAACCGTTTTGATAGCGTTGAGAGCATTACGTTTGATTACGGGCAAAAGCATTGTGTGGAAATTGCGCAGGCGGAGAAGATCGCTAAGGCTTTACATGTAAAGAATACTCTTTTAAGTTTAGATGCCTTTTCACAGATCAATGACTCCGCGCTTATCGACGGAACACAAGACATTGGCGCGCACCACAAAACCCACACCAATCTTCCTGCCTCGTTTGTTCCCAATCGCAACGCGATCTTTTTTACCCTCGCACACGCGTTTGCACAAAAACAAGGGATAGAGCATATCATCATTGGGGTCAATCAGACCGATTATTCGGGGTATCCTGATTGCAGGGAACCCTTTGTTAAGGCATTGGAACTTGCCCTTAATCTTGGCAGTGAAGCGAACATTACATTTCACTCCCCTTTGATGCACCTTACCAAGGCTGAAACCTTTGAACTTTCAGCCCAAGAGGGCGTTTTGGAGCTTGTCATTGATGAGTCGCATACATGCTATAATGGTGACCACAGTGAAAAGCACGCATGGGGATATGGCTGTGGAAAATGCCCTGCCTGTGTACTGCGAAAAGCAGGATGGGAAGCCTACACACAATCGATTTAAATCTTTACATGTAAACATCTGCAAGGAGCAGTTAATGAGCGTCAAAGCCTCCTTTTTTAGTTTAACCATGTTGGTTTTGCTCGGTATGATTGCCTTTGAGTTTTACAACTGGAAAGAGGACCGCGAAGAGGTTGAAGCGCTCTCACAACACTACGCACAAGAGATGAGTGAAAACTTTAAACAGCTTATGCTGGACAAAGCGGAGCCTTACCGCAAGCAAACCTTAGATATTTCCGCCGCAAAACAAGTCATTGTGGCGGTCAAAAATCGTGATCAAACGTGGTTTGAAGACAATTTTGGAGGCTCGCTCAAGCAACTGAATGTCGATCTCTTTTTTCTTCTTGATCAAAACAAAATCCCCTTTTTTAATGAAACCAGTCAACCGTTTTTAAGCGATCTCTCTTCTTTATTTGCAGTAGATCAGCTCTCCTTGAACGATGCGTCGTTGAAGCACTTTTTTGTGAAGCGAGACGAAGGGTTGGTGGAGTTTTTTATAGCCCCCATTCATGACCTAGGTACTTCCATTGATGCCACGCATCCAGCAGAAGGGTTTTTGGTCATTGGCAAACTATGGGACATGGCATGGATGCAAAAGCTCAATAGCTATGGCATCGCTGAGATCAATTTTGGTAAAAAAATAGCAGAACCTTACACGATCATTCACGATCTTCCGCTCTTAGGCTTTGATGGGAAAACGGCAGTAACGCTCTACTTAAGCTCCAAAAATCAAATGGGGAAATATCTCGATGAGTACGCCATCCAAGATTTAAAGCTCAGTTTTGTGATCACCGCTTTGATGATGGTGGTTTTCATCGTTTTGATCATGAAGTTTATCTCTCTTCCGTTGCGCGACATTATGCTGGCACTTGAGCACAAAGACAAAACGATTTTACGAAAATACCTCCTTAAAGAGAACGAATACGGAGCCATCGCGACAGAACTGTGCGAATCCTTTGACGCTAAACATAAGCTCGAAGAGCTCAATGCCCACTTGGAGCAAAAGGTCGAACAAGAGGTTGAAAAAAGTCGACTCAAAGACAGAGTGCTGTTTCAACAAGCCAAGTTTGCAGCCCTTGGAGAGATGCTTAGCAGCATTGCGCATCAGTGGCGCCAACCGCTCAATACCATCAGTGTGGTTGTCAGTAAGATCTACCTAGAGAGCAAGATGGAAAAGTTGACGAAAGAGGGGCTTGAAGAGGAGATCATCAAGCTTCGAGAGCACATCGCACTGATGTCTTCTTTGATCGAGGAGTTCAAAGACTTTTTTTCACAAGAGGGTTCTAAGGTGGACTTTATGTTACGTAGATCGATTGAAGAGAGCATCAAGATCACCGATGGAGGACTCGCCAATAAAGATATGACGTTTGAGGTGGAGTGTCCCGAAGACATCGTCATTCATAACTTTAAAAAAGAGCTTTCGCATGTCCTTTTAGTGCTTATCAATAACGCCAAAGATGCCATTTTAAGGCGTGAAATTGCTCATGGAACGATTCGTATCAAAGGCTTTTTACAAGAGCAGAGCATTGTCATTGAGGTTTTAGATAATGCAGGTGGCGTGGAAGAGGCGCAGCTTCCCTATCTTTTCGACCCATTTTTCACAACCAAAGACCCCACAAGTGGCAGTGGGACGGGGCTTTACATCGCCAAGCAGATCATCGAGCAGAACATGCAAGGCTCTATTAGTGCGCGCAATGAACAAAGCGGACTGTGTATGCACATCGTCCTGCCACAGTCGTAGAAGAGGGTTTGAAACCCTCTTGGTTAGCTTGCTAGAAATTTAAACAGTGAGCTGCTCCAGTCATCTGTTCTTAGGACGGTTTGGTATGTTTTCACATCTTTTTCCAGTGCTTCAGCGCTCAGTTTCATCGCTCCATACACCGCAAAAATCCCTTTAAACTCCATACCCGTAAACAAAATCGTTGACTGCAAAGGTCTTAAGTATTCACTGAGCGTAAAGTTGTTGTAAAAGCCTGCTTGATATGCGTATTCGGGGGAACCTGCACTCACAACGATTTTGCTCTCTTTCCCTGCGAGTTTACTGCCTTCTGGTCCATACGCAAAGCCATACCCTAGCATTTTATCTTGCCACTCTTTTAACATAGCAGGAGCGCTGTACCAGTAGAGTGGAAATTGAAAGATGATGCGGTCAAATTGGACTAAGAGAGCTTGTTCTTTCGCCACATCAATGGCTTCGATGGTTTTATAGGTCGCATACAGATCGTGTACGGTGATGTGTGGTTCGTTTTGAATGCTCTGTATCAGCGCTTTATTGACGTTAGATTCCGCCATATTCGGATGGGCTAAAATAATTAATGTTTTTTTCATACGTTCTCCTTGAATAATTTGGAAAATATATACCTAAACGACTTATAATTACCTTAGAGAAAAAAAAGTAAGTAAAGAACAAAAATGGTTATTATGGTATAATTCAAAACAAGAGGTGAATAGTATGATAACAATTAACGAAAAAGAGTTCCACTGCCCTGTGGAGCTGACACTGAGCATCATCAATGACAAGAGTAAAATCTTTATCGTCTACATTTTGCTAAGCGGTCAAAAGCGGTTTAAAGAGATCTGTGAAGCATTCCCTCAGGTCACACAAAAAACCGTAACCCAAAAGCTCAAAGAGCTTGAAGCAGACCACATCATCGAACGAACCGTATTTGCAGAAGTCCCCCCACGCGTGGAATATGCACTCAGCCCCATCGGTTTAGAGCTTGAAAAAGTCTTGAACTCCATGTACGTTTTCGGTGAAGTATATGCCGTGAAATACGGTGGGAAAGAAGATATTCCATGCAAATGACCAATATCCCCTTCGCCACAACCGATTGGGAAAATATCGAAAAAGTAGAGCACAAAGGTGAAAGTGGCAGTGCGTTTTGGCGAACGAAGCAGTGTGGCGACATTCGTGTGCGCATGGTGGAATATACCGCAGGGTATAAAGCTGACCATTGGTGTCAAAAGGGGCATATTCTTTTGTGTTTAGAGGGTGAACTTTACACGGAGCTTGCAAATGGCGAAGTGCATCTTCTGAAGGCAGGCATGAGTTATGAAGTGGCGGATGAGACGATGGCACATCGCTCGTACACACCGTGTGGGGCGACGCTTTTTATTGTGGATTGATCTTTACATGTAAAGCTTATTCATCGAGTGTATTGGTGTCGATGCCCCCTTTTGCGAGTGCTTTTCGTGCTTTTTCGGCGAGCATTTCGTAATGCTTACGAAACTGTTCAATCTGATCTTCTTCGAGTTCTTCTAAATCAAGCAAAGCGTTGTGTGCTCCTTGCGTGACGCGAATCAGCTCATCGAGTTTGACCTGCATTGCTTCTGTGTCGCGATTTTGAGTGTTTTGAATGACAAAAACCATCATAAACGTGATAATCGTCGTTGTTGTGTTAATCACGAGTTGCCACGTATCGCTGTAGTCAAAAAAAGGTCCACTGATGAGCCAGACAACGATGAGCAAAATGGAGAGGGTAAAAGTGCTTGATTTACCCGTGAGCTTGGCAAGATACTTTGTAAAATTGGCATACCATGTTTTTGACTGCATGTGCATATCCTTTGCGCGGCTAGCGGTTGAGACTCTTTGTATCACATTGCGCAGCAGGCTACGCTTTTACTTCAATGCCCAGTGCGGCTAGTTCGTTTTCTGTGTAGGGAATCGGCGTTTTTTTACCGTCGGTTGTGACGTTCACGTAAGTGATGACAGCGCTCGTTACATGTAAACAGCGGTGTGTGCCTTCGATGGAGCGTTCGGCATTGACTTCGATGCGCACGGTAATCGATGTTTTGCCCACGGTGATGATCTTAGCGTAACAGCTCAGCACATCACCCACTTTGACGGCTTCGCGGAATTCCATCGATTGTACGGCAACCGTTACGACACGTCCCACGTTGAGATCACGTACCGCAAGACTTCCAGCGATGTCCATTTGCGACATGATCCAACCTCCGAAGATATTGCCAGAGGGGTTGGTGTCTTTTGGCATGGCGACGATTTTGATGCGAGGTTCACCCATTTGATACATATAAAACCTTTGTAAATGTCTAAAAGCTACGCTTTGTTCTGCGTATCATAATACAACATTGTTTGAAGGTAATTTAAATGAAAAATCAGATCCTACGCCTAAGCTACTTTGTATTTCAAGCATGGAGTTGTGCATCTTGAGGATGTAATTCACCAATGCAAGCCCAAGTCCCATCGAATTGTCCCACGAATGCGAGTTGGAGCGGTAGAACTTTTGGGTCACTTTTTCGATCTCGTCTTCTTTGATGCCCACGCCATTATCTTTTACATGTAACGCTCCCTCTTTGAGGTAAATCTCGATGGTATCGTCGGAGTATTTGAGGGCGTTGTCGATGAGATTGGAGATGACGATTTCGATCATCGTGCGATCTGCTGTAATGGGAAATGTCTCAGGAAGGGTGCAGACGATAGGGCGATTGTGATGTTTTTCCCTAAAGTTTTGCGCGATGTCTTGTGTCATTTTGACCACGTCAAACGTGCTGTTTTGTGTGGTAAAGTCGCCATTTTCAAATTTAGTGGTCAGCGTGAGACGGTCGATCATCCCAGAGATTTTTTGTCCATTTTGAACAATTTTACCTAAAAAGCGCTCCCTGATTTGTGGGTTTGCATGCGGATCATCCAGAAGCGTTTGCGCATAGCCCATAATGGAGGCAATAGGGTTTTTAAACTCATGGCTGATGGCTGAGATGACGTCGCTTCTTTGTTGACTTATGAGCTTGATTTTGGCAGTGTATTTGCGTTTTTGTTTCGCGCGTTTTTCCAATTTGGCTGCTAACTTTTTAAGGTAATTGGCAATCTCAAAAAACTCCAAACAGAAGTGCGATGATAGGCTGATTTTGTAGTCTTTATCGGCAATTTGTTGGAGATTTTCGACGATTTTGTCGATTTCGTGACGCACTTTTTGGCTGAACACATACGCGCCATAGAGTCCTGCTAAGATGTTAAGACCGAAGATAATGGTCAGTTTGAGCCACAGGTCGTAAAACGTGTGCATAATGGTGTCAATGTTGGTGGCGAGGCGTAAAAACACCGTGCGATCATTAAGTTTAAAACAGTGTGCTACGTATAAAAAATTGCTCTGCACTGAGTCAGAAAAACGCACCGAATGGGCAAATTCCATCTTTTGTGCTTTGATGATCTCTTCACGGCGTGCGTGGTTGTCCATCGTTTCATTGTCTTTGTCGCTATCAACCAGTACAGCACCTGTTTCATCAATGAGGGTAAAACGAATGTTTGAGCTCTCTTTGATCATCTTTGCAAACGCTTCAAGGTCTTCGACAGCAGGAAGTTGGTGTTTGATGATCTTGATGTGCGACTCAAGCTCCATTTGGTAGCGTTCAATGTTGTCGCTTTTAATCGTAAAATAACTGACTAAACCCGAAAGACATAAGGTACCAAGAAAAAGAGCGAGAAGGGCACGTGTAACGTGTTGATGCAGCATTAGCATAAGCTATATCCTACTCCCCAGATGGATTTGATGTACTCTTTCTCTTTGGTGGGGTCTATCTTTTGTTTGAGGCGATTGATGGCGACATTGACCGTTTTATCTTGAAAAAATTCATCGTTTTTCCAGACATGTTCGAGCAAAAATTCACGGCTTAAAACAGCGTTTTTATTTTCAATCATCGTTTTAAGCAGATCAAACTCCAGCTTGGTCAGCTCCACATCTTTGTCATTGACAGACAAGCGGTGTGCTTCAAGGTCTAAGATAAGATCGCGATAGGAGAGCGTGTTTTTGCTTTCAGGTGCGGTGCGTGCTAAGATAGCTTTGATGCGAAGCAACAGCTCTTTCATATTGTAAGGCTTTGTGACGTAGTCATCACAGCCTCTTAAAAATCCCTCTTCGATGTGGGTATCGCTGTTCTTGGCGGTGACGAAAATAACCGCTTGAGAGAACCCTTTTTTACGCAAGCTCTCTACAAATTCACTCCCTTCCACCCCCGGAAGGTTGCGGTCCACAATCAAAAGGTCGATGGGCTCTTCTTGCAGGCATTTTTCAACATTTTTACTGCTTAAAAAACCCAAGGTTTCGTAACCCTCTTTTTGAAGATGATACTCTAAAAGTTCGAGTAAATCTTCCTCATCTTCAATAATCAAAATAGTCTGTTTCATTTTACCTCATAATACACGAAAAATTCAAAGCGCTTAAAATGCGTGTTGCATTAATAGGTCTTCATCTCTCCGCCCACGCGCGCAAAGATCATTAATTGTACAATATTTACACTGCGATCTGCCATACGCTCCAACTTTCGCATGGTGCTGAGGATTTGGATAAAATCAGCTGATTGGTCGATCAGTTTTGCAATGTCGCTGAGGATGTTCTTTTCTAAAATAGAGTAAAGATCATCGCTTTTGCTCTCTTCCACTTTAACACGACGGTAGATGTCTTCGAGTGTCTCTGGGTCAGCAATTTCGATGGTGCTGATGGCTAATGTGACCGCTTTGATCGATGTTTTACACAAATGTATAGAGTATTCATGCAAAGAGACAAACGGTATATCGCCTTGAAGATGTTGCGCCATACGTTTACTAAATCCACGGATATTTTCAGCAATCTTGACCAGTTCATTGGTGATTTTAAGATACGCAACCATTTTACGTAAGTCTTTGGCTTCCGGTCCAAAAAGAGCAAGGGCGACAACAATTTCATTATCAATAGTATTGGCTCTGTTTTCAATGTTTTTAAGAAGGGTTTTTGCCGAGTCAAAACGAGATATATCTAAACTTTCCATACCGCAAAGAGCTTTTTCACTTGCCATAGAGATTTCAGCACCTAAATCAATCAACATTTTTTTGATCTCAATAAGTCTCTCTTCATATTTTTGAAGCATACGTTTTCCTTATAATAGTTTGCCATCATTGTAGTTTGAAATCATTACAATATGGTAACATAAAAACCCTCCTTGCGTTACCACATCGTAATCAGCTCACCATATAATCAGTCCAAAATAATAAACGTAAAGGAGCATTCATGGTAGATGTAGAAAAAACGTTAAGCCTCAAGTACCCTAGCATTGTCTATTATCCGAGTATTGTGAGAAATTTCGTTGTTTATCTCCTGAAAAAGCTGCTTCATCAAGATGAGATTAACGATTTTTTAATGCACGGAGAGGCGTATCGTGGGTTTGATTTTGTCGAAGCGGTGCTGGAGTATTTTAACTTTGGCTACACCATCTCTAATAAAGATAAAACCAATATCCCTTCTTCTGGTCGCATCATTATTATCGCAAATCACCCGTTAGGCGCACTGGACGCGTTGGCACTTATTTCACTGATCAAAGAGATACGAAGCGATGTGAAAGTACTGGCAAATGATGTGTTGATGCAGATTGAACCGCTTAGCGGATTGATCATTCCCATCGATAATCTTACAGGTGCAACGGCGAAAGAGTCGATCAAAAAAGTGTACGATGCGCTTGAGCGTGACGAAGCACTTATCGTCTTTCCTTCCGGTGAAGTCTCACGGGCTCAGCCAACAGGCATTAAAGATACGAAATGGAAAAAAGGCTTTTTAAAGTTTGCGCAAAAAACCAATTCACCTCTTTTACCCGTGTTTATTGATGCAAAAAATTCGCCACTTTTTTACACCCTTTCGATGATCAACAAAAAAATATCGACCTTTTTACTTGCCAGTGAGATGTTTAAAAAACGCTCCAAAGTGATCAGCTTTAAAATTGGCGAAATGATCACCTATAAAACGCTTCAAAGCTCAGGTTTTAGCGATACAACCTTGATTACGCTTTTGAAAAAACATCTTTATAAGATCAGTAAAGGTAAAAAGGGAATTTTTGCGACCCAAAGAGCGATTGCACATCCTGAAGAGCGTAAAGCCATACGCGCCGAACTTAAAAAATCGACCCTCTTAGGTCAAACGAGCGATGGCAAAAAGATCTATCTGTATGAGTATGAAGCAGGTTCCATTTTGATGAAAGAGATAGGTCGCTTGCGAGAGTTTACGTTTCGTAAAGTGGAAGAGGGAACGGGCGGAAAACGCGATGTGGACGCGTTTGATAAACACTACAAACACATCGTGCTCTGGGATGATGAAGAGCTTGAAGTCGTGGGCGCGTACCGCATTGGCGAAGCCAATTTTATCAATGAGTATTTTGGAATGGAAGGGTTTTATTCGCACAGTCTTTTTGAATTTGCCCCTGAATTTGAGCCTTATTTACACAATTCCATTGAGCTAGGGCGCAGTTTTGTTCAGCCACGTTATTGGGGCACACGCGCCCTTGATTATCTCTGGCAAGGCATTGGGGCGTACCTGTTTAAAAATCCGCATATTCGTTACATGTACGGTCCTGTGAGTTTAAGCGATGTCTACCCCAAAATCGCCAAAAATCTCATCATCACCTTCTATGCCCTCTACTTTGGCTCACCACAATCACTCGTGCTCGCACGCAACTCTTTTTTTATGAGTAAATTAGAAAAAGAAGAGGCGCAAGCGTTTTTCAAAGGCGATGACTATAAAGAGGATTTTGCAACACTCAAAGAGCAACTCTCGCACATGGATCTTAGCGTGCCAACGCTGTACAAACAGTATACTGAGCTCTGTGAAGAGGGCGGCATACTCTTTTTAGATTTTAACATTGACAAAGAGTTTGCTAATTGTGTGGATAGCTTTATTTTGGTGGACATTACTAAAATTAAAGAGGCTAAGAAGACGCGTTATATTAAAGGGGCATAATTTAATCCTTTACAAAAAGAACTAAAATATATATAATCATACTTATATAAAAGGATGATTATGAAAGAGATATTTAAAAAAATCCTCACTGATTTTATGGATAAAGAGATTGTGGGCATTTTGCCACGAGCGCAGAGCATTCCTTTAGAGAGTAAAAAAATTATCTCTCTCATTGGGGTGCGACGCAGTGGTAAAAGCTCCATTTTATTTGATGCGATACGCACACTAAGACTCACACATCCTAGAGAAAATGTACTGTATCTTAACTTTGAAGATGACAGGCTTTTTCCGCTCAAACTGGAACATCTGGATTTAATCCTTGAAGCCTACTTTGAAATGTACCCCACTAAAAGAGATGAAAAGATTTATCTTTTTTTAGATGAGGTGCAAGTGGTTGATGGCTGGGAATTGTATGTCAGACGCATTTACGATACGCTTAATCTCTCCATTTTTATAACAGGTTCCAGCGCAAAACTGCTCTCAAGCGAAATCGCCACAAGCCTTCGAGGTAGAACCCTAAGCTTTGAAATCTTTCCTTTTTCCTTTCGTGAATACCTTACATGTAAAGGTATCACAGTCAATCTCAATGCGTCAAAATCGCTCAGTTTTATCAAAAATGCACTGGATAGCTATCTTGTAGAGGGTGGTTTTGCTGAGACAATTGGAGAAGATGCTTTCATTTCACGGAAAATTTTGAGTGATTATCTTGAGCTGATTGTGTACAAAGACATTGCTCAAAGGCACAACATCACCAACGGAAGTTTGCTCAAGCATCTCACAAAATACTGCTTTACGAACATCGCTACGTTACTCAGTTTTACGAAACTTTACAATGAGTTCAAATCGCAAGGTTTCAAGCTTTCCAAAGATACGATTTTTAATTATATGTCGTACCTTGAAGATGCCTATGCGCTTTTTACGGTACCAATTTATCGAAATTCTATCAAAGAAGAGCAACGCAATCCCAAGAAAATTTACGCCGTAGACAGCGGATTTAAAAAGATTTACGATTATGCGCTCAGCCATGATAAAAGTAAACTGTATGAAAACGCTGTTTTTTTAGAACTCAGGCGACAGAGCAAAGATGTCTATTATTTCAAAGGGCATCACGAAGTTGATTTTTATGCCAAGATCGAAGGTAGGGAGTTTCTTTTAAATGTAAGTTATGAGCTCACGGATGCAAAAACACGCACGAGAGAATACGACGGACTTTTGGAAGCAATGGCATATTTTGGACTAAATGAGAGCTATCTTATCACCAAAGATGAAAAAAATGATGTGGTATTTGATGACAAAACCATCCATATCATTCCCTTGTATGCGTGGTTGTTGATGGTGCATAGCCAAGATAAAGTGTAGTTTTTAAATAACGAAACCAAACCCTAAAGTGGGCTTGGTTGCATGTAAGTTTTTAGGCAGTTTTAAATGCAGAAAGCGCGTTGCTGAGGCTGGTGGAGAGTTTGGCGAGGTGTTCGGCTGCGCTTGCGATCTCTTCGACGCTTCTGGCGTTGGTGGAGGTGAGTTTATGAATGGTGTTGACACGCTCCAGCATAACGTTGGCTTCGACACTTCCATGTTTGACCTCTTTTGCAGCACCTTCTGCAACGGTTGCGGTTTCATTCATACTGCTCACCGTTTTGAGCATCAACTGTTGTGTATTTTCAGCGCGCTGTCCGAGGGATTGAATCTCTTTGGCATTTTTCTTCATGAGATCGGACGTTGTATTGACCGATTGGGTGATGACCGCTACGGTGGCGTTACTTTCCACAAGGCTTTTTTGGACAAGAACTTCATTGGATGCGTTATTGAGCTCATTGGCGACATTTTGCATCACGGTACCTGCGTGCTCTGCATTCTTTTCACTGTCGTGTAAAATGCTAGCGACTTTTTTGGTAGTATTGACCGCATGATCAACCTCTTGATCGGTCTCTTCGGTGCGCTTTCCAATTTGAAGCGATGTTGAGGAGAGCTCTTCAGCCACGGCTGCATTTTCCATCGCGGTACGTTTGGCATTATCGATGGCGATGCGTAACTGCTCGAAAAGCGTGTTTACGGTGCGCATGATGTTAGCGATCTCGTCATTGCCTGTGATTGCAATAGGGTGGCTGAGGTCTTTGTTTTTCCCGATGTAGTCACACTCTTTGGCAGCATTGGAGAGTGAATTTTTAATTTTAGTCGTGATCACCCAGAAAAGAAACGCCGTTAAGCCTGAAACAAGCAGTGCCATGAGGATCCAAATTTTTTTGGCACCATCGAGAAGTTCGTGCTCCTCTTGTTCAATATCTTGGGCGAGGGCATCGGCATTTTTAGAGATAGAGATAAATGCGTCACGTCCTTTGTTGGTGAGTTCCATAAATTTCTTTCCCTCGGGTGTGGCAAGAAATTCGGCGGATGTGGTATCGTTTTTATACTGCTTAAGCATCTCAAAACGAGGCATGGCACTGACTCTAAAATCATCCGCTCCTTGTTAAATGTGATTTAAAAGAGCGATGTCTTTTTCCGCACTGAGCAGTGGTCTCAGTTCGTTAATATGCGCATCAAGTTTCTTTTGGATTGGAGATAACTTTCGATAAAGTGTTGTACATACGAGATTTGATTACCTCTAGAATACATCAAAAGCTCTGAGGTGTAGCGAGGGAGCTTCCCAATGTGTTGCACTTTCTTAACAGCTATCTCGGCGTCCCCTGCATGGGAAATCAGCAGGTAACTAAGCCCCATCGTGCCGATTAAAATAATAACCAATAAAAACATGAGTTTAGCGCGGATTGTCTGTAACATAAAATATCCCTTATAAATAACTTTTAATTTTTATATTATAGCTTTAAATGTGGTTTTTTTATGTGAGATTTTGTGTGAGGTATGGGAAATAGAGACGTTTACATGTAAGGTAAATCACCCTTGTTACGCAGGTTTGTGATAAGGGTGTCGTAAAAAATGACATAGATCAGGAGAGCATAAAACCTCGCATCGAGAGGCTGGCATTTTGGAAAAAAGGGGTGAGTATTTTTACCGTATCTTCTTCGCGTCTGGCACCTGCAATGTAGAGCAGTGGCAAATAGTGGTCGATGCTTGGATGCGCTGTTTTAAAATCAGGACATCGCTCTTCGATGCGCACTAAGCTTTCAACATCGTTACATGTAAAGGCTCGCTGGACAAAATCATCCACATTGTGAGCCCATGCAACCGCAGGTGCGTTCATATTGTAAAAATCAACCATGCCAAGATTGTGCGTGATGTTGCCACTTCCGATGATCATAATGCCCTCATCCCTGAGCACTTGGAGTTGCTCGCCGATCTTTACATGTAAAGGCAGTGGCAGGTTTTTGTTGAGGCTGAGTTGAATGACTGGGATGCTTGCTTTGGGAAAGAGAAAATGCAGTGGCATCCACGCACCATGATCCAAGCCTCGCTCGACTAAAGGGACATCCAAAAGCGTGGCGATGCGTTTTGAGAGCGTGTTGTTACTAGGCGATTGGTAGTTGATTTCGTACAGCGAAGGGGGAAATCCGTAAAAATCATACAACGTCTCATACGCAATGCCTGAGCTGATACTCACGGCTGTTTGGTTTGTGTACCAGTGTGCGGAGATGACCAAAATCGCTTTGGGCGTGGGGAGCTCTTTGCAAAGCGTTTCCAACGCTTCGGTGAAACGGTTTTCCAATACAAGATTCATCGGTGAGCCGTGTCCCACAAAGAGGCAAGGCATTGTAGCATTTGACATCACGTTTCCTTAGAGCGTTTTCAAAATAAGTGAGTTAAGCTTTTGCGTAGAGCAAAAAATGCTTCATAAAATTATAACGGACTCTTCCCAAAAAAATGATAATAACGAAGCATTTTAATCCTCTGTTTAGAAACAATTCGTAACCAAGTTGTAATCAAATTCCCTTACAATGACATTACCAAATTTTAGAAATGGAGTAAACAATGACTATCAAAACATGTGCAATTGCCCTTTTGAGTGTTGCAGCTTTGAGTGCAACTGCGAGTGCAAGAGATCAGATTAAAATTGTTGGATCATCAACCGTGTATCCTTTTACCAGCTATGTCGCTGAAGAGTTTAAAGCAACAACGGGCAATGCAACGCCTGTCGTTGAATCAACAGGAACCGGTGGCGGTATGAAGATTTTTTGTTCAGGTAATGGTCTTGATACACCTGATTTTACCAATGCTTCACGCCCTATGAAAGCGTCTGAATACAAAACATGCTTAGAAAATGGTGTTACAGACATCACGGGTATGATGGTAGGATTTGATGGTATCGCGTTTGCGCAATCTAAAACCAACGGTAAAATCAACTTTACACGTGAACAAATGTTCTTAGCATTGGCTGAGGAAGTTCCAAGTAAAGATGGCAAGTCACTCATTAAAAACCCATACAAAACATGGAATGAGATCGATGCGGCCCTTCCAAATAGAAAAATCACGGTATACGGTCCTCCAACCACATCTGGAACACGTGACTCATTTGATGAGATGGTAATGGAGCACAGTTCAAAGAAATTTGAAGCATATGGCGACAAAAAAGGTAAATATAAAGCCGTACGTCAAGACGGTGTGTTTGTTCCAGCAGGTGAAAATGACAACCTTATCGTTCAAAAACTCACAAAGGACACTGCAGCATTTGGTATCTTTGGTTACAGCTTCCTTGAAGAGAATGGCGATAAAATCAATGGCGCATCTGTTGATGGTGTTGAACCAGCATTTGATACAATCTCCGCTGCAAAATACCCTATCTCAAGAAGCCTTTACATCTACGCTAAAAACTCTCACCGTTCTCAAGTTAAAGGGATGGATGAGTTCTTGAAACTGTATGTTGATGCCAAAATGATCGGCTCAAAAGGTGTTCTTAAAACCATCGGTTTGGTTCCAATGACTGATGAAGATCTTAAAAAAGTACAAGCGGCTGTTTTAGCTAAAACAAAACTCACTGAAGAGATGGTTAAGAAAAATACCATCCTTCCATAAGCTTACATGTAAAACCGATGAGAGGCTTTTAGAGCCTCTCGCACCTCTTTTAAAAGGACTCTGGTGAGTACGCAAACACTCTATCTTATCTTTTTTGGTGGACTCTTTCCACTGATGTTTTTAGGTTACGTTTTAGGTCGACAAAAAGCCATCACGATTCGTTCACAAGGTATTAAAATGCATTCTCAACCTGACCAGTACGGTTGGTTTGGAGCTCTTTATACAGGACTTCCTATCATTACGGTTGGAGTTTGTGGAGTATTTTTATATCTTTTTGGCGTTCACGCCATTCCTCCAACGATGCTTTTAGCAGCAGCCCTTGGTGTGGGAGCACTCACCCTTGGACTCTTGGTTAAAAATATCCAAGGTACGACCAAAGCGCGCGACTTGGTAGAAGATTTGATTAAGGGAATGCTCTTCACCGCTTCCTTGGTTTCGGTGTTGACAACCTTTGGTATCTTGCTCTCTATCATCTTTGAAGCGCTTCATTTCTTCCAGATGCAAAGCTTTTTTCACTTCATCTTTGGCTTAGAGTGGTCCCCCGATACCGCCTTTTTAGAAGGTGCTGGTAGGGCAGATGCGAATGCAGCGGAGGCAAAATTTGGTGCCGTACCTATTTTTGCAGGAACCTTTTACATCACCGCTATTGCAATGGTCGTAGCGATTCCGATGGGACTGCTTTCTGCGATCTTTATGTCGGAGTATGCAACCCCACGCATCAGATCTCAAGTGAAGCCTTTTTTAGAGATACTTGCAGGTATTCCAACCGTTGTGTATGGCTTTTTTGCTGCTCTTACGGTTGCTCCCCTTATCGTCAAAATCTTTGCGGTGTTTGGCATCGAAGCACAGTATCAAAATGCGCTCTCTTCAGGCATTATTATGGGTATTATGATTATCCCGTTTATCTCTTCGCTCTCTGATGATGTCATCAGTTCTGTCCCTCAAAATATGCGCAATGGTGCGTATGCGCTGGGAATGAACAAAGCAGAGACGATTCGTTTTGTTGTATTACCTTCTGCAATGCCCGGTATCATCGCTTCGATCCTTCTTGGTATTTCACGTGCCCTTGGAGAGACAATGATCGTTGTTATGGCAGCAGGACTAAGACCAAACTTAACGTGGAATCCACTCGAAGATATGACGACCGTTACGGTTAAAATCGTTGAATCGCTCACAGGCGATCAAGAGTTTAACAACCCACTAACCCTCTCCGCTTTTGCGCTGGGTTTGGTGCTTTTTGTGGTGACGTTGGTGATTAACATTATCTCGGTCAGCACTATTCGTAAGTTCCACCGAAAATACAAAGTTTCAACGCTTTAAAGGGCAGATATGAAAGAGCAAAACGACAACTATTTTTACATACCACAGATCAAAAGACGTAACCAAAAAGCAGCTCTTTTTAAAGGGGCGACGATTATGGCGATTGTCTTTTCTGTCTCTTTTTTGATCTTTTTTTTGGTGGATTTAGGCAGATCGGGCTACCCTGCCTTTTTTCAAACCTACGTCAAGATGGAAGTGACCATCAATGAAGAAACTGTGGAAAATCCTTATGCTGCGGTGAAGGGTAAAAACCTTAAAATCGCCAGTCGCGCATGGCTTAGAGATCTTCCTAGCGAAGTCAAGCAAAATCCAACATGGATGAATACGACTAGGGAACACTGGGTACTCGCCAACTCTGAGGTCGACCAATACGTCAAAGGCAAAGAGTCACGCACGAAACAAAATGATCGTGATTATGTGGATGAACTCAAAGAAAAAGGGTTCGTTGAACTAAAATTCAACACCATTTTTCTCACCACAGGTGATTCAAAAATCCCTGAAAATTCAGGTATCTACTCTTCCATCATTGGAACGGTAATGACCATTATCGTCACGATGTTGATCGCGTTTCCCATCGGTGTCATGACTGCCATTTACCTTGAAGAGTTTGCTCCGGATAATCGCTGGACACAGATCATTGAGGTGAATATCAATAACCTTGCCGCGATTCCTTCTATTTTGTTTGGTCTTTTAGGCTTGGCAATTTTTATCAACTTCTTTGGGGTTCCTAGAAGCTCACCGTTGGTAGGCGGTATGACCTTAGCGCTCATGTGTCTGCCGGTCATCATCGTAAGCTCTAAAGCATCCCTCAAATCCGTTCCTGCAAGCATTCGCCAAGCAGGTTTTGGTCTGGGATTGACCAAATGGCAGATCGTGCGAGATCATGTTTTACCGTTGGCGATGCCAGGCATTATGACAGGCTCCATCATCTCCATTGCACATGCTTTGGGCGAGACGGCACCTTTGATTATTGTCGGTATGATCGCGTTTGTTCCCGATGCGGCGACGAGTTTTACCGACGCTGCTACCGTGCTTCCTGCACAAATCTTTACATGGGCGGGCATGCCTGAAAAAGCCTACTTGGAGCGTACTGCTGCAGGTATCATCGTTCTTTTAGCGGTACTTCTTTCGATGAATGCTGGCGCCGTGTACCTTAGAAAAAAATTTGAAAGAAAGTGGTAATGACAATGGAAAATGGTTTTATTCACACAACCTTTAACGATCGTGATGAGACTCCTGAAATTGCAGAGAGTATCAAAATAGAGGTCAAAAACCTCGATCTTTTTTACGGCGATAAACAAGCCCTCAATAGCATTAATATGGATATTTACACAAAAAAAATCACAGCCCTCATAGGACCGAGTGGTTGTGGTAAGTCTACATTTTTACGCTGCATCAACCGTATGAATGACTTGGTTCCTAACTGTAGGGTCGAGGGGTTTATCGGCATTGATGGACACGATGTATACGATAAAGACATCGACGTGGTTGCGGTTCGAAAACGCGTTGGTATGGTGTTTCAACAACCCAATCCTTTTCCTAAAAGCATCTATGAAAACATCGCATATGCTCCTTTGATGCACGACATCGTGAAAAAAGGCAAAGAGTGCGATGAACTTGTTGAGCGCTCTTTAAAAGGTGCTAACCTTTGGGAAGAGGTTAAAGATAAACTGAGAGATCCAGGAACAGCACTCTCAGGCGGACAGCAACAACGTTTGTGTATCGCACGTGCGATTGCGGTTGAACCCGATGTCATCTTGATGGATGAGCCAACCTCTGCACTTGATCCAATTTCAACGGAGAAGATTGAAAACTTGATGCTGGATCTCAAGAAAAATTACACGATCGTTATCGTGACGCACAACATGCAACAAGCAGCGCGTATCGCAGACTACACTGCGTTTTTTCACATGGGCAATCTCATCGAATACAGTGATGCTAAAACACTCTTTGTTAACCCTAAAGAGAAGAAAACAGAAGACTACATCACAGGACGCTTTGGATAAATAGCGCTTACATGTAAAGCGCTTTAGGCTTTACATGTAATAGACTTCGTGCAAAACTCATTTTGCACGAAGAAAAAGCACCCAAGGTGCGTGGGCACTCCGCCAAGGAGAACCCAGTGTTAGCGTAGTCTTTAGAGCTTTGCTTTAAAGATGTGTAAAGAGTTTTGGAAGAACTCTCATGAAGGAATACCTGTGAATCGTTTTTCTCCCCTGCAACTACTTCTCTTGCTCAGCTTTCTTCTCGCGAGCAGTGTCATCGTTCAGTTTTTGCTTCCAAGCCAAGGCATTTCAGCCCCTGCACTGTATCAAAGTGAAGCGAACATCCATGCCATCAATCCTAGCATTATGCGTCTGAAGTTGGACATCAAAGAGTATTTGATGGTGCAAGATGATAAATACCTGCGTGATTTTGATGCGGAAGCTGCGAAATTGGCTGAGAGCTTAACCAAGCTTAGCCAAGAGCCTTTAGTGCGTCAAAGCAGTGCGATGCAAAAAGGCGTAAGCGCTTTGATCAGTGATCTGAAAACGTACGAGCAATCGTTTAAAAGGATCGTACCACTAGAGAAGGAGAATGCGAATATTGAAGGCTCAGTGTTTGCAAAATACAACACCCTTTTAGAAGAGCACCCCAACAAAATTCTGTTTCAATCGTTTATGGACAATGACCCGATGAGCGGCAACAGCGCAGCATACTTGCTGGACGCTCTTTTAAAGTATAAAATTTCTGTGACCTCTTTTATGCTCAACAACAACGACTTTTTCCTCATTCGCATCAAAGAGCTTAAAGATGAGATCGAAAAACATGCTAACAAAATTGAAGTGGTTGTGGACAATAAAGAGAGCCTCAAACGCATCAAACTCTTTAAAGAGGCATTTGCTCTCTACGCCCAAGGGTTCGAGCAGATCGCACGCAATTCACAGGCAAAAAAAGCCATCTTGAGCACAACCTTTGATGAGCTGCTTCCTCGAATGAATGAAAATGCGCAGACCTTGAGCAGCCTCATAGAAAAGACGCAAACCAAAGAGGGGATGAATGAGCTGATGGACGCCTCTTGGGTTTCAAAATTTTCGCTGTTCATCTTCTGTATCGTCAGCTTTTGTGCTGGGATGATCACACTGCTCTTTTTCAAACGCAAAGGCACTTAAACGTTTTACATGTAAATCTATTGTCGCTTTTGCAAGAGCGCATTGAGCGCATCGGCGAAGGCTCGCTTTTGTTTTTCACCAATCGCACTAGGACCACCGGTGATTTCACCTGCATCGCGGAGTTCTTGCATTAAATTGCGCATCGCAAGTAAGCTTTTGATGTTGCTTTCATCGTAAATCGTGCCGCGTGGATCAAGCGCAATCACCCCTTTGCTCACCAGTCTGTCGGCTAGGGGAATGTCTGCGGTGATCACCAAGTCGCCTTCCTCTGCGTGTTCGACGATGTAGTGATCGGCTTCATCGGCACCTTGGGAGACGATGATCATTGAAAGTAGCGGCGAATTTTGCAAGGGTATTTTTTTATTTGCCACAAAATGGGTGGTAATGTTACGCTTAAAGACTGCACGAAGCAAAATCTCTTTAAGCGCGTTGGGAAAAGCATCGGCGTCAACGTAGATCATTGGCTTACCTGTTTCTTCTTTTCTCGACGTATTCACGAGGGGCATTCTCCCTGCGACGCGGTTGACCTTGGGGTTTTGAGCCACGCCCTTGTTGAATCGGTTCTGCTTTAATGTCAGGATTGGGCTCAAATCCTTCGATGATTTCACGTTTAAACTTACGGTTGATCAGTTTTTCAATGCCTGCAAGGTACTCATGCTCATCGACACACACGAGGGAAATCGCTTCGCCATTGTTGCCCGCACGTCCGGTTCGTCCGATGCGGTGAACGTAATCTTCCGCAATGTTAGGCAGTTCAAGATTGATGACGTGTGGGAGTTGGTCGATGTCGAGCCCACGTGCGGCGATGTCGGTTGCGACGAGCACTTTGACCGAGCCATTTTTAAAATCAGCGAGCGCTTTGGTACGAGCACCTTGGCTTTTATTGCCATGAATTGCCGCAGAGCTGATGTTGATCTTCGCAAGGTATTCAGAGACTTTGTTTGCATGGTGTTTGGTTCTCGTAAAAACCAAAAGCTGCTCCCATTTATTCTCCTGAATCAGCTTGGCAAGCAGGGCAGTTTTACGCTTGCAATCGACCATAATCACACGTTGGTTCACGAGTTCACTCGATGTATTGCGACGCGCTACTTCGACGATGACCGGATTTTTCAAGATCGATTGGCAGAGTTTTTTGATCTCATCGGAGTAGGTTGCTGAAAAAAGGAGATTTTGACGCTTGGTTGGAAGTAACGAAATCACACGGCGAATATCTTTGATAAAGCCCATATCGAGCATACGATCGGCTTCATCGAGGACTAAGGTTTCAACGTGCTTCAGATCAATCGTACCTTGGGAAACGTGGTCGAGTAAACGCCCAGGGGTTGCAACCAAAATGTCGATGCCAGAACGCAACATCTGAATTTGAGGGTTAATGCTCACCCCTCCAAAGATGACCGCACTTTTATACGGAAGGTATTTGCCATACGCTTTGACACTCTCTTGCACTTGCGCGGCAAGTTCTCTCGTGGGTGTTAAGATGAGCACACGCAAAATGGGTCTGGCTTTGTTATGGGGTTTTTGGGAGAGAAGTTCTAAAATGGGCAGGGTAAAACCAGCGGTTTTTCCCGTACCCGTTTGCGCACCTGCAAGCATGTCGCGACCCTCTAATATGGAGGGAATCGCTTTTTCTTGCACGGGTGTTGGGGTCGTATAGCCTTCATCGTGAATCGCTTTGAGAAGAGAGGCATTAAGTTTTAAATCTGAAAATAACATTGATTTTGGGTTTCCTTTTGGGTTGTTCATTGTGTCACAGGAGGTGATCTTAACAGAGTTTTACATGTAAACATTGCCTAGTAAAGACTAGGGATAAAATAGAGAGAAGAGTTCGTACCTAACGTACGAAGCCTTCAAAAACTACAGCAGCATTCCTCGAATCATAAAGTAAAATATAGTGGCTAAAAGAGCAGAAGCAGGAACCGTAATGAGCCATGCCGCAAGGATCATTTTAAGTGCAGAGCGTTTGACCAGTTCATGTTTACGAACGGCTTTAATGGCTTTTTTCTCAACTTTACTCAGTTCTAATTCACCTTCATAAATATGGCTAATGATAGCCTTTTCTTCATTAATTTTACTCATGAGTGTTTTGACTAAGATAGGATCTACTTTTTTGAGTTTGCCAAGCGATTCAAGTGAGTGTTTGTACTCTTCAAGCTTTTGCATCTCATCATCCAGTTTGTGTTGCTTCAGATCCTCTTCGGTCAGTTTAATGGGATCTTTCATCAAATATTCACGTAAAAACCCCACGCCAAAGACAGCGCCTACGGCAATGTGGGTTGAGCTGACAGGTAACCCCATTTGCGAAGCGATGATGACCGTGAGTGCTGCTGACATCGCGACACAAAACGCGCGAATTTGATCCAGTTCCGTGATCTCGCTGCCAACGGTTTTAATAAGACGTGGTCCATACAATCCAAGTCCCACGATAATACCAGAAGCTCCAAGGAGCATCACCCAAATCGGAATCCCTGCGGTCGAGGAGATACTTCCAGTTGTCAACGCATCGTAAATACCGGCTAAAGGTCCAATGGCATTGGCGACATCGTTAGCGCCATGGGCAAAACTTAAGAGGGCTGCGGAGAAGATAAGGGGAATATTGAAATAACTGTTGATGGAGTCTCGGGTATTGGGCATCTCTTCTTTGCGTGCGATGGAGGATTTGACAAGAAAAAAGGTGATGATCGCTAAAATAAAACTGATGGCTGAAGCCGTAAGAAAGTTTACTTTAACAATCTGCTGAACCCCTTTGAGGATGATGTAGGTACCAAAAGACCAGGTCATAATGGCGATCATCCATGGCACCACTTTGCGTGCTGCTTCTTGCATATTGTCTTGGTAGATAACCGTTTGTTTGATAAAATAGAGAAATCCTGCCGCCACAATGCCACCCAGAAAGGGTGAGAGCACCCAACTAAAGACAATTTCACCCATTTTAGACCAGTTCACAACATCAAATCCCGCTGCGGCAATACCAGCACCTGCTACACCTCCCACAATCGCGTGCGTGGTGGAAACGGGTGCGCCAAAAGCAGTAGCAAGGTTCAGCCAAATAGCCCCTGCGAGTAACGCCGCCATCATCAGCCAAATAAAGGTGTTGGTATCGTGAATCATTTTAGGGTCAATGATGCCATTTTTGATGGTGCCCACAACGTCACCCCCTGCGATAAGTGAGCCTGCTGCTTCAAAAATCGCCGCGATGATGACCGCGCCAAAAATGGTGATGGCTTGCGCCCCAACGGCTGGCCCTACGTTGTTGGCAACATCATTGGCTCCAATGTTGATCGCCATGTATCCACCAAAAATAGCGGTGATGATCAGAATATTTTTGTTGGGGAGGTCATTGGAGAGAGTGGAAACATACCAGATAACAAGGAGAATAAACGTGATAGCACCGATAAGTTTGATGAGGTCATTGAGCCCGAATCCCTCAGCTTTTTGAACATCTTTGATGGATTTTAACTCCATACATTTCCTTTTTGTAATCAATCTGTAATGATTTTAGTGTAAGCGGGAAATGTAGTATAAGTTCACTTTAAATCTACTAAAGATGCTGAACGTTTGGCTAGCTCATGTGTTTAAGTTGTTGCCTTAAGTCCACCAAAAGGGCATTTTGACGCATGGAGACGTACTCTTTTAGTTTGGATTTCATAAACGTATTTGTTTGAAGATTGACCACAATGGTTTCGTTAATAATGCTAAAAATGGTCGCTTTGGCGGAAACCATCGTTAAAAAGCCTTTTTCACTGGGGATATGAAAGGTGATATCAAACTCTTTTTCCACAAAATCTTGGTGAATGATTTTTTCAATATTCTCAAGCTTTACATGTAAAACCACAGAGCTCTCTGAGATCGTCTCAAGCATGCCATCAATGAATTTAATTTTATTGATCAAGAGGGTTGCATTGATGGGTTTTTGAGGTTGAACCCTGATGTAACTTCGATCCAGTGGGGAAGCATCTAAAAACTCCAAATTGGCAAGCACGACCAAGGTTTTAGCTGGATCAACTTTGATGATTTTGGCTTTGATGATGCTTGGGATTTTGTCGTGTTGAATAAAGGTAAAACTCTCTTTCGTGTAGTAGAAAATTTTGGGTGTCATGACCTTGATCTGCGCGATACCCTCATCAAACTTAGCAATCGTTGTGATCTCTTTGATGGGAATGCCGTTGTAAAGATTGTGCAAGGTGACGGTATTTTCTTTGCGTAAGATGGAGGCTAAGACATCATTTTTATTTTGGGTCTCGTAAAAGTCAAAATCCAAAGTGCCATAAAAGATCTTTTTACGGCTTGAGAGGCGTGACATGACGTAGTATTTATCCAAGCGGTCTAAGAGCGATTTGTAGCTATCGGTCGCATCAAAAAGAGTGAGCCCTATGTGTTTGATCTCTATTTTAAAATTTTGTTTGATGGAGTGTTCTAGTTTTTTGAGCACTTTTTTGGCATGGTGAATTTTAATCTCGCGCAAAACGATCAAAAAAGTGTTCACACCTTGCTGTAATAGCGTGTGAAAGCCAAGTTCTGTGTGAATAAACGCGATGAGATCTTTAAAGAAAAAGCCATCTTCCAAGTCAACTTCAAACCCAAACTTTACAATCGAAAAAGAGCTTTGGTGCATTTTGGCATAGGCGATATTCGCCTCGATAATGCCTCGATTCAAATAAGTGTTGATGGATTCGTAGCGGCTGGTCATAGCAACTCCTGGTTTAATGATCTAGGATCAATGAGCTAAATCGGCAATCGTTGAGAATTTTGTTGGACAGCTCTTTTTCTTAACCTTGTATAGATGAAAAAGGCGTTAAGATTATACTGAAATTGACAAACAAATGTGAGAAGAATGATGAGCCAGAAATTTGAAAATGATTTAAAACGATTTTACGATCTTTTAGGTGAGCGCCAAAGGGAGCTTGGGAATTACTTTAGTATTGTGGAGTCACAGACATATGATAAACGTATCGAAGCATTTATCGACACCTTTTTACAGAGCGTTGAGCTTTCGTTGATTCGTGAAAACAGGGTTGCAGCACTCACGCGACTGATCAACCTTCGGGATGAACAGCTCGTGCAAGCGTTGGAAAAAGAGGGAAAAGATGAGGTTTTCATCACTCAAGCGAAAGAAAAAGCCTATCTTTGGGCGAGTGAATTTTACATCAAATCACACGGCGAGCTTTTAGCACTTGTGGATAAAGAGTGGCTTTTTTCACCGTTTTACCGACGCATCTTGCGTGGGGTTCATGAGGTCGGTCTGGCTTTAAGCAGTTGGCAATCTTCGTGGAATGAGCACATCATCAACACGATCAACCCTCTTTTGGAACTCGAATATAACAACGATCAAGAAGCAATCGCACAGATGTTACATGTAAACGGCTTACTCGATTCTGCTCCCAATGGGGAAGAGGGTGATCGTTCCTATTCGGTGCTTGAAAAAGTGGAGGGCGGTTACGTCGCCAAAGCCTATGCAACAGCGTTTGCAAAAGAGGTTCAGCAGGTTAGAAGTGCGTTGCAGGGTTTGTGCGACGATCTGTGCGAGATGGACGATCCTGATTGGGATCACAAAACGTTTTACATTGACTATTTTAGAGCGCTTGATGAGGCGTTTGGGGAAGAGGAGCGCAGTGAACTGATCGCCAAATGGGCGGAAGTGGATCGCAGATGGATGAAAATCACCACGCCGATTCAGATCGGGCATCCTTTGGAATACTACGAAGATCACTACAAAAAAGCGGTCGCCTTGGAGTGGGATGTCAGAGTCTCTAGCCCTGAAAACAAAGCGGCGTATGGCACGTTTGATCGCATTTTAAATATGTTTACCACATTGTTTGATCAAAACGGTGACAATGCTTTACATGTAAAAGAGAATGTCCTCTCAAATCTCAAGCGTGTTCAGCTCTACATCGGGCGTCCTGCGCTGTTTTACGCCGCGGAATTTAACGGGCTTTTCTCCGCGCAAGTGGTTCCCAATGACGAAACGGTCAGCCAAGAACTCGGCAAAAAGATCTTTGCTTTTTCGGATAATATCTTGGATTCTCTGCGTGCGAAACCCTTTTTAAAAATCAACCAGCAGGTTTTTGGCAAAGCGTTTATGGACGCGGAACGTGAGATCATCTTTCATCAAGCGTCGTTATGGCATCAAGTCTATGAAGTGAGCACCATCGGGCATGAGTTTGGGCATATTTTATGGATGGACCACGACACCGAAACGCGGATGAATCAAAGTGGCGTGTTTAAAAACATCGAGGAGTTTAAAGCGACTACGGGTGGCTTGGTTGCGTTTTTTATGAAGGAAGATGAAACGCTTAAAATGGCGCTGTTACGCGATGTCATCAAGCGCTCGGTTGGGCTTATCGCGTGGATGAAAACGGGCGAAGTGGAGCCCTATTATTGTGAAGGGTTGATCCATCTGAGCGGACTCTTTCACAGTGGCGTCTTGGCGTTTGATGAAACCTTAACGATCGATCTTCGTGTTGAAACGTATGAACGACTCAAAGCGTGGTACCTTCAAACCTATACGGAATTGTTGCAGCATTACCTCGCAAAACGGGATGCAAAACTCTTTTTGGAGCGTTTTACATGTAAAGAAGGTGGCGTTTACAGACCCAATGATGAAGGGATTCAGAAGTTTGTGGACTATTATTGGGCGTTGCACCAACGTATGGGACGTGACATTGATGAGAGTGTGCATCGCGAAGAGTGGCTGTAAAAATTATGTCAAAATTATGTCTTAAAGACGGAGATTACTTTAATATTTAAGTGCTATAATTTGTGCTTCATTTTGAGTGGGAGAAGAGACGTGGACGCACGAAAAATCACAAAGGTATTGATCGCCAATCGCGGAGAGATCGCGCTTAGAATCATTAGAGCATGTAAAGAGTTGGAGATTAAGAGTGTGTGTGTCTTTTCAACGATTGATGCGAATGGTGTTTGGGTTCGTAAAGCAGATGAGAGTTATCTGCTCAAGGGCGATCCTATTCAGGTGTATCTGGATTATAAAAAGATCGTAGCACTTGCCATCGAGGTTGGGGCAGACGCGATTCATCCAGGATACGGCTTTTTATCTGAGAATGCTGATTTTGCGCAGTATTGTATCGATCATGACATTGCTTTCATTGGTCCAAAGCCGGATCATATCGCCCTTTTTGGTGACAAAATGGCATCAAAAATTGCCATGAAAGCCGTCGGTGTTCCCGTGCTTGGCGGTACCGATCAGCCCATTCTTGAGATGGATGCGGCGATTCGTGTGGCACGTGAGATTGGTTTTCCTGTGATCATCAAAGCCGCTTTTGGCGGTGGTGGAAAAGGGATGCGTATTGTCAAAAAAGAGGAAGAGTTTATTGCGATGTTTGAAGCTGCCACCAAAGAGGCAGAGCGCTTTTTTGGCAGAGGCGATGCGTTTATTGAAAAATACGTGCAAAATCCTCGCCACATTGAAGTCCAAGTCATGGCGGACAAATTTGGCAATGTAATTCACTTAGGCGAACGCGACTGTTCGATCCAACGTCGCCATCAAAAAGTGGTGGAGATCGCTCCGAGTCCTAGGCTTAACCCAAAAGTGCGCAATGAACTGCTTCGCGCGTCTAAAAAAGCGATGTTTAAACTAGGCTATGAGAGCGTGGGAACGGTGGAGTATTTGGTCGATGAGGACGATAATTTCTTCTTTATCGAGATGAACACGAGGGTGCAAGTGGAGCATACGATCACGGAAGCGATTACAGGCATCGACATCGTTCAAAGTATGATCCGCATTGCGGAGGGCGAACCGCTTCCTACGATGCAAGAAGACATTAAATTTCGAGGCTACGCGATTGAGTGTCGTATCAACGCGGAAGATCCTAAAAATGGTTTTATTCCCTCTTCGGGTCGCATTACAACCTACCTCTCTCCCGGCGGTCCTGGTGTGAGACTTGATGCCATTGGCTTTAAAGATTATGTGGTGCCAACGAATTATGATTCCATGATCGGTAAAATGATCGTTGTGGGCATTGACTGGGATGGCGTGGTGCGCAAAGCTAGACGCGCACTCGATGAGTTTATCATCTCTGGCATTCCGACGAATATTCCCCTGCATCGTCAAATCGTGCGGGATGAAGATTTTAAAAATGGTCTCTTTACCACGACCTATTTGGATCAAAAATTGCCAACCTTTACCCTCGATGCGATTCTTGACATCGAAGAAGATGAGATCAAACATGAGCACATCGCGGCGATTGTGGCGGCACTTAAAAATCAAGGCTTGTAAGATCATCTTTGAAAGCGGTATGCTCGGCGTACCGCTTTACATGTAAGGCTTCATCCATGCAAACGATCTCGCTGTTTCACCTGCTGTACCTCCTTCCACCGCTTGTGTTGGTTGCGTTTTTCTATGCCCGTTGGGTCGGAGAAAAAACAGAGATAGCCGTTGCAACGCTTCGCATGAGTGTTCAGCTCATCCTCATTGGTTACGTACTCACCTCACTTTTTAGCACCAACTCACTGTGGCTTTTAGCCCTTTTGATTGCCGTGATGATCGCGGTGGCTTCACTGATTGCAAGACGCAATATTCGCGTTCAAACGTTTCAAAGTTATCTGGTGATTTTGGGGAGCATCACCGTGGGTGGCACACTGAGTCTTGCCCTTGTCTTATGGGGTGTTTTGGAGCTTGAAAATTCTCTTGATCCGCGCTATGTCATTCCTCTAGCAGGTATGATCTATGCCAATGCGATGAATGCAATCTCGTTGTGTGCGGAGCGTTATGACAAAGAGCGTGAGCATCACAGCATGGAAAAAGCGCGCGCCATCGCGTTTAAAGCTTCGATGATTCCTCAGATTAACGCGTTTTTAGCCGTGGGCTTTGTTTCACTACCAGGTATGATGACGGGGCAAATTCTTTCCGGTGTCGATCCTCTCATTGCGGTGCGTTATCAAATTGTCGTGATGGCGATGATTTTGAGCAGCGGCGCGATCAGCACGATTTTGTACCTGCTTTACCAAACGCGCACACCAAGGTGACGTTAAATTTCTTCGTCACTTTTGTCACACTTTTGGTTTCGCGTAAGGCGGTATGTGTTACACTTTTAATGCCTCTCAAATGAATTGACTAAAGGTCTATCATGCAGTTTCGATCTCATTTTGTGTATGGAATACTAGCCGTTATTTTCGGAATGACCTCTCTGGTTGGTAGCGACATTTCACTCTACGCCGTCCCCAATCCTCCGTTTAGTTTTCGTGATAAAGGGGCTATTAAAGGCTTAAGCATCGATCTTTTGGAAGCGAGCCTTGTCTCTTTACGACCCCAATTTTCCCAAGAAGAGATTGAATTTGATGCGTGGAATAAAATGTACGATGAAGCCCTCAAACATCCTAAATCTTACTTGGTCACAGCCGTAAAACTCAAAGAGCGAGAGCCCCATTTTTACTGGTTAGGCCCTGTGGCGACGGTGAAACTCGCGGTCATTACCAAACGCGGAACGGATCTGCCCAAGGGAAAGACGACGTTAGACATTTTGCGTCCACTGCGCATTGCGACGATTAAAGAGACGTCGTCTGAAAAATTGCTTTTTCAAGAGATTGGCGAAAAGCATGGTCTGAACATCACCCGCGTTTCAACACCGATTCAAGGTTATAAAATGTTGGAGTACGGCAGAGTTGACGCGCTTGTCTACACTGATGTGCCTTTTGTGTACCATCTGATCAGTGAAAATCAAGACGTTGCGCAGTACCGCTTGGCGCATGTGATTTTAAACACCGATTATTATATTTGTGTGGGCAAAGAGATTCCTAAAGAGCAGATAAACATTATGCAAGCGCAGCTAAACCGCCTTAAAGAGCCTGATGGCAAGGGTTCAAGCCTGTATGAGCGTATTGTCTCCCGCTACCTTAAAGGTGCCGTGCTTCAGCCTTAAAATTTCACCCAAACTTCACGATTTTACCCTATAATACGCGAAACTATTCGAAAGAGGTGGGTATGTATCGTTGGTTACTTTGGGTCTGTATTATGCTGTTTTTCGCAGGGTGTGGCCCTCGTTATGTCATTAAAAATCAGTACATCCCTCCTGCTTCATCGCTCTCTCAACCCTGCCTCAATAACTGTTCGCTGATTCGCCAAGGGTGTCAAGATCAGTGCCAACGCAATTACCAATACTGCCTTGATGACGCGTATGGCAAAGCCAAAGCCGTTGAGATGGATGAGCAGCGAGCATACGAGATGGCATACAGTCGATACCAAATGGACGCGATGCGTTTTGAGATGGAGTTTCGGCGTTGGCAGAGGGATTATTACGATTACAGTCGCGATTTGAGCCATTTTCAAAAAGAGTGTGAACAAAATAAAGACCCCAATGCGTGTAAACGACGCGATGAATTACGTCGCTATATGAACCGCCTTAACCATGAGCGTCCCCGTGAACCTTGGGTGCCTACACGTCCAACCTTTGAGCAAATCTTAGTCAATCAGCAGAGTTTTTGCACGACCAATTGTGGGTGTGAACAGAGTTATGACAACTGTTTTGTCGGGTGTGGCGGACAAGTGATACCGCATAAAATTTGCGTGGAAAACTGCGACTAGCGCTTTTACATGTAATGTTTTAGTAATCGCTTTGGTGTATGATTTGCCCATCAACACAGAGGAATCATACACGATGTTCAATGACAAATGGCAAACATTGGTCGAAGTGGCGGATTTTGCTTTTCAGCCCATTGTCAATATTTACACGGGCAAACTCTACGCCGTTGAAGCGCTGATACGCAATTACGAACCTGCTGGATTTACGACGATTGACTGTATTTTTGACACGGCTTACAGTGAGAAAACACTCTACATGATTGATGTGAAATTGCGCGAAAAAGCGATTCACAAATTTTCTTTGCTACCGTTTTCCAAACACGTTAAACTTTTTTACAATTTGGATAACCGCATCACGATGATGCCTGATTTTAAATCGGGTTACACGTGCGAACTGCTCTCCACCTACGAGATGGACACGTCCAATATCTGCTTTGAACTCTCCGAAAAACACCAAGTGGGAATGTACGCAGGTGTCGATAAACTCGTGCTCAACCTCTACAAACAGCAAGGCTATAAGATGGCGATTGACGACTTTGGTGTCGGTTTTTCAGGGCTTCAGATGCTCTTTAATGCCGATCCGAACTTCATCAAAATTGACCGTTTTTTTATCAGTGAAATTCACCTCAGTAAAAAGAAGAAACTTTTCGTCAGCTCCATCGTTCAAATCGCCCAAGCGATGGGTATTTTCACGATTGCAGAAGGTGTGGAATGCGAAGAGGAGTACATCGAGTGTAAGAAGCTTGGGTGTAATATGGTGCAAGGCTATTTTGTGCAACGACCCACACTTGATGTCCTTGAAATCGCTCCTTCGTACGAACATCTCAAGATGGTTTCTCAAAATGACAAACGTAAAAGTGGCAAGATCGCCAATATTGATAAATACCTGCAAAAAAGCCACACGGTTTTTATTGATTCGCACATTAACGAGGTGTATGATGTGCTTAAAAGCGATAAAAATATCCATTTTGTGCCAGTACTTGCGCGTGATTTTACACCGCTTGGCATTATCAAAGATACCGATATTAAAGCCTACATCTACTCCAATTATGGCAAAGCATTGCTGTACAATATGACGCAAGGCAGCCTTAAAAAGATCATTTCGCATTGTGGAAGGGCGGACATCAACGATCCGATTGAAAAGATTCTCAAAATTTACGCGTTTGATGATGACAATGACGCGATTTTGATCACGGAAAATGAAAAATACGTGGGCTTTTTGAGTTCCAAAGTGCTCTTGGACATTGTTAATGAGAAAAATATTGTCGATGCCAAAGATCAAAATCCACTTACAGGACTCTCCGGTAACCGCATCATTAACGAATTTGTTGCCAATGCGGTGGATGGCAAAGAGAAAGTGATGATGGCGTACTTCGACTTTGACAACTTTAAGCCCTTTAACGATTACTACGGCTTTCGCAAAGGAGACCGTGCCATTACGCTTTTTGCCGACATTCTGCGAAGTTCCGTTGGCTTTGATGAGTGTTTGGTTGGACACGTTGGGGGAGATGATTTCTTTCTTGGCTGGAGTCTTAAAGATGAAGACAGTTTTGAGAAAGTGTATAGCATCGTTTTAGAAATTGTGAGCAAATTTGCCGAAGACATCAAGAGTTTTTACTGCGAGCAAGGACTCTGTTCGGGCTACATCATGGCAAAAAATCGTGATGGCATCATTCAGCCTTTCCCTTTGATGACCGTTAGCGCAGCAGTCATTTGTCACGGATTTGGCTATCAATACGATCTAGACGATAACGAACTCAACGAAATCTTTGGCGTCTTAAAAAAGAGTTCCAAAGCTTCACCGACGCATATTGCGTGCGTGGATTTAGGGGTGATTAAGCACTAAAAAGCTTTTACATGTAAAGCCATTTGACAATTCATTTTAGGTGCGTTAGAATAGTCTTTTTTCATAAGGACGACGATGCACAATCTTCTTGCTCTCTTTGAGCGCTTATCCATTTTATACGCTGAAGATGAAGCGAGTTTGCGTCAAAGTGTGACGCAAACCTTAGAGCTTTTTTTTGGTAAAGTGATCGAAGCAGGCGATGGCGAAGAGGCGTTGGAACTCTTTTTTGAGCACAAGCCTGACATCTTGCTTTTGGATATTTGCATGCCAAAATGCGATGGGCTTACCCTGCTCAAAGAGATTCGCCAATCGCATAAACGCGTTCCTGTGATCATTATGAGTGCCCATGCGGAACCCACGTATTTTCAACAATCCATTGAGCTTAATATTTGCAAATACCTGCTCAAACCTTTTTCCAAAGAGAGCTTTTTAGATGCCTTAAAAACCTGTGCCCTGTGGATGTATGAATGGGGCGAGGGCGGTTTGATCAAAGCAGGGAGTGGCCTTTTTTACGACCCAGAACATGGAACGCTGATGAATGAGGGAGTGTCGTTTGTGCTTACCAAAAAAGAGCGTCTTTTATTTGAGTATCTGCTACGCCAAAAAAATCGTGTGATCTCGTTTGACGCGCTCGAAGAGGCGATTTGGGCAGGAGATGGCGGCAGCAAAGAGGCGCTGAAAGCGCTTGTAAAAGAGCTTCGTAAAAAACTAACCAAAGAGAGCATCGAAAATGTCTTTGGCATCGGATACAAACTTGTCGTACATTAAAGCCCTCTCTACCCCTTCCACGAAGACCAAAACGATGATCTTTGTGTTGATGCTTTTTTTGGCGATGGCGACTATTTTTAGCTGGATGCGCTACGTGGATGTAAGAGATGGCATCGAAAAGTCACGCAAAGATTATGCGACGCAGATTCACAGCATTTATGCGATGACGCTCAAGCGCACGAGTGCTTTTTACCTCAATCGCGCCTACGCCAATCTTGATTCGTATGGCATTAAAGAAGCCCTAGAGTACAAAAATATAGAACAACTCACAGGACTTTCAAGCTTTCGCTGGAATGTACTTAAACAAGAAAATCCTTACCTGCTAGGAATTCGTTTTTACGATGAAAAGCTCTCACTTTTGGCGTATCTAGGCAAAGAGCCTAAAGCAGAAGAGATTGAGCAGCGTGGCGAGGTGCCCCAAGAGCCTCAGATTGGCTTTTTCTTCTCCAAGCATTACGCCGCGTATCATATTATGGTGCCAGTCATCGTGCATGAAAAACGCATCGGGATGTTGGAGTTTGCGATTGCGCCTGAATTTTTTCTCAATGAAGTCGAAGAGTTTTCCAACCTCAAAGGCTACATTCTCTTTAAAGGCGAAGCGTTTGTCCCTACAGATGAAGCACTGCTCGGCATCAGCCTTCAAGATGGTAGAATTTCTCAAAATAAAAAAAGCACGTATATCACGCATGTGATTAGCCTCGAAGGGCTGCTTGGCGATGATTTGGCGCAGTTGCTTTTTTTTCAAGACATCAGCGATCAACAGCAAAAACTCTTGGATGCGGTGTATGAAGCCTTTTTTGTAACGATGAGCATGATGGCGGTGCTTCTCATCATTTTAAATTACGGTTTTAATGTCTTAATCTTACGGCTCGAAGAGAGCGAAGCAAACCTAAAAGAGCTCAATCATACCTTAGAGTTTCGTGTCAATGAAGAGATCGCAAGGCGCATGGAAAATGAACAAATTTTGATGCACCAAAGCAGGCTAGCGAGTATGGGTGAGATGATCGGCAACATAGCACACCAGTGGCGTCAACCGCTGAGTGAACTGGGTGCGACGTTGATGAATCTGCAAATCCTTTGGGAGAAGCAAAAACTCACGACGGCGATTTTTGAGGATCGCATTAAACGCTCAGAAGGGTTGATCGCGTACATGTCCAAAACGATTGATGATTTTCGCAACTTCTTTACGAGCGAAACGAAACAAGAGCGTTACCATGTCAGCGAGGCGATTCATAAATCGCTGGAATTGATCGAATCTGCTTTGAAAAACCATCACATCAAACTGATCCTTTCTCTTGAACAGAGCTGTGAAGTGGTGGGTTATCCCAGTCAATTTGCTCAAGTGATATTAAACATCATCAGCAATGCTAAAGATACGCTTTTGGAGCGTTCTATCAGCGATCCAACGATCTGGATCACGCTTACATGTAAAGAGGAAAAAACGCTGATTTGCATCGCAGATAATGGTGGAGGCATTGCCTTAGAGCCAATCGAAAAAATCTTTGAGCCTTATGTGAGTACCAAACACGCCAAGAGTGGAACAGGCATTGGACTTTACATGAGTAAAACCATCATCGAAAAAAATGCCAATGGTATTTTACGCGCGTACAACAGCGATAAAGGCGCTGTGTTTGAGATCATCCTCTAAAATTTTCTCCCTAATTTCTCTCTTCTGATGGTTATGATTGCTTTTGGAATAGACCAAAAGGAGTTATGATGGATGAGAAAGAGCTGCAACAAAGCCGCAGAGGGTTTGTCAAAAAAACAACCGCTCTTATAGGTGCTGCTGTACTGACTGCCCCTAGTGCCAACGCCATAAGCCTCACCAACCCTGGACGTGAACGTGGCGATGCACGCTACATCGGACAAGAGGGTAAGCGCTTTGGAATGGTGATCGATCTGCGCAAATGCGTTGGCTGTCAAGCGTGTACGAGTGCGTGCAAAAGCGAAAACAGAGTCCCCAAAGAGAAATTTAGAACCTATGTGCCTGAGTATGAACTGGGAACTTACCCCAATGTTCACAAGGCATTTTTACCCCAACTCTGCAACCATTGCGCGGAACCTTCGTGTGTGAGTGTCTGCCCAACGGGTGCGACGTTTGCACGCAAAGACGGCATTGTCGTTGTAGACAGTGAAGTGTGTTGGGGGTGTGGCTACTGCATCAACGCCTGTCCTTATGACAAACGTTATTTCAATCCTATCACCAATGTTGCTGACAAATGTACGCTGTGTGCGCACAGAGTCGATCACGGCTTATTGCCTGCGTGCGTGGAGAGTTGTGTGGGAGGTGCGCGTGTTTTTGGTGATTTTAATGACCCACATTCGGCTGTTTCCAAACTACTTTCAAGCTTCCCAACAACGGTTCTAAAACCTGCTAGTGGAACCAAACCGCGCGTGTTTTACATAGCACTGAGTGGAGAAATTCAAGGCTTACCGTATTCTCCAAACGTATTAGACGATATGGCACGAAAAATTGATGGGATGCCGACTACTCGCGAGTGGTCAACCAAAGGAGAATAAGATGGATTTTGGAACATTACTACATACGATTAGCTCGATAACGCCTGATCGCCCTTGGGGCATTGATATTCCCAACTATTTTTGGTTTACGGGAAGCTCGGCGGCGGCGTTTATTATCTCCAGTTTTGCCCATGTTTTTGGCATGAAAGAGTATAAACCCATTGCGGGTTTTTCGCTTCTGTTAGCCTTTGTGTTGCTTGTTGCTGCACCCATGAACTTGATCGACGATCTTCGCCAACCTGGTCGCATTATCAACTTTTTCTTCTATGGCTGGGAAAATTTCCCCACCTCTCCGATGAAATGGGGTGTTTTGTTGTTAATCGCCTATCCACTGCTCATTTTAGTCGAAGCATTGGTGCTGTACCGTCCTTACTTTTGGTTTTCAAAAGGGATGGTGAGAAGTCAAGAACAAATCGAAAAAGATCACCATTTAGGCGTGGTATTGGGTGCAATCGGTATACCATTAGCACTCAGTGTGCATGGATACACCGGTTATATTTTAGGGGCAGTGCATGCAATTCCACTGTTTCACACACCACTGATGCCCATTTTATTTTTGGCTTCTGCGATGGTTTCTGGAACGGGATTGCTCATCATTTTACTGCCGATTTTTCAAAAATTCTTTACCGATTTTAAACGCGTTGACATGGCAATGATGCAACGTCTTGCGCGTCTTTTGTCATGGTTTATTGTGATTGATCTCGTGATTCGTTTCTTTTGGCTGACCTTTGCCATTACGTTTAACGGTGAAGAAAAATACGCACTCAAACTCTTCTTTGGTGAAAATTTTTGGGAAGTGTTGATCGTGGATTACGTCATCTGTCTTTTGGTGCCGATGATCATCGGTTTTACGAACTATTTTGCACGCTCGTTCAAATGGGTTCTCTTTGCAGGCATTCTCTCAGCGATTGGTGTGTGGATCTTTCGTTGGAATACCGTTATTGGCGGTCAAAGCATTGGTAAAACCACACCCTTTTTGCTTGAATACCATCCGCATATTGTAGGGTTTGATAGCATCGTGTCTGTCCTTTCTAACTGGAGTTTATTGATCGCCTTGATCGCTTTGGTGATGGTGATTTTCCCTTGGGATAAAGAGATGGCAAATTATTATGTGACAAAAGAGGAGCGATAATCATGGAAACATCACGCAGAAATTTTTTAATCGGAACCAGCATCGTAGCAGGCAGTGCTGCGGTGGGTGGGTATCATGAAACACTGGGTAAAGCGATCACGATGCAGCGAAGAGGGGAAAAAGCCAACGATGCGATTTATGGCAATGCGCCACTAACAGAAATCACGCAAAAAGAGGGTGTCATCACCCATTCAAACGATTTTGTGGTTAAGCCAAGTGTCTGCAATGGCTGTACAACCTTTTGTTCGGTACGTGTTAAGATCGACACCAAAAGCGGCGAAGTGGTGCGAGTCTTTGGAAACCCCTACAGTTTGCTTTCGAGTGATCCGTGGCTTCCTTTCAAAACGCCATTGGAAGAGAGCTTTAAAGCAACGTCAGGTTGGAAAGAAAGTGGGCTAGAGATGCGCTCAACGGCATGTTCGCGCGGTAATCTCGTCTATGAAAAGCTCAAAGATCCTTTCCGTGTCACCACACCACTCAAACGTGTGGGCAAACGAGGCGAAGATAAATGGGCAAGCATCTCCATCGAACAGCTCATCAAAGAGATCAGCGAAGGGGGCAATCTCTTTGGCGAAGGTGAGGTGCAAGGACTTAAGGCATTAGCTGATACCAAAACCTTGATCGACGCACAAAATCCAGATTACGGTCCTATTGCCAATAAACTCTGTGTTCTAGGAACGGCGGATGAAGGGCGTCAAAACTACATGGTGCACCGTTTTGTCCAAAGCTTTGGCACGGTTAATTTTATGGGACATACCTCCATCTGTGGACTTTCGATGCGAGCAGGTGAAGCCGCGTATTTGGATGATTTTGTAGGTTCTCCACATCTGAAGCCCGATTTAGAACATTGCGAGTTTTTACTCAGCATCGGAACAGCACCTGCACAAGCCGGCAATCCTTTTAAGCGTCAAGCCAAACTGCTTGCCAAAGGACGCACGAGTGGAGCGCTTCGTTACGTGATTGTCACGCCTATTTTAACCAACAGTGACTCGATCGCCGTTGGGGATCGCTCACGTTGGTTACCGATTAAGCCCAGCGGTGATTTGGCCTTGGTGATGGGCATGATTCGCTTTATTATTGAAGAGGAGCGTTACTTAAAATCTTATCTTGCTATCCCCAGTGATGTTGCTCAAAAGACATTGAACGAGGTTAGTTTTACCAATGCGTCGCATCTGGTTATTATGGAGGGCGCGAAAAAAGGGGAAATTTTAGTCGATGCTGCCAAAGCGGTGCATGTGATTGATAAAGCCGATGGCATGCTTAAAAATGCGGCGAATGTCTTAGAAGCTGATATTTTGTATGAAGGTGAAGTAAGTCTCGAAGGGGCAAAATACACGGTAAAAAGTTCGTTTGTCTTGCTCAAAGAAGCGGCGTTTGAACACTCATTGGATTTTTATGCCAAAGAGAGTGGCGTGGATGAAAAAACGATGGTGGAGCTTGCACATGAATTTACTTCGCACGGTAGAAGTGTTGGCGTGGATTGTCACGGTGGAACGATGCACTCGACAGGATTTTACACGACCTATGCCATTATGATGTTAGGAGCCCTTGTGGGCAATCTCAATCACAAAGGTGGCATGAGTGCGGGCGGTGGAAGATTTAAAGATTTTAATGGAGCATGTTACAATCTTCTTGCCTATGCTGGTAAGCAAAAACCTTTTGGTGCGCGCATCGATAGAGCGAGAATGGCGTACGAAAAAACCAGCGAATACAAACGTAAAGTCGAGCAAGGAATCAACCCTTACCCTGCCAAAGATGCGTGGTTCCCTTTTAGTCCTGCTATCGAGGCAGAGGTGATTAGCAGTAGTGCCAATGCGTACCCTTATAAACTAGGTGCGCTTATAACGTGGAATTCAAACTTTATCTATGGTCAAAGCGGAAGTGAGCATCTTTTACCCCTGCTCAAAGATCCTGCCAAGGCGATTCCTCTGTTTGTTGCAATTGATCCATTTATCAACGAAACCAGTCGCTACGCAGATTACATTGTGCCTGATTCGGTGTTGTATGAGACATGGGGCGTGCTGTCTCCTTGGGCAGGACATTTGACCAAAACAACGCATGTGCGCTACCCCATTTTAAAATCACCCAATGCAACCTTTTCCAATGGCGAGCCTATCAGTATGGATAGTTTTATGATTGAGCTTGGAAAAGCTTTGGGCTTGGCTGGGTTTGGTAAAAATGCGATTAACGGGGTGAATGCGAAGTTTGACTTTGATAAACCCGAAGATTTTTACCTGCGCGCCTTTGAAAATATTGCGATGGATGGAGCGACTCCTGCGCCAGAAGCGAGTGATGATGAGATTGCTCTTGCAGGACTGGACGAATACGTTCCTCTTTTACAGCGCATTTGCACAGAAAACTGGCGAAGGGTCGCGTATGTGATGAGCAGAGGTGGGCGCTTTGCCGAGAAAGCGAGTGCATATGAGGGAGCTAAAATGAGCAATGCTTACAAAAAACCGATTGCCATCTATAACCAAAGCGTAGGCACCGCCTTTAATGCTCTCAGTGGCGAGCCTTTTAGTGGCGTGCCACGTTACTATGCGCCACGATTTTACACGGGAGCGAAGATCGATATGGACTCCAAAGAGTTCAATCTTTTAGCCTTTAGCTACAAATCCAATGTACTCTCCTCCTACTCCGCGTCTGTGGAGAGTTTGCGTGATACACGCTATACCACGTTTATTGATCTGAGCACGACAACGGCAAAAAACTACGGCATTGCTCATGGTGATCACGTGGTGGTGCGTTCACGTGAAGGCAAAGTGCAAGGCATTTGTCGTATCCGAGAGGGCTTACATCCTTTCTCCATCGGCATTGAACATGGCGGCGGAAGAGAGGGCGAAGGAAGCCGTAGCGTACACATCGATGGTCTCCAAAAAGAGGGCAGAATCGCTAGACGCAGTGGTGTGAATATCAATAAACTAGGTCTTTGCGATGCGTCACGTCTGAATATCGCAACGCTCAGTGATTTTGTGGTCGGTTCTAACGCACGACAAGCGATACCTGTGCATATTGAAAAGCTCTAAAATCTTCTTTTACATGTAAGGATTTTCCTTACATGTAATGTGGAAAATCTTCCAATGACTCAACGAACACCGTAACAATTTTGTAATCTCTCAAGAAAGTAATTAACTTCCAATAAAGCGAAGAGTTGTTACACTTCGTTAACTATTTATTAACATTATAAAGAGAATGAATACTTCATTAAGAAAAAAAGTGGGCCATATGAAAGTTTTAGTAACAGGCGGAGCGGGGTATATAGGCTCCCATACCTGCGTAGAGCTACAAAACGCAGGATTTGATGTCATCGTTTATGATAATTTTTCCAATAGTACCCCTGAAGTTTTAAAACGTGTAATGCAAATTACAGGTAAACAACTCTCCTTTATATCGGGTGATGTGCGTGATGAAGCGGCTCTTGAAAAAGCACTACTAGGATGTGATGCCGTCATTCATTTTGCAGGGCTTAAAGCTGTAGGTGAATCGGTTGAAAAACCATTAGAGTACTACGATAACAATGTGTATGGAACCCTCTGCCTCCTTCGCGTCATGCGAAAATTAAACATCAAAAAACTTATTTTTAGCTCTTCTGCCACCGTGTACGGCGACCCTGAATTTTTACCTTTCACTGAAAAACACCCCTTGCGAACGACGAATCCTTATGGTCAAACGAAGCTGGTCATTGAAGAGATGCTACGCGATCTTTTTCGCTCTGATCCAACGTGGCAGATCATGATTCTGCGCTATTTTAACCCTGTGGGTGCGCATGAGAGTGGGCTTATCGGCGAAGATCCGCAAGGCATTCCCAACAATCTGATGCCCTATATCGCACAAGTGGCGATTGGAAGACGTGAATGCGTTAATGTTTTTGGCAATGACTATGAAACCCGTGATGGCACAGGCGTAAGAGACTATATTCACGTCGCAGATCTCGCTTTGGGGCATGTCAAGGCACTTCAAAAACTCAGTACTCCTCAATGTACCGCTATTAATTTAGGTGCAGGAAAAGGGTACAGCGTTTTAGAGGTCATTAACGCCTTTTCAAAAATGAGTGGCAAAGAGATTCCTTACGTCATTCAACCAAGACGTGAGGGTGATATTGCAGAATTTTATTCAGATCCAACACTTGCTAGTACAGTACTTGATTGGCACGCCAAGTATGATTTGGCTACAATATGTACAGATATGTGGCGATTCCAGATAAAAAATCCTAAAGGGTATGAAGCATGAAAGGTATTATTTTAGCAGGTGGCAGTGGCACAAGACTTTATCCTATTACCAAAGGTGTAAGTAAGCAGCTTGTACCAATTTACGATAAACCGATGATTTATTATCCACTCTCTGTGTTAATGTTAGCAGGTATTACAGAGGTTTTGATTATTTCTACACCACAAGATTTACCACGTTTTGAAGAACTCTTGGGCGATGGAACGGATTTGGGTATGCAATTTAGCTACATAGTGCAACCAAGTCCCGATGGTCTTGCACAGGCATTTATTCTAGGGGCTGATTTTATAGGACAGGATAGTGTTTGTTTGGTTTTGGGTGATAATATTTTCTATGGTCAAGGACTGACGGGACTTTTAGAAAAATCGGTTCAAAATGTTGAGCAAGAAGGGAAAGCAACCGTTTTTGGTTACTATGTCAGTGATCCTGAACGTTATGGCGTTGCTGAGTTTGATAAAGAAGGTAATGTCATTAGCATTGAAGAAAAACCAAAAGAGCCTAAAAGTAAATATGCTGTTGTTGGCTTGTACTTTTATCCAAATTCTGTCGTTAAAATCGCACAAGGTATCAAACCCTCAGAGAGGGGAGAATTAGAGATTACAACAGTCAATCAGGCGTATCTTGCAGAGAAAAACCTCAAAGTGGAACTTATGGGACGAGGTTACGCATGGCTCGATACAGGAACGCATGAAAGCTTACTCGATGCAAGTATGTTTATACAGACGATTGAAAACAGACAAGGACTTAAAGTGGCTTGTTTGGAAGAGATAGCGTATGAGATGGGCTACATCAGCAAAGAAAAACTATTAGAACTTGCTAAACCACTTTTGAAAAACCAATATGGGCAGTATCTTATACGCCGTGCCAATGAAGGAAGGCTTTAGAATGAATTTTACAAGAACCAGCATACCCGATGTCATTATTATTGATCCAAAAATACATGGAGATGAGCGAGGGTATTTTGTAGAGACTTTCCGCCAAGATACATTTGAAGCATTTTTAGGTTTTAAGGTCAATTTTATTCAAGACAATGAGTCCAGAAGCCATCATGGAGTATTGCGAGGTCTACATTACCAATTAGCTCCCTTTGCACAATCAAAACTGGTTCGTGTTATTGATGGAAGAGTGCTAGATGTCGCTGTGGACATTCGTGTGGGTAGTCCAACCTTTGGTCAACATGTTGCCGTGGAGCTCAGTGGTAAAAACAAACGACAGATGTTTGTGCCTAGAGGTTTTGCGCATGGCTTTGTTGTGCTCAGTGAAACGTGTACCTTTACCTATAAAGTCGATAATTATTATGCGCCTGAGTGTGATCGAGGCATTTCATTTAAGGATTCCAACCTTGGAATTGATTGGCAAATTCCTCCAGAGCTTTTACATCTCTCCGCAAAAGACATAACACAACCCAAGCTTGAAGACACACTCGATCTTTTTGAGTATAAAGTGAATTATTATGCTTAATATCTTAGTGACAGGTTCGCGTGGACAATTAGGAAGTGAGATACATGAACTTTCTTGCGAGTATCCAAATACCTATTTTTTTACGGATAAAGAAGAACTTGATATTACGAATGAAAAAGCGCTTAGTCAGTATATAGAGCAGCATGCTATCGATGTTATTATCAACTGTGCCGCTTATACAGCCGTTGATAAAGCGGAAAGTGATGAAGATTTAGCCGATAAGATTAATCACCACGCCGTTAACTTTTTAGCAACCATAGCGAAAGCACAAAACATTAAACTCATTCATATCTCAACTGATTACGTTTTTGATGGAACGAGCCATAAACCTTATCTTGAAACAGACACAACAAACCCTCAATCGATTTATGGCAAAACTAAGCTTTCAGGTGAAAATGCACTCTTACATGTAAAGCTTCCAAACAGTGTCATTATCCGCACTTCTTGGGTTTACAGCAGTTACGGTGCCAACTTTGTCAAAACGATGCTTCGTTTAGGTAAAGAGAAAGAATCTTTAGGCGTCATTTTTGATCAAGTTGGAACGCCAACCTACGCAAAAGACTTAGCCAAAGCCATCTTGGAGATACTTCCAAAAATCAACAATACTTACACAGAAATCTATAACTATTCCAATGAAGGTGTGTGCAGTTGGTATGATTTTGCACAGGAGATTATGAAGATAGCAAAGCTTACATGTAAGATCAATCCTATTGAAACAACGCAGTATCCAACACCTGCTAAACGCCCTCCTTATTCGCTTTTAAACAAATCAAAAATCAAAAATGAGTACACGATAGAAATTCCTTACTGGAAAGATAGCTTAGAGGCATGTTTGCATAAAATGGGAGAGAGACAATAATGCGAAATATATTATTAACCGGAACAGCAGGATTTATCGGCTCCAATTTCGTGCCGTATTTTTTAGAAAAATATCCAGAGTACACGCTTATAAACCTAGACCTTCTAACCTATGCGGGCAATCTTGAAAACCTCAAAGAGTGCGAAGGCAACCCAAGATATAAATTTATCAAAGGCGATATCTGTAACCGTGAGCTAATCGAATTTATCTTCAACGAGTATGACATACAAGGAGTGATTCACTTTGCCGCAGAATCTCATGTGGACAACTCCATCAAAAACCCTGGAGTTTTTGTCCAAACCAATATCAACGGCACCTTCACGCTGCTTGATGTAGCGTACAAATACTGGATGGATAAACCCTTTACATGTAAAGCAAAATACAAAGATGCAAGGTTTCATCATATCTCAACCGATGAAGTGTATGGAACGCTTGGCGAGACGGGGCTTTTTACAGAAAATACGCCGTATGCCCCCAATTCACCGTACAGTGCTAGTAAAGCAAGCAGTGATATGTTAGTTCGAAGCTATCAAGAGACCTATGGACTTAACTCCGTGATAACAAATTGCTCGAACAATTATGGTCCCAAACAGCACGATGAAAAGCTCATCCCAACCATCATACGAAAAGCGCTTTCCAATAAGCCTATCCCCATTTATGGAGATGGTAAAAATATCCGCGATTGGCTTTATGTGTTAGATCATTGTAAGGGAATCGACTGTGTATACCACAGTGGAAAATCAGGACAAACTTATAATATCGGTGGCAGAAATGAGCGAACCAATTTACAAATAGTGGATCGCATCTGTACCATCTTAGATGAAAAAGTACCCAAAGAAAAAAGCTATAAAGAACTTATCACTTTTGTAGAAGACAGATCAGGACACGATAGACGTTATGCTATCGATGCTACAAAATTAGAAAATGAGCTTGGCTGGACAGCCGATGAGAATTTTGATAGTGGTATTGTGAAAACCATTGAGTGGTATTTAAGGAAATACAATTGAGATATATTAAAGCTTTTTATCGCTTTTTAAAAGATATTTATCAAAATAGAAGATTGCTTAAAGATTTGGTAAAAAATGACTTCAAATCACGTTACCTCAATAATTATCTTGGTATATTATGGGCTTTTATTCAACCCACTATCTCTGTGCTTATTTTTTGGTTTGTGTTTCAAGTGGGATTTAAAGCAGCACCTGTGCAAGATGTACCTTTTATCCTTTGGCTCATAGCTGGCATGATTCCTTGGTTTTTTCTCTCAGAAGCACTACCTTCGGCAACGAATGCTATCTTGGATAACAGCTTCTTGGTCAAAAAAATCGTGTTTCGAGTGAGTTTATTACCCATTGTTAAAATTACGTCAGCCGTGATCGTCCATCTCTTTTTTATGGTATTTATGATGTTCATGTATATGGTTTATGGGTATGAACCAAATCTTTATTGGTTGCAGATGTTTTATTATCTTTTTTCAGCCATTATTCTATTATTAGGACTTTCATGGATTACAAGTAGTGTCGTTATCTTTTTCCGCGACTTGGGTCAACTTGTCAGCATGTCCATACAGTTTGGTTTTTGGTTAACTCCCATTTTTTGGTCATTGACGATGGTTCCTGAAAAATATCGATGGCTCTTTGAACTCAACCCAGCACATTACATCACTCAAGGGTACCGCGATGCGCTTATCAACCATGTGTGGTTTTGGGAAAAGCCGATGGAAGCACTACTGTTTTGGGGAATCACATTGATTTTCTTCGCACTTGGTGCCATCGTATTTCGAAAACTCAGACCTCATTTTGCGGATGTGTTATGATGGTTTTAAATAATGTGAAGAAAAATATATTCTTTCAATATAGCTTAAAAGTTAAACAAGGCGAAATCTTATGAGCATTGATACAAGCTATTTTGATTTTATACAAGAACTCAAACAAAAAATCTACAGCGCCAAATCAAAAGCAATATTTTCTGCCAATAGATTGATGATAGAACTTTATTTTCAAATAGGCAAAGAAATTGTAGCCAAACAAGAAGTATTAGGTTGGGGAAAATCCATAGTCGAGCAGATGTCAAAAGACCTTATCAAAGAGTTTGGTGAAAAAAGTGGATATTCAACTCAGAATCTTTGGTATATGCGACAATTTTATCTTGCATATAAAGATAACCCAAATCTCCAACAAGCTGTTGGAGAAATTCCTTGGGCATCAAACATATTGATTTTTAGCAAATGTAAAGATGAGATTGAGCAAAAATATTACATAAAAAATAAGATCTACGCCATAAGAGGTGAACAAGTAATGCTGGATAAAGATTTGGCGGTTCTGTATGGAGTTGAGGCAAAAAGAATTAATGAAGCAGTTAAAAACAATGAAGATAAGTTTCATGATGATTTCTTTTTTGAATTAGCTGATGAAGAATTCGCTAAAACTAGAACTAATCCAAAAGTTTTTACAGAACAAGGTATGAATTTAATGTTAAATGCTAAATATTTAATTTTTACTAACAAGAAAGCTACATGAAACAAGAAAATATAATTTTGGATAAGTCTTTTACATTTGCAGTACGGATAATAAAGCTTTATAAATATTTGTGTGATGAGAAAAAAGAGTATATTCTTTCCAAACAACTTTTAAGATGTGGAACATCTATCGGCGCAAATATAAACGAAGCACAAGCTGGGCAAAGTAAAAATGATTTTATATCTAAAATGAGCATAGCAAGCAAAGAAGCTAGAGAAACAAAGTATTGGATAGACTTATTGGTTGAAACACACTATTTGAATATAAGTGAGAAGTATGTACAATCTATAACCCATGCTATAGAAGAGATTATTAAAATAACCACAAGTATTGTCAAATCAACTCAGGTAAATAAATGAATAATTCAACATTGAGTTTAGAACAACAATATCTTATATCTTTTTTTAATGAGATAAAAAACAAAGTATCCGTTGCTCAGCAAAAAGCAATTTTAGCTGTCAATGCGGAGTTGGTTCTTCTTTATTGGGAAATAGGCAATGGAATTTTGCAAATAAACAATTTGTGCAAGAGGTACATGCACAAATGAGCTGGTATAATAATCTAACTTTAAATTTGCACTATAAAAATATGAGAGTGGAACTATAATTAAGAAGCTAAAATGAAAATTGGTAGTGATTTACAACCAAATAATTATAAACTACTTGTTGAACAAATAGGTGATTTACTAACTCTTAGTAGAGAAAAAGTAGCCAAGAGTGTCAATACTATTTTGGTGCAAACTTATTGGGAGATAGGGAGATACATCGTAGAGTTTGAACAAAATGGAAATGAAAAAGCTGAGTATGGAACGGCACTTTTTGAAAGACTTTCAAAAGATTTAACGTTTGCCTATGGCAAGGGTTTTGGAAGATCAAACTTACTTTACATGAGAAAGTTTTATCTTACATTTCCAAAAAGTGGGACACTGTCCCACCAATTGACTTGGAGTCATTATTATGAGATATTAAAAGCTGACACTGAGCTTGAGATAGGTTTTTATGTGAAACAAACCCAAAAAGAAAAATGGAGTGTACGAGAGCTAAAGCGACAAATGAAAAGTATGTTGTTTCATCGTTTAGCACTGAGTTCTGATAAAGAAGGTGTTTTAAAATTGGCTACTGATGGGCATGAGATTGAACAAGCAGAAGACTTACTCAAAGATCCTTTTGTATTGGAGTTTTTAAATATACCAGAACAGTACCAATATCTTGAAAGTGATTTAGAAGAGCGACTTATTTCAAATTTACAACACTTTTTACTTGAACTTGGAAAAGGTTTTGCATTTATAGGGCGACAATATCGTATGAGTATTGGAGGAAAACATTTTAGAGTTGATTTACTTTTTTATCATCGAATACTCAAATGTTTTGTGTTGATTGATTTAAAACGAGGGGAAATTGATCATCAAGATATAGGGCAAATGAACCTTTATCTAAATTACTTCAAAAAAGAGGAAGCAACTGAGGGAGATAATGAGCCAGTGGGAATTATTTTAGGTGCATACAAAAATCATATTTTAGTAGAATATGCTACTGATAGTATCGAAAATAAAATACTTCTTGCAAAATATCAACTCTATCTTCCGCAAAAAGAACAGCTAGAAAAAGCTTTGAATAGGTTGCTAGAATCGTGAAAACTAAAATGAAATCAAATCCAATTCAAAATTCAAAATTCAAAATTAAGAATTAACCATGAACACCGCCATAAAAGTAAACCATCTAACCAAGATCTACAAACTCTATGATAAACCCATAGACCGCCTTAAAGAGTCCCTACACCCTTTGAAAAAGCAGTACCACAAGGACTTTTATGCTTTAAATGATGTCAGCTTTGAGATCAAAAAAGGTGAGACCGTTGGCATCATCGGTAAAAATGGGGCAGGAAAATCAACACTACTAAAGATCATCACTGGAGTGCTTAACCCTACCAGTGGAGGCGTACATGTAAACGGTCGTATCGCTTCATTGCTAGAACTTGGAGCGGGATTTAACCCAGAGTACACCGGTGTTGAAAATATCTACTTTCAAGGCTCTTTGATGGGTTATACACGAGCTGAGATGGAGGCAAAAGTAGAAGACATTCTAGCTTTTGCGGACATTGGTGACTTTGTTTATCAGCCTGTTAAAATGTACAGTAGCGGTATGTTCGCCCGTCTGGCGTTTGCCGTGGCTATCAATGTGGACCCAGATATTTTGATAGTGGATGAGGCTTTGAGTGTGGGGGATATGGCATTTCAAGAAAAATGTATTTTAAAAATGAAATCAATGCTAAATAGTAATCGATCCATTCTGTTCGTTAGTCATTCATTGCCAAGCATCAGAAATTTTTGTCATAAAGCAATCTGGGTCAAAGATGGAAAAATGGTTATGCAAAATGAAGCTCATGTTGTATGTGAAGCTTATTCCGACTATATGAAGCAATCAAATGACACAAAAGACAAACAAAAGATTGAAAAAAATACAATCATAGATAATCAGAAAAACGACAAAACAATAGCCATTCAAGATGTAGCACTTTCTAAATCAACATACTTTACTGATGAGGATATTGAACTAACGATTTCATTACGCTTCAATAAGGAAGCCTATGATTATGCAATCGGTGTTTTGATTTACGATGACGAAGGAAGACTGGTTACTTTATTTAACACAATTCGAGATGATATCAAAATCAACTCAATGGTAAACAATATAAAGCTATTAATACCAAAGAATGATTTTCTAGGGGGTGAATATTTTGTAACTGTTTCGATTTCTGACACACAAGGTATGTTTTCCTACGATAATGAAGATTATATTGCAAAATTTGATATAAAAAGCAAAATGGCACAAAGTAATCTGCCTATCTCAGAGGGCGTATTTAGATCTAAACATGAATGGAACCTTTAGGCGATGAAACTATCTGCAAGCATTAATTTTTTTAACGGAGAAGAGTTGCTTTGGTATACTGTAAAAAATATTCGTCCCCTAGTTAACCATCTATCAATAGTATATCAAGAAACAAGCAATTGGAATGAGCCTTTAAGCGATAATGCAAAAATGGTTATTCAAAAACTCAAAGATGGAAATTTGGTTGACGACTTTTTTTGTTTTACTCCAAACTTCAATAAGACACCAGCCGAAAATGAGTTTTCAAAAAGAGTAGTTGGATTAGAATTAGCAAAAAAAATAAATGCAACTCATTTTTTATTAATGGATGCAGATGAGTTTTATATCCCTGAACAGTTTGAAGATGCAAAAAAACTAATTGAGACTGAAGATATAACTTATAGTTGTGTGCATTCATACTTTTATCTTCACAAACCATATTATCGCTCAGAGACACCAGATACTACAAATGTTTGTTTTATAGCCAAAATAACCCCTGAATTATCTTTTGAATATCAAGGTATTTTTCCAGCCGAAATGGTTGATCCAACTCGTAGGTTAATCAATAAATCTGGAAAATTTAAGTTTTTTGATGCTGATGAAATTTCTATGCATCATATGAATTTTGTTCGTGAAAATTTCAATTCCAAATTAATTAACACAAGCAGTGCATCAAATCTAGAATTTATCAACAATGCAAAAAAAGCACTTACCCATTGGGAATGGCCTAGAAGTTTTTCTTTTCCAAACAAACCAACATACAATATAATCAAAGTAGAGGATAGATTTCATTTGGATAATATTGAATTAAAAAGTAAAGCAAAAATATTACTTACCAACCATTTCATTAGAGAATTTAGTGGATCGGAAATCGCTACACTTGACTTAGCTAAAGAGTTCTTGTCTCGGGAGTATGCTGTTACGGTAGGTACTTTTACTTTTGCCGATCCTTTAAAAGCAGAATTCGAGAAATTCAATATACGAATATTGGATCTCAATAATGCAACAGCGGAACATTTTGACCTAATCTGGGCACAACATTTTACAACTATTGATGCTTGCTTGATTGACATAGGGATCACAGCTGATAAAATTATTTTTTCTTCTCTTTCTCCATATGAATCCTTAGAATCCCCACCCCTTTCAACAGAAAAAGTTGATTTATTTTTGGCAAATTCCCTTGAAACAAAAAAGACTATGGTAGAGATGGGTCTAGACGATTCTATGATTGAAATTTTACCTAATCCTGTTTCAAATGATTTTTTTGTCAATAATTCTAAAAAGGATTTTTCTTTACAAAAAATTGCAATTGTCTCAAATCATATTCCATCAGAAATAAAAGAAGCTATTCCTCAATTAGAAAACAAAGGGATAGAAATTAAAATTTTTGGCATGGAGGGTGAATTTCGACTCATTACTCCTGATGTTTTAAGAGAATTTGATGCCATCATCACTATTGGACGAACCGTTCAATATTGTTTGGCAATGGGTATTCCAGTCTATTGTTATGATCGATTTGGAGGACCTGGGTGGATTGAAGAAGCCAATTTTCAGCTGGCAAGCGAATTTAATTTTTCTGGTCGATGCACAAATAGAAAAATTTCATCTGATGAGATAGTAACTGAACTCATACAGAATTTCGGAGATATGCAATTTAAAGTTACTTTTTGTCGTGATGTTGCTCTCAAAAACTATTCACTTTCAGATTCAGTAAGCAAAATAATGCAAAAGCTTACTTTTACCGAGAATAAAAATCCTCATCATTTATTCTTTAATATAGCAAAAAGACAACATATTTATCTCAACAACAACTCTAAACTGAATCTTTTTGCTCAGCTCTTCATGGACCAAGGCAAAGGCATAAGCGAAGAAAACTCCATTAAATTCCCAGTAGTACAAAACACGCAAACCCAAGAGTTTACCTTTGACCTCACTGACAAGCCAAACATCAAAGCCCTACGCCTTGACCCACTGAACGAGTGTTGTGTCATCGAGATAGAAAGCTTACATGTAAAGAAAGAAAATGAGACGATTGACCTTATGCCGCATGTCCATTCAAATGCTGAGATACATCATGGTAAAAGCTACTTTTTCACTACCGATGATTCACAGATGTACTTTAGTGAACACGCTGAAAGCGTCTTTGAAAATGCGCAAGCATTGGTAGTAGTTTTGCGATATGCCCATGTCGCAAAAGACGCTTTACATGTAAGCGTAAAGCAAAAAAATCAAGAGCTTGCGCACAAGGAACAAAACATCAACGCACTCAATCAAGAGCTTATATCGTTATACTTGAGTAAGAGAGTTGGATACTAACAAGACTATTAAGAAAAATTACAAGAATGATAAAAAAGATAAAAGGTATTTAAAATGAGTTTGAATAAAGAATATAAAATAATTAAATCATCTGGTTTATTTGATGCAATATACTATTTACAAGAATACGCGGATATTAGACAAGCAGATATTGACCCTTTAAAACATTTTTGTGAATGTGGTTGGAAAGAAGGACGAAATCCATCTGAAAAGTTTGATACAGATTTTTACCTTGAAACTCATCTTGATGTGCGAAATGCAGGGATAAATCCATTAGTTCATTTTATAAAGTATGGTGCTAAAGAAGGACGAAAGACGCATACTAAAAATAGCATAGTGATTGAGCATAAAGTCTCTAAAATCAAAAAGCTTGTAACTATTTTAAATCATGCCAAAAACAATCCACATCTTGTCAAGAAATTTTTAATAGAAGTTCGTCGAAAAGGTTTAAAAGAAGGGCTAAAAAAAGCTTCACAAGTAACGACCAAAATAGATAATGAACAAAAAAAAATGGAGACCTTGAAAACTTTTGATGATTTGGTAAAACTTTTTCACAATGAACCTAAAATTCCTTCATTTGTTATTAATAAACCAATTGATATTATCATTCCTGTCTACAATGGGTTTGAATATCTTGAACCTTTATTCTCAAGTATTATTAAAAATACAACTTTGCCCTATAGACTACTTATAGCTGATGATAAAAGTCCTGATGATAGGGTATTGACTTATTTAAAAGAATTTAATATAAATAATTCCGAGATAGCAATAATAATCATCGAGAATAAAGAAAATCTAGGATTTCTAAAAACTGTCAATAAACTTTCAAAACTAACAAAGAATCATTTTGTACTGCTAAACACCGACACAGAAGTTCCACCCCATTGGTTAGAGAGGCTAATGTATCCAATTTTTGAGATGAAAAATATTGCTAGCACTACACCATTTACAAATGCTGGTACGATTTGTAGTTTTCCAAATTATTTAGAAGATAATCCCATATTTGAGGGATTGAATGTTGAAAAAATAGATGAACACTTTCAATATGTAAATTTTGAAAAAACATATATAGAGATACCAACGGGTGTTGGTTTTTGTATGGGAGTTAACAAAAATCTAGTTCACAAAATAGGAATGTTTGATGAGGTTTATGGAAAAGGTTATTGTGAAGAGAATGATTGGTGTCAAAGAGCTATTAAAGAAGGGTATAAAAATATACACGTAACTAATTTATTTATTTATCATAAGCATGGTGGATCGTTTCCAAGTAAAGAAAAGCAGAGATTGATATCACAAAATCTCTCAGTTTTAAATCAAAAACACTCAAGCTATGATGAGCAAGTTCAAAGACTAGTTCAAAAAAATGAATTGGAAAATCTTAGATTATTCTTACAAATCAAAATACAAAATGCAAAATTAAATACTACAATAATAATCGACCATGCCTTAGGTGGCGGTGCAAATCATTATATAGATGAAGGTATGAGCAAGAGAATAGAAGCCAATAAAATGACAATTCTCATAAGATACGATTTTAATCTACTAAAAGTTTTTAATATTACATTTATAGCCAACCAAATTAACTATAAATTTTCGGCATCTAATTTAACAGAAATTTTTGAATTATTATCTGATTTTAAAATAAATGAGATTTTCATAAACTCATTGGTTTCATATCCAGATGTGCATGAGGCAATAAGTGAAATAATACAACTAAAAGAAAAAACAAATTCAAAAGTAGTATTGCCAATCCATGATTTTTTTCCCGTTTGTCCAAGCTACACGCTCTTAAATCAAGAGATGAAATACTGTGCAGTTCCAAATGATAAAAATATTTGTCATAATTGTTTAATTAATAATAAAAATGAATTTAAGATTTTTGAAAAAGAGACAGACATTCAAAGTTGGAGAAAATCATGGGAAAAAAATAGTTAATATATCTGATGAGATACTATGTTTTTCAAACTCCTCAAAAGATATATTTTTGAAAGCTTATCCTGATAGTATTGAAAAAATTATTGTTAAACCACATGATATATCGGGAAGATATGAAAAGATTTATAATCCAAATAATACATCAGAAATGATTACGATTGGGATCTTGGGTGGAATAAATGAAGCCAAAGGTGCTGGTATCGTTAAAGATTTAGTTTCACATATTGACAACAACAAAATAAATGCAAAAGTGATAGTGATTGGGCAGATATCGATTCCAATTAATTCTAAATCATTTAAAGTAACAGGTAGATATGATAAAAAAGATTTAGAAAGTATAGTTAGAAAATATAATATAACAAAGTTTCTAATACCGTCAATTTGGCCTGAAACATTTTCATATACTACGGATGAGATTATGCAAATGGGGTATCCTTTGATTGTTTTTGATTTGGGTGCTCCTGCGGAAAGAGTTCGGAATTATGAATTAGGAAGGGTTATAGAGATAGATAAAATAAATGAGGTGCTTTTTGGAAATTAGAACTTTAAATGATATATATGACAGAAAGAGCAACTCTTTTGATGATATTAGATTCATGTTGGCAACTTTGGTATTGTTTGTGCATTCATATGCTTTGTTGTATGGAGAATCTGGAGCAAAAGATTTTTTTATCACATTGGTTAATTATCAATTGGGATTGGGTTCAATAGCAGTCTATGGGTTTTTTGTATTGTCTGGTTTTTTTATGATTCAAAGTCTTGAATCTAATTCTTCATTATCAAGATATGCAAAAAATAGATTTTTAAGAATTATCCCTGCATTTTGGTTATCACTTGGAATATCTGCATTTATTCTAGTTCCAATTATTTCTGAATCTGCTAAAATTTTTAGCCTAGCAGATGGTTCTTCATTGGAATTTTTTATTAAAGCTGGATCTTTTCATATATTTGGATACTCTTGGACAATTACAGGCGCATTTCCTAATAATCCAATGATTGATGGCATAAATGGATCAATGTGGACGCTCAAACATGAGATAGCTTTATATTTTATATTACCATTTATTGTTTGGCTCACTCATGGCAAAAAGTATATACTTTTATTTTCTTTTGTATTATTTTTTATTTTAGCATTGGGAAATATTTTAAGTTCATTTATAATTTTCAGTATTCCGTGTTGTCGAGGATGGGTATTTGCTTCTAATGAATATTCTTCTTTTATAATTTTTTCATCCTATTTTTTTGCTGGTGTTGTATTGTATAAGTTTAAAGAGTACATAATAATGTCAAATAGATTAATATTATTTTTACCCAAACTGCTAGTTGCGAAGAAGGGTCTAAAAATTGCTTGAGACTCCATAAAAAGCCGTGGAGGGCACGTTTATGGAGCGAGACATTATAGCAGTTTACTGTT
>NZ_JQGK01000014.1 GCF_000743525.1 Sulfurospirillum sp. SCADC | reverse complement strand
AAGCAAAGCTATCCTTTTCGACCAGAAATAGAGGGTAAAACCCCTTGTTTATGGTCGAAATTATACTACAAAATTGCTTCTAAAGCCCTAAAAATAAGGGTTTTACTTGTTTTTCAGGGTCGACTATTTAGGCGTTCTTCAGTAATAGGACGTTCATATTTATGCCAATCATCAAGATTATTTAGTTTTAATTGTTCTAGTTCTTTTGAAAAAAAGTCAAAAGCTTTCTTTTCCAACTTACTTGATAGTTCGATAAAATCTTCTTTAATCATTTGACCAATTTTTAAATATATATCACTTGGTACTCCTGATAAATTTTGGTGCAAAGTAACTAAGTAATCTTGTACAAAATTCAATTCTCTTTTACAGTCTGTTGTTAACCATGTACTACTTTCAAGGGTTAATTGAGTAAATTTTGTAAACCACTGTTCAAATTCTTCTTTTGACATTAAAATTTGAGGTGCTCTCGCAACATCGCCTGCATCTTCAAAATTTCCCCATGAGACCATTACTCTCATTTCAAGAGCCATTGAAATTACATTTTCGTGTGCTTTAATTCTTTTGTCAAACAATTTGTCCCAAAGTCGAAGAGAAAAGTCACGTTTTTTAAGCATCCAAGATGCAGTAAAAGACATTATTCCACTTCCAAGAGCACCTAATAATGCAAAAACTGCACTGGAATGTTGATTTAAAAAATCTATCAAATATAGTACTTCCTTATGCTAACTATTTATTTAACGAACATTATATACAAAACAGTCTGATATGCCCAAATAAATAAGAAGATATAGGGGGCTGGGCTAAACTTGTAACTTTACGCTATTTTTGCTATGTGTGATATTTTATGAAAATGGAGGTTTGATGTAGCTTATGATGGGTAAGGTTAGTCGTCTTTACATGTAAGGAAAAATCCTTACATGTAAAACTATTTTTAAAGTGCTTTTGCGATAAAGCGGTTGAGGCGTTTAGCAAACGCTGCGGTATCTTCGATCTTCATTCCCTCTTGTAGTTTGGCTTGGTCAAGCAACAAGAAAGCGATGTCATTAAGCTCTAACAAATCGCTTTTAGCACTTAATTTTTTGAAAATTTCGTGCTCAGGGTTGATTTCCAAGATAGGTTTAACAGCAGGAAGATTGTCTTGTCCCATCTGTTTTAGCATCTGTTGCATTTGGAAATCTGGGTCGTTTTTATCGTAGACAAGGCATGAAGGAGAATCACTCAAACGGCTGGAGATTTTGACATCTTTGGCGTCGTCTTTGAGGATTTCTTTCATTTTGACCAAAATCTCTTTATAGGTTTTCTCATCTTCTTCGACTTTGGCTTTGTCTTCTTTGATTTCTTCATCAATGTCGGAGTTATTGACCGGTTTAATCGGGGTTTTGTCGTATTCACCGACCATTGGGAAGACGATGGCATCGACCTCTTCATCAAGCAGTAACACTTCAATGTCTTTGGCTTTAAACTGCTCAATGAGTGGAGAATTACGAAGGATACGCTCATTTTCACCAGTGATGTAATAGATGCTTTTTTGATCTTCTTTCATTGCCTCTTTGTACTCTTTGAGGCTCACTAAACCTTCACGTTTTGACGATTTGAACAGTACAAGCTCTAGTAGCGCTTCTTTATTGTCCCAATCGTTATACAAACCTTCTTTAATGACACGTCCGAAGTTTTTGTAGAACTCTAGGTATTTCTCGTTCTCTTTTTCTTTGAGAGATTTAAGCTCACTCAAGATTTTTTTAACCGAAGCTTTTTTGATGGTTTCTAGGACTCTGTTTTGTTGTAAAATCTCACGGCTAACGTTGAGTGGTAAGTCTTCCGCATCGATAATACCTTTGACAAAACGAAGATACGTTGGCAATAACTCTTTCTCATCATCGGTGATGAAAACGCGTTTAACGTAGAGTTTAACACCTGGTTTATAGTCCATTCTAAACAAGTCCATTGGAGGCGTTGAAGGGATGTAGAAGAGGGTGGTGTACTCAAATGTACCCTCTGCTTTGGTGTGGCTCCAAAGAAGTGGATCGGTGCTATCGTGAGAGATTTGTTGGTAAAAGTCTTTGTACTCTTCAGGCTTGATTTGACTTTTGGCTACTGTCCAAAGCGCACTGGCTTTGTTGATCTGCTCATTTTTGATTTCAGTGCTTTTTTCTTTGCCTTCATCGTCGTACTCTTTGACCTCTTTATCCATAAAAATAGGGAATTGGATGTGATTTGAGTATTTTTTAATGACGTTTTGAATGCGGTAAAACTCTAAAAATTCATCTTCATCGTCTTTGAGATAAAGCGTAATGGATGTTCCGTGGCTCTCTTTGGAAACTTCTGTGATGTCATACTCCGCACCTGCGGTTGAGCTCCACATATACGCTTTTTCTTCACCGGCTTTACGGCTTACCACTTCGATTTTAGTCGCCACCATAAACGCAGAGTAAAAACCAACACCAAATTGACCAATGAGGCTAGAGTCTTTCTTTTTATCGCCACTAAGGTTCTGTAAAAAAGATTTGGTGCCACTTTTGGCAATCGTTCCAAGATTTTCAACCAATTCTGCTTCGTTCATACCGATACCGCTATCGCTGATGGTTAACGTTTTAGCTTCTTTATTGATAGCAATATCAATGCGTGGTGTATAAGAGAGCGCTTTGTAGTTCTCATCGGTGAGGGTCAGATAGTTTAATTTATCGAGTGCATCGGAAGCATTGGAGACAAGTTCACGTAAAAAGATCTCTTTGTTCGAGTAGAGTGAGTGAATCATCAGGTCTAAAAGCTGAGTGACTTCGGTTTGAAATTGATGTTTTGACATAATCTATCCTTTAATATGTGTAGTTTGAATGTGTCAAAAAGCTTTACATGTAAAGAAAGTTTTTTGACACATTCAAAAAATTCGCGTTATTTTAGCAAAATCAGAAGCATTTGAAAGCCACTTTTGTGACTTTCAAAATAGTTTTTAGTGGACAGCCAACGCAAGCGCCAATCTCTTGCTCATTGCCGCGTGCATTTTCTCAAACCATTGCTCATCGTCTTTAGGATTGATGGGATCGAGGTAAATGACCTGAACTTCTCCACCATGCGCATCAATATTTTTAGAATCAAAAATATGGCGTGTTCCTACAATGATGGCTGGTTGGACAATAAGCTCTAACTTCTCCGCCAAAATTTTCGCACCACTTTGGAATTTGAGAAGCTTATCTCCACGTCCGCGCGTTCCCTCAGGAAACATCGCTAGCACGCGTCCTTCACTGACGCGCTCTTTGCCTTCTTTGATCATCTTAATGATTGAGCGTTTATCGTTTCGATCGATTGAGATCATGCGAGGTGCAGGAATAATATGCCCAAAAAGCGGAATATCTTGAATCTCTTTTTTCGCGACCCAACAGAGGTTTTTAGGGTAAATGGTCTCAAGGGCAACAATGTCTACAAGGCTTTGATGGTTCAGGACTAAAAGCGTTGTGGTGGGGTTTGCCTCACCCGTTTGTTTGATGCTAAAGCCCATTAAAAAAGTCTGCAAACGTCCCCATGTACGCCTGATCGGATGCGTGTGGTTGCGAAAAGCATACATCAAAACAATCGTAATCAACACCGTGATGACAAACTCAACCATCACGTAAAACCCTCTAATTTTTGATAATATTTTCACGGTCAGTCCATCCAATTTTTCCATCTGGAAGCAAGATTTTAATGTAATTTTCCCTCTCGCCTAATTTTTCAATGTCTAAGATTTTATCACTTGTAAAAAAGACCGTTGAGCGCTCCATGGGGAGAATCATAATGCTGCTATTGCTCTTAAGTTTGGCATTATTCAACGGATTTTGATCCAAGAAAAAAAGCGCTAAAAAGATCAATGAAAGGAGAAGATAGTACCATCTTCGGCGCTTAATGAAAATGACAAAAAAGATAAAGGAGAGCACGCCATAGCCGATGGTTTTGTAAAATTCAAAGATACTCTCTTTGGGGTTAAGCCCTAATTGTGTACTAACTTCACTGTTCTCAATCGTAATTGGAAGAGAAATTTTATGAAATTTATTGCTTGTGAGGTCAAAATAGGTAAAGTCAAAGCTTTTTTGATAGTTTGGCACAATGGCATAGTAATAGATTTTTTGACTCGTTTCTGTTTCAGAAAAAGAATCAATACCGCTTTTGGCGATTCCGCTGAGTTTAAAATCTTGGAGGTTGGCTCCAATGGACTCAATCTCTAAAACGACAATTACATTTTTAGCATCAAACGTAGTGGTTTTGTACTTGTTGATGCTTAGGTTTTGGGCAATGACATTGCTAAAGAGAGGATCGGCTTTGAGTTGAATCAATTGCGGTGTCGTAAATGTCACGATCTCGCTCTCCAATGCCTCTTTTCGCTGCATCAACGAAACACTCAGCCGTGGCATCGTAACGGTTGTGGTGTTGATCTTAAAATAAAAGGTGTTGAAGTAGGTATTATCGCGTGAGCGTTCCCACGTATTTTGGGGATTCATCACTTCGACACCGGTGGCACCTGAAAAAGTATTTTCAAGAGCATCTATCGTATTGTTTGCCACAATAGCTTTGAGTTTTACAGGAAAAATTTGTCCCACATAGACTTTGGAAGGGGCTTCTTCAACAGAGATAAACAGTGATTTTGAGCTTCCTGAAAAAGCACTCTCTTCAGCGGCAAAAGCAGGAGCGAAAAAGGCTAAAGAGAGTACGAGGAGTATGAAAAATTGCTTCATCACGTTAGTTTAAAAAGCCCTCAAGCATTTTGACACCATCGTCTGAGCCCAAAATCTTCTCGATGGCACGTTCAGGATGCGGCATAAGTCCAAAGACATTTTTAGCGTGATTGCAAATACCCGCGATAGAATCTACCGAGCCATTAGGGTTTTGAACATCACCTTTTTCATTGGTGTAGGTCAGAAGGACTTGATGGTTGGCATAAAGCTCTTTAAGGCCCGCCTCATCAATGTAAAAACTTCCCTCACCATGTGCGATAGGCACATTTAAAAGTTCACCCACAGAGCATTTTTGTAAAAAAGTATTGTCATTGGCAATCACTTTAAGATGGTGAAACTGAGAGATAAAATGAACATTCTCATTGCGTTTCATAGCACCAGGAAGGAGTCTTGCTTCAACCAGCATTTGAAAACCATTGCAGATACCAAGCACTTTTCCACCTTGATTGGCAAAGTCAATGACGGCTTTCATGATGGGTGAAAATTTAGCAATAGCCGCACTTCGTAAATAATCGCCATAGCTAAAACCACCAGGAAGTACGACTAAATCGGTTCCCTCTGGTAGTTTTTCTTCTTTATGAAATACAAGGACAACCTCTTGTCCTAGTTTTTCAAAAGCGTATTTGGTGTCGATTTCACAGTTGGTCCCTGGAAATACAGCAACGGCAACTAGCATGCTGGAAACTCGATGGTGTAATCTTCAATAACGGTATTGGCCAAAAGCTCATCGCACATGATGGTCACTCTCTCGTGTGCTTTTGCTTTATCGCTTTCAGCAATGTCCAGAATAATTTGCTTTCCAATACGCACGTCATTCACTTCGTCAAATTTTAAAGACGAAAGTGCATGATGAACGGCTTTCCCTTGGGGATCTAAAACGCCATTTTTGAGTTGAATGTTGACAATAACTTTCATTGTTAATCTTTTCCTTTGATTTTAGTGAGATAGAATACGTTTTAAGACTTCTTCATAAGCAACTTTGACATCGCCTAAGCCTTGTCTAAATCTATCTTTATCCAGTTTTTCATTGGTATCCATGTCCCAGAAACGGCAGCTATCAGGGCTGATTTCATCGGAGAGAAGGATGTTACCCTCTTTATCGACACCAAATTCCACTTTAAAATCAACAAGTTTGAGTTTGCGTTCCGCAAAAAAGCTTTTCATAATAACGTTAATCTCACGACCAAGGCGTTTAAGCTCTTCAAGGTCAGACTCACTTTTCACAAGATTCAACAACAAGCAGTGCTCATCATTAATGATAGGATCACCCAGTGCATCATCTTTATAGTAAAACTCTACCAAGGTAAAAGGAAGCACCGTACCATCTTTAATACCAAGACGTTTGGCAAGTGAACCTGTTGCAATATTGCGAACAACCACTTCAATAGGAATAATCTTTACTTTTTTAATCAATTGCTCTGTATCGTTTAGTGTTTTAACCAAGTGTGTTTGGATGCCGTGTTTTTCCAATAGGTGGAACAATTGGGTGCTAATTTTACAATTCAGTGCACCTTTACCTGCTTCATTGCCTCTTTTTTCGGCATTAAATGCTGTCAAATCATCTTTAAACACTGAAATTAAAAGATTTTCATCGTCTGTCAAAAACAGTTTTTTACCTTTACCTTCGTATAACAATTCACCTTTATTCACCTGATTCTCCTCTTATTTTTTTATCGCAAGTATTTTGATCGCATCAACAGCACTTTTAAGTTGTAAATCTTTGAACAAACTCTCTTGACTTACAATCTCTTTATCGGCTTTTGTTTTCTCTTTGGTTTTTGCTTTTGGTTTTGTCTCTTTTACTTCCGTTTTGTTCTCATCGACTTTTTTCAGTTCACCCTCTAAATGTTTTTTCAAGTCTTTCTCTTTAAGGGTTTGTTCATTAGCTTTTGTGGGTACAGCACCTGGATAAACGGTAATATCAGGGGTAACACCTTCCGCTTGAATGGTGCGACCACTTGGAAGGTAATAACGTGCGATGGTCAGACGAATCGCTTCGTTGTCCACAACAGGAAGAACCGCTTGAACGCTTCCTTTACCAAAGGTTTTTTCACCAATAATAATGGCTCGCTTATGATCTTGCAATGCGCCACTGACGATTTCACTCGCACTTGCACTACCGCCATTGACTAAAACAACCAGTGGTAGTTTGGTATTGGTTCCCGATTTGGTTGCTTTGTATTCGGCATTTTCAGACTCAACACGTCCTTTTTGAGAGACGATGATGCCCTCATCCACAAAAATATCCACTAAGCCTACAGCTTGGTTTAAAAGTCCACCAGGGTTGTTTCTAAGATCTAAGACAATACCTTTGACATTTTTGTTTTTGGTGATGGCTTCTTGAACATCGCCAACAATGTTTTTATCGAAATTGACAACACGTATATAGAGGATATCTTCATTTTCAATGATCTTGGAGTAAACCGATTCGATTTTGATGATGTCACGAATGATAGAGATACTGAGAGGTTTATTCTCGCCTTCTCGTACCAATGTGAGCTCGATACCCGTACCAGGTTTGCCACGCATAATATTGACCGCTTCATCGATGGTCATATTAAGCGTTGATTGTTTGTTGATTTTGAGGATAATGTCACCTGCTTTAACACCTGCTTTATCCGCAGGGGTTCCTTCCATTGGTGCAATCACCGTCAGTGCGCCATCTTTTTGACCTACGGTAATACCCAGTCCCCCAAATTCACCATCGGTTTGAATCTTAAGGTCTTTAAAGTGTTTTTCATCGAGGTACGAAGAGTGCGCATCGAGGTTGGTTAAAAGTCCTTCAATTGACTTTTTAACGATGTCATCAATTTTGATGTCATCAACATAATATTTTTCAATCGTTGCTAAAACGCGCGTAAATTTTGCCAAAGAGGCCAGACGGCTCTTTTCGCCTTCAGCATTATCAGCCGCAAAAAGGGTTGAAGAAAAAAAGGTTGTAATCCCCACAAACGTGGCAATAAAGCCAACGGTAGCAAATGGTAAGTGTTTCATAGCGTGTGTATGCTCCTAGCATGATATGCGTATAATTTGAGATCAAAGATTATAGTGCAGGTTCCCTAAATTTTCTATGAAGGCGCTTGATCATGGCAATGAAAGTTGAAGTGATTTAAGGCTTAAAATAATGGTTTTTAACCATTAGCTATAATGTCATAATGCTAAATAAACTTGACATTAATACACTCAAAGTTGTAAAATTATACAAACACTAAATATCCGAGGAGGAGACCTATGAACTCACTTTTTGAACAGCTGACCAACCAAATGCGCGAAGCGATTGAAAGCGCGATTAGCCTTGCTTTGCATTCGAAAAACAATGAAGCAACCCCTTTACATGTAACGTGGGGACTTATCACCAATTCCGCTTCCATTCTCAATCAAGTCTTTAATAAAATGAACATTGATAAGAGTGCGATAGAACTTGAGGTGAAAAGTGAAGTCCAAAAACTTCCAACCGTGACGCATGTCAGTAAGGAAAATATTTCGATTTCACGTTCCTTAGTGGAGAGTTTGCAAAAAGCCGAAGGTTTGATGAAACAAAAAGGCGATAGTTATCTCTCGGTCGATACATGGCTCCTTTCAAGCCTTGATAGCGATCCGTTGAAAAAAATTCTGGGCAAATACCTTGATCTGTTACAGTTTAAGAAAAACCTTGAAGCGTTGCGCGGTGGCAAAAAGATCGACAAACAAAGCAGTGATGAAACGCTTGAATCGCTTGATAAATACGGCATTAATTTAACCAAACTAGCTGCTGAAGGCAAGCTCAATCCTGTGATTGGACGCGATGAAGAGATTCACCGTATGATGCAAATTTTAATTCGTAAAACCAAAAACAATCCGATCTTAATTGGTGAACCAGGAACGGGTAAAACGGCAATAGCAGAGGGGTTAGCACTTAAAATTTCCCACAACGATGTACCCTTAAGTCTTCAAAATAAAAGTGTGATTGCTTTAGATATGAGCGCACTGATTGCTGGGGCAAAGTACCGTGGTGAGTTTGAGGACAGACTCAAAGCCGTTATCGATGAAGTGAAAAAAAGTGGCAATATCATTCTTTTTATCGATGAAATTCACACTATTGTGGGTGCAGGGGCAAGTGAAGGGAGTATGGACGCTGCCAACATTTTAAAACCTGCTTTAGCGCGTGGGGAACTTCATACCATCGGTGCAACAACACTCAAAGAGTACCGCAAATATTTTGAAAAAGATGCGGCACTGCAACGTCGTTTTCAGCCGGTCACGGTGAATGAGCCGACCATCAACGAAGCACTGCAAATTTTACGTGGGATTAAAGAGAGTCTTGAAGCGCACCATCATGTTACGATTATGGATTCGGCTTTAGTCGCGGCGGCGAAGCTGAGCTCACGTTATATTAGTGATCGTTTTTTACCCGATAAAGCGATTGACCTTATCGATGAAGCAGCGGCGGAGCTTAAGATGCAAATCGAGAGTGAGCCTACGGAACTCAGTCGCATTAAACGTTTGATGAGCACGTTGATGGTCGAAAAAGAAGCGCTTTTGATGGAAAAAAATAAGAAAAATGAAGAGCGCACCCAAATGATCGAAAAAGAGCTTGGGGATGCGAAAGAGAAACGCAATGCGCTTGAAATTCAATTTGAAACGGAAAAAAGCGTTTTTAATGACATCGCTTCCATCAAGACAAAAGCGGAAGCGTTGCGTCGAGAGGCAGAAAATGCCAAAAAGAACAGTGACTTTAACAAAGCTGCTGAGATTGAGTACGGAAAATTGCCCGAGCTTCTCAAAGAAGAAGATGAGCTGAAAGCCAGATGGGAAAAGATGGTGGAGAGCGGAACACTGCTTAAAAACAGTGTCGATGAAGAGATGATCGCGACCATTGTCAGTAAATGGACGGGCATTCCTGTGAACAAAATGCTTCAAGGCGAAAAAGCCAAAGTCTTAGCCGTGGAAGAGCATCTTAAAAAAGAAGTCGTGGGGCAAGATGCCGCGATTAAGGCGATAGGGCGTGCGATTAAGCGCAATAAAGCAGGGCTCAGTGAGCAAAATAAACCCATCGGTAGCTTCCTCTTTTTAGGCCCAACGGGTGTCGGAAAAACCCAAAGTGCTAAGGCGCTCGCTAACTTTTTGTTTGATACCACCAAAGCACTTATTCGTTTTGATATGAGCGAATACATGGAAAAACACTCCGTCAGTCGTTTGGTCGGTGCGCCTCCAGGGTATGTGGGATACGATGAGGGTGGACAACTGACCGAAGCCGTGCGCCGCAAACCGTACAGTGTTGTGCTGTTTGATGAGATTGAAAAAGCGCATCCGGATGTTTTCAATATCTTGCTTCAAGTGCTGGATGAAGGGCGTTTGACGGACAATAAGGGCATTACGGTTGATTTTAAAAACACGATTATTATTCTAACGTCTAACATTGCCAGCGATAAAATCATGGCGTATGAGGGTGAAAAACGCACCGAAGAGGTGATGAAAGAGTTACGTACGCACTTTAAACCTGAGTTTTTGAACCGTTTGGATGATATTATTATCTTCAATCCACTCACGGAAGACGGTTTACGTGAAATTGTAAGCATTATGTTCAAAGACATTGAGACGAAGTTGGCGTCTAAAGAGATCAAAGCGGAGCTTACGGTTGCTGCCAAAGCATTGATCGCGGAAGCTGGATTTGACCCTGTGTATGGAGCGCGTCCACTTAAAAGGGCTTTGTATGAGTTGGTAGAAGACAAACTAGCAGATCTTATTTTGGAAGAGAAATTGCATGAGGGTGAAAGTATTGTCATCGATGCAAAGAACGGTGAAATCGTTATACAGCAACACTAAGGAACAAACACTTCTTACATGTAAATCTTTTTACATGTAAGAAGTTACTGACAATCTTTATCTTGAATCGAAAATTTAAACAGTTCGGCGTCGTTAAGATCGAAGAAAACATAGACAAACACAGCCCCTTTTTTCAGAAGCAAGCGGGTTTCATAATCGCTGCAGAGGTAACTTTTATTGTTTTCAAATGTTGTTTTAATCAGCGTACCTTTATCGGCTTTTAAAATTGTTTTGACGTGTTCATTGGAAGAATTGATACGGTTTCTATATTCGATGGCATTGTTGACACTGACAATGTCGACAAGCGTTGTGTAGTCATCTAGCATCATTGGCAAATGATCTTTGGTTCCGTCTTTAATAATGGAGAGAATTTTGGGGATGTCCTCTTCCTTAATTTCATCTAAATCGTTTGCATCCTCAGCAACGAGCCTTGAAATAAGTGCTAAAATAATCAATAATCGTTTCATATCATTCCTTTGTCGGAATTTTACAATAAAATCTTCACGTTCGATGCCATTTTTTGAAAGGAAATGCAAATTTTATGAGCTATTTAGAGTGGTTTGAAACACATGCTAACAAACATCACGCCATTGTTCAAAAATTATGCGCGCAAAAGTATACGAAAGAGAGGATTATTGACTATTTTCTCTTTGAAAATATGGTTGAAAAAGAGCCTGATTTTTGCCTGCTTTATGCTAACAAACAAAAATGCCACGACCTAAAAGCACTGAATTGTTATCTGTGTGCGTGTCCGCATTTTCGCTTTAATGATGAAGGGCTGAGTGTGAAAGAGGGCGTTACATGTAAAAGTGTGTGCTCCATCCATTCAAAGAAAAGTGGGGTGTTTGTGTACGAAAATGTCGCACACTTAGATTGTTCCGCGTGCAGTGTGCCTCACACCAAAGCGTACATCAACAAACACTTCGATGTGAGTTGGAAAATGATCATGCAATCGTGTTTGGTTACATCTCCAAAGGCGTAGCACTCACGATAATACCATCGCGATCTGCGTAGAGATAATCGCCTTCGTTAAAGTCAATTCCTCCAAAATGTATCGTTACATGTAAAGATCCTTCGCAGGCTTCCATCGTCTTTTTTGGGCAGGTTCCAAGGGCAAAAAGTCCCACATCGATCTCTTTAGTATTTTTGGTGTCACGAACGTATCCGTTGATGATGATACCTGCCCAGTTGTTCTCATGAGCAAATTTCATCAGATTGTCCCCAACCACAGCGGTGAACTTAGCCTCAACATCGACAACGGCGATTTGACCGGCTCCTTCACTTTTGAGTAGCTCAATGAGTGTTTTATTGCTTCCGGAGAGTTTAACGGTGACGATTTGTCCCATAACGCGTTTCGCGCCACCGTAAGACTTTAAAATAGGGTCTAGGACGTGAACGTGTTCTGGGTATTTGTCGCAAAGATCGGCTGTGTAGAATTTCATAAGGGCTCCTAGGTTATTTGAAGAGGTGTATTAGATTGTCTTGATTTGAAATCGTGGATCGTTTTGGAAGCGTAAAATCGACTTTTTCTTTATGACAGGTTCCACAGATTTTAAGTTCTTGATGGGCGCTCACATCTTTTTGAGCGTAGACTTTTTCACGTGAGTGACAATCAAAACAGTCTTTACCACATTGACCTTGTTCGGAGGGTTTATTGTGGCAGGTGATGCACTCGTTTAAAACGATATGGTTTTGATCGTTAATGCAAGGTTTAAGCTTTGAATGGCACTCCAAACAGCTCCCACCGCAGGCGATTAACACACTCTGAAAGCTCACAATGAGAAGAATAAGTACTAAAAAGGCTTTTTTTGACATGAATCCACTTTCGAAAATTTGTGTTAATTATACCTTTAATAACGTTAAGATAGAATGACCCATTATCCAAAATTTAGGTTTGTCCATGAAGGTAGTTACGGGAGTTGTAGGCAATGACATCCATGTAGTCGCAAACAGACTCATTGATATATCATTGCAAGCGAGAGGTTTTGAGGTGTTTAACCTAGGTGTCAATACTTCCTTGGAAGAGTTCATTGACGCGGTTGTTGAAACAGATGCAGATATACTGCTGATTTCTTCGCTCAACGGCGAAGCAGAGGGCTGGTGTCGAGACTTACAATTTTTACGCTCCGAATACAATCTCAAAGAGGTTATTTTTGTGATCGGTGGCAATTTAGCGGTGGGCGAAGCTGCTCAGAGCGATATTGTCCCCAAATATAAATCGTATGGGTTTGATCTGGTTTTTCATCAAATTGATCTCAATACGGGCTTGGACGAAATCGAGCGATTCGTGAAGGAGCGAGTATGAGTTTACTCCAAAAAGAGCGTGATGTCATCACCCGAAATGAATACGCCGATCATTTTGATTTTGATGAGATCGAAGATTTTATACGCAATGCGAATAAAGAGATGTTTATCTCCCATCATTTTAAAAAGCGCGATCGTCTTTTAGTTCAACCTCGTGGCGGTTTCCCAACCTACAAAAAGATGTTTGAGCTTTACGAAGAATTTATGAAAGCAGACATCGATGTTCTGCCTCTGACGATTGACTCCAATACGCGCTTGAACGACTACGCAATGGCAAAAAAGATGCTCACACTCTCCGAAGAGAACGAGATGGACATGCTCAACGGCTATCCATTAGTCAATCACGGTTACCGCACGACGCGTAAGATGATGACACACTTTAACAAACCCGTCAGTCTTCGCCACGGAACGCCCGATGCAAGGCTTTTGGTTGAAACAGCGCTCGCTTCAGGCATCTTCGAGATCGAAGGTGGCCCCATCACGTATATGCTTCCGTACTCAAAAAACTTCCCCCTCGATAAAGCCTTTTTATACTGGAAATACGTCGATAAAGTCTGTGCAAAGTACTCGACTTTAAATGAGCCGATCAACCGTGAATCTTTTGGTCCACTGACCGCAACACTCGTTCCTCCGTGCATCGTCATTGTCATTCAGCTCATCGAAATGCTCCTTTCCATCGAAGAGGGTGTGAAGTCCTTTTCGGTCAGTTTTTCGCAAAATGGCTCCATGATGCAAGACATTGTGACTTCCAATGTGCTTAAAAAACTCGCTCGTAAATATGCCGATATGTTTGGTGGAGAGGACGCTATCATCAACCTTGTCTATCACCAATGGATGGGTGCATTTCCACGCGATAAAAACCTCTCCGATTCACTCATTAACACGAACACCATCATCGCTGCGATGGTCAGAGCCGATAAGATCATTATTAAAACTCGCGATGAAGCTTTTGGTATTCCTACCATGCAGTGCAACGCCCAGTCGGTTGCCAATACCAAATACACACTTCGCACCCTCAAAGGTCTGCCCGTTGTACATGACGCCGAAGAAGAGGAGAACTTGGAGCTGGAAGTTCGAGCCATTATGGACGCGGTCTTTAATGACCCTGCCGATACTTTGTGGCGCAAAGTGTTCAATACCATTAAAAGTGGCTTGATCGATGTGCCTTTTTCTCCGCATATTATCAACAACAACGAAGTCATCACGATTCGCGATGATTCGGGCAATATCCGCATTATTGAAAAAGGTAAACTTCCACTGCCGGATCGCTGTTTTGCCTATGAAAAATCAAAGGTTAATTTGCCTGAGAGTCAAACGGAAGTGATCAATAAAATTATCCATGACATAGGGGCGATGCTATGAGTAAACTTCTCATCGATGTAGGAAGTACCTACTTTAAAGTCTGCCAGACAAGTGGCATTAGCCAGTATTTTAGGGATTTCAAGAAAGATATTTACGATGATTTGGTGACCAAATGTGGCAATATTTTTGCAAATTATCAAAAAGAGGATATTTTTATCTGTTCCTCTGCCAATGGCGGTTTAAGTACGCTGATTATCGGGCTTACGAACTCGTTTAGTTTGAAATTTGCTAAGAACATAGCGTTTAATTCAGGCATTAATATCATCGATACGATTTTGTACAGTAAGATAGAGGAGAGCAGAGCACCTAGCGAGCTGGTCGATGTGGTGATTATTGTTGGTGGGATTGATGGCATTGGAGGGGTGTTTGATGAAAAATTGTTTGACTACCTCAAAAATGTTCAGTACAGCAATATTGTTTATGTGGGAACTAAACAAGATGTGTCATTTTTAAGTGCGCACATTCCAGAGCTTAAAGTGCTTGGAAATATCATCACTGAGAAGTTACATGTAAACGGTGGCGAGCTCAAAGAGTACCTTACAAACCTCTATCAAGCGGACATTGTGGGTAAAGAGGACATCAAACATCTTTACGAAATAACCGCCAATCAAATCTACTCAACACCGTACATCGTGAATCGCTCGTTACCGCTCATCGATGCGAACTTTGAAGTGGTTAATCCCTTCATTGTAGTAGACATCGGTGGGGCTACGACGGACATCCACTACAGTCGTGACTTGGTACGCGATAACATTGTGAGTGAAAGTGGATATGACCGTTTGGTCTTTAAAAAACTGGGTGTTTTTAAGTCTCGCGAAACGCTCATTTTTGCAGCGAAAAACAATGAGTTTGTCTATGAGTTATTGGCGTATCTGAATGTGACAGAGAATATTTTGGAAGAAGAGAGCGAGAAATCTTTACGCATTTTGATGCAACTTTCCATCTTTTTGGTACTGTATAAAGTCTCAAGACTTCATCCTTTGTATGTGACACTGCATCTTGAACTGCTCAATACCATCGTATTAACAGGCGGTATCACCAAAGTGCTCTCCTATGAAGAGGTGGAGATGATTATAGAATTTTTCTACAAAAAAGTGATGAATCTTCATGCAATTCCCAATATTGTTATGGATTCCGACTACGCAATCTGGACGCTTGGAATGGAAAACAATGAAAATTCTGCCTCCTAAGAGGCAAGCTTTAGTGCCCCAGTGGCAAACGTAGAGGTAAGAGCTTTGCTTTTACCTCGTATAAAAAATAAGAATTAAAGGAGCCAAAATGTCTATAAATTGTATTCGTGCGCTCATTGAAAAAGCTGCAGTAACGTGTCCTGATAAAGTAGCAGTGATTGATGGTGCTAAAAAACTAACCTATGGCGAAGTATTTCGTAAGGTCAATCAAATCGCGCGCTATCTCAGTGAACTTGCCCTTCCAAGTGGTTCAAGGATTGGTATTTATTCGCATAAAAGCAGTGAACAGATTATTGCGATGTTGGCACTTCTCTCTACAGAATATATTTTTGTGCCTATTTCACGCCTTCTCAAACCTGAGCAAGTCGAGCACATCATCAACGATTGTGGAATAGCGTGTATTATAACCGATAAATCGAAGATCAAAAGCATTGATGAGATCAACTTTCAGGGCAAAATCATTACGTACGAAGCCAGTGAGCGCGACATTGTCTCGTTTGAAGAGATTTATAAATGTTGCAGTGATGCTTTTACATGTAACATTGGTGACTACAAAAATGCAGCGATTACCTATAGTTTTGGACTGACGGGATTTCCTCGTGGCATCGTCATCACACACCGCAATCTTATCGATAGCGCCAGAGTCGCTTCCAATTATCTCGAACTGAAAGAGAGTGATGTCATCTCAGGGACTTTGCCATTTATCTTAGATTATGGACTGAATCAACTCTTTTGTTCGATTTACAATCACGCAACGTTAGCACTTCACTCTTTAGTGCTTCCAGCAGACTTTTTCAACCATCTTATCAATGACGGTATCACTATTCTTCCACTCATGCCTCCTCACATTACGCAGATGTTTGAAAGCGATCCTAAGCGCATTCCCAATGCAAAGCTTTTAGCCAATGTGCGTATCGTCACCTCTTCGGGTGGAAAAATTACGCCTAAAATGATTGCGGACATTGAAGAGCGCTACCCACGTGCTAAGTTTTACTCGATGCACGGTTTAACCGAAGCATTTCGCTCAACGTACCTTGATCCTGCACAACTTAAAATTCGCCCTAATTCGATAGGTAAACCGATTCCTGGGGTTGAAATTCATGTGATTAATGAGCAAGGCTTTGAGTGTCAGCCTCGTGAAATTGGTGAGTTGATTCACCGTGGTGGCTACATCTATAAAGGGTATTGGAAATCCAAAGAAGATACGCAAAAACGCTATAAAAGTATCGAAATTTTAGATAAAGTGGTTAATTTAGAGGGTGATCTGACCGATGAAATTGTCGTTGCCAGTGGCGATTTTGTCTACAGAGACGAGGAGGGCTATCTTTACTTTGTGTCCCGCAAGGATGATATGATCAAAGTGAGTGGTTTTAGAATCAGCCCTTATGAGATCGAGAGTGTTGTTCACGACAAATTGCCACAGATCAGTCAATGCGCTGTTTTTTCCATTGAAAATGAAAAGACAGAAGAAGAGATTGTGATGGTGTACAGTGCATCACGCGAAATTTCTAAAAACGAGATTGTGTTTGAATTGAAAAAGCATTTGCCAAACCACATGATTCCTTCTATTATGATCTATAAAGAGAAACTTCCACAGACCAGTCCCAGTGAAGCCAAAATAGATAAAGAAGTTTTGAAAAAAATGGTCATGGAGTTACGCTAAAGGCTTACATGTAAGGCAGGGCTTAATCGAAGCTTATGCAATTTTAAGTAAAGCTAAGGTAAAATCCATACCTTAAAATTATTTTTTGGTAAAGGAACTTTTGATGAAAAGAACGTATCAGCCACATAGTACACCTAAAAAACGCACGCATGGCTTCAGACTTAGAATGAAAACTAAGGGTGGACGTAAGGTTATCGCAGCACGTCGTGCTAAAGGTAGAAGCAGATTGGCCGTTTAAAAGATTATGAAACTCTCAAGGCAACGAGAGAGTATTCATACGTTTATAACCATGCTAAAAAATGGCACTATGAAGGTGCTTTAGTCTTTTACAATCACGATACAGCAAAAAGAGTTGGCTTTACGGCAAGTAAGAAAGTCGGTAATGCTATCAAGCGAAATTTAGCCAAAAGAAGGCTTCGGGCTATTTTTTTAGAAATTCAACACACTTTACATGATGGCGTGTATGTTTTTGTAGCAAAAGAGAAGATTAATCACATACCGTACGATGCTCTCAAAAAAGGGATTCTATGGTCTATGAAAAAATTAAACTGTGTTAAAGAATGAAATCTTTTGCACTGTTGTTGATAAAGCTTTATCAGAAGTTTTTTACACTGATTGGCTATGGAAGTTGTAGGTATTATCCCACCTGTTCGCAATACGCGAAAGAACAGCTTCTACACAATAGTTTTTTAAAAGCTATCTTTTATAGTTTTATGCGTATTTTGAGATGCAATCAGCTGTTTGCTGGCGGAATCGACTACCCTGTCGTGACAAAAAAATTTGCATCTCCTCTTCCTCTTTCTCTCAAACATTCACGTACTCATCGTATCACTTTTTGGTTTGTGCCAAAAGATAAGCAGAGCTTTTATCTGATAAGAGCTTTTAAAACAACGAAATAAAGGGAATCTCGTGACAGATAAACTTACTCCTCAAGTGCGCATTATTCTTGCCACTGTATTATCATTTTTATTTTTTGCACTGTATGATCATTTTTTTATCCCCAAAAATCCTCCACTGACGGAAACCACCTCACTTGAACAAAATGCAACGCCTACGACAACAACGAGTGCACCTGAGGTAACAACAAGTGTGGATGTTGCAGCAGCACCTATGAGTTCGGGCAAAGTGAACGAGATTATTGCAACCATTAAAGCGGCAGGGTATGAGGTTCAGATCGACAGATTGGGCAGAATTGCAAAGTTTTATCTTGAAGAGGGCAAATACAAAGCTGACAATGGTGAGCGTTTTCAACTTATCGATGCTTCTCAAGCCTTGTTACCCCTTGAAATTCGATTTAGTGACAAAGCGATTAACGAAGATGCTTTTGTTATGTCGTATAGTGCAGACAAAGATACTGTCGATGTCACTGAAAATGGTAGTAGCATTGTTTTAACACAAACACTCAGCAATGTTGTTGTGACAAAAACTATTACCTTTTTTCCTTCAGGCAGATATGATTTACATGTAAAGCTCTCAACGCCAAAAGAGTATTTCCTTTCTCCTGGTTTTCGTCCAAGTCTTGCGGTTGACAGTTACACCTTTCATGGTGCATTGATTAAAAAGGCAGATGGTAGTATTAAAACCATTGATGATGGTAGTGCCAAAGGTGATGAGCATTTTGCAAATGCTAAAATTGTAGCGGGTGCTGACAAATACTACACCACCTTCTTTTATGAGCTAACCAAAGGTTTAGAAAGTGTTGTCTCTGTGGGCAAAGAGAAAGATCCCCTTTTATTTGTGAAAGGTGGAGACGATTTTAAACTTAGTGGTTACATTGGTCCCAAAGAGCATCTAAAGCTTCATGCCATTAACCCAGAACTTACCGATGTTATTGAGTATGGTTTCTTTACGTTTATCTCCAAACCACTCTTTTCTCTCCTTGCGTTTCTTCATGGTATTTTTGGTAACTGGGGTTGGGCGATTGTAGGTATGACGATTATCGTTCGTTTAGTGCTCTATCCTTTGACGTATAAAGGTATGGTTTCGATGAATAAGCTCAAAGAGCTTGCGCCAAAAGTGAAAGAGTTACAGAAAAAATATGGGGATGATAAGCAAAAACTCAATACGCATATGATGGAATTGTATAAGAAAAATGGTGCTAACCCAATGGGCGGATGTTTGCCAATTCTTTTACAAATTCCTGTTTTCTTCGCGGTGTACCGTGTTTTACAAAATGCAATTGAACTTAAAGGGGCTGAGTGGATTTTATGGGTCAACGATCTTGCCATTAAAGATCCTTATTTTATTCTTCCAATCTTGATGGGTATTACGATGTTCTTACACCAACGCATTACACCCACAACGTTTACTGATCCAATGCAAGAGAAGATTATGAAGTTTTTACCACTCATTTTTACATTCTTCTTTGTTACATTCCCAGCAGGTTTAACACTCTACTGGTTTACCAATAACGTCGCCTCAATCGTCCAACAGTTTTATGTTAATAAACTTTTTGCAAAAAAACATGAAGAGATAAAGGTCGAAAAATGATCAAAGTAGAAGCAGCAACACTCCAAGAAGCTTACTCCAAAGCCGCGAGTGAGTTGTCTTGTTCGGTCGTCGATTTAGAGATTAATATTATTCAAAATGGCTCAAGCGGATTTCTTGGGCTTTTTAAAAAGAGTGCCATCATTGAAGTGCAACGCAAAGGTTCTAAACCTTTGCGAGAAGAGCGCGAACGTAAAGAGTTCGTAGCTCCTCGCAAAGAAGAGAGTCGTGAGATCGAAACAGCACTCGGTGATGATGACCAGCGCAAAGATCGCAATCGTCGTCCTAAAAACAGACGCAATAAAAATAAAAATCGAGAATTTCCTAAGAGTGAATTCTCCGAGCCGAAACGCTCAGAGCCACTTCCTCCTAAAGAGACCCCTAGTGTGGTGACTCCCAAAGCTGAACCAAAGGTTGAAACACCTAAAGTCGCCCCAGTGAAAGAGTCTCGACATACGATTGCTCCAACAGCGATTGATCAAAATTTTCACCATGAAAAACGCGAGATTGCTGATGCGATTGATGAAGTACGTGTACAGATGATCAATCTCTTTCAATACAGTTGCTTTACACTTGAAAATCCTGTTGTCTCAAAATACAATGATGATACGATTTTAATCGAATTTAGCGGTGAAGATGCGGCGTTATTGATTGGCAAAGAGGGGTATCGTTATAAAGCGCTCTCGTATTTGCTTTACAATTGGATTAACCTTAAATACGGATTGAATATTCGCCTTGAGATTGCCGAATTTTTGAAAAATCAAGAAGAGATGATTGAAAAGTACCTTGTTCCTGTGATCGAGCGTATTCGAAACAGTGGCAAAGGGCAAACCAAAATCTTAGATGGCGTATTGATCAAAATTGCGCTTGAAGCGTTACGTGGTGAATTCCCTGAGAAATATGTGGGGATAAAATCTGGCAAAGATGGCGGTAAATTTATCGTCGTCAATGATTTTAACAGGAAAAACGCATAGATACGATTGCTGCTATTGCCACCAGTGCAGGGGTTGGTTCCATCGCGATTGTTCGCGTGAGTGGTCCTAATGCCCTGTCTTTGGCACTTAAACTCTCCCATAAAAAAACCTTTGAACCCCGTCTTGCGACATTAACATTTTTGCATGATGCACAGGATGATGCCATTGATCAAGCGATTGTCATTTACTTTAAAGGACCGCATAGCTTTACGGCTGAAGATGTGGTGGAGTTTCAATGTCATGGCGGTAGTGTGGTCGCTGGAATTGTCTTAGAAACACTGCTACATTATGGTGTACGACTTGCGAATCCTGGAGAATTTTCCAAACGTGCCTTTTTAAATGGGCGCATTGATCTCTCTGAAGCTGAAGCGATTGCCGCCCTGATCGAGACTAAAAGTGTGGACGCGGCGAAGATGCTGACGCGCCAGCTCAAAGGTGAACTTCGTCATTTTGTTTTACATGTAAGAGAATTATTGATTGAAATTCTTGCCTTTGTGGAAGTCAATATTGACTACGCTGAAGAAGATTTGCCTTTGGATATGATCGAGAAGATCAAAGTTAAATTAGATACGTTAGCCAAAGAGCTTTTCAAAACGTACGAGAGTAGTCAAAGACGCCAAGGTATGATGCAAGGCTTTAAAATCGCCATTGTAGGTAAGCCAAATGTGGGTAAAAGTTCGCTTTTAAACACGCTTTTGAGTTACGATCGAGCGATCATCAGCGACATTGCAGGTACAACACGTGACACGATTGAAGAAGAGCTTCGCATTGGGTCACATTTGGTGCGCATTGTTGATACAGCAGGCATTAGACAAGCGCACGATACGATTGAGAAGATTGGCATTGAACGCTCCATCGCTGCGATTGAAGAGGCTGAAATTGTCATTGCACTGTTTGATAACAGTATGCCTTATGATCATGAAGATGAAAAAATGTTAGCACTGCTTCAAACCTATCGTGATTCAAAACAGATTGTGACGGTTTTGAATAAAATCGATCTTCCCAATCACTTTGACACGCACTATTTAAACAGAGATTTTATAGCCCTTTCCTGTCAAAATGATAGCCATGAACTGACTCAAAAATTACAAACCATGTTAGATCGAACAACGGTTGAAGACAGCCTTATGTTGACCTCCACACGTCAAATTGATGCCGTTAAACATACGTATGAAAATGTGCAAAGCTCTTACACCCTTTTAGGGGAAGGTGAGTTAGAACTTTTCGCTTTTCACATTAATACCGCGATTCAGCACATTTCTTCGATTACAACAGCATTTGATCGTGATGAGATTTTGGAAAAGATGTTTAGTAATTTCTGTCTAGGGAAATAAAGCTATTTATAAACTGTTTACCTCGGTATGCTACGATAAAAAGAGCAACACAAAGGGGTAGTCATGTTTTCAACGATAGAAGAGTTTATTAAGAAAGAGTCCTCTTCTGGTATTCTTCTCATTGCAGTGACACTTTTAGCACTGCTGCTTCAAAACAGTTTTTTAACCAACGCGTACACACAATTTCTGCATACACCTGTTCAGATCAGTATCGGTACATTTGGCATTGCGAAACCACTGCTTTTATGGGTGAATGATGGCTTAATGGCGATTTTCTTTTTTTTAATAGGGCTTGAAGTCAAACGTGAAGTGTTAGAAGGTGAACTTTCATCTAAAAGCCAGATAGCCTTGCCTGCTATTGCAGCATTGGGTGGGATGATTGTGCCGGCGCTTATTTTTATCTTTTTCAACCATCAAGATGCGTTTGCTATGAATGGTTGGGCGATTCCAACGGCAACCGACATTGCGTTTGCTTTGGGTATTCTCTCTTTACTGGGTAATCGTGTTCCTGTCTCTTTAAAAATCTTTTTGATGGCACTTGCCATTATTGATGATTTAGGTGCCATTGTGATTATTGCGCTTTTTTATACGAGTGATTTATCATTCGTATCGATCAGCATTGCTGTAGGTTCCATTGTTATTTTAGTGGGACTGAATCAGTTCAAAGTCATCAAAAAAGCCGCTTATATCTTAGTCGGTATTGTGCTGTGGATTAGCGTTTTAAAATCAGGAGTTCATGCCACCATTGCGGGGGTTGTATTGGCATTTTGTATTCCATTGTATTCGACCAATGCCAGTGGTGAGCGTTTTTCGATGCTTAAAGAGATGGAACATGACCTGCATTATTGGGTCGCTTTTTTTATTTTGCCACTTTTTGCTTTTGTCAATGCAGGTGTGGATCTGAAAGATCTCGCTCCTTCCGCCATGGCTTCAAATGTCTCTTTAGGTGTTATTTTAGGGCTTTTTTTGGGTAAGCAAGTGGGTGTTTTTGGCTTTAGTTTTCTGGCTATTAAACTAGGTTTTGCCTCATTACCCACCGGTGCGAATTTTAAACAGCTCTATGGGGTAGCCATTCTCACCGGTATTGGTTTTACAATGAGTCTTTTTGTGAACTCATTAGCGTACAATGATACGGATTTATTTCATTATGCCGATAAATTAGCCATTTTATTGGGCTCCTTTTTCTCTGGGATCGTCGGCTATTTTTACTTACGCCGTATGTCTTAAAAGATACAAGACACTTTAAGTTAAGAGATATTACAATCTAAGAAAGTCTTGTCATGGAGCAAAAGGGGGATTTGCATGAGACAGCTCAATCTTAGCAAACGTCTTTTTTGGATTATTGCTTTTTGTGTCTTATGTGCCAATACTTTGGTCGTCTTTTTTCTCTACCATCAAGCTGAAAATTTAGCGCAGCTGCGTGCGTACTCTAAAGCAAAAACCCTTCAAGATTATTTTACATCCATGCGGTATGTTTACCATCAACAATTTTTGCAAAGTGGTATTGACCTTAACGATTCTACGATTGGATTTCTGCCTGCGCATGCCTCTTCCCCTATCAGTGAGGATTTTTTGAAACGTTCTACGCAAGGCATTCGCATGCACAATGTTTCAGATCGTCCACGAAATCCAATCAATCAAGCCGATGCGATCGAGACAAATGCCATCAAGTATTTCAATCAAAATCCCGATAAAAATGAGAGTATTGCACTGATTAAAGAGGGCGGTAAAGAGTTTTTCTTTTTTGCTTCACCTCTTCGGATTCAAGCGTATTGTTTGGTATGCCATGGGCAGAAAAGTGAAGTGTTACCCTACATTGCAAAACGCTATGACAATGCGTATGGTTATAAACTGGGTGAAGTTCGAGGGCTCACAAGTATTAAAATTCCTAAAAATATTCTCTTTGATGAAGTCTTCTCTTTTTTTTGGAAAGAGGTGCTTTTTAGCTCTTTGGTCATGTTCTTCTTACTGGCTTTGATGTATATTGCCATTAGAGAGCTTACCAAGCGCGATGTGGAGCAAAAAAGAGAGCTTGAAGCGTTGGTGATTGAGCGTACCAAAACGTTAGTGCAAAAAAGTGTTGAACTTGAAAAAGCGTATGCGCACCAGAAACATCTCTACTCTGTTTTACGCACGGTTGCCGATAGCAATCAAATTCTGATTACGACTCAAACACTCCAAGAGTTACTTTATGAAACAGCGTTGTGTCTTTTTGCGAATGACTCGTTTGCCCACGTGAAAATCTCCTTGTATGAAAACGGTGCTTTACATGTAAAAGAGTCACGAGGCTTTGATGAAGAGCATGAGATCAATGCAATGGAAGAGGCTGTTTTTAACCATGGCGGATTTCGTATTATCACCAGAGCGAGTGAAGATGTACCACAGAGTTGCCAAGAAACCATGCGTCGTCATCATGTGAGTGAAGCGTATGTGACAGCACTGAAGAGCGATCGGTTTACGCATACATCGTTAGGTGTATTGAGTATATGTACTACCATTCCAGAGGGATTTAGTTCCGAAGAGCGCTCAATGATCGAAGAGTTAGCCGGTGACATTGGGTTTGCTATTAATTCATTTATGCAAAAAGAGAGCATTTTAAAACTCTCTTATTATGATCCATTGACACATCTTGCCAATAAAGTCCTTTTAACCGAACACATGAGGCTTTGTATCGCTACGAATAAACAAAACGCTCTGTTTGGTGCACTTCTTTTTATGGATTTGGACAATTTTAAATCCATCAATGATCTCAAAGGTCATGAAACAGGTGATAAACTCTTGGTCATGATGGCACAGAGATTGGAGCACTATGCCCAGGAAAATAATAGCATTGCACGCTTTGGAGGCGATGAGTTTGCGTTACTTCTTCCCAATCTTGGAAATATCCTTGAAGAAGCGGCCAAGAGAGCCGAAGCGATTGCATTGCAAATTTTGTTGGCGACCAAAGAGCCTTTTATTATTGATGGGCATCCTTTTTACATGACGGTGAGTATTGGTATTGGGCTTTTTGATGGGAATGAGAGTGCTGAAGAGCTACTGAGTCATGCCGATAGTGCGATGTATGCGGCTAAAAGCGATGGACGTAATACGATTCGCTTTTTTGATCCTTACATCCAAAAAGTGATGGAAGAAAAATCTTCTATGCTTCAGCAGCTTAGAGATGCGATTGATTCGAAACAATTTTTGCTCTATTACCAACCCCAAGTCGATCAAAATGCTTCTGTTATAGGCGTTGAAGCACTGATTCGTTTGAAAAAAATTAATGGAGAGCTGATTCCTCCTGGGCAATTTATTCCCTTATGTGAAGAGTCAGGTCTTATCGTTCCACTGGGGCAGTGGGTTTTACGTGAAGCCATGATGCAAGTGAAGCGTTGGGAAGATGATGTCCAAAAGTCACAATGGCGCGTCTCCATTAATGTGAGCACCAAACAATTTGAACGCGAAGATTTTGTACACGTAGTGGAAAGCGCATTAAAAAAGACCGCCATTAAGCCTTCGTTGATTCGTTTGGAGCTGACAGAGAGCCTTTTGATTGGGGATAGTGCTAAAGCGCTTGTGAAGATAGAGGCACTCAAAGCCTTAGGCGTTTCCCTCTCTGTGGATGATTTTGGAACAGGGTATTCGAGTTTGCAGTATTTGAAGCATCTGAATGTGGATGAGCTTAAAATTGATCAATCGTTTATTCGGGATTTCCTTACCGATCGTAGTGATGCTTTGATTGTTGAGACGATCATCTCCATTGGTAAAAATTTCAATATGGAAGTGATCGCCGAAGGGGTTGAGAGCGAAGAGCAGTTTGAAAGACTCAAAGCCATGGGGTGTCACTATTTCCAAGGGTATTTCTTTGGAAAACCAATGCCTCCAGAAAATCTTTACATGTAAAGATTATTCGCGGACAATATCATACCCTCTTGGGATTTCAGCACGAAAAAGTTCATCATCTAAAAAGAGATTGGTGGAGGGGTTGGTGAAGAGAATCTCGACAGCATTATCGAGTTTATCACGGTACGAAACTTTTTCAATCTGTTCTTTTTGCGTATGAATGGTATACGTTGTCTCTTGATAGTGGGTAATGTACTGGTTGGTTGAAACCTCTTTTGCTTCTTGCAACAATTGGGCAATATTAGGCGTATTTTCCAGTGTTGTAATAATCACTTGCTCTAATTCTGGCTCAATAATTAAAACACGTGTGTTATTAAAATAGATTTTTTTAACGACAGGTTTTTGATAAATCCATAGTGCTTTTTTGTCATTGGTTGCATAAAAAGTTCCCTCATACACAATGGTTTTATTCTGATCGTTTGTTACTTTTTGAGTAAAATCACTTTGAATCGTTTTAAAGTGTTCGATTTTAGCAAAAAGGAGTGTGGTTAAAAAAAGAAACATTCCCAAAAATCGCATAAATACTCCTTGAGATGATAATAAGATATGGAGTTTTATCAAATAGATAGTAAAAGTATGATAAAATCCCAAGTTTTAAGAGAAACGAATGCTATAAAAGTAAAGAAAATAGAGGTGAAATCACATGATGTTGAGTAATATTGTTCGTAAAATTTTTGGCACTAAAAATGATCGCGTTATTAAAGAGCACCAAGTACGCGTAAAAAAGATCAATGCCTTAGAGCCGACATATGAAAAGATGAGTGATGAAGCCTTAAAAGAAGCCTTTAATGCTTTGAGAGTCGATGTTAAAGCGGGAACGGTTACCTTAGATGCTATTTTAAATGATGTATTTGCTATCACACGAGAAGCGAGTAAACGAACCACGGGCATGCGCCATTTTGATGTTCAAATGGTGGGTGGTTTGGTGTTGCATGGTGGCGACATCGCTGAGATGAAAACAGGTGAAGGAAAAACCCTCGTGGCAACGCTCCCCGTTGTATTAAATGCTATGTCAGGGGAAGGCGTACACGTCGTTACCGTTAATGATTATCTTGCGAAAAGAGATGCGGCTGATATGGCACGTATCTATAACTTTTTAGGTTTGAGTGTGGGTGTTGTGACCAATGACCTTGAAAATGATGCGAAACGTAAAGCGCAGTACGATAGTGATATTACCTATGGAACCAACAATGAGTTTGGGTTTGACTACTTGCGCGATAATATGCGTTACTCGTTGGATGAAAAAGTTCAACGTTCTCATAATTTTGTGATCGTCGATGAAGTGGACTCTATTTTAATCGATGAGGCGCGTACTCCTTTGATTATCTCTGGTCCTGCAAACCGTACGCTTGATGGGTATAAAATTGCTGATGGCGTCGCTAAGCAGCTGACCAAAGAGACGGATTTTGCTATTGATGAGAAAAATAGAACGGTTTTAATGACCGAAGAGGGTATAAGTAATGCTGAAAAACTTTTCGGTGTCGATAACCTCTACAGCCTTGACAATGCAGTTCTCTCCCATCACCTCGATCAAGCACTCAAAGCACGTTACCTGTTTACCGCCGATGTGGATTATGTGGTTCGTGAAGGCGAAATTATCATCGTTGATGAATTTACCGGTCGTTTAAGTGAAGGAAGACGTTTTTCTGAAGGATTGCACCAAGCCTTAGAGGCAAAAGAGGGTGTTATGATCAAAGAAGAGTCCCAAACCTTGGCTGACATCACCTTTCAAAACTACTTTAGATTGTATAAAAAATTAGCCGGTATGACAGGAACGGCGCAAACCGAAGCGACCGAATTTGCTCAAATTTATAATTTGGAAGTTATCTCTATTCCGACTAACGTGCCAATGCGTAGAGAAGATAAAAACGATCTTATCTATAAAACAGAGCGTGAAAAATTTGAAGCGGTCATTAAAGACATTAAAGTGTGCCATGAAAAGGGACAACCCGTTCTTGTCGGTACAGCTTCGATTGAAAAAAGTGAGCTACTGCATGCCCTTTTGAAAAAAGAGAAAGTGCCACATTCGGTTTTAAATGCAAAGAACCATGAAAAAGAGGCGCAGATTATTAAAGATGCTGGTGTCAAAGGCGCTGTAACGATTGCAACCAATATGGCAGGTCGAGGTGTCGACATCAAGCTTACCGATGAAATTAAAGCCCTTGGGGGTCTTTATATCATTGGAACAGAGCGTCATGAGAGTCGTCGTATTGATAACCAGCTTCGCGGACGTTCCGGTCGTCAAGGTGATAACGGCAAAAGCCGCTTTTATTTAAGTTTGGAAGACAATCTCTTACGGATTTTTGGAAGCGATCGTATTAAAGCGATTATGGAGCGTTTAGGCATTGAAGAGGGTGAACACATCGAGTCTAAAATGGTGACGCGCGCCGTTGAAAATGCACAGAAAAAAGTTGAAGCACTTCACTTTGAGTCTCGTAAACACCTCCTTGAGTACGACGATGTTGCCAATAAGCAACGTAAAACGATTTACAACTTTAGAAATGAGCTTCTCAATCCAACGTTCGATATTGACACTAAAATTAAAGAGATTCGTTTTGAATTTGTGACCAATTTGCTCTTTAAAGCAGAGATTTACGAGGGCATTGCACAGAGTGAATACAACATAGAACGCCTGATCTCAGTTCTTCAAGATGATCTCAATGAAACTTTTGAGCATAGTGCTTTAGAAGGGTTAGATTTTGACGCATTGCGTACGTTTATTCTTGAATCATTAGAGAAAACTTTTGATGCAAAAATGTCTGTGGTGGATGCAACGCAACGCCAGGAGATTGAACGTATTTTATACCTTCAAGTGCTTGATAATGCGTGGAGAGCCCATTTGTATCAGATGGACATCTTAAAAACAGGTATTGGTCTTCGTGGGTATAACCAAAAAGATCCACTGACTGAGTACAAAAAAGAGAGTTATAACCTCTTCATTGAACTGGTAGAGCAGATCAAATTTGAGAGCTTTAGAACACTGCATATCGTTCAACTGAGGGACAACAAAGAAGAAGAAGAGAAGCGTGCGATGGAAGAGATGATTCGAAGGATGGAAGCCGCTAACGCTAATGCCACACTTCAACATCAAAGTCCTTATGCCGACGAAGAAGATGAAAAAGATAAAAAAGCAGCGCGTAATGAGCCATGTCCTTGCGGAAGTGGTAAAAAGTATAAACAGTGTTGTGGTAAGAGTGGTCCTAAAAAAGGGCTTTTGGCATAAGGGAATAGGGTGCAAAAAAATCTAAGTCTCTACCTTGTCAAAAAGTATTTACGATTTGACAAGTCACAACCTTTTATCACGGTTATTTCCCTCCTTGCTTTTTTTGGAGTTGCCATTGGTTTAACCGTTTTGATGGTTGCCATGGCGATTATGAATGGATTCGACAAAGAGTTTGAAAAGAAACTTTTTACGATGAATTATCCACTCTCCATCTATTCGCGTAGTTTTTCACCTGTGGATCAAACACAACTCAATACGCTTAAAGAGCAATTTCCCAAACTTCTCTTTAGCCCTTATATTTCGACGCAAGTGATTATCAAAAAAGGCAATCGCTTAGAAGGGGGCATGCTTTTTGGAGTTCGTTTTGAAGAGGAAGCGAAGATTAATGCCATTATTGCTGAGGCAATTCAGGGTAAAACATTGGATAAATACGACCTCATTACGGGCAGTGAGATCGCTAAAACCCATCAATTTTCATCGGATGAAAAAGCAACGCTTATCTTCACAAAAAATGATCCTGGCGGCATGAGCCTCATTCCAAAGATGAAACGCTTTAACTACCAAGGCTCTTTTCGCTCAGGTTTGATGGCATATGATAAAACGTACATGTACACAACCCTTGACTCTCTGGCGCAAGTGATGCAGTACGATGAGGGGCATTTTGATGGAATTCACATCTATTCGGATGATCCCTTTGCCGATATTGAAAAAATTCGTAAAATCCTTCCTGATGATTTAGGTATTGTGGGTTGGTGGCAGATGAACGGTAACTTTTTTGCAGCCCTTGCTCTTGAAAAACGCGCACTTTTTATTGTGTTAATGCTGATTATTTTGATTGCATCCTTAAATATTATTAGTTCTCTTTTGATGACCGTAATGAACAGACGAAAAGAGATCGCTCTTTTACTCTCCCTTGGAGCATATAAAAAAGAGATCAAAAATACCTTCTTCTATCTTGGGTTAGTGATTGGCGGAGGGGGAATGGTGTTTGGCATTCTTTTAGGCTCTTTAGCCCTTTTTGTGTTAGGCTCTTTTGACATTATCTCTTTGCCTGCAGATGTGTATGGCACCGCACGGTTGCCTCTGGATCTCTCCTGGTTGGATTTTATTTTAACGGTGGTTGGAACCAGTGTCATTGTAGCGCTCTCTTCGTATTATCCTGCCTATAAAGCAACGCAAATTAACGTGTTAGATACCCTTCGAAATGAGTAGAAAGTAGGCTTAACAAGCCTACTTTAAAAGATCAGTTTTAATATTGCAGTTCGTTTCCACTAAATCACGTAGTCTGTGTAATAGTGCTTTGGCATCAGCACCATCTTCTGGGTAGGTCACAACGTTGTCAAACGGTTCTTGATCTAAGAAGTTTTGAATCCCTGAGAGCACTTCCGTTGCACCATTCCAGTCTGTTCCTGTCAGCATTACCACGTAGTGGTTACTGTGGTTAAAAATGGCATCGGTTCTTCGAAGTATGCGTTGAAACATCTCTAGACTATCGATCTCTTTACGCTCTTCTAAGGAAAAAAAGATAAGTGAAAAAGGCACTTCATCTTTGATGCCAAAACGCTCTAAAAGTGCAATATGGTGATCAATAAGATGGGAAAGATTGATTTTTGAAAATGTGATACCAGACATAAAAACTCCTTTATATTCCTGCTGTGTGCTTAATTGTACTGTAAAATCTATGCTAACGTTTCAATTTTTTCAAAATTGAAATAATTATACCCCTCTTTGTGTTCATAGGTAAAGCTAATATGATGGGCTTTGACAATGTGGTGGACAATATAGAGCCCTAAACCAAAACTTTGGTGAGAGTTTTTTTCTTGAACAAAAGGCTCTAAGTAGTGTTCAAGTTCATATTTGAGAGGTTTGCCTTGGCTAATAAAAGAGATTTTTTCTTTCGTAGCCATGATTTTAATGGTTTGATCAATAGAGTATTTGATGCCATTATCGATCACATTTTTCATCGCAGTTGTAAAGAGCCTAAAGTCTACATGTAAAATAATTTCATCATCCAGTTCGATCTCAATCTGAGAAGGGGAGATCATTGCAAGATCAATCGCTTCATCGAGCATATCCACCAAACGGTACGGTTTAATATTTTTAAGCCCTTCGCCTGAGGTGATCTGCTCAATGGAGGCAAACTCATTAATGAGAAGCTCCAGTTTTTCAAACGTACCAATCAGTCGATCACGCTGTTTTCCACTTTCAAGCATCTCCGCACTGATGCGTCCTTTGGTAATCGGAGTTTTGAGCTCATGCATAATGTTACGTAAAAAAAGCTGTCTGGAGTGGTTGAGTTTATTGATCTGCTCAACAGCGTTGTGAAACGCATTGGCAACTTGAGAAATCTCATCTTCCCCATCGGTTTGGCAGTTGATGTCAAGATTCCCTTGTGCAAAACGGTCCATTTGGCGTTTGAGTTTCCGAAGCGGTTTAAGTTTACGGATGGTGAGAATATACGCGATGATAATAATGGCAAACACAACACCAAAAATAACTTTGATCAGATCATAACGGTAAGGCTGAAAATCTTCATCTTTAAGCAGCAAGGAAGCGTATTTGGTCTCAATATGTAAGTAATGGTTGCTTTCGTAGCGTAAAATGGCACTGGTACCAATACGATCTGCAATTTTTTGAATAATTTGAGCATTTTGAATAATCTGCTCTTTGTCTTCTTTATCGGTAATTTCACGCATTTGATACCCTTGAACTTGCCTTTTAAGCTCGTCATTGGTGATGAAATTATTGAGGTGAAATAGCGTGGCACGTGCGATGATGGAGTACTTTGTGTTGAGCTTTTCGGTATAGGTTTGCTTGTCATATTCCAGCAAAAAGAGGAGTGCCAAAAAAATACTGACAATACTGGTGGCGAAAATAAAGGTGATACTGTAGAAAATAGAAGATTTCGTCATTGTAGAAATTTATATCCCACACCACGAATTGCATGGATATACGTTGGCTCCTTAGGGTTTTCGCCTAATTTTTGACGAATTCTGCCGATGATCACATCGATGCTTTTATTGGTTGTCTCTTCACTGATCGCTTCGATATTATAGATCAGCTCTTCTCTGGAAACCACGCCACCCTCTTTTTTCATCAAATACCCCAAAATGCCATATTCTGCAGCGGTCAAATGCAGCTCTTTTCCTTGTAATAAAATATTCATTTGCTCTTCATTTAAGATCAAATCTTTTGGTTTTTGCACACTTTGTTCGGTAGGAACCAGCCCTTTGTGACGGCGAAGTAGGCTCATAATGCGTGCTTGAAGTTCTCTGGGATTGTAAGGTTTTGGAAGATAATCATCTGCGCCATTTTCCAAAGCAGTCACTTTGTCGGTAATGTCGGTACGTGCTGAGGAGATGATGATCGGTATACTGTGGCGTTTGCGTATCTCTTTACAGACTTCAAGACCATCGAGTCCTGGAAGGGTAAGGTCTAAAATCACAAGATCAAATTTTTGAGTGTCAAGGGTTGAAAGTCCAAGATAAGGATCGTCTGCGATGGTAATCTTAATATCGAATTGCTCTAAGTACTCCATCAAAATTTCGGCGAGTTCTAAATCATCCTCGATCATCAAAACATTTGTCATCGACTCACTCCTTACATGTAAAGGATATTATAGCCTATTTAGGAGGCTTTTGCCTCCTAAATATTAGGGCATTACAAGGATAGCACGGTAGTTTTGACGGTTGATAATCACTCGTTTTTTACTGTTTTTATACGTCTTAAGTGCACTGTTTAACTCTTTGAGTGAGGCGATGCGCATTTGCTCCACTTGGATGATGATATCGCCTTCTCTAAAGCCCATTTTTTCAGCCTTCGAGTCTTCTTCGACTTCGAGAACAAGTACGCCTTCAACCTCTTTAGGAATTTGATACTGAGCTCTGGTTTTATCGTTAATTTCCACAAGACTCAACCCTTCAATGGACGTTGTTGTTGCTTTGCCATCACGGCTTGCTACCACCTCTTCGGCGTCCATTTTGGCAAGTTTGATTTTGGTCGTTTTGACTTTTTTATCACGCTCATACGTGATGGTAATGGTTTTATCAGGGGCAATGCTTGCCACCGTGTTTTTGAGTTCATTGGAGTTTTTCACTTTGATGCCATCCACTTCAAGGATCAGATCTGAAACTTGAAGTCCTCCTTTCTCTGCAGGTGAATTTTTCTCGATCATCAAAATAACAGAACCTTGTTTGTTTTCATACAGCTCTTTAAGATCATTGGTTAGATCAGAAATGGAAACACCCATAAAGCCACGCTCAATTTTGCCTGTTTCGACCAAAGAGGTTGCAATTTTTTGTACCATATTGGAAGGAATGGCAAAACCTATACCGTTATTTCCGCCTGTTTTAGAGAGAATTGCACTGTTAATACCAATGAGAGCCCCTCGGCTATCCACCAGCGCACCACCAGAATTTCCAGGGTTGATGGAAGCGTCTGTTTGGATGAAATTTTCGTATTGATTCAGTCCGACATTATTTTTATTGAGTGCTGAGATAATCCCTTGAGTGATCGTCTCACCCACGCCAAAAGGGTTACCAATGGCAAAGACAAGATCACCTTCTAAGAGGTTAGACGAGTCGCCAAATTTAGCGACCTGAAGATCTTTGGCTTCGATTTTAACCACTGCTAGATCGGTTTTAGGATCTTCGCCGATCACTTTGGCTTTGTACTCTTTTTCATCATCAGGAAGCGTAACAACGATCTCATCCGCACCTTCTACGACGTGGTTGTTGGTAACGATGTAGCCATTGGTGGAGATAATGACTCCTGAGCCCAAAGAGTGCGATTTACGTTCTTGTTGTTTGAGTTCCGGCATTTTATTGCCAAAGAACTCTTTAAAGAACGGATTTTGCATGAGTTCATTGAGTTGGTCATTTTGCTTGCTTTTTTTAGTCGTTGCAATGTTGACAACACTTTTTTTAGCATCTTTAATGGCGGTATGGTAAGAGAGAATCACGTTCGAAGCTGTGGCATCTTTGCGTTCAGAATCTTTAGGCATTTGAGCGATGTCAATCGTCGCGCCAAAGAGAGATAGCGATGCAACAAGCGATATTAAAATCATTTTTTTCATAATCAAACTCCTTTGAAGTCTTAGTCTTATGGAATTATAAAGGAGAGAGGTAAATATAAAGTAAATATTAAGCTAAGCAGCAGGGAAGTTGATTGATCTAGACTAAACTTTTATGGTATAATCGCTATAAATATTAATGGATAAAAGAGTCCAAAATAAGGTTAACATTCATGAGTAAAAGTTTATACGAAACATTAGATATTGCCTCCGATGCGAGTGCAGAAGAGATTAAAAAAGCCTACCGAAGATTGGCACGCAAGTTTCATCCTGACATCAACAAAGATGCTGGTGCCGAAGAGAAATTTAAAGAGATTAATGCCGCGTATGAAATCCTCAGTGATGAGCAAAAACGTCGTCAGTACGATCAATACGGCGATAGCATGTTTGGTGGTCAGAATTTCCATGATTTTGCCAATGCCCAAGGCGGTGCGAATTTAGATGACATCTTACGCAGTATCTTTGGCGGCGGTGGCGGTTTTGGAGGCTTTAGTAGCGGTCGAAGTAGTGGTTTTGGTGGCTTTAGCAACTCCGGTTTTGGTGGTGGCGGTTTTGGGGGATTTAGTGAGCCAGACTTAGATGTCAGTGCTAAAATTATTATTCCGTTTAACGTCGCTATTTTAGGCGGTAAACATTCCCTCTCTTACAATAACGAAAGTTTTGATGTGAAAATTCCTGCTGGCATCAAAAACGGTGAAAAGATGCGCGTGAAAGAAAAAGGTAAATCGTTTCAAGGTCAAAAAGGCGATCTGATCTTAAGTGTGGAAGTTGCCTCTAGCCCTGAATACACCAGAGAAGGTGATGATCTGGTTAAGAGCATTGATATTCCGCTTAAAACAGCTCTTTTTGGCGGTAAAATCGCTGTGGATACACTCTATAAAGAGATTACACTGAAAGTCAAAGAAGATACTAAAAATGGACAAAAATTTAGAGTCAAAGAGTATGGTGCATTGAACCGTAAAACGCAAAGTAAAGGTGATCTGTACTTAGTGGCAAATATTGTTCTTCCTCCACTTGCTTCCTTGGATAGCTCCTTAAAAGCACTGTTGGAAGAGCATTTACCAAATTAAGCTTACGAGGAGTATGCCATGCATCATGGGTATGAAGAACCGGTGTATTTGATCAGTGTTGTCGCCAAAGTTTTAACCATTCACCCTCAAACACTTCGCCAGTATGAGCGAGAGGGGCTTGTAAGGCCTTCAAGAACCGATGGTAAGATGAGGCTTTATTCGCAACAAGATATTGATAAAATCAAGATGATTCAACGTCTCACACGTGATCTTGGTGTCAATCTAGCAGGTGTAGACATCATTATGCAGCTCAAAGAAAAAATTGATGATTTTGAAGCATTGGTGGAGAGTTTACGACTGGAACTCAGTGGGCTTACGAAAAAAAGTACGCAAACCAAAAATCCTTTGGTAAAACATAAAAACAGTTACGAGATCATTTTATTTGGGGAATAGGCGTGGATAATATTTTAGCGATCATTTTAAGTGCAACGGCGTTAGCAACCCTCTTTAACCTTTTGTTGAAGCGTTTTAATATACCAACGATTATTGGTTATATTATCACAGGATTTGCCATTGCTTACATGTACAAACTGGGTCGCAATAATGAATCTTTAACGCATATCGCAGAGTTTGGTGTTGTTTTTTTGATGTTTACCATTGGGCTTGAGTTTTCCATCAAACATCTCCTTAGCATGAAAAAAGATGTTTTCTTTTATGGCTTACTCCAAGTCTCTCTTGTCGGAGGCGTGATTGCTTTAAGCGCTGAGTATTTTTTTGGTATGGAGAAGAAGAGTGCGATCATCATTGGGTATGCACTTGCACTCTCATCCACGGCGATTGTGCTTAAGATTCTCAATGACAGCGGAACGATTCATACCATTTACGGACGTAAAGCGCTTGGAATTTTACTCTTTCAAGATATTGCAGTCATTCCGATCTTATTAATGCTTAACATCTTTTCAAATCAAAATAGTTCACTCACCGATCTTCTTTTGCAGACGTTTTACAGTGCTGTTCTGATCTTAGGCCTTATGTTTATCATCGGAAGATACCTTCTTGATCGCTTTTTATCGCTGGTTGTCTGGGCAGATACCCAAGAAATTTTCATCGCTTCGGTGTTGCTTCTCGTTGTAGGCGCCTCATTTTTAGCACACACTTTAGGCTTTTCCTACTCTTTGGGTGCATTTTTAGCAGGTATGATGATGTCCGAGACGCAGTACAAACATCAAATCGAAGCCGACTTGGTTCCGTTTCGAGACTTGTTGCTTGGACTCTTTTTTATCACCGTTGGTATGCAGATTGACCTTAGCTTGATTTCCCAAAATTACGGCACGATTTTACTTTTTTTAGCGACGATGGTTTCGTTTAAAACACTGGTTGTTTTTTGCATTTTATTTTTTGCAGTCGGAGGTCGCGTTGCCTTGAAAACAGGTTTGGCGTTGTGTCAAGCGGGTGAGTTTTCGTTGGCGATTTTAGCACTTGCAAGCTCAACACATCTTATCAGTGCGAAGACCTCTCAGATATTGATTGTGACGGTTGTATTATCGATGATCATGACGCCCTTTATTCTTAAAAATATGAAAAAAATTGTGGATACTATCACGAAAGAGCCTAATAATGGCGATTTTATGATTCACTCTTCAGGCATTAAAGACCACATCATTGTGTGTGGATACGGAAAATTAGGGCAAGAGATTGTCTATCGTCTCAAGAAGATGAATGTCAATTATTTGGTTTTGGAGCACGACATCAATCTAGTGAAACTCGGGCAAAACAGGGGCGAATCTGTCTATTTTGGAAATGCGGCTGAGAAGAGTATTTTGAAAAATGCGTTTGTGGAAGAGTCTAAAGCGGTTATTATCGCGATTAATAATGAGAAAAAACTCATTTTGCTCTGTGAAGTGCTTAAATCGTTTGATGCTCCGATTAAGATCGTTGCCAAAGCGAGTGACTACGATGAGAAAAAACTCCTTAAAGCACTTCAGGTGAAACATATTGTCAACGAAGGACGAGAAGCCGCTAAAGCGCTTTTGAAAGTGGCGATGGATGAAGAAGATTATTAGACTTCTTGCAAAACTGCAAGAACTCTTCTGCCTCGTATGAGGCTAGCTTTAGTGCCACAGCGGCTTAGCGTAGCCTTTTGGGCTTTGCCTAAAAGGCGTGATAAAAGAGTTCTGTAAGAACTCTTATTGCGTAATAAACAGCGCTATCTCATCGCTTAAAAAGTAGTCGGTGTTAAAGACGCGATGATCTTTACATGTAAGCTTGTTTTCTTCCACTAAAATATTCACTTGTACCATCTCTTTTGGGCTAAAACAGGCTAAAGAGATGCCAATCATGCTTCTTAATCCGAGGAAAATTTTTTCGACATGTAAATCGTCACTGCTCAGTTTTTCGATCTCTTGAAAAAGAGGATTTTGCACATACGCTTCGATCTCTTTGGCAGGATAAAAACGCCTGTTTTTTAAAAAACCAACCGCACCTGCTCCGATTCCTAAATAGTCTTGATGCTCCCAATACCCTTTGTTATGCACGCTTTGGTAGGTTCCAAAATTGGAGATTTCGTATTGGGGAAATCCCGCTTGTATAATCGCTTGTACAAAATCTTTGGCAAGTTTCTCTGAGCCATTGGCAACATCGTTTCGTTTGAAAAAGGGTGTCTCTTCTTCAAGGGTGAGCGCGTAGGCACTGAGATGATTGATGGGCAAAGCAGTGGCGATGGCAAGGTCTTCTTGCAGCAGGGCTGGCGTGTCCAGTGTGGTGCCATAAATGAGATCAAGAGAGATATTTTGAATGCCCAGTTTGGCTGCCGTTTCAATAGCGTGCAACGCATGTTGCCGGGTATGATTGCGCCCTAAAAATGCCAGTTTTTGCGCATTAAAACTCTGCACTCCAAAGCTTAGACGATTCACGCCTAAGTTTTTTATCCCTTCTAGCCACTCTTTGGTTGCCGATTGAGGATTGGCTTCGGAGGTAACTTCAGCATTGTCTTCCAAATAGGGTGTGATTATCTCAAAAAAAGGCTCATACCACGCATACGGAATGGTAGAAGGTGTTCCACCTCCAATAAACAAAGAGCGAATACTTTTCTTGGGAGTATCAAATTTTTCCAACTCATAGCGCAGTTGCTTGACAATCTGCTGCATGTAGTTTTGCTTAAGAGTACCCTTGTTCTCGTAAGAGTTAAAAGCACAATAATGGCATTTGCTGTCGCAAAAAGGGATATGGAGGTAAGCTAACATGTATTTCCTTGTATCAAGCAAGTTTAATGACTATTTCGATACTATTTTAACAAAAATATAGAGGTAATGCGCAATTATGGAATCATTAAAACGATACAGACCCAATGTTGCTGCCGTGATTGTCTCTGCAAAATACCCATTTCAATGCCAAGTGTTTATTGCCAGTCGTAGTGATATTGAAGGTGCGTGGCAATTTCCTCAAGGCGGCATTGATACAGGAGAAACCCCTCAAGAAGCCCTTTATCGCGAGCTTGAAGAAGAAATCGGCACGAGAGACGTGGAAATTATTACGGAATATCCTGAGTGGTTACAGTATGATTTTCCTCAAAAAATTGCTCAAAAAATGTACCCTTTTGATGGACAGAGCCAAAAATATTTTTTAGTAAGACTCAAAAAAGATGCCAAGATTAATCTAGCAACCAAAGAGCCAGAGTTTTGCGACTACAAATTTGTCAGTTTAGAAGAAGTGTTTGATTTTATTACCTATTTCAAGCGCCCCGTGTATAAGCAAGTGTTAGACTATTTCAAAAAAGAAGGGTATCTTTAAGATGTTGATCGTTCAAAAATACGGAGGAACGAGTGTTGGTAATGTTGAGCGCATTGAGGCTGTTGCCAAACGAGTCATAGAAAGCAAACAAGAGGGACACGATCTTGTTGTCGTTGTTTCTGCAATGAGTGGTGAGACCAATAAACTCTTAGAGTATGCAGCGCATTTTAGTGCTACACCCAATCATCGTGAAGTCGATATGTTGTTAAGTTCAGGCGAACGTGTCACCAGTGCGTTACTTGCGATTGCCCTTGAAGCAGAGGGATATGCTGCTGTTTCGATGAGCGGACGTCGTGCTGGGATTGTGACCGATGCGGTTCATACCAAAGCGCGTATTGAATACATCGATACCACACGGATGAAAGAAGAGCTCAAAGAGGGCAAAATTGTCGTTGTTGCAGGGTTTCAAGGTGTGACTGAAAGTGGTGAAGTGTCTACATTGGGTCGTGGTGGTAGTGACCTTTCTGCGGTGGCAATTGCAGGAGCGTTAGAAGCAGATTTGTGTGAGATTTACACCGATGTGGATGGTGTCTATACAACCGATCCTCGCATTGAGCCAAAAGCTAAAAAACTCGATAAAATCAGTTACGATGAGATGTTAGAACTTGCGAGTTTAGGAGCAAAAGTGCTTCAAAGCCGCTCTGTGGAAATGGCAAAAAAACTTAACGTCAATCTTGTGACACGCAGCAGCTTTAACAAACACGAAGGAACACTTATTACAAAGGAAGATAAGATTATGGAACAACCATTAGTGAGCGGTATTGCACTCGATAAAAACCAAGCCAGAGTTACCCTTCGTGGTGTGACAGATAAGCCTGGCATTGCGGCTGAGATTTTTAAAAAACTCGCTGATAGTAACGTTAACGTTGATATGATTATCCAAAATGTAGGACACGATGGCACCACCAACCTTGGTTTTACAGTACCTCAAAATGAACTTGAGATGACTAAATCGGCGATGAGCGAGCTTAGAGCCAGTGATGTTATGGAGTATGACAGTGACATCGTTAAAGTTTCTGTGGTCGGTGTGGGTATGAAATCGCACAGTGGTGTAGCGTGCAAAGCGTTTGACACGATGGCAAAAGAGGGCATTAACATCGAAATGATCAGCACCAGTGAGATTAAAATCTCTATGGTCATTCAAGCAAAATACGGTGAACTTGCGGTTCGCGCCCTTCACAGTGCCTACCAATTGGACAAATAATTCATGCAACAATTTTTAAAGTGGACATTAGAAGAGATACGAAAAGACGGCTCTATGATGAGCTGGATGGAAGAGAAGAGGTTCGAATGGGTTCCTCTTGCCGCTTCCATGCTCAAAAATCTTTTGGATGGCCATACGTTTATTGTGATTACCGATGATGATCGAGCATGGTTTTGCCACTATATGCTTCGTGCCATCAACAATCATCATAAAAATAGACCAATTTTGCCTTTTATTGCATTGCAAACACTCTATCCAAATTTGTACCAAGTCAAAACGAAAGAAGATATAGAGCTTTTGGAAAACATGCTCTCTCAAGCCTTTCCGAGTGGTTATACCTTCTTTTATGTCGGCAAAAATAGCGACATAAAGATGCAAATCGCTAAACGTAAAGACGATAGTTTTTTATGGATTATGGACGAGCATGTTCAAAATAGCTTTTACCTTTTAAGCGATGACGATAGTTTAGATATTAAATTGATTCAACTCTTTAGACTTCTCGATAAAAGTATCGATGCCGTGCTTTTTGCCGAGGTTACCTTTGAAAACGAATGATGAAGAGGTTTTCAGCCATATTTTGATCTGTAAAAATGTGGAAAAAGCCAAAGAGAGCCTGCATGAAGCCTACGCTAAAGAGCGCCATCTCTTTTTCATCAAAGATGAATTTCTCATCGATGATGCCAAAGAGGTGATCAAAGAGGCGTACATCGCAGAATCTGAAAATAAATACCTTATTCTCATCGCCAAAGGGTACCGCGTTGAGGCGCAAAATGCACTTTTAAAAATTTTGGAAGAACCTCCTCGCCACATCGTTTTCATTGTCGTTGCCCCTTCTAAAACAGCTTTTTTGCCAACGGTTCGTTCACGATTACTGCAAAAAGAGCTGGTGATGGAACAAGAGGTGACGCACAGTGGGTTAAACCTTGCAAAACTCGATCTTGGCGATATATATCCGTTTATTCAAAAGCACCAAAATGTTGAAAAAGGGCTACTCAAAGAGTTGGTTCAAGCCATCGTGTATGAATCGATTCATGAGCATCATCTGCATTTTAGTGAAAAAGAGCTGGAACATTTTGCAAAACTGTTGCATTTGGTAGAACTCAATACCAGAGCGCAAACGATTTTAACCTCGCTTTTACTCTCGATTATGCTAAGAAAGTACCGATGAAACTCTGTCAATTAAACACAAATAGCGATGTTGCAGCGCTCTTTCACCGCTTGGGTGTCACCCGTGAGGGAAGTGCGATTTTAGCGCAAAAGGCGCATCTGAATTTCATTTATATCAAAGATCTTAAAACGCCTGCAGCGAATATTCTCAAACAAGATGCTTTATCTATTGGCGCCGATCTTGCCGTACCAAAAGATACGATTACATGTAAAGTCCCTTTGGTTGATGCGCTGTTAATTGCCAATGACAAACAGCTTAAAGAGCTCGCGCGCAAAGAGAAAGCGCAACCTTTTGGACTCAAAGAAGTTGCGTTAAAACTCAGTGAATTTTGCGTTACATGTAAGAATGATTTTGAGATTATGGGCATCATTAACACGAATGAAGACAGCTTTTTTGAGGGCAGTCGTTTTAGTGGTGAAGCTGCCCTCAAACACATTGAATCGATGATAGGCGAGGGTGCAAGTATCATCGATCTGGGTGGTGTTTCAAGTCGTCCGGGGAGTTTGAGTGTCAGTGAAACAGAAGAGCTTGCTCGCGTGAAGCCTATCATTGATCTTATTTACGAGCACAAACTGTTTGAAAAAGCACGTTTTTCTCTTGATAGCTATTCGCCTGTGTGTTTGGAATATGCCCTTTCGCATGGATTTAGTATCGTGAATGACATCACAGCACTTGCCAATGATGATGTGGCACGCGTTGCCGCCAAGTACGATGCTACGGTCGTTTTGATGCACATGCAAGGTGAAACCACCACCATGCAACACGAACCTCAGTATGATAATGTCTTATTTTCGGTAGATGCTTTTTTTGAAGAGCGCATTGCGAAGGCACAAAGCTTTGGCATCCATAAGATCGTTTTGGATGTCGGCATTGGTTTTGGAAAAAATTTAGAGCACAATTTAACACTTCTGCAACATCACAAACATTTTTTGCATTTTGGCTATCCATTGCTTTTTGGAGCCAGTCGCAAATCGATGATTAACACGATCATCCCTACACCCATTTCTGAGCGACTAGCGGGTACGTTAGCCCTACATCTGAAGGCGTATGAACATGGAGCAACGATACTGCGTGTTCATGACGTTAAAGAGCATCTGCAAGCCCTTAGTGTGCTTCGCGCGCTCAATCAAACAACCTTTTAGGAATCTTTTTTGGAAAAAATAATCGATCTTTTAAACCGTATCAGCGAGCTTTACGCTATTCCCCAATGGGTTGTCAATAGTGGCGCCATTGCGATTTGTATCATTTTAATTGCCTTCCCTTTTGTGGCTCGTTATTTAATGCGTCCTAAATATTTTAGATTTCACGAACTCATTTTATTTAAAGTGCTGTGGCGTTGGAAGTATAAAAAAGGCGATGTCATCGGGCTTTGGTGTTATTGTCCTAAGTGTCAAAGCATGTTAATGGTGGATGATGAAAATTGTCGTTTAGAAGAGACATTGCAGCATAAAATCACCTTTTTTATCTGCCCAACCTGTGGCGGTCATGAACTTAGTCGCGTGGTTGGAGGCGATAGGCGTTATGTCTTAAGTCTGGTCAGACGCGATATTTGGAAGCACATTCGTGAGGGAACGTACAATGAAGTGGCATCTGCCACGAAAGAGGCGTTAGCCCTTTACGTAGAACTTGAAGAGGCTAAAGAGCAAGACGCTGCTGAAGGTTCTGTTTCTGTGGATGAAACGACCGCTTCGCCTCTTGAAGAAGAGCTGCCTCTGGCTGAAAAGAGTGTGGAAGAGTCTTTACATGTAAACACGCCTGAGGCAAGCGAAACAACGATACCAGCGCATGAAGAGCCTCAAAAAGAGGAGTCAGATACGACGCAAGCGAGTATTCAAGTCGAGGAGATGAAAAAAGATGGAATTTGAATTTTATTATTATGTGATCTTCTTGCTGACAGGGCTTGTGGCAGGATTTATTGACGCGGTTGCAGGAGGAGGAGGTATTATCACGATTCCGGTCCTCTTAGCTTCTGGGATGCCCCCACACATTGCCCTTGCGACTAACAAACTTCAAGGAACCTTCGGTAGTGGTATGGCTTCGATCAATTTCATTCGTAAAGGCTTTATCACGTGGTCAGAAGTGATGATCGGGGTGATCTATACGTTCATTGGTGCGGCGCTTGGAACCTATGCGATTTTGCTGATGGATGCGAGCATTTTGGCGAAGATCATCCCTGCGATGTTGGTCGGTATTTTTATCTACACGCTTTTATCGCCTAAAATGGGCGAAAATGATCGCCATGCCTATCTTGGCAATCATCTCTTTTTCTTGATTTTTGGTATAGGACTTGGCTTTTACGATGGTTTTTTTGGACCCGGAACGGGAACATTTTGGACGATAGCCCTTGTTACCCTTTTAGGATTGAACCTTAAAAAAGCAACCGCGCAAACTAAAGTGATGAATTTTACGAGCAATATTGTCTCCTTAGCCGTTTTTCTTTGGAGTGGCAATGTCCTTTTTGTGGTGGGTTTGCTCATGGGTTTTGGGCAAATTATCGGGGCATACATTGGCTCTAATATGGTCATTAAAAAAGAGGTGAAGTTTATCCGCACGTTTTTCCTCATTATGGTTGGACTCACCCTTTTAAAACTTATTTACAGCAGTTACATCGCATGAATCACGAAGAGTATTTAGCCAAAATTGATCTTGCCAATGCGTGGGCAAAAGCCTATTACGTCGATGATGCACCGCTTGCAAGCGATGAAGAGTACGACAGACTCTACCATGAAATCTTAAACTACGAGCAGGAAAATCCACTTTTTGCCGACGAAAGTAGTCCCACGAAACGTGTGGGTGGCATGGTGTTGGAAGGCTTTAACAAAGCAGAACACAAAGCGCGTATGTGGAGCATGGAAGATGTGTTTGATGAAAGTGACCTTGATGCGTGGATAGAGCGTGTTAAAAAAGTCAAAGAGCAGTTTACCTTTTACTGCGAGCCTAAGTTTGATGGTGCGAGTCTCAATCTCATTTATGAAAAGGGTATGTTAAAACAGGCGATCACGAGAGGCGATGGTAGCATCGGTGAGGACGTAACGGAGAATGTTAAAACCATTGGCTCCATTCCTTTGCGCATCAGTTATCAAGAGCCGATTGAAATTCGTGGCGAAGTGGTCATCAAAAAAGCAGACTTTGAAAAACTCAACAAAGAACGTTTAAGCCTTGGCGAGGCGTTGTTTGCCAATCCTCGCAATGCCGCCGCCGGAAGCCTGAGACAGCTTGATACGAGCATCACGGCGAAGCGAAAACTCATGTTTTACCCGTGGGGCATTGGTAGCAATAGCTTAACGCAAAGCTTTTTAAGTCAAAAAATGAACTTTGTCTACAGCCTTGGCTTTTTACAACCCCCTCGTATCGTCGTGACGCAAAGCGTTGAGGATGTGCATACGCTTTACGCCGAACTTATCGCCAAGCGTGATGAGATCGAGATGATGATGGACGGTATGGTCGTGAAGATCGATGATGTAAGCCTTCAAGAAGAGCTAGGCTATACCGTCAAATACCCCAAATGGATGGTGGCGTTTAAATTTCCTGCGATTGAAAAAGTGACGAAGCTCAAAGACATCACACTGCAAGTGGGCAGAACGGGCGTGGTAACGCCTGTGGCGGAAGTCGAAGCGGTGAATATCGAAGGCGTTATCGTCGAGCGCGCCACACTGCATAATTTTGATGAGATCGAGCGCAAAGATATTCGCATTGGGGACAGCGTCATCATCATTCGCAGTGGAGATGTGATTCCTAAGATTATTAAAGTGTTAACTGAAAGGCGTGATGGCAGTGAAAAAGTCGTTGAGAGACCGCTTATTTGCCCCGTCTGCCAGAGTGAGCTTTTGGACGATGGAGCGCTGATTAAATGCCAAAATCTCTCGTGTGAAGCTAGGGTTGTTGGGGCGATGATTCACTTTGCGTCGAAAAAAGCGCTCAATATTGACGGGCTTGGCGATAAAATCGTCGAGCAACTGTATGCGCAAAAACTCGTTTTACATGTAAAAGATCTCTACACCTTACATGTAGATCAACTGCTCGCATTAGAGGGCTTTAAAGTGAAAAAAGCGGAGAACCTTTTAGCGGCGATTGAGCAGAGCAAAGGGGTGAGTTTAGAGAAGTTTATCAATGCACTTGGCATCGAGCATATCGGTGAAGTAGCGGCTAAAAAGATCGCACGAGCCTTTGGGTTGGAGTGGTTGGAAGCCAGCTTCGATCAGATCATCGCCCTTGAAGGCTTTGGCGAAGAGATGGCGAAGAGTTTGGTGGAGTTTATACATGTCAATAAAGCCGAAACCTATGAGTTGATGGCTGTGATTGAGCCTGTCGCCTCAAAGCTTGAGATAACGGAGTCTGTGTTTACAGGGAAAACGGTGGTTTTAACAGGTTCGATGAGCCAACCACGCGATGAGATCAAAGTGAGGTTAGAAAAATTGGGTGCAAAAGTAAGTGGAAGTGTCTCTAAAAAGACCGATTTTGTCATTTATGGCGAAGAAGCAGGCAGTAAGCTCTCTAAAGCCATAGAGCTTGGTGTCAAAACACTCTCAGAGAGTGAACTCAATGGGATGGTTGAATGAGATTAGATAGTTATCTGTTTGAAAAAGGGTTCGCTCAAAGCCGCAATAAGGCGGCGGAACTCATTAAAGAGGGCAGTGTTTGGCTCAATGGTAAAGTAGAGCGCAAAAGCTCTGTGGAGATTGGGGAGAATGACACGGTTGATGTGACAAAAATGACGCAATATGTAAGTCGTGCAGGGCTTAAACTGCGTGGATTTATCAATGAATTAGGGTTACATGTAAAGGGTCTGGATGTGCTTGACATTGGGAGTAGCACGGGCGGTTTTGTGCAGGTGTGGCTGGAAGAAGATGTCAAAAGTGTGACCGCTGTGGATGTGGGCAGTGAGCAGCTTCACCCCACGCTCAAAGTCGATTCTCGAATTATTTTGCATGAAAATAGTGATATACGACTTTTTAAGCCTGAGCGAACCTACGATATGGTCAGTTGCGACGTCTCGTTTATTGGGATTGGAGCACTCATAGACGTAATCGATACGTTAGCAAATTGTGCAATCATCATCTTGTTTAAGCCGCAATTTGAAGTGGGAAAAGATGTCAAACGCAGCACTAAAGGAGTCGTTAAAGATGGCTCGGCTATTATGCGCGCACATTATCAGTTTGAAGCCCTTGCTGTGACGCTTGGCTGGACATTGATCGAAAAAAGAGAATCGCTTGTAAAAGGAAAAGAGGGGAATGTTGAGACGTTCTACTATTTTAAAAAAAGAGAGTGTTGATACCCTAGCCATCGGAAGTTTCGATGGCATCCATGTAGGGCACAGACAGCTTCTTAATCATCTAGGGACCAATGGTGCGCTGTTTGTCATCGATAAAGACCAAGCGAACCTGACACCAGGGATTAAGCGCAGCGAATATGCGGGCTATCCGTGTATGTTTTTTCATTTTCTCAAAGTAAAAGATCTCAGTGGCGCGGAGTTTGTAGCGCTTTTAACCAAAGAGTTTCCCCATCTTCGTAAAATTGTTGTTGGCTATGATTTTTGTTTTGGAAAACACCGCTCATGTACGGCGAAAGATCTGAAAACCTTTTTTGATGGTGACGTAGTGATTGTTGATGAGTTCTGCTATCAGGGTATTTCGGTGCATTCAAGCCTGATTCGTACCTACTTGAAGGAGGGGCGTTTAGAAGAGGCAAACCGCTTTTTAGGGCGTGAATATGCGATCACAGGCGATATTGTCCCTGGTCAAGGGCTTGGTAAAACAGAGCTTGTGCCTACGTTAAACCTCAAAGTTTTGGAGTATCTTATTCCGCATGCAGGCGTTTATGCTACGCGTACGCGCATTGCACACATGATGTACGATTCCGTTTCGTTTATTGGGGTAAGAGAGAGTACCGATGGAGCATTTTCCATTGAGACGCATATTTTAGATGCAACACTTCCAGCAGTCCATGGCACGGTTGAGCTCTTTTTTGTGGCGTTTTTGCGCGCGAATCAAAAATTTACCAGCTTAAGTGAACTAAAATCCCAGATTGAACACGATTGTGAGCAAGCTCGAAAATACCGTGGAACGTGTCGAGTCTATTTGAGCGATTTTTTGTAGTCGTACATCTTGGTATCGGCATCTTCCAACACTTTTTTAAAGCTATCTTTAGCCTTAAAAGAGGCAACACCAAATGAAAAATCGATGTAAAAAAGCTCTTTATTGTGTTTAAACGGCGTTTTGAGTAGGTTTTGATTGACTGTATGTAAAATTTTATGTATTTCTTCTTCATCGTGCTGTTCGCTTAAGATGATAAACTCATCGCCCGCAAAACGAATTGCTGACGTATGGGGTACTTTCATCAGCACTTTTCCGATGACATGTAAGACTTTATCGCCAACGAGATGACCAAATTGATCGTTGACGTCTTTAAAGTGATTGAGATCAACAAAGGCTAAATGTCCACTGCTGGTAAAGTGATCGTCCTTGAGAAACTTCTCAAACAACCATCTGCGATTATACAAACGCGTCAACTCATCAATGTAAAGCTCTTCTAGCAAAGAGGCGATTCTCGTCTCTAACTCAATCATATTATTTTCAATAAATTGCAACGCCATATTGTCTTTATTGGTGATGGCGATTTTGGCATTCATGACATTTTCTTTTAAAGCAGAGGCTGAGCGTTCCGTTTCATTGCGAATCAGTTGAATTTTGCGAAGTGCGTAGAGCATGGCAGCTTCTTTGTCAATGTCACTGAGTTTGATGCCAAGGTCTTTGGCTTTGCTGTAGAAAATATCACGGTAAATTTCAGGCAAAACAATTTCAAGATTACGTATCTCTTTCATCGTTAGATCGGTCAATTCTTGCAGTTGTTTGTTCATGGTAAGACCTGTTTGGAAGTAGTGACAGTATAAGAAGTGAATGCTTAATAGTAACTAATATTTTGATATAATCGCGAAGAATTTTAAGCAATGGAAGCAAAGTGCCATGGATAAAGTATTTACCAAACCGATTACCAAACAATTTGAGTTTGATGAGGATGTTGCGGTCGTTTTTGACGACATGTTAGAGCGCTCAATCCCTTTTTACAAAGAGGTGATTGCGCTTACATGTAAAACCATTTGTCACCATGTTAAAGAGGGCGCACACATAGTCGACCTTGGGTGTTCAACCGCCAATACACTGCTGGCATTGCATAAAAAAAGCGATAAAAGCTACCATCTCTTAGGCGTTGATAATGCAGAAGCGATGTTGCATCTTGCCCGTCAAAAAGTGCACGCGTATGGGGCAAATATAGAACTTGTCTCTGCAGACATTACTCAAATAGAGCTTACATGTAAAGATGTGATTATTGCCAATTACATGCTCCAGTTCATTCGCCCTTTGCAGCGCGCTGACTTTGTCGCTAAACTCTATGCGGCACTCAATCCAAATGGTCTTTTTATCTTTAGTGAGAAGATTGTCTTTGAAGATAAAGCACTTAATAAAGAGATGATCGATCTCTATTATGATTTTAAACGTGAACAAGGTTACAGTGACTTTGAAATCGCACAAAAAAGGGAAGCGTTAGAAAATGTTTTGATTCCTTACACGGAAGATGAAAACAAAGCGATGCTGAAAAATGCAGGATTTGAGACGATCGAAGTTATTTTTAAATGGGGAAATTTCGCGACATTTATCGCTAAAAAAAAGGTGTAGAGAAATTCTCTACACTTAAGCTTTGTGAAACAGTTTAGGGTTTTTGTTGCGGATATATTCGATCACTTCAATGACCTCTTCAAAGCCCATTTCGCTGTCTTCATCCTCATCCTCAAAGACTTCATCAAGCCCTTTGAGGTAAAGATCGATTGCCTTTGGAAGGTCTTCTTTTTGAACACCTGCGAAGAAGAGGGCAGCCCCTAACATGTCAGCCAACTGCATCGCCATCTCTTCGACTTCAATTTCGGCTCGCTCTAACTCTTTTTTGAGGTCCTTGGCTTCCATGATTATCCTTTATTGGTGATGATGCTCATCACTTGTGATTTGATCGTATCATAGATAAAAGCATCTTTAAAATTGCTGAGAAGTCCACCGCTGGCATTGTGATGACCACCACCATTGGCGATGTGTGCTGCCATCTTGCTGACATCGACTTTACCATTGGAGCGCAGGCTGATGGTTTTTTTGGACGTGATGTCCATAAAGAAGTCCATATCGGGATTGGCGGTTAAAAAGTCATTGCCGATGACGGAGACATTACCGATGTTGTAGGTGAGAATGCCTTTGTACTCTTTGTAGCTGATCTGCATTTTGTCTCTGTTTTTGCTCAGTAAAATGACGTTGTAAGACGAGACCAAATTACTCAGTGTATTGTTCGCATCGGTGAGGAAAAATGACTTTTTAATCCCATGAATCGCATCGTCTAAAGCGATGTGCGCCTCTTTACATGTAAAGTACTCTTGTGCTTTGTTAAGCAGGGCAAAAATGTACTTGCTGTTCTCTTCGGGGAACATGATCTTATTGACCTCTTTTGCACCACTGACAAGCCCCATACAGACTTTGCCTAGCTCAAACTCAGGTTTATCTTCAAGCCAAATATCGACCGCATTGACGACATCGACATAATGGCTGAGTTTTTCATCTTTGCCATACAGCGCACTGAAAAAATCATAGGTAATTTTGGTAGCACAACGACTTGAATCCAGATAATACCACTCAAAAGCATCCGCGCACTCTTGCCCTGTTTTGTGATGATCTAAAACAAACATCATAATCTCTTTATCGCAAATGCTCACTTTGGATTCAAACTCTTTGGCTTGATCCATCGTAAGATTGAGGTCAGTGATAAGAATCACATGTTTTTGGGATTTTGAGTTTTGAATCACCGATAAAATCTGATTGAAACACTCGTTGATCTCTTTGCCGTAATTGGAGTTGTAAAATTGAATCGAATCAAAATAGTGTGCACTCACCATCTGACAGCTGTAGCCATCTAAATCCGTGTGTGAGAGGTGGTGTAATAGGTAGTTCATAAAAATCCTTAATGCTGAATGGTTTAATTTAGACTAGGAGCTTAGAGTTTTTCAATCTCTATAGAGCCCATAACTTCAAATTTGGAGCTTGAATCGATCTCAGCGTGGGAAAGAACCACAATGTCAAGTCCAAATTTTTCAAAAATATCAGAGAGTGGTTTACGAAGTAACGGATCCACAATGATGACAACCGGTGCAATGCCCTTGTGAAGCAGTTTGGATGCCTCATCACTACTGGCTTTTACAAGCGTGTTGATTTGACCAATATTGAGCACCAAATCACGCACGCCATCGCGTTCTCGCAGCGCATCCAAGAGCTTCTGCTCGGTTCCTGCATTAAAGGTCAGAAGCTTTAAAACACCATTGTCATCTTTATACAGCTTGGTAATCACACGTGAAAGCTTGGCACGTACTTGCTCGACAATGATCGAGACATTTTTGGTCACCTCGGCTACATCACTGATGGTTTCAACGATCGTGAGAAGATCTTTAATCGGTATCTTCTCACGAAGCAAGGCTTTAAGGACTTTTTGAATGAGTCCCACATTGGCAACTTTAAGACAATCGGTCACCACGACAGGGTAATCTTTTTGGAGTTTATCAATCAGGCTTTGAACCTCTTGACGTGTAAGAAGCTCTTCGGCGTATTTTTTAATCAGTTCACTTAAATGTGTTGAAATGACCGTAGCAGGATCAACCGTCGTGTACCCTTTAATGATCGCATCTTCTTTAATGGCGGCATCAATCCAAATCGCATCAAGCCCAAATGCAGGCTCTTTAGTAGGAATTCCTTGAACTTTATCGATGGTTAAACCACTGTCCATCGCCATAAATTTATCGGGATAAATCTCACCATTACCAATCTCGATGCCTTTGAGCAAGAGTTGATAGTGATTGGGTGTGAGGTGCAAGTTATCGCGAATCCTCACTTGAGGAATCAAATAACCAAAGTCAGAGGCAATTTTACGACGCATACTTTTAACCCTATCCAAAAGGTCACCACCTTGTGCAGGATCAGCCAATTTGATGAGTTGGTAACCCAAATCAAGCTCAAGGATCTCAAGTTTAAGGATGTCATTTAGCGTTGTCTCTTCCTCTTTGCGAAGCTCTTCAGGTGTCTTTTTAGGCGCTTGTGTACTTTGCGCTTTGCTGTCCGTTTCTTGTTTCGCTTTTTGCATCGCAAGAGGGGTTGAGGCAAAGAATTTTTGGAAGGAAAAGCTGCCATCATTGGTCTGTTTAACCAGGTATCCTAGTCCTAGGAAAATGAGTCCAACAAACATTAAGGAGAGTGTGGGAAGTCCTGGAACCAGTGAAAATAAAACCAAAATAAAACCTACGATGAGCAGAGTTTTATGTTCTCCAAAGAGTTGTTGAACGGCACCATCGGAGAAGCTGACATCGTCTGCTTTGTTGGCTCGTGTGATTAAAATACCCGTTGCCGTTGATGTGATAAGGGCTGGAAGTTGAGAGACAAGACCATCGCCAATGGTTAAAATCGTATAGGTTTGCGCACTGACCGCAAGTTCAAGCCCGTGTTGAAAGGAGCCGATGAGAAATCCACCCATAATGTTAATAATCGTGATGATAATACCAGCAACCGCGTCACCCTTAACAAACTTGCTCGAACCGTCCATCGCACCGTAAAAGTTTGCCTCTTGAATGATCTCCTCACGACGCTTACGTGCGGTTTTTTCATCAATCAAACCCGCATTAAGATCAGCGTCAATTGCCATCTGTTTACCGGGCATCGCATCGAGTGTAAAACGTGCAGCAACTTCTGCAACCCTTGTGGAACCTTTGGTAATAACCATAAAGTTAATTAAAACAAGAATTGTAAAGACAACAACACCGATGACATAATTGCCGCCGACGACAAATTGCCCAAAACTTGAGACGATTTCACTCACCGCATCAGGGCCTAAATGCCCATTGGTAAGGATCATTCTGGTGGTCGCGATGTTCAGCGAGAGTCTAAAGAGCGTGATGATCAAAATAAGCGTTGGAAACGTTGAAAGATCCGTGGGCTTTGGGATATAAAGCGAAATCAGAATGATCAAAACCGAAATAGAGAGTGAGATAACCAAGAAAAAATCGAGTATGGCACTGGGAAGTGGAACGATAATAATCGCCATAATAGAGACGATAAAAACAACAACAGTAAGATCTTTTGCTTTGACAATCGGCTCTAAATAAGGAATGATCCTTGATAGCAGCGCATTTTGATTTTTAGCCAATCAACACCCTTAAATTTCAATAATATCTTTAAGTGTCATAGTATCTAAAAATAGATCAATTTTTGTTTGAAGCTTATTGAGAATAGGCCAAACACGACAATATGTTCCCTTGCCACTGGGGCATTTTTGGGTCGAAGGTGAGCATTCAAAAACCATGGTTTGCTTTTTCTCAGCACACTCTACGATCATTTTCAACGTAAGTTCTTCGGGTTTTTTGGCGAGTAGAAAACCGCCATGAGCCCCCTTAAAAGAGCTTAAAATGTTCTCTTTGGCTAAGGCTTGAAGGATTTTGGCTAAAAAGCTTTTAGAAATACCGAGTTGGCTGGAGAGTGTATCGACATCTTGTGGGGTATTTTTTTGAGAAATAATAATTAATGATAGCAGTGCATATTCACTGGCTTTGGTTAATAGCATGGGTTTTCCTCAAATATCTAGGTTAAATAAGAGAAATATTGTACTAAATAAACGTTATATTTAGCTTTAATTACGAAGATAATTCCTAAAGCAAGCAGAGGCATGAAGGCAGGAGTAGGGTGCATAGACAATTTTACTTTTTTTAGCTACAATTCCAAGCTTTTGTATAAAAGCAAAAAATCAAATACCAATCAGGAGGTCATTATGGCTTTAGGTTCGGCGGAAAAACAAGCAATTGTTAGTCAGTTTGGCAGAAAAGAGGGAGACACAGGTTCTCCAGAGGTACAAATCGCACTTCTTTCAAAAAGAATTGTTGATTTAACAGAACATCTTCAGAGTAATAAAAAAGATCACTCTTCAAGATTAGGACTTCTTAAACTCGTTGGTCAACGTAAACGATTGATGAAATATCTTAAACGTACCGATTTTGTGACGTACAGCAAAATCATCAAAGAGCTTTCTATTAGAGATAATAAAAAATAGTCAGAGCTTTACATGTAGGATGGAACTTCCATCCTACACCTCCTCTTCTTTTCTCCCTCTCATTCCCTTTTTTCGTTTACATGTAACCTTTTTTAGCTTCTCTTTTTTTCGAATCAATTTACAGTCGTTCTTTTTATTTTTTATTTATACGAAAAACTGTATAAATATAAACATTAAATGAGTAAAATACTTAAATAAAAGTAGTTTTTAACAAAATAGTGTGTCAAAAATGTACTAAAACGTTATTTTTTAGATATAATAACTTATAAAAAAATCGTATTTATGTATAATTAAACCAGCCTTAGCTAGAATCGTATACATGAAAACAAACGATATTTTTAATCTCCTTCATAATGCTGTTGAGTCTAAATTTTTAGGCAAGAAGATTTCTCAGCGTGAGATGGCAGATAAATTGGGCGTATCGATGCGAACGTATCAAGACTGGAAATTGGGTAATTCTCAGCCACAAGCCGCATCCGCCATTTTTAAAATGCTCGGTGAACTCGATGAAGGCGATGCTCTTCGTTTGATTCAACGCATATCACATGAACTAAAGGATGAAAAATGAGTACATTGTCCCAAAATGAAAGACAAGCTTTAAATGACATCTTCACCGCCATTACAGAAAAAGAGACCTTCTTTTTCAAGCTCAAAGAGAGCAAAGGAGAGATCAAACACTTTTTTAAACTCTTAATCATGCGCAATAGAAAACGCCTCAAACATCCTATTCGCTAATTGTTTCTGACTCTTTCTCTTTTTTCTCCCATACGACTCCTATGCCCTGTTAAATCACTTTTTTCTTTACATGTAAACCTGCGCGCGTTCTCTTTTAGCCTATTACTTGACAACATTACACTCAATGTTGTATAATTTTCTAAGCAATTAAACATGAAGAGTGCTAAAAATGAAAAAACCTTCGAAGCAAGCGTTGATTTTAGATGCCATCATTCAAACCTACCTGAAATCAAGAATGCCTATAGGATCTTCTGAATTACAGATGAAGATGACCCTTGGTATTTCGCCTTCGACGATACGCATTTACTTTAAAAAGCTCTCGGATGTGGGCTCACTTGAGCAGTTACATGTAAGCGGTGGACGGGTTCCAACGCACCAAGCCTTGATGGGCTATTGGCAAGAAAAGCTCGACCTAACGCATCCTTTGGAGATCAAGAATATCGATAAAATCAAACGCTCGACCCATGAACACAACCTTTTTTGCATTGTTGAAAAAACAGCAAATTCGCCTTTTAAAGAGTTGTTAACGGTTCAGAATCGTTTTTTGATTTTGGTTTTTGATGAACATGAGGTTGTTTTAAAGTTTAATGCCAAAGTGGAGCAGTTTTTACAACGCCTTGTGGGGTGTCAAATGCGTGAACTTAAAGATATTTCAGCCCAAGTCGGCTTGTATGAATTGCATGAAAAACTCTCCGCCATTTTCTCACAAGCACCGATTTTAAAAGAAGGTGAGAAAGCGATGTACTCCATCGCGCAAGAGCTCCAAAATGAGGCGTTTATCCAACGGTTTCAAACACTTCATTTTGTAGAATCTATGATGGATGGACTCTACTTTGATGGCTTTGTTCCGCAAGGATGTATGGCTATCAAACAAAAAGCACAGCTCAAAGATGAAGACACAACAGTCGATCTTTTCTGTTTTGGTCGCATCGAGAGTGATTTTGAAGATTTTTTTAATCAAGTTAAGGAGTAAAACGTGGATGAAAAACTACAAGAGGAACAGAGTGTCTCTGATGTTTCTGCAGAGATAGTTCCTGAGTGTTCTGAAAATGAGGAAGAGCTAGCGTGTGAGTGCGAGCAAAAAAGTGAACTTGAGGAGCTCCAATCCAAAGTGGCTGAACTTGAAGATCGGTATTTACGAGCTAATGCTGATTTTGACAATATGAAACGACGTTTGGAAAAAGAGAAAATGCAAGCGATTTCGTATGCACATGAAGTCTTTGCACGCGATCTTTTACCTGTCATTGACTCGTTGGAGATGGCCATTTTAGCAGGAAGCAACGCGGAGATTGAGCGTGGTGAACTTTTAGAAAAAGTCAAAGAGGGCTTGGGTTTAACCATTGAGCAATTTCGAAAAGCGTTTGAAAAACATGGCGTTGAATTAGTTGCAATTGATGGAACATTTGATCCAAACTTCCATGAAGCAGTGATGCAATTAGAGAGCGATGAAAAAGGTTCAGGTGAGATTTTGCAAGTTTTCCAAAAAGGCTACAAAATCAAAGATCGTATTTTAAGACCAGCAATGGTCAGTATTGTTAAGTAAAATTTCTGCCGACGTGTCGGCTAGCTTTAGCGCCCCAGTGGCTAACATAGCCAAAAAGAGCTTTGCTCTGTTGGCGTATTAAAATCAAAATTAAAGTAAAAGGATAAAAAATGGGAAAAGTTATAGGAATTGATCTTGGAACAACAAATTCATGCGTCTCTGTCTATGAGCGCGGTGAGAGTAAAGTTATACCCAATAAAGAGGGTAAAAATACAACGCCTTCTGTGGTTGCATTTACCGATAAAGAAGAGGTTTTAGTCGGTGATACGGCGAAACGTCAAGCGGTTACCAATCCAAAAAGAACCATCTATTCTATTAAAAGAATTATGGGTCTTATGAGCAACGAAGACAAAGCAAACGAAGCTAAAAAACGTCTTCCGTATGCGGTTGTAGATCGAAATGGTGCCTGCGCGATTGAAATCGATGGCAAAGTCTATACGCCACAAGAGATCAGCGCAAAAGTGTTGATGAAACTTAAAGAAGATGCAGAAGCGTATCTGGGTGAAGAAGTAACGGATGCAGTTATTACGGTTCCTGCGTACTTTAACGACTCTCAGAGAAAAGCAACAAAAGAGGCTGGTACGATCGCAGGACTTAACGTTCTTCGTATCATCAACGAGCCAACAGCTGCAGCACTTTCTTATGGTTTAGATAAAAAAGAGGCTGAAAAAATCGTTGTTTACGACTTGGGTGGTGGAACATTTGACGTTACTGTTCTAGAAACGGGTGACAATGTTGTTGAAGTTTTGGCAACCGGTGGTGACGCTTTCTTAGGTGGTGATGACTTCGATAATAGACTCATCGACTGGTTAGTTGCTGAATTTAAAAATGACAATGGCATTGACCTCAAATCAGATGTTATGGCTCTTCAAAGACTTAAAGAAGCGGCTGAAAATGCTAAAAAAGAGCTTTCTTCATCCAATGAGACAGAGGTAAACTTACCGTTTATCACGGCGGATGCAACGGGTCCAAAACACTTGGTTAAAAAACTAACCCGTGCAAAATTTGAGTCAATGATCGAAGATTTAGTCGCACTTACGATTAAAAAAATCAAAGAAGTTGTCAATGATTCTGACCTTAAAAAAGGTGAAATCAAAGAGATTGTTATGGTCGGTGGATCAACACGTGTTCCTTTGGTTCAGCAAAAAGTCAAAGAGTTCTTTGAGAAAGAGCTAAACAAATCAGTAAACCCTGATGAAGTTGTAGCGATTGGTGCGGCGATTCAAGGTGCAGTTATTAAGGGTGATGTCAAAGATATTCTTCTTTTAGATGTTACGCCTCTAAGCCTTGGTATTGAGACGTTGGGTGGTGTTATGACGAAGCTCATCGAAAAAGGTACAACGATTCCTGTTAAAAAATCTCAAGTCTTCTCAACAGCAGAAGATAACCAACCAGCGGTTACCATTCATGCCCTACAAGGCGAGCGTGAATTTGCAAGAGATAACAAATCACTTGGTCAATTTAACCTTGAGAGCATCCCTCCAGCACCAAGAGGTGTTCCACAAATCGAAGTGGCGTTTGACATCGATGCGAACGGTATCTTGACAGTATCTGCAAAAGACAAAGCAACAGGAAAAGCGCAAGAGATCAAAATCTCTGGTAGTTCAGGACTTGACGATGCTGAAATCGAAAAAATGGTGAAAGATGCTGAGCTTCACAAAGAAGAAGACAAAAAACGTAAAGAAGCGGTTGATGCGAGAAATCAAGCGGACGCGCTGGCTCACCAAACAGAGAAATCGTTAGGTGAAATGGGCGATGCAATCAGCGCTGAAGAAAAAGCAAAAATCGAAGCAGAACTCAAAGCGCTTAAAGATGTTCTTAGCAATGAGAGTGCTACCAAAGAAGAGATTGATGCGAAAGTCAAATCTTTGAGCGAAGCAAGTCATAAACTCGCAGAAGCGATGTACAAAAAAGATCAAGGTGAAGCGGGTGGCTCTGGCGGTGAAAAACCAAAAGCTAAAAAAGATGATGACGTCATCGACGCTGAAGTTGAGTAAAAAACGCTTAATGACCTAGCCACTTGGCTAGGTCACCTTCTTACATGTAACGCTTATCCATTTAGGTGTGAAAGATTCTCATTGGGTAAGCTTTTCTCCATAATCTCTATTTCCTGCTTTGCCGTACGAATAATATCCTCTTCCATATGAAGGTGTTTCTTCTTAATTTTATCGGGGTAGTCAACATTTCTTAAGATGTATTTGATGGTATTTAGACGTGCTCTTTTTTTATCGTCAGAGAGAACAATGGTCCATGGAGCACGAGGGTTATTGGAGGCTAGGAGCATTGAGTATTTTGCTACGGTATATTGATCCCACAACTCTTGAGATTTTTCATCAACAGGGGAGAGTTTAAATTGTTTGAGTGGGTCAATTTTGCGCTCATGAAAGCGTTTGGCTTGCTCTTCTTTCCCTACAGAGAAATAAAATTTAAACAAAATGATGCCCGAATTGACCAACATCGTTTCAAATTTTGGCACCTCTCTCAAAAACTCTTTATGCTCTTCTTGGCTACAAAAGCCCATCACCGGTTCCACGCCTGCTCGGTTATACCATGATCGATCAAAAAGGACGATCTCTCCAGCTGAGGGCAAATGCGCTGTGTAGCGTTGAAAATACCATTGAGAGCGTTCGGTGTCAGAGGGTTTGGCGAGCGCTACAATGCGCGCACCTCTAGGATTTAAGTGTTCTGTAATGCGCTTGATCGTTCCACCTTTGCCTGCAGCGTCACGCCCTTCGATGAGAATGAGTACTTTTAGCCCTTGATCTTTGACATGGTTTTGAAATTTCAGAAGCTCAATTTGAAGTCTTTTGAGCTCTTTTTCATATTTAAGTTCACTTTTTTTAATCCAAACTTGGACTTTATCGTCTTTCTCTTTGGCTCCCACAATCTCTTCATTTTGAAAGAGCGCTTTCTCTTTTTTCTTTTTGCCCACGGCGTACTCCTGCTTTTACATGTAAAGATATGATACTCCAAAAATCGTTGTAATTTAAAAAACATTTAGGCTTCTTTGCTACAATAAAGAAAAATTTTACCAAAGGTGATTTTGTGCAACAGCCGATACGCTTTCTCTCTCTCTTTTTTCTCCTCATGGTCACACTTTTTGGTGTTGAAAAACCTAAACTCCTAACGCCTGAAGAGGCTTTTAATGTCACCGCGACGCACAGTAGTCAAGGTGTGATGATCAACGTTATGTTGGGGGAAAAAATTTACCTTTACGATGACAAAATTAGTTTAGAGCTTACGAAGCCTAAAACACTTGATTTGACGCAGTGGATTGAGCGTCCCAAAGCAGAGTATTTTCACGATGCAATGACCCAACGTCAATCTTTTGAGCTGTTTGTCCCTCAAAGCTTGCTTGAGAACGAGGTCAAAAAAGGTAGCTTTACGCTCAGTTTTTCGTATCAAGGCTGCTCTGAGATGGGCATTTGCTATCAACCTATCACCAAAGAATTTACCTTTAAACTCAAAGGAGGTGGCAGTGCTGCGTCACTCTCCGAGCAAGATGTGATTGCTCGAAGCTTTATGAGTGGCGATGTTATGTTGGTACTCCTGAGTTTCTTTGGATTTGGACTTTTACTCTCTTTAACCCCCTGTATTTTTCCGATGATTCCCATCCTCTCTTCGATCATCGTCTCGCAACCCAGCGTTTCGATGAGTGCCAAAAAAGGGTTTTGGCTCTCTTTGGTCTATGTCCTTGCGATGTCCTTAGCGTACACCATTGCAGGAGTACTTGCGGCACTGTTTGGTGCAAATTTGCAAGCATCGATGCAACATCCTTGGATCATTGGAATGTTTAGTGCTCTCTTTGTGATTTTGGCCTTCTCAATGTTTGGTTTTTATGAGATTAAGATGCCAAGTTTCATTCAAAATAGGGTCAATAAAAAAACAGGAGAAGCCCAAACCCAAGGTGTCTTTGGTATTGCGGTGATGGGCTTTTTATCGGCATTGATCGTAGGTCCTTGTGTCGCAGCTCCGCTTGCAGGTGCACTCATTTACATAGGTCAAAGCGGTGATGCCCTTTTGGGTGGAAGCGCACTGTTTGTGATGAGTCTTGGCATGGGCGTTCCACTGCTGCTCATTGGCACAACGGCAGGGCGTTATATGCCTCGTCCTGGTGTTTGGATGCAAAATATCACCGCATTTTTTGGCGTGATGTTACTCGGCGTTGCCATTTGGATGCTCTCACGCATCATCCCAGCTTTTGTGAGCATGTCCTTGTGGGCGGTGCTTATCATCAGCAGTTCCATCTATTTTGGTGCGTTAGAATCCTTTAGCGAGCAGACCAAAGGGTGGCAAAAAGTGCTCAAAAGTATTTTATTTATGGCGCTTGTGTATGGTGTGGCACTTTTGGTCGGCTTTTTAAGCGGTGCGACCAATCCCTTAGCCCCTTTTGAGAAGTTTACGGCCAAAGAGAGTTCAAGTGTTGCGCCATCTCCATCACCCTTTACGAAGATCAAAACGCTTGAAGAGCTGAATCTGGCGTTAAAAAATGCCCAAAAACCTGTGATGTTGGACTTTTATGCTGACTGGTGTGTGAACTGCGTTGAGTTTGAGCAATTTACCTTTAGCGATCCCAGGGTCAAAGCAAAGCTTGAAAAATTCACGCTTTTAAAAGCCGATGTGACCAAAAATAGCGATGATGATAAGGCGTTGCAAAAAGCCTTTACGATTTATGGGCCTCCTGCTATTTTGTTTTTCAAAAAGGGCAAAGAGGTGAGCGAGTTTCGTTTAGCAGGATTTAAAAATGCTGATGAATTTTTGGCACATTTAGAAAAAGTAGGGATGTAGATGAAGGTTATACTGATCGTTGATGTTGAAGGTTTGAAAGAGAAAGTGGTGTTTGAAAAGCATCTTAAAAAAGAGGGATTTACACCCATTGAGGGAGAATCATTTGCGTATGAGGGCAATACGACAACGCATCTGTTTAGCACACGAGCTTTTATTTTAGAAGTGGTCGAAAAAGGGCTTTTAAAATCAGGGTTTGCGTCGTGTAAGTTGATGTTTCAAGTGGGCGAAAACAAAATGGAAGCGTATGTGTATGATACGCTTCATCAAACGTTTGAAGAGGCTATTTTGTAAAAAAGGCTAATGCTTTTTCTAAATCTTCGGGTGTGTCGATTCCAAAACTTTGACTTTGCACTTCTTCCATCGCAATGTTATATCCGTGGTAGATGGCACGCAGTTGCTCTAATTTTTCGATATGCTCGATGGGTGCGTAGGGAAGGGCGCAAAATGTTTCAAGCGCCTTTTTACGAAATGCGTAAATGCCCAAGTGTCCAAAATAACCTTCAAATTCACCTTCGCGATCATAGGGAATGGCACTTCGTGAAAAATAAATGGCATTTCCATGGACGTCTAAAATGACTTTAACCAGGTTAGGATCTTTTACATGTAAAAGATCGATCTTTTTGCAGGCACTCGTTATCATCGCCTCTGTTTTTTTTGCGCGCTCAATCACGCTTTTCACCACGGCTTCTTCGATGAAGGGCTCGTCGGCTTGGACGTTGATAATGATCTCATCTTCAGGAAGGTTTAGTTTTGTCGCCGCTTCATTGATACGATCTGTTCCACTTTGGTGATCTTGTGAAGTCAAAATCGCTTTAAAACCATGCTTTTGTGCGAGTGTTACGACTTCTTCCGTGTCGGCGGCAATGGCGACATCATCCAGATTTTGCACGCGTTTTGCCGTGGCAATGACCATCGGAAGCCCGTGAATATCGGCTAAGATTTTACTAGGAAAACGCGTGGAAGCAAGGCGTGCTGGGATAATAATCACTGGCATTCCTTTTTACATGTAAGGTTCAAAAAATCAAAAATCTCCGCTTCAATGCCTTCTTTTTGAACGATTTTATCGTGCATGACAGACTCGTTAAACAAAGCGCTGATGCACTTTGGAATCTTTACATGTAAGGATGTGCTAATGCCTTCAAGTGCCTCTTTATCGCTGTATTTGATACTATTTTGTTGGATGGCATTGAACATGGTTGGGGCAAATTTCGTCCATTCTGCGGTAGAGCACAGTACACAAGGAAGTGGTTTGGTTTTGAGCTCTTTGTAGGCTTTGAGGCATGTTGCGGTGTGTGGATCCATGATGTAGCCTTGATCGGCGTAATGCTTGATTTGCGCTTTGCCAAAGCTATCATCGGAGTAAACGGCTTCAAAATCTTCTTGTAAGTGCGCAAGTTCTTCTTTACTGAGTGTATAAATCTTCTTCTCTTTAAGGTCGTCCATCAGCTCTTTGGTACGAACGGCTCCAAATTTATCAAACAAAACACGCTCAACATTCGATGAGATCAAGATGTCCATCGCAGGAGAGATTGTTTGAAGCAGACTTCGGTTGCGAAGATCGTATACACCTGTCGTGATAAGATCGGTGAGGATATTGTTGATGTTAGAAGCGATTAGAATTTTCTCAATCGGTAACCCCATCTTTTTCGCATAATACGCTCCCAAAGCATTTCCAAAATTACCACTTGGAATGATCGTGTAAAAAGGTTTCCCCAGTTCGACTTTATCCTGTTTAAGTAACGCAACATAGGCGTAAATATGGTAGATAATTTGGAAAATAATGCGTCCAAAATTGACCGAATTGGCAGCACTCAGTTTGATATTTTTCGCATGGAGTGCCTCTTTAAAGCTAGAAGAGGCGAGCAGGCTTTTGAGTGCATTTTGAGCGTCATCAAAGTTCCCATGAATGCCGATGATTTTTAGGTTGGGGCTTTTTTGGGTTGTCATTTGAAGGCGTTGTACATCGCTGGTTCCGCCATCAGGATAGAGACAGACGACGTTGATATTGGGTTTATTGGCAAAGGTATCAAGTGTAGCAGGACCTGTATCGCCACTGGTTGCCGCTAAAATGAGGTACTTCTCATTCAGCTTTTGGGCAAGATGGGAGAGAATGTAACCAAAAGGTTGCAGCGCCATATCTTTAAAGGCGCGCGTTGGACCATGATAGAGCTCGTTTACAAAAAGGTCTTCTTCAATTTGCGATAACGGCGTAGGCTCACTAGCATCATCAAATGCGTCATACAACGCCACTGCTTCTTGCATCACCTCTTCTTCAATGTCGATGTCAAAGAGTCTTAAAATGTCCAGCGTGATCTCTTTGTAGCTTTTTTTTGAAGCTTTTTCTAAAAAAACGGTATCAATTTTAGGTAAGTTCTCAGGAACATAGAGTCCACCAAAGCTGGCACTTGGATTTAAAATAGCAAATGAAAAGGGAACTTTATTAGGTCTTTGCCCGTCATTACCTCTGGTTTCTATAAACATACAATTTCCTTCTTTATTCTTTAATGATCGTGCCGATACCATCTTTGGTAAAAAGCTCTAGTAAAATGGAGTGTTGCACTCTTCCATCAATGATGTGCGCGCATTCAACCCCACCACGAATCGTTTCTAAGCAGGCGTCTAGTTTGGGGATCATGCCGCCGCTGATCGTGCCATCTTTTTTTAGCGCTTTGATTTTTGTTTTATCGAGGCTTGAGATGAGATTGCCTTCTTTATCAAGCACACCTAGGGTGTCGGTTAGAAAGATGATTTTTTTGGCTTTCATTGCCACCGCGATTTTACTCGCAGCGAGGTCTGCATTGATGTTATAGCCTGGATGATCCACATCATCTCCTGCAGCAATAGGGGCAATAACGGGGATAAATTTTTCACGAATGAGGTGTTTGAGTACTTTTTTATCGATTTTGGTAATGTCGCCCACAAGACCGTATTTGCCATTATCCATCGGTTTTGCGTGGATAAAATTGGCATCTTTTCCTGTAATCCCAATCGCTTTCGCACCATGGTGATTGAGAAGTGTGGTGATCTCTTTGTTGATGCTTCCACTCAGCACCATTTCAACGACTTCCATCACTTGATCGTCCGTCACACGAAGACCATCCACAAAGTTACTTTTTACTTCGAGTTTATCTAAGAGGGCATTGATCTTTTTGCCACCACCGTGGACGATGATTGGTTTAATGCCCACAAGATAGAGTAGAACAATGTCTTTTGCAAACTGCTCTTTGAGTTCGGGGTTAATTTGTGCGGCGCCACCGTATTTGATCACAATGGTTTTTTTATTGAAAAGTTTAATGTACGGCAATGCGTCCATCAAGATTTGTGCTTGGTGTATTTTATGTTGCACAGCAAATCCTTGCGTAAAGGTTAAAGCCTTATTTTAGCGTTTAGGAGCTAAAAGTGTGTTGATTTTAGCGAGTGTTTCGGGGAAGATTTCGATTTCAAGTTTGAGAATGGAGAGTGGAATATCGAACGTTGACATTTTGACCGCATCTTTTTGGGTGGTTAAAATGGTTGTGGCATTGTGTTCTAACAGAAGATTTTCAAGCTCTTTTTCAGTGTACATGTAATGGTCTTCAAACGTAATTTTTCCAATAACATTCTCTGGAAGGTAAACATCTAAACGACTGGGTTTAGAGATAGCCGTGACCAACAGCATACGTGGGCTTGGGTTTAAGACTTCCACGTGGCGCACAAAATCATTGCCTTCTGAGACGATCAGATCGGCGTATGTGTAAAGAAATTTTGGTTCACGGTACGGTCCACTGGGGAGGCAAAAGCTATTACGTGGTTCCGGATTTGGTTTGAGCAGGATGTCGATTTTTGAGATATAGCTTTTGGAAAAACCATCGTCTAAAAAGATGATTCTTGCGCCTCGTTTTTTGGCAAAGCGAATCGCTTCGACACGATCTTCGCTGACTATCACCGTAGCTTCTGGCAAAGATTTGGCGTACAGCATCGCTTCATCCCCACTTGCCATTGCATCGCACATAATTTGACCGTTATCGGAGACCACAATAAGCCCGTGCGATTTTCGTCCATAGCCTCGAAGGATGATGGCAATATTGGAGTGTTCTTTGGCTAAGGCGATGCAAAAGGGTGTTTTGCCATTGCCGCCAACGGTAAGATTCCCAATACTGACAATGGGGAGTGTGAAAAAGAGTTTTTGTTTACGAGAAAAGAAGCGTTTGCTTAGAACAATGGCACAATATAGGGCGCTAAGCGGCAGCAAAAGGTAGGAGATGAGTCGTTGAAACAAAGAAGTTGGGTAGAAAAGATAGGCTTCTACCCAGAGAACAAAACGTGAGCGGTTAAACACGGTTTTTAGCAATCTCTTTGATCTGTTCACAAATGTGAAGGACATCTTTATCACTGAGACTTGAGTAGATAGGAAGTGATAAAATTTGTTGGTAATTGCTCAGCGCTTTTGGAAAATCGTTGACGCGTAAGGTGTATTTGTGTTTGTAGTAGCTTAAAAGATGCAATGGAATGTAGTGAAGCCCTGTGTAAATACCACGCTCTTTAAGCTCTTTTGCAAAGTTGTCTCGGTTTTTGTCAATTTTGATAATGTACTGTGCATAGACATGATCGCGTTTTTTAATCGGAGTGCTGACATGAGGACATGAAGCAAGTTCTCGGTTATAAATGTCTGCAATTTCCATTCGACGTTCAATAAAGCTCTCATTTTTTTCTAATTGTCCAATGGCATACGCTGCATTGAGTTCATTAAGGTCGTATTTAAGACCAATATCAACCACATCGTACACATAGCCTAGGTTACCAAATTTATCCCAACCCTCGCCAACGAGTGCGTGGTTACGAAGCAATCTTGCGCGCTCTGAAAGCTCGGGATCTTTAGTGGTCATTATCCCTGCACTGGAAACAGAGTTATTGGATTGGGGATTGAAACGAAAAACGGTGATGTCTGCTTCCAAGGAGCCAATTTTTTTACCATTGTACGTAGCACCAAGGGCAGCTGTCGCATCTTCGATAATTTTAATGTCGTAGATTTTCGCCAACTCATAAATACGCGCCATGTCCGCAGGTTGACCTGCAATGTGGCTGATAAATGCCCCTTTGAGTTTTTTGGCTTTATTGTTTTTCAAAACACCTTCTAATAGGTCAACATCGATGTTAAAATCATCTTTGTCAATGTCTACAAAGATAGGCTCCGCATCAAAATGTCGCACAACCTCTGCCACAGAAGGGAACGCATTGACAGAACAGATGATTTTATCACCACGTTTGAGGTCTAGAGCGCACATTGCAAGGTGCATTGCCGCTGTTCCGTTTACAGTAGAGATAGCATCACCGCATCCTGTGTATTTTATAAACTCTTTTTCAAGGGTTTCAACTTTGTTCGCTTTTTCTAAATCTAAAACTTCATTGATAAGTGTCTTTTCTCTTTGGTCGATAAATGGTTTATAAAACGGTATTTCTCTCATAGTTATCCTTTATTTTACCGCTGACAAATCAGCAATGGTTGGAAGTTTTCTTTTAAAAAGATTGCTTGCAATGCGCTCTAGTGCCATTTCCACAAGCTCTTTTTCATACCCAGAAGCAAGGAGGGCTTCTTTGTCTTTGCCCTCTTCAATGTGTGCGTAGAGCACTTTATCAATCTGTGCATAACTAAATCCAAACTCGCCCTCATCACTTTGGTCTTCCCAAAGATCAGCAGAAGGTGCTTTCGTGAGAATAGAATCGGGCACACCAAGATAGCGTGCAAATTCAAAGATTTCGGTTTTGTAGAGTTCGCCAATAGGATTGATCGCACAAGCAAGATCGCCAAAAATAGTGCCGTATCCAAGCAAAATTTCACTTTTATTGCCAGTTCCTAGCACCAGCGCATTTTCACGTGCTGAAATATCGTATAAAACTGCCATACGCATGCGTGCACTGAAATTACCAATGCGAAGTTTTGAAGCATCTTTTTTATCGTGAAAGTAGGTATCGACAAGTGGCCCAACTGGAATTTTCTCAACTTTAATACCAAATTTTTCGCAAAGTTCGCTCGCATGCTCTAAACTTGCACGACTTGACGTCGAAGCAGGCAGCATAATGCCTAGTAGATTATCGTTAAAAGCTTTATGGGCAAGAATAGCAACAACAGCCGAATCTACGCCGCCGCTGATACCCAAAACCACTTTGGAAAAACCAGCTTTTTGCACCTCATCTTGAAGGAATTGAATTAAAAATTTTTCAATGGATTGGTATGTGTTCATCATGGTAACCTTATAAGCAATTTGAGCAACATTCCAATTATACTAAACTTAAAATTAATGCAATCTTTTAAGCTTCCAAAGCAAAATTAGATGAGTTGTGTTAAAATAAAAAAAACAATCAAAAGAAGTGAATGATGCAGATCAAAAGTAGAGCGTGTGGCGCTTATGGAACCAATTGTTACATCGTTACAATAGACGGCAAAGAGATTATTATTGACCCTGGAATGGAAGCGGCAGAATGGGTGTTAGCCCAGGTATCGCATCCTATTGCCATTTTAAATACGCACGGTCATTTTGACCATGTGTGGAGCAATGCAGCACTGGTAAAAGCGCTTCATGTTCCTCTGTATGCCCCAATCGAAGACTGTTTTATGTTAGAGAGTGATCCTTTTATTCAAGGCACACCCCCAAGCTATGCCGATGTCCAAGTGGTTGGGGATCAATGCTTTGAACTAGAAGGTATTGTGGTGCAGTTTTTGCATTTTCCAGGACATACACCTGGTTGTAGTGCTATCTTAATTGACAATACACTGTTTAGTGGGGATTTTATCTTTAAAAACTCGATTGGTAGGTATGATTTTCCTTACAGCAGCAGTGAACAAATGCGTCAAAGTTTGGAAAAATTCCTACAAATCGATGCGGATTGGGAGATTTTTCCAGGGCATGGAGAAAAAACAACGCTTAAAGTAGAACAAAAAAATGTACCCTATTGGTTTAGTTTTTTAGGCTAAATCTTTAGGATTGAAACTGGCTTGGAGCTCATCAATTTTTGTTTGAAGGATATGTCTCTCAAGTAAAACAGCTTGAAAGAGTCCTTCAAACACTTTGATCTCATTGATCATGCCAATCACTTTGATCTCTCGTTTACGGGCATCCTCAAAGCGCCCTCTGGCTTCAAACGTGATTAAATCACCCACTTTTGCAGGCGCAAAAAACTTTGAGCGACAGCCAATGATAACGACATTGGGCTCATTTACTGCCGCAACAGCTGCATATTCTGCTGAACCAAAGAGAAATCCACTGTGAATGAGCCCAAATTCATCAACACTCATCTCATGGGTGGTTTGTAAAACAACTTTTGAGGTATTTTTTGCCATGGCTACAAGATTGCCAACGAGAGTACTTTTAATTTTGAGATGCGTCTTAAGATCGTCATTTAAAAAGTTACTAGAATCAAGGGACGCATCATCCAACAGTTCTAATTCATCTTCAAAATTGGTGGTGTTATCGATCATCTCTTTGACTAATCCCGCGTTATTCTTTGCCATAAGCATCCTTGTTTTTTCTATTTAATTCGTGACACACGTGTTCGTCCTGTAAAAGGAGCTGTACACAAAATCTATTCTTTAGATATGAGCAAATCGACTGATTTAGCGTTTTGCTTTAATGTAAACACGCTTAGGGGCTGGAAACCCTTCAATCGTAAGTTCAGGGTTATTTGGATCTAGAAAATGCTCTAAACTTTCACCGTAAATCCAGTCGGTTTTACGCTGTTCCAAAGCATCTGTTTTTTTGATCTCTAAGAGTTCAATGTCCCTAAATTTTGCACGCTCCAACCAGTTGGTAAGGGCTGGGATGGTTGGCACAAAATAGACATTGGGAATTTTAGAGTAGGTTTTTGAGGGGCAAAGTGCCACAGGAGTATCGCCATCGATCATAAACGTATCTAAAATGAGTTCTCCATCAGGAGTGAGCCCTTGGTAGAGTGCTTTAAGGGTTTGAATCGGGTCGCTTCGGTGATAGAGCACGCCCAAACAAAAGAGGGTATCAAACCGGTGTTCATACAAAGGCAGATGTTCAACACCTAGCATTTCATAGACAATATCGCTTTTGAGAAAATGGTTGATAAAATCAAACTGCGTTTTATACAATGCGGAAGGATCAAACCCTACCAATTTTTTAGGTTTGTGTGAAAGCATACGAAAGAGATAATAACCGTTGTTGCAGCCGATGTCTCCAACGATTTTGCCTTCCAGATTAAAATGAGGCTCTAAGAGATTGTACTTGATAAAGCTTTGCCATTCGGTGTCGATAAAGGTATCAAACAGCTCAAAAGGACCCTTTCGCCAAGGACGAAGCGCAAGGGCGCACTCGTGGATTTTTTCTTTCTCTTCACGCTTTACATGTAAAGCATTGATGTGAATGCTATTGCCTAAAGTTGTGGTGATGTTTTCAATGTGAGGAAGAGCAGCGAGGGCTTCTCTCATCGGTGCAATATCTTTCCAGTCTAGCCATGCTAGTCGCTCTTGGCGAATGTTATTTAAAGGCATACAGGCTTATTCAAAAAGGCTTTTGGTGGCTTCAACACTCTTGTCGACCCCTTTTGAAACGCCATCGGTCACGGTTTTGTATTCGACCAAGTTTTCATCGCACTCTTTGTGGTAGATGCCCATACCGTCGTAGTATTCTTTACAGCCATTGTAGTAGCGACCCGATACGCCCCGATCGTTAAAATAGAGACAACCTTGTAAAAGAAGTGCAGTGAGAAGGATTAATATTGTTTTCATGGGTTGTATAATAGCATTTCATTTATTAAATTTTCAAGGGTTTTGATGGAGCAAATAGTAGAGCATTTTAGAGCAATTACCGCCATTCCTCGCTGTAGTTATCATACGACACAGATGAAAGAGAGAATTAAAACCTTTGCACAGGCTCTTGCTTTTAGAGTGCATGAAGACGCTGTGGGCAATATTTTATGCCAAAAAGGTGCTCCCAAAGTCTGTTTGCAAGCACATTACGACATGGTCTGTATTGGCGACACCCAACCGATTGAGATTGTGATTGAAGCTGGACTGATCAAAGCCAAAAACTCTACGTTAGGTGCTGATAATGGCATGGGTATGGCGATCATGTTTTGGGCGATGGAACATAACGAAAATCTTGAATGCCTTTTTACGGTTGATGAAGAGGTGGGACTTATTGGTGCGATGCAGTTTGAAATGCCTTTAAAGTCTTCATCGCTACTCAATTTAGATGCCGAAGAAGAGGGTGAAATTTACATCGGGTGCGCTGGTGGCGTGGATGTTATTGCCTCTTTGAACCTTCATTTTGAACCGTTGAGTGAGTCTATGCACCTGTATGAAATTCATGCGTTTGATTTTTTAGGCGGACATTCGGGCGTGGATATCGATAAAAAAATCCCCTCCGCCATTAAAGCACTTGGGTATGAACTTTTAAGTCAAGATGTTGTTTTGATCGCGCTCGAAGGTGGTGAGAGACGCAACGCCATTCCAAAGAGTGCAACCACGATTGTAGCGTCTAAAACACCTTTACATGTAAACGATTCACGGTTACATGTAAAACCTTTAGAACGAGGGAATTATACGCATTTTATAGCAGAGTCCAATGCAATTATGAGAGCACTTGGGGCATTTGCACAAGGAGTACGCGAGTGGGATAGAACCCTTGATATCCCCTCTATAAGCATTAATCTGGGTGTGATTTCCCATCAGGAAGGTGTGCTTAGGTTGGATTGTGCCGCACGTGCGATGGATGATGAAAATTTAGCTATACTAGCAGCAGAGACAGAGGCGTTTTTCAAGGCGCTTGGCTTTGACGTAACGCAAGAAGGTTGGCATGGCGCATGGAAGCCCGAAGTCACACCTTTTGCGCTTCGTGTTCAAGAGGCGATGCAGAGCATTTATGCGCATGCTCCGTTTAAAGCGATTCATGCGGGACTTGAGTGTGGTGAGTTAATCGCGCGTCAGCCTCGAAAAATCGAAGCAGTTTCGATAGGACCCACCATTCGTTATCCGCATTCACCAAGAGAAGAGTGCGATCTTGCTTCTGTTGATAAGACCGCCTTGATTGTTCAAAAAATTATTAATATCTATAAGGATTAAACCATGTCACTCATACACTCAGCATCTGTTGAACTGGGTAAAACACTCGAACATTTTGAACTTGAAGATCCTAATGGAAAACGTTTTAAGAGCCAAGAGCTGTTTGGAAAAGGTGGCTTTTTGATTGCGGTGATGTGTAATCACTGCCCGTATTCTAATGCTATTTGGAAGCGACTCATCGCTGTGGCTGAATTTGCAAAGAAACTTGACATTACCACCGTGGCGATCAATCCTAACATTCACCCCAATTATCCTGAAGATTCGCCTTCGCATATGCTCGACAAAATTGCAGAGATGAACATCGACTTTCCTTATCTGATCGATGAAAACCAAGATGTCGCCAAAAGTTTGGGTGCGGTGTGTACGCCTGACATATTCTTATTTGATGGTGAAGCGAAGCTCTACTATCATGGAAGATTGGATGATAACTGGCAAGATGCGCGCAGTGTCAAAGAAGAAGACCTTAGAGAAGCGGTGATGATGCTCTTTAGTAAGCAAGATGCCCCCAAAGTGCAACACCCATCACAAGGCTGCTCCATTAAATGGATCGACACTGTTACGGGTTAAAGCACCAAAGGTGCGTGGGCTTTCTGCTCAAGTATACTCAGCGTTAGCGTAGCTTTTTGAAGCTTTGCTTCAAAAGCGTGTAAAGAGTTTTGCAGAAACTCTATCAAACCTTAAACGTTTGGGTTGTTTTACACAGCTCTTTTAAAAAACAGACTTCACACATGGGATGGACGGCTTTACAGGTGTATCTGCCAAAAAGCACCATCGCTTGGTGAAGGGTGTGCAGATCATTTTTAAAAATCTTCGTCAACTCTTCTTCGGTTTTAATCGCGGTTTTAGCACTTGAAAGCCCCAAACGGTGTGATACACGAAACACATGGGTGTCGACTGCCATTAAATTGGCATTGGCGTATTCGATCATGACGACATGCGCCGTTTTTTGCCCCACACCTGCGAGTCCCATCAGTTTTTGCTCATCTAAAGGAATTTCACCATCATAAAGCTCGACCACTTTTTGAGCCATTTTGAGTAGATTGACCGCTTTATTGTTAAAAAAAGAGCAGGAGTTGATGAACAATTTGACCTCATCAAGATCGGCAACGGAAAGTGACGTAGCATCAGGATAGCGCTCAAATAGCGCTGGGGTGATGAGATTGACCCGTTTATCGGTGCATTGGGCTGAGAGCATCACCGAGACTAAGAGTTCGTATAAAGAGTTGTATTTAAGTTCGGTAACGGCGGTTGCATAGTGTTCTAAAAAGAGCGCTTTAATCGCTGCAATCTCTTTTTGGGTGGCTTTTTTCATGTCATTCTCATCTGTTTTTGAAAAATTATACCGATAATCCTTAAAATTAACATTTCATTTAAGAAATAGTAATAAGATTTGGGGTACAATACGCGTATTAATTTATAAAAGGATCTTAGTGAAAAAAGTTATTCTAAGCAGTATTGCTGCGGCAGTATTAAGTGTAAGTTTAAATGCAACAGTTTATGCAACTGTCAACGGTGAAGATGTAAACGATCAAGACATTGCAGTGCTTATGCGCGCAATGCAAGGTGCAAAGTTTGAAGAGCTTCCTGCTGATGCAAAACAAAAAATTGTTGAGCAAGCGGTTGAGCGTAAACTTTTGACGACGGAAGCAACTAAAAGTGGTGTTGAAAAAGAGAAAGATTATGCTGAAGCCCTTAAACGCATCAAAGCAGACCTTGCCCTTGAAGTTTGGATGAAAAAAATCTACGATGGCGTTAAAGTAGATGCAAAAGATGTGAAAGATTATTATGACAAAAACGCTGACAAATTTATGCAACCAGCAACGGTTAAAGCAAGACACGTACTTGTTAAAACGGAGCAAGAAGCGAAAGATGTCATTAAAGAACTTGATGGTCTAAGCGGTCAAAAACTCAATGACAAATTTGTTGAGCTTGCAACGAGTAAATCAACAGGTCCTAGCGGTCAAGGTGGCGGAGAGCTTGGTTGGTTTGCAGCCAATCAAATGGTAAAACCTTTCTCAGATGCAGCATTTGCACTTAAAAAAGGTGAAATCACTAAAACACCTGTTCAAACACAATTTGGTTTCCATGTTATTTTAGTCGAAGATACCAAAGCGGCTGAGAAAGCAACGTTTGACGTGGTAAAAGCACAAATTGAAAATGGCTTAAAAATGGAAAAATTCCGTGTTTTAGTAGCGGATAAAGCAAAAACACTTAGAAAAAATGCAAAAGTAACGATTAAATAACTTCAAAAATTGAAAGCCTTGTCGTAAAAAGACAAGGCTTTTCACAAAAATCTTGTTTTTTAAAAATAGAGGCAAATAGCCTTTCGATATGTGATGTTACATGTCCTCTAGTGGCAATTATCTAAGGCATGTTAATACTGATTTAATTCTGCCTCAAAGAGGCAAGCTTTAGTGCATAGTGCAGCGTAGCTTTTTGGGCTTTGCCCATAAGGCGTATAAAAATTGAAATAAAAGGCGTTTTCATGGTAAATGCAAAAATTTTTGATTTTGTCAAACCGGGTGTTGTTACAGGAAGTGATCTGCAGAAGGTTTTTGCGATTGCAAAAGCAAACCAATTTGCCATTCCAGCTGTGAATGTCGTAGGTACAAATTCGATCAATGCAGTTTTGGAGGCAGCCAAAGCGGCTAATTCTCCTGTGATTGTTCAGTTCTCCAATGGTGGAGCTGAGTTTTATGCAGGAAAAGGTGTTAATGGCCTTAAAGCAGGCGTGCTTGGTGCGATCAGTGGTGCTTTACATGTACACACATTGGCTGAAGCGTACGGGGTTGCTGTGATTTTACATACCGATCATGCTGCACGCAAACTGCTTCCATGGATCGATGAGCTTCTTAGTGCCAGTGAAGTGCATTTTACCAAAACAGGCAAACCCCTTTTTAGCTCTCACATGTTGGATCTTTCCGAAGAACCACTAGAGCAAAATGTACAGACCTGTGTCTCTTACCTCAAACGTATGAGTAAACTAGGGATGACGCTTGAAATTGAGCTTGGGTGTACGGGTGGCGAAGAAGATGGCGTGGATAACACCCATATGGATAATGCAGCCCTTTACACACAACCACAAGATGTGGCGTATGCGTACGAAGAGCTTTTGAAAATCAGCCCTAATTTTACCATTGCCGCCTCTTTTGGTAATGTGCATGGTGTCTATAAACCAGGCAACGTCAATTTGACACCTAAAATCTTGGATAATTCTCAAAAATACATTGAGAAAAAATTTAAAACCGATGCCAAACCTGTCAATTTTGTATTTCACGGTGGAAGCGGAAGCGAACTTAGTGACATTCGTGAAGCCGTAGGGTACGGCGTCATCAAGATGAACATCGACACCGATACCCAGTGGGCGTTTTGGGAAGGGGTTAAAGGGTATGTTGAAAAATACGCGCCTTACCTTCAAGGACAAATCGGTAATCCAGAAGGTGAAGATAAACCCAATAAAAAATACTATGATCCACGTAAATGGCTTCGTCCTGGCGAAGAAGCGATCAAAAGTCGCTTACTCAAAGCCTTTGCCGATCTCAATTGTTTAGATCGTTGTTAATTAAAAGAAGCCTCATCTTGGGGCTTCTTCCTCTTTACATGTAAACATGTTTTTTCCTTCTTCCCCCTTTGAAAAACGAACGTTCAACCATCAGACTTTTTATCTTAAACGCGATGATCTTTTAGATAAAGATTTTTCAGGCAATAAAGCCCGTAAATTTCACTACTTCTTAAATCATGATTTTCCCCATATCCAACGTGTGGTAAGTTCAGGTTCCAACCAATCCAACGCCATGTATTCACTCTCCGTTTTAGCGCGACTAAAAGGGTGGGAATTTATTTATGTGTGTGATCATATTCCACGGTTTCTCAAAGAAAATCCCATCGGTAATTACAAAGAAGCATTGACAAATGGCATGAATATCATCGAATCTCAGACGCGTGAAGAGGAAGTGCTTCGTTGGCTCGATGCCAAGAGTTTACATGTAAACGAAGGGGGCAGGCAAAAAGAGGCAGAAGAGGGCGTTAAGATTTTAGCGAACGAACTTTTAGCAGATATTCAAACGCATGCCATTTCCAATCCTTACCTCTTTTTACCCTCTGGCACGGGCACCACGGCACTCTTTTTGCAAAAGTATCTACCCTTTCCGGTCTTTACATGTAACACCGTTGGGGACAGCGCGTATTTGCAAAAGCAGTGGAAAATGGTTGTGCCTGATCTGACACATTTGCCCACTATTTTAGAAACCAAACACAAATACCACTATGGAAAATTATACATAGAATTGTATGTATTATGGCAACGTTTACGTAATGAGATGGGTGTGGAGTTTGATTTGCTGTACGACCCTGTCGGTTGGAGTGCTTTATTGGAGCATCTGCCTTTGCTGGATGGAACACCCATCTATCTCCATCAAGGAGGCATTTTAGGCAATGCTTCGATGCTACAGAGGTATGTGCGTAAGGCAAATATGCTATAATAAAGCACTTATAAAGAGGATCAATCATGTTACTTTTAAAAACCAATGAACCAACTTTTCAAGCTAAGTTTGATGAACTGCTCCGTCGTGGGAATATGGATATGGAAAATGTCTCCAAAATTGTAGGAGGAATCCTTTCTGAGATTAAAGCTGAGGGCAACAGCGCTCTAAAAAATCACATTGAAAAATTCGATAAATGGCATGTTGAAAGCGATGAAGCGCTTGAAGTGAAAACCGCTGATATGAAAAAAGCCTATGATGCGTTGGATGTTAAACTCAAAGAGGCGCTAGAGCTTGCGTATAAACGCATTTATGCGTACCATGAAAAACTCATGCCAAAATCATGGCTTGATTTTGAAGACAATGGAACGGTTTTAGGTCAAAAAGTGACACCCGTCGACCGTGCAGGGCTTTACATTCCAGGCGGCAAAGCGGCATACCCAAGCAGTTTGTTGATGAATGCGATTCCTGCCATTGTGGCGGGGGTTAAAGAGATTGTGGTTTGTACACCTGCTCCTCATAATGAGCTCAATCCCCTTTTACTTGCGGCAATGCACCTCTGTGGCATCACAAAGGCGTTTAAAGTCGGTGGGGCGAGTGCGATTGGTGCTATGGCGTATGGTACTGAGAGTATTCCCAAAGTAGACGTTATCACGGGACCGGGTAATATCTTTGTCGCAACGGCTAAAAAACTCGTTTTTGGCGATGTCAACATCGATATGATCGCAGGTCCTAGCGAAATTGGAGTCCTTGCTGACACGAGTGCCGATCCGCATCTTTTAGCGATCGATCTACTCTCTCAAGCAGAGCACGATGAGATGGCAAGCTCCATTTTGATTACCCCTTCACTTGAGATTGCGGAGAAAACACACACGGAAGTGTATGCGTGGCTTGAGACACTGGAACGCAAAGCGATTGCGGAAGTCTCTATCAAAGAGCGAGGTGCTATTATTGTCACCGCTTCGATGGATGAAGCGGTGGAGTTGATGAATCAAATCGCTCCAGAACACTTAGAAATCGTGACATCACACCCGTTTGATCTCCTTCCTAAAATTCGCCATGCTGGTGCTATTTTTATGGGCTCTTATACGCCTGAGCCGATTGGCGATTATATCGCAGGGCCAAACCACACGCTTCCAACGGGAGGTACGGCAAAGTTTTACTCACCGTTGGGTGTTGAGAACTTCTTGAAGCGCTCTTCGATCATCAGCATGAGTAAGCAGGGCATCGATGAGATCGGTGAGGCGTGTGCGCTTCTAGCCCACACTGAGGGTCTTGGAGCGCATGAAGCGAGTGTGCGCGTTCGCCTTTCTCAAAAATGAACATTATCATCTTTGGTGCTGGCGGAGTAGGGAGCTACATCGCCGCCAAGTTATTGGAAGCGGGGCATGAGGTTTTGTTGGTCGCGCGAGGTGCGCATTTAGACGCTTTACAGACCAATGGGCTTGTCCTTTCTCACCCAACGCTTCACTTCTCTCATCCTGTAAAAGCGTTAGATATGGAAGCCCTTTCGCATCTTGATCCACACCATTATGATGTCATTTTACTCGTAACAAAATCTACAGCAACGCGTGAAGCTTCAGCCTCTTTGGCTGAGTGGCTCAAACGACAGATCAAACCTCCCTACATTGTCTCTTTGCAAAATGGTGTTGAAAATGAGGCGATTTTATGCGACTATTTCGCGGAAGAGTTTGTCATAGGCGGATTAACCCGTAAAATTGGAGCCCACGTTGTAGCTCCCGGATGCGTGAATGCGGTGGGTTCTGCTGAGACGATTTTAGGGATGATGCGCACAACCTCTGAGAATGAAGCTTTTTTAGAAACGTTGGCTACAACGTTTAATGAAGCAGGCATTCCGACCCAAACCACGTATGACATTGAGCAAGAGCTTTGGAAAAAGCTGATTATTAATAATGGCGTCAATGCTTTGTGTGCACTTTTAGAGGTGAAAACAGGTGTTTTATTTGATCATACGAAGCTCTCGTCCATTGTACAAGGGTTGATGCACGAAACGGCAGCGGCAGCGCGCGCTTTACATGTAAAGATTACCGAAGCCGATGTTGAGGCGATGTTTGAGCTGATCAAGCATTTTGATTCGATCAAACCTTCGATGTTGGTGGATTTGGAGCAGGGACGAAGCATTGAGATCGAAGAGATTTGCGGTGTTGTGATTCGCGCCCTCCATCAAATCGGTGTAGATGCACCGTATACCAAAACGATTTCGACGTTACTAGAATTTAAATTAGGAGAAAAACAGTGAAAGCAAAAATTGGCATTTTAACCGTGTCGGATCGTGCGAGTGCCGGTGTGTATGAAGACCTCTCTGGCAAAGCCATTATTGCGACATTAAGCGAGTATTTAAGCTCTGAGTGGGAGAGTGTTTACGAAGTGATTCCTGATGAGCAGAGTCTTATTGAAGAGGCACTCAAAGATATGGCGGATGAACAAGGATGTTGTCTGATTGTCACCACAGGAGGTACCGGTCCTGCGCTTCGAGATGTCACCCCTGAAGCCACGGAAGCGGTGTGCGAGAAGATGATGCCAGGGTTTGGAGAGCTTATGCGTCAAGTCAGTCTTAAGTACGTTCCAACGGCGATTTTATCGCGTCAAACGGCGGGTATTCGAGGTCGCAGTTTGATCATTAACCTTCCAGGAAAACCAAAATCCATTCGTGAGTGTTTAGACGCAGTCTTCCCAGCCGTTCCTTATTGCATCGATCTTTTAGAGGGACCTTTTCTTACATGTAACGAAGCAGTAATGAAACCTTTTCGCCCCAAAGCGTAAGCAACGAGGCAAGCAGAAGAGGGCTTTTACCGTTACATGTAAAACGGTAAAAGCCCTTAAACTCTCTTATTTTTCGAGTTGTTTCAAATATCCGTATTCACCCATCAGTGTCCAAGGTCGCACTTTCGCTAAGTACGCACGTTGAGATTCTAAAATCTCTTTAAAGACAGGGTCTTTTGCTGCTTGTTCATCTTCGATTTCGTGTGCAGCTTTTTTAAGTGCCGCCATAACATCGGAAGGGAATTGCTGCACTTTAACATTTGGATACTCTTTGGCAATATTTGCCCAAGCTTCTGCATTGGCGTGCGTTGCTTGCTCCATTAACTGACTTCCTACTGAACGAATAGCCACTTCTAGGATCGCTCTTAAATCAGCTGGTAACGCTTCGATTTTCTTTTTATTGGCGAGCATTTGAATTTCGCTTGCAGGCTCTTGCCATCCTGTGTAGTAGTAATTGGCGAGTTTGTGAAAGCCCATAGAGAAGTCAAACACAGGGCTGATCCACTCAACCGCGTCGATGGTATTGCGCTCAAGTGCGGTGTAGAGCTCTCCGGGAGGGGTGCTCATCGCATTCACGCCCAGTTTTGCCATGACTTCGCCACCTTGTCCTGGAATGCGAAATTTCAAGCCTTTGAGGTCTGCTAAGGATTTGATCTCATTTTTAAACCATCCTCCCATTTGCATCCCCGTTGTTCCCATTGGATAAGAGATAAGACCGTGTGTGCTGTACACTTTCTCTGCCAACTCTTTGCCGCCACCATAGTTATACCACGCATATTGCTCGCTGATCAGCATACCAAAGGGGACGGTGGTAAAGAAGACCAATTTATAGTCTTTTCCTTTGTAGTAGTACGAAGCGGTATAAGCAAGATCGTATTGACCCGCTTTAACCATATCCATCACGCCAAAAGGGGATTTGTGTTTGTTGGGTGAATCAATCTTGATTTTTAAACGTCCATTGGACATCGTCTCAACAGTTTGTGCCAGTGTTGCAGGCGCTGTTCCTAAAAAAGGTACTTGCTCTGCCCATGTTGTGGCAAGTGTTAAGGTATAAACTTTCGCATCATTTGCCGCGTGGGCGAATGACATAAAGCCTACCATAAGAGTCACCAGTGTTAAACCAAAACGCATTCTTTCTCCTTTGTATTGTTCGTGTTTTAGAGACTCAAAGAGTGTAGTTCACTCTCAATTTTTGCCATTTTTGCCTTAGCATCATCTAAGCCTTTTTGATTCTCAGCGATCACCTCTTTGGGGGCATTGGCGACAAAGCGTTCATTGGAAAGCATGCCTGAGAGTTTCATGATCTCTTTTTCAAGTTTAATTTTTTGATTGTTGAGTCGCTCAACGATGGGACCTAGATCAACGCCATCGAGTGGAATAAACACTTCAATGTTATCGCCTACATCGGTCGCCGCATTGGCTATTTTTGTCTCTGTAAAGTCGATATTTTCAACTTTTGCCAATAAACTAATGTATTTCAGCGCATCTTTTAGGTTTGTGGCATTAGGTACTTTGATAAACGCGTGTTCAATTTTTTTGTTTCCAAGGTCGATGTTCGCTTTGGCACGGCGAATGCCTACGATTGCTTCGATCACCAGTTCAAAGGTTTTCTCGATTGTTTCATCTTGCTTGAGCGCATGGGGATAGCGCTTGACCATGATCGATTCACTCTCTTCAAGCGTTTGATCGGAAAGCTCTTGGTACAAAAACTCGGAGATAAATGGCATAAACGGATGAATCAGCTTCATTGCCTCTTTAAAGATCGCTCCAAGCTCTATGATGGCTGGTTTATCTGCTTTACTAAGCTCAATACCCCAGTCACAAAACTCGCCCCACAAGAAGCGGTAAAGTGTCGTTGCAGCGTCATTAAAACGGTAATCGCTAAAGTGAGCGCGTACTTCTTCCATCGCCACAGCCAAACGGCTTTTCATGTATAACCCAAGCGCTGTTTTAATCTCGATCTTGTCTAAATCTTCAAATGAGTTTGCATTCATGAGTAAAAAGCGTGATGCGTTGTAGAGTTTGTTGGTGAAGTTGCGAATTTGCTCCAGTTTTTCACCGCTGAGTTTAATGTCACGCCCTTGAACGGCAAGAATGGCAAGGGTAAAACGCAAGGTATCGGCACTGTATTCATCAATCGTGACCAATGGATCGATCACATTGCCTTTACTTTTACTCATCTTTTGACCGTGCTCATCTTTGACGAGTGCGTGAAGGTAAATGTCTTTAAATGGAAGTTCGCCAAGGGTATGTTCACCTGAGAACATCATACGCGCGACCCAGAAGAAGAGAATGTCAAAGCCAGTGATGAGCAGGGTGTTGGGATAGAAATCTTTAAGATCACTCTCATTCCATTTTTCACCTTTAAACACATCACCATTTTCCCAACCTAAAGTTGAAAAAGGCCATAGACCTGAACTGAACCATGTGTCGAGTACATCGGGGTCTTGATGGATTTTAGCACTTTTACATGTAGGACATTCATGCTCGCTCTCTTTTTCACTTGCCCACTCGTGTCCGCATTCATCGCAGTAAAAAACAGGGATTTGATGCCCCCACCAGAGTTGACGTGAGATACACCAATCGCGAAGCTCTTTCATCCATGCGTTGTAGGAGTTGAGCCAATGGCTTGGGTAAAATTCGGCTAAGTGTTCATTGACTTTGGCAATAGCACCATCGGCAATCTCTTTTTTAACAAACCACTGTTTTGAGATATAAGGCTCCACCACATTTTTACAACGATAGCAGTGACCCACTTGGTTTTCATAATCTTCGACTTTATCGACAAAACCCTCAGCTTCCAACTTAGCCATAATCGGCGCACGTGCTTCAAGACGCTCTAGCCCTTGAAATTCACCACAGTAGTCGTTTAAAATACCGTTGCTATCAAAAATCGTGATAAATTCCAAATCATGACGTTTACCCACTTCGTAGTCGTTGATGTCATGCGCAGGCGTGACTTTAACACAACCCGTTCCAAAGCTCATATCGACATGCTCATCGGCAATAATTTCAATCTCACGACCAATCAGTGGCAAAATCACTTTTTGACCCACAAGATGTTTGTAACGCTCATCTTCAGGATGTACCATCACAGCGGTATCGCCAAAGTAGGTCTCAGGTCGTGTGGTGGCGACAACCAAACACGCTTTGGAGTCTTTTAAAAAGTATTTGAGGTGGTAGAGTTTACCTTTGTGGGTTTCGTACTCCACTTCGATGTCACTGAGTGCACCATCGTGTGTACACCAGTTAACCATGTAATTTCCACGAACGATAAGCCCCTCTTGGTAGTACTTTACAAACGCTTTTTTAACGGAGTTTTTCAGTCCATCATCCATTGTAAAGCGTTCTCTGCTCCATGCAGGAGAAGTTCCAAGTTTGCGCATTTGATTGAAAATCTGACCGCCACTGTACGCTTTCCATTCCCAGACTTTCTCTAAGAATTTCTCACGTCCTAGCTCTTCTTTTTTAATGCCTTGGGCAAGCAGTTGTTTTTCAACGACGTTTTGGGTCGCAATTCCGGCGTGATCCATGCCCGGTTGCCAGAGTGTTTTAAAACCGTCCATGCGCTTATAACGCGTAATGATGTCTTGCAGGGTAAAGGTAAGCGCATGTCCGATGTGGAGGCTTCCTGTGACATTGGGAGGTGGCATCATGATACAGAAGTTTTTGCCTTCTTCTTGAATCGCGCTGTTGCCATCGATCTCAAAATAGCCTCTTTGCTCCCAAATAGCGTAAAAACGCTCTTCAATTTCTTTGGGGTTGTAAACAGTACTTTTTTCGCTCATGAGTCTGTATGCCTTCTTAATTTTTTGGGCAATTATACAAAAATAGGGGTAAAAGCTTGATTAATAGCGTTTTTGTACAACGGATTTAGCAAGAACTCTTGTTATTGGTTAAGCAAGGAATGTAGCGGTGTTTTTACCCGCTTCTTTGGAGATGTAAAGCGCTTGATCGGCGCGTTGAAGCATCGTTTTAAAATCATCTTCGTTTTTATACGCCGTGTAACCAATGCTCAGATTGATTTGAAGTTCTTGTTGTTCTTCATTGCGTGTTACAGGAATGATTTTATGGTTAAATTCATTTAAGATGCGATTGACAATGGTTGAAGCGGCATCTTTGCCGTTATCAACGATGCAAATAATAAACTCATCCCCACCAAAACGAGCAATGGAATCTGATTCGCGAAGAAGATGTTGCAAGGTATGCGCGGTTGTTTTAATCGCCTCATCGCCTACAAGATGCCCGTAAGTATCATTGATAGGTTTGAAATCATCAATATCCACAATTACCAAAAAGAGGTGATTTTGCGTGCGTTTGATTTTTTGAATCTCTTTTTGAAAAATCTCCATAAACATTAAACGATTGTACAGACCGGTCAGCCCATCAAAATGGGAGAGATTTTCGACTTCTAGGTAAGATTTTTTTAAAAAAGTGGTTAAAAAAACAATAAGAATGGAGAGAATAATGGAAAATAAGAAGGAATAAAAAAGGGCACTATTGACAATCGCTTGCTGTTCTAAAAGATGCTCGTTCTCTAAAAGTGAAGAGATGGAAAACATATTTTTGTTCTGTTGAAGATGCTTTTCATGCAGGATTAAAACAGGTATTGAGCTGATGAAAAGATTGACAACAAAGGTAATTAAACCCAATAAAATAGGCTTTTTAAGCATAATGCTCGGTATTCTTTTCATGATGTATCCATGCCTCTATAGCGTTAGAGAAATGGTACCATAAAATCTGTTAAAGGCAAAAAGAGAGTCGTTTTCACGACTCTTTGTATTCATACAGACCAGCACTTAAGTAACGCTCACCCGTATCGCATAAAATGGTAACAATAGTTTTACCTTTGTTTTCTGCTCGTTGCGCAATGGCTGAAGCAACATGGACATTGGCACCTGCAGAAATACCGACCAATAAACCCTCTTGTTTGGCAAGATTACGGGATGTTTCAATGGCATTTTCATAACTGACTTTGATTACTTCATCGTAGATTTTCGTATCAAGGACAGCAGGTATAAATCCTGCGCCGATACCTTGGATCTTATGCGGTCCTGGTGCTCCACCGGAGAGAACGGGCGACGTGTCTGGCTCAACGGCGATAATTTTAATGTTAGGATTAAGTTCTTTGAGTCTTTTCCCTGTGCCGGTAATTGTTCCACCCGTTCCCACCGCAGCCACAAAAATGTCTATTTTACCATCGGTATCTTTCCAAATTTCTTCGGCTGTGGTGGCGTAGTGAATCGCTGGATTGGATTCATTGGCAAATTGTTGTGGTACAAACGAGTTAGGTGTCTCTTTGGAAAGTTCCGTCGCTTTTTCCACAGCACCTCTCATGCCCAGTGTTGACTCTGTTAATACCAGTTCAGCCCCGAGTGCCGCCAAAAGTTTGCGACGCTCTAAGCTCATGGAACTTGGCATAGTAAGAATGAGTTTTAAGCCAAGACTTGCACATACCATCGCCAAACCAATGCCTGTATTGCCACTGGTGGGTTCAATAATAATTGAGCTGTGGTCAATTAAGCCTTTTTCTAAAGCGGTTTTAATCATGTTAAATCCAATACGATCTTTAACGGAGTGTGAAGGGTTAAGAAATTCACATTTTCCAAGAATCAACGCGTTTGAAGCATTGGATACATGGTTGAGTTTCACAAGAGGTGTGTTGCCGATAAGTTCTGTTACGTTGTGTGCATACATAAGAATCTCCTTAAGTTAGATTTAGATGCTATAGTTGAGTTGGGTACTAAGACGTTGTGAATAGACTTCAAATTCGGATAAAGGCACGTTAAAAATCTCTTGGATTTTATGATTGCTCTCTTCGTAAAACATTCGAAGTACAGGGTCTTTCACGTCCACATCAGTGACAACAAGATTGCCTTCTAATGCAATTAGAATATCTTTGATCAAAATATCTTCTGCATTCTTAGCTAATAAATAGCCTCCATAAGCACCTCTGACACTGCTGACAAGCCCTGCTTGACGTAGCAGAATTAAAAGCTGTTCTAAATAATTTTGGGGAATTTCAGCACGTGCTGAAATCTCCTTGATTTGTAATGGTTTCGTGCTTTTTGCTAAAAAAAGCTGGTACATGGCACTTAAACCATACATGCCTTTGGTTGAAAGTAGGGACATAGCCTCTCCTTAACCGAGTGCAATTTTAAGATCAGAGATGAGATCATCGGCATTTTCAAGTCCAATGCTAAGGCGAATCAGTCCTGCTTTAACGCCTGATTTTTCTAACTCTTCCGTTGAAAGCTGTTGATGCGTGGTGCTTGCTGGATGCGTAATGATGGATTTTGAATCACCAATGTTGACCACAACGGAGAAAATTTTAGTGCTATTTAAAATATGCTTTGCAAATTCAAAATCTTCCACTTCAAAGCTTAAAAGTCCCGATGTTTGAGCCTCTACAAAGTACTGTTTTGCTCTTACATGTAAAGGGTCACTCTCCAGTCCTGGGTACGAGACTTTTTTCACTTTTGGGTGCGATTTTAGAAAGGATGCTACTTTATAGGCATTGCGTGAATGCTCTTTGACACGCAAGGAAAGTGTTTCAAGTCCTTGAATCAGCAACCAAGCGTTAAAGGGTGCAATGGTCGCTCCGATGTCACGAATCAGTGAAAGGCGAATCCTGAGTGAAAAGATCGGGAATGGTAAGGTCGCGTACACCAATCCATGGTAACTCTCATCGGGCTCATTAAAGTGAGGGTAGCGTGGATTGCCGATCAGCTTTGCATTGAGCCCTTTAGCTTCCACGATCAAACCACCGATTGCACTGCCTTGACCAGAGATGTATTTGCTTGCGCTGTGAACGCTCACATCAATGCCATGGTTAAGGGGTTGGAACAAAATAGGGGTGGCTACGGTGTTGTCCGCAACGGTAATAATGTTGTATTTTTGAGCGATAGCGACGATTTTTTCAATATTGGGGATCGCAATTTGAGGATTTGAAAGCGTTTCAAAGAAAATCGCTTTGGTTTTATCATCAATCAATGCTTCCAAATCATCGGCATGGTCGCTCTCAAAGACTTTTGCGGTAATGCCAAAACGTTTAATCGTATGGGTTAAAAGCGTGGTGGCACCACCGTAGATTTTCTTCGCAACGAGGATATTATCGCCAGCTTCTGCTAAGTTTGCAATCGCAAAAAAGATCGCTGCTTGACCACTTGCGGTTGCAATCGCCGCTTCACCGTTTTCAACCGCCGCAATTCTCGCTTCGAGAACATCGGTTGTTGGATTGTTCAGACGTGTATAGATGGGTCCAAGCTCTTTGAGTGCAAAACGGTTCGCCGCAGTCTCGGCACTTCCAAAGTCATACGCTGTGGTTTGGTAGATAGGAACGGACATTGTGCCAAATTGCTGTTTGTCATATCCATAATGCAGAGCAAGTGTCTCTTGATTCATTTTTAATCCTTTTTGTTTCGTTGCTGAAAGTATAGACTAATTTTTTTTCAATGTCAAGTAACTTTATCAAATAACTAATGATTAAAAAAGTAGAGATTATTTTTGGGAAGAGGGAAGGGAAGTAAAAGCATTTTTTATCGTTACATGTAAAGACCCATGGAGGATGAATAATACTGCTAGCACTCTCAAAGCATAAAAAACTAACCCAATAAATTGTAAAGATTATTATACATATAATTTTATGTAAATAGTCTATTTTAGGCACTTTTTAAGTATGATTTTTGAAGAATTAAAGCAGTGTTTACTAACACTTTGTTAGTGAAAAATGCTTCTCGAACGTCTGCAATCTCTCTTGTGGTTTTTCAGATGAGACAAGCTTTAGTGTGCTATAATCTTCTTTTTTGAATGAGGAGAAACGATGTTGTACGAAGACGAAGATGACTTTTTTATGGGAAGTCCTAGAAGTAAATTTTTTGATATTCTCTTTAATGCGAACAGAGAACTGGTGAAAACAAAGCTTTTAGAGATCGTGGATCGTTACAGCGCTATGGAAATTTTGCTTGAAAAGCAGGTCGGTGTTGACGCCCTAGAAGGAATGATTCGTACGGTTTTGATGGACGAAATGGACGCGGTGGTTGAGCATAATAACGATCTGTTTATTAGCAGTGTTGGGGAAATTTTAACCCAAAATGAATAAAAGCGTATTGTGGCTGTTACTTTTGTGTTCTTATGTGTTTTGTGCACCGATAGAATACGAATATGAGCATAAATTTATCCTCAAAAAAGACGAACCAGGGTTGGTTTTGATCAACCATAAAGAGGTGACTAAAAAGCCAACCGCTGAAAATCCCAATAACGAATACCTCTTAAAACTTCGTTGGACGCTCTTTACCAACAATATGTTGACTCTTTTAGTCAACTATAGAGGCTACCCCACACAGTATGTTTTAGAGAAAAAATACCCTTTACAGAGCATTATTGTTCCGCTTTTACCCGATGGAAATAACAAGATGATTGCGCGAACCTATGCAAAAATTGTCTTTAATGACTTCGATCAAAGAAATAAAGAGGCAATTTTAGATATATTTATAGAAGATAATCAACAACGCATAGAAGTTGAGTTTAAACCCAAAAAGAAACCGTAGGAACGCACGTGTTAGGAAAAGTTGAAAATTTGATGGTTGAGATGGTCGCTTCTTTAGGTGATCCACGTAGTGTTGAGCTCTTTCATAGAGTTCCTAAAGGAAAACGTTTACGCGCAAAACTTATTTTAAAGATCGCTGGAGTCAATGAAGATTCACTCAAACTTGCCGCCATTGTTGAGTTGATTCATGCGGCGAGTTTACTGCACGATGATGTGATTGATGATGCGTTTACAAGACGAGGCGAAGAGTCCATTAATGCCCTTTTTGGCAATAAAACCGCCATTATGTTAGGCGACATTCTCTACTCAAAAGGCTTTAGTGAACTTACCTTTTTGCCCAAAGATGTTGCGTACAGCATCTCACATGCCGTAGCACTGCTTTCCGTGGGTGAACTGTTAGATGTAGAGCTTTCGCAAACCTTTAATGAGAGCGAAGAGCGTTACTTTGACATGATCTACAAAAAAACGGCTTCACTCATAGAAGCTTCAGCCAAAGCCGCAGCACTTCTTGCTGGCAAAAATGGCGATATTTACGCACTGTATGGTAAAAACTTGGGACTCGCTTTTCAAATCATCGATGATATTTTGGATATTACACAAAGCAGCGAAACCCTTGGTAAACCTTCATTGAATGACTTTAAAGAGGGCAAAGCGACGCTACCGTATCTTTACATGTACAGTGCATTAAGCTTTGCAGATCAAGCTAAACTTCTCTCTTTGTTTCAACAAGAGCTTGATGAGGCAGATAAAGTGTGGATTAAAACCAAAATGAATGAAACAAAAGCGCTCCAAGATGCCATTGCCTATGCGAGAAGGCTGGGAATGGAAGCGTTAGACGTGATTGAAAATGAAGAAGATGTGGGCTTAAGCTCCATTATAAAAGAGATGATCGAGAGGAATTTTTAATGCACTATCTTACGATGAGTTTTACACACAAAAACACAGATATTAGCATTCGTGAAAAATTAGCGTTTAATTCAGAAGAAAAATGCCGCCATTTTATGGGAACGTTGATCGGCTGTGCTGCGGTGAATGAAGTGATTTTACTTTCTACATGTAATCGTGTGGAGATCATCACCAGCGTCACAGATTGCCAATCAGCTTTGGGCGATTCATTTGATCTTTTAAGCCATGTTGCCAATGTTTCGCGTGAAGCGTTAGAAGAACATGCGGATATTTATGAAGACAATGGCGCCATTCACCATCTGTTTACGGTGTGCGCTTCCTTGGACAGTCTGGTCATAGGTGAGACGCAAATCGCGGGGCAACTCAAAGAGGCGTTTAAATTTGCCTTTGAAAATAACTACTGTGGACAGAAACTAGGACGTGCGATGCACCATGCTTTTCGCTGTGCCGCAGAAGTGCGAAGCCGCACCGACATTTCCAAAAGCCCCGTCTCCGTTTCCAGTGTTGCGGTCAATAAAGCCAAAGATCTTCTAGGCAGCATTGGCGGACTCAGTGCGTTGGTTGTAGGTGCAGGTGAGATGAGTCAGCTAGCGGCTAAGCATCTGATCGCCAATGGGGTCAATGTCATTATCATCAACCGCAATCTTGAGCATGCCCAAGCTTTGGCGGCAGAACTTGGAGAGCTTGCAACCACAGCACCGTATTCAAAGCTTACAGAATTTATCAACCGTTACCGCCTTGTCTTTACCGCAACGGGTGCGCCTCACAGTGTGATTAGCGATGACATGGTCGAAGAGAAAGAGTTTTCACGTTATTGGTTCGACATCGCGGTTCCTCGAGATATTGATATTAAGGAGCATGCAAATTTGCATGTTTATGCCGTGGATGATCTAGAAGAGATTGTCAATCGCAATATGTCTCTTCGTGAAGAACAAGCTAAAATCGCGTACTCCATCGTGGGTCGAGCCACCATGGAATTTTTTAAATGGTTGCAGAGCATGTGCGTCGATCCGATCATCAAAGAGATTCGCGATCATGCGAAAGAGTGTTCGTTGCAGGAGCTCGAAAAAGCGGTCAAAAAAGGGTATATTCCTGAAGAATTGCACGATCAAGTCTCCAAAGTACTGCACCATGCCTTTAACTCTTTTTTACACTCCGCTACTAAAAACCTTAAAGAGGTCGCTGAAAAACCAGAAGCTGACACGATCGTGCAAGCGGTTCAATATATTTTTAATATCAATGAAGACCAAACAAAACGTATGAATTTATACAAATGTGAATACCAAATGGGGGGAATAAAATGAGATTTTCAAAACTGTATGCACCAACAACGAAGGATGCACCCAAAGATGCAACACTTCCAAGCCATCAATTCTTGGTGCGTGGCGGTTTTATCTCACAAGTAGGAAGTGGACTGTATAACTTTTTGCCAATGGGAAAAATCGTTTTTGACAAAATCAAAAATGTCGTTAAAGAAGAGATGGATGAAACCGGTGCCCAAGAGATTCAGATGGATGTGGTTACCCCTGCGGAACTTTGGAAACAAAGTGGTCGTTACGATGTGTTTGGCAAAGAGTTGTGTCGCTTTAAAGATCGAAAAGAGAACGAATTTGTACTAGGCCCTACCCATGAAGAGGTTGTCGTAGACATCGTTCGCAACCGCATCAACAGCTACAAACAGCTGCCACTGCATCTTTATCAAATTACGACAAAATTCCGCGATGAAGCGCGTCCTCGCTTTGGACTGCTTCGAGGTCGCGAATTCACGATGAAAGATGGTTACAGCTTCCATGAAGATGAAGCGTGTATGAAAAAAGAGTTTGATGTGATGGAGAAAACCTACACCAAAATCTTTACACGCTTAGGACTTGATTTTAGAGCCGTTGAGGCAGACAGTGGCGCCATTGGTGGCAGTGGTAGTAAAGAGTTTATGGTGCTCGCACAAAACGGGGAAGATGACATCGTTGTGTGTCAACAATGCTCGTATGCTGCGAACATTGAAGCGGCAAAACGCTCTCCTAAAACGACGAGCGCAGAAGCGCCTGAAGCCAATCTTTCCAAATTCAAAACTCCCGATATGAAAACCATTGAGGATGTCTGTAACTTTTTCAAAGTGGATCCTTTTTACAGCATTAAAGCCGTCGTTAAAAAAGCTGTTTATGTCGATAAAGAAGAGGTGGTTGTTTTCTTTGTACGCGGCAATGATGAACTGCAAGAGACTAAAGCACAAAATGCGTGTTGTGCTCTGGATCTTTTAGATGCTTCTTTAGAGGATGTTGAAAAAGCTGGGCTCAAAGCAGGCTTTATCGGACCGATTGGACTAGAATGTGTAAAATTTTACATAGATTTAGAGCTTAAAGAGGCGAAGAATCTTATCTGCGGTGCGAATGAAACAGACTTCCACATGGTGGGTGTCTCCATGTTTAACTTCAATGAAGATCGTTACAAAGACTTAGTTAGTGTCAAAGCAGGTGATCGTTGTGCATGTTGCGGTGGGGAGCTTGGAGTGACCAAAGGCATTGAAGTCGGGCACATCTTCCAACTCGGACAAAAATACGCAAAAGCGATGGGCGCAACCTTCTTAGATAAAAATGGCAAAGCACAACCTTTCTTTATGGGCTGCTATGGTGTGGGTGTGAGTCGTTTGGTGGCTGTTATGATCGAAGCAAGCCATGATGAAAAAGGGTGCATTTGGAACAAGCAAACCGCTCCGTATCTTTTGGATATCATTGTCTCTAATGGTAAAGATGAGGCGCAAAGTGGATATGCAGAAAAAATTTACACTGCTTTAAAAGCTGAGCGCTTGAATGTCCTTTTGGACGATCGCAATGAGCGTTTTGGTTTTAAAATGAAAGATTATGAACTCATTGGACTTCCGTACGCACTGATCGTTGGTAAAGAGCTTGAAGAGGGGTTTGTTGAGATTGTTGAGCGAAAAACTTTGGAGAAAATGGTTGTCAAAAAAGAAGATGCTCTTGCTATACTAAGGGAGCTTTTAGCGTGAAGTATTTTCTGATCTATCTCTTTTTGGAAGTGATGGTCTCTTTAAATATTGCTTCTGAGATTGGGGTGATGGCAACGTTTGGTGAACTTGTTATCTCAGCCCTTTTAGGTGGGATTTTGCTTGCCAATTTCCGCTTGACACTGATGCAAAATCTCACTGCCTTGATGCAAGGTGAAATCAGCCCTTCATCGTTTCAAAGACTCAATCTTTGGGCGATTGTAGGCGCCATTTTGTTGATATTACCCGGTTTCTTAGGTGACATCATAGGTTTACTGTTGCAGTTTAGCTCATTGGTGACTTTAATCGTTTCAAAATTCTTACATGTAAAAGACGAAACCCCCACAACAACGCATTTTAAACAAGGAGATCACGATGAGATCATTGATGTTGAAATTATTGACGACAATCATCACCTTAAGCAGTAGCACGCTTTTCGCAGCAGCGTCTACCCCAGAACTGGATGCCAAAGTAACGACATTTTTGCAAAAAGCCATTGCTCCCAATGAAAATTACACCTTTGATAAAGTGGTGATTCTCAAAAAAGAGGCGATGAGAGAGATGCCCGAATGGATGGTCTATTTTGTGCGCATTGATCTTAAGCTGACCAAGCAAGAGGGTAAAAAACTCTCCGTCAATGACGTTGTCTTTACCGATGGTAAGATTCTGAGTAAAGATTTTGCTGATCTTACCAGTGGTCGAAGCATTAAAGAGAGCTATTCGCTCGATGTAGATGCCTCCGCGTACACCAAAGAGCATCTTTTAGCTGGAAATCTGAATGCACCGCATAAACTCGTTGTCTTTAGCGATCCACTCTGTCCTTTTTGCATGGACTTTTTACCCGAAGTGATAGCCGATGTGGAAGCCAATCCGCAAACGTTTGCGCTCTTTTACTACCATTTTCCTCTCTCGATTCACCCAGCATCACCTACATTGGTAAAAGCGATGATCTTAGCCGAAGAGCAGGGCGATAAAGCGATTGTCAAGAAAGTATACAAAGAGTTTTTTGATATAAAAATCAGCGATGAAAAGGCAATTTTAGAGCTTTTCAACACAGCGTTAAATAAAAATTTTACCGTTGATCAGATCAATCAAGCGCATATTGTGCAAAAACTCACGCAAGACCAAGCGCTTGCCGCAGCACTCATGGTCAATGGCACGCCGACGATCTATCTGGATGGTAAAAAAGACGATACAAAACGAAGCTATAGAAAATTTATAAAAGAGTCTAAATGAAAAAACTCATTATTGCAACCCGTGGAAGTAAATTGGCCCTTTGGCAGTCTGAATTTGTCAAAGCGGAGCTTGAAAAAGCGCATCTTGGTCTTGAAGTTGAACTCTCTGTCATGATGACCAAAGGCGATAAAATTTTGGATGTCGCTTTAGCCAAAATTGGTGGCAAAGGGCTTTTCACGAAAGAGCTTGAAGAGGCGATGCTTCGTGGTGAAGCACACATTGCTGTGCACAGTTTAAAAGATGTGCCTATGGAGTTCCCTAAGGGTTTGAAGCTCGGTGTCATCACGAAGCGCGAAGATGTGCGTGATGCGATGCTTTCTGAAAAATACGCTTCATTAGAAGCGCTTCCTCATGGAGCAGTTGTGGGAACAACGAGTTTGAGACGTCGCATGCAGCTTTTAAAACTACGTCCTGATTTTGTGATCAAAAATCTTAGAGGCAATGTCAATACGCGCATTCGAAAGCTTAAAGAGGGCGAATTTGATGCGATCATTTTAGCGAGTGCTGGCATAAACCGTTTGGGGCTGAGCGCAGAAGTGACCTATTTTACACCGATTTCTAAAGAGGTGATGATCCCTGCTTCGGGGCAAGCAGCGCTTGGGATTGAAATTGTCTGCGATGCCGAGGTTGAACGTTTGGTCTCCGTGCTGAATGATGCAGATGCCATCATCGAAACACGCGTTGAGCGCGACTTTGTGACCATCCTTGAAGGCGGTTGCCAAGTGCCTATTGGGGTGAACGCAGAATTGCGTGGCGATGCTTTACATGTAAAAGCAATTCTAGGGCTTCCCGATGGCTCTGAAATGCTCAGCGAAGCGATAACCACCACACGAGCGGAGTATGCAAGTGTGGGTAAAGCATTGGCACAAAAAGTCCTTGATAGAGGAGCAAAAGCGCTCTTGGAACGTGCGGAAAAGATCGCGCTCAACGAAATTTTTTAAAGGCTAACCATGCAGCGAATCATTGAGCTTTTACGCAAAAATAACCTTTTACATGTCATCGATACGGAGCTTGATATTGACCTAGAAATCCCCCATTTGGCTTACATCGAAGTCAAAAAAGAGGACTCCAAAGCGCTTTTATTTACCAAACCTGTGAGCAAAAGATTGGGAAAATCGTTCGATATGCCAGTGCTGATGAATGTGTTTGGATCGACTAAAGCGACTGAGCTTATTTTTGGTAAAAATCCTAACGTCGTAGCTAAGCAGATCGAAGCACTCATGCACATGAAACCACCCACATCGTTTATGGATAAAATGGGCATGCTTGGAACACTGTTTAACCTTAAAAATGCGCTTCCAAAACGACTGAAAGGCAAGGGTGTTTGTCAAACAAAAGTGTATGACGAGCCCAATCTCTATGATTTCCCTATTTTAACCACATGGAGTGAAGACGGTGGTCCGTTTATCACGATGGGGCAGGTTTACACACAAAGTTTGGATGGGACGAAACAAAATCTAGGCATGTACCGCTTGCAAGTTTACGATAAAAACCGTTTGGGCATGCACTGGCAGATTCATAAAGACAGCGCACATTTCTTTCATGAGTACCAAAAAGCGGGTAAAAAAATGCCTGTGAGCATTGGAATTGGTGGTGATCCTCTTTATATTTGGTGTGGACAAGCGCCGATGCCGATTGGTATGTTTGAGCTTTTGTTGTATGGTTTTATCAAAGATAAAAGTGCTCGTTTGGTGAAATCACTGACCAATCCTATTTATGTGCCTGAAGATGTGGATATCGTCATCGAAGGTTGGGTTGATCCTTCTCAAATGGAAATCGAAGGGCCTTTTGGCGATCATACAGGCTATTACACGCTTAAAGAGCCATATCCGGTGATGGATGTGACCTGCATTACATGTAAAGAAAAACCTGTTTATCAAGCGACCGTTGTGGGAAAACCTCCTTTGGAAGATAAATATATGGGCTGGGCGACGGAGCGCATTTTTTTACCGCTTCTCAAAACGACAGCTCCTGATCTCATTGATTACAACATGCCTGAAAATGGCGTGTTTCATAACTTTATTTTAGCCAAGATGAATGTGCTCTATCCTGGACATGCAAAACAGTTTATGCACGCATTTTGGGGTGTAGGACAGATGAGTTTTGTTAAACACGCCATTTTTGTCGATGAAAATGCTCCTGACTTAGATGATTACGAGCCTTTGAGTGATTACATCTTAAATCGTGTCAGTGCGAAACGTTTGCTCATTAGCGAAGGTGTGTGCGACGCCCTTGATCACGCTTCTCCAAATGCGCTGTTTGGTGGAAAATTAGGTGTTGATTGTACGGGTAGTGTGATTGATACACCTTCTAAAATCATTTTGAGCGATAGAGATCTTCTGTTTAAAGTCACGACCTTGGTTCCTGAAGTTTCTGTGCTTAAACAGTATAAAACAGAAACAAAAACACCGATTACCGTTATGACCATCGACAAGAAGAGGGCAGGCAAAGAGGTGTATGAAGCACTCAAACCTTTAAAAGAGCATATGAAGCTTTTGATCGTTGTCGATACGCAGGGCAATAGCGTGGATAATGCCTATATGTTGATCTGGCGCGTGGTCAATAACATCGATGCACTTCGCGACATTTTTGTCGAAGAGGAGTTCATTGGCATTGATGCGACGACTAAAAATGATCTTGATGGCTACACCAGAGAGTGGCCCAAAGACACCGACTGCGATCAAAAAACGATAAAGCGCTTGATAGAGCTTGGTTTGGTTGAGAAGAACCCAGCATTTTTAAAACACTTCCATATCTAATCTCTTTTTTATGTATACCATTTGTTTTTATCATTAACAAATGGTATACATTTTTCCTCTCTTCTTTTCAAATAAACCCTAAGTATTGAAATATTTCACAAAAAGTAATAGAATAGTCCATTCTGACTTGGGAGTAAGCGATGCAGACATCTTACAAGCCTTTAGTTGAGCGTTACGATATACCGAGACCTACATTGATTGAGTGGCAGAAGAGGGCAGAGCAAAAAGATAACTGGCGCGTTAAGCATCTGGCGTATCTTCGAATGCAGCTGAGTGTTGAACAAGAGACGTATGCAGAGATTAAAGCGTATGCGCCTTGCGTTGAAGATCTTTTTTTGTTTAGTGTCTATCTTTTTTTCCACAATACCACCGATTTTTTACCCAAAGAGACATTTTTACAAGGACTAAGAGAGTTTTCCTTGCAGATTCGCACAGGCGTTGAGTACCAACATGAGTTTGCTGGACGCATTTGGTCGCTTCGCATGGGGGAAGAGTCGAGTAAAAAGATGGTCAATTATTACCGCTTGTTTGATCTTCTCAAAAAATTTACCGCCGCACAGTACGCACTTTTGTTTAGTGCTGTCTTAGAGTTTGTCCAACAGGTCAAAGCAAAATATGACATTGGAACAAAGAGTTTTTTAGAAGGCAAAACGTGGCAAGAACTTTACATGTACGACAAAGCGTTTGCCCCTAAAGTCATTGAAGATTTTTTCAGTAAAAAAGGAATTCTGTAGATAATAAAAATTATTAATTGCAATTTATTACTATTTAAGTAAAACTAGATTAAAATGTCACTATAACTTTAAAGGAGTAAGAATGAGACAGTACGAGACATACAAATGCAGTAAATGCGGGAATGAAGTGGAAGTTCAAAATGTGGGTGGCGGTAAACTGACCTGTTGTGGTCAAGAGATGGCGTGCATCACCGAAGACTTAACAGCAGTCAATTTGATGAAAGCCTTTGCCGGTGAATCTCAAGCGCGCAATAAATATGACCTTTTTGCTGACATTGCCTTGGAAGAGGGTTGGCATGCGATCTCTCGTCACTTTAGAGAAGCGGCTGAAAATGAAAAATGGCATGCAAGAGCTGAGTTTAAAGCGTACCATAAACTGGTCGATGGCGCTGAGACAGAGATTACCTTGAAAAACCTTGACAGCGCGATGGCAGGTGAAAACTACGAACATACCATCATGTACCCAGAGTTTGCCAAAATCGCTGAGGAAGAGGGGCACAAAGAGCTTGCACGTCTTTTTAATGCCATCGGTAAAGTAGAAGTAGAGCACGAACGCGAATACAAAGCCCTTCAAGACGCAATGAAAGAAGATGGCTTCTTTGAAGATGCTGAAGAAGAGATTTGGGTTTGTGAAGTGTGTGGACATATTCATCGTGGTAAAAAAGCACCCAAAGCGTGTCCATTGTGTAAAGTGGGACAAGAGTATTTCAAACGCCAAGACTTGGGCATCTAAGGTCAATCTACAGAAACACCCACACAAAGGTGTTTCTGCCTTTTTTATTGCTTTTTAACAGCACTCCATCTCTGCTTGTTCCATCAATATTACCCCTTTTTCAAATTCATATTCTTCAAAAAGCGTACTGAGATAAAAGATATGCGAACAGATATGGTACAAAATATCTTTGGAATCTTTCTTAGCAAAAACCTCTTTATAATTTTGAGGAATCAACGTTTCAAAACGCACCCATAACTCATTTTTTGCTTCTGGATAGAGTGCAAAAAGTTCATACATCGCATCCAAAACCAAGATAGCATTTTCATAACAGTCGATGTTGGCAAAAGTGACATAGCGATCACGTACTTTTTCGATCATTGTTTCTCCTTGAGCTACTTTTTTAATTAAAAAGATTATGCCGTAGGTTTGCCTCTATGCGTTTGACAAAAGATGTCTTTTTTTTGATAAATTGCGTTAAATTTAGACAAAAAAAGGGAAAGATTCGCGGTGTAAACGGTATAATTTAGTTGTTTTGCTAGCTTATTTTAGCCTAAAGGATCGTTCTTGGAGCATGTTTCAGCGGTAACGTTGCACTTTATCTTAAGCGTTTTGCGGTCACAGTATCAGATCAATACCGATGTGCTTTTAGACGAGATAGGCATTAATGCTGAGATTTTTTTAGAAGAGAACAGTTATATTGAAAGTGACAAAGTCAAAGCTTTATTTTACAAGGCTGCAGAGATTTGTAAAGATCCTTGTTTAGCGTTGCATCTGGGTGCGACTTCATCTTCTGAATCGTTGGGGTTGCTTGGCTATATGCTTGCCAATAGTGCCAATGTCGAAGAGATGCTTAAAAAATTATGCACGTTTTCAATTTTAATTGGCAAAAATCTTCAATTTTCGCTTATGCTCGAAAATGGGTATACCAAATTACGCTTTAGTGTAGGGGATAATCCTCTGATTCCCGTGCCCACACATCAAGTTGAAATCCATTTAAGCGCGATTATGACACTGATCCGTCAACTTTCAATGACGTTGTTCCAAAATTTGCCCATTTTCAATACCCAAAAGTCTCTATTATCCAAGAGTACGAGAGGTTGTTTGGAAAAAATTTACATTTTAATGCGTACGATAATGCCCTGTTTTTCACAGAAGCAGAGCTCTTGCTACCTCTTAAAAATGCTTACCCTGGATTGCTCAAATACTTTGAATCCCAAGCAGAAAAGATCATTGACAATTTTTATGATAAGAGCTGGAATAGTAAAGTGAGAAAGCTGATTTTACTGCGTCTTGGCAATGAATCTGTCTCTATCGAAACCCTTGCAAGTTTATTACATGTAACGGTGCGTAGGTTGCAGATGTACCTCAAAGAAGAGGGCTGTGTCTATACAAAATTACTTGAAGATGTGAGAAAAAAATTGGCACTGTACTATCTGCACAATTTTTCAATTGATATTGGAACGGTAGCTCTTTATTTGGCTTACAATGATCTTAGCAGCTTCACACGAAGTTTTAAACAGTGGAATGGTACGTCACCACAACAGTACCGCAACCAGCTTCCTTTTAATCATGGGCATTCTGCCATTATGCCACAACTTTTAAACTAATAAAATTCACCTCTGCAAATGATATAAGTAGTCGACCCTGAAAAACAAG
>NZ_JQGK01000013.1 GCF_000743525.1 Sulfurospirillum sp. SCADC | reverse complement strand
AGCCAGGATCAAACTCTCCATAAAATTTATGAAGTGTCTTCATTTGACTTAAAGTATCTCTTTTTTATTAAAGAGTTGATAATCTCTTTTTTCGCGTCACTGACTAAGGTCGCTTATTTAGATTTCAAAGATTGAATTTGACATTGTTAAAATGGTAATGAACATGAAGCAAATCCCCTACTTTGGGTGCTTCTCTTTAACCCCGTTCTCTCAAACGAGGACGAAATTATATATCCATACACCTTAAAAGAAGGTTAAAACAAACGAGGGATTAAGTGGTTTTTTTCTTCCCCTTAATACGATTAATTTTTTGTTTACTCTGTTTCCATATAATAGAGAACTCAAAAATTGCATTCCATCTTTTGAATTGGATAGAATGCGTTTTGATTTAACATGTTTATTAAACAGTAAAAGGAGAATTAATATGGGACTGTATGACAGAAATTACATACAACAAGGTTCACATGAGAGTACCTATGAGCATACGAGGCTTAATGAAAGTTCATTAGGACTTTTTATTAAACAAACCTATCAGCTCTTTGCAGCTTCATTGCTTGCTGCAAGTGCAGGTGCTTATGTCGGAATTGGAATGGCAAGTGCCATTGCTTCTTGGTATTGGGGTCTTGTTATTTTAGAGTTTGTCTTCTTGTTTGGACTTTTTGCAGCTAAAAAGAAAGCTGGCCTGAATATGGTACTTCTTTTTGGTTTCACGTTTTTAACAGGTTTAACACTCACTCCGCTTCTTTCGAGCATTCTTGGAATGAAAGGCGGCGCAAGTATTGTGGCAAATGCTTTCATTTTGACAACGGTTGCGTTTGGTGGACTTTCTGTGTTTGCAATGAATACCAAAAGAGATTTTTCAGCAATGGGTAAAATGTTGTTCATCACATTGATTGTGGTTGTGGTTGCAGGCGTCATTAATATCTTTTTCCATAGCCCAATCTTACAATTAGCCATTGCAAGTGTTAGCTCTATTTTGTTTAGTGCGTTTATTCTTTACGATACACAAAACATTATCAGAGGCGCTTATGAAACACCGATTGAAGGTGCTATTGCTCTGTATTTAGACTTTTTAAATCTCTTTATCTCATTGCTTCAAATTCTGGGTCTTTTTGGCTCACGCGACGAATAAGCTCTAGATTAGCTATAAAAAAAGGGGCGAGAGGATTGAATCCTCCGCCCCTTTTTGCGTTTATATGTAAAGCTCTAACCTAAAGGTTCATTGACTTTAATCTCACATTGACTGCTCTTATCACATTTGATATTTGCATCAAAGTAGAAGATCTTACTTACATCAATTTTGGCATCTTTAAGTTTCAAGAAGGCTTCCATCGATCTTCCTCCTGCGGAGCAGTTCATAATCACCATTTTACCTTTAGGTAGTTTTGCTGCAAATTCTGTGGCACTCAGTTTTCCTGCTTCAATATTGATAGCACCTTTGATATGACCATTGGCATATTCTGTGGCACTTCGTACATCGATAACAGCTACATTGGCTGGTATCTTATCACTGATGATCAGTGCTTTATACCATTCACCGTCTACCGTTCCTTCATCTTCTCCTAGTTTAATCCCTTCGACGAAGGCATCTTTTTTAGGGGTTTGGGCTACGTCTACTTTTTTAGCGCCACCAGCAGTTGTTTGGAGTCCTGCTTCTTTCCATTCGGGGTATCCACCTGCGTAAACACTTATTTTTGTGTAACCAAACTCTTGGAGTTTTTTAGCTAAGTTATGCGATTTTGCGCAACTGTATCCTTCACAGAAACTGACGATTGGGGTTGTTTTATCTATGGGTAAACGACCTTTGAGTTTACCGATCTCTTCATCACTCATATAGAGTGAGCCTGGAATGGTTCCTGCCATATATTTAGCGTAGGGTCTTGCATCCATCAAAACAGCGCTATTGTTTTTAAACATACTTTGCACTACAGGAAGACCAATTTCTGGATAGTTTTTAGCAATCCATTCAGGTTCACCTGCTTGGTAGAGTTTTACGTTGGTAAAGCCTTTACTTTTTAGGTGACCTGCAACGATGGGGCTTTTTTCACAATCCCATCCACCGCAGAAGACGATAATCTCTTTATCTTTAGCTACTTTATCCAGTTGTCCTATGTATTTATCAATTTGGGTATCTGGGATATTCAAACTGGAGGGAATCGTACTGGCTAAATATTTTGGGTTTGGTCGTGCATCAATCAAGAGGGCTTTAGCGCCATCTCTGGTGCCATTACCAATCGCTGCTTTAACATAAGCGTAATCTACATTTTCGAGTTTAAATTTCTCCATCAAACCTTTTACATGTAACGTAGGTTCATTCAACACTTTGGCACTGGGTGTTGCACTCGCTTCGGGTTGATTCGTACATCCTCCTAGCAGCAATCCTGCTACGATCAGGCTACTGGCTATTACTCTTAGTCTCATTTTCTCTCTCCTTTGGGGTTATTGGTTAATGGTGTTCTCTTAATTCATTCACAGAAAAAAGCGTATCAAAAAGCTTATAAATAACCATCACCACGCCCACAGAGCCAACGACGATAAAAATCTCTCCTAAGTGCGGTGCGACGTAATTAAATGATTTAGAAAGTGCATAAAAGTCATATTTTTCATATCCGAGTCCAAAACGGTTGGACATAGGATTGGCATTGCCACCATAGACAAAAAGATACCTTCCCACAAAGCCACCAACGACCACAGAAATGGAAGCAACTAGTGTAAATATAGGCTGTCGTGCCTTAACAATACATAAAAAGGGGAGTGCCAATGTTAAAAAGATGTACCCTGTGAAATAGACATAACGAAAGGGTCCAAAAAGAATCAAAAACGCCCAATCTTTATCGACCGTCATATAACCAAAAATCTCATAAAGACCTAAAAGAGAGACGAAAAATAACATGGCTCTGCGAATAAGATCCATTAATCCTTTGTATTCTGCTTTACTGCGATGAGCGAAGAAACTGATGATTCCCATAATACCTAAAGAGGAGACAAAAGCAGAGATAATAAAATAAAACGTCAAAAAGGGAAATTCTGTCCAGAGATGACGCGCCGTATTCATGGAAAAAAGTTTCGCTTGAATATAATACTCAACCAAGTCTACCCCAATGCTGAGCACCAAAATAGGCAATGCCAAGCGTTTTGCCCACTCTCGTTTATGGGTTAGAACCAGATAAATTTCAAATAGAACAAACGGGATATAGGTACAATAAAGTGGCAACATCAACCACATACCCGCATTAAGATTGGGTGTGAGTACCATCCAAACCATATTGAGCATATTAAGATCGGTTGCGATTGTAAAGAGTCCTGCAAACACCATCGAAATTCCGATGACCATAAAACCAGCTGCTGCTTTGGCGATAAGATTAAAATTCATCAACTCTGCCAATGCGACCAAAAAGATCACCCCGCTACCGGTATAAATCATGTACATGTAATTCACAATGAAAAGCGTCCAAGGGATATTGCGATTGACCTCGCCAACATCTCCAAAAACGGCTAAACGCATCGCCTCTTTAAGGGCAGGATCGGTTGGATTGAGCCCTGAAGCATGCGCATTAGCGGCTGCACTAAAATAGCGTACATCAAAAATTTCATAAATGCCAATGCAGGCAAATATCAAAAAAATATACCCTAAAAGCATCGTTTTATTTAACAAGAGCTGAACGATACTGATCTTGTTAATGTCAAGACCCATAAAACTTATCTTCTCCATTCTTTACTCCTTCTCGTTCGTGCTTCATCGTACATAGGTTTAATATCTTCCCATGTATGAATAATCGTATTGTGTGAAACACTCTGCTTAGCATAGGCTTCATCATCAGGTAAAATATAAAAGAGTTTTGGCAATGTTCCCGTATACTCTTTTTGAAAGAAAAAGCGTTTTGTTTTTAAGAGTTTGACAATATCGCTATTTTCATCATCCAAATCACCAAACGTTCTCACTTTCGTTGGACACGTGGCTTGACACGCAGTAGTGCCACCTTCAACCAAGGAGCGATGGTCACAAAAGGTGCATTTATCGACTGCAACCATCGTGTCATCCACAAAGCGTGCATCATACGGACACGCCTCCATACAGCCTTTACATAAAATACATTTATGCGCATCGACTTTAACAATACCACCCTGGGCAAAATGGCTCGCATTGGTCGGGCAAACACTTACACACGGCGCATCGATACAGTGGTTGCACTGCGATGGATAGAGATTGGCGAAGGGTTTCCCAAAGATGGTTCCCTCCACCACGCCGATCCAAATGCGTTGTTTATCCGCTCCCAATTGAACACCATTCTCCTCTTTGCAAGCAACCTCACACGCTTTACAGTTGATACAATTTTGATACTCTAATGCCATTGCATAATTCATCGTCACACCCTCCTGATCGATACGAGTGTTTCGTGCATATTGGCACAACCATGTACCGGCTCGATCGTATCTTCAATAATTTCATTATCACTCGCACCATTACGATGCGCAAACGTTAGTCCTTCTGATTTTGCACCAAATCCGTGAATGTAAAAGACGCTCTGTGGCACAATTTTAGGCGTTGGATAGGCTTTAATGCGCACCTGCCCTATGCTACTTGTCACTTCAACGGTATCGCCAAACCCAATGTTTAACGCTTCGGCTTCTTTGTCATTGATCCACAAATAATTCTCACGCATGAGCTCTAGGAGCATGATATTATTTTGAGTAGCATTTTGAGTGAATTGCGCATGACGCCCTGTAATAAATTTAAATTTTCCTACTGGGACGTTTACATACTCTTCATCTCTCCATACAGGCATAGGATCAACGCCTTTGGCTGCCATACTACCAAGGAAGCATTCAACTTTTTTATTGGGGGTATTAAACGAGCGTTTAAGATCGGCAACATCGACAGGATTGACACAAATATCGTGTAAAAAGGCGACAGGATCGTACTCCTCTTCTAACTTCAACACAGAGTAAAACTTTTTATCTTTAGGGTAGTATTCGTACGTATTGTTATTAACCTTTTTAAAGTAGGTGAGCATATTGGGATAAAAAACACCCTTTTCGCGTAAGACTCCCCACGCCTCTTCGCCGTATTTTTCAACAAACATGTGTTTGTTTGTCTCCTCTTGATCGTGCATAAAAGGTTCAGCTAAATCAAAACCATTTTCTTCGTAAAACTCTGCTTCATCACTATCTTCAAGCTCTTCTTGCACATCTTCGTCATATTTTTTGGTAATTTCCCACAACGGTTTTGAAAGTTTTTGCGCTAAGCCTCGCATAATTTCATTGACAGGTTTGCTCTCATACATAGGCTCAATTACTTTTTCACGTACCGCGATGGAAGGCTCAATGCCTGCAAACGACTGCACGGGATCTTCTCTTTCAAGATAAGTACACTCTGGCAAGATGACATCGGCTAACATGGCAGTATCGCTTGGCATCGTATCGATCACAACAACCAAGTCCATTTTTTCAAACATCGTGCGTGTTTTAGCGGAGTTTGGAACGGAAAGCATTGGGTTTTGTTTGTAGACAAACATACCCCGAATCGGATAGGGTGATTTACCCTCTTCGACCATATTGCGCCAGCCTACCCACGTACCTGTCGCACCTACAACCGCGGCTAAATTTTTATCAATTCTAGGCTTTGCATTGGCGTACATTGGAGCGGTGGTCGTGTGTTCTCCTAGTGGAAGCTTTTTGCCAAAAACAATGCCACCTTTCACATCAATGCCACCACCAAGCGCTGTAAAGAGCGCCATAGCACGTCTGAGTTGAAAGTCATTTTTGGACCATGTTGTTCGTCTGCCTTGGTAATAAACCGCTTGCGGTGCTGCTGCCATAAAGTCATGGGCGATTTTACAGATCGTCGCTGCGGGAACGCCTGTGATTTTTTCTGCCCATTCAGGTGTGTATTCACTCTCAATAATATGTTTTTTGTATTTATCAAAATCAACAAAGTTTTTGGCAACATAACTGCGGTTGTACACTTGATCAATGATCGCAACATACGTCAATGCTAGCACAAAGGCCAAGTCTGTTCCTGGGCGAATCGGAACATACGTATCGGCGTGCATTGCGGTGTTGGTAAAGCGTGGATCGACCACGACCAGTTTCATACCACGACCACGGGTGCGCTTAAACATATCCATCGTGTCAGGTGTTAAAATCGCTTCGGCGCGATTGGCACCTGCCATAATGACGTACTTCGCATTTTCCAAATCCGCTTGCCCGTAACCACCAATGGTGAGCGTATATCCTGAAACAGCCGTTTGCAGACAGATGGTGGAGTGGTTGAGGAAATTGGACGATCCAAATTTATCGGACATAAAAGTTTTAAAAGTGTGTTCTGCCAACCCTTCCCCTGCGCAATAGCCAATACAGGAGCGGTTGTCTTTCTCTTCTTCTAAAATTTTGACCAATTTGTCTTTAATATACTCATTCGCCTCTTCCCATGTCGCACGTCGATATTTTCCATCTCCCCGTTCACCTGTGCGAATGAGAGGGTATTTGAGTCGATCAGGATCATACAAAGCATGAATTCCTGCAGCCCCTCTAGCACAAAGCATATTGCGAGATTTTGGGAAATACGGATTGGGATCTAATTTCGTTACAACGCCATTATGTACATGCGCAATCGCTGCACATTTGTTGACACACATTTCACAGATAGTTGGGACTTTCTTCATCAGTGCCACTTGAGGTTTCTCTTTTGAGCTTGCAAGAATGGTAGACGAACTAAGCGCCGTTCCACTTGCAATACTTAAGGCGACACTGCCTTGAAGAAATCTCCTTCGTGAGATCTCTACTTTCATTCGTTTTCTCCACTTCAATTTTTAAACATTAGGTTTCAAAAAAACCATTGAAATAACCATTTCATGGATACATTGTAAGGAGAGTTTCTTTATATTATTATTAAACTAAATCATTTTTATAAGTTAATAGAATCAAAACAAGGGTGAAAGCCCGATGTGATCGCTTATAAAAGAAATAAAATAATTTTATAATTTTATTTAACTTAGTAAAATAAAATATGTTTTTTTACTAGATTAGTAAAAAAACAATGACATTTGTGAGATTTTTATACTTATTTTTAAATAATAGACTTCTTGCAAAACTCATTTTGCAAGAAGAAAAAGGATGGAGAATGAGGCTAAATACGCTAGCCTCTGATGGAGAACTCTCTATTTTTCACCAGGTTCTTTGGTACAGTTAGCACCATCACCTTTAATGACAACGCGCACACGTTTCTCTTTGCCTTTTTGCTGTTCATTTTCATACAGAAGCTCCCTGATTTCACTTTGAAACGATTCAATACAGTCTTGGCTATTTTTGGTCGTATCTAAAATAAGCACCTTCTCTTCTTTAGGATTTTGAGATGCGCTCTTCTCTTTATCTGCAGCTTTTTGAATGGAGGCATTGAGATCGCACTCCTCTTCTAAAAGTGTATTGATTTTTTGCGTTAACGCTTCGATAGAGCTGTTTTTATCATCGGGGTTGGCATAAAGAATTTTAGTAATCTCATTTTGAAACACTTCTGTACAATCAGCCCGACTCTGGGGATTAGCGCTGATCAACAATGAAGCTAGCAATGGTAAACTAAATATAACTTTTTTCATTTTATCTCCTTTATTTTTAACCATTATATACTATAACTATAAAAATATTTACTTTATTTTATGTTAAATCTTTACATGTAAAGCCGTATGATTCAAAATGAGACGCTTATGTGAGTCCCCAAAGAGAGGGAAAAACACAGAAAAGAACAAGGAGCGCTCGGAATGCTCCTTAAAGGGTGTTAAATGGAAGGTTTAATATCTTGTTTTCGGGTAATAAAATCCAGTGTACTTGCGATCAGTGCATCTTGAATGCGGTCTTTAAGGTAGCAAATATAAAATTTTCGCATCAAATAAACCCCTTTGATCGTGGCTACATGTAACCTTCCTGCCCTCACGTCATCTTCGACCATGTATTTGGAAAGAATGGAAACCGTTGGAGCCCCGTTGATGTCGGCTTTTAGGAGTGTTTGCTTAATGGTCATTGCGCTGTTGGCAATATTTTTGATCGTAAAATTTTTACAATCCACATCGATTTTGTGAAATGTTTCATAAATGATTTTACGGGTATTGGACTCCTCTTCACGGCAAATCCATTGCAAATCAAAGAGCTCCTCTTTTTTTAACACGCTTGGAAGTGGTGACCTGCTGACAACCACCAGCTCATCTTCCATCCATTCGCGGTAGAAAATATTGGGATGAAATGTCGGTGATTCAATGAGGGCTAGATCTACTTTTCGGTTCACCACAAGCTCTGTTAACTCAATGGAGCTGTTGACTTTGACCATGACATGATTGGAAATCACCTCTTGAATATCGTTGAGGAATTCCGGCAAAATATAATTTCCAATCACAGGAGAAGCGCCTAAAATAAAGAGTATCTCTTTATTGACCAGACGCATCACCTCTTTTTCCGTGATCAAGATCTGCTTTTCAAGGCTGAGTAACACTTGGAAAAGCTCTTCGCCCTCTTTGGTGAGGTTAATGCCACTTTTTTTACGATCCACGATGGGAATGTTCACATAATCTTCAAGAAATTTGATCTGTTGGGTAACAGCTGGTTGGCTAATGCCAAGTTTCCTAGAGGCTTTTGAAAAACTTTTTTCTCGTACAACGGTTAAAAACGTCTCTATCTTCGCAAAATCTTTAAACATTCCCATCCCTATTTAAACAGTTCTAAATCCATCAATAACACAAAGCCGTATTGCCACTATCGCTCGCAAAATGATAGAGAAAATCGTACAGATGTTTTAAGGAAGCCTCGGTCAAGGGCTTTGCATTAGGACAAAAAGAGATCAGTGCTTCTTGAAGCGTTTTTGCTTCATACAGGTGCTGCCACTCTTTTTGCGTATGCTTTTTTGCCATCACATTGCCACTAAAACCACAAATCGTACGCATCTCTTTTTTAAAAATATCCGCGCCCATCGTCGTATCGGCTAAACTGGGTGTTAAACAACAGCCGAGTGCCATACACAAGGCGAAAAATCCATGTGTTAATTTTACCATGTTTTACTTCTTTATATTCTAAGCGATCAGCATGTTGTATCTCTGATCGCAGCTTTACATGTAAAGCCTAACCTAAAGGTTCGTTGACCTTAATCTCACATTGACTGCTCTTATCACATTTGATATTGGCATCAAAGTAGAAGATCTTACTTACATCGACTTTGGCATCTTTAAGTTTCATATGGGCTTCCATTGCGCGTCCTCCTGTGGCACAGTTAATGATAGACACTTTACCTTTTGGAAGTTTAGCTGCAAATTCTGTGGCACTGAGTTTTCCTGCTTCGATATTGATAGCCCCTTTAATGTGTCCATTCGCATATTCTGTGGCACTTCTTACATCAATCACAGCCACATTAGCAGGAATTTTATCGCTTACGATGAGTGCTTTATACCATTCACCATCTACCGTTCCTTCATCTTCGCCTAGTTTAATGCCTTCAACGAAGGTATCTTTTTTAGGGGTAGGGGCTACTTCTACTTTTTTAGCGCCTGCGGTGGTTTGAAGTTTTGCTTCTTTCCAAGCAGGGAGTCCTCCTGCGTAGACACTGACTTTAGTGTAACCTAGTTCTAAAAGTTTATTGGCAACCACATGGGATTTATGGCATTCGTATCCTGCACAAAAGGTGATAATCGGTGTAGTTTTATCAGCAGGGAAACGTCCCATCAATACAGGCAGTTCTTCATCATTCAGATAAAGGGCACCTGGAATCGACTCTTGCAATGTTTTAGCGTAAGGTCGTGCATCAATCAAGAGGGCACTATTCTTTTTAAAGGCACTCTCAACGACGGGTGTTCCAATTTCTAGGTAGTTTTTAGTTGCCCATTCAGGTTCACCGGCTTGGTAGAGTTTTACATTGGTAAAGCCTTTACTTTTAAGGTGTCCTGCTACGATAGGGCTTTTTTCACAATCCCATCCACCACAGAAGACGATAATCTCTTTATCTTTAGCCACTTTATCCAGTTGACCGATATATTTATCAATTTGGGTATCAGGAATATTCAAACTGGAGGGAATCGTTCCACCAAGGTATTTTGGGTTAGGGCGTGCATCAATCAAAAGGGCTTTAGCGCCACTTCGGGTTCCATTACCAATAGCTGTCTTAACATAGGTGTAATCGACATTCTCTAGTTTAAATTTCTCCATCAATCCTTTTACATGTAAGGTGGGTTCATTCAACACTTTAGCACTCGGTGTACTTCCTGTTGCTTCAGGTTGGGTAGTGCAGCCTCCTAGCAAAAGTCCTGCTACGATCAGGCTACTTGCTAATACTCTTAGTCTCATTTTCTCTCTCCTTTGGGGGTTAATGCTGAGTGGTTTCATCTAAATTAAAGACCTTATCGGCAACATAATACAAAAACAGCGCCAAGCCTATACCGCCAAACCCTATGGCAAACTCAGCTGCTGAGGGAAAATACTCTACAAAAGTAGGAGCAACTTGGTATTCGGAGCGTTTGAGCGTTGTCATCGGATAGAGCAATGTGTCATGCACCAAGTCATAGCGCATAAAGAAAATGCCCACCATACCTGAAATAGAAGCATAAACAGTTGCTTTAATGGCTTTAGCGTTGCTGAGTAAAATAATCGTAAAGGGAATCAACATACCTAAGATCAACTCTCCAAACCAAAAATTGGGATGTTTGACCGCATGCAAAATCGTTTCAGCGCGCTCTGGCATATCACCATACAACGCCGTGATAATTTTCCATGCTTCAAAAAAGATCAGCACGGCTAAAAGCATGCCTAAAATTTTTGAAAGTTTCACAAGCATCACAGATACTTTTTCAGGAAAATTCATTTTATAACGAAATCCATACATTAAAAAGATCAAATAACACCCTGTGATCATCGCCGAGAGAATGAAATAAACAGGGTAAAAAACACCATTGGCAGAAGGACGTGAAACCAAAAAGCCAAAAACAGCGCCAAGATTCGAGTGTGCGGCAAGCCCCACCAAAAGACCACAAATACCAAAGAGTTTAGAAAACGTGTGATTGACTTTAATCGCGAGAAAGAAAAACTCTAAACAGATAAAGGTCAGATAGAGTCCATAAAGCGTGCCCATCCACCAAATAGCCGACGTCAAACCGGGGGTAAGGACATTGTAAATGAGCATCGTCATCGGATGACCGATTTCCAAACCAATGACCGCAAAACCCGAGCTGATCGTAATAATCGCACCCGCAATGGCGCGCTTACCGATTTGTTGAAACTCAGGAATACCAAACACATGCCCGATAGAGGAGATAATACAAAGTCCTGTGCTAGATACAACAAAAAAGACGTACATCGCGATGAGCAACCCCCACGGATGTTGCCTCGTGACATTGTAAACATGGTGTCCGTGCAAGATGTACGCAACCGCCCCTGCCATAAACGCTGCTAAAAGGGCTACGGTTGTCACTGCCATCACCACATTAAGCGGTGTTTTTTCAAAATTAAAGAGTTTTTTCAAAGAGAGTGTTTGCATCATAAACTCCTACAAGATATAAAATAGTTTTGGTTTCGTACCCAAGTGCTCTTTCACTTGACGGTACTCTTTGTTAGCAAGCAATAGAGAAATCTCGCTGTTTGGATCATCCAAATCACCAAATACCCGCACTTTTGTTGGGCAGGTTGCTTGACATGCTGTGGTTGTTTCACCATTAGCCAGTCTCGTATCTGAACAGAAGGTACATTTATCAACCGTATTGGTTCGATTATCGACATAACGCGCATCATACGGACAGGCGTTGATACAGTAAGTACACAAGATACATTTCGTCGGATCAACCATCACCATACCCCCTTCGCCATAATAGGTCGCATTGGTCGGGCACACTTGTTGGCAGGGCGCATTATCGCAATGCTGACATTGGCTTGGATGATAGGTTTGTGACGCAATAGAGATGTTCGGGAATTGCCCCTCCGCCTCTTTAACGCCGACCCAAATACGGTAATGATCGGGTAAAAGTAAAACGCCATTTTCTTCTTTACATGCACTTTCACATGCTCTACAATTAATACAATTTTTGTAGTTGAGTGCCATTCCATAACGTGCCATGATTAAACCTTTCTAATTTCTACGATGGTGTCGTGAAGACAGGATGATCCGTGCATCGGCTCAATGCCGTCTTCAATAATAGCAGCATCATTACCACCATTGTTGTACCCAAGACTCAACGCCTTTGAGTAAACCCCAAACCCGTGTACAAAAAAGAGGGTATCGGGTCCAATTTTCTCTGTCGGATATGCTTTAATCGTTGTTTTGCCTATTTTGCTAGAAACTTCAAGCTTATCACCAAACGTAATGCCCAGTTTTTCAGCCACACGTTTATTGATCCACGCGTAGTTTTGAGGTACAAGATTGAGAAGCAGACGGTTATTGGAGGTGCCTGATTGGGTAAATTGTGCGTGACGACCGGTGATAAAGCGAAATTTACCTGCGGGGATTGCCATCTCGTATTCACTTCTCCAAACAGGCATCGCATCGATTCCCTTTTTAGCAAGAGCCGGAACGGAGCACTCAATTTTGCCTGATGGGGTATTGAATTTCATGTTGCGTACCGAGTAGGCGCGTTTATGCTCAGGATAATACTCATAGTCATTCACGCCCACTTTTTTGAAATACTCATTCATATTGGGGTAGAAAACACCTTTTTCTTTAAGTATATCAGCAGCACCTTCGTACTTGGCAACGGCATTAACATTGAGCTCTGCTTGATCGTGCGCAAACGGTTTGGTCAGATCAAACTCTGCGTAGACAGTCTCTTCGTCATCATCTTCAATTGCTGATTGAACATCTTCGTCGTACTTTTTGGTAATTTCAAACAGCGGTTTGGTAAGTTTTGCGCTCAGCCCTCGCATGATTTCCATCACAGGTTTACTCTCAAACATCGGATCAATCGCTTTGTTGCGTTGCGCGATGGAAGGCTCAATGCCACCATATGAAACGACAGGATCGGTTCGCTCTAAGTAGGTACACTCGGGTAAAATCACGTCGCTGAGCATCACGGTATCGCTTGGCATCGTGTCAATCGTGACGACAAGGTCTAATTTTTTCAAAAACTCTGCTGTTTTAGCATTGTTCGGCATATTTTGCATAGGGTTGTGTTTGTAGTTAAAGAGGGCTCGAATCGGATACGGACTTCGGTTTTCCAAGACCATATTGCGAAATGCGACCCATGAACCAGAACCGCCCACAACCGCTGCTTCATCTTTTTCAATGCGAGGTTTGGCTTGGGCGTACATAGGTGCAACCGCGTCATGTTCAACCAGTGGCAAGCTTTTACCAAAACAGATGCCACCTTTGACATCAATGCCCCCACCCAGAGCTGAGAAAATCGCTTGAGCGCGTCTGAGTTGGAAATCATTTTTAGACCAAGTCGTACGTCTGCCTTGGTAATAAATCGCTTGTGGGGCATGCGCCATAAAATCACGCGCCACTTCATAAATATCTTTGGCTTTAATGCCTGTGATTTTCTCCGCCCACTCTGGCGTGTAGTTGTTGTTTAAAATATGGTTTTTATACTCTTCAAAGCCATTGAAATAATTTTCCACAAATGCCTTGTTGTAACGCTCTTCTTTGATGACAACATACGTCAGTGCCAGTACAAACGCCAAATCCGTTCCTACATTAATGGCGAGCCATTTATCACTTTTCGCGGCAGTGTTGGTGAAACGAGGATCGACGGTGATCAGTTTTGCTCCTCGTCCGTTGGTGCGTTTAAACATGTCCATCGTATCAGGCGTTACAATCGCTTCCGCACGATTGGCGCCTGCCATAATGACGTATTTGGCATTGTCCAAATCGGCAATGCCATAGCCTCCAATGGTCAGAGAATAGCCTGAAACGGTGGTTGCTAGACATAAACTCGCATGGTTGAGAAAATGCGAAGAGCCAAACATCGTAAAGAAGCTTTTAAAGGTGTGTTCAGCCATACCTTCGCCTGCACAAAAAGCGACGGTGGAGCGGTTATCTTTCTCTTCGTCCAAAATTTTGGTGAGTTTTTCGTTAATGTAAGCATACGCTTCGTCCCAACTGACGCGCTTAAACTTACCACTTCCTTTTTCACCATCACGAATCAACGGGTATTTAAGACGATCGGGATCGTACAAGGCTTGAATGCCTGAATTTCCCCGTGCGCAAAGCATATTACGTGATTTGGGAAACAGAGGGTTTGGATCGAGTTTTTCAACGACGCCATTGCGGACATGCGCAATCGCCGCACATTTATTGACACACATTTCACAGAGTGTTGCTATCTTTTTATCTTCATTGCCAACTTTTTTGGCTGGGGTTGCAGCACTTGCCATCATGGAAGAGGAACTCATACTCACTCCACCGGCGATGGACATCGCCACACTCCCTTGAAGAAATCTCCTTCGTGAGATCTCTACTTTCATCGCGTCTCCTTGTTCTCTTTTGCCTTTAAGTTTCGCACGTTCAAATCATCTGAGAAAGTACGTCTTTCTCACTCCATTGTAAAGGTTAAATCTTATAAATAACTTACATTTTTAAAGACAGATTGCCCTAAAAATAAGATACGCGGTGCAAATGCCCTATTTGTCGAACGATGAAGATTGCAAAAAAAATAAAATTTTTTTTGCAAAAGAGGATAAAAAGTTAATTTTAATTGACATTTAGTAAATTATTTTTTCACTTTTTATGAAAAAATTGGCAAATAAGTAGTCTATTTTATTTAAGTTTATTTAACTAAATATCTATTCTATAGGCATTTATGTTTGTTTTTATAATAATTATAATTAGAAAAACAAATTATAATTACGTCAGAAAAATAGTTAAATATTTTTTACAATTATGACTATAATAACTAATTTATATAATTAAGCTTTAAGAGGTGTGCCCCAGATAAAAAGTACTTCAAATTCAAGGTAATCATGCGGATAATTTTGGATGAGTGCTTTGGTTTGTGCCACATTCAAACGTCTTTTTCCACCACTCACACCACTCTTTTTGATGTAGCGAAAAGCAGAGAGGCTGTCGTCAAAAAAGAGACGGTACGTTTTGATTTCATATTTACATGTAAAGTAGTTTTCAAACAAAACCCTCAAGGCTTGCGCATTCGGTAAGAACGAAGAGAGTCCACTCACATGGTAAATGGCTTCAAAGGTTTTATCGGTAAAAATGGCAAACGCGCCCTCTTTACATGTAAGGCTTATGTTGGCGATTAACGCCTCAATATCGCTTGCCCATTGCAGCGCGGATGAAGAGATCACAAGATCAAACGGTGGGCTTAAACGAGCGAAAAGCATGGACGATTCAAAGTCTTCGCAGAGAATCTCAACCTCTTTACATGTAGGATGGAGTTCACACATGCCTTGCGCACTGTCCACGCCTGTAAAATGTTTGATTTTCCAAGGGATATGTTTAAAAACCGCCCCACTCCCACACCCCAAATCTAAAATGGTTTGAGGCGTTGAAGTAATGTGTGCAATCAAATAACACGCTATCTCTTGTTGCAGGGCGGTATGGTCATCATAACGATGGGCATTTTTGGAAAATTCTTTGGTATGTTGTGCGATCATTGCGATTGAAATATCCACTTTTTTTTGGAAAAGTATACCCTCCTGTGGCTAAAAAATGACTGTTTGATCTTTACATGTAAAGCGAAACAGAGGTGTCAATAGTAGTTTAAGAAATCTTTTCATAAAATTAGGAAGTACACTCAAAAAAGCGCTCAATGACGTGCAACAAACTCTATGCGCGAACACGCATGATAGGAACATGCTAGACCATGCAAAAAAGCCTCATACAACTTCTTTTTACCTTTATGGTCATGGCTGGCTGCATTCTAGGATATCTCTCATTTAACCATTTTTGGCAACCTTTTGAGCACAAGATCAAAGATTTGATGCTAGAAAGCCGTGGAGAGATACAAGGCGATGAAACTATTGTGATCATTGACATCGATGAAAGAAGCCTCAAAGCACTCGGTCAATGGCCGTGGAGTCGGGATAAAATCGCAACGATTTTACACAATCTCAGCAACCTTGGCGTGGCGATGATTGGGCTCGATGTTGTGTTTGCCGAAGCAGATAATAGTTCGCCGCACAGAGTGCTAGCTAAGCTTGGATTGCCCTCCAACGATGTGCCCAATTTCGATGCCATTTTTGCCCAAACCATTGCAGAAACACCTACTATCGTGGGCTATCTTTTTGCGCTTGCACCCGATTCCATAGAGCCAGAAGGTCGCCCAAAATCCGCAGCAATCATCGTCGAACAAAATCGTCCAACGCACTCATCACTCATCAAACCGTATCGTGCTATTTTGAACACTCCACAAGTTCAAAAACAGGCGTATTCGAGTGGTTATTTCAACACGATTCCCGATAGCGATGGGATTGTGCGAAGCATCCCTTTGGTGATGGAGTACGATGGCGTACTTTACCCCTCTCTCAGCCTTGAGATGGCGCGTATTGCGCTGGGAGAGAAGAAAATCCGCATCATTTACGACAAGAGTGGGCTTCGTCAGATTGAGATGGGAGACCATCTCATCCCCACCGATTTTTTTGGACGCTTGATCGTCAATTACCGTGGAAGTCAACACAGCTACGAATACATCTCAGCAGTTGATGTTTATAACAACACCATTGATGCCTTACATGTAAAAGATAAAATCGCACTTGTGGGCACCTCCGCAGCAGGACTGTTGGATCTGCGAAGTACACCCTTTGATAGCGTTTACGCCGGTGTGGAGGTGCATGCCAACGCGATAGATAACATCGTGCATCACGACTACATCGCCAAGCCTATCTGGACGCGTGGGGTTGATCTTTTGAGCATCATCGTTTTGTGCCTCCTCACCTTTGCCATTTTGCTTCTTCCAAGTGCCTTTTTCAGTTTTATGGCGCTCATCGCACTCAATCTGATCATCGTTCTAACCCACTACTACAGTATGATCTACCAAGGCATTTTGTTCAATACGATTTTACCCCTAAGCGCAATCAACCTTCTGTTTATCATCGGACAAGCGATCAACTATTTTCTAGAGATCAAGCAAAAAGAGCTGATCAAACATAAATTTGCCAGTAAAGTCAGCCCTGCGGTTATGAATAACATCCTCGCAAGCAACGATGACATTTTACAAGGGGTGGAAAAAGAGATCACGATCTTTTTCTCTGACATACGAGGGTTCACCGCTATTGCAGAAGCAGCAGGCGATGCACAATCGCTGATTCATCTGATGAACGCCTATATGGATCCGATGAGCCAGATGATTATTCACAACGGTGGCACGGTCGATAAATTTATTGGTGATGCGATTATGGCGTATTGGAACGCTCCCATCAGCATGGAAGATCACGCCGATAAAGCCGTCCATGCAGCACTTGAACAGCTTCATTATCTACGCTCCCTCAACGCAAAGCTCAAAGCCAATCCCAAGTTTGCCCCCATTGCGTTGATGGCAGAAGCGCAGCATATCCCCATAATCGACATCGGCATTGGGATTAACACGGGTATTGCCATCGTCGGAGAGATGGGAACGAGCAGTCGCAGCGACTATACGGTTATTGGCGATGCGATCAACCTAGGCTCGCGTCTTGAATCGCTGTGCAAATACTACCATTCGCATCTTACGATTTCACATTTCACCAAAGCCAAACTCAAGGGTGATTACATCTTTCGCTTTTTGGATTTGGTGACCGTTAAAGGCAAACATGAGCCTGTTGAAGTGTGGCAGATTCACGATTTTGACACACCACAAGCAGAGCCCCTTTACGACGTAAGTTACGAAGCACTCCAAGAAGAGCTCAGGCTCCACCATGAAGCGATTGCCCTTTACCAAGAGGCACGTTTTGCTGAAGCGCTCGCACGTTTTGAAGCACTGAACCAAAGAGAGCATAAAACCAATGAAGCCATTTATGGCATTTATTGTGAGCGTTGCGCGCACTACATTGCCTTTCCGCCTCTTGCATTTAACGGTGTCTTTGTACACACGACTAAAGGATAAATATGAGTTTTATTCGCATTTTAGGTGCGCAAGGAAGCAGATCCCAAAACGCCTTTACCACCTGCATTCAGGTAAGTCGCCATACGCTGATAGATGCTGGCAATATTATGCACGCCTTAGGGGAAGAAGCTTTACATGTAAACCGTATTTTTTCCTCCCATGCCCACTTAGACCACATCATCGACACGGCATTTTTGATCGACCATTTTTTCACCAAACGCAGTGAAACGCTCTACCTCTACGGACTACTTCACACGATTGAAGCTTTACAAAACCATCTTTTTAATGACGTTCTTTGGCCCGATTTTAGTCACATTTATCTGCCAAATTCCACCACGCCTGCGCTCACTTATGTTGAAATAGAGCCCAATCAACCCTACGCCATTGAAGAGGGCATCACGCTCACCCCATTTTTAGCCAATCATACGGTGCCGTGTTGTGGTTACATCATCGAACAAAACGGTAGTAGCGTGCTTTTTTCAGGCGACACGTTCCAAAACGAAGCGCTTTGGCACAAGCTCAATGAAACGCCCTCCATCAAAGCACTCATCATCGATGTCTCGTTTCCCAACCACTGTGTCAAAATTGCGACCGAGAGCAAACACCTCACGCCCGAGTTTCTTAAACAAGAGCTCAAACAGCTCACCCGCACCGATCTTAAGCTCTACATCAACCATCTCAAACCGCTGCATGCGGCGTTGATTATTCAAGAACTTGGTGAGATTGGTATTCAAGAAGAGATGGTCTTACGTGATGGCGAAAGCATTGATCTCTCCTCTGGCGTACTGCATCGTCCTTTAAGCACTCCAAAAAATGATGAGCGCGTTCAAAAACTCACTGAAATTGGTACCGCCCTCTCAGCAAGTGAAAACCTTGATGTGCTCTTAGAGATGATCGTCACCGAAGCGAAAAATCTTACATATGCGGATGGGGGAACGCTCTATCTGCTGGAAAAAGAGCAGCTGCATTTTAAAGTGGTGCAAACCGACTCATTGGGCATTAAAATGGGAGGAACGAGTGAGAAAATCACATGGTCGCCACTACCGTTGCATCTTGAAAATGGTGCGCCCAATAAAGCAATGGTTGCGATTACCTGTGCGCTTGAAAACCGTTTGATCAACATCGCGGATGTTTATGAAGCCATTGGATTTTCTTTTGATGGCACGAAAAAATTTGACCAAGGTACGGGGTACCGCTCCAAATCGATGTTGGTTATTCCCATGCGAAACCATGAACAAGAGATCATCGGTGTGCTACAGCTGATCAATAAAATAGATGAGCAAACCCATGAGGTCACCTCGTTTGATCATGAAGATGAGAAAATCACCCTCTCGCTGGCATCCCAAGCCGCCATTGCCATCACCAACACTTCACTGATTCAAGGGCTTGAAACGCTTTTGGAGTCTTTTTTGAAAAGCATCCTCTTTGCAATCGGTAAAAAGTCGCCTTACACCGCCGGACACGTCAAACGTATGGTCAAACTGAGTGTCATGCTCGCCGAAGCGATTAACCACGACACAAGCGTCTACGCACACAAACACTTCAGCAGTGATGAGATCAAACAGATCAATTTTACTGCCCTGATGCACGACATTGGCAAACTCGCAACGCCTGAATACGTGATGGATAAAGCAACCAAACTCCAAACCTTGTTTGACCGCGTTGAGCTTGTCGAAAGCCGCATTCAGATGATCGAAAAAGCGTTACATGTAAAGTTTTTGGAAGATAAATTTGCCCTTTTAGAAGGTAACCAACAGGAAAATGTGAGCTCGCTTGAAACACAGTATCAAGCGAAGATTGCAACCTTGCATGCGGCGTCCAAACTGATCCAAACGAGTAATCATGGCGATACGCCCCTTAGTACTGAAGCCATAGCGCAGATTCAGACACTTTTAACGCAAACGTGGCAGATTGGCGATGAGACCTACACGATTTTAAGCAAGGATGAAGCGCATCATTTGAGCACTCAAAGTGGAACACTCACGTTTGAAGAGCGCGAAATTATCAATGCTCACGCCAAACTCAGCGTCGATATTTTAAACCGTCTCCCTTTTCCTAAAAAATACCGACAAATCCCTAAAATTTCAGGCAATCACCATGAAAAACTCAACGGCAAAGGCTATCCATTAGGACTTCAAGGCGATGAGATCAGCTTTGAAGCGCGCATCTTAGCCATTGCCGATATTTTTGAAGCTTTAACGGCGAGTGATCGACCCTACAAAGCAGGCATGCCTCTCTCGGTGGCGATGAAGATTCTTTTCACCATGGCACAAGAAGGCGAACTTGATTATAATCTTGTGAAATTTTTCTACACCTCAGGCACCTATTTAGCGTATGCCAAAGCGTTTTTACCACAGCGTAGCATCGATGAGATCGTTCTTGATTTTGAGACATCTTAGGGGCACGAAGGTCACTTTAACGATTTTTTAACCCGTTTTGGGTATAATCCTTAGTTCTACATTATTTAAAAAACAAAGGACTTCCCTTATGACCTCCGTTTTATTGGTTTTACAATTTGTATTAACCGCTATTTTAACTGTTTCTGTACTGCTTCAAAAAAGCTCCTCTATCGGTCTTGGCGCTTACAGTGGAAGCAATGAATCTCTTTTTGGTGCAAAAGGACCAGCAGGTTTCATGGCAAAATTCACCTTTATTGTAGGAATCTTGTTTATTGCAAATACGCTCACATTAGGTTATTTTTACAACCAAGATAAAAAAGTATCGATCGCTGAAGATATTAAAATCGAAAAAAGTGTTGTACCCAGTGTTCCAGCTCCTGTGACAACCGCTCCAGCAGCCCCTGAAGCTCCAACGTCTAAATAATCAGCATGAAATCTTTTTGGCTTGTGGTGTGTCTCAGTGTGATGATGTGGGCCGATGCCCATATCTTCATCTACCATCGTTTTAACGATGCCAGATACCCCACGACCAACACAACGCTTGAAGAGCTTCGAAAAGAGTTTGACTACTTTAAAAAAAATGGCTACGAAGTGATACCCCTTGAAAAACTGGTGAACGCCCTTCACGCTAAAGAGCCCATCCCCGATAACTGGGTCGTTCTTACCATTGATGATAACTACAAAAGTTTTTATGAGCATGGTTTAGCCCTTTTTAAAGAGTACAACTACCCCTTTTCGATGTTCGTTTATGTGGGAGCGACCGAGCAAAAATATGGCGATTATATGAGTTGGGAACAGCTCAAAGAGATAGCCAAATACGGCGCTTTAGAGTTTCATTCACTGAACCATCCGCATATGAGCGAACTCAGTGATGAAGCGCTTAAAAAAGATTTTGATGAAGGCTTAAGCCTCTTTGAAAAACGTCTTGGCATGAAACCGCGCTACTTCTCCTACCCGTTTGGTGAGTTTAGTCCGCGTGTGAAAGCCATCGCGCAAAGCTATGGATTTGAAGCGATTGTGAACCAAAACATGGGTGCGGTTGCAAGCTTTAGCGATCCGCTTGATTTAGACCGCTCTGCTTTGGTTGGCAAGAGTAATTTAGAGGGATTTTTAAAGTATAAAGCCCTTGAAACCACTTGGTTTAAGCCTAGCGTATTGCTCGAAGATGGCAAGCTTACCTCTTTACATGTAAAAGCGCAAACGAACGCTTCCAAAGGTGGCATTTACATCAGTGAACATGGGTATCAAGAGGTTCATTTAAGCGATGGCGTTTTTGAAGCTCAAATCAATAAAATACTCACCAAAGAGCGCACACGGGTGATTGTCTCCGTGGGCAACAAAATTTCAACGAAACTACTTGTAAAGGATAAATATGGAACTCAGTAAAATCTATGCTGAACAAAAAGAGCATATGGAAAAATGTATCGCAGCACTTAAACGCGACTTTATGACGATTCGCAGTGGTAAGGTCTCTACCACCATTTTAGACAACATTCATGTTGATTACTACGGCACACCAACGGGACTTAGTCAAGTAGCGACCGTTTTAGCCACCGATGCGACGACGATTACGATTTCTCCCTGGGAGAAAAAGATGCTCAGAGAGATCGAAAAAGCGATTATGCAAGCCAACATCGGGGTCAATCCGAATAACGATGGCGAAACCATTAAACTTTTCTTCCCTCCAATGACAACAGACCAACGTAAAGAGGGTGCCAAACAAGCCAAAGCCATGGGAGATAAAGCCAAAATCGCGATTCGCAATGTCCGTAAAGAGTCAAACGATCAAGTGAAAAAACTCGAAAAAGAGAAAATTATCACCGAAGATGGTTCTAAAAAAGGGCAAGATGAAGTCCAAAAAATCACCGATGCAACGGTTTCAAAAGTCGATGAGCTTGTCAGAGAAAAAGAATCCGAACTCCTAAAAATTTAAGGGCGACCATGCAAGTTGAAAAAATTTATAAAGACGCCAATGCCCTCTTAGAAGGACATTTTTTACTCAGCAGTGGCAAGCACTCACGTTATTATCTCCAAAGTGCGAAAGTGTTGGAAGATCCCAAAGTGGCGGAGCAATTAGCCGTTGCATTAGCCAAAATGATCAACGCTTCAAACCTACAAATCGACACCATCTGCTCGCCTGCTCTGGGTGGCGTTTTAGCAGGCTATGAGCTTGCACGTGCCCTTGGCAAACGCTTCATTTTTGCGGAGCGTGTGAACGGTGAAATGACAATTCGCAGAGGCTTTGAAGTCAAAAAGGGGGAGAAAATTTTGGTCTGTGAAGACATCATCACCACGGGTGGATCGGCGCTAGAAGCGGCAAACATCGCTGAAAGTATGGGTGGCGTGATCGTCGGATTTGCAGCCCTTGCAAACCGCGGTTTTTGCAAACGTGTGGGCAGTGATCTTGAGGGCAAGCCTACATGTAAACTTCCAAACGACGCACCATTTTTTGCGCTCGCCGATTTTGAATTTGACATTTACGAACCAAGTGAATGCCCTTTGTGCAAAGAAGGAAGCGTGGCAATTAAACCAGGCAGCCGAGGAAACTAAGCGTTCATGAGATGGAGACAGAGCAAAAGAGGGGCTAAAAAAGAGTTGAAAACCTCTTTGCCTTCCTACTCCATCGCACCTTTTACCCAGCGTTTTAAAGCCTTTGTGGTAGACTCTTTTATGCTTTTGATGCCAATTTTATACATTGTTTTTTATCTCATTTATGGCTCTCGTGAAGGCTTTGCCGCGCATATGCTTCAAGGGTGGCTTCTTATTTTGATTCCTTATGGCGCCCTTACCCTGCTGTTTCTCAAACGAAACGCTCAAACACCAGGCTACAAAGCGTATGACCTTGTACTGATTGATCTTAGCGGAAAACAAAAACTATCGCTCTTGCAACTCCTTGCACGTTATCTTTTCATGCTTTTGACCGCCTTCACGATCATCGGACTTTTTTTACCACTGCTACGCAAAGACAACCTAGCACTCTATGATATTTTAAGCCAAACCGCTCCCATTCCTAAATGATCTTTTTTAAAATCTCTGGCTTTTTCTTTGCCTACTTTTCGGTTACCAGTGTGTATGTCATCTTTATGCCTAAAATTTTACAAATACTCAATTACAGTGCACCTCAAATTGGAGCTATTTTCGCCTTGGCACCGCTGATGCGTTTTTTTGTCCCCTTTTTCTTTCTCAAACATTTTGAACTCACCCAAAAAGTCTTTTACACAGCGCTTGCTGGGGCGATTGTTGCCATTTTAATGTTCTATCCAACCATTCAACACTTCTACCTCTTTATGCTCCCCAATATGCTTCTGGGTGCCTGCCTTGGCATGATTTTGCCTTACATCGAAACCTACGCGATGGAGCATTTGCACAAAGAGCGTTTTGGAAGGTCACGTCTGTTTGGCTCGATTGGTTTTATGCTGATTGGCATCCTCTTAGCGCGTCACTTGGAAAACTACACCAACGGCTTGCATTACCTCCTCTTAGCCATCAGCTTGACCGCATTTTTTGCCTATTGGCTAACGCAAAACAATGCACACTTTACAGCTGAGCCACTCACAAACGAAGCGCCTTTTAACGTCTTACATGTAAAGTATTTTTGGATCAGTCTTTTTTTGATGCAGGTTAGTTTTGGAGGATTTTATAACTTCTTTACGATTTACGAAACAGCGCACGGCATCAGCCTTGAAATGACAAGCTATTTGTGGGCATTTGGCGTTATCTGTGAGATTGTGCTCTTTTATTTTCAATCCCCATTGCTTAAGCGTTTTAGCCTTCTATCACTTGTCAAACTGGGTGTTTTAGCAACGGCACTTCGTTGGTTTTTGCTCTTTTTATTTCCCTCATCGCTTTTTATCTCATATGCTTCACAATCCTTGCATGCCTTTAGTTTTGCCCTGCATCACACGGCAGCACTTAGCCTTTTGTACACGCTGTATGCGCATAAAAAACTAGCAGGACAGTTTTACTATGGCTTTTCGTTTGGTTTAGGAGGTTTTGTGGGAGCGCTGTTAGCGGGCTATTTTTACGGAGAGTATCTTTATTTGTATGCCAGTTTGGTGGCACTGCTCTCGTTTGGAAGCTTACTGCTTTTCAAGGTGAGAGAATAAAATTTTTAATGTAAATCGTCTCGATCTCATACCCAAACGTCTCTTCAAGCATTGCAATGAGCTCTTCTTTAAGACGATCTTTACCACTCACCGTTTCAAGTCCATTGGCATCCATCGTATTGAGATACTGCAAAACGGCATTGCGCACATTGTCCATATTGGCTTGAAGCTCTTTTTTGGTCGCATTGTTTCTCAGAACCAACGCAATATCGGCTTTTAAAATCTTATACTTTTGCGCTTTAATGTTGATAAAAATCGTATCAAGACTTAGCTCTTTGGTATTTTTGCTGACATTGTTAGCCTGCGTTGAGGGAGTTTTTTCATACGAAGATTGGCTACCATCGTCTTTAAGCATGTAATTAATCGTAAAAAATCCAAGAAGAATCAACAAAAAAATAAACCCTAGAGAGATTTTCAGTAGTCTTTCATTAAACATTTAACGTTTACTCCATAATTTTTCATTGAGCTTAAATTCAGTGACAATGTTCGTAATCATCACCAAAAGTTCACAATACGCTTTGATCGATTCAAATTCTAACAATGATCGTGCTAATATCGGCTCAAAGAGCGGTTTAGTGTAGTGCAGGGCTAAAAATAGCTTCGAATCCACAAACGAGAGATAAAGGGGTTTGTCGATTTTGTGATGAAAATCAACAATGCGCTCCATCAAAGCATGCGATAAAATATAGCGGCTCTCGATTGGATCATCGCCATACACCACAAAAAGCTTTTCAAACGCCACATGGTCAAGCTTGATAAGCGCTCCCCTGCTTGGATTCACGCCTTGCAACCATGTGCCGACAATGCCCAAATTTCGCTCAGCGACATCGGGAAGCACAACCACTTTGGAATGAAACGTTTTGTTAAAATCTGCCACAAAAAAAAGTCCTGAGAAGATGTCACTCCACTCCTCTTTACCGTTTTTGGTACGCACTTTTTTCTCTACATGTAAATCGCAAAAACGAATTTTTACCCCTTCGATCTCGCCACACACCAAATCTTTGCCCGAAAAACGATCATAGGCTTCCATAAAAAGCTCACTTTGGCGGTATGTACGCTCATCAATGGAATCCATTTTTGTGTAAATCAGCGAAGGGTCTACAAAGTGAATTATCTTCTCAATTACCAGATCTTTAAACAACGAACCATAACCGGCACGCTCATGACGATAGATAAACATAAAGATTAAAAAACCGCTCATGACACTGAGCAAAAAAGCATGCAAAGAAGTGAAAACATTCGTGCGACTCAAAACAAAAAAGAGCACGGTGCCCAACGTCACAAGCAACAACGCAGCTTTTTTAAGCGTAGAGAGTATGGCTAAGCGCTTCCCTTCCAATGCGTGAAGCGATGGGTACATCGACTCGTAGTAATAATCCAGCAATGATGAAAGACGTGGTTTCAACACTTACCTATTTTTGAAAAAGGTTTTTTACATCGACGTTGGAGCGTTCATGCTCAGGAATGCTAAAAACCTCTTTGCGCTCCAAGTGCATCAACCCAGCCATAAAATTGGTCGGGAACATCTCAATCGCATTGTTATAATCATTCACACTTTGATTGTAAGCGCGTCTTGCAGCCGAAATTTGCTCTTCCACTTCACTCAGCGTTGCTTGAAGGTTCAAGAAATTTTCATTGGCTTTGAGCATCGGATAGTTTTCCACCGCAACCATCAGAGTGCCTAGCATGGAAGAGAGCTGTTTCTCTAAGGCAATGGTTTCGCGGCTACCAAGGGAGTGTGTGGCAGCTTTTGTACGAAGTTCGGTGATCTTCTCAAGCGTGATGCGCTCATGCACCATATACTCTTGAACCGTTGCGACAAGGTTAGGAAGAAGGTCGTGGCGTTTTTTAAGAACGGCGTCAAGCCCTGCGTAAATGGTATCGACTTGGTTTTTTTTGGAGATAAGCGTGTTGTACATAAACACGACAAGAAGAAAAATGAGACCTGCAACAACCAAAAACGTTTCCATCGTAAACCTCCTGTATTGTTCAGAAATAATAGGATTTTGCCGCCATGATGGCGACAAAATCTTTACATGTAAAAACTTCTTAGCGACTCATACGTTTACGTTGGGTTGGATCAAGGTATTTTTTACGAATACGAATGTTGATAGGAGTTACTTCCACCAATTCATCGTTTTCAATCCACTCAAGTGCCAATTCGAGGTTCATTTTGCGTGGTGGAACGAGTTTAATCGCTTCATCCGCGCCACTACTTCTCACGTTACTTTGTGGCTTACCTTTAATGGGATTAACATCCAAATCATTCGGACGAGAGTGTTCACCAATAATCATACCTGCATATACTTTAACTTGAACATCAATAAAAAGGGTACCACGCTCTTGTAAACTAAAGAGTGAGTAACCCATTGCGGTACCGCTCTCCATAGAGATAAGCGCGCCATTTTTACGGTGTTCTACTTCCCCACTAAGCGGTCTAAAATCTAAGAATGAGTGGTTCATAACACCCTCACCTTTGGTATCGGTCAAAAATTGTCCACGGAAACCAATGAGTCCACGTGCAGGAATTTCAAACTCAATTCTGGTTTGTCCATCGCCTGTTGGGTTCATCGCTTTCATTTCCGCTTTTTTACGACCCAGTTTTTCGATAACCGTTCCAGTAAATTCATCAGGCACGTCAACAACTAAATGCTCATATGGCTCCATTTTGACGCCATTCTCTTCTTTGATAATAACTTCTGGACGCGCGAGAGAAAACTCAAACCCTTCACGACGCATATTTTCAGCCAAGATCGTGATTTGAAGTTCCCCACGTCCACTGACTTTAAATTTACCTTCGCCTGCGTTTTCATAACGCATTGCGATGTTTGTTTTCATCTCAGACTCTAAACGCTCATTGATTTTGTTTGATGTGACGTATTTGCCATCCAGTCCCGCAAATGGAGAATCATTAACCCCAAAAACAACGGAAAGGGTTGGCTCTTCGATGTGCAATGGATCAAGCGGCATTGGATTACTTGGATCAACCAAACTATCACCCACATCAAGGGTTTCAAAACCAGCAACTGCTACGATGTCGCCGCTTTCTGCTTCGTTAATATCAATTCTTTCCAAACCGTGAAAACCGATCAGTTTTGAAACACGTCCACGAACTTGTTCACCATCGGCTTTAGCCAGTAAAACAGTCTCATTTTTCTTAATCGTTCCGTTAAAAATACGCGCAATACCGATTTTTCCAACGTAGTTGTCATAATCAAGGGTAAAGACTTGCAGTTGAAGTGGATTTTCAGGTTTTCCTGAAGGGGCAGGAACATGTTTGAGGATGGTCTCAAAAAGAGGTTCAAGATTTTTGCTCTCATCGCTCATATTGTATTTGGCATAACCATCACGCGCTGCTGCATAAATGATAGGAAATTCGAGTTGATCTTCATTCGCACCTAGGGCTACTAAAAGGTCAAACACTTCATCAACAACACGCTCTGCATCGGCTGCTGGTTTGTCGATCTTGTTGACAACAACGATCGGGCAAAGACCAAGGCTGAGTGCTTTTTTAACCACGAATTTGGTTTGAGGCATAACGCCTTCTTGTGCATCAACCAGCAATAAAACACCATCAACCATTTTTAAAACACGCTCAACCTCACCACCAAAGTCGGCGTGGCCTGGAGTGTCGATAATGTTAATTTTAGTCTCTTTATAGCGAATAGCTGTATTTTTAGAAAGAATGGTAATGCCACGCTCTTTTTCAAGATCGTTGCTGTCCATGGCTCTTTCTTCTACTTTTTGGTGTGCTGTGTAGGTACCTGATTGTTTCAACAGCTCATCGACTAAGGTCGTTTTTCCGTGGTCAACGTGCGCTATCACGGCAATATTTCTAAACTCTTGCAAAAAATTCTCCTCGTAAACTTTGACTTTTACATCTTATAAAACGTACGTGATTGGTGTAGTTTGATGAAGTAAATATGCTTCATTATACCACGTTCTTGACTAAATTCAAAATTCCATTACATGTAAAGCATTTTTGGTGTTCACTTTTAAAAACTGGAATGAGTATTGCTTGTTAAAAGTGTGAAATTATCTCTAAACTAAATTGTAAGGCAATGATGATGCAAAATCTTCTCTCTTTTGTGCAGACCACAAGCGCGCTTCCCGTAGCTTCAGTATCGACAGAAGCGATGAAAAGCGAGAGTGGCGATGGCTCCTTTTCAGAGAGTTTTTTCTCCATGATTCTTGGACAGTATGCAAGTGAAGAAGCGCAAACAACACTGAGCGAAACAGCACTTCCGGTAACAACACAAGAAGAAGATACGCTTGAGCTTCTCAGCAGTGAAGGCGAAGCAAAAAGCATTGATGAACATTTATTGGAAGATCTTTTAAGTGTGGTAAGCACACTCCAAGAAGACCCAACAGCGACGGTGTTTCCAACACTCAATGCCTCTTCAAGTTTAGAAAAATTAGTAGCGAGTGAAACCACACGCCAAGAGTTTGCTAGCGTTAAAAACGTGAGTGACCTATTGGCATTATCGCAAAAATACAATCTTGGGTTGGGAAAACTGACCATCTCAACCGAAAGTGCTCAAAGCCTCCAAACCAAGTTTCCAACACTGGCTGAAAATAACTTTTTTGACGATTTGCAAACAGCTCTTACAACAGCCCAAAGCACGACTCAAAGTGATGTAAGCTTCTCTGCAACGGCTTCAAGTGTTATGAGCTTACTCGATAAACAATCCACGCAGACGCAAACCACATCGACTTCTGCGCCCTCGATGTTGAGTGAGCTTATCTCCAAAGAGAATTTAAGCACCCAAACCGATGTTAACGCAGAATCACTGGAAGTAAACGAAAAACAACAAATTGTAGAAGCAGTGCAAGAAGAGACAACTCAAGCCTCTACCAAGCCCTTAGATACGCTCCTTCAAAAAGTAACCAATGCGAATGAAACTAAAAAAACGCTCATAGCAGAAAATGCAAGCCTCAGTAACGATGATACCTCCGTGGAAACATCCACAACACGTGTCAATGAGATGGTCACTGAAACAGTAAGCACCGAAGAAGAGAGTATTGACAGTGTGTTAACCACTCTTAAAGCCGATAAAACGTCCGATGAAGCCGCAGAAGAAGAGATTGCACTCAGTCAAAAAACCGTAAGCAGTGAAGAGAGTGAAGTCACATCCACCTCATCAGAGGATTCACCCTCCACACTGGAGGTTAAAAATGATCTTAAAACAACGCTTAGACAAGAGATAACATCCAAAACAGCTACAATGAAAGAGAGCCTCAATCAATTTGCAAGTGATCTTCAAGAAAAGATTGATGCGTACAAACCGCCTATTATGAAGGTTGAACTCTCCTTAAGTCCTCAAAGTTTAGGCGATGTTGATGTCACGCTTTTAACCCGAGGCAACAATTTACATGTAACGATTTCGTCCAACACCAGCACGATGTCACTCTTTACGCAAAACCAAAATGATGTTAAAAGCGCTTTGATCAATATGGGCTTTACCAATTTAGAGATGAACTTTAGCGATCAAAACAACAAAGAACACGCCCAACAAAATCAAAAAAACAGTAGTGGAAGTTTGGATGAATTTACCACCGAATCCAATGAAGAAGAGACAACGCTCTTAGAGATTGTCATTCCTCAATATGTCTAAAATTAAAAAGGATCTATTATGGCAACAACCGGATATGAAAATCTTATTTCAGGCTCAAGCTCAAGCACCACAACGACCGCAAGTACGACAACCTCAACATCATCCTCTTCCTTAAGCAATGATGACTTTTTAACCTTGCTTGTCACAGAATTACAGTACCAAGATCCCACTGATCCTATGGATACAGAGACCATTTTGACGCAAACTTCGCAGCTAGCATCGATTGAAGCTGCTGAAAATACTGCCGATTCGTTGGATGCTCTCTCATCTCAACTCCAATCTTCCACCACCTTTAATGCGGTTTCTTCCATTGGTAAGATGGCAAGTTTAGGGTCTAACTACATTCCGTATGAAGGTAGTGGTGACATCTCTTTTGAGGTTTACTTCCCCAATGAAATTTCAGATGGAACCCTCACCATTGCTGATTCTAGTGGTAATGTCGTTCGTACCATCGACTTGGGCGATGAAGTCAAAGGTGAAAGTGGTATTGTTACTTTCACATGGGATGGACTCGACGATGAAGGCAATCAAGTAGATGAGGGCGATTACAGTGTGGGTGCAACATATGTTGATCCTGATGGCGCTTCTGATACAACGGTTTTAGGAGTTTATCCAATCGAATCGGTTTACTATGACGATGGCGTGATCAAGTTAAAACTTGGTTCGAATTATTATGAAATTGACGAAGTTGTTGAAATTTATGAACGCACGGGTGCATAAAAAGGATAGACCATGAATACCTCTTTTTACAACAGCATCTCTGGTGTGGTTAGTAGCCAATTCTATATTGATGTTGTTGGCAATAATATTGCCAATGTCAATACCAATGGCTTTAAAAGCAGTACGGCTGAAATTTCATCCCTTTTTTCGAGCATTCTCTCAAGCTCTACCGCCTCCACCAATGATATTGGTCTTGGGGCATCCAGCCAAGTGACAACACTCAATATGGCGCAAGGTTCGCTTCAAACAACCGATAATACATTTGACTTAGCACTTGAAGATGAGGGATGGTTTGGTGTTTTAGGCGCAGATGGGACAACGTATTACACCCGTGCAGGTAGTTTTTCACTGGATGGCAATGGCAATCTTGTGGATGGCGATGGAAACTATCTTTTGGTTACCCTCGGCGATAATATGACAGAAACAACCTTAGATGCAGAGACCCTTGAAGGATTTGGAACCACAGACACAACACAACAAGCCTACGCCATTACAGAAGTCGATGATGTGGCACTTGGAAGTGTAGGCGATCAAACTAAAGTCACCCTTCCTTTAATACTCTACTATCCGCCCGTGGCAACCACGGAAGCCTCTTATGGTGCCAATCTTGATCCGACCGTAACAGTGGATAGCGTTAACGTTGATTTAGATGCGGCGGATTATCCCTCAACCGTAACGCCGAGTACGACAGGAACCATTAGCCTCAGTGGTACGGTTTCAAATACAACGGCAGCACTTGACCCCCAAGAGGGCGATGTGGTTATTATCACCTTAACCGATGCAGACGGCTTGACACAAACGATCAATACCAAACTCGATGAAAATTTAGCGTGGTCTCTTTCCGATTACGATGTCAGTGGACTCAACACTTCATCGGATATAACCGTGACCTCTGCGGTACTTCAAACATCTCAAGAAGTTGCCAATAAAGAGCACTTTACAATGACCGTTATTGGACCCGATGGTGACAAAGATATTTTAGATATGACCTTTACCAAAGTGGTTCCGCAAGGCGAAGAGGGAACCACGTGGAATGCTGCTGTCAATATTTACAGCTATTACGAAGAGTATGACAGTACCAAAACATACGATACCTCTTTGTATTATGTCAACGAATCAACAAAAAAAGTATATGAGATTGTGGATTCACAAACGGGGGCACTCACCTTTAACAGCGATGGTTCCCTTACAAGTAACACGATTCCAACACTCAACAATGGAGGCACAGCTTTAACCTTAGATCTTGGAACCATTGATAGTTTTGATGGTATGATCTCAAGTACGAGTATTGAAAAATCCAATATCGCAGATTACAATGGCTCTGTAGAAGGGTACTTAACCGCTTATGATGTTGACGACAATGGCAATGTCGTTGCGACCTTTAGCAATGGAAAAAGTTCATCCGTTGCGAAGATTGCAGTCTATCACTTTCAAAATGACCAAGGCTTAACCCAAGTCTCCTCAACCCTTTTTGCAGAGTCTGCAAACAGTGGTAACCCCATTTTTTATACGGATGCGAATGGCAATACCATTTTAGGATCATCCATTGCCAATAAAACGCTTGAAACCAGTAACACCGACCTTGCCACCGCACTGACGGAGCTTATTATTGTTCAAAAATCATTTAGTGCGAGTGCTAAAGGCATTACGACCAGTGATGAGTTACTTCAAAATGCAATCAACATGAAACAGTAAGTATCGTCAAAGTAACCAAAAATAAAATGGAATAAAAATTGCTTTTAAAAAATACAAATACCCCCTAAGAAAAGATTAAAGGATACGCTATGATGAGAGCACTCTGGGCCGGCGTTACCGGATTACAAGCACACCAAATTGCAATGGATACAGAATCCAATAACATTGCCAACGTTAATACAACCGGTTATAAATATTCTCGTGCAAATTTTGCAACGCTTTTAAGCCAAACAACCTCTATTGCAACATCGCCAACCGGCACACTGGGTGGACAAAATGCAACACAAATTGGTCTTGGAACCACCATCGCTACGGTATCAAAGATTTTTTCGCAAGGTTCTATCGAAACCACCGATAAAACCACCGATCTAGCCATTAGCGGCTCTGGTTTTTTCGTTGTCTCTCCGGATGCTGGAACCACATACAAATATACCCGTAATGGCGATTTTGAATTTGATGCCGATGGTAACTTTGTGGATGGCAATGGCTATATCGTTCAAGGTTGGCTCAAAGATGAGTCAACGGGACTGATAGATACAACCTCCCCTATTACGAACGTTACCATTGCTCCAGGACTAACCACACCTGCAAGTGCTACCACTAAAGTAACCGTTAAAGCAACCCTTGATTCGGGAACGAGTGTAGGAACCAATAAAACATCGATCTATTCACTTGACTCCAACAGTGGTTGGGTTGATACCAATGGGGATGGTGTTAGGCAAACAACGGAAATACACAATGAAGACGATACAGGCGATAATATTTTCGACACTGATTCGGATCTGATTGAGCGTGGTGTAGACTTTAGCGTTCTTTTTGATTCTGATGGTGAAGCACTTGGTGTGACCGAAGGTCAAGGTATGTGGGTCAGTTACGCCACGGCTAAAACCAGTTTTAATATTACAGCAGATACGTCCGGTACCACCACCATTAATATGACGATCAATGGTACAACGATTAGTGGTTCTATCTCATCTTCAGATGATGATGATGTTGCTGCTTACATTGCAAGCTTGATTAATGCACAAAAAGCTTCTACGGGGGTTGAAGCAACCGTAAGTAGTGGCAATAAAATTACCTTAAGTAATGATAACTCAACCGGAACAACAGACGCAACCAAAAATATTAAATTAGTTCAAGGAAGTACCAACAGTGCCGTAGGAATCACTGACACTGAAGTTAATACCGCTTACCAATATACCTATACTAGCTCCGCTTCATCATCCAATCCTAGTTATGATGATGGTGTTGCAAGAACCTTTACCACCACGGAAGATTTAAGAGACGCCATGCAAACCGATGCCAGACTCTATGTCGATTACACAGGAGATGGCACTGCTGATCTTAATGATGGTGCCTCTGTATCCGTCAATACTTCAGGACAATTTGTCATCTCCAATCCAACAGGCGATGCGTATAATACGGATGATGGTGATTATATTGAAACCGAAATTGTGACAGAAGCTAAATTTAATGAACTTTTAGAAAGCTCTTCACTCACCTTACCAGAAGATTCTGTCTTACCTGCAGGAGATTATACCTTTACAACCGATGTTACAATCAATGGTACAACTTACGCCGCTGGCGTAACACATACATTTGCAACAGCTATCACTTTAGACAGTGCCGTAACAATTCCACAAGGCACAACGGCTGATTTTATTCCAGCTGTAACCACCATAGCACTTCTTGCTGGAACCAATACGGCGCAAGCGACGTTTACAGAGACCTCTTTAAATTATGCCTTAACCAATAAAGATATTGCCCTTTCCAGTGGTTCAATACTGCCTGCAGGCGATTATACCTTTAATAATGATGTTGTCATTAATGGTGTAACCTATACAGCAGGAACCCATACTCTCTCTGCTACAACATTGAGCAGTGACCTTACCATCCCTCAAGGCTCATCTGTAGCATTTGCCTCTACTTCAAGTACAGTGACACCGGGTGGTGATTTTGGGCTTTATTTAACCGTTACAAACTTGACCAATGCCACCAATAGTGTTTCTGCCAATAGTGATCTAACCGCCATCTTTAGTGCTCTTCAAGGAACACTCTCTGCTGGATCAACCACGCGAACATCGGGTGATCTTTATATGGCATCGTTGTCATCTACAACCGATATTTATGACTCTTTGGGTTCAAAACACACTTTGACAATCAATTATGTTAAAACAGGAACGACCAGTTCAGGTGGTACTGAATGGTCAATGACGATCTCTGTTCCCGAACCAGGTGAGCTTAACTCAGGCGTTTCGCCTGAAAATATTGTCACAGGTACCATTAGTTTTAACTCCGATGGCTCTTTGGCAACCTACTCTCCAAGAACACTCAACTACACCGCCAATAACGGCTCAACCGCCAACCAAGCCATTAGCCTCAATATGGGAACACTGGGACAATTTGACGGTCTGAAAAGTCTTGATAATGACTCTAGCACATCAAGTATTACACAAGACGGTTATGCAGGTGGCGATTTATCGGGCATTAGTGTTGATGAAACGGGTACTATCATCGGTAGCTTTAGTAATGGTTACAGCTTTGCACTTGCTCAAGTGGCTATGGCAACCTTTACCAATGAGAGTGGTTTGGAAAGTGATGGCGGTAACTGCTATATTGCGTCAACTAACTCTGGTACGGCAACCGTTGGTCAAGCAAGCACAGGGACAAAAGGCTCCATCCAATCCAGTGCTTTAGAGATGAGTAACGTCGATCTTTCGCGCTCACTCACGCAGTTGATCGTTATTCAAAGAGGGTACCAAGCCAACTCCAAAACGATCACAACCGCCGATGAGATGCTCAATACGCTTCTTCAACTCAAATAGATTTTTTAGCTTACATGTAATACAATGAGTCCCAAAAAACTTGGGACTCAACCACATGAAAATCACACTCAACCACTACACTCCCCTGCTCATTTGTGCCGATGCGATTCGTACCTGCTGGCAAAGTTTTGACAAAAGCGACGAAGGCGGACAAAAAGACAGAGAACTCATCGACCGCGTTGGTAATAAATTTAAACACGCTTCAACGCTTGAGCATTTGGTGTATAACTTCTACATTGAAGGCGTATCGCGTGCACTTCTTCAAGAGCTCGCACGTCACCGTATGGCGTCACTCTCCGTCAAGTCAACACGTTACACACTTAAAGAATTAAAGAACGAAGAAATCTTTACATGTAAAGATTTTGAGCGTGCTTCAAAATACTTGGTTTTAACGGGTGTGGAGATGGTTGATGAGATGAGTATCCGCGCGCTTGAAAACCTTCGATTAGTGCTCGTACAAGGCATTAGCAACGATAAAGCCAAATACTGCCTTCCAGAAAGCTATAAAACCGAACTCACATGGACAGTAAACGCTAGGAGCCTTCAAAACTTTTTAACATTGCGCAGTGATAAAAGTGCACTTTGGGAAATTCAAAATTTAGCCCATGCCCTTTACGATGCTCTTCCTGAAGAGCATAAATACCTTTTTACGATCAACGAACCCTCTTAACTCACTTTAACCCTTTGGGCATGCGTAATGGCGATAGCTATTGCATCGGTAATGTCCAAGGGTTTAATCTCTTGTTTAATCCCTAAAATCTTCTTCACCATAAACGCAACCTGCTCTTTAGCTGCTTTTCCATTGCCCGTTACGGCTTTTTTAACTTGGAGTGCAGTGTATTCACTAAAATTACCAATCGTTTGTAAAATTTTCAGACTCAAAGCTCCACGAAATTGTGCTAATTTAATCACCGTTTGAGGGTTATACGCGTAAAAAATATCTTCAATCGCCACTTCATCAATAGTATGATGTTTCAAGATCGTATCGATTCCTTCAACCAATTCCATAATCTGATGTTGGAGTATTTTTTCTTTAATTTTAATCAGTCCCGCTTCAATGAGAACAAGACTATTTCTCTCTTTTTTAAGAATTGCATAACCGCAATTCCGTGTGCCTGGATCGATTCCTAAAATAACCACTTTTTTCCTTTATTCACAGCTTTGTTCACAGGGTGAATAACTTTTTTCACATTATACCCATACCCTCTTTAACATATAACTAATAATAGTTTAGATAAAATAAAACAAACTTATTCACATGATATTCACAGGGTGAAGACTTTTTTAAGGAGTATGTTTGCTAGCAGATACCATCATAGAACTTTTAAAAGAGGAGATCTCTTCACAAGAATATGACCGCTATATTAAACAGCTTAAATTCCACGAAAAAGCCTCCAATTCGGATCAAATGGTCTTTCTTGCCCCTAACATTTTGATCGCTAATTGGGTTAAAACCAAATACGTCGATAAAATTGCTCATCTCTTTGAACTTAAGACCGGTAAAAAACCTGAAGTCAAAATTGTCCTAAAAGAACACCTTAAAACCACAAAAGTGAAATCAACGCCTGTTGAGATGATCGATGCGATCAAAAACACCAAAAACACTATTTTAAACCCATCGTATACTTTTGATAGTTTTGTCGTAGGAAGTTCCAATCAATACGCCTATACTGCCGCTAAATCGATTGCAGAAAAACCAGGTGTCATGTACAACCCTGTTTTCATTTACGGTCCTACGGGGCTTGGTAAAACCCACCTGATTCATGCCATCGGCAATTACGTTCAAGGCAGAGGTAAAATCGTTATTTATGCAACGATTGAGCAGTTTATGAATGATTTTACCTATAACCTTCGCAACCAATCGATGGACAGATTTCGTGAAAAATACCGTAGTTGCGATGTTTTGCTCATTGACGATACTCAATTTTTATCCAATAAAATTCAAACGCAAGAGGAGTTCTTTCATACCTTTAATGAACTTCACTCCGCAGGTAAACAGATCGTCTTAACCTCCGATAAACCACCCAAAATGATCAATGGACTCGAAGATCGTCTTAAAAGTCGCTTTGAATGGGGTTTGATTGCCGATATTGGGCTACCAGAGTTGGAAACCAAAATTGCGATCATTAAAAAGAAGTGTGAACTTGATGGTATCAATCTTAACAGTGATATTGTCAATTACATTGCTGCCAATATGGGTGATAATATCCGTGAAATTGAGAGTGCCATTATCAACCTTAATGCCTATGCGTCGCTGATGCGTCAAGAAATTACCCTTGATTTTGCTAAAAACGTGATGCGTGAACAGATTAAAGAGCGACGTGAAAATATTAGCCTTGAAGATATTATTCAAATCATTGCCAAAGATCTCAATATTAAACCAAGCGAAATCAAATCAACCAAACGCAGTAAAAATATCGTGGAAGCCAGACGTATTGGTATCTATTTGGCACGTACCCTTACGCCAAATTCTATGCCATCGTTAGCAACCTATTTTGGAATGAAAGATCACACAGCAGTTTCACACAATATTAAAAAAATCAATGAACTGATTGAGACCAATGAATCCTTTAAACTCAAAGTTGAAGATCTAAAAAATAAAATTTTAACCAAGCAGATGTAAAAAGTTTTAATGATAAATGTGATGAGATGTGAAAAACCCTTGACATATCTTTCACGCCAATAATCCCTAGTTTGAGGTATAATGTTGATGTTTTCACAGTTTCATCCCATTCTACTACTTCATCTATTTTAAATTAAATAATAAAAAAGGAGACTCTATGAAGGTTTCGATAAAAAAGAGCATTTTAGAAAACATGTTACTCAACATCCAACCCTATTTAGAAAAAAAGGATTTGAGTCAGATAACATCCCATGTTTTACTCATGACTGAAGAGAGTCAATTTGTTATCAAAGCAACCGATTATGAAATTGGTTTATGCTACCACACACCTGAAGTCAAAATCATCACTGCAGGCAATGCAACTGCCAATGGAAAAAAACTCTTAGACATCATTAAAGGTTTGAAAGATGATGAAGTTATTTTAGAAACCATCAATAATTACCTCTATATCAAACAGAATAGTTCCAAATTTAAACTTCCGATGCTTAACCCGAGTGATTTCCCACCCTTCCCTCAAATTGACGCTAAGCCCAAATTTGACATTAACAGTAACACGCTGGTTCGCTCCATTAAAAAAATCGCTCCAGCCATTGATAGCAACAACCCTAAATTTGAACTGAATGGCTCTTTAATAGATATTAAAGACAACAGTATCAATTTAGTAGCAACCGATACCAAACGTTTGGCAATCGTACAACTTGAACAACCGACCGAACATAACTTTACATTGATTATTCCTAAAAAAGCAATCAGCGAAATTCAAAAACTCTTTTTTGATACCATTGAAATTTTTTACGATGAAAACACATTGATTGCTTCATCAGCTCATTTTACGTTTTACACTAAACTGATCAATGGAAAATTTCCTGACTATCAACGCATCATCCCTAAAAATAAAAACTATAGAATTTTACTTAGCCGTGAATCGATGGTCGAATCTATTAAACAGATTTCAATTATCTCACCTGAAATTAAAATCACTTTCAAACCTGAAAAAATTGTTTTTGAGAGTTTAAACGATGATAACATTGAAGCCAAAACAGAAATTGAGTTTAAAACAGGACTTGATAGTGATATTTACCTTGCAGTGAACAGTCGTTATATTTTAGATTTTTTATCCAATATCGAAAATAGTAACTTTACCTTAGGTTTCAATGACAGTGGTCTTCCTTTCACGTTAGAGAGTGATAACTTTACAACCATTGTTATGCCCATTATGATCTAAGACATTTAATACAAAAAGATAACAAAGAAGTGGAGAAGATATGAGTACTTACGGTGCAGACAATATTAAAGTTTTAAAAGGCCTTGAAGCAGTACGAAAACGTCCTGGTATGTATATCGGTGATACCAATATTAACGGTCTTCACCATCTTATTTATGAAGTGGTTGATAACTCTATCGATGAAGCAATGGCAGGTCATTGTGATCTTATTAAAGTAGAACTCACACGTGAGGGTTCATGTATCGTTACCGATAATGGTCGTGGTATTCCTGTGGGTTGGCATGAGGGCGAAAACATGTCAGCTGCAACGGTTGTTTTAACCGTACTTCACGCAGGTGGTAAATTTGATAAAGACACCTATAAAGTGAGTGGTGGTTTGCACGGTGTTGGTGTTTCCGTTGTCAATGCACTTTCATCAAAATTGGTTGCAACGATTAAACGTGAAGGGAATGAACATCGTCAAGAGTTTGCGTGTGGTATTCCTCAAACCCCATTGGATGTGGTTAAAACGACCAATCGCACGGGAACGATGATAGAATTTTGGCCAGACGCTACTATTTTTGAAACCGTTGATTTTCAATTTGAGATTTTGCAAACACGTTTTAAAGAACTTGCCTATCTTAATCCAAAAATTACGATTGAACTCAAAGATCAACGAGATGGACGCTCTGAAGTGTACCATTTTGAAGGCGGTATCAAGCAGTTTGTTTTGGATCTCAATAAAAAAGAAAAAGTAGCGGACGCTGTTCACTACACCGCAAGTGTTGAAGATGTTGAAGTTGATGTTGCGATGATGTACAACTCAACCTACAGTGAAATTCTCTTCTCTTTTGTTAACAACATCAAAACGATTGATGGTGGAACACACGAGAGTGGTTTTCGTGCAGGTCTCACGCGCGCCATTACCAATTATATCTCTTTAAATGCAGGCATTCGTGAAAAAGATGTGAAAATCACAGGTGATGATGTTCGTGAAGGTTTGATCGCGATTGTCAGTGTTAAAGTGCCTGAACCTCAATTTGAGGGTCAAACCAAAGGAAAATTGGGTAGCTCTTACGTTAAACCCATTGTGCAAAAATTGGTGTATGAGCAATTGGTTAAATACTTTGAAGAAAACCCGATTGAAGCTAAAGCGATTATGAATAAAGCGCTTGCAGCGGCACGTGGTCGTGAAGCGGCTAAAAATGCGCGTGATTTAACGCGTAGAAAAGATGCGATGAGCATTGGAACACTTCCTGGAAAACTCGCAGATTGTCAAAGTAAAGACCCATCTATTTGCGAACTTTACCTTGTAGAGGGCGATAGTGCGGGCGGTTCTGCAAAACAAGGAAGGGATCGTGTTTTTCAAGCGATTTTACCCCTTAAAGGTAAAATTCTTAACGTTGAAAAAAGCCGTTTAGATAAGATTTTAAAATCGGATGAAATTAAAAATATGATCACTGCTTTAGGCTGTGGCATTGGCGAAGAGTTTAATGAAGAGAAGCTTCGTTATCATAAGCTGATTATCATGACCGATGCGGACGTTGATGGTAGCCATATTCAAACGCTTCTTTTAACCTTTTTATTCCGTTTTTTACGTCCTGTTGTGGACAATGGGTATGTCTATTTGGCACAGCCTCCTTTGTACCGTTACAAAAAAGGTAAAAAAGAGATTTACCTTAAAGATGACACTGAAATGAATGCCTTTTTAATTGAATCGGGTATCGATAATATTGCGATTGAAGGTGTTGGAACACCTGATTTAGTGGATTTCTTTAAAATTATTTCTGCGTATCGTGGCATTTTAAAAGAGCTTGAAAAACGTTTCTCTATGATTGAAGTAATTCGTTATTTGATTGAAAACCCTGATTTGATCACACTTCCAATCGATAAACTCTTTGCCGAAATCGAACGATTTATCACAGCCCTTGGGTACAATATTTTGAACCATTATATCAACGATGAGAGCATTCATCTGTTTATTCAAACCAAAGATGGACTTGAAGAGTTACTCTTGGATGAAGTTTTCTATACCAATCCACTCTATGAAGAGGCTCGTTACATTTATACCAAAATTCAAGAGCGTGATTTTGATGTTTTTGACGGACGTGATCCCGTTGAAGTGCTTGATGAAATTGAAAAAAATGCTAAAAAAGGCGCTTATATTCAACGTTACAAAGGTCTTGGTGAGATGAACCCTGAACAGCTTTGGGAAACTACGATGAATCCTGAAAACAGACGATTGTTACAAGTTAAAGTCGATGATGCAGAAGCCGCTAGTGACACCTTTACCCTCTTTATGGGTGATGAAGTTGAGCCTCGTCGCCAATACATTCAAGATCATGCCAAAGATGTAAAACACTTGGACGTTTAATGCTCTATTCTGAGATAAAGGAGAGAGAAAACCGATTTATTACCGCACTTAAAATCGTGTTTCCTCTCCTGCTTCTCATCGGTATTTTTTTTCACTCGTATCAGCTTTTTCCGCACACCTCTATCAATTTTATTCTTCTAATTTTATTGATTCCTATTTATGTTTATTATACGGTCTATCTTATCTATTATGGGTTTCAAACATCCCTGATTGACCCGATCACCAAAACATTCACAAGAGCCGAAATTATCGCAAAAATTAAAAAAATTAACGATAGAGAAAATACCACCGTTATCTTTTTACATGTAAACAATTTAAGCGACATCAATGAGCGGTATGGCATCAACAATGGAGACTTGGTTTTAGGGCAATTTATTCAAAAATTGGAATTTTTTTTACGAGAACACCGTTTCAAAAAAGTTGCCATTGGGCGTTACAGCAGTGATAGTTTTTTACTTTACCTCAAACATCCACATAAAGAACTTCGCCATCTTCTAACGATTTTTACCAAAAGTGTTCAAAATGTGGGCATTTCCAATATCGAAATTAAAGTAGCTTTTTCACTCTTAAGTGCCGCGTATGACAGCGATACAAACAATCTCATCGAACGGCTTTTGATGCTCATTGAAGAGCAAAAAAAGAGTGAAGAGACCACGCCACATATTAAGCTCAATCAATTTCAGATGATCATTGATGAAGCGATCAAACAGCATCAACTTTTTTTCAAATACCAACCCTCACTTAGCCTTCAAACAGAGCACATCAGCATTTTAGAAGTCCTTATTCGCATGGAATCCCACACCTATGGATCGCTCTCCAAACAGCAAATTCAGCGCATTGTCAACCATACGGGGTATGAGAGGGCATTCGATGAAAAAGTGTTTGAACTTTTGGTCGAAGAGATAGAACCGTTGCTTCAAACAGAGGTACTGTTTAGCGTTGAAATTTCCCCAGTGACGCTTCGAAATCTCAGTTTTAAACGCTATCTTTTAACCCTTTTTAGTCAACACAAAATTGATCCACACCGTTTTATTCTTGAGATAACCGAGCAAAAAAGTTATGAAAATATGCACCGTTTTAGGGAAATTATTGAGAGTTACCAAGAGGTTGGATTTAAAATAGCCCTTGGCAATTTTGGGGGCAATAACTGCGGATTTGAATACCTGAAGCATTTGCCGATTGATTTGGTGAAGTTTGACATCGAATTTACCAAAAAGATTGAAGATTCCAGATACCAGCAGCTCCTTTTACACTATGTGGAACTCATCCAAACGCTTCACATACAAAGTATGGTAAAATTCGTCGACAAAGAGGCATATCTCAAAAAAATAAAAGAGATTAGACCTGATTTTATACAAGGGTTTTGCATCTCAAAGCCCAAATCAATAGGAGAAATAGATGAAATATGGTGAACAAATTATAAAAGAGTTTGATGTTGAAAAAGATTTGGAAATTTGGCCCAATCAGCACCCAAAAAACTACGTGATCAAACTCACATTGCCCGAGTTTTGCTGTTTGTGTCCACGCAGCGGTTATCCTGATTTTGCAACGATTTATATTGATTATATTCCAGGCGAATTTGTTGTGGAACTCAAAGCGATCAAGCTTTACATCAACAGCTTTATGAACCGAAATATCAGCCACGAAAACAGCGCCAATGAAATTTACGATCTTTTAGACTCCAAACTCAAGCCAAAATGGCTCAAAGTGGTGGCGGATTTTAATCCACGAGGCAACGTGCATACGGTCATTGAAATTGACTCCAAACAGGTGCGAAACGAAAGTTCATGTTAAGTCCAAAACTCATCGAGCAGTTCTTTGGAGCGGCTTCGATTCAACGCTGGAACGATTATCCGCGTATGGTAGAATTGGTCGAACTGGATAAACAAGCGCACAAATTTATCATCGCCTATTTTTTAGCGCAAATGGAAGAGAAAGAGAGCATCAACATGGTTCACATGATTGAAGCAGGTATCTTTGAATTTTTGCGTCGAGTCGTCGTCACCGACATTCGCCCCGATGTGTTTCGCAAAGCACTTCAAAAAAAAGAGAAAGAGATCAATACGTGGGTACTCTCTCAACTCTATGATTCACTCAGCGACATCGAAGAGGGTGCTTTTTATGAGCGTTTTAAGAGCTATCTGAATGATAGCTCGATGTATAAAAAAGAGCGTTTTATCCTTAAAGCGGCGTCCTATATGGCGACACGTTGGGAGTTTTTGATTGTCTATCAAACCAGTCAATTTCTCAATAACATTGACCGTGTCAAAGAAGCGGTGGAAGAGGAGATTGAAGATTATTACGAGCTGATTGGGGTTCGTAAAATGGCGATGAATAAAAAAATCTCTAAAATCGTTGATCTCAGTGGTCGCCTTCGTTTTCAAAAACGCTGGGCGCAAACGCCTCGAATTCCTGAAACCTCCGTGCTTGGGCATATGCTGATTGTCGCCATTTTGGGTTATTTCTATTCACGCTCCATCAACGCGTGCGATAAACGTCTTGAAAATAACTTCTTTTGCGCCCTGTTTCACGACTTTCCAGAAGCGCTCACCCGTGACATCATCTCTCCGGTCAAATACTCCGTCAGTGGGCTGGATGACATCATCAGTGAGTTTGAAATTAAGATGATCGAAGAGGAAATTTTACCGTTTTTGCCCGATAATTTGGTTTCGAGTTTCAAATATCTTTTGGGGCTTTATGGGGATAATCAAAAAAATGAGTTTCTCAATAAAATCAATCACACTGGCATTGAAATTGTCGAAGATTTAAGTGCGTATAATGAAGATAAATACAATGCCATTGATGGCGAAGCGTTGAAAAATTGTGATAGAATCGCTGCGTTTATTGAAGCAACGCTTTCTATTTCACATGGCGTGAAGTCCAAAGAGCTGATTCAAGGCAAAGAGCATATTCGTGGGAAGTTAAAAGAAAAAGGGATGATGGGCAATGCTGATTTTTATCAATTGGCGTTGGAGATTGAAACGTATTTGGGAGTTTAGGGCGTAGTGTAAAAACCCTCTCCCAGATGACTGCGGCACACACCTCAAAAAAGCGCTCTGCTGTGTTCCCACCCTGAAGCGTTACTCTTAAAAGACATTGCACAGGTCTAGAAGAAGGCGAAGCGTATTTTACCCAAACATTCTTAAAGAAAAGAATTATTCTGCCTCCTTGGAGGCAAGCTTTAGTGCCCCAGCGGCTAGCGCAGTCTTTTAAGCTTTGCTTTAAAGACGAGAATATAGATAATGAGGTTAAAAATGGTTGATCCAAAAATTGAAGAGAGTTGGAAAAATGTTTTACATGTAGAGTTTCAAAAGCCCTATTTTGAGAGCTTAAAAAGCTTTTTGGTAGAAGAGAAAAAAAGCCATACCGTTTATCCCAGTGGCGCCAATATCTTTGCGGCGTTTGATAACACACCTTTTGAGAGCGTTGAAGTGGTCATTTTAGGGCAAGACCCATACCATGGAACCCATCAAGCGCACGGGCTCTCTTTTTCGGTACAAGACGGTATCCAACATCCACCATCCCTTCAAAATATTTTTAAAGAGTTGCGCGATGACATGGGCTGTGCAATTCCCAAAAGTGGCAATTTAAGCGCGTGGGCGAAGCAAGGAGTTTTCTTGCTTAACACCGTTTTAACCGTGCGTGCGAGTGAAGCCAATTCGCATCGCGGACAAGGGTGGGAAAACTTTACAGATGCCGTGATTAAGACATTAAGCGCTCAAAAAGAGCATTTGGTGTTTATTCTTTGGGGCTCACCCGCAGGTGCCAAAGCCAGTCTGATTGATAGTAAAAAGCACCTCATTTTACGCGCTCCTCATCCCTCACCTCTTTCCTCATACCGTGGATTTTTTGGCTCCAAGCCCTTTTCAAAAAGCAACGCATACCTTAGTAGTAACGGCAAAAAGCCGATTGATTGGTGTTTAGCTTGAATGTAAAAGAGGCGATTTACGCGTGGTATCAAACAAACGGTCGTCATGATCTTCCATGGCGCCAAACGAATGATGCGTACAAAATATACCTCAGCGAAATCATGCTGCAACAAACGCAAGTTAAAACGGTTTTGGAGCGATTTTACTTTCCTTTTTTAGAGCGTTTCCCCACACTTCAAAGTGTGGCTGAGGCTTCACTGGATGATGTTTTAAAAATGTGGGAAGGACTAGGCTACTACACCAGAGCTCAAAATCTTCACCATACTGCGCTTACATGTAAGGGTGTTTTGCCCAAAAATCCTGAAGAGCTTGGCGGGCTGAAAGGCATCGGTAAAAGCACGGCGCACGCCATTTGCTCGTTTGCGTACCATCAAGCGCTTCCCATCTTGGATGCCAATGTGAAGCGTGTTGTGTGTCGCTACTTTGCGCTAAGCGTCAAAGATGACAAAGTGCTTTGGGAAAAGGCGTGGAAACTCTTACATGTAAAACATCCGTACGAGCATAATCAAGCGATGATGGACATTGGTGCAATGATCTGCACACCTAAAAACCCAAACTGTTCGGTGTGTCCGCTTGAGTTTACATGTAAAGGTAAAAATGCTCCCGAAAATTATCCAAAAGCCGTTCAAAAAGCGAAAGTGCCAACGAAAAAGCGCTTTGCCTTGGTCGTTGTTCAAGAGGGAAAGTTGGGGCTTATGCAACGCACGCAGAGACTGCTTCACGGGCTTTGGGGATTTGTTCAACTCGATGAAAAACCAAGCGATGCCAAAAGTCTTGGCAAAGTGATTCACACTTACAGCCATTTTAAACTCGAGCTTGAAATCATTCAAGATGATGCTTTACATGTAAACGTCGATGGTTGGTTTACATGTAAAGAGATTGAGCAGTTAGCCCTCTCAACGGTTGATAAAAAAATCTTAGCTTTGTCCACCATGATGCGGAATATAGCCCCTACTTCCTAACATCAAAAGTGTTGTTCCTAAAAGGCTTACCACCATCATCACTCCGGTTATGGGAAAGAGGGTTCCATCATGCAAGAAGCTTGCTATAAAGCCCATAAATGCGCCCACACTGTACTGCAAAACCCCAATGATAGCATTGGCAGAGGCGCTTATCGTTGGAAAAAATTCCAGTATGAGTGAAACCGCATTGGAAAAAATAAATCCCAACAGACCGATGTAAAGTCCAATCAATAAAAAGATGGGATACACCGACGTACTCTCTTGGGACGCAAACAGAAGAATTCCTACGATGGCTTGAGCATTAATACCAAAACGAAGCAGCATAAGAGGATCTTTTTTCTTAACGATCCACGCATTAAGACGTCCGCACACCATCATCATCAAGACACTTGCACCAAAAAAGAGCGAAAATTGACTGGCACTCAAATGAAAATGCTCCATGTAAATAAACGAAGAAGAGGTAATGTAGGTGTACATTCCAGAGGTGCATAAAATTTGCGAGACGATAAAAATCATCGCTTGTTTGTGGGTAAGAACGGTTTTATAGTTTTGAATGGGCGTAATTTTGGAGCGTTTTTGCTCCACTTTCGGAAAGCGAATGAGATAAAAACCCAGTACAAAAAAAGTGTAGAGAAAGAGACTCATAAAAATGACTTCCCACTTGAAAAATTTGAGGACTAAGGAGCCTAAGGTTGGGGCAAGAAGAGGTGCCATAAGCATCACCATGGCGATGAGTGAGAAGATGCGCGCACTCTCTTTGCCATCAAACATGTCGCGCACAATGGCAGAGACATTGACCGTTGCGATGCCGCCACCAAACGATTGGATTCCTCTAAGGATCCAAAACAGGGTAATGTCATCGGTGAGTGTGAGTAAAAAACTGCTGAGTGCAAAGACCACCAATCCAATGACAATCATTGGGCGTCTGCCATACGCATCCGAGATGGGACCGCCGAAGAGTTGCCCCATTGCCATGCCAAAAAAGAAGAGGCTTAGGCTGATTTCGACGTTAGGAATGGTCGTATGCAGATCGGCTGCGATGGATGGGAATGCAGGTAAATACATATCAATGGCTAAAGGTGTGATCGCGGAAAGGCTTGCAAGCGTTAAGACAACCTGACGCTCGGTGAGTGTGTGGGACATACATTTCTCTTTAAGCTAGTGTGACGAAATTATAAGGTAAAAGTTTAAATTTTCTGTTAATGCGATGGTTTACATGTAAAAAAGTGATGCGTTTGACATGTAAACTAAAGAAGGCATCTGCTTAGAATCTTTTAAGCCCACTTCACCTACAATTAATAGTGATAAAATATCACATATTACAAAAAAGAGATAAACGGCGTTTCATAACAGGAGGTAGAGGGTGTCTAGCGGCGAACAAGAAACAAAACTAATAGCGATTTTAGGGAAATTTATCGATATTGTCTCCAAAGAGCTCCCCGATGATGTGATGAAAAAGCTCACAGAACTTCGAACCAAAGAGGAAGCGCCTTTGGCAAAAGCCATTTACGATGTGATGTTTGATAATTTAGATCGCGCCAAAAAACTGAATCGCCCGACCTGTCAAGACACGGGTGTCATTCAGTTTTTTGTCCGTTCTGGCTCTCGTTTTCCTCTGCTAGGAAAACTACGAAGCATTTTAAGAGAAGCGACGATTGCTGCGACCAAAAGCGCTCCACTGCGCCTCAATGCGGTTGAAGTGTTTGATGAAAAAAATACTGGAACCAATGTAGGAACGGATGTTCCGTTCATCGAGTGGGAGATCGTGGATGAGAGTACCAACGTCGAGATCGAAGTGTACCAAGCCGGTGGTGGCTGTTCACTTCCGGGGCGTAGCATCGTTTTACCGCCACTTGCAGGCTATGAAGGGGCGATGAAATTTGTCTTTGACACGATTGTCGATTGGGGTATCAACGCCTGTCCGCCGCTTGTAGTGGGCGTGGGGATTGGAACCTGTTCGACGTCTGCGGCAAAACTCTCTAAAAAAGCGATGCTCAGACCCATTGGCACCTCTCATCCGCATCCTAAAGCTGCTGCGATGGAAAAAAGCATCGAAGAAGGACTGAACGCGATTGGGTTAGGACCTCAGGGCATTTCGGGAAAAAACAGTGTGATGGCAGTCCACGTGGAAGGCATGGCGCACCACCCTTCGGTTTTAGGGGTTGGTGTCACGGTGGGGTGTTGGGCAAATCGTCACGGCATTATTCGATTGGATGAACATTTAGCGTACGAAGTGGTGTCGCACACAGGAGTGAGCTTATGAAAAAAGTTTTAACAACGCCGATTCAAGACGAAGATATTGCATCGCTTCACGTGGGAGACATCGTTTATCTGAGCGGTACATTGGTGACATGTCGGGATGAAGGGCACCGAAGAATCGTGGCAGAAAATATCATGCCCTCCCTTCCGATGGATCGCATCGCCATTTTTCATGCAGGACCGATTGTGAAAGAGGTCGAAGGTGGTTGGGAGATGGTTTCCATTGGACCCACAACCAGCATGCGCATGGAGCGTTATGAAAAAGAGTTTTTAGCCAAAACGGGCGTGAAATTGGTCATCGGTAAAGGTGGCATGGGAACCAAAACAGCGCAAGGGTGCAAAGAGAGCTTTGCCGTGCACGCTGTTTTCCCGGGCGGTTGCGCTGTGATCGCCGCCGAAGAGGTGGAAAAAATCGAAGGCAAAGAGTGGCCAGAATTTGGGATGCCCGAAGCCTTTTGGATACTCAAAGTCAAAGAGTTTGGCCCGTTGATTATCTCCATCGATACAGAGGGAAATAACCTTTTTGAAGCCAATAAAGTGACCTTTCACGCTCGAAAAGAAGAGGCGCTTGCTAAGACGTCAAAGAACATTGTTTCGATCGGGGGTCTTTGATCACGGTTTTTAGGCAAAGCCCAAAAACCTACGCTAAGCCGCTGTGGCACTAAAGCTTGCCTCTGTCGAGGCAGAAGAAGTCAAAGAGTTAGGAAGAAGAGAAGGCGCTTTTTAAAAGCGCCTCTGAGGTTATTTAAAATTAGAAAGGGTGCTGTTCATACTGCGGATGATGTGTTCGCGCATAATGTGACACGCCCCTTCATAATCTTTTTCAATCAGTTTTTCGACCATTTGGTCGTGTTCAGCGAGTGAAATAGCCGCGTACTCTTGCGCCGTGACGAGGCGGTTCATGGAGAGACCATTCCATAAAAGAGAGAGAAAGGATTTGAGTTTTTCACTCCCTGCAGCTTCCCAAATGGTCATGTGAAATGCTTGATTGGCGATATTATACGCCTGCGTATCGCCTGCCTCTTTAGCACGTTTCCCTTGTTTGTTGATCTGTATGATCGCCTCAAGAATTTGGTCGTTCATATGGGTACAAGCACGCCTAAATGCTTCGGTCTCCAATAAGATGCGCATTTCATAGTGGTCTTTGATCGCCTCTTCGGAGATGCCTTTGACGATGGCACAACGGTTTTGACGCAGTTCGATGAGCCCTTCGTTGGCAAGAATTTGAAACGCTTCACGCACGGGAGTACGCGACATGCCGACTTGTTCACCGATGCTATCAAGGGTGATGGACTGACCCTTGCTGATGCCACCTGTGAGAATGGATGAGCGAAGGATCGAAGCGACTTGTTCGCGCGCAGGTAACATCTGTATTTTGGTGAGATTCATCATGAAATACTCTTTGTAATTCGATATTTCGTAAAGTATAGCATGACAAGGCTCTTTTTTTCAAGAAAAGTCAAAATTTCGTTTTACATGTAACGCGTTTTATGACTTAACTTTGTGGGATTGTAATGGTTTAAGTTATGCCGTTATAGAATAAAGTAGAAACGAATGTAAAGGAGTCCGGTGATGCTAAGAGCTATGATGGCATGTTTAATCGTTTTAGGCTTCCTTGGTGGCTGCAGCGGTACCGAAAATCACGAAGTGGTGGGCGAAGCAAGCGTTGAAAAAGTCTATCAGGACGCAATCAAAGAGGATATTCTCAAAAATACCAAAGATCCAAAAGCGTACCAAGCACTTTCATGGAAACAGTTGAAAAGCAGTGAGGTTGTGACAAAACGTTTGGGTAAAAGAGCCATTTTCATTGCGCATGCGTATCAAGAAAATAACATTTACGGTGGTGCGATTCGACGTGAAAATATCTATTTTATCGGCGATTCAAAGCCGAGCCTGATTATGGACTTTGATATAAAACAGGTTTTTGAAGAGTTTCTCTCCAGTCAAAGTATGCGCGATGTCTTCTCTCAAACGACATGGGATTTGCAAACCCTGCAAGCAGCGTATCAAAAACGCTCCAACGACCCTGTGGCGAAAGAGAGTGTGAAGGATTTTATCTATGCCATAAAGCATTACAGTAAGGCAGATCAAGAAGTGCTTATACACTCTATCACTACGGCAAATAACCCAATGTTCATCGCTAAAAATATGGCTATTTTCTTAAATATGCGATCGTTTCCTGAACTGGTGGAAGAGTTATTATTTGATGAAATCACCTATCACGGAAAGTACAAATAAGGAGTTAATATGAAAAAAATTTTACACCTTTTAGCATTTTTAGTACTCTGTGCGCCGTTGTCGTATGCGGATGATTTGATGGACGGCATTGCAGCGTATGAGAAGAGTGACTATGGTAGTGCCGCTGCATTTTTTCAAACGGCTTGTGAAGCCAATAACGCTGAAGCGTGCTACAACCTTGCCAATATGTACGACGCAGGACTGGGTGTTTATAAAGACGATGCCAAAGCCGTTGCGCTTTTTACCAAAGCGTGCGAGGGTGATTTTAGCGATGCGTGTTATAACCTAGGTATGATGTACGAGAGCGGTGAGGGTGTTGCCAAAGACACCATTAAAGCCTTTACCCTCTTTTATAAAACCTGTGAAAATGGGCATACCAGAGGATGTTATAACACGGCTTTGATGTACTATAAAGGAAATGGCGTTCAGCAAAATTATGCAAGAGCGTTTGAATTGTTCCAAAAAACCTGCAACGAGGGGTACGAAAAGAGTTGCTATAACCTAGGAGTGATGTACCGCAACGGACAAGGCGCTCCAAAAGATTTAAACAAAGCACTTTTGCTCTACCAAAAAGCATGTGAACAAGGACTTTCTATAGCGTGCGATAAGTATGGAAAATTAAAGAGTGAGATGCAGTAAATTTAAGAAGATACTCCAAACACCTATAATACATTCCATAATAAAACCCAAAATATACATTAGGTACAATGTGCGCTAACGTAAAAACCCACGTATAGCGACATGAGAATGAGGAAAGAGTAATGAACAAACAACAATTAGCCGCTAAAATTTGGGAGTCCGCCAACCAAATGCGCTCAAAAATTGAAGCCAATGAGTATAAAGATTATATTTTAGGGTTTATTTTTTACAAATACCTCTGTGACAAAGAAGAAAAATTTGCAAAGCAAGAAGGCTACAGTACAGAAGACCTACAAAGCTTATCGGAAGAAGATGCCGAAAATGTGACCTATTTTAAAGAAAAGCTTGGTTTTTTCATTGCATATGAAAACCTCTTTTCGACATGGATAAAACTCGGACGTGATTTTGATGTCTCCAATGTGAGAGATGCTTTGTCTGCATTTAGCCGTTTGATTAGCAAAGAGCATAAAAAACTCTTTGATGGCATTTTTGACACCTTGCAAACAGGTCTGAGTAAGCTCGGTGAAAATGCACAGTCTCAAACAAAAGCGATTAGCTCTTTGCTGTATCTCATCAAAGACATACCGATGAACTCCAAACAAGACTACGATGTGCTAGGCTTTATCTATGAGTACCTCATCGGTATGTTTGCAGCGACTGCTGGGAAAAAAGCAGGAGAGTTTTATACCCCGCATGAAGTCTCTGTCTTGATGTCAGAACTCGTGGCACACGCCCTAAAAGATAGAAAAAAGATAGAGATTTACGATCCTACAAGTGGCTCAGGCTCACTGCTTATCAACATCGGTAACAGTGTGGCAAAACACATGGATAATGAAAACAACATCAAATACTACGCTCAAGAGCTCAAACAAAACACGTATAACCTTACCCGTATGAACTTAGTCATGAGAGGCATCCTTCCTAGCAACATCATCACCCGCAATGCGGACACCTTAGAAGATGACTGGCCGTATTTTGATGAAAACGACCCGATGGGGACATACGCACCTTTGTACATCGATGCCATCGTTTCAAATCCGCCGTACTCCCAAAAGTGGGACAATGAAAACAAAGAGTTTGACCCGAGGTACGCTCGTTTTGGGCTTGCTCCTAAAACCAAAGCAGACTATGCGTTTTTACTGCATGACCTCTTTCACCTCAAACCTGATGGCATCATGACCATCGTTTTACCGCACGGGGTGCTTTTTCGTGGTGGTGAAGAGGGAAGCATACGCCGTAATCTCATCGAGTACAACCATATCGATACCATCATCGGCTTGCCTGCCAATATCTTTTTTGGTACAGGCATTCCTACCATCATCATGGTGTTAAGACAACAAAGAGTTAACACCGACGTACTCATCATCGATGCGTCCAAAGGGTTTGAAAAAGTTGGCAAAAACAATAAACTCAGAGCCAGAGACATCAAAAAAATCGCCGATACCTTCATCAACAGAAGCACCCTTTCTGGCTACTCAAAAGTTGTCAGCTGTAATGAGATACGCGCCAATGAGTACAACCTCAACATCCCACGCTATGTGGACAGCTCCGCACAAGAGGAGAGCTTTGACATCTATGCCACGATGTTTGGAGGCATACCTCAAAGCGAGATACACCAACTCGGCGCGTATTGGGAAGCGTTTAGCACACTTAAAAATGCGTTGTTTGATGATGTTGAAAGCGCATACACGCATATCAAAACCGATGACGTTCAAAAAACCATCACAGAACATGGCGACATCAAAACCTTTACAAATACCTTTGATGCTTCGTTTGGTGACTTGAGGGAGTTTCTAAAACAAGAGCTTTTGGAGCAGGTTTTAAGTGTTAAGATTCCAAAAGAGCAAAGCATTTTAAGCGATGCTATCTTTAAGCGTTTGGAAAACATTCCGCTCATCGATGGCTACGAAGCCTATCAACTGCTCGATGACAACTGGCATAGCATCGCTGTGGATTTGGAGATCATCCAAACCGAAGGCTTTGAAGCCACACGCCAAGTCGATGCCAACATGGTTCTAAAAAAGAAAGATGGCAAAGAACAAGAGGTGCAAGAGGGGTGGATTGGGCATATTATGCCTTTTTCATTGGTGCAAGAGACGTATCTTAAAGAAGAGTTAGAAGCGCTTAAAGCAAAAGAGCTAAGGCTCTCGGAGATTTTAGCAGCGTATGAAGAAATCTTAGAATCTTTGAGTGAAGAAGAAAAAGAAGCCGACACCATCAAAGAGTCCAAAGATGGCTTTGTCAATGCCGAAGTCGCCAAAGAAGCCAAAGAGCTTAAAGCGCAGATGAAGCAAAAAGCTGTGTTTGAGCAAGACACATACGAAGCCAAAATCCTTAGCGTTGATGCGCTCATCGAAGAAGAAAAAGCCCTTAAAAAACAGCTCAAAGCTGACACGGAAGCCTTACATCTAAAAACGAAAAAGACCATCGAAACCTTAGACGATAAGCAAGTGTATGAACTGCTTGAACGCAAATGGATAAACCCCCTTGTTGAAGCACTCTACAAGCTACCAAAAGGGGTCATCGACAATCTTACAAGTACACTTCAAGAACTCGCCAACAAGTACGAAACAACGCTCCAGAGTATCGAAGATGAGATGCAAAAAACAGAGAAAGAGCTTTCTCTCATGATAGACGAGTTAGACGGCGATGCTTTTGATATGCAAGGGCTTCACGCCTTTAAAGCACTGTTAGAGGGTCACAATGCCTCAAAGTAAAACACCACACATTCGTTTTAAGGGGTTTAGTGGAGAGTGGAAAAAAAAGCAGTTGGGTGATATTGCAGATATCATAGGAGGCGGAACTCCAAGCACAAGTATTGCAGAATATTGGGGTGGAAATATTGATTGGTACTCACCAACAGAAATTGGAAATCAAGTTTATGCAAATGGTAGTGTTAAAAAAATAACACAATTAGGATTAGAGAAAAGCTCAGCAAAAATTCTTCCCTCTGGTAAAACCATATTATTTACAAGTCGTGCAGGTATTGGAAATATGGCAATTTTAAGTAAAGATGGAGCTACAAATCAAGGCTTTCAATCTTTAATTTTAAGAGATAGATATGATACATACTTTATATATTCAGCAGGTTTTTTAATAAAAAAATATGCACTAAAATATTCGTCAGGCTCAACATTTTTAGAAATATCAGGAAAACAACTTTCTAATATGAATATCATAATTCCAAATATTGAAGAGCAAACCAAAATTGGGGAGTATTTTCAGCGTTTAGATGTGCTGATTGAACAAAAAGAGAAAAAGTACCAAAAGCTCAAGCAGTTTAAAACAGCGATGCTCTCTCAACTCTTCCCCCAAGAGGGAGAATATACCCCAAAACTTCGCTTTAAAGGCTTTAGTGGCGAGTGGGAAAAAAAAATATTAGATGAAATAGTGAATAGGTATGATAATTTGAGAGTACCCATATCAGCCGTGAATAGGATAGCTGGAAACACGCCATATTATGGAGCAAATGGAATACAAGATTATGTAAAAGGACATACCCATGATGGTGAATTTATTCTTATTGCAGAAGATGGAGCAAATGATTTAAAAAATTACCCTGTGCAATATGTTAATGGTAAAATTTGGGTTAATAACCATGCGCATGTACTTCAAGCGAAAATGGATATTGCAGATAATGTTTTTTTAAAATTTGCACTATCTAAAATTAATATAGAACCATTTTTAGTGGGTGGCGGTCGTGCAAAGTTGAATGCAAATATCATGATGGACTTAAATATAAAAATTCCATCTGATATAAACGAACAAACCAAAATCGGCAACTACTTCCAAAAACTCGACACACTGATAGACCTTCACCAACAAGAGCTTGAAAAGCTTAAAACCATGAAAAAAGCCTTATTGGCAAAGATGTTTGTATAAAGGGAAACGATGGCATTTGAAAGCGAAGCGGCATTTGAAAAAGCACTCATAGAAGAGCTCACGCAAAAAGGGTGGGAAGAGACGGTACTCAAAAACCCCACCGAAGAGGCTCTGCTTCAAAACTGGGCGGACATCCTTTTTGCCAACAACAAAGGCATCGACCGTCTCAATGAAGTACCCCTTACTTCAAGCGAGATGCAACAGATCATCGAGAAAATCATCGAGCTTAAAACACCGCTTAAACTCAACGGTTTTATCAACGGTAAGACCATCTCTATCATCAGAGACAACCCAAACGATGCGCTGCATTTGGGAAAAGAGGTCAGCCTCAAGATTTATGACAGGCAAGAGATAGCCGCAGGGCAAAGCCGCTACCAGATCGTGCAACAACCCCTCTTTAAAACCACGTCCAAAATCCTCAATGACCGCCGTGGCGATGTGATGCTGCTTATCAATGGGATGCCACTCATCCACATCGAGCTTAAAAAAAGCGGTGTGCCCGTCTCTGCGGCATACACACAAATCGAAAAGTACGCCTATGAGGGCGTTTTTACGGGGATATTTTCCTTGATTCAGGTTTTTGTAGCGATGCAGCCTGAGGAGTGCGTCTACTTTGCAAACCCTGGGGGCGATGGAGCGTTTAACAAAGACTACTATTTTCATTGGGCGGATTTTAACAATGTGCATATTGACCATTGGAAAGAGATCGTCTCCATGAAAGGGCTTTTATCGATCCCTATGGCGCATCAGCTTATCGGTTTTTACACCGTAGCCGATGATGGCGATGGTGTGCTCAAAGTCATGCGCAGTTACCAATACTATGCCGCCAATAAAATAAGCGACACGGTTTCCAAAAATGACTGGAAGAGTGAAAAATCGCGTGGCGGTTACATCTGGCACACCACAGGCTCAGGCAAAACCCTCACAAGCTTCAAGTCCGCCCAACTCATCGCCAACTCAAAAGATGCCGATAAAGTCATCTTTTTGATGGACAGAATCGAGCTAGGAACACAGTCGCTCGAAGAGTATAGAGCGTTTGCCGACCCGAACGAAGATGTGCAAGCCACCGAAAACACACGTGTGCTTGTCACCAAACTCAAAAGCGATAAACCCGCCGATACGCTCATCGTCACTTCCATCCAAAAAATGAGCAACATCAACAGCGAAGATGAGGGACTAAAAGCAAAAGACATCGCAAAGATGCGTCAAAAACGAATCGTCTTCATCGTCGATGAGTGCCACCGCTCTACCTTTGGCGATATGCTCATCATCATCAAAAGTACGTTTCCCAATGCACTCTTTTTTGGTTTCACAGGCACGCCCATACACGATGAAAACCAAAAGAAAAAGAACACCACCGCAACCGTCTTTGGTGATGAACTGCATCGTTACAGCATCGCCGATGGACTGATCGATAAAAATGTCCTAGGGTTTGACCCGTATAAGATGCCAACCTACAAAGACAGAGATTTAAGAAGAGCAGTAGCGTTACAAGAAGCCAAAGCCGATGATGAGATAGACGCACTCAGTGAGCCCAAAAAGAAAAAAATCTATCTTAAATTTATGAATGAGATGAAGATGGCAGGGTATACTGATAGTGCAGGAGTGTACATCAAAGGGGTGGAGGATTTTGTGCCTATGTCCCAATACGGAGCAAGTGAGCATCAAAATGAAGTCGTAAAAGACATCGTTGAAAACTGGATAACGCTGAGTCAAAACGCTAAATTTCACGCTCTTTTTGCCACGAGCAGCATCCCTGAGGCGATAGATTACTATCGGCTTTTGAAAGATAAAACCCAAAAAGCAGGGCTTGATCTAAAAATCACGGTTTTGTTTGACCCGACTATCGACAATGAAGAAGGTTTTGTGCTTAAAGAAGAGGGTTTGGTTGAAATCATCGAAGATTATAACGCACGCTATGGGCAAGATTTTTCATTGAAAACGTTTGCTAAATTTAAAAAAGACATCGCTTTAAGGCTTGCCCACAAAAAACCCTACAACGCCCTAGTAAAAACACCGCACAAGCAGATAGATTTGCTCATCGTGGTCAATCAGATGCTCACAGGGTTTGACTCTAAGTGGATCAATACGTTGTATCTGGATAAAGTGTTAGAGTATGAAAATATCATACAAGCGTTTTCACGCACCAACAGGCTTTTTGGCATGGATAAGCCGTTTGGTACGATTCGTTACTATCGTAAACCTCATACGATGGAAGAAAATATTAACAAAGCGATTAAGTTGTACTCAGGCGATAGACCGTTTGAGCTTTTTGCCGATAAGCTAGAAGGCAATCTTAAAAAGCTCAATGCCCTTTTTGATGAGATTTCTGAGCTTTTTAAGAATGCAGGCATTTTGAACTTTGAGAAACTTCCCGATGACCTTAGTGAGAGAGGGAGCTTTGTAAAACTCTTTAAACAGTTTAACAACACGCTTGAAGCTTCTAAAATTCAAGGCTTTACATGGGAGAAGCTTGAGTACACCTTTGAAGAGAGTGCTCGTGTGAAGCTCAATTTGGATGAGCAGGAATATCTGGCTTTAGTACAACGCTATAAAGAGCTTTCAAGCAGTGGAAGTGGCGGCGGAGACGGTGGAAAGGATGAAGTGCCTTTTGAGATTGAAGGGTACATCACCGAAATAGATACGGCTAAGATAGACACCGACTTTATGAACTCACGGTTTGAAAAGTACCTTAAAACCCTTCATAACGGTGATGCTATAGACGTTGAAAAAACACTCAATGAACTGCATAAATCGTTTGCATCGCTGAGTCAAGAAGAGCAAAAGTATGCCAATATCTTTTTGCATGATGTTCAAAATGGCGATATTAACATCAATGCAGATTCAAATAAATCCTTTAAAGACTACATCACACAATATACAGCAAGCGCTAAAAATGCACAAATTCAAAAAGTCGTTGAGCTCTTTGGCTTAGATAAACTAAAACTCCAAGAAATGTTAAATACTAAGATTACAGAAGCCAATATCAATGAATACGGACGTATGGATAGTTTGCAAAATAGTGTGGATAAGACAAAAGCAAAAGCCTATTTTGAAAAAACAGAAGGGAGTGTGATAGCCCCTAAAGATATCAATAAAAAAATCTATAATTTTCTCAAAGAGTTTATTATCAAAGGTGGGTATGAGTTATAAAATGAAAGGTACATTAAGGAGTTTTGAGAAATTATGGCAGAGAGGAAGGGATTCGAACCCTCGGTGAGTTGCCCCACACACGCGTTCCAGGCGTGCTCCTTCAACCGCTCGGACACCTCTCTATGATCGGAAGAGTGGAAGTATAACGATTTTGTGCTTATTTGAGGATTAATAGCGTTACATGTAACGCTATTAATCTCTTTTTTTACGATTTGCGAATCGCTTTAAATGCTTCGATGAGCTTTTCAAAGCCGACTTTACTTGCATTTTCAACCGCACGGAAGGTTGCTACGCCTTCGTTTAAATTGCTATTGTTGCTAAAAATATCAACGGCTTTTTTGAGTCCTTCATGCACTTTCACGTGATGATCACTCACTTCGTTGACAATCGTTTGGCTGAGTCTTTGGCTAATGCCTGAGAACCATTTTCCAAAACGACATGCAGTGTGCCCTAGAATGTCGACATTTTTGCGACCGAGGGCTGCATTGTAGCCTTTGAGTTTGAGCATAATGTGGTCAATTTTACCATTGCTGACGGAGATTTCATTGGTGACGTTGTCGCATTTGTTGGTAATGCTGAGCGAATTTTTCAGCATCGTGTTAATATGGGCATAAAAATCGTCCAATATTTTCATTGAAGCTTTAGATTCATTTTGGAATGTCTCGCTGGTATCTGCCATCGAGTTGGTGTTTTGTTTCAAAATGCTGATGTTGGACTCAACTTCGAGTGTGGCTTTTTGGGTACGTTCCGCCAGTTTTCGCACCTCATCCGCTACCACCGCAAAACCACGTCCATGTTCTCCTGCGCGCGCTGCTTCAATGGCAGCATTGAGTGCTAGAAGATTGGTTTGATCGGAAATATCTTTAATGAGATTGATGATGTCGCTGATGGCGGAAACACTGCTAGAGAGGTTTTCGACATCGTGGGTAAATTTTTGAGTCAATTCTTGAACTTTTTCGAGCGATGCAGAGATCTCTTTCGTTTGAGTTTCAACATTTTGCCCCTCTTGCAAGGACGCATCATTGAGTGTATTGATCTCGTTGAGCATGGTTAGGCTCTCTTCGACGGTATTTTGCAAAAAATTCATTCCATCTTCGTAACTGGCAAGAAGAATCGTCAGAAGCTCCTCTTTGGTTTGGTCTTTGGAATTTTCTTTTGCTGCTTGTTCCATATGTTGATTGACATTTTGGAGTTGCTCATGAGATGCTTTGATTTTTTGAAGTTCGTCTCTGAGTGTTTGATTTTCACTCTCTAGTTCTGAAATGCGCTTACTGCCAAACATTGTCTCTCCTTTAAGGTATATGACGAAAATTATAACGAAGAAGCGTGATTTTTGCGTTGCATGTTAATAATACCCCACACAAATGCCATTGGAGAGATTGATTTTTTTCTCAAAAGGCGAAGGACCGAAATATTTGCACTTTTCGATGTAGATGTGGTAGTTGTAGCTTAGCCCCAAATCATCGTAAAATTTTTGGAGATTGACCAGTTTGACGTCGCAGACATCGATGATCTCTAGAGCTTTGTAGATGCAGGAGTTGTTGTGTTCTATGAGATGAGAAGGGGCGAGTCCTGTGTATTTGCAAAAGGCTTGAGACTGTACCATACCCGTGAGATTTGTGCACTGTTTGACAATTTCTTTGTATTTTGGAAGGATGCTCTCTTTGCGCAAAAAAACAACGCGTGCATCATCAAATTTAGCCGCCTCCACGCTTTTCCAGTAACGATACGCATTGGATGAAATCCCAGCAAGCAGGCTAAACTCCTTGTTTAAAACATAATGGTTGAGCCAATGGTTGTGCGTCAGGATATTCATCTGCATCTTACATCATCTTCATACCCAGTTGCGCAAGGACGATCACAAGCACCAACCCCAGTGGGTAAACAGCGGCATACGCGATGGAGGGGTAGTCGGTTTTGGTCATATTGTTTGCCATCGTTAGAGATGGCGTTGATGTCATCGCACCAGAGATAACGCCCAAAACATCGATAAAGTTCATCTTCAAAATGGTTTTACATGTAAAGGCGATCAGGCTCATGGAAAGCAGTAACGCACCAAGGGCGATGACGATCGGTAAGATCCCATTGTTTTCGAGTGATTCGACAAGGTATTTGCCTGCGTTGGTACCAAGCGTGGCGATAAAAATGAGCTGACCAAGGGTTTTTAACAGTGTCGTTGAGTGTGGTGAAAGGTTCCAGACAATAGGGCCTACGCGTCCAAGTCGCCCCAAAATAAGCGCGGTAATCAAGATGCCACCCACAAAACTGAGTTTGATGTCACCAACGCCTGGGATATAAAGCGGAATACTTCCAAGTAAAATGCCAAAAACAACACCGAGCGAGATAGGCAAAAAGTCCGCAGCAGGGTATTTTAAAAGATCATTACCGATCAGTTTGGTTACTTTTTCGGTATAAGTATCGGGCGCAACCACGTAGAGTTTATCACCAAGGCGTAACGTCAAATCAGGATACGCAGGAATATCAATACCCGCACGTCTGACTTTGGTGATGATAGCACGAAGGGATTTGAGCTCTTTGATCATGCCGATTTTTTTACCGACGATCTCTTTGTTGGTGGTTAGAAGTCTAAAAACGGACATATTGTCTTGAAACTCATGCTCTTCACCAATCCTCTCCCCTAAAATAATGCTCAAGTTTGCCAGTTGTTCTTCGGTTCCTGCGACCCTGATAACATCGCCAAAACTAAGCGAAGCATCATCACTTGTTTGATCAAGTTTGCCATCCAACGTCATACGCTCAATAACCGTAGAAGTCATGCTCTCGATTTTTGATTTTTTGATCTCGGTGTTTCTAAAATTTTCATTGGTGATACGAAAATTGTGGGTCAAAATATCTGGAAAACGGGTTTTTTGTGCTGCTTCATACGCTTCGACCTCTTTGTCAATGTCCACACGAAACAGCACTGGAAGCATACGAATTAACAAGACCGTTGCCACAATGCCAAAAGGATACACCAAACCAAAGATGACCGAAGTGGTGGGCGTGTGTTTGATCTCAAGGGCTGCTGCGAGGGCTGGAACAGAGGTCAGTGCTCCTGTAAAGATACCTTCGATGATGGTTTTAGGAAGATCGTAAAAGTAGCCAAATCCAAAAATAATCGCAAAAAGAAGAAGTAAAAGCGCTGTTGCAATGAGGTTGAGTTTAAGCCCTTCGTTTTTAATCGTGTCAAAGAAACCAGGACCCGATTGCAGCCCCACAGCGTAGATAAAAATCGCCAAGCCAAAGTATTGAAATGCGTCTGAAATAACCATACCATAATGCCCTGCAATGAGCGCTACAATTAGCATTGCTGTCACATCAAGCGAGAAGCCTCTGATTTTAATATTGCCTAAGATGTAGCCAACGGAGATGATGGCAAAAAGATAAAAAATTTCGTTGTTAATCATAAAAAAAAGTGCCTTAAAAGAATTAGGCGAATTATACCTGAATTAGCCGTTACTTTTAAGGCAAAAGTGACTAAAAATCTTTCTCGATTTTGAACGCATCAAAGATAATGTCGATGGCGGACATGCGTGCACCGTGATTGGTCGCATCCAGTATTTCCCCATCGGTGTAGCCAAGATCGCGCAACGCTTGAACATCGTTGGCTTCAACGTCGTGAGGTGTACGTACCGCTTTGAGAACAAATAGAAGCATCGCTTTTTCTTTGGCATCCAGTTTGGCATCATTGGGATTGGCGCGCATCGCTTCGACCTCTTTGGGACTCCAGCCTAGCATATTGATGAGGATTGAGGCGTTAAAATCGACACAATAGCTACAGCTGTTTTTATCAGAAATCAACATACGAATGCTTGCTAAAAGCGGCATCGAGAGGGCTTTTTGTTTGACCATGTAGTATTCGATAAATGCCATTTGCTGTTTGATGAGCTCTGGGCTTGCGCTAAAGATTTGCGCTGAATTGCTTACGCGTCCTCGCATGGCTTCGATTTTTCCATAAAGCTCGGCGAGCTCACCTGTGGCGTTTTCGGGTTTGATAGTTGTGATTAATGGCATGGTATCTCCTTAGTGATTTAGAAAATTTTGAATGTTTTGGGCAACCAAGTTCATAAGAGCCGTACGTGCTTCAACGCTTGACCATGCGATATGCGGCGTCATAAGGAGACGCTCTGGATGCTTTACATGTAAAAGTGGATGATCTTTTTGCATCGGCTCCGTTTCTAGCACATCGAGTCCTACATAGAGCTCTTTTTCATCGATGATCTTTGCAAGGGCGACTTCATCGATGATGCCACCGCGTCCGACATTGACAAGCACGGAACCCTCTTGCATTAGGGTGAGTGCGTTCATGTCTATAAGCCCTTTGGTTTGGGCATTGAGCGGTGCGTGGATGCTGATAACCGAGCAGGTTTGAAGCATCTCTTCTAAGCTAAGTCGTTGAAAGAGCGCATCATTGTTGGCGCCACTGGTGGAGAAATAAACGACTTCCGATCCAAATGCCGTCGCAATCTTCGCCACCTCTTTACCAATCGTTCCAAGTCCGATAATTCCCCATCGTTTGCCTTTCAGTTCCCAAAAAGGACGCTCGATATGCGTAAAGGTTGGCGCATTAACCCAACCACCTTTTTTGACAAAGTCGTCGTAATAGCCGCAACGACCGATGAGACTAAGGGCTAGCATGATCGTCGTTTGCGCAACAGAGGCTGTGGAGTAGCCTGCCACGTTTTTCACCACGATGCCCTTTTGGCTTGCATGCACCAAGTCAACATTGTTCGTTCCCGTTGCCGTGACGCAAATGAGCTGAAGCTGTGGGCACGCATCCATCGTTGCGGCATCGATGAATACTTTATTGGTCAAAACGATGTTGGCATCTGCGATATGCGCAACACACTCTTCGGGTGACGTGGTCTCGTAAGTGCGAAACTCCCCAAAGGATTTAAAGAGGCTTAGGTCAATATCTTTTCCCATCGTTTGGGCATCTAAAAAAACGATTTTCATACATTAATCCTTTTTAAGTAATGGTATCCATTCATTAAGCGTTAGAACGCGACTAAATCCAAACGCCTGAGCGACTAAAAAAGAACGGTGTAATGCTTCCGCACTCACGCTTCCTGCAGTGTTCTCAAAATCCAGTGTACCATTGGCATCGCTGAGAAATTCAACATTATAGCCAAGCTGTGAAGCATCGCGTGCGGTAGCATCACAACAGTTTTGCGTCATGTAGCCGATGATCGAAACCGTGTCAATACCAAGAGCTCTAAGCCTATAGTTCAAGTCCGTTCCCACAAAAGAGCTCGCGTGGTTTTTTTCGATATAAAGATCAGGCTTTATAGCTTTGATCGCATCGTGAAATTCCCACAGATGGCTTCCTCTCACAAATGCACCTGCATTTTCTTTGAGGCTGGTGTGTTGCACAAAAACGATCATTTCACCCACTTTTTGTGCTTCAGCAATGGCGGTTTTGATGTTCTCAAAACTGTTCGGCGGATAGCTAATGGGCAATGCGCCACCTTCAAAATACTCATTTTGAACATCCACAACGATAAGGGCTCGTTTCATAAAACCTCCTTGACTGTTTGGTCAAGTAGAAGTTTAACCAAAATTGACCGATTAGTCAAGTGGTGTAAAATTATGTTATAATTGAATCAATAAATTGAGGAAAAAAATGGAAACAACACGAGAAAAGCTTATAAGAGCAACATTTGACGAGGTCTTTTCACACGGCTATCAAGGTGCATCGCTCTCAGACATCCTAGCTAAAGCAGGCGTGCACAAAGGCTCCATGTATCACTTCTTTGCCAATAAAAAAGAGATGGCACTCGCCGCAATAGAAGAGACCATACTCAAAAAAAATCTGCAAAAATACAGCTACGTCGAAACCTACACCAGTGGCTTGTTGGAAGCGTTTTACACCCAACTAAAAGACACCTCTGTGCGAGACTTCAAACGAGGCTGCCCCATTGCCAACGTCGTCCAAGAGATGTCCAACATCGACGAGGAGTTCAACACCTTGATGAAGTCCATCTACGGCGCATTTCGAGCAAATATCAAAGCTATTTTTGACAAAGCGATTGAGGTGGGAGAGATGAAGCCGTGCGACACAACCAAACTGGCTCTTTTTACGACTTCAACCATCGAAGGCGCTATCTTAGCGGCTAAAGCGAGTGGAAATGCGCAGGATTATAGTGATGTGATTGAAGAGTTGATTGAGCATATTGAGGGGAAAAGGTAATGGATTTATTATTTAGATTAAGGCAAAAAGAGAAAGGTTTTGAAGATATTGACGCAACAAAACAGTTTTTTTTAAATACGATACCTGATAGAGATAAAAATTATTTTTATGATACACGGCAGAATCATCAAGTGAGTAAAGGTGAAAAAATAGTATTCACTTTTGATAGTTATATTGTGGCAACTGGGATTTTTGAAGGTGAAATTATAAAAAATTCAAAAAGAGATAAAAAATATATTTATGGACATAAAATATCAAATATTCAAATTATAGACACTAATGTTAGGATTAGTTCAGAAGTTTTTGGTACACGAACAACATATATTAAAACCAAAAAACAAAAAGAAATTATTCAAAGCATTCTTGAACAAAATATTGACATTTATCCCGAGGAAATTGAAAAAGATTTTTACGAAGGTGGTCAAAAAACAATATATGTAAACCAATATGAGCGAGATCCAAAAGCAAGGCGAGCTTGCTTAGATAAAAAGGGATATGTTTGTGAAATATGTAAATTTGATTTTGAAAAAAAATATGGTGAAATAGGTAAAAATGCTATTCATGTACATCATATTGTGCCTTTGCATAAAACGATTGGAGAATATAAAGTAGATCCTATAAAAGATTTAATGCCTGTTTGCCCTAATTGTCATTTAATACTTCACCGTAAGGGTGCTCCTAGTATTGATGAGTTGAAAAGAATTGTGAAGTTAGCAATATTAAAATAGTTTTATTACTATAACCCTAGTGTAAAAACGCTTTATTTCACCAAACCTTTGCAGTTGGCGTAGTAGGTTGTTGTGGCTGCCCAGTCGGAGAAGACGCCTATGACGCCGACATCTTTGGCTAAGACGTCCAAAAGGGTGTAGGTGTCGCCGTCGTTGTTGGTGACATCTTTGATAGTTTGGTAGTACCAACCGCCACCGTCTTTAAGAAGTCCTGAGCGCTCAAGTGACCATGTGATGATGCCCAGTCCTCGTTTTTTGAGTGCTTTTGCGTAGGCTGATGGGACGAGTTTTTGATTGGCATCGACGCTGACCAATGCGAAAAGCGGTGGGGCTACGATTTTAACGCCATCTTTCACAAAACCATCAAGCTCCGCAATGTCTTTGGCGTAGTTATCTTTGAGGTCAAACGTTTCATCTAAAAAGACCGCTTGTTTGCCAAATTCGGGGTTTTTCTTGATCCAGTAGAGAATGTCGGCGTATTCAAAGGATTGGGCAAAGACGGAGCTTGGTTTGACACCTGCTTTTTTGTATTCTTCTATCATTTGTTGGGCGTATTGCTCTTGGGTGTAGGTTCCATTAAACGGCATTGTGACACTTGGCGCTTTCAGCTCAGGCGTCATTTTAACACCCAAACTTTTAAAGAGCTCAATGCTTTCCGCATGGGTCATCAGTGTGCCCGTCGAAGCGTAACGGTCAGTTCTCCAGCTTGGCGTGGCGTTCATGTACTCTTTGAGATTGGTTGCTTTTTCGTTTTCAGCGTCCATCTTGCCTTTGAGGGTTTTAAACTCGGCTAAGGTGATGTCACTGGTACAACATTTTGCGCTTGCTTTTTTGCCTGTGGCAGCATCGGCTGGGCTAAAAGACTCAGAACATTTTGACGCTAGTGGCGTGTCTAAGATGTTGGTGGTGGTGTGCAAGTCGCACTGAGAGTGTCGGCACACGAGTTGCAAGTCTTTGGTAAAGGTCACATCGCACTCGATGATGCCAGCCCCCATACGAGCCGCTGCTAGGTAGGACTCCTTGGTGTGTTCGGGAAACTGCATACTTGCCCCTCGATGACCGATGGAGAAGTCTGAGGGTTTAAACGAGCTCACTTTGCACTGCTTGAGTGAGTCCTTGAGTTTCCCCTCATCCATATCGTCCACAAGATAATACGGTCTTGGGCCTACTTGCACAGTGATATTATCCGCTTTTGCCTCGCTTGCACCTAATCCAAGTGCTACCAATGCTATGCCTGAAAAAACAGCTATTTTGCCCATAGACTCTCCTTTTTCTTTTGAGAATAACGAAGATACGAGATTCTTCATGGGCTATCTTGCCATGTGTTTATTTCAAAATAGAAACAAGCGTGTACAGGCATGACACGAGACGTGTATATCGCGTAACTTCATCGTTACGCGATAAAAATAGCGTTACATGTAACGCTATAAATCCCCCAATCCAATGAGTGTATTGGTTTTAAATCTTCTATCTTTTTCAGGATAATCAATGCGAAAATGCGACCCCCTGCTCTCTTCGCGAAGAAGTGCAGATCTGGCAACCGCTTTTGCTACCATCAAGACATTCATAAGCTCAAGGATGCTTTTGATGGTAGAGGGTTTATCGCTTTGCATCGTCTCCATAGACTCTTCGATCTCTTCAAATCTTCTCAAGGCACTTTGCAGGTCAGCTTCTGTGCGGATAATGCCGATTTTTTCAAACATGATCTGCCCTATTTCATTGCGAAGAGCGTTGGCATCGACATGTTTGGCAAGGGCGTCTAATCGTTCAACCAAATGAATGTCATTGGTGATGTCATAATAATCCACACCGTTAAACTTTTTCATCTTGTTGGCAAATTTGATGGCCTCATACGCTGAAATTTTTCCAAAAACAGCTCCTTGGCTGAGTGAATTTCCTCCAAGTCTGTTAGCGCCATTAACCCCATTGTCGCCTGCTTCTCCGATGATGAAAAGCCCTTTGATACTGGTTTTGCCAATCACATCGGTTTGAATCCCACCCATCGTGTAGTGTGCCACGGGCGTAACAGGAATCAAGTCCTTGCTAGGATCGAGTTTTTTAAGGGTGTAAACCCTCTTTTTGATGCTGACAAGCTTTGTATCAATAACCTCAGGAGGCACATCCCGTAAATCCAAATAGACTTTTTTGCCTTTTTGCATCTCTTTAAAGATGGCTCGCGTGACGAAGTCTCTGGTATTGAGTTCATCCACAAAAGAGTCACCATTTTCATCGACCAATTTACCACCCTCCGCGCGCGCAGCTTCACTGAGTAAAAAATTGGTTCCCTCTAGTCCTGTTGGGTGAAACTGAACAAACTCCAAGTTCATCGCCTTAAGTCCGGCACGAAGCCCCATTGCAATGGCATCGCCTGTGGCGTCTTTGACATTGGATGTGAAGTTTTTATACAAAGAGCCAAACCCACCCATCGCCAAAATGATGCTTTTACCCTCACACACAACCACCTTTTGGCTCTCTTCGTCAAACAGGGTTATTCCTGAGATAATGTTGTTTTTCATAATAAGATTAATCGCCATATGATTTTTGATAATCTCGATTTCATACTCTTTGATCACCTCGTACAACGCCTTCATGATGGCAGGTCCCGTTTCATCGGAGGCATAAACGGTGCGTTTAAACTTGGAACCACCAAAAGGACGCTGTGCAAGTTTGCCACTCTCAAGCCGGCTAAACTTGACGCCATAGCCCACCAATTCACGAACCGCAGCAGGAGCTTGTTCACAAAAAATACGAATCGATTCTTCATTGCCTATATCAACAGAGCTTTTGAGCGTCTCGTTGATGTGCTGAAAAATGTTGTCGTTATCGCCCATATTTCCAAAGGCAGCATTAATGCCACCCTTTGCCATAAATGAATTATTGGCGGATGGGGAAGATTTTGTTATAAGAACCACATTGGCACCTAACTCTTTTGCCTCAATGGCAGCTCTCATTCCTGAGATACCACTGCCAACCACAATGACGTCGTATTTCATTTTTGTGCCTTTATGTTTCAAATATGCACATAATTCTATCATGAAGAGTTAACTAAAGAATTATTAGAGTGTAATTTTGTATCAAACTAACTCAATAAGTTACAAATATACCCTTTATTTATAAAAAACATACAAATTTTGTATGATTTGATGTTATACTGCCAACGTGCTTTGGAAAGATGTTAAAAATCTTCTTATAACATCAGTTAAAAGTGTAAGGGCATTGCACCGAGAAAAACTCAGCGTTAGCGTAGTTTTTTCACAGAAACTTCGTTTTGAGCTGTGCTCTAAAAGCGTGACAAAAGTTCTGTAAGAACTTAAATAAAAGCGCCATAGCGCGTGGGCTCACTGCCGAAGTGAACTCAGCGTTAGCGTAGTTTTTAGAGCTTAGCTCTAAAAGCGTGTCAAACGTGTTAAGAGTAGTTTCTGCCTCGAAAGAGGCAAGAAGCTTTAGCGCCCAGTGCAACGTAGTTTTTAGAGCTTAGCTCTAAAAGCGTGTCAAAATAAAAAACAAGGAGGCATAGCATGGGAAAAAGTAAAAGAGTTGGCATTGTCGGTGTTGGCAATGTAGGTTCAACCGTTGGGTACTCAATTGCTATGCGAGGATTGGCGCATGAAGTCATTTTGTGTGATCACAAAGTTGAACGCGCTAAGGGCATGGCGCTTGATATGAGTCAATCCGCTCAAGCTGCTAGAATGAGTACCTCTGTCAAAGTTGCTGAAACACCTGCACAGTTAATTGACTGTGATTTAGTCGTGGTAACAGCAGGAAGCCCAAGGCTCCCTGGTATGAATCGCAATGATTTGCTCATAAAAAATGCTCAAATCATGAAAGAAGTTGTGCGTGATATTAAGATGTATTCACCCAACGCGATTATCATCCCTGTTTCAAACCCACTGGATGTCATGGTCTACGTGGCGCTCAAAGAGACGGGGTGGGATAGAAGTAGAGTCGTGGGGATGTCTGGTATTTTGGACAGTGCGAGAATGGCACACTATATCCAAGAGGCAATTTTTAATAAACATAAGATTGAATTTGGCGGACAAGTCAGGGCGCAAGTTATCGGTGGACACGGCGATACGATGGTTCCATTGCCTCGCTTTACGACGGTGGCTGGATTGCCTTTAACCGATTTTTTGGATTGGAATGAGATCAATGAAATCGTCGCCAAAACAAAAAATGGTGGTGCGGAAATCGTGCGCTATTTGCAAACAGGTTCGGCGTATTACGCTCCTGCAAAAGCAACGTCGCTGATGGTTGAGTCTATTTTACAAGATAAAAAACTGGTCTATCCGTGTGCCGTGATGCTTGAGGGCGAATATGCGTACGAAGATGTTGTCAGCGGCGTTCCTGTTATGTTAGGTGCACGAGGCGTAGAACAGGTATTTGCACCAAGTTTGGATGCCGAACAAGACAGGCTTTTTGCCGAATCCATACGCTCAGTGCGAGAATTGATAGATGTCCTCAATAACAATAAGTTTTTCGACACCAAATAAAAGCGTGTAAAAAAATAGTTTCTGCCTCGAAAGAGGCAAGCTTCAGCGCTTAGTGCAACGTAGCTTTTTAGGCTTTGCCTCGAAAGCGTATAAAAATAAAAAGCATGTAAAAATGAACAATAGGAGAAGTAGCAGATGGCACAAAGAGGAATTTGTGAATACGATGGCAAAGCTATTTTTTCGAAACATTGGGGAAAATACTTTAGCGGATTTCACTATGGATTTAGATCAGTCTCAGTGAGCAGTGGTGATGAGTTGCGTGCAAAAGCCAATGATCATGGTTTTGAGTGGCTCAAACAAGTGCCTTTGGTTGCAAAACCCGATATGCTCTTTGGCAAACGTGGCAAAAACAACCTCGTGTTGTACAAAACAAAAAAAGCAGGCGATGTGACGCTTGAAGATGCGGCAGCTTGGATTGATGAGAAGATTTCCTATAAGACGATTCTTCTCTCGGGTCAAAAAGGGACGCTCAATCGTTTTATTGTGGAGCCTTTTACGCCGCACCGTGAAGATCAAGAGTACTACATTAGTGCCACAACGGTGGGTGAGGACGATGTGTTGTATCTCTCCGCTGAGGGTGGCATGGAAGTGGAAGAAGGGTGGGAAAAGAAGGTGAATGAGGTCATCATTCCTATTATGATGGATGAAGCCAATATCTCACATCTGATTCGTGCCAATGTTCCTGAGGGAATTCCTGCTGAAAATAAAGAGCGTTTTATCACCTTTGCGGAGCAGTTTTATACCTTTTACCGCGATATGAATTTCGCGTATCTTGAAATCAATCCTATTGTGATGATTGGCAATGACATGCACATCTTAGATCTTGTGGCGCGTCTTGATGACACGGCTGGTTTTATGATGAAAGATGCGTGGTGCGAGGCAGCGTTTCCCACAGCCTTTGGCATGGAAGACCAATCCGTAGAAGAAAAAGCCATCGCGGAAGCAGATGCCAAATCAGGAGCTTCTTTGAAGCTGACCATTCTCAATCCTATGGGGCGCATCTGGACGATGGTCGCAGGTGGTGGTGCTTCGGTGGTGTATGCTGACACCATCGCTGATTTAAGCGGCAATGTGAGTGATTTGGCAAACTATGGCGAGTATTCAGGTGGCCCTACCACGGATGAAACACGCTTTTACGCTGAAACGGTTTTGGATTTGATGACCCGTCATAAAGACCCCAAAGGGCGCGATAAGATTTTGATTATCGGAGGGGCGATTGCCAATTTTACGGACGTTGCTAAGACGTTTACAGGCATTATCCAAGCCCTTGAGGTGTACGCCGATAAAATGAAAGCGATTGGTACACGCATCTATGTAAGGCGTGGTGGGCCTAATTATGAAAAAGGTTTGAAAGAAATCAAAGAAGCGGCGGATCGTTTGGGTCTTTATATCGAAGTTTACGGACCTCAAACGCATATCACGGATATCGTGCGTATGGCACTTGAACATTAAGGAGAAAAAAATGAGCGCTTTATTTACTCAAGAGACACAGGCCATTTTTTGGAATCTCAACACCAGTGCCATTCAAAGAATGCTGGATTATGATTACACGATTAATCGTTCAAAACCCTCTGTGGCGGCGATTGTCGCACCTACATCGAACAACAAATTTGAAAAGTTTTTTTACGGTGCCGATGAGATCATGGTACCTGTTTTTAGAAACACTGCCGATGCTGCACATGCTTATCCACAGGCGGATATTTTGCTTAATTTTGCCTCGTTTCGCACCGCGTATGAGGTGAGTATGGAGGCGATTGGGATCAAAGGGCAGTTTAGGATGATTATGGTCACAGCAGAGGGCATTCCTGAGAGGCTTGCTCGAAAGATGAACCAAGCAGGGCGTGATGCAGGTGTTGTGATTATAGGCCCTGCCACGGTGGGTGGCATTGCTCCAGGCGCGTTTAAAATCGCCAATATCGGCGGAACGATTGAAAATATCATTGCTTCAAAGCTTCATCGAGCAGGTTCGTGTGGGCTTGTCACGCGCTCAGGTGGGCTTTTTAACGAGCTTGGCAATATTATCGCGATGCACGCGGATGGCATTGCTGAGGGCATTGCGATTGGTGGGGATCGTTTTGTGGGCTCTGTTTTCATCGACAATCTCCTTCGCATGGAAGACAATCCTCATGTCAAATACTTGGTGCTTCTTGGCGAAGTTGGGGGACTGGAAGAGTACAAAGTCATCGAAGCGGTCAAATCAGGGCGCATCAAAAAGCCCGTGATTGCGTGGTGTATCGGAACGATTGCGAAGTATTTTAGCTCAGGGGTTCAGTTTGGACATGCAGGCGCATCCGCCAATGCGGATGCTGAAACGGCAGGGGCTAAAAATAAAGCGATGGCAGAAGCTGGTTTACATGTACCTGCAAGTTTTAATGATTTGCCTCATACCATCGCTAGGGTGTACACGATGCTTTGCGAACAAGGCGTGATTGAAAAAATCGTCGAGCCTGAGCTTCGAAGTATCCCTAAAATACGCCGAGGAAAAGAGTTTATCTGTACGATTTCAGATGACAGAGGCGATGAGGCAACTTATGCAGGCTATCCTATCAGCTCCGTGGCAACGCCTGAAACGGGCTTTGGCATTGGTGATGTGATTGCGCTGCTATGGTTCAAAAAACGCTACCCCAAATGGGCGACGGATTATCTTGAAACCGTTATCAAAACCGTTGCCGATCACGGCCCTGCCGTTTCAGGAGCGCACAATGCCAAAGTTACCGCCCGTGCAGGCAAAGATGTCATCAGTGCGTTGGTCAGTGGTCTTCTTACAATAGGACCTCGTTTTGGCGGTGCGATAGACGATGCGGCACGCTATTTCAAATACGCTAACGACAGAGGCATGAGCCCAGATGAATTTTTGGAGTACATGAAAAAAGAGGGCAAAACCATCTCTGGCATTGGGCATCGTGTGAAGTCGGTACGCAATCCTGACCTGAGGGTATCGGGGTTAAAGCAGTATGCTAGAGCGCATTTTCCAAAGACACCGCTACTGGAATTTGCGCTTGAAGTTGAGAAAATCACCACCTCTAAAAAAGACAACCTCATCCTCAATGTCGATGGCACCATCGGTGTTTTGATGGTCGATATGTGGCGCTCTTTGGGCTACAGTGAAGATGAAATCGACACCTTCATCGAGACAGGAACGCTCAATGCACTCTTTGTTGTGGGTCGCTCCATCGGCTTTATCGGGCACATCTTGGATGAAAAACGCTTAGGTATGCCGATGTATCGTCACCCAACGGACGACATTTTGTACAATGTAACGCTTGCTGACGAGCTCTAAGAAGTAGACTTTTCGCAATAAGGGGTTCTAAAATCCTCTTATTGCCTCTTTCAATGAGGTTTTTGACACCAATAAATAGCATCGTTTCCCTCTCATATTGAGCAAAAAAAGTGTGGAAAATTTTTAACTGTTACTAAATTACGCTTAAAATAGTTCAATTTTGGATGTAAGTTCAAAAAATATAAAGAAATTAAAATATTGTGTAAAAAATAAGTTACATTTTGAAACGTTAAGAATTTTATAGGATCAATTTATCGTCAATGTAGCTTTACATGTAAAGCGTGTATGCGCAAAAAAAGGTCTTTGAAAGAGGAATTTTGATTTAAAGTTAGGTGATAGTGTTGTGAAATGTAGGAGCATTTCACAACAGGGTTTTTTACTGCTTGGATGCGGTGAGTAAAAAGATAGGGTATTCTCCATACGATTTTTTCGCCACGCTGACAATCTCAATGGTAACATCTTGAAATCCTGCATTGTGAGCCCAAGCCGCAAACACCTCTTGCTCAAAGCCAAAGTGAAACACACCCATATCTTCGGTGTGAAACGTGCCATCTTCCTTGTCCAAATCTGCCAGGGCGATGGTGCCTCCGCTGTTGAGCAAGCGGTAAAATTTGTGAAAAAGAGCCTGCACATCTTCAACATGGTGAATCGTCATCGAAGAGATGATGCCATCATATCGCTCTTCCAGTTCGCTGCTGACCAAGTCAAGTTCAAGCATGTTGAGTTCGCACCCCAATTGCTCTTTTTTGGCACGAAGCGCTTCATTCATCGAAGGGGAAATATCAATGGTCGTCATTTTGCGCACATGTGGAGCAATCTGCTCGGTCAAAAGCCCTGTGCCTGAGCCAAAATCCATCACATGGGTTGTTGTTTTGTCATACGTGAGTCTCTCTAAAATAGCTTCACCAATGTTCTTGACATTGTTCGTTCGTGCCGCTTCTTTTTCATACTGTTTTGATTTTTCATGAAAATAATCTTTTTTGGGTTGCATTAATGACCTTTGCCTGGGAATGCAAAAGTATAGCACATCCGTTTTAACCAATCACAAACGAAGCATAACCCACCACACGACTGGCATCGTTGCTGCGTGCATAACTGGTACGGTAGTCTAAAAAATGGGCTTGAAAATGGTGCATCAGTGCGCTTTGTACCATCGCTTTTACGCCTGTTATGCCACACGCTTCACAGCCGTGTGAGAGGGCGTGAAGATCAAGATGCGAGATGGCATCGATGCAGAGATTGTCACGTTTGTTCGCCTCTTCTTCGGTGTAAAAATGGCTCAGATCGGTGCTGATGACCAGAAGCGTTTTCTCATCGCTTAGCACGTCGTCGATCAAGCGTGAGAGTTCACCATGCGTGATGTCACCATAGACGATTTCAACGACCTTGGCGTGTTTAAAGTAGTGGCGAATGAAAGGCATCTGTACTTCGGTGGAGTGCTCTTCGTGTGCGAGCGGATTGAAGCTTAGAAAAGCGAACTGTTTTGTAAGCGCATGGCTGAATTCGAGGTCGATTTCGATGTCACCGCATGGCGTGTGGTAGCTCTCAAACAAGGCGATGGATGCACCCGCGACATAGATGCGATGACTGGGCCCTAGGACGACCACACGCTTTATGTCGGCACGTTTTGAAGCGACGTAGTGGTACGCAAGATTGGCGGTGTAGCCGCTGTAGATGTAACCTGCGTGAGGCACAATGAGTGCACGAGGGGTAACATCCAGTTCCAACGATGGCATCGCTTTGGTAAAATGGTCGATAAAGTGCTTGATCTCAGCACAATGATCGGGATAAAACATGCCTGCAACGGCTGATTTACGGTGTTTATTCATCAAAAACTCCTGCGAGTTTGGTTTTACATTTTGGACAACATCCGCCATCGATCAGATGGTTTTCCATCACCTCAAAGCGTTTGCGCTTGATTAAAACAGCGTTACATGTAACGCATCTCGTCGGGTTTTCAAGTCCGACATTTCCAATGTAGATGTGTTTGAGTCCTGCGGCTTTGCCAAGGGTTTCGGCACGTTTGAGTGTTTCGATGGAGGTTGCAAGAAGCCCTTGCTCGTGGTAATCAGGATGAAAAGCGCTAATATGCCACGGTGTTTCAACGCCAAGCTCTTTGGCAATAAACGATGCGATAGAGGTTAGTTCAGCGTCCGAGTCATTTTTGGTAGGAACGATCAGCGTGGTCACTTCGACCCAGATGCCGTTTCGTTTGAAATGTTTGAGGTTTTCCAAAACGGTTTCAAGCCCACCGCCAAGCTCTTTTTTGTAGTAGTTGTGGTTGAACGATTTGAGATCAACATTGGCTGCGTCAATGATGCCTTTCATATCGTTGATCACCTCAGGGGATTCAAAACCGTTGGTCACGAAGATGTTTTTAATACCTCTCTCATGTGCCAAAAGAGCGATGTCATGGGCGTATGGGTAAAAAATGGTCGGTTCATTGTAGGTGTAGGCGATGGAGGCGCATTCGTATTTGAGTGCCATCTCGATAATCTGTTCGGGTGCGATAAACTCTTTTACATGTAAGGATTTTTCTTGGGAAATGCTCCAGTTTTGGCAAAAGGAACAGGTAAAGTTACAGCCGATGGTTCCCAGTGAAAGGGTTCTGGTGTCGGGTAAAAAATGGTAGAGTGGTTTTTTCTCCACAGGGTCTACATGTAATGCTACAGGGTAGCCGTACACGAGGTTTTGGATAGTGCCATCTACGTTTTTATTCACACCGCACAGCCCTGTTTGTCCCTCTTTGAGGTGGCAATAGTGCGCGCAGAGCAAGCAAACCAGACGTGTACCTTCCGCTTTAAAATAGTCCATTATTTTACCTTTTGGACCCTGTAGCGCGAAATATCGGGATGATTTTCTAAACAGTTCGCATCTAGCCCTGCTTTTTGGCACAGATGCGAGAAGAAAAGCTCAAAGGTGGGCAGTTGTTCCCACACTTGGGGTAAAAAGGTCGCTTTTCGCTCTCCTTTTTGAAGAATGATGCCATCCATCCCAGCGGTAATTTTGGATTTGAGATCGTCAATATCGCGGTATTCAACGACTTCAGGCTCACTCAAAAGCGAGACTTCGATGCTTACATGTAAAAACTCTTCAAGACTCAGCGGATAAAAACGTGGGTCATCAAACGCGGCGGCTTTGGCATTGTGGATCAGGTCGTCTAAAAGAGGACGATGCGCGATGAGCGAGCCGATGCAGCCACGAAGCTGACCATCAAGCGTGAGCGTTACAAAGGTCGCTTTGGGTTTGGAAAATTCAGGATACTGTGTGAGAAGTGCATTTGTATCGATCGTGGACGTGTGCTCAAAGCCGTCTTGGATCGCCTGTTTGGCAATCGCTAGAATCACGTTTTGCATAGTAACTCCTTATCAGAGTATGATTATAGGATAAAATGGCTGATAGGTTATACAAAAAGGAGTATGAATGTTGATAGTAATTTTGGAGCGAACACCGATGTGGGTTTATCTGCTTTTTGTGCTCCTGCTAGGGTTGGGGTGGATGCAGAGTCGTGATCGTATTGTTCCCTATGTTAGGGCATTGATACTTCCTCTCGTGATGGTGCTTTTTTCTATTTATGGCGTTGTGTCAGCTTTTGGCATGAGTATGGGTGTGGTTGCATGGAGTCTTGGGATGATGATGGTGATGGCACTGGGCATTCGCATAAGAGCTTTTTACAATGCTGTTTATATGGAAGAACACAATGCCTTTGCGATCAAAGGGAGTTGGCTTTGGTTGGGTTGGATGATGGTTCTTTTTGGGTTGAAATTTGCTGTAGGAGTCATGCTTGCTCGTCAATTACCCGTGGTTTCTGAGCTGTGGTTTATTCTTGGAGTGAGTCTGTGTTATGGTCTTTTGAGTGGTGTTTTTTTAGTGCGTGTGATTATTTTATGGAAGATCAAAAGCTTACATGTAAAACATTAACACAGTTTTGCTAGACTGTCGTATGATTTTTAAGGAGTGAAGGATGAAACAGTGGTTGGTCATCGTGATGAGTGTCGCATTTTTTTCAGGCTGTAGCATGAGTTTTAACTATAATTTTTGGAGCCAAAAAGCGCCTGAAACTCCCACACCTACGGTTACCGACGTTAAAATTGTCCTGCCCAATACGGTTTTGATGTACGATCTTGACATTACCGATCGCCCCTATTCTAGCCTTGGTGAAGTCAGCGTGACGCTTACCAAACTGAACCCATGGGGCGAAGAGCCGACCCAAGCGGAAGCGGAAACAAAACTCAAAGAGGAAGCCTTGAAAAAAGGTGCAGACGCACTCATTTTTGTGCGTTACACCAAACTTGGCGCCTCGTGGAATCGCGTGAGTGGCATCGAAGGCAAAGCGCAAGCGGTGAAATTTACACGCTATTAAAAACAGAGTTTTGCCATGAATTCCACGTTACTAAACAACACGGCGTTTGAAAATATCGCCGATTCGACCAGTAATTTTTCCTGCCATTTTCACGACACTTACACGATTGGGCTAACGCACCATGGCATGTTTACGTCGCTTCATGAGCATAAAATCACCCAAGCGTATGAGCGATCGGCTCGCATCATCAACCCTGGTGAAATTCACGGTGGGGATTCTCACGCGTGGCAGTACACCAATTTTTACCCCAATGTGGAGCTTTTAAGCAGCTTGTATGAGCAGATGTACGGCGAGAAAAAGATGCCTATTTTTGAGAAACACATCATCCAAGATAATGAACTCTATGCTCGGTTGTTCCTCTTTTTTCAAGCAGTTTACACCAACGAAGCGACGATGCTTGTGGAGTCCAAACTCATCGACGCCCTCTCTTATCTCATCGCGCATTTCGCGCATCACGCTACGCCTTATCCGTTTACATGTAATGATTCCCAAGCGATGTCGCTCGTACTAGAGTACATTCATGACAACATTGCTTCCGACATGAGTCTAGACGCGCTTGCCATCACGGCTAAGGTGAGTAAGTACCATTTTCTCAGGCTTTTTACCCATCACACAGGTCTTACCCCACACCAATACATCATCGCGGAGCGCATTTGCAAAGCCAAAACGCTCATGCTTGAAGGCGAATCCTTAAGCCTTGCAGGATTGCATGCCGGCTTTAGCGATCAGTCACATTTCATCCGCTCTTTTCGCAAAATTTACGGTTATTCACCCAAAACACTGCTTCAAAAAAGCAATTTTATTCTATACACCTAATCTCAAAAAGAGTACACTTTTCGCCAAGGAGTTGGCTATGACACAGAAAAATCTTTTCTTTTTTTTACTCTTCATCGCGATGCTCGCATGGGGTGGTTCGTGGGTTAATGTGAAAGTTTTAGGGCATTATATCAGTGCGTATGAGATGATCTTATTGCGCTTTGGCATCACGGCGATTACGATGGTTCCCATTATTATTTGGCTGAAACATTCATTCAAAATTGACCTCAAAAGCTTTGGATTGGTGGTTTTAGTCGCCCTTGCGTTGATCTTTTACAACAAATACTATTACCTTGGGACCAAGTTTGGTACCGCTTCCTTGGGTGGGGCGATGGTGACGACGATGATTCCTATTTTAACCTTTGTGTTACTTGCTTTGATGGGTGTTAAAAAGGTGAGTTCTAAAGACCTGTTTGCCCTTGGTTTGGGCGCGGTGGGTGTTTTGACGATGCTTCATATTTGGACGTTTGATCTTGCTCATATTTTGCTGATTCAAAATCTCTATTTTTTCCTTGCGGCACTTTTATGGGCGGTTCTGACGATTATCAGCTCCAAATCAACGAAGATTTCGCCGATAGTGTTTACCTTTTACATGTACATCATGTCCGTTGTGTTGGATTGGGTTTTGTTTGTAGACATCAGCGCGATGCCTTTTTCGACGTTTGATGGCATTTTTTGGATGAACATCCTGTTGATCTCCCTCGCTGCTTCCACATTTGCCAATACCATTTTCTTTTTAGGCATTGAAAAATTAGGTGCAGCCGAGGTGAGTTCGTTCGTCTTTTTGGTACCGTTTTCCGCCATTGGACTGAGCGCCATTTTCTTAGGCGAAACAGTAGATTTTTTCATCATCATCGGAACGATTTTAACGCTTTTTGCGGTTAAAATGCTCAATAATATTACAATTTTAAAGCGACGCCGAAAAAGCGTTGAATAGTACTAATGTGGCGATCCAGCCCTTCAAAGCTGTGATTGCCACCCTCTTCGACGATCATTTTCGCACCTTCTAAAACATCAAGCGCCTCTTCATAGTCTAAGACCTCATCGCCTTTTTGGAGCAAGACAAAGAGATTCTCAAGATTGGGCTCTTCAATCTCATAGCTCTCCAACATCTCCAGATGCGACGCATTCCACTCATACGCGCTATTATCGTAGTAATTGACTCCATGCCCAAGGGCTTGCTGTAGTGTTTCGGGTGCATTGACCGCAGGGTTAATGAGTACGGCTTTAAGGTTGTATTTGTCACTCAAATAAAGCGCGTAATACCCACCCAAAGATGAGCCCATCAGATAGACTGGCTCTTGATACGATTCGATCAGTTCACTCAGCGTGTTAATCGCAAGATCAGGAATCGTCGGCAAAGAGGGTGCAATGAAGGGAATCTTATTTTCGTGGCAATACGCACGAAGCAGTTTTGCTTTAATCGCTTCTCCACTCGAGCCAAATCCGTGAATGTAGATAATCATTGTTTTCTCCTGAATTTTCCATAATCATAGTAAAAACTATCTTAGCCATGGGTTGTGTTGCCTTTTACCGTACTTTACATGTAAAATCAAATGAAGCGGATATGCTATAATACAAAGGTAACAATTTAAAAGGAGCTTTTGATGCAAACGATAACCTTAAAAATTGACGATAAAGTTAGTGAAAAGTTTTTTTGGCTCTTAAACCATTTTTCAAAAAATGAAGTGACAATTTTAGACCAAGCAGAATTTAAAAATGATGATGAGTATTTACGAAGTATAGAAGGAATGGAGCAAAGTATTATAGATGCTTCTAACGAACCCCATCAAAACTTTGTCACCATCGATAAATTAGACTGGTAATGATGTACCAACTGCTTTTCTCTCCTCAAGCCAAAAAAGATGCTAAGAAGCATCAATCAAGTGGCTTGAAACCAAAGATTATGGAACTTTTACACCTCATAGAAAAAGACCCTCTTCAATATCCTCCAGCATTTGAATATCTATCACACAATCTAACAGGTAAAATATCACGAAGAATAAATAAACAACACAGACTCGTTTACGAAGTATTGGAAGAAGAAAAAATCATTAGAGTTCTAAGGATGTGGACGCATTATGACTAAAAAGCCAACAAAGCTCAAAACACTATTTCGTAGCATAGGCTTCAGTTGCTAAGCGATGGTGTTGTAAAGTGTCGTTTCTTCACTATCTCGTCCACCTGTGTCAATTATGAGTTTCAGTTGCTAAGCGATGGTGTTGTAAAGTGTCGTTGTTACTGAATTAGTCCAAAGATCGCCTACTTCTTGTTTCAGTTGCTAAGCGATGGTGTTGTAAAGTGTCGTACTGCATGATGATCTGAATACTACGAATGATCTACTGTTTCAGTTGCTAAGCGATGGTGTTGTAAAGTGTCGTAAAATCAATACCGAGGTATTTGTCGTGAATCTTGTCAGTTTCAGTTGCTAAGCGATGGTGTTGTAAAGTGTCGTCTCAAACGGTACGTTTTTTTATATTCGCTCTGATACGTTTCAGTTGCTAAGCGATGGTGTTGTAAAGTGTCGTCCTACTGAACCTGAAACGTGCGACCCTTTAGGGTTTCAGTTGCTAAGCGATGGTGTTGTAAAGTGTCGTTCAAACCCTCTTCTACGACTGTGGCAGGACGATGTGGTTTCAGTTGCTAAGCGATGGTGTTGTAAAGTGTCGTCTCAATATCGGCATTGTGGCGCAAAAAAATGTTAAAGTTTCAGTTGCTAAGCGATGGTGTTGTAAAGTGTCGTAGTAATTACCAAAGACCTAAAAATAAGCCAAGACCAGTTTCAGTTGCTAAGCGATGGTGTTGTAAAGTGTCGTCACTCTCAGCCTTTCCCATTCCTGCGTCCAGCGATAGGTTTCAGTTGCTAAGCGATGGTGTTGTAAAGTGTCGTGTTAAAGTTAAATGTCAGGTCTTTATCCCATGTTAGTTTCAGTTGCTAAGCGATGGTGTTGTAAAGTGTCGTTCAGAAAAATCAGCAGCACGACAAGTATCATATGTTGCGTTTCAGTTGCTAAGCGATGGTGTTGTAAAGTGTCGTGCTTAAACTGTTTTTCGTTCAGCTTTTTAGCATCATCGTTCCAGTTGCTAAGCGATGGTGTTGTAAAGTGTCGTATGAAAACGCAATATACAAATATTTTGACGGTACCAACGTTCCAGTTGCTAAGCGATGGTGTTGTAAAGTGTCGTCATGCCCGCTTGAATCGACATAACTAACAGTTGCGTTCCAGTTGCTAAGCGATGGTGTTGTAAAGTGTCGTTGACACTCATCAATAATAATAAGGCTATCTAAGAAGTTCCAGTTGCTAAGCGATGGTGTTGTAAAGTGTCGTTGTCTGCAAACTGGCTTAAAGCTAAAATGGTTCAATTTGTTCCAGTTGCTAAGCGATGGTGTTGTAAAGTGTCGTGATATTTGGAGTTCCTTTACTCGTCAAAGAGTTTTTAGTTCCAGTTGCTAAGCGATGGTGTTGTAAAGTGTCGTCAAAAAAGAGGAAGAACCTATTAATGTTTATGAGACAGTTCCAGTTGCTAAGCGATGGTGTTGTAAAGTGTCGTATCTTTCGGTATGCAAATATGTTTACAGAGATTAGGTTCCAGTTGCTAAGCGATGGTGTTGTAAAGTGTCGTAAAGTATGTTCCTGTGTTTAGGTTTACCGTTAATGTGTTCCAGTTGCTAAGCGATGGTGTTGTAAAGTGTCGTGCATTTTTGTCACTACTGTTCATGCGCTCTTTTAAATCAGTTCCAGTTGCTAAGCGATGGTGTTGTAAAGTGTCGTAAGCGTTTTTTGAGGCACTTTTCCCTCTACAAATAAGTTCCAGTTGCTAAGCGATGGTGTTGTAAAGTGTCGTTCAATTTCCACGTTGACTCTAAGTTTAGAATTGCGTTCCAGTTGCTAAGCGATGGTGTTGTAAAGTGTCGTGATAGCCTCTTCAGGTGTTACATCTACCCATTGCATGTTCCAGTTGCTAAGCGATGGTGTTGTAAAGTGTCGTAGCCTTACAAATCATCGACTTGATGGGGCTTTCTTGTATCGAAATTGTCTCTTTTTTTCGCAAATTATTTCCTTGCAAAAAAAGTGCGATATTTTGAGAAAAATGCTATACTTTCACTCACGACACTTTACAACACGTATCGTTCGATGCACTGAAATCATCGAAAAGATATATAGACCCGCCCAACTGCCTTAGGCATGGCGGGCTTCTTTCTTAAAACCTATCATTACAATAATTTTCAAACTCACATTGTGTGCATTTTCCATCATCTGCGTTACTGTAAGGAAGTTTGCCTTGTTCTATCAGATGGCGTATCTCTTCGACTTTACATGTAAGTATTTTCTTCTCCTCTTCGTTTACATGTAAAGGGATGGTTTTACCTTTTTCTTCATAAAGTATAAAGCCTAGTTCAAATCTTTTTTTGTATATTTTCTCCGCCAAAATGCCATAAGCGATGAGTTGCATTTTTTGTGCAGTGGTTGGTTTTGAGCCGTGCAGTTTTATCTCAACGGGATAGATGTGTGTGGAAGAGATGAGAAGTCCATCGCAAATGCCGTAAAAGTTACAGGCGTCATGAGAGAGTGTGACATTGCTTTTAAAAAGTGCTTCTTCAAGCTGAAAACGTGCAAGGGTGCGTCGTTTAAAAAGTTCGGCTTGTTTTTTATGGTGAACTTCACCCTCTTTGACCCACGAGGGGCTTGTTTTTGGAATACAAAGCACTTCTAAAAAGTACACAACTCTAGGGCAAAAGAGGTATTGTCTGATGAGGTGGATGGGGAGTTTATAGGTATTCAAAGGATTTTTCCTCAAAGTCGTTTTTGTCATAACCAAAGCTATTTTCTAAGATTTCATTTGAGAGTTTGGCTTTGACAAAAAATGCTTTATCCCCATCGGCACAATACTTTTTAAAAAAGTGCGGAAGCATTTTAAGCTCGGCGTGTTTGAGATGTCCCCAAAATACTGACTTTTGAATGGCAACTAAGCCCAAATCTTTGAGCTCATCAAAAAGTTTTTTGCGGTTTTTGTTTTCCTCGATGTCATACGTCACCAGTACCTCGTAATACAGTGCCATGTTTTACCACTTAAAGCTATAGCTTTTATAAGGCATTTGTTGCATAAATGCTCCTGTTAACCTGTAAACTTGGCGTTGCATGATGCTTTGAAGCGAAAGATTTTTGGCGTTGTAGAGGTATTTTTTATTCATGGTGGCGTTTATCTCTTCGATGATTTTTTTCTTGATGGTGCTATCAAGAAAGCTTTTGCCTTTGAGGTGGGATTTGAGTTTGATGATGTTTCTATCGACCACCCACGCACGGTACTCTTCGATGATGTCAAGCACAAGGGAGGGTTTACCTGGTCTGTTTACATGTAAGACGCCTGCAAAGGGTTCAAGTCCTGCGTTGATGACGCTTTGCCAGACAAAAGAGGTCAAAATGGCATAGCCGTAATTAAGCGCAGAATTGACGATGTCGTCTGCTCCTCTTCCGATGCGATGAGAAAAATCCAAATCATAAAGTAACTCCGAACCCACCGCATCAAAATAAATACTCGCCACCGCTCCTTCTTTTCCCATGATGATACTAAGCCAATCAGGGCGATTTTTCAGCTCAATGGTTTTGAGGCTTTGGCTTGTTTGTTTGATTTTTTCGATAGCGTTTGCTAATTTTATGCTCTCTTTGTCGGTGGTTTTGAGGTATTTGTGAAAGTATTGAAGTGTTGTGCGTTGGTTTTTGAGTTTGCCCAGTATCAAAGCTCGTGCTATCTCTTTTGCTTCATCACTCTCTATCGTCAAAAACTGCGCACGTCGTACATTTGCCACGGCGTGAGAAGCAGTAGAGCTTAGCGAGGTATGTGCTATGTTTTTAAAGTCAAGAAAAAAGAGCTTAATCCCACGAAGCGAACACGCTTCTATGAGGTCGCTTGAGAGTGCGATACCGCCTTTTAAAATGTTGATAGACTTAATGCGACTGAGGGCAATCTCTTTTTGGAGTTGCCCACCTTGGCTGATGGTAAGTCTGGCACTTGTTTTGCCTAAGAATGTGCCGTATTCGTCGATGTAGATGTGTTTAGTCATCTAAGAGTTTTGCCAAGTTTTCACTTTTGAACGGCAAAGTAAAATTAACAGTTTTTTTGCTAATTTCAATACCCGAAATGCTACCATCTCTAATAGTAACTTTTATACTATCTTTTAATAATTTTTTTAGTGTCTCTTGCATTGTATTTTTTTCTTTCAATGAAATTGATGTTTTTTGCTTTTGTCGTTTACCATCTTTTTTTTCAAAGAGAGTTTTAAAAATAAGTTTTTTGATTTTTTTATCAATTTTTGTAAGTGGGAAATTTTTAATGGTCGCACTTGTTTTATTGACAATAACTTCAATGCCACGACAATCAAACCCCTCTTTGAAAAATCTTGATGGCTCAAGCTTTATATCTCGAATATCTTTTGACTCTTTGACACTCAACTCTTTTTTCAAGTCAGATGAAGGTTTTTGACCTGCCAACGCAAGTGTTTTTGAGTTACCAGCTAACAGAACATTTGCATAATCTCCGCTGATTTGTTGATTGTCAATCGCCGTTGCTTGGTATATGTGTCCTTTAGGCGTTTTTCGTTTGATTCTAAAGACTGTTCCTGGGGCTGAAGTAAGCGCCACAATAGAAAAAACCTTTCTCGCTTTGTTTCGATTGTCTTTTGTTTTTATACCAAAATATTTTTTGCAAAATTCAGTCCAGAAGTCATCTATGCCTGATATATCATAAACTAATTTCCCGTTATCTTTTTTGGTTTTTGGTTCAGCATCAAGCTCTTTTTTGTAAGCTTCGTGAAATTTTTGCCAGTCTTTATAAAACGGGTACGGCTTCATCGAATCTTTATCAATAAATTGTGGCGCATTGATAACCGATGTTTTTTTGACATAATATTTACAATGATTGATGACAAATTCTGCCAGTTCAGATTTTTTCTTCTGTGCATCGTTTAAGTTTTGATAGTTTAAATTAAAGAACTGATTTGACAGTTCATTGATACTTTGCTTGTTAATAGAATAAAGTTTAATGCCATTCTTTTCTTTTAAAAGAGTGCATAAAGAGGTGTCTTTAAGAATCTCCTCTACCCTTGAAATATCGTTCTTTGAAATCATTGCTTGACAATGCTGCATATCGTATCCGTCTTTTATGCTTATCGGATAGCCTATGTAAAATTGATTGTGATAGCGAACAAATGGCTTATACCTTTCTCCTATTGATTCATCTTTAAAAATGGGCTTACTAAAAACTTGCCTCATATTTTTTTGACCAAAATCATTGGCTTGTATCATCTCTTCTATTTTTTGATTTGCTGATTTGCCTTTGGTTAAAAATTCATTATTGAGGGCACTCCAATTTTCGACATTGGCAAATTTTAAAATATCTTCTTTTGTAGGTTTTTCTGTTTTTGGCAATACCTTATCCCATACACTGACCAAACTCATAACCGCATCTATAGTATGACTGTAGGTTTCTTGTTTAGAGTCTTTTGGCTTTTCTGGCAATTGATACGCTTTAATTCTCAAATCATGCACATCATTGGCATCGGCTAAGATAAACTCAAAGTTAAATGTTTTAGCTGGAAACATCGCTTTGAGCTTTTCTTGGATTTTTTTAGCCAAATATTTTTGCGTACCGTTTACTCGTGAGCTTTGGTCGGTTCTAAGCCAACTTATTACTTTTTGGTAAGCTTCATTTGAGTTATCTAAAAATAGGGCATATTTAAAAGCTTTTTGTTGTTCTTGCGTAAGAACTGAAAAAGTTTTGTAGGTTTTGATAGTAGCGATTTGTTCTTCTATCCATTTTTGAGAAATATCTATTTTTAAATCTTGTAAAGAATAATCTGTTTTTGCAAGTTTTGCTTGATTGCATTTTTGGTGAACATACAAAAGATTGCCTTCGCTGTTGAAAACGGTATCATACTTTTTAAGGGTGTAACTTCGTGATAAGATATGGTCTATCTCGCCATCTTCGCCTAAACTTTGCCCACAATAGGGGCAAATGCTGTTGCTAAAATCTTTAATTCTTTTGGTTTTGTCTTCAATATTTTTAAGCCCTCTTTTTTGTGCTTCTTCAAGAGCTTTTTTAGCTTTTGCATTGGCATTTTTGATTTTGGCATTTCGAATAGACTCTTCATACGCAAAAGCGTTTTGCTCTAAGATGATTTTTAAATCTATCGTATCTTCTTTGATGCCCTCCAACTCTTTGGCTTTGACTTTGGCTATCTCGTAACCTAGTTTGTCGATGTACCGCTCAATCTTGCCACTAAAAGGTCTTTGTGTATCGGCTGGGAGCCGTTGGCAGTTGGCATTGGTAGTAATTTCCCCTGTTTGCTCATCTATCTCTATTCTTGTGCTAGCTCGGTATTGATTTTCGCAGCTACACCATTTACATGTAGCGTTAAAACCACTGCGTGTGGTATCGATGATGGTATGAAGTTGCGCCATGGAAAAAAGGTTGTTAAAGCGTGCTCTATAAGGCGTTTCGATGTTAAAAAACTCACCGATTTTTCGTACCCATTCGTTTAACTCTTTTTGATATTTTTGTACCTCTTTATCTTCACCCAATTCTACAATCTGCTTAAAAAGGTTGCCGTTTGATTTTCTAAACTCTTCAATGTTTTTACAATAGCTTGAGAGTTTTTTGTTGCCAAATTTTACATTCCAAAGTTCATTTTCAAACGCTTCAAACCGCTCTTTTGCGATGGGTTTGCCTAAGATTCCTGCGACTAAATTGTGGATTTGATTGTTTTTGTGTGGTGGATTGTGGTCACACTTTTTGAACATATCATCGTCTTTTGTCCAAATACCTGTTCGTACTTTTTCTTTGACAAGTTGATAGTACTCTTTTGCAAATTTTTTCAATGCAAAAGCATTGTCTTTGGTCAATACATCACAATAACTATCTATCTCATCACTTCTAAGTCTATAAGGGTCAATGATGCTAGAGGTGTCCAAAATGCGGTGTAAAAGCGTGCTATCTTCACTGTAGCCTTTTACGGTCACACCCTCAAGATTTTCTTTTTGAGTCTCACTTGCAAGCGTATGTGCTATGGCTCTCCAATGTGGTAGATGCTTATCCAAATACTCCTCATTGAGTCGCAATGTTTGGCATTTGACCGCTCCACGGTTGTTCATATCGTCATACGGCGGAATGGTCATCAGTGGGTTGGTGGTGGTTAAAAACTCAATAATACTTTTGGTTTTAAGGTTTGCAAGATTCTCTTTTTGCCTTTGTTTGTCTTCAGGACTTTTTGGGTGCCAACTTTGGATAAATCGCCATGTGATGCGATGCAGTTTTTCGCAAGACCAAAAGTCTTCTTTTGCCATAGCTTCATCGTTAAAGTAGCGTCTTAGCTCTTTGAGCTGATAGTTTGAGAGATTGCCGATGAGATATTGCATGTCATTGATGTGAAGATGGTTACATGTAAAGAATTTTTGGATTTTTAGATTGTATTCTATTTCAAGATAAAGTTCTTCAAAATACTTAGCCCGTGGGAGATTGCCTTGGTTTTGTTGTTTGTGAAATTCGTCTATAATTTTTTTTATGACTTTTAACCCATCTAAAAGTTCTTTGGCATCTTCTTTTTCAAGGTCTTTTTTTATCTCATCAATAAGTTCAATTTGTTTTTTTGGCTGATGCGTCGAAGCTCCAAATAAATTTTCAAAATCCTTTTTATAGTTCTTGAACGTCTCTTCATTTGAAGCTATCTGATTTAAAAACTCTTCTACTTCGTCATCATTTTGTATAGTGTAATTGAGTTTGTCATTCAAAAACTCTTTTAAAATATCGCTTTCAAGATTTTCTTTTTCATCTTCTTTGATTTCAAAACTTGCATAAGTGTAACCTCGTTTATTAAAAAGTCCCAAAATTTCGTCGGGTAAAAAATCAAGACTAAGCCCATAATGCTTTTGTAAAAGAAGCAAAAAAAGTCGCTTGACTAGCGTGTTGCGTAGGTTGTTACGTTTACCGTGTCGTTTGCCTCGTCGTGCGACTTGTGAGAGCACAAAGCTTTCATCATAGATAATCGTTCCTGATTGAAAAGTATCTATTATTGAAACGTCTTTAGCTGTAAAACTAAAAAATCCCGTATTTTTCCCACCCAAATCCAGTGAAATCAACGATGTCATGCCCTCTCCTTTAAAATACCCAAAGCCGCACGAATACCCGACGCCCACGCTGCGGTGATGCCTCTGCTTGTTCCTGCGCCGTCTCCGATGATGTAGTAGCCTTCTTTCACACAAAAGTGTTTATCGATAAATTCGGGTTTATTGGAGTAGGTTTTGATTTCGGGGTAATAGATGATGGTGGAAGGGTGAAGAACGCCAGGAATGATGGTGTCTAGCATCTTGAGAGATTTCCAGATGTCTCGCAAGATTTTAGCGGGCATACACAAGGACAAATCGCCTGCTACGGCACTTTTAAGCGTGGGTTCAAAGTCGTACAAGTCATTGTTAAACGTCTCTACTTTAGAGCGCACACCCATACGAAAATCCCCCACCCGTTGCATGATGACAGAACCACCGCTCAGTTGCATCACCATTTCGCCGAGTATCTTTCCAAACTGCTGACCACTCACCACAGGCTCGGTTAAACGAATGGTTTTGAGCATCGCAAAATTGACCAAGTTATTGCGCTCATTCTCACGAGAGAGGGAGTGTCCGTTGATCGAGTAGTAGCCTTTGTATTTTTCACGCACGATGTGCGCACACCCTGAGTTGGTGCAAAAGGTACGCACTTTTTTGGGAAACAAAATCTTAGGGTCATAGTAATCCCGCACAATGGGATAATTCTCTTCCCTCGTTTCAATCCGCACACCAATGTCCACGATGTTGTCATGATACGCAATGCCAAGCCTGTCCATCTGTTCTTGCAACCAATCATAATCGGCTCTGCCTGGGGCTAAAATGAGCGCATTGAAGGTGATAACGTCTCCATTTTCTAAGGTGATTTGCTTGCGTTTTTCGCTCACCTCTTTCACTTCAGTTTTAAGCGCAATGCTTACATGTAAAGATTTGAGTTTCTCAACCAAGTCCCCAATAAGCGCGGAAGATTTGTCGGTTCCCACATGGGCTTGGTCGATGCTTAGAATCTCAACGCCTATCTTTTTCGCACGGTTGATGTATTTTTCAAGATTGATTTTAGGCTCGATTTTAGGATGAAGATGTGTCGCAACCTCGATGAGCAACGCATCAGCCTCTTCTTTACTCCAATGCTCATAGGGAAATCCCACAGGATAGGTGTAATTTTGCTTACAGTCATTGCGAAGTCCGCCTGAGCTTATCTTCTTTTTTTCAACGAGTAAAATGGAATATGTTGAATTTTCCGCAAGCTTAAACGCCGCACCAAGCCCCGCTGGACCTGAACCTACGATGATGACATCGTAATGTGAGTTGAGTGTATGTTTTTCCATGGCTTAGAGTATAGCAAAAGTTTCGTTAGGCTATAATACACACAATTACTCAGTGGAGCTGGCATGAAATTAAACGAATTGGAAGCACGAAAAATTATTTTAATGGTTATGGGAGAGAAACGCCCTCTTACCAAAAGCGATGAAGAGTTGGCACTGCTTTTAAAAAAAAGATTGACCAAAAAAGAGTGTGAAGTGCTCAACACGGAAGCTTGTGGCAAAGATAAAAGCGTCACGATGAGCGAGCAAAAGATAGACGCAACACGTTACGATGCGCTCAAAGCCAGTGCCATTAAAAAGATCAAAAATGAGTCTGTTCATGGAGACTTTTTCTATACCAAAGGTGAATAAACATGGAACACGTTGAAGTCATAGACAGCGTTTGTACCTATTGCGGTGTGGGATGCGACATTGCCGCTAATGTCAAAGACAATAAAATTCAAAGCATTTTCGCTCACCCTGAGGGTGTGGTCTCAGAGGGCAATCTGTGTGTCAAAGGCAAATACGGCTATGAATTTTTAAATGCCCCCGATAGGCTAAGAATTCCCCGCATTCAAAAAAGTTTTTTAGAAAAAAATCCCTGGATAGCCCAAACCATCGCTTCGACACTAACGCCTTTAGATGACGTATGGTTTGAGACAACCCTAGAGGGTGCGACAACGGCGGCGGCGATGAAGCTCCAAGAGATTCAAGCAAGATACGGGCAAAAAAGCATCTGCTCCATCGGAGGGGCACGCACATCGTGTGAAAGTTCGTACCTGCTTCAAAAATTTACCCGTCATACGCTAAACTCTCCGCATGTCGATAACTGCGCACGCATTTGCCACTCTCCAAGCCTCAAAGGTATGCGTACGACCATCGGTGAGGGTGCGGCAACCAATCCGTACAATGACATCTATAACGCGGAATTTATGATTGTTTTTGGCTCCAACACCACCGAAGCACATCCGATTATCTCCAACCGCATCGTCGATATGGCAAGTAAACACGATAATCTAGCCGTTTTTGATGTGCGCGAAATCACCCTGCACCGCTTTGCCAAATACAAAGGCATCATGCCGCATGAAGCCAATTTGCTTGTTTTAAATATGTTGGCGTACGTTATCATCACCGAAGAGCTTTACAATGAACATTTTCTAGTCGATCGTACCAAAGGGTTTGAAGCATTTAAAGAGAAGATTTTGAATGACCCGTATGCGAATCCAAAGTATTTTGAGCACATTGAAGGCTATGAAAGTCTTAGCAAGCTGATTCCTAAAGTAGCGCGTGAATACGCACTCAAACGATCCATGATCTTTTGGGGTTTAGGCATTACCGAACACGTTGATGGCTCGTATGCCGTGATGGCGATAACGCATTTAGCCCTCATGACAGGAAACATCGGCAAACAAGGTGCAGGACTGATGCCCCTTCGTGGACAAAACAACGTCCAAGGTGCGTGTGATATGGGCATGCTTCCGTATTACGACCCCGATTATCAAACACCCAAAGAGATTGGATTGATGACACCACAGTTGGTCGATGAGATGTTGGAAGGTCGCATTAAAGCGGTACTTAATATGGGCGAAGACCTCACCCATGTTCACCCCAACAGCAACAAAGTCAATCGTGCGTTGGATAACGTCGAATTCATCATGGTGCAAGAACTTTTTATGACCGAAATTGCCAACCGAGCCGACATCGTCATCGGCGTGAAATCCGCTTATGAAAAAACAGGCGTGTATGTCAACGCGATGCGCCGTCTTCACCTTTCTCAACCACTTGTAACGTCTGATTTGCCCGATGATTGGGAAGTGATCAAATTGCTCGATAATAAAATGGGCGGAGAATATGCGTATGAAGACTCAAAGCAGATTTGGAACGAGGTGCGAGAAGTGGCGTACCGACGTTTTTCAGGGGCAAGCTACAACCGTTTAGAGCGTCACCGCGTTCGTGGACTCCAATGGCCCGTCCACACCGAAGATACACCGATCTTACATCAACTCGACTTCCGAACGGAAGATGGCTATGGTGAGTTTCACTACCACCAATACGAACTGCGAGGCATGGTGCAAGAGATACACGAAAAAAGACTCACAGGCTATCATCTCACCACAGGTCGAACACTAGCACAGTATAACAACGCTTCGCAAACCAGTCGCTGCGAAAAGCTTCATAAACGTTATGACGAAACGATACTGTTAGTGCATGAAGACGATGCGATGGATTTTACCAGTGAAAAAGTCATATTAAAAACCGAGTTTGGGCAAAGCGCTCCACTCACAGTCAAGTTTACCGATAAAGTCAAACCCAAAACATTGTTTTGCACCTTTCATCATGCCACATCAAAAATCAATAACCTCTTTGGTGACAGATGTGATGAACTCATTTTAACCGCAGCGTTTAAGTCGATCAAAGTGGACATTGTAACCGTGCTCGATTAAAGTGCCATTACCTTGTTTCGTCCGGTTGTTTTAGCGGCATACAGTGCTTTATCCGCGCGGATAAACATGCTGTCTTTGGTGTCTTGCTCTTGGTATTGGGTGACACCAAAGCTGCATGTTTGAAAGATATGCGTTCCAAAAGAGTGCTTCTCAATGATAAGGCGTAGCTTTTCTGCCAGATGAAATGCCTCTTTTTGAGCGGTGTTCGGGCAGATAATCAAAAACTCTTCGCCACCCCATCGTCCAAAAATATCGATGGATCGGATGTGCCGTTTGATCAATTGTGCCAGCTCCACCAAAATCGTATCGCCCATGGTGTGCCCATAAGAGTCGTTAATGTCTTTAAAATAGTCAATGTCGATTAAGATCAAAGAGAAGAGATTTGAAGGCGTGCGAGAAGCCCGTAAAAGCTCTTTTTGATAGTGTTGATCCAACGAAAGGCGGTTGTAAATTTGGGTCAGTTGGTCGGTTTGCGAAATCTCTTCAATACGCTTTTTATCGGTAATGTCTACCCTGAAACTGTTATACCCTTGGATCATTCCATTTTTAGCGACAATAGGCGAAACACGCGCATGAACCCAATAAATCGTACCATCTTTTTTAATGCTTTTCAGCTCACCTTCCCAATTTTGGGCTTTCAGTACTGCTCTTAAAACCGTTTCAAACCGTTTGGTGGAAACATCAGGATGGTTTAAAATCGTTTCCGATTCTCCTAGGAGCTCCTCTTTGGTATAGCCACTGAGTTGACACAGCGCTTCGCTAACGTTGGTGATCATACCTTCGTTATTGGCACTGATGAAAAGTACGTACTGGTCGATCACTTCGATGTGTTTTTTAATTTTGGTGTTGTAGCGTTGCATGACTCGGTAGCGATAAATCATTAGCATAAAAAGAAGGAGGATCACAAAGGCTAATTTCCAAAATAGAGCATAATCAAATCCATTTTCATAGTGAATATTCACCCATTTGGCAGTAATAGACTGTTGTGTATTCTCATCGAGGGTGCTTAACGCTTTTTCCAAAATCTGAGCGAGTTCAGGCTCATCATTGCGTGCGGCAAAGCCCATACTCCATGTTTGATTCAATTTTCCCGCAATTTTCAACATAGTGGGATACTCTTTTTGAATCATATACCCCACGGTCATCAAGCTATCAACATAACCGTACAGTTCGCCTCTGGCTACTTTTTCAAGCCCCTCTTTAATGTTTTTAACCTCAATAAGCTGAATCGTAGGGTATTCACGCTTCAGTAATGCCACGAGCGAATAGCCCTTCACCACACCTATTTTTTTATCAAGGATCTTTTCCACTTTGGCAATAAAAAATTTATCATTGGTGGTCGCGATCACAATGGGCGTTGAGAGATAGGGTTTAGTATAATCCATAAAGCGTTCATTCTCTGGTGTGCTCATGGCGAGTGAAAACATGTCGCATTTGCGCTCTTTGGCATACCGTAAAGAGTCGTCCCAACTGACAGTTGGAACCAGTGTAAAGGGGATACCTATGATCGGTTCGATGAGATTGAGATAATCGACACTCAGCCCTTTTAGTTTGTCATTTTCAATTTTTTCAAATGGCATCCAATTGGGATCGGAACAGACTTTGATCTCTTTTTTTGCTTCCAAATAGGCTTTTTCTGTGTCACTTAGCTCGCCAAAACGGTCTTGCACAAAATCTTCAATCTTGATTTTTGTGGGAATATACCCCATAACATTGTAGAGATCATAAATTCTTTGAAGCTTGTTTTTATCCATTTTCCCAAGCGTTTCAGTTTGATAGTATGAGAGTTTTTTAAGCTCTTCTCCTTCATAGATTAACGCCTCTTTGGAGAGCTTTTGGGTGTTGTATTTCTCTAAAATAAGCTCGGCACTCTCTTCAATATGCGAGTAGGCGTATTGCCATCCTTTGAGTGAGGCTTGCTTAAAGGCTTCAACGAGCTTTGGGGTTTTTTTGATGAGCGTTTCGCTGGTGTATAAAAAATCACTGTACATATCAAACCCATACTCTTTGGGATGAAAAATCGTGTACGCAATCCCTTGTTGTTTCAGATCAAAGGGCGCTTTAGAGAGATACGCGGACATAATATCGACTTTTCCATCGATCAAATCGTTAATATTATGGCTATGTTCGATAAAAGCGTAATCTTGAGATTTTAGATGGTGGGAGTTGAGCATGGCTTTTAAAGAGACTTCTGAAGAGTCGTTCAATGTTGCCATAAGGCGCTTGCTTGCAAAATGGTGTAAGGAGGTAATGCCAGACGATTCTTTTGTGATAAAGACCAAAGGCGAAGTTTGAAACAAGGCATAAAGGGCGACAATTTTTTGATTAAGTGCTCTCTCAACGATCAAAGTCTCTCGCCCGATAGCAAAATCTGTTTTCTGTGCTACAACGTCATGAACGCTATTGACGCTAAATTGGAAAGGAATAATCTCAACATCAAGTCCCACCTCTTTGTAATACCCTTTTTCCTTTGCAACGTAGTAGCCTGCAAATTGGAATTGATGAAACCAAGAGAGTTGCAATGTCACTTTTGTATGTTCACCATTAATAGCGGACGCATGCGTCGATAGCAGAGACATCCCCACCATACATTTGACACAAAAAATGATAAAACGCACATGAGGTATCATAACCATTTGAGTCCAGTATCGTGTAAAATCTTACTCAATAGTAGCTAAAATTGAATAAAAATTATAGAAGCCCACCGCTAGGTGCTTTTAAAATACTACGAATCCTAAGAAATAAAATTTATTTTGATGTGAGTTGTAAAAATGCTTGGTAGAATAAAGAAAAAACATTTTACATGTAACGTGAAAAGAGCGAAAGATACTAGAAAAATCTAAGATAAAAATGACTTTTGTGCAGAGTTATCTAACGCGTTTCTTAGGTACGAGAATATTCGCTTTGACATCTTCAATTTGTTCTTTAACGGTTGGTCTCAATAATGCTTCTAACTCTTCCAATCGGCCAAATGTTCGCATGACCTTGATAAAATTGGCTAGAGAAATTGTCCCTTTTTGTTCAAAATTTGCATACGTCGTTGGTGAGCTGAGTTCTGCTTCTGCACTAAATTCTCTTTGTTTTTTATCCTGTTTTACTCTCAACTCTTTAGCTCGCATCGCTATAACTTGGGCTATCTCATCATCGGTTAGTGTTGCAAATGTACTTGTCGGAGTCAATCTTCTTTTTACGATTTTCTTTGCGTTTTGCTGTGAGTGTTTTAACTTTTTCAGTAGGTCACTTTGCATTATAATGCCCCCATGAATGTTCTTTTGTTTACGGCATCTAAAATCTGTTCTTGTTTTGGAGTATCTACGTCGTACTCTTTTAAAAGCTTTGGTAATTCAATGTCTCGCGTTTTTTTCATCGCTTCCAAAGATGAAGCAACAAATTCCATATCAATAGAAAATTCCATCGACAAAGCTGCAATTTCATCCAGGCCAATTTCAGATAGTGGTTTACCGTAAAGAGATAATTGATGCTCTACGGTTTGTCCACCGCCTTTCGCAAAAGTAAGATCATATGCTGGAGTTGCTCGCCATTTAAAATCTTTGTCACACATAAATGAGAAATTTCGACTATGATCATCTTGATTCACAAACATATAATTGAATGCCATTTGTAGAAAGAGTTGTTTTAAACTATTATGAGCTCCTAATTGAACAGCCGCTCTCAAGAGATCCTCATACCCTATCGCACGTGGGATATTGTAATCTAAGTGCAAGAGTCCGGCAAGCGAATGAACATGGTATCTTTTTGCATTTGGCTCAATATCAAATCGCTTTGTTATAAAATGATGCTTTCCATCCGCTTCCAAGAGATAACTATCTGTCATAGTAAGCCCACATTGCTTTGCTAGGCTGTAATAGATATATTCAATTTTTGAATAAACTGACTTTTTCTTTCCAGAATCATCGTATTTAATAATGACATGTGTTAACCCGTCTACTAGTGGTTTTGTACGATCACCTAAGAATACAGTTTTTGTATCAAGATTTATCGCGCAAACAGCTTTGCTTCTTGCTCCTCCCACAAAAGAGTGTGCACTTACCAAAAAGACATCTTGCAGAGCGTGATAATGTCCACCACGTTGAATTTCTCGTGCTTGTTCAAACATACTCTTAAGCGTGAGTGTATGTTCCGTGTGGTCTTCGTTTATAACAGACGGTTCAAACGTAAGTGCACCAAGCCCACGATTGCCTATAAAAAGCAGCTTATCACTCACCGTTGGATTTGAGCGACGATTTTGAAGAAAAAAATTCTTTAAGATTTCATTTCCGAAGTTACCAGGTAATGAATCACTGATAAAGCCAGCCACTTTTTCTAGATGCGCTAATGTTGTTGTATCAATCTCTTTTATGGTCGGAGATAATCGTAAAGGGCTTACTTTGTGGCACATATCATTAACTTGTTCTAAAAATATGCGATCATCATTTTGATACATATCCGCCACATGTTGGTCAAAAATATTAATGGATACTTTTTGCATAGTGTTATCCTAATTCATATATATTTGTAATTATAGCACTATTCGTTTGTTAATTACAAATATATATGAATTATTTACAGTCGTTGGAATGTATGTTTTGACTAGTAGAAACTTAGTAATAATTTGGCAAAATGGCAACTCAGGACAACTGTATGTCTCTATAAACGTAGAGGAGATATAAAATGGAAAATACACCAATAAGAACAGAAAAAGATTATACATTAGTGTTACAAAGAATTGATGCACTTATGGATGTCGAGCCTAATACTAAAGAATTTGATGAATTAGGTATTTTATTACTCCCCCATCAAAATACATCAATAATCAACTGGCATATTTAACGCTCGGGTGCTGGAAAAAGTTAGCAATTTTTTGAGTGTTTTTTTGAAGTTCTAGCATATAGTTTTGCGTAGTGTCTTTGAGTTCTTTTTGATTTTTTGGTAAGCCATTTTTATGTACATTGCTCTTGTAATCTTGATTGAGATATTCACCAAATATCAGCATCTTCTGCT
>NZ_JQGK01000012.1 GCF_000743525.1 Sulfurospirillum sp. SCADC | reverse complement strand
GTCAGGCAGTATTGGATTTTACTGCTTGGGTTGGGGTTTATTCTTAGAGGAAGAAGGCTTTAACGTTGGTGGTTTTGGGTTTTTCGGGGTCGACTATAGTATATTGGAATATTAATACAGAGAAGCTAAAAAATTCTGAAAGAAAAGCTCTTTTAGAGCTCTTTTACGATGTGTGACACCAACCACGTCATCGCCAAAAGATCGGCACTGCCTCCGGGTGAGAGGTTTTTTGAGGTCATATCGGTGTCAAATTCATTTAAATGTGCATCCAAAGTTTCGGCATGGCACGTTACATGTAAAAGTTCCTGCGCTTTGGTTTTGGCGTATTCAAGCCCTTCAACGCCACCTCGTGACCAGAGCGTGCTGTCATCTAAACGTGACATGAGCAATAGCAGTGTTTTTTTAAGCGCAACCGTTTCGCCCTCTTCTGCTTTGTGTTGTAAGAAAAAAGGCAAAGCGCTCTCAAAAACAATCGCAAAACCACTCTGCGCGATGCCACGAATACCACTGCTGCCTGTCTCGTAAAAGAAACGTGCGCCTGCGCTGTTGGGCTTTACATGTAAAAGATCGTCCTCGACCAAATTGGCGCACAAGGCTTGCATTTGAGCTTGTAAAGCTTTACATGTAAAGCTCTGATCGCTTGCTTTGAGACATCCGATGGCACCGCAAAAGACGGCGAGACAGAAGATCATTCCTTTGTGGGTATTGACCCCTTTTGTGGCTCCAAACATCGCTTTTTCGCACGCGATGCCAATCTCACGTAGCCGTACAAAACTCTGTTTGGCATCTTCATGAGCGTGGGTTTGTGCGCTTTCAATCCACTGCGTCACAAACGGTTTGATTGCTTGAATGCTTGCATAAAAGGTGTGAATGTCCATATCGTGGTGAGCGCCGCTGTTGGCTTGGTCGACCAGACCTGGTTTTGGGGTGAGCTCGACTTCGGTTTTCATCGCACGTTCGCACCACACGGCGATGGAGTCGGCAAAGGCGTGTTGTTCGACTAAATGTTTGATATGCGAATTTAACTCAGCGTATGTGTGCTTTTGCGACCGTGCGCACAATTGTGCTTCCTCTTCGCAAACAAAACAGCGACGCTTTGAAAGTCCAAGCGCACTTCGAGAAAGAATTGTACCCGAAGAATCGAGCACATCTATATCCATCAAACGTCCTAACGGATGGCTGTTTTCGAGTTTACATGTAAAGACTTTGAGCACCTTGGCTTCGGCGTTACATGTCAAAAAAGATTCAGCTCCTGTTGCGGCTAATTGGTTCTCGCATGCGAGCAGTTCGATGCCCTCATTTTCAAGCATTTCTAAAAGCGCTTGATGCGCGATCTCATGCACCACAACCGCTTCATGGGAGAGTTTGATGAGGCTTGGAATATTGATGGAAAGAGAAATCAGCGATGCCAAAGGGTGGCGGCTTAAAAGCATTTTTTGCTTCCGAGCACGCTCCTCTTTGGCGTGTAAAATCGCGTCTAAGGTCGTAGGTTGGTCTATCATCTATGCCAATTGGCGCACAACATCGATGATGGAACCATCGCGATAGCGAATGACCGCAACGACTTTATCCGCGTATTTGATCTCAGCAGGCTCACCGCAGAGTGCAATGGCACGGTCATACAGCTCTTGCATCTCCACGATCTGTAGCCCTGCTTTTTTAAGGCGTGCTTTGAGCTCTACATTTTTAGGATTAACCGCAATGCCTTGATCGGTAATGACCACATCGACGGTGGAACCTGGTGTGACGATGGTATTGACCCGTTTGGTTACCGTTGGAAGGCGCCCACGGGTGAGCGGTGCGACGATGATGGAGAGTTTCGCTTCGGCTGCTGTGTCACTGTGACCTCCCGAAGCGCCTCGTAAAAAGCCTTTGGAGCCTGTGATCACGTTGACGTTAAAGTCAAGATCGACCTCAAGCGCGCTTAAGACCACGATGTCAAGCTGTTTGATCGCCGCACCTTTGGAGCTTGGGTTGGCGTATTCGTTGGCACTAATTTCGATGTGGTTTTTATTTTCACCCAACGATTTTGCGGCAAATTCATCGAAACTTTGCACGTCTAAAAGCGTTTTAATCAGACCACGTTTGAGCATATAGACCATCGTTCCCGTGATGCCGCCCAGCCCAAAGCTCGCGTGAATACCCTTCTCTTCCATCTTTTCACTCAAAAAGACGGTCGTTGCCAAAGATGCACCACCTGTTCCGGTTTGGATGCTAAAACCTTCTTTAAATAGCCCTGAATGCTCGATGAGTTTTGCCGTATGACTGGCAAGTAAAAGCTCTTTAGGATTGGTCGTCATCCGCGTCTCGCCTGCACCGATTTTGGAAGGATCGCCCACCTCATCGACCAAAACCACCGCATCGACTTGATCTTGATGAAGACTAGCCGGTACATTGGGGTACTCTTCCAACGATTCGGTAAGGACGATCACATACTCAGCATGCTGCGCATCGATCATCGCGTAACCAAGGGAACCACATTTGGAACGCCCCGAATAGCCATTGGCATTGCCAAATGCGTCACACACAGGCACCCCTAAAAAGGCAACATCGATTTTAAGCTCGCCCGATTGGATTAAATGCACACGCCCACCGTGCGAGTGAATTTGCACTGGTTTTTCCATAAGTCCCTTAGAGATCGCTTCGCCCAGTTTACTACGAAGCCCTGAGGTATAAATCTGCGTAACCACACCATTTTTGATATGCTCGATCACAGGATCGTTCACAGAAGCGAGTGAACTCGATGCCAAAGTCAGGTTTTTAAAGCCCATTTTTGCGATGACATTCATCACGTTGTTGATCAAAAGATCGCCACCCCTAAACGCATGGTGAAACGAGATGGTCATGCCATCTTGCAGACCAGAACGTTTGATGGACTCTTCGATGCTCTCACAAAGCTTTGCTCTTCGGTCTTCACCTTTCTTTTTCTCTTTACATGTAAAGAAAGGCGCATTGATGGGTGTTAGCTCTTGTGTGTTGAATTGTTGGTGTAGATCTTTCATTGCTCTTCTCCTAAAACGCCTGATGCACGGGCTAAATCCATAATCCACTCTGCTCGTAAGATGACCGGTGCATCAACCATTTTGCCATCCAGTGAGATAACACCCAGCCCTCGCTCTTTCGCATCTTTCGCCGCTTCTAACACCTCTATCGCCCAGTTGATGTTTTTCTGACTTGGGGCAAAGGCACTGTGAAGCCATGGGATTTGATTGGGGTTGATCAGAGATTTTCCATCAAAACCAAGCCCTTTGATGAGATCGACTTCGTGCATAAAGCCCTCTTTATCTTTGACATCTGAAAAGATGGAGTCAAACGCACCGATTTTTGCCGCACGCGCTGCGAGTAATATCTGGTTGCGTGCTGCCATCAGCTCGTGTCCCTCTTTGGTACGTTGCGTATGAAGGTCACGTACAAAGTCTTCAGCACCAAGCGCAATACCCATCATGCGCGTTGAACTTCGTGCGATGTCCACAGCATTGACCACACCAAGGGCGCTTTCAATGGCAGCAAGCAGCATCGTTTTTTTCGGGGAACCTATCTTGATCTCGATACGCTCAATCTCACGCTCCATATCCAAAACATCTTCGACCGTATCGGTCTTTGGAAGCCTTACGATGTCCACCCCTGCCCTAATGACCGCTTCAAGATCAAGCAGTCCAAACGGAGTATCCAGAGGATTGACGCGCACCGCTGTTTCAATGTCTTTGTAGGTAAAATGCTGCAGAGCATGAAACACCATCATGCGCGCCGAGTCTTTTTCACTGAGTGCCACGGAGTCTTCAAGGTCAAACATCACAGTGTCTGGCTTGTAGATAAACGCGTTACAGACCATGCCCGTGTTTGAACCTGGTACAAAAAGCATACTTCTTCTTAATTTTGGTTTCATAAGACACTCCAATCAGGCTCAGCCTCGCCCAAGGCTCTTAAAATGGCGGTTTGAACGCGCGCTTTGATCACATAATCGAGTGCGCCTTTATCTTGAACGATGATCTTGACACCTTCCACACTCATCGCCGTTGCTGTCTCCAGCACACGGGCTCGGATCGCATCGCCGTAAATCTCTTCCACACTGCTTTCTAACTCAATTTCAATGCCTTTTGCATCCACAGGAATCACGCGTACAAACGCATCACTCGATTCCAGTGTTCCTGCGTGGGCAGTCTCTAGTTTTTTGCTCATTTTGCTTCCTCTTTAGACATCATAGTTGCAATCAACGCGTACGTTGTCGGAGGTACCAACGGGAGGATCTCTTCCAAACGATTGTGTTGCATTAATTTTCTGACTCTCGAAGCCGAAATTGGCTCACCACCATACTCAATGCGCCCCAGTTCAACCACCTCAATAGGAGGAGCTTCACTTGGACGTGCCAGTAATTTTTTCATTTGTTGGTTATACTCATTCGTCACGGCACATAACGGCTCTTCTCCCACAAATCGGTGCGTAATGCCCAGTTGTGGCGCTAAATGATTTCTAAAGATATTGAGATCCAGCTCCGTATAGAGCGAATCAATCTGACGCTTGTCCTTAATAAAATAGGTTGGAAACGTCGCTTTAGAGATAATATAGTCAGAACCCTCATGTATCGTGAGGTTTTCAAGGTCCACTAACCCTTCGCAAATCAGTCTGTAGCGATCTTTAAAGGTAAAAAAGGAAGCGTCTTCCTTCACCACGAACAGATGCACCCAATGCGACCTTTCACAGGCCTGCTCAACCAAAAAACGATGCCCTAGCGTAAACGGGTTGCAGTTCATCACGATGCTTCCAACCACGTCGCCCGTATGTTTATACTTTCGCAATCGTTTTTTATACAGATCAATATTGTAGCTGTTCTCCATCAAAATGACCTGATGATGCGCCTGCTCAATATACTTAAACCCACACGACTCAAACACCTCCTGATAATCTGGTTTTGTAAACAAAAAAAGTTCATGCCGCCCTTCGCGAAACGCCACTTTCAAAAGCTCGCTCATCAGACTCAGTGCCAAACCTTCACCGCGCAAAGACTCATCGAGCGCGATGTTTTTAAGCACTTTCCCACTCAGTCCCCCACACGCTACGATGCGGTCATCCTCTTTGGCAACCACAAAAATTTCGACATCCTCAGACATCTCAAGATCAACGCTTTGTAAAAAATCCTTCACTTTTTGCCATCGCACGATACTCGTGTGTGGCACCTCAGAGAAGACAAAACTCATCGGTCCTCTTTGGGGCGAAGGTATTTGACAAAAACGGGTGCGACACTCATCACCAAAAACATCCTCACAATGTGATGAAGTGCAACATAGGGTAAATTTGCGGCGATAATGATCGCGATCAAATTCATCTCCGACTGACCGCCCGGTGAAAAGGCCAACAAAATAGAGATCAATGGAAAATCAGTCATCTTAGAGACGACAAAGACAAACACAGCTGAGATCATCGCTAAAATCAGAAAATACCCCAGCGTTTGAATTAAAATTTTTGTAATTTCTTTACATGTAACGCCGACAAAGACAAACCCAACGGTTGTGCCAAGAATCAGCTGAATCAGCTTAATGATCTCATTGGGTGGACGCGCATGCACAATGCCCGAACCGTACACAATCGCCCCTAAAATCATAGGACCTAACATGGTTCCACCGGGTATTTTGAGCTTCAAAGCACCCCACCATCCCACCAGTGCACAGACGATTAAGATGACCATATCGTGGGGATCACTCTGTAAAAAAGGCTGAGTAATGCTGACTCTGCCATCGAGCGAGACATGTGAGAGGGCTTGAATGATAAACGGAAGCGTGAAAACAATGCACAACAGCCGAACCGATTGGGTCATCGTCACTTTATACACGTTCGCACCCGTCGCTTCTGCTAGCGTGACCATCTCCAAAAGACCACCGGGCATGGAGCTAAAATAGGCGGTCATCTTATCGAACTTCAACCACTTCCAGTAGTAAATCATCCCGCAAAACGTGATAATAAGCACAAACGGTAAAATCAGAACAATGCTGGAAACAAAGTCGCCTAAGTAGTGCAAAATCGTAGGGTTAAAGGCACTCCCAATGGTAATACCAAGCACAGCGCGTGCAGGGGCTGAAAACATTTTAGGAGTGCGAAGGGGAATTTTGGGAAAGCGACTCGCAATGGCAATAGCCACAATGGAGCCCAAAAGCCATGGCAACGGTACCTTAATATACGTGAAAAGTATGGCTCCTAGAATCCCTATCAAAAGTGATGCTACGACAGGTAAAAAGCCTTTAAGCCATTGCATTGAATATCCATTAGAATTTTACGTTTATAGTAGCCTTTTTTTCATTAAGAATAACTAAGATAGCAGAAGCCATGGAATGGCTATTTATGGGCATTTTGTGCATAAAGTTTGGTCAAAATTAAACCAAGCTTTTTTGCTCTAAACCCAATCCTCTTTTTAAGGAAAGCACTATCACCCTACAGCATCGTTTTATCTCTGGTGAGTGCTCTCTTAGCCAAGGAAGAACCGATCATTCAGATTAAGAGAATGTAAGATAAAATGTGTTTCGAAAAATCCCTGAATTGTGGGGATTTTTCGCATAAAATGCTCGCAAATGTGTTACCTTTAGTCACGCTAAAATCTTTACATGTAACGTCAAAACCAAGGAAATGCCCCACTCATGCAAACATTCAAAAGATTATCCTTCCCAAACGAAGGATTATTGCTTAAATTACTCATTTTTTCGACGATGCTGGTTTTGGTGACCTTGTTGACCTTTAGCCTCTTTTTGGGGCATATTTTAAAAGAGCTTATGGAAGAGCAGATCGGTCAACGCGCCCTTGCTATTTCCAAAACCATTTCATTGATGCCAGAAGTCATTGCGTTGGTTGAGACAAAAGATCCAAAAGGCGAGTTGGATGCGATGATTTCGCTGCTTCAACGCTCCATTGATGCAAGATTCATTGTTATTGGCGACCAAAACTCCATACGTCTGACCCACCCAACCAAAGAGCTGATTGGAGAAAGAATGATGGGTGAGGACAATGAAAAAGCGCTCATAGATGGACTCTACTACACCTCCAAAGCCACAGGGACACTCGGTTCCTCGATCCGAGGGAAGTCTCCTGTATTTGGGGAAAATGGTGACATTGTAGGCGTTGTTTCGGTTGGGTATTTGGAAGAGAACGTGCAAAAGATTATCGCGCAGCGTCATCAGCAGTTTCTCATTTACCTCTATGGCGCGATGTTTTTGACCATTGTGATGGCGTTTATCCTCTCGCGAAAGATCAAAAACTCCCTTTTAGGCTACGAACCCAGTGAGATCAGTCGTCTCTTCCTTGAAAAAGAGGCGATTTTAAATGCCGTCAAAGAGGCGATCATCGCGACTAATACAGAGGGTGAGATAACACTGTGCAATGAAGTGGCACAACGCTATTTTCAGTTGGATGAAACCACAAAACATCCACCCCTTTCGTTGCAAAAATACCTCTTTACATGTAAAGAGATGAAAGACGTAACACTGGAGGTTGAGGGTGTGGATTATATCTGCAACTTTTCCCCTGTCACGCATGAAAGTAAAACCGTTGGCATGGTTGCTAGTTGTCGTAAAAAAGAGGAGATGGACGCGTTGGTGTGGGAACTCACGCGTGTGAAGCAGTATTCAGAGAGGCTCCGAGAGAAAAAGCATGAATTTTCCAACCTTCTGCACCTCATCTCTGGGCATATTCAAATCGGCGAGTATGATAAAGCCATCGCATTGATCAGTGAAAACCACCTTCCCGATGAAAAGATTATCGAGCAGTTTCAAAATGTGATTCACGATCCCCTTGTCGCTTCAATTTTTATCGGCAAATACTACTTTGCCTTTGACAAAGGGGTCAAAGTCATTCTCGATGAGAATAGCTTTCTTCAAGAGAGTATTGATCCTTCCATCTCTAAACATCTTTTGACCATCTTGGGCAATATCATCAATAATGCGATTGATGCAGCCGAGATGTCAGAGAAAAAAGAGGTCACGCTTTTTGTCACCGATATTGGCAATGATCTTATTTTTGAGGTGGAAGACTCAGGTTTGGGGATTGATGAAGCACTACAAGAAAAGATCTTTGAAAAAGGCTTCACCACCAAAGGCGAACTGCACAGCGGATACGGTCTCTTTTTTGTAAAAAGCACGCTAGAGTGGCTAGGTGGATTTGTCTCCTTTGGCAAAGGAAATTATGGTACTATTGCGAGCATTCATATCCCTAAAGGAAGCCATCATGATTAAAGTTTTGATAGCTGAGGATGATCCACGCATTACGCTTTTACACCAAAATATGGTGGAAAAAATAGCCAATTTTGAAGTGGTCGCTATCGCAAATTCCATCAGCGAACTCAAAGAGTACATCGAACTCATGCACCCTGATCTGCTTCTTTTGGATGTCTATTTTCCCGATGGCAATGGCATTGAATTTTTAGGATGGATGCGAAGCAACGCTGTCCACACCGATGTGATCCTTATCACTGCGGCTAAAGAGATGACATCGTTAGAAAAATCCTTGAGGTATGGCGTTTTTGACTATCTGATCAAACCCATTATGTTTTACCGCTTCCAATCCTCTTTGCAAAAATTTCACGACTACAAAGAGAAAGTCATCTCCCAAGAAGAGCTCTCCCAAAGCAAAGTCGATGCCTTTTTTAACAAAACGATGCAGCCCACCAAACCGTTACATGTAGGATTGCCTAAAGGGGTTGATAGCATTACGTTGGAGAAGATTTTAAGTGCGTTGCACCAAAGCCAAGCTTTTTTCTCAGCGAGTGAAATTGCAGAAATATTGGGAATTAACCGTACAACATCACGAAGGTATTTGGAGTATTTGGTCTCAACTTCGAAAGTTGAAGTTGACTCATTATATGGCTCGGTGGGTCGTCCTGAGCGCAAATACAAGCTCAAGACAACCGAGTAGTAAGATTATTTTTTAGCTAAAGCGTAGCGTTTGGCTATCATCTTAGAAATCATAGGAACAAACAGAATAAACAGTGTCAATCCCCAAAGAATGTAGTTAATCGTTCCTTGGAAAAATATTCCAATCTCGCCACCACTCATCGCAAAGGCACGTCGTAAGTTATCTTCCATGATTTTACCCAAAACAAATCCCAAAATAACAGGTGCCATTGGGTAGTGAAGCTTACGCAAGAAGTAGCCTAAAACACCCAATATAAGAGAAAGTAGCAGTGCGAAGGTACTCATATTGACCGAGTAAACCCCCACAAATGCTAACACAATCACAGAAGGTACCAATAACCAGTATGGAACTTGTAAAATCTTGGTAAAAACACGTACCATTGGGAAGTTAATAATCAGCAACATCACATTACCAATGTACATCGAAGCGATCAATCCCCACACCAATGTAGGCTGTTCCACAAAAAGCATCGGACCTGGGTTAATGTTGTACAGCATCAACGCGCCCAAAAGTACCGCGGTGGTTCCACTGCCAGGAACGCCAAGGGTCAGCATAGGCACCAAAGCACCGCCGGCACATGCGTTATTCGCTGACTCAGGAGCTGCTAGTCCTCGCATATCGCCTTTGCCAAACGTGCCTTCTTTATCGGAAATCTTTTGCGCAATGGTGTATGAAACTGCACTCGCAATCGAAGCACCTGTTCCAGGTAAAACACCCACGATAAAACCAATGATAGAAGAGCGAACCATTGTCCATTTACAATACAGTAGCTCTTTCATCGTAACATAGACACGGGTAATTTTTGGCATCTCAAAATCTTCACTGCTGTGGTGTTCTAGCATCAGCATAATCTCACTCACCGCAAAAAAGCCTACGATCACGATCAAAAACTCAAAACCATCGTAAAGCTCAGCTTCACCTAGCGTAAAGCGAAGCACACCTGTCGTAGAATCCACACCGACAACTCCGATGATCAAACCAATGGTAACACCAATAAGGCTTTTAACAGGATTTGAACCCATCAAAGCACCGATGGTAGCAAAAGCAAAGACCATCAACACAAAATACTCCGCAGGGCCAAAGTAGATGGCAACACTGGCTAAAAGAGGTGCAAAAAAAGTCAATCCCACAATCGCAATGGTTCCTCCAATAAAAGAAGCCACACCTGAGAGTGCAAGTGCAGGTCCTGCTAAACCTTTTTGTGCCATCGGATAACCATCCAAGCAGGTAAAGACCGCTCCTGCGTCGCCTGGGACATTGAGCAAGATACTTGAAATCCTTCCACCAAACTCAGCGCCATAGTAGATGCCCGCAAGCATAATCAAGGAAGATTCGACAGGAAGCCCTAGGGTGTAACAGATGGGAAGCAAAATGGCAACACCGTTAATGGGTCCAAGTCCGGGAAGTGCTCCAAAAAGCGTACCCAACAAACATCCAAGAAAAATTAAAAAAAGATGGGTTGGTGTTAAGACGACAGCAAAACCCGTCGCCAAAGAAGATAAAACTTCCATCATGATTATGCTCCTAAAAGCTTCGCAAAAAGTGACCCTGCAGGCAGCGGCACTTCAAGCAAAAAGCTAAAGATCAGATAAACAACACTACTCACGCCGATTCCTGCGCTTAAAGCTTGAGAGGTTGTACCTTTAAAAATTTTAGCGATACAAAAAACCAGCAGTGCCGTTGAGAGTAAAAAGCCTAAAAAATTAAAACTGAGCTGATAGACAAACAAAAGAAGCACGATGAGAAGCGTCTTAAGATTGGTATTCAGCGCAGGAAAATGCACTTCTCTAGGCTTGACAATGACAATGACCGAAAGAAGGGCTAAAACGGTACCTAATGCAATCGGAAATGCCGTAGGCCCTAATGGGTCATAGGAGAAAGGGACCTCCAAAGAAAGTCCCCCATACAATACATAGAGTCCTAAACAGAGGAGAAAGACTCCAAATAGCCTATCGATCATTTGATAAGTCCTGCCTCTTTCGTAAGTTCTTTAAACTTTTTCTCTTCTTCTTGCATAAAGGTTTGGTACTCTTTACCTATTTTTGTAAACGAATAAAGCCCTCTGAGTTCTCTCTCTTTTGCAAATTCAGGTGTTTTAACCAATGTTTGAATTTTGTCTACCCAGTAGTTATACTGCTCTTCGGTGACATTTGGTCCAAGGTAAAAGCCTCTCCAAATCGTCCAAACCGCGTCAAACCCTTGCTCTTTAGCTGTAGGAATGTTTGCCATAACACCAGGAAGTCTCTCCTCTGAGAGAATCGCTAGCACTTTGTATTTTCCAGACGAGAGTTGACCTGAGAACTCTGCGATGTCACCTGGATAAATTTGAATGTGGTTTCCTAAAAGTGCGGTCAAAGCTTCACCGCCACCTTCAAAGGCAACGTATTTCATGTCTTTAGGATTGATGCCTGCAAGCTTTGCAATGATGGCGGCTTTAAACCAGTCTTGACTACCGATAGAACCACCAGAACCCAGTGCAAAACCTTTTGGGTTTGCTTTAAGATCGGCTACCATCTCTGCCAATGTATTCCATTTGGCATCCGCTCTAACAATAACAGCGCCATAATCAGCACCCAAAGCCGCAAGCCATTTCACAGAATCAATCGTATACTTGGCGCCAAATTTGCCTTGTGCAATGTTAAGAGCAGATCCCGTACTCGCAGCAACAATCATTTCAGGGTCATTGGAGCGTTGACCGATGACATGGTTATACGCAACCGCACCCACACCACCGGGCATAAAGTTAACGATCATCGGTTTGTCAATGACCTTAGAAGCACTGAGTGAGTTAGAGACAAGTCGACATGTAAGATCAAATCCACCACCTGGTTTTGCAGGGGCAAGACAGACAGGTTTGCTCACCTCAAACGCATTTAAGGCACTGCTTAACGTAACGATAGCGGCTACACTTGTTACAAAACGTAACGATTTACGCATTATGACTCCTTTTTAGATTAAATTTAAAGACATCGTATCAGTTTTTTTGGCTTCTAATCAAGAAAAAACGGATTAGCTGTTTTTTTAGCATTTTGGCTATTGTGTGCATAGAGTCGAATGCTACATTTTGTTACAGATTAAGATTAAAATAGCCTTTATAGAGGGTTAATATGTTACGTTAAACAAACAACGATCTCTTTTGCGCACGATACCTCTGTATTCAAAATGGATTAAAGAAGATAGCGTTATACTAGTTTATAGAATCACTTCAAGGGTTGACATATGATAAAAAGATGGGCACTTTTTTTCACCCCCCTCCTCCTCTGTATGCTACCATCGTTTTTGCATGCTGTCTCTGAAAAACAGACGCTTCGTTACAGTCAAAGCAGACTAGAGCCTTTTATGATGATGCACAATCAAACGCCGAGTGGATTGGTGGTGGATTATATGCAGCTTCTCGAGACAAAAATCAATGTCACCTTTGACTACCGCTACTATTCCGATCATTGGAATGTGGTGCTTCAAAAATTTGATGCGGGGGAGTTTGATGTGCTTCCTAGTTACATTGGCGTTGACGCTCCTTTACATGAGGTGATGAGTCAACCGCTGTTTCATTTTAACCTCGTTTTAGCAGGGCTTAAATCCAACAATTTGATTTCCGATCTTGAGGAAGTTGCCAAACAAGACCTTCTAGTTGCCGTCGTCACCGACTCATCGGTCCAAAAACATTTGCAAAAAAATTACCCTCGCATCCGAACGTATGGAGTCAACACTATCCAAGAGGGGTTGATTGCTGTTGAGCATAAAAAAGTGGATTTTTTCATTGATATGGCCCCTACGATAGGATACGCGCTGCAAAACAGTGGACTTTCCAATCTCAAAATTGTGGGTATTTTAAAAGATCAATTTAAACTCATTTTGGCACTCAATGATGCCTCTTTGCTTCCACGCATCAACCAAGGCATTGATGCTATCAGTGAAGCAGAAAAAGACACACTCTATAAAAAATACATCAAAATCGAGATTAAAGAAAAAGTCGATTACGCTTTGATTTTAAAGATTGTGAGCATTGCCTTTTTTGCCTTGATCGGTATTGGGGTGTGGTTAGCGATTTTAAAACGCGAAATTCACAGACGTAAACTCGCAGAAGAGAAAGCCACCCATGCGAACGAACGGCTTCAACGAACCGCAGAAGAGCTTAAAATCGCTATGGCAAAAACGGCTCATGCACACCAAGCCAAAAGCCAATTTTTAGCCAACATGAGCCATGAAATACGCACGCCCATGAACACGATCATCGGGATGACGGAGCTTATTTTACGTAAAGATCTTCCGGAAAAAGAGCGCCATTACCTCACCAAAGTAGCAGAAGCTGGGCATCACCTTTTGGATATTATTAACGATATTTTAGATTTTTCCAAAATTGAAGCCAACAAAATCCAACTCGAATCCATCCCCTTTCAACTCGAAGAGCTCATTCTCTCTGTCAGCGATCTTATCAGTATGAAAGCCCAACAAAAAGGACTTGAATTACTCATAGACATGGGAAACATCACCCCACACCACTACAAAGGTGACCCACTGCGTCTAAAGCAGATTCTGCTCAATCTCCTAAGCAATGCGGTAAAATTTACCAGCCAAGGTGAGGTCATTATACGGCTTCATGCGCATGAAGAGAAAGAGGGGCTGCATAAAATTCGCTTTGAGATTAAAGACAGTGGCATTGGCATCACACAAGAACAAGCCGTCGGGCTCTTTAGCGCTTTTTCCCAAGCCGACATGTCAACGACACGTCATTATGGTGGAACGGGTCTTGGGCTGAGCATCGCACAAGGACTGGTGGCGATGATGGATGGTGTTATCTATTGTGAGAGTGTTTATGGGATGGGAAGTACCTTTTGGTTTGAGATCCCTTTGCACGTCGATTCGACCTACGCACTACCCTCTCAAACCTTCATCACCAAAGCACTTAAAATTTTAGTCGTCGATGACAATGAAACAGCATTGGAAATCTTTGCTGAAATTCTCCACCAATTTGGGGTTGAATGCGTTACATGTAAAAGTGCCCAAGAGGCGTTGATCCTGCTCGATAACGGATTTAAAGCCGATGTGGCGATTATTGACTGGAAGATGGAAGGGATGGATGGCATCACCCTTTTTGAGCGGATTAAAGAGCAATACGGTGATCAAATCAGCTCTATCATGCTCGTCACCGCCTACGATAAAGAAGAGCTCATCGCCAAACTAGGCGATAACCAACCCTACGCCGTGCTTGTCAAACCCATCACCGCTTCGATGCTTTTTGATACACTCGCTGACATGTGCGGACATAAACGCCTGATTGAACCACTCTACCATGCCCATGAAAAAGAGCTCCGTCAATCCTTCTTAGAGGGCATCACGGTACTCTTAGCCGAAGACAATGAGAGCAACCAACTGGTAGCCTCTGAGATCCTAGGCGAAGTTGGTATCCGTGTACATGTCACTCAAAATGGGCAGGAGGCGTTGGATTGGTTAGCCAAAAATCCTCTGCCTGATCTCATTTTGATGGATTGCCAAATGCCTGTTTTAGACGGCTATGAAACCACCCATCGTATTCGAGAAACGCTAAAATTGAGCGTGCCCATTGTTGCAATGACCGCCAATGCGATGAAAGGGGATGAGCAAAAATGCTATGACGCAGGCATGGATGGCTATGTCGCAAAACCCATCGATGCTCAAAAGCTGATTCAAGAGATTGCACGTTTTTGCCATACCTCCGCCCCTGAAATTGTTCATGAGACGGATGAGACATTGGCACTTGAAGGCATTAACACGCTTCGAGCGATACAGCGTTTGGGTGGTAATGCAACACTCTACTATCAGTTTCTCAAACGCTTTGAAAAAGAGCAGGTTCATTTTACGCAAACCTACCGCAACATGGCGATAGCCAATGACACTCAAGGGGCAAAACGTCTGTGCCACACCCTCAAAGGCATGGCAGGCACACTGGGAATGGATGCACTCAGTGCTTTAGCGCAACAAGCAGAACTCAGCACCCATCCGCTTCCTGCTAATGATCCTCTTTTACAATCCATAGAGCAAGAGATACTCTGCTTATGCCAAAAAATTCAACCGCTTGCGACACACCATGAGATTTCCAAAATGGCTATCACCCCAACGTTTCTGACACACTTGGTTGCTAAACTTAAAAGTGCTGATGCTACAGCGTTGGATGATGCCATGATACTGCTTCAATCCACTGACGCAACGCTTTTGGAAGCATATGAGCAGATTAAAGCGTTTGAATTTGAAACTGCTGTGGCACTGATTGAGACAACCTTATCCAAACCCATTTCGCAAAAGGCAGACTAACCTTATGGAAACAATCCTTATCGTCGATGATACTCCTGAAAACCTTCTCATTTTAAGTGAAATACTCAAACCGTTTTACACGGTTAAAGTAGTCAATCATGGCATGAAAGCTCTCAATTTCATCGCCGCAGGACATATCCCCGATATTATCCTCCTTGATGTGATGATGCCCGAAATCAGTGGCTATGAAGTCTGCAAAAAGCTCAAAAGTGACCCGCTCACCCGCAACATTCCGATCATTTTTGTCACAGCCCTCAGTGAGTGTAAAGATGAAGCCGAAGGGCTGAGCCTTGGCGCAGTGGATTACATCACAAAACCTGTGAACGCTTCCATTGTTTTAGCACGTGTCAAAACGCAAGTGAGTTTACTGCAGTATCAACGCAATTTAGAGCAAAAACTAGCAGAACGCACCGAAGAGATCGTGCTCACGCGCATGGAGGTTATCCGTCAACTTGGGCGTGCGGCGGAGTACAAAGACAATGAAACCGGCACGCACATCTTGCGTATGAGCGCTTATACAAAGATTATTGCTCAAAAAATTGGGCTGGATAATGTCAGAGCTGAACTCATCTTTCTCTCCGCACCCATGCACGACATCGGGAAAATAGGAACACCCGATTATATTTTGCGCAAAGAGGGTACACTAAGCGCAGAAGAGTGGAAAATCGTGAAAGAACACCCGTTACAAGGAGCTGAGATCATCGGAAATCACCAATCCGCCCTGCTGCAAACCGCGCGTGTTGTCGCACTGACTCACCATGAGAAGTTTGATGGCACGGGCTATCCGTATGGCATTAAAGGATTTAACATCCCTTTAGCAGGTCGCATTGTCGCCATTGCCGATGTTTTTGATGCCCTCACCTCCAAACGTCCTTACAAAGAGCCTTGGAGTGTGGAGCGTGCCGTGGCGTATCTGATTTCAGAGAAGGGAAAACATTTTGACCCTGAACTGGTCGATGCGTTTTTAGAGTGCATGGAAGAGATCACAACGATTATGGCGCAATTTAAAGATGCGCCACCCACAACAGCGCCCCAACCTTTACATGTAAAGCATTAAGAACACAGTGTACGCTGCAATCTCAGCGCAAAATAGAGCGTTGCAAGAGAGATCAACGCCAAAAGCACCAAGAAGATATGCCACCCCAAATAGTGATAAAAAACACCGGGCGCAAAGGTTCCAATGGTGCCTCCTGCGTAATAAAACGACAGATACAACCCATTGGAAATAGCGCGTTTTTCATGGGCTAGTTTGCTAATCAGCCCCGAAGCGACCGAGTGAATAATAAAAAAGCCTGCGCAAAAGACAAACATGCCCCCAAACATTACCATATAATCATTTACATGAAAAATCTGCAACCCCACAACGTAAGTTAAAATTCCAAAAATAATCGTCTTAGTTTCCGTACCAAAGAGACGAATCATCCACAAAATACGAATCGAGATGATAAACCCAATGATATACCCTGCATACATCATGCCCACTTTACCGTATCCCATGGTTGAGCTGAAGGTTTTGAGCTGAAACGGAAGAAAGTTGAGCAGGGCTTGAAACACAAAGAAGATAAAAAACATCATCATGTAGATGTTAAAAAAGGTTTTGTTTTTAAGAACATCCACGACTTGAGAGAGTTTGGGCTTAACAAAATCGACCTTCACCTCTTCGCTTAAAAAACTGAGTGCGCCAAACATCATCACTAAAGCGATACCCAAAAGCACAAAAAAGAGTCTCCAGCCAAACAGATCACTGAGTAAGCCTGATAGTAACCTTCCAATAAATCCACCCAAAATCGTCGCCCCAATGTAATAACCAATCGCTTGTTGAATCTTATCTTTAGGGGTAATGAAACTGATATAGCTTATCAAAGAGGTCAGGACGGCAGGAATCAAAAGCCCCTGCAATGCCCTGATGGTTAAAAGTACGGAGTAACTGCTACTCCACGCGAAGCAGAGCTCTAAAATGCCCAAAATCAAAACAGCATTTCTCAAAAAGAGTTTGGATGAAAAGGTCTCTAAGATATACCCGTAAAAGATCGGTGCAAATCCAAGCGGCAACATAATCACTGTGGTAAAAATGACCGCTTCAAAACGACTAAGGTCAAACTCTTTTTCAAAAAGGGGTTGGATGGGCTGAACCGCGTAGAGAGTACAGAGGGTAAGAATCGTACAGGTGTAGATGATGAGAAGTTGATGGTGCATCAAAAAATGAACAAGGGAGTTTGCACTCTCCTGTCTATTTGAAGCTGTCAATTTGAAAATCCCAGAAAAACTCGATCCACTCGGTGGCTTCACGCGCAGCAAAATCGGGACGAAGTAGTGCTTTTTCTTTGTAAAAAACCGCAGCGATTTTAAAATCCACATCAGGATACTTCGCACCAAGCACACGCTCGATCTCGATCATCGTCTCACCACTGTCGATGATGTCATCAACAATCACCACACGTTTGGCTTTGCTTAAATCGGGGATATTAAAAATGTTGATGGTATCGAGCTTCCTCGTCTCTTCATAATGCACGGAATTGATGGAGTAGAGATTGCGCATCTCCAACGCTTCTGCTAAAAAATGACCTAAGGTCATACCCCCACGCGCCACCGCTAAAATAACATCAGGCGCATAGGGCTTGATCTCTTTTGCAAGGGTGTTCACATCTTCTTTAAACTCTTCATAACTGTAGTAACGCAAATTAATGTCCTTCCTGTACGATAAATACGGTTAAACTGACAAACGTCAGAAACAAAATCCCAAAGTTAATATCTTTAAACTCTTTTTTGATGAGCTTGATCAGCACATACGAAATCAAACCAAACGCCAAACCATTTGTAATCGAAAAGGTTAATGGCATCATGATAACGATCAAAAACGTTGAAACCGCAATGGCAGTATCTTTAAAATTGATATGAGAAAGCTCACCAAACATCAAAACACCGACCATCACCAAAACAGGGTAAATCGCGTTTTCAGGAATCGCTTTAAACAGAGGCATCATAAAAAGCGTCAGAACAAAACAAAGCCCTGCGACAACAGCCGTTAGCCCCGTTCGGCCACCCTCTTCAACACCCGCAGCACTTTCAACAAATGCCGTTGTGGTTGAAACACCCACCACCGCACAAACGGTACTTGCAAGCGCATCGATTTCAAGTGTTTTTTGAAGTTCTTTTCCATCATCTTTAAAGAGTCCTGCACGATACCCAACACCCGCCAATGTTCCTAAAGAATCGAATAAATCCGTAATCAAAAAGGTGATAATCACGGGGAATAAAGAGAGGGTCAACGCACTTTTAATATCCAACTCAAACGCAATCGAGCTGACAGAAGCAGGAAGAGAGAAAAACTCTGTTGGATACGGAGCAATACCTGCAATCCACGCCACAATCGCTGTCGTTACAACTGCTAAAATAAACGCACCTTTAAGTCTCCATGAGTAAAAGGCAAAGACCAAAACAAGTCCTAAAACACCAAGGAGTACGCTTGGATTTTTAAAGTTGCCCACACCCACTAAAACCGCAGGATTGGCGATGACCATACCCATACTTTTAAGCCCAATAAACGCGATAAAAGAGCCAATACCAGCACTAATTGCACGTCTAAGATCGTGTGGCACACTCTTCATAATCCATACACGAAGCGGTGTTAAAGAGAGAATGAGAAAAAGAAGTCCTGAGAGAAAAACAACACCCAAAGCGGTTTGCCAAGGCACTTTCATACCAAGCACCAAACCAAATGTAAAGTATGCGTTCAGTCCCATACCCACACTCATAGCAATCGGCGTATTTGCCCAAAGACCATTTAAAACGGATGAAAAAATCGTAATCAACGCAGTTGCGGTGATAAGTGCTTCCATTGGCATGCCCGTTTTGCTCATAATAATGGCATTGACCGGCACGATGTACATCATGGTCAAAAACGTCGTAAACCCAGCCGTAAACTCGGTTTTGACCGTTGTACCATTTTGTTTAAGTTTGAAAAAGTCCACCAAAGCAGATCCTTTAAATTAAGATATTTAGTAAATTTTGAGTTCGTTATAGAGACTATCACGCTCCACTGCGGTAAAACCACTTGTTTCAATGAGCTCTAAAATACTCTGCAACCCAAGCCCTTTAGCGCTGTTGGCTCCAGCTGCGGATTGGATTGCTTCGGCTTCAATCGTACCATCAAGGTCATCGGCACCGTACTCTTGTGCGACAAGCGCTAAATTGATCGTCGAGGTTGCCCAGTAGGCTTTGATATGCTTAATATTATCGAGCATCAAACGGCTAATCGCAAAGGTTTTGAGAATCTCCGTTGAGCTTAAAAAATCGTCTACTTTTAAATAGTTATTGTCGCGTTGATAGACAAGTGGAATAAACGCATTAAAGCCGTTCGTGCGGTCTTGCAGGTCACGAAGGCGAAGCATATGATCGATGCGGTGTTCACGTTTTTCAACATGCCCAAACAGCATTGTTGCATTGGATTCATGCCCACGCTTGTGCCAAAGTTCATGGATCTGCAACCATTCAGCGGAGCTTACTTTGCCTTTACAGACATACTCACGCACTTTTTCATCAAAAATCTCAGCACCACCGCCAGGCATAGAGTCTACGCCATACTCGATCATTTTATCGATGACCTCATCAAAACTGAGGTTATATTCGGTGGCTAAAAAGTTGATCTCCGCCGCCGTCAACGCTTTTACATGTAAAGAGGGAAAACGCTCTTTGATTTTGGAAAAAATCTCCATATACCACTCAAATCCCGCATCAGGATTGTGCGCAGAGACCACATGCACTTCGGTAATGTGATTGTTTTTAACCGAGTTGTCCAAGATGGCTAAAATCTCTTCGTGGGTCATGGTATAAGGGTTGGGATTTTTTCGGTTGGCTGAAAATGCACAGAATTTACAGATGTCTTTGCAGATATTGGTGGGGTTGATATGTCGGTTGACATTGAAAAAGACTTTGTTACCGTGAAGCGCACGTCTTCTTTGGTTGGCGTATTTGCCTAATGTAAAAAGGTCAAGATCGTAGAGTGCGACACCATCTTCAAAGCTAAGTCGTTCGTTATTTTCGAGTTTTTCAATAAGAGTCATCGTGTACTTTCATCATTTGAAATAAAGATGGATTTTAGCAACATTTTTTATAAACGTAGGTTAAAGTATTTTTGTATCTTTAGGTATAATTAAAAGAAAGGCTACACCATGATTCTTCACTATTTGCTCTCCTTTGGGTTTTTCCTCTTAACCTCACTTGCCGTGCTCGCACTCTTCTTCTTTCTCTACGCAAAAGTCACGCCGTACGATGACTACAAAATGATTTTTGAAGAGAACAACACCGCCTCTGCACTTGGATTTGGTGGCGCCATACTAGGGCTCTGCATTCCTCTTTACAGCGCGCTTGTCAACTCCATCTCTTACCTTGATTTTGCCACATGGGCGCTTATCGCGATGATCGTTCAACTGCTGTTTGCCTTTGCCATAACACGTTTGGATGGAAAATTCTCCGTTGAAAAACACATCAGCAATGGCGATGTTGCCGTAGGCGTTTTGATGGCATTTATGTCGATCGCGATTGGCATACTCAACGCTGGGTCGATGAGTTATTAAACACTATGGGTGTGCCTTTAGAATCTATCACTGATCGCATGGATGTCTTTGCCGAAACCTTTAAAGGGGTCACTCTGCACGGTGCAAAGATCACCAAAGCGGAGTTCGATGACTGTACGTTTGTCTCGTGCGATTTTTCTGAAACCATTTTTTCCTTTTGCAAATTTACCGAATGCCGTTTTGAAAACTGCAACCTAAGTCTGATGAAACCCACCAATACCAAAATGAGCGACGTGACCTTTACCTCGTGCAAAATGATCGGCATTGACTGGACAAAAGGCGACTGGAAGAGTCTGCTCAATCCCGATCCGCTTCGTTTTCACGAGTGCATTTTGGATGATAGTAACTTTTTTGGTTTGGCATTAGATGGCATCGTCATGAAGGAGTGTCGCGTCAAAGAGGTTGATTTTCGCGATGCAACACTAAGAAGAGCTGATCTGAGCGGCAGTGATTTGAAGGGGTCGTTATTTAACAATACTCATTTAGAAGGTGCAAACTTTACTGACGCACAAAACACGATGATCGACATACGAACCAATCACCTCAAAGGAGCCATTTTCAGGCGATTTGAAGCACTATATCTTCTCGAATCAATGGGAATTGTGCTGGTGGATTGAATTCTCTAAACGTTTTTGGAACGTTAACCTGTTCCAAAAAATGTTATAATCCAACTCTAAGCAAAGCATCAAAGGATAGCGTATGCAAACCATCCAAATAGAAGTCCAAGACCAATACGTAGACGCATTTTTAACCTTACTTGCAAACCTTAAAGAGGGCATGATTCAAAATGTTCAGATCGATGAAGACGTGCTGTTTGAAACCAATAAAACCTATTTTCAACACGCACTAAAAGAGATCGAAAACAACACAGCTCAACTCTTATCGCACGGCACTGTTTGGGAAAAAATCGATGAACATACGAAGGCTCATTCTTGAAAATTTTTTGAAGTTAATATCCTTATTTATTCTTGAAGTAATAATATTTGATTAATTTTTTCTAACTTTTTAATAGCTTCATCAGCGACGCTCCTAGCAAGTTGTTTTAGCTTGGCATCATCAAAAAGCTCATACGATGGATTGTTGACATTTTTACCGTAAAATTTAACATTGATCTCTGAGTCCCCATATCTATTCTCTTTATCTTTTTTAATAGTACCAATGTACTTTGCCATGTTGTCAATATCTTTGGAACTTTTTAAATAATAGCGTAACCCTGTTGTATTGTATTGGTAAATATCTACTGCTACTTCATTATTTTCAAAAATCTTTTCGCATACTATGCCTATTCCTTCATCTTTTGATGCTCTTGCTTGTGCGATTTTTAAAGCGCGTTCTTTTTCATCTTCGATAAAATTATCGTCATGGAACATAATCTCATATCCAAGAATCCTCCAACCAATCTTTTCACTTTTTTCTTCCATAAGCGTCCATAATTCATACCAAAATTTAGCCTCTTTCAAAGCCCAGACATATCCAAGGTTTTGAGCCATTTCTGTCGCTGCTTGTGCTATTTTTGGGCTATTGATTAGTTCGACGACTTGCATTGTTATTTCCTTTGTTGTCTGTCCAGTCATTTTTCGTATTAAATTTGCATATTGAAGTAGTGTTTCCCTGATAATAGGCAAAAGAGCGCTTATTTCAATACACGCTTCAATCCACTCCAATATATGAATATATGAAATGAGAAAGATATGTTTTCACACTCTGTTTTTTCTTTTTTATTGTTAGTAGTACTACCACTGCTTGCATCTTTCCCATCTAATGTGAGGTAATAAAGCTTTGTAGCAAGCCCTTTAAAATCTGCATGTATTTTATAGTCAAATAGCTGTTGCAATTGATCACCTGCATCTATTTTCATTTCAATAACTATAAAATACTTTTCATTTTTGATTGTAAGATCAATGCGACGACCGTCATAGGTCATCTCTTCTCTGCCAACTTGAACATGCGTGAGATCAAAATCATTAATTTCTACTAACACTTGTTTTATAAACAGATCAAGATATTTATTACCTTGTGCGTGAGCACCATTTGGATTGAGCATTTCATAAATCAAAGCAGAATGTGTTTCTACCTCTAACCTCTCCATTTTTAAAATGGAAAAAATATTAAACGTTTCACCTTTAAGTTTTTGTATACTCTCAATGGTTTCAATTTTTCCAGAAAGTACAATTAACATCTCTCGCATTTTTTGCCAATCAGGTAGAATTTCATGAGGCATAGATCAATTTCCTTTACATGTAAGCTTCTGGATTATAATGAGCAACCGCAAAACCAACCTCTTTATCAGCTCTTAAGCGATGAAATTATGAGCGAATCTATGTCGTGCTCACTTACATTTTCGAAGTCGCTTTTATCGTAAATATACATCAAATAGAGTTCATTATCGATCAGTTTTAAGTAAGAAATAAGCCGATAGCCACCACTTTTTCCACCCTGTTTATCGGTGTTAGCGATGCGGGTTTTGTAGATGCCTTCGCCTAGATAGATGCCCAAATCTTCATCGGTTTGGATGCTATCAAGAAAAGCTAAATAATCTTTTTCGATGTTGCGGAATCTTTTTTTGAGTTTTTTAACGGCTTTATTAAAGGTGTCGGTGTCTTTAATAACAAGAGAATGGAGGGATTTCAATCTAAAACTCTGATCGTTTTCGTATGCCCTTCTTTGATGTCGCGTAGTGCTTGTTTGACATTTTTTTGTAAAATCTCAAGCTCTTTCGGCTGTTTTTTGGTGTCAATTTGAACGGACTTTTTTGGTAACATCTCTAAAAAAGCGACAAACGTATCAAAATAATCGTCACGTATTTTTAATGTCAATGTACGCATGTTAGCTCCTTTTTTTGTCTGAATATGTGCAAATTATAGCATAAGTTTCATGGTGAAGAGGCTATCAAAACCTCTTCGCAACGCTTTACATGTAATCCTCAGGCTTATAATTTTCCACCACAAAATCAATATCCTTATCGCCTCTTCCACTTAAGTTTACCAAGATCGATTCATACGGTTTTTCACGTGCCAGTTTCATCGCAAAGGCGACTGCATGGGCACTCTCAAGCGCTGGAATGATGCCCTCATAATGGCTTAGATCGTAAAAGGCTTGAATCGTCTCAGCATCGTTAGCGATGCCCACTTTCGTGCGTGCGATGGAGTTTAAGTAGGCGTGTTCAGGGCCAACAGAGGGGTAATCCAAGCCACTCGCAACCGAATGCACGGCGGCGGGTTCACCCGCTTCATTTTTGAGCATAATGGAGTTAAATCCATGCAAAATACCCTCGCTTCCATAGGTCAAACTTGCGGCATGTTCGCCAAGTTTTGTGCCACGTCCTCCTGGTTCAACACCGTACATTTCGCACGGATCGTTGATGAATGCAGAAAAAAGTCCCATCGCATTACTGCCACCACCGACACACGCGACTAAATTATCGGGAAGATTGCCTGTCATCTCTAAAAATTGCTCTCTGGCTTCGATGCCGACAACACTTTGAAAGTCGCGCACCATCATCGGAAACGGATGCGGTCCAACGACAGAGCCGATGCAATAAATTGAATTTTCAGGGTCTTGTAAATAGGCTACAAATGCAGAATCCACCGCTTCTTTAAGGGTTCGCGCCCCAAAGCTAACCGGCACCACTTTTGCACCCAAAACGCGCATGCGCACCACGTTGGGATGCTCTTTAGCGATGTCAACTTCACCCATGTGAATCTCACACTCTAACCCAAAATAAGCCGCTGCGGTCGCAAGTGCCACGCCGTGTTGCCCAGCTCCGGTTTCAGCGATCAATTTTTTCTTGCCCAGATATTTGGCTAAAAGCGCCTCGCCCATGCAGTGGTTGAGTTTGTGCGCACCTGTGTGGTTGAGATCTTCTCGTTTGAGGTAAATGCGTGCCCCTCCGACAAACTCGCTTAAACGTTTTGCATAGTAAACAGGTGTGGGTCGTCCTTGGTAATGCTTGCGAATGTCACGCAGTTCGCGGATAAAATTGTGCGAATTACCGATGGTTAGGTACGCCTCTTCGATCTTTTTAAACTGCTCTTCGAGTTCGGGTGGTAAAAACGCGCCACCAAATTTTCCAAAATAGCCTTTCGCATCGGGAAACGCCTTCAAATAGGGCTTTTGCATTCTGTCTATCCTTTACATGTAAAGATTGTGATGGGGTATTATAGCTTAGAATGGTTGAGGGTTAAAAAGTAAAAACTGGTGATCCGTGTAGGCTTCGAACCTGCGACCCCATCATTAAGAGTGATATGCTCTACCAACTGAGCTAACGGACCAAATATTATGACTAAAAAAGTACCAAAGGTGCGCGGGCTTTCTGCCGAAGAAAACACACTGTTAACGTAGTTTTTAAAGCTTTGCTTTAAAAACGTGTCAAGTGTTCTGTAAGAACGTCGATGAAATCGTACTCCCTTCTTCTTAAAACGAATGTTAATCCTTAATTTTTTTTACTAGCAAATTTTTGTTACAATTTTATTACACATTTTGTTAGAAACAAGCTTTTTTTTAGTATGATAACTAAGAGCGCTATGAAACTTAGGAAACATAATATGGATATTGAAGAAATTATTGAAGACTTAATCGACAAAAATGCCGATGACTTTGAAATCTCTAAGCTGATAAAAGAGCATATCAAGAACTATCTTGGCTCACTCAATGAAATGTTTGTGGAAAATCAAGGCAAAGACTTCTTAGTCAAACATGCCAAAAAAATCGACCAATTTATCATCCTCATTTACAAATACACTCTGCGCAAATACTTCGGAAACTACATGCCATTTGTCAACTCCATTCCCGTCGTTTTGGTCGGCATGGGAAGCTATGGAAGGGAAGAGCTGTGCGTCTATTCCGATGTCGATTTGATGGTGGTTTACAAGGCACTTCCAGGTTATAACATTGAGCCGATGGTGCAATCCATGCTCTACCTCGCATGGGACGCTGGCATGAAACTAGGACATCGTACCCATAAACTTGAAGAATTAGTTCCTGCAAGCAATCAAGACCTCACCATCAAAACCGCGATGCTAGAGTCTCGCTTTTTATGCGGCTCCAAACTCTTGTGGATGGAGACCGAGAGAGAACTGTTGAAGATTCAGCGCTGGCAGAAAAAAGAGGTCATCGCACAGATCGTGAACGCGTATGAAGAGCGACGAGCGAAGCATCCGATGAGTATGGAGCCCAACATCAAAGAGGGTGTGGGCGGTCTTAGAGACGCCAATACCCTCTCTTGGATCTGTAAAATTCTCTTTGGCAGCATGCGCATCAAGGAGCGTGTGCCTGAGATCATCGATGAAGAGGAGTACAAAGAGTTTCGAAGCTCTTTGGAGTTTTTATTTCGCGTTCGCTCAGCCCTTCATCTGAGTGCCAAGAAAAAACAAGATGTGCTGAACCTTGAGTTTATTCCCGATGTGGCAGCAAAGCTTGGTTTTGAGAACAAGCTCTTGAAAAATGCCCAAATGCAACTGGCTTCCAAAACCATGTCCGCAATGCACACGATTGACGTTACATGTAAAATTTTTATGCGTAAACTGACCGCTTCCATTTTGAGCCAACCCACACGCATTACGGCGTTGAAAAAGGGACGCGTGGAGAAAGGGCTGTACGTGGTCGATCACTGCGTGTATGCCTCGTTAAAAAAACCAAGCCCTAGTTTGAGTATGGTTTTAGCAGAGCTTCAACAGTTTGATGACCCCAAACTTAGCTTTGACATCAGCTATGTGCATTACATCAAAAACGCTCATTTTACGTCGCACAACAGCAAAAAAGTTTACAAACAATTTCGCGCCCTCCTCTTCCAACACAATCTTTACACGATCTTTAGCCTCTTGTACGAAGCCTCTTTATTGCAACAACTCATCAAGCCTGTGCGCCAGATACTCAACCTTGCGCAGTTTGATGGCTACCACAAACTCCCTGTGGACATTCACTCTTTGCACACGCTCTATCATTTAGAAAACATCAAAGAGCCCTTTATTAAGTCCCTGTTTGATGACCTCTGTCCAGAAGGGCGAGCTTTGATGAAATTGGTCGCGTTTTTGCATGACATCGGCAAAGGACGCAAAGGCGATCACAGCGAATTGGGGGCTAAAATCTTTAGAGCCTACGCGATGAAACTGGAATTTTCAGAACAAGCGATTGAGACGGGAATAACGCTGATTAAGTACCATACGCTGATGAGCAATACCGCAAACCGCGAAGATATTTACGATGAGCGCGTTGTGCTAGCATTTATCTCTAAATTACAAACTCCTCAAATTTTAAAGATGCTCTACATCCTTACCTATGCGGACACCAACGCGGTCAATGACAACATTTACACTGGATTTGTGGCTAAATTATTGCGTGAATTTTACAACTACAGCCTTGATATGTTCGACAAAGAAGAGCTCATCGATGAGACGACCAAACGACTGCGTAAAGAGAACAGCCTCAAAAAAAGCCCTGAATTTTTAGAACTCTCCAAAGCGCTTCAGAAAAAAACGCTCAGCGTGCAGTCAAATTTCTTCTTCCTCAAGCAAAAACCCAGTGCGATTGTACGCATCGTCAAAGAGGCAGAAGAGACGCCGATTGACGCGTACCGTTACAAGATCAGCAATGAAGATCATCTGAGCATCAATGTGATTCGCGGTCGTGCCTTTAACATTGGGTATCTTTTAGGCAAACTCTCCTATTTAGACCTTGTGCAGATGGATATTTACAAGCTTTTTGATGGCAAAAAATACTTCCAAATCGATTTTAACGAGAAGGTGACCGAAAATGATATTGAACTCATTTGTGAACTCATCGACAATTCGTTTGATATGAGCAAAAAAGTGACGCTTAAAAAGCCCGTCATCCTCAAAGGAGAGATCGATCTTGATTGTGAACACTCCAAATCGTATGCGCTCATGCACGTCAATACCAAGAACCAACACGGACTCATGGCATACCTGATGAGCATCTTTGATGAGCATGAGATTGACATTGCAATGGCGAAGATTCAGACCATCAAGAACCGAACGCGGAACCTGCTTTTAATCGAAAAAACAGGGCGTTTATGCGACAATAAAGAACAAATTTTAGACTATTTTTATTAGAGTTCGTGCAACTCTTCTGCCTCATCAAAGGCAAGCTTTAGTGCCCCAGTGGCTAACGTAGCTTTTTGTATGTATCTAAAAAGCGTGATAAAAATATAAAAGAAGGTGTGTTTATGTGTGGAATTGTGGGTTATATTGGAACAAAAGAGAAACGAAATTTTTTAATCAATGGACTGAAAGAACTCGAATACCGAGGCTATGATTCAGCGGGAATTGCCGTGCTGAAAGAGGGAGAGATCACTGCGTTCAAAGCAACCGGAAAACTCTCAAACCTTGCCCATAAAGTGGAACATTTCAGCTCTTCAGACTTTGGCGTAGGCATTGGTCACACAAGGTGGGCAACGCATGGAAAACCAACCGAAGCCAACGCGCATCCACACTGGGGAGAATACTCTTACATCATTCACAACGGCATCATTGAAAACTACAAAGAGATCAAAGATGAACTCTTAAAAGATGGCGTCAAATTTTTAAGCCAAACCGATACCGAAGTGGCTGTGCACCTTTTTGAAAAAAATGTCAAAGAGATAGGTGATTGTTTTAAAGCATTTGAAAAAACGATTGCTGCCTTGCATGGAGCTTACGCGATTTTACTCATCACCAAAAAAGAGCCCGATGTGATCTTTTTTGCTAAAAATGCCGTACCGCTGCTTTTGGGTAAAAACAGCGAAGGTGAAGTCTACTTTAGCTCTTCGGATGCACCACTGGTTGGGATTGTGAACGAAGTCGTCTACTTAGAAGATGGAGAGTATGGCTGGGCAAAAGACAAAGAGATTACGCTTCTCAAAGCATTCACACCGCAACGTCTTGACTTTAAAACCCTCACACACGATAAACTCTCAGCACAAAAAGATGGCTTTCGCTATTTTATGGAAAAAGAGATTTACGAACAATCTTTAGTCGTTGCAGAGACATTGATGGGTCGCATTAAAGGCAATTCGGTTGTGTTAGATGAACTCTCAGCGCTTGATCTAAGCCGAATTGATGCGATTAAAATCTGCGCCTGCGGCACCAGTTACCACGCGGCTTTAAGTGCGTGTTATATGTTTGAAAGACTGGCAAAAATTCGCTGTAATGTCGAAATTGCCAGCGAATTTCGTTATAAAGAGCCTTTGCTAGATACCAACTCTCTCTTTATCGTGATCTCTCAAAGTGGCGAAACGGCGGACACACTAGAAGCCCTAAAAATGGCAAAAGAGAGCGGTATGAGTACACTTGCGATCTGTAATGTGGACAACTCTTCGATTGTGCGCACCGCCGATAGGACGATTCTCACGCGTGCAGGCATCGAAAAAGGGGTGGCGAGTACCAAAGCGTTTGCGACCCAAGTCGTCACCCTTTGGTTGTTAAGCCTTTTTGTGGGTGAGGCAAAAGGCACGATGGAAGCATCCACTAGGCAGCGTGAAATTGCAGCCCTTTTGCATATTCCGCTTGTGTTAAAAGTGAATGAGAGTGTGCATGAGAAGATTCGTCGTCTCTCCAAACGCTATTTGCATGGGCATGGATTTTTCTTTATCGGGCGCGACCTTTTCTATCCGCTTGCTTTGGAAGGTGCCCTTAAACTTAAAGAGATCAGCTACTTGCATGCGGAGGGCTACCCAGCTGGCGAGATGAAGCACGGTCCTATCGCACTGGCAGACAGTGAACTCTTTACCATTGCCCTCATGCCTAAAAATCTTTTGTACGACAAAATGAAAAGTAACGTCGAAGAGCTCGGTGCGCGCGATTCGACACTGCTCATTATCAGTCCTGAACCTTTTGAATTAGCCGATGATTTCATTAAAACGACGGCTCAAGAACATATGATGAGTGAGTTTTTTGAGATGATGATCATCACCCAGTTACTGGCGTTGGAGATTTCGATTCGTTTAGGAAATGATGTAGATATGCCTCGAAACCTTGCCAAAAGTGTGACTGTAGAATAATGACATGTAAGGAAGTGTGATGCAAAAAAAGCTCTCATTGGTGATTGTTGGAACGATTTTTATCTCTTTTATGCTTTTGATGGTCATTTTAGCGTTTTCCATTCGTGATCTTGGTATCAAAAATGCTGAAGAGAAGGCACAAATCATTGCCGATTTGGTTCAAGATGGACTCTCTGCGCACATGCTCAGTGGCACGATGGATCAAAGAGAGTTTTTTCTCAATAAAATCAGCACTGCCAAAGGAGTCGAAGCGCTTTGGGTGGTTCGTAGTGAATCGGTCATCAAACAGTTTGGAAAAGGCTTCAATAACGAAGTGGTTCGCGATGAGCTTGATGAGAAAACCCTGAAAACAGGAACCGTCCACAAACAAAATGAAGAGAGCTCACACAATGCAAAGCTGCGTATCAGCACCCCATACATTGCTAAAGAGAATGGCTCGCCCAACTGTATGCAGTGTCATCAAGCCAAAGAAGGCGAAGTGTTAGGCGCCATTAGCATTGTCTTTAACATCAACGATGTTCGCACCAATGGGGTTTTAACTTCCCTCGGTATTTTGCTGCTCTCCATTTTCATTATGCTCTTTATTTTCTTCATTATGAACCGTTCGATGAAACCATTGATGGAGCTTTTTGATTCGATTACGTTTGTGATGAACAAAGCACAAGAGGGTGATTACAGCAGGCGTGTGCGCTTTAGTGGTAGCGACAAAGAGTGCCACAATGTGATGTTCTGGATCAATTCACTCCTTGAAAAACTCGAAAATACACTCAATGACATCGAAGTCACCGTTAAAAAGTTTTTAGCCCTTTCACCCAACCATCAACCCGACCTTCTTTTGGATGCGCAAGCGATTGTGCATGAGCTCTCGGACATTTATCAATTTAAACGCACGATTGAATTTGACGAAGACAAAGGACAGGTGTATCGTCGTATTGGCTCTATTTTACAACACGATTTGGGGCTTAAAGATTTTGTCTTGATCGAATCGGGCAAAGAGGCGATTAACCCGATTATCGTTTTTGACGCCTCCAGCCAGAAACGTTTGGTCGATCCAACGTGTAGGGCACTTCGTACCAAACAAGCGGTTTATTCCGATCAGTTTCGAAACATTTGTGAGTCGTGTGATTCCTGTGCGCATCATTTGTGTATTCCCTACCTTATCAGCAGTGATTTTGAGATTTTGCTCAGCATCTGGACGACGAGTGAAGCAGAGCTCACACACACCAAAGAGCAGTTGCCTAAAATTCAAAATTATATCGATGCAGCACGCCCAGAGTTGGTGAGCAAAAATTTGACGGAAATTTTAAAAGTTTCCTCTACCACCGACGCGCTCACAGGACTTTACAACCGTAAATATCTGGACGAGTACATCGAAAAAGCACTCTCGCAAGCCAAACGTAATGGCATTGTGTATGGTATTTTAATGATCGACATCGACTTTTTCAAAATGGTCAATGATACCTATGGGCACGATGTTGGGGATCGTGCTATCAAAGTTTTAGCCCATGTGCTTAAAGAGAATATTCGCGAAGCCGATACGGCCTTTCGCTTTGGTGGCGAAGAGTTTTTAATTTTACTCTACGAATGCGAAGAAGAGATGGTGGTAAACATCGCCAATAAAATACGTATCGCCTTTGAAAAAGCGTCGATTCAGTCGAACAATGGCACCACCTTTAACAAAACACTCAGTGTGGGAGCATCGATCTTCCCGAAAGATTCTGATTCATTGTGGAAGTGCATTAAGTTTGCAGACATTGCGCTTTATAAAGCCAAAGACAGCGGTCGTAATTGCATTAAACGTTTTGATCCTTCGATGCTTGATGAGCAAGAGCTCAAAAATGCCTTCTAAAACGCCTGCATGAAATTTTACCGCGTCTATGTTGAGCTCACCAATATCTGTGGGCTCAAATGCAGCTTTTGCCCACCGCAGGTCGTTCCGACACACACAATGTCGCTCGCTTTTTTTGAACATGTTTTAGACGAACTGAGCCCGTATACCAAAGAGATTGCCTATCATATGGGCGGCGATCCTTTAGCGCTTTCCAATCTTCACGCCTATTTGGGTCTTACATGTCAAAAGAATTTTAGAGGAATGCTGACCACCAGTGGCTATTATGTGGGTAAACACGATCTTCAAACGCTGGTGCATCCTGCCCTCAAGCAGATCAATATCTCGCTTAACAGCTACAATAAAAACAACATGTCTTTGAGCTTTGAAGCGTATATGGAGCCCATTTTAAAGCTCTGTGAATACAAACGTGAGCACAACCACGATCTGTTTATCAACCTTCGTTTGTGGAATATGGATGATGTTCAAAGTGAAAGAGCCTTCAATGAAAAACTCTTTGGCTACCTTGAAAAAGCGTTTGGCGTCCCTTTACATGTAAACACACTTTACGAAGAGAAACCTCGCTCCATTCGCTTGGCAGAGAAGATACTTTTACATTTTGACACCTACTTTGAATGGCCGTCTCTCTCATCGGAGCATGCTTCAGAGGGAACCTGTTTAGGGCTTGGTTCTCATTTTGGTATACTTTCCAATGGTGTCGTTGTTCCGTGTTGTTTGGATAAAGATGGTGTGATGGCACTGGGAGATTTACATGTAAACACGATGAAAAGTATTTTGAAGGCACCTAAAACACGCGCCATTATCGAAGGATTTAAGCACCATAACGCCGTTGAAGCGTTGTGTCAAAAATGCACCTACAAACACCGTTTTAAGGAGAAATAATGTCAGAAAAACTCTATGAAAATAGATATTTTTATATTTTGCGTGAAAATGCGACCATTCCATGGGTGAAAATTTTTTCACAGCATCCCTACAAAGAGCTCAGCGATTGCGATCCTGACACACAAGCAGCCTTGCTCAAAGCGATGCTGGTGGTTGAAGAGACGATGCGCTTTTACTACAATCCTAAAAAAATAAACATTGCGATGTTTGGCAATTATGTCCCACACCTGCACATTCACATCATGGCACGGTTTGAAGAGGACTCGCACTTCCCTGAATCCATGTGGGGCGCTAAACAGCGTGAATCAACCCTCTTTCTCCCCAATTTTGAGAATTTTGTAACCATTTTACAAAGCAAGTTAGCCCTCTAGACGTACGTTTGGGTAGACTTTAATCTCCCTTTTGCTAAGCTTTTTGGAAAAAATTTAAACCCATTATAAAGATACTGAATGAAAAAAATCTCTCTACTCCTTGGTCTGTTCCTTTCAACGTACGCATTGAGCGCAAATTTACACTACTCATTGATCAAAAAAGAGAGTGGCAAAGAGGGCAGCACGCTTCTCATTATCGGAGGGATTCATGGCGATGAACCCGGTGGCTATTTTGCACCCATGCTGCTAGCAAAGCACTACACCATTACGAGTGGCAATGTCTGGGTTGTTCCCAATCTTAACTTTGATAGCATTGTCCAAAATGCGCGTGGCATTAACGGCGATATGAATCGTAAATTTGCCAAAATGGAACCCAAAGATAAAGATTTTGAGATCGTGACAGAGATTAAAAAGCTGATCCTTCATCCCAAAGTAGACTTAACACTGAACCTTCATGATGGGCAAGGTTTTTATCGTGCGCGTCAGATCAACAAAGATTTCAACCCCAAAGCCTGGGGGCAAGCAACCATTATCGATCAACAAAATATGCCCAATGCCAAATACGGGAACCTCGCTGAGATCGCTAAAAAAGTTAATCAAGAGACCAATGTCGATCTCATCGAAGATGTGCATGAGTTTAACGTGAAAAACACCAACACCAAAGCGCAAGATAAAGCGATGCAACAAAGCCTGACCTACTTTGCGATTACCCATAACAAACCTGCATTTGCAATTGAAACCAGTAAAAATATCACGGAGCTTTCACACAAAGTTTTTTACCAACTCAAAACCATCGAAAAATTCATGAACGAGATGAATATCACGTACACACGCTCCTTTGAGTTATCGCAAGAGACCATCAAAGAACTTTTGAGTGATGATGGCATGCTCGAGATTCCACCCACCAAAATCATGCTTGATCTCTCAACACTGAAGCCTTATATTAAATTCTTTCCCATGAGTAAAAGCACATTGGTCTATCATAGTACCAACCCTCTTGTCGCCGTGCTTAAAGAAAAAGATGAATACAAAATCATGAATGGCAATAGGCTGGTTTCAAAACTCAAACCCGATTTTTTTGAGTTTGATGAGTCATTAAACAGTGTTGGATTGATCATTGATGGTAAAAAAACCAGTGCTAAAATTGGCTCACTCATCAGTGCCAAAAACAGTTTCCAAATTGACCCGATTCAGGGTTACAGAATTAATATTATTGGCTACTCCAAAGAAGGTGTTATCAATGAAAGTGGCATTAAAGTGACACCAAACGATTTTATGAAAAATTATGCGATTGACAAAGATGAAACCACCTATATGGTACAATTTTACAAAGATAAAAAGTTTTGTGGTATGATCAATATTAAATTTGAAGATGAGAAAAAAAGTAAAAAATAGCCTTTTGTAGTATTAAAAAAGGAGTGACGTGTGAGTACCTATGTGGGTAGACAACCCATTTTTGACAAAGAGGGTGTATGCTTTGGGTATGAGCTTCTCTACCGCTCATGCGATGCCAACAATGCGGCAACCTTTAATGACAATGCCAAAGCCACGGCGCGTGTCATTGTCAACCTCATTCATAATATTGGATTAACTCCTATTCTTGGCAATAAAAAGGGATTTATCAATGTGGATGAGACCATGCTCTTTAGCGATGCGATTTTACTGCTCCCTAAAGAGCACTTTGGTTTTGAGATTTTAGAGCATACCAAAGTCTCCCTTGCCCTTTATGAACGCGTCAAACACCTTCGTTCGCTTGGGTATCATTTTTCCTTGGATGATTTTGACTGCAGTGATACGATGATCAAAAACTATGAACCACTTTTTCCGTACATTGAGATCATCAAAGTAGACATTCAAGCCATCACCCTTGCCAATCTTTCAGAGGCCATTGAGAAGATTCAAAAGTATAACATTGCGCTTTTAGCCGAAAAAATTGAGACCCATGAAGAGCATGAAGCCTGTACAAAACTGCCTTTTCAGTTTTTTCAAGGTTACTTTTTTGAGCGACCTATCATTTTAAGCGGTCGCAAAATCGAACCCCATACGGAAAATGCGCTACGGCTGATCAACTGCATTCAGGAAAACAGTGATGTTGCTTTTATCTCTCATAAATTTGCAACCTGCCCTGATCTTGTCTACAATCTGTTGCGCCATGTCAACTCTGGTGCGTACCATTTTAAACAAAAGATTACCTCGATTAAGCAGATGGTCACCCTTTTAGGCCCTCAAAAAATCACCTCATGGTTGGGACTTTTTCTCTATGGCATTCCCCACAACCGCCCTTTTGGCACAGAAATCTTTAACAATGCCAAATTTCGTGCCAAAGTGATGGAAGAGCTTACCCTTACATGTAAAAAACCAGAACTGGCGAACAAAGCCTTTTTAACCGGCAGTCTCTCGTTGATTGACGCGTATCTGAACATCCCGATGTATGAGTTTTTAAATCATGTTCAGCTGGACGATGAGATCAAAACGGCGCTGCTGTTTCGTGAAGGCTATTTAGGAGAGTTACTCAACATTGCCATTGAGATGAACCATGCAAATGATGCAGAAGAGATTCTTAAAACACTTAAAGACAACCCCTGCTTTAGTGCAGAAGAGCTTTATGAATCGTGCATGAAAGCTACGATCTTTGTGGAAGAGAGTGAGCACGAAAAAGAACATTAAGGAGATAAAATGGAAATTGTGATTTTTTATTGTACCCGTTGAGGTTATATGCCACGAGCTTTCCGTGTGAAAGATGAAATTTTAAGCGTATATCCCAATGCAAAGGTATCACTGAGTCCTAAAATGGGTGGTTTTTTTGATGTTGTTGTGAATGAAAAAATTCTTTTTTCAAAAACAGAGAAAATTGGCACCACTACGGAGCGTTTTCCTGAAAGTGGCGAGATCGTTTCGTTATTGCAAAAAGCAGGTTTTTAACCTTTACATGTAAAGGCTTCTATTTATTAGAGTTTGTACAGAACTCTTGACACGTTTTTAAAGCAAAGCTTTAAAAACTACGTTAACACTGGGTTTTTCTTGGCGAAATGCCCACGCACCCTTGGTGCTTTTGACTTCTTACAAAAGGAGCTTTGTAAGAAGTCTATTATTTTTTAAAAGGTTTATCGTGAGTTATGTAACAAGCTATTGTGTACGATTTGCCTATTTTTTAGAGGCTTCTGCTCGTTACCATCGAGTCAAAGAGTTTTGCAGAATGCTTTTGGAACACCAACATTCAAAGCTCAAATTTTATTTTGATATTTTTATGGTTGCTTTGGTACTCATCAGCGTTTTGTTTCTTCTGTATGAAGTCAAACATCCTGATGGGCACCCATTTTTAGATGCGTTTGTCCAGTTCTCTTTGGTGGTGTTTATCATTGAATATCTGCTACGTTTTTGGATCTATTCGGATAGCCACAAGCTCTTTTTAGAACATTATGAGTATGCGATCAACAACAACCTTCCGTTTTCACTCCCTCAAACCCTGCTTGCACTTGTCAAGAAAAAAGTTGAATACATTCTCTCACCTTTGGCGATTATCGATCTTTTAGCGATTCTGCCAAGTTACCGTCCACTACGTTTTTTACGTATTTTTCTTCTTTTTAGGATTTTTAAACTCTTCCGCTATGCCAGAAGCATGAAGACATTTACGTCAATCATTACAGAAAAAAAGTTTGAACTCTTTACCTTAGCGATCTTTGCTAGCTTTGTAATTTTCACAGGAAGCTCCGCCATTTACATCTTTGAAACGCACCAAAATCCTAAGATCAACACCCTATTTGATGCGCTCTATTGGGCGATTGTTACGATGGGAACGGTCGGATACGGCGACATCGTGCCTGTAACGACCGAGGGAATGGTTGTTGCGATGATTTTGATCATTTTAGGCGTTGCCACCCTTGCCTTTCTCACCTCTATCATCGTCTCTTCGTTTCAAAACAAACTGATCGAACTCAAAGAGAGCCGCACCTTTGCGGATGTTGATAAATTGGAGAGTTATATCGTTATCTGCGGATACGGACGCGTAGGCGAAGTGGTAGCAAAAATGCTGCATGAAGATGGCTATAAACTAGTGATTATCGACAATGATGAAACTAAAATCAAATTGGCACAACAACGAGGGCTCATTGGCATTGTGGCGGATGCTTCCAAGAGCCGCATTTTAGGAGAACTCGGTGTGGGTAAACGCGCAGCGCAAATCATTTGTGCTACCAATAGCGATGAGCTCAATGTCTTTATCACCCTGACCGCTCGAAGCCTTAGCGAACAAATTATCATTATTGCGCGTGTGATCAAAAATACCCATAAAAAGAAGTACTTTTTAGCAGGAGCCAACTACGCGTTTAGCGCCGATGAGACGATAGGGCTTATGGGTGCGCAATACATTACACAACCGATCTCCTATGCAGCGTTAGATGAGATGCTCACCGAAAACACCGGCGTACTGTTTGATATGGTGCCTATTCATGAACACGCTTTTTTTATCAACCAACCCATTGCTGCACTCAATCTTTCAGAGAAACGCTTACTTCTTTTTGGTATTTTGCGTCAAAACAGTGTGCTAGCATTTGAGTTCAATCCTTCGCCTCATTGCTTACTTCAACTTCATGATACCCTGATTATCATGGGACGCAAACACCATATCAATCTGCTACGTAAACACAATGATCAAGGAAATATGGGATGAATGAAGGCAAAATACTTCTTTTTGGGTTTAACCGCTCCGCTATCGAAATTGGAACTAGGCTCAAAGCACAAGGATTTCCGTTTACCTGCATTGACAATAATGCAGCCCTGCTCCCGTATGCCAAAAAATTAGGATTTGAACTTTTAATCATGGATTACAGTGAGGATGACACACTCTTAAGTCTAGGCGTGAGCGAAGATGTCAGCTTTATCTTTACCCTTTTTGAAGAAGATGTTCACAATGTCTTTTTAACACTCTGTCTTCGAGCCCTTGATCCAAACGTGCAAATCATATCCACCACCCATACCAAAGATGCAATCCATAAGCTTGAAATTGCAGGGGTCAATACCATTTTGGATCCGTATCAGATCTGTGGAAAACGTATTTATAAACTGATCACGCAACCTGAAATTATGCAGATCATTGATGCAACGATCTTTGGAGAAGAAGACATCAATATGGAGCAAATCACTATAACAGAGCACTCTGCCCTCAATGGCGTTTTGCTGAGTGAATGTTACCCAACCCAAAACTACAATATGCTCCTCATTGGCTTGCACGACAAAGAGCTCAAAAAAGAGTTTATCTTTATCACCGAAGGGCATAACCACACATTAGATCAGGGTGATATTTTGGTTGTCATTGGGAAAAGTGCTGAAATTGAACGCTTTAGAATAGATTTTAACCTATAAAAGAGGCACGATTAAAAAGAGTGTCCCCACACAGGCTAAGGTCTCAAGCGTTGTGATGGAAGCCATCAAAGAGACATCGCCTCCTAGTTCACGCGCTAAAATATGCGAAGAGGTCGCCGTTGGCATCGAAGCAAACATAATGGCAATGCTCAAGCTCATACCAGCAAGTCCAAACAGAAGCGATAATCCATACGCGATCATAGGAAAAAGAACCAGTTTTGCCACAGTTGAGACAACGAGCTCTTTTTTAGCCTCTTTGAGATACTTAAGCTCCAACCCCACCCCCACAGACAAAAGTCCCATAGGAAGGGCTGCATGACTGAGGATGGAGACACTTTTGAGGATGAAAAGAGGCACTTCAACACCCGTAATATTGATCAATCCACCTATGGCACACGCCCCAATCAGGGGATTTTTAATGATCGTTTTGAAAAATGCACGCAACGAAAATTTTCCCTCACGCAGGTAAATGGCAAAAATAGAGATACAGAGAATATTGATAAAAGGAATCGCAAAAGCGATCACGATGGCAGCTAAGACCAACCCATCCGCACCGTAAACCGCATTAACAAGGGCTAAAAAAACATAGGTATTAAAACGAATGCCTCCTTGAACAATGGAGGTAAAAGCTCTCTTTTCAAAATGAAGGATGAGATTGAGCAGTATCAAAACCACCAAAATAGCAAAAATGCCGCCCAGAGAGGTTGCAACCAGCGTGAGCGTGTAAGTCAAATCAATTTTGGCAACGGCTAATTCATATACCAAAAGCGAAGGCATCAGAACATAGTAGGTAAACTTATCCATCTTAGGCCAAAAATCCGTTGAAGGAAATTTCGCATGCTTAAACGCATACCCCGCAAAGATGATCAAACAGATCGGTAAAAGAGCACCCAGTACATAATTCATGCTTATCCCTTAAATCGAAATTCCTCAGCCATTAAAATCGTTTTGAGTTTTTCGCGACACTCGCCTTGAAACTCCATCCACTCTTCTTTACATGTACCGCCACTGCCGAGCTTTTTTTTCACGAAAGAGCAGAGCTGAACCAACGCTTCTTTCTCCAGAAAAAAAGGACCCACGATAGAGACGGGTTTGCCTTGACGTTTTTCCATTTTTAACACTAAAAAATGCTTTGTTGGCAGTTTGATCTCATGAGCAGTTGAGGAGGCTTTCTCTTCCTCAAATTGCCATGCGGTACCTCGATCTAATGCAGAGCCGATAGAAAAAAGAGACTTATTTGCCATACATCTCTCTAAAGGCTTCGTAATCGCCTTTAAAATCAATCATCGTTCCATCAGGGTGAAGTTCAATGATGCGATTGGCAAAGGCATCAATAAGCTCTCTATCGTGTGTGACACAGATGACATTACCCGGAAATTTAAACAATCCCTCGCCCAGAGCGATAATCGCTTCAAGATCCAAGTGGTTATCGGGCTCATCAAGGACTAAAAAGTTACCACGTTGCAGCATCATTTTAGAGAGCATCATGCGGTGTTTTTCACCACCACTGAGCTGACTCACACTCTTTTTTTGCTCCTCACCCGAGAAAAGCATACGTCCTAAACACTTTCTGATTTCATCCAAATCTTTTTTGTCATCGTACTGTTGCAACCACTCAAAGAGTTGAAAATCGCCGGTGATCATATCGGTTGTATTTTGAGGAAAATAGCTCGTCGTAATCGTAGCACCCCATTTAACCGTTCCTGTATCAGGAGAAAGTTGCTCCATAAGAATGTTACACAAGGTTGTTTTACCCACACCATTGTGTCCAATAAGTGCTATTTTTTCACCTTTTTCCACTTTAAAGCTAATGGTATGCAGTACTTTTTGATCCCCATAACTCTTCTCAATGCCTTCGACATCTAAAACTTCATTGCCAATGTCACGTCCCATGCGAAACACGATGCTTGGATCCCTGCGTGAAGAAGTTTGAATGTCTGCAATGTCGAGTTTTTCAAGTCTTTTTTGACGCGAAGTGGCTTGTTTCGCTTTAGACGCATTGGCAGAGAAGCGACGCACAAAAGCTTCAAGTTCCTCTTTTTCTTTGAGTTTTTTATCTCTGTCCATCTCTTGCTGTTTTGCAATTAAATTCGCCGCCATATACCACTCATCGTAGTTACCCGTAAATTCACGAATCTTCTTAAAATCGACATCTAAGATGTTGGTTACAACGGAGTTAAGGAAGTGTCTATCGTGCGAGATGACCACCATCGTTCCTTCATGGCGAATCAGTTGCTCTTCCAACCACGAGATCGCTTCAAGGTCTAGGTTGTTGGTTGGCTCATCAAGGAAGAGAACATCTGGTTTGGGGTAAAGCACTTGGGCTAGCAAAATCTTAAATTTATCACCTCCGGTGAGCTCACTCATTAACGTCTCTTGTTCACTTACAGGAAATCCAAGTGAACCTAAAATTTTCTCAATATTCACTTCCACTTCATACGTCGGATCTTCTTCCGCACAGATGATCTCAAGCTCTGCTAGACGGTCATTGACCTTCTCGTCTGAAAAATCGCCCGTTGCATACAGATGCTCTTTTTCTTTAATCGCATCGTAAAGTCTCTTATTCCCATACATAACCGCATCTTTAAGCGTAAACTCTTCAAACGCGTACTGGTTTTGATTTAAAACGCCAACACGTAGACCATTTTCAACCGAAATATTGCCACTCGTTGCATCAATTTGCTTCGACAAAATCTTCAAAAATGTTGTCTTACCTGCACCATTTGCACCAATAAGTCCGTAACGTTTACCCTTGTCTAATTTAAGGCTAATATTTTCAAATAAAAGCTGATGCGCAAAACGCATCGTTAGGTTATTCACTTCGACCATAGATTCTCTCTTTGTTTTTCGCGGATTATAGCACTATGTTGCTTGTTTCAAAATTTACCTCTTAAGAATGGTTACAAATATGGCTTCGAAGAATTAAATTATGTCTATAAAATTTGGGTTATTCCAGTAGATCTATTATTCCCATTTTAAGTTGGCTTCAAAACTTTAGAATAATTCAAACTAAGTGGGTGTATCATTGAGACAATTATCAAGACTTTATTCAAAAATGTTACATCCTTATTTTGATGTAGCATTTTTAAAATTAACTCTAGCAATTTGGTTCTTAGCAGTAGTAGAAATTAGATTGGAGCACAAGTGATGATAGATTTTCATACGGTATACTCGCTTACACAGGATATGGCACTTTTGTATATCGAAGATGATCCTTCTTTTTTAGAAGAAAGTAGTGAGGTTTTTGGAGAACTTTTTTATACCGTCCATACGGCTACTCATGGTGAAGAAGGGCTTGAAAAATATCTCTCTTTTTTTCGAAATACCTCAAAACACTATGACATCGTCGTAACAGACATTAATATGCCTAAAATGGATGGCATTGCATTGATTAAAAAAATTTATGAGATTCATCCAAACCAAATCATCATTGTTGTTTCAGCGCACAATGAACCTCAATACCTCTTAGAGCTTGTTAATTTAGGCATAGAACAATTTCTTCTCAAACCTAATAATTATGACACTATTTTAAATGTTTTTCATAAAAGTGCTTCTAAATTTTTGCGTTCCATACACAAAGAGACAGAAACATTTCAAATTAGTTTAGGGACTGGGCTTTTATGGGATAAACAAACAAGTGTATTGTATGAAAACAATGAGGTTATAAAACTTACTAAAAACGAAACACTTTTGATGCAAGTTTTTATTAAAAATCGCACAAAGATTTCAACTTTACAAGAAATCTTTGATACATTATGGCACAATGAACCTCACTTAGCATGCGCAGAAACCCTTAAATCAATCATCTCAAGGCTTCGTAAGAAAATTTCAACAAGTACTATTGAGAACGTTTATGGTTTAGGGTATAGATTAGTGTATTAGCAGACAAATGATAAAATCTAAAATACTTCAAAAAACAATGCTCCTCATGGCAGTTTTAATTTCAGGCTACATCGGTGCTGTCTTAATCCATGCTTTTCCTAAAGTAAACAATAAAGTGACACAACTTGAAAAGATCAATATAGAAGAAGTTCTTAATAAAATTGTTTCTATCAGTGAAATAGTCTATCAGCACTTAGATGAATTTGAAAATGAAGCAATTAATTCACGTCAAAAAATGTTGCAAAATGCATCATTGCTCCCTGCATCTGTTTTTGAAGATTATTATGCAAAAAAGACCTTGCAAGACTTAAATGAAAATGAAGCTAAAAAACAAGTCTATAGTAAACTAAGTGGTTTGAAATACCCCAATAATGGTCATTTCTTTGTTATCAATCAAGATGCAAATATTCTTGCACTCTCATTGAATAAGACACAAAAATCCCCCTCTTTTTTAAATGATACAGCCTTCCTATTGCAACTTACCAAAGAGGCTAAGGAAAAAAAAGAGGCATTTGGACGCCATGTCGATACTTTAGAAACATTGGTGTATCTTAAATGGTTCCAACCGTGGAATCTTTTCATCGGGGTAGATGAACCCATTGATGAAATTTCTCATGTTATTGAGCAGAAAAAGCATGAGCTTTTTGAAAAACTCAATACTATCATTAAATCTCTTAACAGAGTCAATGTAGGACAATCTTTTATTTTTGATAAACAAGGTTATGTGATTGTTACTCAAGACACCTATATGCTAGATCATAATCTTAAAACCATTTACAATCCAAATACACAAAAGAATCTGTATGATACATTCACCCAAACCGCACATACTTCAAAAATACTTCACTTCAAATGGAACAAACCAGAAGATACTGAACATTATCGTTATGAGAAAATTTTATGGATTGATTACATACCAAAACTTCAATGGTATGTAGCTACAACAGCGTATGTTGAAGAGCTTGAAATCATGTCCAATAAATTACAAAAAATTATCGCCTCTTTAGGAATCATTGTTCTTATCATTGCACTTATCATCAGTTATATCTTTTTTAAAAAACTTTTACAACCTATCTCAACACTTTCAGAGATGGCAAACAGTGCAACAAAGGGAGATTACAGTGTACGCTCTTCTATCAAATCAAACGATGAGATAGGAGAGCTTTCAAAAAATTTCAACACTATGATTGAAACCATTGAGAGTAATATTAAAAAAGAGAAGCAAATGATGGAACAATCCCGTTTGGCACAAATGGGAGAGATGATGAGCATGATTGCACACCAATGGAGACAACCTTTAGGTGCCATCGGCAGTGCTACAACTTTTATTAAAATTCAAAGCGAAAAATACCATCTTGAAAAAACCGATGATAGGTTTCTTTTTTTGAGTGCTTTGAATAAAAAACTTGCTAGTATTGAAGAGTATGTCCATTTTCTTTCCACTACCATCGATGATTTTAGAACCTTTTTTAAACAAAATACCGAAAAAGAGTTGGTTCTTCTAACGACACCTGTTGAAAAAGCATTGCAAATGATTGAAGCTTCGTTAATAAGTAAAAATATTAAAGTTCTCAAACATTATCAATGCAATCATCCTATTGAAGTGTACAAGAATGAGCTTGTACAAGTTATTTTGAACATTCTTAAAAACAGTGAAGATAATTTTGTAGAAAAAAATATCTCACAGCCTTGCATTACCATTTCGACCCAAAAAAATGACCACACTTATACCATAGGGATTGAAGACAATGGTGGAGGTATTTTAGAGGAGTTTCTTCCTAAAATTTTTGAGCCTTATTTCTCAACCAAGCTTGAAAAAAATGGGACAGGGCTTGGTCTTTACATGTCAAAAGTCATTATTGAAGAACATCACCAAGGGAAACTTAACGCTACTGATGTGCAAAATGGTATTCTTTTTGAAATAATTTTATACATCTAACCCCGAATTTTTTTACTGCAACCTTTCTGCAACCCTCATCAAGTAATCTTTTTACATGTAAGCCAAAACCTCTTTGGCAAATCTATCAAAAGGAGTTCTCGTGAGCGATGTTATTGATAATGTATTTATCTATACAGACCCTGAACGCTGCATGGGATGTCATAGCTGTGAGTTAGCCTGTGCTACATCTCATTCATCTTACGATTTTCATAGTGCTGTGCTTGCAGGTGTTGTACTTATCCCACGCAATAAAGTAATCGCCATCAAAAATCAAACCACTACATCTCAATGTGTACAATGTGAAGCACCCTGTTTGGATGCGTGTACGAGCGATTGTATTACGCGTGAAGCTGTTGGCGTCATTAAAATTGATGAAGAGGATTGTATAGGATGCAAATTGTGTTTTAAAGCATGTCCTTATGATTCCATTACGATGGTTGAAATGCCTCAAGAAGAGCCAACAGATGGTAAAAAGAAACGCAAAAAATTCAAAGCATTCAAATGCGATCTTTGTTTTGATCGAATGGATACGGATGGCACTTTACACTCAGCGTGTGTTGAAGCATGCCCCACGGATGCCATCATGATCACTCGTGATAGCAGCTACAGAACAAAATCTCTTAGCCTACGTGGCTATTAATATTTCAAAAGGAGTATGCATGTTGGAAACACCTCGAATTAAAACCGTTGATATATCCGCACAACACATGATTTTTAAAGCAGAATTGGATAAAGTTGAAACCGCATGGGATCGCTATGATGCAATGCAACCTCAATGCGGATTTGGAGAGACAGGTTTATGCTGTCGTATCTGCTGGAAAGGTCCTTGCCGAATAGATCCTCTAGGAAATGGACCTAAAAAAGGTATTTGTGGTGCCAATGCGGATACCATAGTTGCACGCAATCTTTTACGCAGTCTTTGTGTGGGAGCAAGTGCCCATACAGAACATGCACGCCATATTGCCCATACGCTTTATGCGCTTTCACAAAACGCAGCACCTGCTTATGCCATTAAAGATGAAAATAAACTTTTAGATGTTGCCAAACGTTTAAAAATCAATACAGAAGGTCGAGCCATCATAGAAATAGTCCATGAAGTTGCGTCCATATCTTTAGAAGATTTTGGACGTTTGCATGGTGAGTTTAGATGGCTCAATGCCGTTATTAATCCATTGCGTAAAGCGAAACTTGAAGCTTTAGGAATCATGCCTCAGAATTTAGACAGTGTGGTTGTCAATGGACTCTCTAGAACACACGTTGGCTCTGAATCTGACCCACTCAATCTTCTTTTGGCTGGAGCTAGACTCGCAGCAGCCGATGTCTCAACTATGGCTATGGGAACCGAACTCTCCGATATTTTATTTGGTACACCACAACCTACCATGACAACAGCCAATTTAAGTGTGCTTAAAAAAGATGCCATCAATATAGCACTTCATGGGCACAATCCTCTTTTATGTGAGATTGTCTGTGATGTTGCCGCTACGATGAATGATGAGGCAAAACGACTAGGCGCTTCAGAGGGAATTAATATCGTAGGCGTATGCTGTACGGGAAATGAGCTTATGATGCGTCATGGTATTCCATTGGCGGCAAATTATCTTTCTCAAGAGTTGACGATTATTACAGGGGCTGTTGAAGCGATGGTGGTAGACACTCAATGTATTATGCCAGCAGTCGTTGAGACGGCTAGTAACTACCATACCGTTGTCATCAGCACCTTGGATGATAACAAAATAGCAGGAGCAACGCATGTTTCTTTCCACCCCGAAACAGCGACAGAGGGAGCTCGAAAAATTGTTCAACTTGCCCTTGATGCTTACAGTAGACGAGATCCTAAAAAAGTTGATATTCCATCCAATACACAAAAAGCTATTGGTGGATTTAGTTATGAAGCTATCATTGCTGCGCTACGGATGGTTGATAAAGAAAATCCTATCAAGCCATTAATCGATAATATTGTCAATGGAAATATACAAGGCGTTGTTCTTTTTGGGGGATGTAATAATACGAGAGTCGTTCATGATTACAACTATACCACCATGACTAAAGAATTAGCCAAGAAAAATATTTTAGTGCTTGCTACAGGATGTGCGGCAGGAGCATTGGCAAAATTTGGTCTTATGACACAACAAGCAACAGAAGAGTATGCAGGTGATGGTCTTAAAGCGGTTTTAACGGCTGTGGGACAAGCTGCTGGACTTGGAGGTCCATTACCGCTTGTACTTAATATGGGCTCATGTGTTGATAACACCCGTGCAGTGAGACTTGCAAATGATATAGCAAATACGCTAGGAGTTGATTTAGACTCTCTTCCAATATGCGTTTCTGCCCCAGAGTTGATGTCTGAAAAAGCACAAATTATTGGTACTTGGGCAGCTGTTTTAGGATTACCAGTTCATATTGGTATTGTGCCACAGGTTATTGGATCACCTTTTGTGACGAGCTTTTTAACACAAGGGATGGAAGATGTTCTAGGTGGTAAATTTATTGTTGAAGTCGATCCTATTGAAGCTGCAAATAAGCTTTATGCAGAGATTCAAAAAAGACGCCAAAAATTAGGCATATAAATCTTTATGGGGAGTTTTTCTCTCTCCCCATCTATTTTTTTAAAAGGAAATGTACATGAAAATAGCAATTACAGGCAAAGGTGGTGTTGGTAAAACAACATTAGCAGGGACATTGGCACGCTTATTTGCCAAAGACGGTAAAAAGGTCTTCGCAGTTGACGCTGATCCGGATGCAAATCTTGCTTCTGCCATTGGTATACCTTTGGAAAAATCTAAAAACCTTATCCCTTTCTCAAAAATGAAATCATTGGCACGTGAACGAACAGGTGCCGAAGATGGCTATGGTTCTTTTTTTATTCTCAACCCAAAAGTAGATGATTTGCCAGAGACTTATTGTTTAGAGCATTTAGGGGTTAAACTTTTAACCATGGGAACCATTGAATTGGGTGGCGGGGGATGTGTTTGTGCAGAAAATGCTTTAATTAAGCGCCTAATGCAACATCTTTTAATTCAAAACGATGAAGTTGTTATTATGGATATGGAAGCAGGAATTGAACATCTTGGAAGAGGTACAGCGGAATCTGTCGATGCACTGATTGTTGTGGTTGAACCAGGACAAAGAAGTATTCAAACGGCTCATCAAATTAATGCTTTGGCTAAGGACATTGGTATTAAAAGAGTTTTTATTGTTGCTAGTAAAATTAAAGATGTCCAAGACCTAAACTTTATTCAAACACAGCTTAAAGAATTTACCCATTTAGGGTTTATTACCTTTAGTGACGCGATTCGAGAAGCAGATATGAATGGATCATCTCCAGCAGATACGAGGTCATCCGTAGTAGAGGAAATTAACGTTATAAAAAACGAATTGATAAAAATTTTCAGTTAAAGGACGGGCAACGTGGAGCCAAATTAAGCATATTATTTTAACACGAATGTGCGGTAAAAAACTAGGGATTCGGAACTAAAATTGGTTATTGTATTGAAAAACTTCATGACTAAAGGATTTTCAATAGATATAAAAAGCCATTATTTAGTCGCCCCTGAAAAACCAATTCAAACCCAATCCCAACACCCCCAATAATGCGAAAATACGCACTCTGACTTATTTCGCAGCGAATGATTTTAGCAGAGATTACCGTATAATTCCAAAAGCTTAAACAGTTTCACATTGGCACTGACGTTACACCCTATTTATTGAAACAATTAAAACAGCTTTTTATCTGATTATTACGGCTAAATTTGGTAATAATGATTAAAACATATCAATTAATGGATTTTTCATTAAATTAAAACTTTTGTAGCTTATTTTATTGACTGCTTTTTCAGTATGTCAATTATTAATTTTAAATAAAATATAAATTTATAAATTAAGCTATTTTCATGCTATAAAGTTAATATATAATTCCTTGCACAAAATAGAGTTAAATATCATATCTAAGTCATCTAGCAATGATATAGTTATTAAATTGTTATACTAAATTTATTAATTAAGCTAAATATCCCTTAGAGGAACGTCTATGTCCAAAGTTCATAAATTCGTTATTACCAATCCCGATATGTGTATTGCCTGTAATGCCTGTATGAAAACATGTATTAAACATGCCTACATGCGTGGTAAACTCTCCAAAAAAAGACTCGATGTCCTGACCTTAGAGAGTGGAAAAATGCCCAACCAGTGTCGTCAATGCGATGATGCGCCTTGTGCCAATGTCTGCCCAACCGGTGCGCTTCGTATCGCTAATGCCTGTGTTGAGCTGTGCGAAGAGATCTGCATCGGCTGTAAGCTCTGCACGATTGCGTGCCCTTATGGTGCGATCAACATCGATGCGGAGTTTCCCCCTTCCATTATAGAGGAGGTAGAGCGCCACTTGGAAGCTGGCTGTATCAGTGGGCTGAAAAGCATTGCCATTAAATGCGATATGTGTGATGGCATCGAAAGTGGACCTGCCTGTGTGAGTGTCTGCCCAACAGGGGCTCTGGTCATGGTTGACCCCGTCCTTGGAGAATGCAAATTTGGCAAAAAAATCAAAGGCGATCTAGCACCTTTTCTTAAAGCGATTGTGCCCGATGTCATTTTTGCCAACATTCCGCCTCCAGAGGTGAAAAAGCCTAAAGAACCCAAACCTGCGCCTATCGAAACATTAGAAACCAATCAAGAGGAAGCATAATGCAAACGATATATACTCTATTTTTGTTAACCTCACTTCTTTCCCTTCTACTCTATAAAAAACCGCTCCTTGCCCAAAAGCTAGGATTTGGTTTTGCCTGTGTGATCTCGCTTTATGCGACGATTTTTTTCTTCTCGCATCTTGGTGAAACGATGATATGGAAATTACCGGGGAATTTTATCAGTTCACCTCTTTTTAGACTGGATTCCATAGGAATGTTCTTTAGCTTTTTAGTGAGTTTAATTGCATTTGCGGTTTCACTTTTTAGCTTTGATTACGCGAAATTCTATGAAAAGAGAGCCAATTTAGCCGTTTTTGCTTCACTCTTTAACGCGTTTATTCTCTCCATGCTCTTAGTCATTGCAAGCGATAATGTCTTCTCTTTTATGCTTTTATGGGAAATGATGACCCTGATCTCTGCCCTTCTGATTTTAATTAACGATGGTGAAGGTGCTGGGAAAAAGGTTATGATTTACCTAGGAATCGCCCAAATTGGAGCCTTTTCTTTAATGGTCGCTCTTTTAATTATGGCAAGTTTTGCAGGCAGTTTTGAGTTTAGCAAGTTTGCAGATCTCAACATTGGGTTTGGGATGAGTATGACACTTTTTGTGTTGCTGCTTGTAGGACTTGGCTCCAAAGCAGGTATGTTTCCATTCCATGTTTGGCTGCCTATAGCGTACTGCCAATCTCCATCAAACGCCTCAGCCTTGATGAGTGGGGTCATGATCAAAGTAGCCCTCTTTGCGTTTATCAAATTTTCACTTCTTTTGCCACAGTTTGCCCAGTTTGGCTATATCTTACTCTTGATGGGAGCACTCAGCTGTATCTTTGGCATTATCTATGCACTCGCTTCCAACGATTACAAGGCGTCCATCGCATACAGTTCATGTGAAAACGTCGGTATCATCTTTTTAGGACTGGGTGGCGCTTTTTATGGGCTGGGAATCCATTCACCCATCATTGCACTGATGGGCTTTATCGCAGCTTTCTTTCATATTTTGAACCATGCCGTTTTCAAATCACTCCTGTTCATGTTAAGCGGAAATATCTTCACGGCAACCAAAACACGCAATATGGACGCCCTTGGTGGACTTCATAAAAAGATGCCTATCACCTCTATCATCTTTTTTGTTGCCGCCATCTCTATCTGTGCACTGCCTCCGCTCAATGGATTTGCAAGCGAATGGGTCATCTATAAAACGATGGTCATCGGGGGCATTGATGAAGGTGTTGCATCACGCTTCTTCTTTACACTCGCCATCATCGCCCTCTCCATCACGGGAGCTATGGCTATTATGGCATTTTCAAAAATGTACGGCTCCGTTTTCTTAGGCATAGCTCGTAATACCCAATGCGTTGAAGAAGCGAAAGAGGTCTCCTTTCTAAGACTTTTACCACTAGGGTTACTCGCAAGTCTTTGTGTGGGAATAGGCATTTTTATGAGTGATGTCGTGGGTATGCTCTCAAAGATTGTTTTGACACTGATACCCCAAACAAGCCAGAGTGTTTTTGGATTGATCTCCATGCCTATCATTATTATGATTATGCTTCTATGTGCCATCCTTCCCTTTGTGTTCCTTTACCTCTTAAAGGCAAATCATAAAGAGGTGAGAGTGACCGAGCCATGGGCATGTGGATTTCTTTACAACAAAAATATGCAAATTGGGTCAAACTCCTTTACAGGTGATATTAGAAAAGCACTCAGCTTTATTGTGAGATACGAGCAAGAGATTAAGATGGATGGGTACTTTTCAAAAGCAGTTTATACACAAAAAGTCCATGACCTCTTTTGGGATAAGCTTTATGCACCCGTGATTCATTCTGTCATGGTTATTGCCGAAAAAATAGGTATCTTTCAAAATGGTAGAACCAATCTTTATGCAGGCTATATCTTGATTTATCTTTGTTTTGTACTCATCTTTGGGTATTACTATCTATAAAAGGCAGAATTCATGGACTTTTTATATCTATTATTACAACTTATTTCAGCAATATTAGTTGCTCCTCTCTTTGATGGAATTTCAAGGAAACTCAGAGCCAAATTTCAATCAAGAGTAGGACCTAGTATCTTTCAAACCTATCGTGATCTTTTGAAACTCTTAAAAAGAGGTCGTACAAAGTCACACAGCACAAGCTATATCTATCAAATCGCACCTTATGTACTCTTTGTGAGTGCGGCGGCGATGTTTTGTGCCTTGCCCATTGCGTATGACACTCATTCGGGTGCTATATCACAGTTTTCGGACATCTTTGTTCTGCTCTATTTAGGGGCACTTTTTCGATTTATGTTTATCGTTGCGGGTATCGATACTGCCAACCCTTTTGCAGGAGTCAGTGCGAGTAGAGAAGGAACACTTGGTTTTTACACCGAAGAGATTGCCGTCATTTGTCTTGTCGTTGTCATGATGGGTACGGGAAGCACGAATCTAGCGTATATTACGACCTTGGTACAAGAGGGTAATTACGGTTATGCTTTTCCTTCGTTTTCGATTGCAGCCACTGCGTTTTTATGGGTCATGTATGTTGAAACAGGTCGAAAACCTTATGACTTGGCTGAAGCGGAACAAGAACTCCAAGAGGGTGTTTTGGGTGAATATTGTGGTAAAGACCTTGCCATCATTGATGTTGCCATACTTCTTAAGCAATTTACGATGTTGGGATTTTTCCTCGTCATTTTTATACCGTGGAGTTTTGAGAATCCGATTTTATCCTTGATTGCTTTCTTGGCTGAAGTAGGATTTCTTTATGTCATGGGTGTTTTTATCGATAACTTTGGGCCAAGGTTTACAGTCAACAATGGTATAAAAAGAACGATGCTTTTTGCACTTTCTATTTCATGTGCTTCTTTAGTACTCTATATTATGGGAATATAACTATGGCAAATATTAATATTATTGATATCGTTGCAGTGTTAATGATGGTCACGAGTTTTGCGGTATTTGGCTTACGTCAATACCGTCATAGCATTCAAGCGTATGCAGTGCAAACGCTTTTGTTGGTCATTATTTTTTTGGCTTTATATTTTAAATACGGTACGCATGAACTTCTTATCTGGGCAGCCACCGCTTTTGTGATCAAAGTGCTCTTTGTGCCTTTATATTTAATGAGACTCGTCAAACAACTGAATCTTGTTGTTGAAGATGAACCCGTGGGTGGATTTTTCATATCACCCGTTGTGGCACTTAGTTTTTCACTCGCAGTTGCCATGATGCTGTACAAAGTCTTTATACATTTTTCACTTTTTCAAGATGTCTTGCCACTGTATGCGGCTTCGTTTATCTTCATGATGGGTATTTTTGGATTTATTTTAAGAAACTCATTTCTGAAACAAATTCTCTCGTACTGCCTTTTTGAAAATGGCATACACCTAAGTCTAGCACTTATGGCATACAGTTCTCATGAGCTTGTAGAGATTGGTATTTTAACCGATGCTATCTTTGCGGTTTTGATTATGAGTGTTTTGGCGAAGCGATTTTATGCTGCTTATGGAAGTCTTGATACCTCCAAAGCCGTAAATTTAAGGGGATAAAATGGATATTTTAGTATTAATACTCACCGTACCTTTTGCGTTTGGCATGATCATGTTTGTCATGCCACTTCGTTTTAAGCTCTTACAAAATTTGCATATCGTTTTTAGTGTGATTGTCTCTACCCTTTTGCTGAGCGCAGTGGGAAAAGTTGTCAATGCAGAAGAACTTTCTATTTTTCATAACTATATTTTCTTAGATTCCCTAGGCGCTATCTTTTTATCATTGATTGCTATTACAGGTCTATTGGTCAATGTCTATGCTACCACCTATATGAAGTGGGAGTTAGAAGATGGACATATCGATATAAAAGAGGTAAAAAACTACTTTGCGCTAAGTTTCATCTTTACATGGACAATGAGTTTAAGCGTCTTGTGCAATAACATCGCCTTTATGTGGGCAGCTATTGAGGCAACTACGCTTGCTTCAGTTTTTCTTGTTGCGGTTAAAAAAGATAAAAAGTCCACAGAGAGTGGTTATAAATACATCGTTTTATGTAGCATTGGTCTTGCTTTTGCCCTTTATGCAACGATATTACTTTTCTCAGCAGCCAATGGTAAGATTGATGGGGAAGCAATGCTCTATACCAATCTTCTTGCCAATGCCGTCAATTTAGACAGTGTGGCTTTAAAACTTGTCTTTATCTTTGCACTTATTGGTTTTGGAACCAAAGCAGGACTTGCTCCTACCCATACATGGTTACCCGATGTTCACGCAGAAGGACCTGCGCCTACATCTGCCCTACTTTCAGGCATACTTCTAAAATGTGCCATGTTGGGACTTGTTCGCTACTATGCTATTGTCGCCAATGGGGTTGGTTTTGACTTTGTACAAACCGTGATGATTGTCAGTGGCACACTCACCCTTTTTATATCAGCTTTCTTTTTGATCCGTCAACACAATGTTAAAAGGATGTTTGCGTATCACTCCGTAGCACATATGGGCGTTATCGCTTTTGGACTTGGTGTGGGTGGTGCGATTGGGCTTTTTGCAGCACTTTTTCACTGTGCAGCACACTCTTTTACTAAAGCGTTAGCGTTTTGTTCAACAGGAAACATTGCTCGAATTTACGGTACCAAAGATATGACGAAGATGGGTGGCATGATACGCATTGCTCCACTGACTGCCGTCCTTTTTGGTATTGCTATCTGTTCACTGGTCGGTGTTCCCGGATTTGCAATTTTTGTGAGTGAATTTTTGATTTTTAAAGCAGCCGCTATCGGCGAACAATATCTTTTAATGGGTATTTTTGCCATTGCCTTAGCGATCATTTTTATAGCTGACTTTTCACACTTCTTTTTAGCAACCTTTGGTAAAGTTGAAGGAGAAGTGGTGCATAACAGTGAAATGAAATTCAGTGAAAATTTTCCATTGATTGCCTTAGCCATTTTGATTGTAGCTTTTGGTATATGGCAATTTGATTCTTTTACGTTTCTTTTAGATGAGAGCGTTAAATCCATAATGAAAAAATAGGACATCCAATGAAATGCGATAAATTTATAGAAGCTCTAGGCACTAGAGTCAAAATTTTAGAAGTCACAAGACAATGCGACGATCAAGTCACCGCATTGGTTGAATTAAATGACCTCCCTGAAGCGGTTCGCTTCTTGTATTATGATATGGGTGGCTATCTTACGACCATGGTTCCCAATGATGAGCGAAGCATCAATAAACACTATGCACTCTATTATGCGCTCTCTATGGAGGGTGGAAAAATGTTTGCAGGTGATGAGATCGCCCAAGATGAAAAATGTTTTGTCACCATCAAAACACTCATTTCACCTGATAGTCTTGTTTTCCCTTCTGTTACGCCGTTGGTTCCAGCATGTGTCTGGTATGAAAGAGAAGCCTACGATATGTTCGGACTGGTTGCGGAAGGTTTGCCTGATAAAAGACGATTGGTGCTCAGCGATGATTGGCCAGACAATCTCTTCCCACTGCGAAAAGATGCGATGGACTACCGATACCGCCCTGATATGAAAGATCATTATATGGAGCCTGAATATGAGTTCTTAAGACCTGAGGGCTCAGGCATTATTGATGTGCCTCTAGGACCATTGCATATCACCGCTGATGAGCCGGGACATTTTAGACTGTTTTGTGATGGCGATACGATTATTGATGCCGATTATAGACTCTTTTACCAACACAGAGGCATGGAAAAACTCGCTGAGAACCGTATGAATTACGATCAGATGGGTTATTTGGCAGAAAGAGTTTGTGGCATCTGTGGCTATGCCCATGCGATTGCGTGTATCGAAGCGGCTGAAAAGGCGATTAATTTAGAAATCCCAGCTCGTGCGCAAGCGATTCGTGTGATCTGCTCAGAAATCGAGCGTTTACATAGTCACCTTTTAAATATCGGACTGGCGTGTGAAGTAACAGGTAACTACAACGCGTTCATGCACATCTTTAGAATCCGTGAATACTCGATGAAACTCGCTGAACTCGTAACAGGTGGACGCAAAACCTATGGAAATGTTGTCATGGGTGGACTTAGACGCGATATTACAGGTGTTGAGATCAAAGAGAGTTTACGCATCTTACAAATCATCGAAACACAAGTCGATGAAGTCTGGGACGCTGTCATGGATGATAAACGCCAAATGAGCCGCTGGAAAGGTGTGGGTATTCTTGATAAACAAGTGGCACGCGATTTCTCTCCTGTGGGTCCTAATATCAGAGGAAGTGGTATCAAACGCGATACCAGATATGATCATCCGTACGATTTTTTCAAACAGATTCAATTTGATGTCGCCGTTGTCGAAGGTGGCGATGTTTTTGCCAGAGAGATGGTGCGCTATATGGAACTTAAAAGCTCAGTTTCTATCATTCGCCAATGTTTTGAACTGATGCCTCAAACGGCAATCATTGTCGATCCAACATTCCATGTCAAACCTGAAAACTACGCTTTGGCGTATGTGGAAGCCCCACGTGGAGACAATGTTCACTGGATCATGCAAGGCAGTGCACAAAAGGTATTTCGTTGGAGATGCCGGGCTGCGACCTATAACAACTGGCCAAGCCTTCGTTTTCAGTTCCGTGGAAACAATCTTGCCGATGCAGCCCTTATCGTGTGTAGCTTAGATCCGTGTTATTCGTGTACAGAGCGTGTAACGGTTGTCGATATAAAAAGTAAGAAAAGCAAAATTTTGACCAATGCAGATTTAAAAAACTTCGCTAGGACACAAAAAGATAGTCCGTTAAAGGATTTAAGATGATGAAACTTCTTGATATTAGCAAAAAATACGGTGAAATTACCCATAAATATCCGTTTGAACCCTATAAAGTTTCGGATAATTTCAGGGGAAAACCTGCGTATATTTTTGATTTGTGTATCGGCTGTGCAGCATGTGGTATAGCGTGTCCCTCCAATGCCATAACCGTGCAATTTAACGACGATAAAAGTAAACTGATATGGGAATTTGACTGTGGTCGTTGTATCTTTTGTGGTAGATGCGATGAAGTGTGCCCAACAGGTGCGATTAAGCTCAGTGAAGAGTTTGAACTTGCCGTCAAATTTGATAAATCAGCCCTCATCCAACGAGGCGAACTCGATACCCAATATTGCACAACATGTCACAAACCCTTTAGTGCCAAAAGACTGGTGAAGTATAGTTTTGAGTGTTTAAGCAAAGCCAATGTCAGTGAAAAAAGGCTTGAAGAGGCTAAAAATTATCTGTGTATGTGTCCTACATGTAAAAAAACTGCCACGGTAGCAACCTTTACGGGTGGCAAAGAGATGGTGATAGAATGAAAACATATGAAATACCAAACGAAATCGAACTTGCCAATACATTAGAGCAAAAACTTGAGTTACTCAAAAATATTGGACGTAGTTTTAGTGTTTTCCGTATCGACTGCGGCAGTTGCAATGGCTGTGAAATCGAAATTTTTGCTGCCATTACTCCTTTATGGGATCCTGAACGCTTTGGTTTTAAACTCGTTGCGAATCCAAGACATGCCGATATTTTACTCTGCACCGGTCCTGTTACCCGTCAGATGTACTATCCACTGCTACGTGCGTATGAAGCAACACCTGATCCAAAAATTGTTGTTGCCCTTGGGGCTTGTGGTGTCACAGGAGGGATTTTTTACGATGCGTACAGCGTTCTCAGTGGCATTGACAAAATCATCCCTGTCGATGCGTACATCCCAGGCTGTCCTCCGCATCCTGCGAGTATTATCTATGGACTCACAACCGCTTTAGGTGTTATGGAGCAAAAACTTCAAAAAGTCAGTTTTGAACACGATGGAGATATGCCTCCACTTGTGGAAGACTCTGTGATGGGGAACACTTTGTTTGAAAGGGATCTACTGGTTCAGGCTAAACGGCTGATGAGCTATGTGTTTGGTCGAAAACTGTTTGATAAATACATCCATGCGCTTGTTCAAAGTGGTAACACCAAAGATCCAAAAGCGACTAAAGTTTCTATTACTCAAGCGATGCAAGTAGAAGATGACCCACGCTATGCAGAGTGTATGGGGATCTTACACAATGAGATTTATACCCAATATGTGCTGTGTGAAGAGGAAGATAAAATCGACCTCCATCGCGTTGTATGGGGAGCCAAATAAGTGGTAGAGGTTTACAAACTCATCAAACGGCATCTTGATGGTGCAAAATCGGGAGATGCCAAGCTTGAGCAGATCAAAATTTTCTCTACCTGCATAGGTCATGGTGTCGGAACGATTGATTTTAGTGAGAAAGTTTTAGAAATTGATGAGAGCGAATATGAACAGATTGTCCACCATGGTGGGGAGTATCTGAAATTTAAGATTGGAAATTTGAGTAAATATTTTGAAATAGAAATCTTTCCCGAACATGCGATGAAGCTTTTACCCGAAATGATGGAATGCCCTCTCAAAGAGATACTCAAGGGGCTCAATGAAGGCTACTTGGTGCTTCGAAAAGATTTTAAAAACACATAAAGCTTAAGGAATATCAAATGAAAAAAGCACTTTTATGTGTTGGCAATGAACTTAGAGGGGATGATGGCGTGGCTATCGCTGTGGGGCGACTGGTGGAAGAACAGTTACCCCAATGGAGAGTCTTTTTTGGGTATGACACACCCGAAGATGAGTTTGCACACTTGCGTGAATTTGAACCCGATGTCATCGTTGTTGTCGATGCCATGAGCGGTTTTAAAGAGGACAAAATCGAGTTTTTAGACCTCAGCGATGAACGTACGTATGTTTACTCAACGCACAATCTCCCTACTCCTATTTTGTTGAGTTACTTAAGAGATATTTGCACCAAAACTATTTTTTTAGGGATTGCTGTTTTGTTGGAAAATGTGTTGCACTTTAGCGAAGGCTTGAGTGATAGTGCCAAAACTTCTGCCACAAAAGCTCTCGATAAACTTAAAGAGTTTGATGCACTCCTTGATGCGTAATCATTTTTACTAACCAACGCTCCAAAGAGGCATTCTTTGCCTCTTTACACACACAAATCTTTACATGTAAACATCCTGCTTCATTTTTTTAAACAAAGTTGTTGTAAAATCGTGCAACTTTTTGGTCTCCTTCGCAATCGCGTACGGCTTGAAAGCACTCTATCACTTTTTTTCGGAGCATACGGTTGAAATATTTCAAATATATCCTACTTTCCCTTGTTGTTACATCCCTCATTCAAATTTTACTCTGGACAAGAGCTGGCGATAAGATTGTCACATCACCGCAAATTGGTGAAAAATTAGAGTCACTCTCGTACACACCTTACCGTGGATTTGAAAAAGCACTTAAGAGTGATCGTGAGATTGCGGAAGATATGAAAACCATTGAGCAGATTGCACGCAAAGTGAGAACCTATGCGATTGAAGATGCCAAACATGTTTTAGAAAATGTGAAAGATACCAAACTCAAAGTCGATGTCGGTCTTTGGCTCTCAGGGGATAAAGGTGCGAACGAATCTGAGATCGAAACACTTTTTGAACTGACCAAATATTACAGCCCTAAAATTGCTTCCATCATCGTAGGAAACGAGGTTTTACTGCGTGCTGATCTGACACCTGAGGAGCTGATGGAGTACATTGATCGTGTCTCAAAACGCACACGTATCCCTGTAACCACCGCAGAGGTTCAACACGTTTGGCTCACCAACAAAGAGCTCGCGAAGCATGTCGATTTTATTAACGTTCACATTTTGCCGTATTGGGAGAAGATTCCTATTGAGCGAACCCTTGCGTTTGCCAAAGAGAAGTACGACTCTATTGCAGCCATGTACCCTAAAAAACCCATTACCATCGGGGAGTTTGGCTGGCCAAGCAGCGGCTACAACAACGAAAAAGCAGAAGCGACCCTGACCAACCAAATTGCTGCCATTACAGGCTTTTTGGAGATGGCAAATGCTGAGAAATGGAGCTACAACATCGTTGAAGCGTTCGATCAGCCGTGGAAAGGGGTTCATGAAGGAAGTGTGGGACCTTACTGGGGACTTTTTGACATCAATAAACAACCTAAATTTCACTTTATCAAGCAGACCATTATCAACCCACTGTGGCGATACCAAATGGCTGGTTCGGTCTTTTTTGGACTGCTGCTGACGTACTTTGGTCTTAGAAATCAGCGTGTTAACTTTGCCCACGCCATTACCTATGGTTTTGCAGCGCAAGCGATGGGCTTTGGTATAGCGATGGCTGCAACGTATCCGTTTATCTACTACATGAACTTTGGTATGTGGGTTATGTGGACAATGGGAATTTTCTTGATGATTCCATTGGTCATCATTACCTTAGCTAAGATTAATGAACTCTTTAAATGCACCCTTGGTATTGCACCTAAACGCCTTGCACCATTGCATCTTAAGCTCGAACACGCTCCTTTTGTTTCGATTCATGTGCCAGCTTACAAAGAGCAACCACATGTTCTCATCGAAACGCTTGACTCGCTTTCACGTATGAAGTACACCAATTTTGAAGTTTTGGTGGTCATTAACAATACGCCTGAAGAGTTTTACTGGAAGCCGATTGAAGAGCATTGTGCCAAACTGGGTGAGAAATTTGTCTTTTTAAACATTACATGTAAAGGGTTTAAAGCGGGTGCGCTCAATGAAGCTTTGAAATATACCCATGAAAAAGCGGAGATTTTAGCGGTTATTGACGCTGATTATGTGGTCAGTGAAGATTGGCTCATTGATCTTGTGCCGCTCTTTGATGATCCTAAAGTTGCACTCGTTCAAGCACCGCAAGATCACCGTGATGGACAAGAATCGCTCATTAAACAAGCGATGAACGCTGAATATGCAGGCTTTTTTGACATCGGTATGGTGGAGCGCAATGAAGAAAATGCCATCGTAGCACATGGAACCATGCTGATGGCACGACTCTCTGCGATGCACGAAGTCGGAGACTGGACAACGTATACCATCGTGGAAGACTCTGAACTGGGACTGCGTCTTTTTGAAGCGGGTTATACGGCACACTATACCAACCGTCGTTACGGTTGGGGATTGCTTCCTGACACAGTGGAAGCGTTTCGTACACAGCGTCACCGCTGGGCGTATGGTGCGATTCAGATCTTAAAACATCACTGGCGTCACTTTATGCCTTCATCCAAAACGCTTACACCGTACCAAAAGTACCACTTCGTAGCAGGCTGGTTCTTTTGGCTCTCCGATGCCTTTGGAGCCTTGACCGCTTTTTTAAATATTTTCTGGGTGCCTTTTATCATCTTTGTGGGCGTCACTATTCCAACCTTGCCACTCACCTTGCCTATTTTGGTAGCCTTTTTGGTCAACATCTTGCATGCGTTTATCTTGTACCATACGCGCGTAAAAATGAGTGTCAGAGAGACGATGCTAAGCGCCATTGCGTCCATGAGTTTGCAACTGGTCATCTTCAAAGCGGTGTACGATGGATTTGTCAAAGATGGACTTCCGTTTAAACGTACGGAAAAAGGTGGCAATACCAAAAAAGTCAATAAAAGCCCTATTCGCCATGAGATGATTTTAGCCACCTTGCTGAGTATCTCATTCTTTGCGCTTTACTTTACCAATTACACGCGCATTACTGAAATTTATGTCTTTGCCTTCACGCTTTTGATTCAGAGTATCCCCTATTACTCCGCTATTATTCTTCGTATCATCGAACTTCAATCGCTTAAACCTAAGAAGTAGTGGCTCAATGCCACTGCTTTCATAGAGTTCTTGCTGAACTCTTAATACGTTTTAAAAGCAAAGCTTTTAAAACTACGTTAACACTAAGTTTTCTTCGGCAGAAAGCCCACGCACCCTTGGTGCTTTTTACTTCTTAATCTTTCAACTTGTGTAAAAAAAGATATGCCAAAAAAGCATGTTTTTGTTTTAAGCTCATTCATTGACTTTGCTATTTTCATGCTATAAACTTTAAATATTATGGTTGTAACAACCGTATTTAAAGGAGTTATTATGGCTGATCTAATTTATCGCGTTAACATGGCTGAGCTAAGTTTTAAAATTGAAGAGGTTCCTTCTAAATGGATGGGACTGGGTGGTCGTGGACTTACTTCGACGATCGTGGCTGAAGAGGTTGATCCAGAGTGTCATCCCCTAGGACCCAACAATAAACTTGTGTTTGCCCCAGGGCTTCTCTCAGGAACCAGTGCTTCCAATAGTGGTCGTAATTCGGCAGGTGCAAAAAGTCCATTAACCGGTGGCATCAAAGAGTCCAATGTCGGAGGAACGAGTGCGGGCATTTTCTCCAAACTTGGGATTAAAGCACTTATTATTGAAGGTTTACCAAAAGGCGAAAATACATTCTATCAATTACATGTAACCAAAAACAACGTTGAATTTATTCCCGTACCTGAGTTAGTCGGTAAAGACAATTACGCTGTACTCGATGCGATGATGGCAAAATATGATAAAAAAGTTGCGGTCATGAGTATCGGTCGTATCGGAGAGATGCGTATGAATATCGCCAATATCTCTGTCAAAGACCCTAGTGGGAAACTCAGAAGTCACGGACGTGGTGGACTGGGTGCGGTTATGGGTTCTAAGAAAATCAAATGTATCACCGTCGATGCAGCAGATTATAAAGAGGTGACGATTGCCGATCCTGAAAAATTCAAAGAAGCCAGTAAAATCTTTACCAAAGCGCTTCAAGAGAACCCTATTAGCGGACAAGGCTTACCGGCATTTGGAACCAATGTTTTGGTGAATATCCTCAATGAAGCAGGTGGTCTTCCAACCCGTAACTTTAGAGCAGGCAACTGGGAACACGCTGAAAATATCTGTGGTGAAACGATGGCTGAAAACATTAAAGCCAGAGGCGGAAAAACAACGCATGGCTGTCATGCAGGCTGTGTTATTCAGTGTTCACAAGTCTACAACGACAAAGAGGGTAAATACCTCACATCTGGCTTTGAATACGAAACCATTTGGGCTCTTGGAGCGCATCTAGGGATTCAAGATTTAGATCTGATCGCAAAGATGGATGGTCTTATGGATGACTTGGGTGTTGATTCGATTGAAACCTCTGTTGTGCTGGGACTTGCCGTTGATGCAGGCATTCTTGCTTATGGCGATGGGGCTAAAGCGTATGAATTACTCTCTCATGACATCCCAACAGGAACACCAATAGGTCGAATTCTAGGGGCTGGAACGCATATTTTAGGAAAAACATTTGGACTCGTACGTGTTCCTACGGTTAAAGGTCAAGGCATTCCAGCCTATGAGCCACGCGCGGTTAAAGGTCAAGGTATTACCTACGCGACCACACCAATGGGAGCGGATCATACAGCAGGGTACGCGGTTGCGACTAACATTCTTAACAGTGGTGGACATGTTGATCCGCTCAAAAAAGAGGGACAAGTCGAACTCGCACGCAATCTTCAAATAGCCACTGCTGCTGTAGATAGTACCGGTATGTGTATCTTTGTTGCCTTTGCAGCACTCGATGATGCAAAATGTTTGCCTGCTTTAGTGGATATGATTAATGCACGCTTTGGCTGTGCTCTCACAATTGATGACGTAGTCAATTTGGGTAAAACCATTCTTAAACGTGAACATGAATTTAACATCAAAGCAGGACTTAACAGCGCAGACGATAGACTACCTGAATTTATGAAATATGAAACACTCCCTCCACACAATGTGGTTTGGGACTTTACAGGTGAAGAAATTGATGAATTCTGGAATTTTTGATGCACGTTATCGTTAAACTCTTTGCTCAGTACCGAGAAAGTCGCTTTAAAGCAGAGCAAAGAGAGTATGACATCGGTACTACAGCGCAAACCGTTATAGACACATTGGAGCTTGAGAGCGTATCGCCTTTAGGTGTTTTGATGGTCAATGGTAGGCATGTTGCACCATCGTACATTTTACAAGAGGGTGATGAAATCGCCCTCTTCCCCAAAGTGGGTGGCGGTTAATCTCCTTTAAGCCCAGAGAGAAGACGAAATGAGCCAGGTGTTCCAGGCGGCAAAAGTGCTACGCGGTCATTTTCATGGAGCTCTGTTTCTTTGGGAACAACGGTATAATTGAGAAAAACTGCTTCCACCTCTTTAGGCTCAAGCCCCAATGAATCGATCAAATCAACAATGCGTGTTTTATCATCAACAACCCAAGGAGCGTCCACATAAGGGACTCCTTTTTGTTTGAGTTTTTCGCGCAAAAATGAAAAAGCATTCAGTATAATGTGCATGAAATATCCTTCTATCAAATTATACATCAGGATAAAGAAAATGGAACTTTTAACGTTCTTAAAAGAACATACTATCGATGGATTTCTCCCACTGCAAGCCTCTTATGCGGCTATGGAACACTTTACATGTAACTTTAGAGAGGTCGAAGAGACGGCGCTCAAAAATGACATTTTACCTCTTCGCTATAAACGCAATCAAAAAACGATTTCGATACACGAACAATACACTCTTTTTCAATCCACCGTGCTGATCATTGGTTGTGGGGGTTTGGGTGGCTTTGTGGCTGAAATGCTAACGCGCATTGGTGTAGGAAATCTCATCGTGTGCGATGGCGATGTGTTTGAAGAGCACAACCTCAATCGTCAAAATTTTTCTTCTCCCAAAACACTCGGACGTTTTAAAGCCGAGGTCTTAAAAGAGAATCTTGAAGCGATCAACCCTGCTTTACATGTAAAGAGTATGACAACATTTTTTGATCCAAAAATAGAGGCAAACCTCATCCAAGAAGCCGATGTCGTCGTTGATGCACTCGATAATCCTGATCTGAAATGTCTCGTTGCCAATCTCTGTCTCAAAGAGCAAAAACCTTTTGTGCATGGAGCGATTGCTGGCTATTATAGCCAGTTTTCAACCTCTTCTTCCCTCGACCAACTCTACCTTCAAAAAGGCGATGGAGCGGAAAAGCGTTCAGGCAATCCTTCGTTCACGGTTTGCTTTGCCGCCTCTATTCAAAGCACAGAAGCAGTAAAATTGCTCTTAGGAAAACCTCATCTTCCTTCGCCGCTTATGGGTAATTTATGGGAGTATGAGCTAATTTCGCTATAATCGCACAAAAACAGGGATTGAGATGCAACGACTCATAAACGCTCTTTTAACTTTTCATGCACTCTGTTTAGGAATGATTCTTTTTGCCCTAGTGATCGTAAAATTAGAGCTCATTCCCACCTATGCTTACTATTTTATCTGGCAAAGTACCTTTGTTTTTTTGATGATTGGGATCGCTTTAAGTGTCTATTTTAATAAAAGCAAACTCTTTGTACTGCTGCTTTTCCCACTCTTTTTTACACTCTGTTTGGCGTTTCCCAACACCCTTTTTAGCCAACTGAGTGTTTCAGCATTTTGGCATATCACGCCGCTGATCACAGCGCTTGGATACTTGCTGATTTACGCACTGCAAGAGCGTGGACTTTTTAGCTCGTTTGGCGCACTGCGCACAAGCATCGGGCTCATCACACTTGGGATTGGCTATGCGGGACTGAAATACTTTTCACCAACAATTCAAAAAGCACTCGATACCCCCATTTTACATGTAAGCCTTCAAGGTCTTACAAAAGCCAGCGATTTTATCCTCATTATTGCAATTGTTTCGTTGCTGTTTATCTTTCTAATCTCGATGCTCTTTGAAATACAAAGTCAAAAAGCCCCATTTTGGATGCTGATAGCGCAGATGATTCCCCTGCTCTTTTTGCAAGAGAGCAACCACTTTATTCTCTTCTGCCTTGTTGCATCCCTCATCGCCATTGCAGCACTCGTTCATGATGCGTATCGCATGGCATACATTGACACGCTCACCGGCATTCCTTCAAGGCGTGCACTCGAAGAGCGCTTCTTGCGCCTAGGTTCCAACTACATTATCGCTATGGTTGACATCGACTTCTTTAAAAAATTTAACGATACCTTTGGACACGATATAGGCGATGACGTTTTAAAGCTTGTCGCCAAAGAGATCAGCCATGTCAAAAATGGAGGAAAAGCATACCGCTATGGTGGTGAAGAGTTCACTATTTTATTTAGTGGGAAGAAAAAAGAGGCGTGTATTATGGCGCTTGAAGAGATACGAGAGCATATTTTCAGACGCGGATTTGTGATTCGAGATCAAAATCGTCCCGAAAAAGCACCTAAAGAGAAACATAAACTCTCCTCCATCAAAAAAGAACGCCTCTCTGTTAGCATTGGTGTGGCGCTCTCTGCCAAAGGAAACACCCCTCAAGAGGTGATTAAACGTGCGGATGATGCGTTGTACAAAGCCAAAGAGAGTGGACGAAACTGTCTCATTTGCTTATAATTAACACATAATTACTTTTTTTAATGTGCTACAATAAATGAAAATATCCTGAGGAGTTTTTCGATGAGTAGCTCACCCCTTAAATGCTCGCTTTCAGAGTGTAAAGCACGCCTCAAAACAGTTGATGGTATGAGCTTAACAGAGCTTGAAGAGTATGCGACGAGATGTTCCACCTGCGGCAATTGGATCTTAAAAGATGATCCCATCGCACATGAAACCTATATGAAAATTTCCACAAAATGGGCCGAAAGTTTTAATAAATCCCTTTTAAAGAACCATTAATTCCAAATTTTTTTAATTGATAACCATTAATTCTTTTCTTTCAGTTATAGTTTAATCTTTTCTTCCTATCATATTCCTAACTTTATCCTTATAAAGCCTCTTTTTTTGATTCGATTATTTTCCTCACAAGGAGATACCATGAAACAAGAGAGTCCTAGATGCAGTGCAGAGGAGTGTCAGCGTAAAAGTGAGCACTTTAGTTTTATGAATATGGATCAACTCTCCGCTCAAATTGAGCAGTGTGAAGGGTGCAATAGTGCACTTGAAACCAAGAATACACGAACAGCACAGACGTATCAGCTTCTTGCTGTGCTATGGGCAGAAAAACACAATGAAACAACGGGGAAACTTCGCTAAAAGTTCCCCTCAACTAACATTTTATTAAATACTGGGTTTTCAAAGACGGAATGCCCACGCACCTTTGGTGCTTTTTACGTCTTGCAAAATGTGTTTTACAAGAACTCTAATGAAGTTCGCTATTGAGTTTAATCTCGCGTTTACTTCTTACGGCTATAATCATACCGTTCAAACTGTTTTGGCGGAAATGAATACCGTTTAACCCTCCAAGCTCTAAGCCTTTAAAGAAGACCATCTCCTCTTTTCCTGCTTTTTTGAGTTTTGCTTTAGGATTCGCTTCGATAATCTTCGCAAGCTCACTTGCACTCACTCCAATTTTCGTTCCTTCCAAAATCGCAATGCCTGCATCAACAATACACCCATTACCCAAAGGAATTCCCGTTACGGAATTAGCGCCAAGCAGTGTGTTTTCACCAATGCTCACAGGATTGCCGTTGGTGCCGCTGAGTACCCCTAAGATGCTCGCACCGCCACCCACATCACTGCCTTTGCCGACAATGACCGAAGAGCTAATACGACCCTCAACCATAACAGCGCCAGTCGTACCCGCATTAAAGTTTACGTAACTAGCCCCTGGCATAATGGTTGTTCCTGCATGTAGGTGTGCGCCCATTCTGACTTTACTCGCATCTAGGATACGTGTATTATCCGAAGGAATGATGTGCGCTAAGAAACGTGGAAACTTATCAACCGATTCAATGAGTGGGAATTCACCCAAAAGTTTCATCTCAACTTCGTGCATTCGTAGCCATTCAAGTTCAATCGGCTGTCCTAGAGACCATGCAACATTCTCTAACACACCAAATGCGCCAGAGAGGTTAAGGGAACGAATAGGGGCTTTGCCCGTTGAAAGTGCATACAGCTTTAAGTAAACAGCCTCAGGACTTAAAGGGGCGTCATCTTCAAATAAGAAGACAATACGATAATCTTTTTTAAGCTTCTCCGTTTGTGCAATCCAATCCAGCGTTTTAATCACTTGAACATTTTTATGCGCATTACCCAAGGCAAGGTTGAGATAAGGCGTAAACGCATTCATCGCATTTCTGACAAATTTTTTCTTAACATCATACACAAATTCACTGCTAGAAAAATCGACATCAACCCCACTCTCTTGAAGCGCTGCAATAAAAATAGCGGCACTGCCAAAATTTTCATTCCAGTTAATCACAGGAAAGTTGGCTTGTAAAATTTTCTCAGGATGCAGTTGCCCTCGATCGACTCTCGCAATACCAAAACCAATCGGTTTACGGTATCCCTCTTGTGATTCAATCTCTTGAACCAATGCTTTAAAATCCGCTTCATCGATACTCACGCGTAATGCCATCTCTTCTCCTTTAGTGCTTATTTTTTCGTACTTGAACAGGCACTAGGTGCTCCGTTAATGCCCATTGTTGGTTGAATCGCTTCGTTGCTTACTCCACCTTCTGCATTGACTTTTTCAATGCACTCCCACAATTTGCGAGCAGATGCTTGATAACGCTTTGCCGTTTCACTCTCAGGATGGAAGAAACTCACAGGTTTCCCCGCATCTCCACCTTCTCGAACCGCAGGCTCTATAGGAATTTCCCCAATCACGATGGTTTCGAACTTCTCAGCCAGCGGTTTGGTCGTTCCTTTACCGAAGATATCATACTCTTTATTGGTCTCAGGACAGATAAATCCACTCATATTTTCCATAATTCCAGCTATTGGGATGTGGAGTTTTTGGAACATATCAAGACTTCGTTCAGTATCATCAAGGGCGACTTGTTGCGGCGTTGTGACACAAATACCAGCAGTCACAGGCACGCTTTGCGCCAATGTCAACTGAGCATCACCGGTTCCTGGAGGCATGTCGATAAACAGAACATCCAAATCACTCCACAAAATGTCGCGAAGCAGTTGCTCAATCGCTTTCATGACCATAGCGCCTCTCCAAATGAGTGACTGACCGTTTTCCATTAAAGAACCCATACTCATCATCTCAACGCCATACGCAACGATAGGTTTAACTTTTTGTCCGACAATCTCAGGATGCGTATCCACCACGCCCATCATACGAGGCACATTGGGACCATAGATGTCCGCATCTAAAAGCCCTACTTTCTTGCCTTGACTCGCAAGGGCAATTGCTAAGTTTACGGTTGTGGTTGTTTTACCCACGCCGCCTTTTCCTGAGCTTACCATCACGAAATTTTTGATGTGAGGCGCCATGTTTTTGCCAGATTGTGAGTTGCTTTTCTCAACAGGAGGCTTTGGTTGCTTAACAACCACATCGACACGACTCGCACCAATCGCCAAAACGGCCTTCTCGATTTTGCTCTTTAATTCGTCGCCAACCTCTTTACTTGAAGAGACAATCTCGGCTTCTATATAAACATTATTATCAGAAATATCGATATTTTTAACAAAACCAAATGTCACAATATCTTTCTCAAAACCTGGGTATTTAACGCCACCTAACGCGCTTAAAACGGTATCTTTATTTAACATTTTTTTAACCTTTATGCTTAAGTGATCGCAGAATTTAACACAAAAAAGATAAAAAAAAGCTTTCAAAATGTATAATATTGTAACACTTCAGAAAAAAGGACAAAGTTTGCCCGATTTAACGCTTGTGATGTTAGGAGCAGGAAGTTCAACGCGCTTTAACCAACGTGTCAAAAAACAGTGGTTACGCATTGATGAAACTCCATTATGGCTTTTTGCAACCCAAAATCTTCAACAGCTTTCCTCTTTTCAACACATTATTGTAACGACCTCACCCGATGAGCACTTTTATGCTGAGAAGTTTAGCGATGCCATTACCTTTGTCAAAGGAGGCGAAACCAGACAAGAGTCACTTGCCAATGCCCTTTTACATGTAAAGAGTTCGTATGTTCTTGTCAGCGACATTGCAAGAGCGTGCATCGACCAAGGCACGTTAGAGCGCATCCTTGCTCACAAAGACCATGCAGACTGTGTTGTCCCCTACCTCAACGTTGTGGACACGGTTGTTTACGAAGAACAGACGATCAACCGCGATCAGGTAAAACTCATCCAAACCCCACAACTCTCACGCACTGATATGCTCAAAAAAGCTCTGCAAACGGGCACGCTTTTCACCGACGATAGCAGTGCGATTAAAGCGATGGGGGGAAACGTGGTGTATGTTTTGGGAAATCCTGAGGCAAAAAAGCTTACATGTAAAGAAGATAGTGCTACGATCTCCTGCCTTAAGCCTCCCTCCTCCAACGTTTGTGTAGGGTACGGTTTTGATGTACACGCCTACGAAGAGGGAAAAGTGATGATGCTAGGAGGCGTTGAAGTGCATCCAACAACAGGATTTAAGGCACACTCCGATGGGGATGTCGCGATACATGCGCTGATTGACGCACTTTTAGGGGCTGCGGGTGCGGGTGACATTGGTGAGCTTTTCCCAGATAGTGACGCACGTTATAAAAATGTGGATTCAAAACTACTCCTTAAAGAGGTCTGCGCTTTTTTAGCCAAGGTCGGATTTGAAATTGTTCATTGTGATGTGTGCGTTATGGCAGAGTTTCCACGCCTAAGTGCCTTTAAGGATAAGATGCGTTTTTGTCTTGCTGACATTATGGAACTTGCTCCCATCCATGTCAATGTCAAAGCAACGACAACGGAAACATTAGGATTTGTGGGCAGAAAAGAAGGTGTTGCAGTCAGTGCAACGGCTACATTAAAATATTATGATTGGACGAAGGTATGAAGATTTTAATCGTTGAAAACGAGATTTATCTCGCGCAAAGTATTGCCTCTAAGTTGATGGAAATTGGACATTTATGTGAAATCGCTACCAGCATCAAAGATGCACTTAAAGATGAAAAATACGATGCCATACTCCTCTCAACCAACATTTCAGGCCAAAATTTTTACCCTGTGATCGAAAAGCATCGCTCTTCCATCATTATCTTGATGATCTCGTATATCAGTAACGATACAGTCACCAATCCAATCAAAGCAGGTGCGTGTGATTACATTCAAAAGCCTTTTATGATCGAAGAGTTGATCCGAAAGCTCCAACACTTAAGCGATTTTAAAAATCTTAAAAAAGAGAATGAAACCTATAAAGAGTACGTTAAAAACCTCTTTTCCAGTGCCAATTTAGAGCCTCTTGATAAAAAAACAAAATTCCCCATTCTGATCAAAACCAATTTTCAAAAACATGCGGATGCCCTTGTTTTCAACTATGCTCAGACACAAAATGAGACCTTTACCTTTATCTCTTTGACGCAAAGCAATGCTTATGAGAAGATCGCGCGCAGTGGAAATGAGGAGTTACTCTACATTATTGATCTGCAAAATCTTAAAAAAAGTGAAAAACTCAAAGTCTACAACATCTTAGAAGGCAAACGTGCTATTATTTGTAGCACTGATCCTAATGAAGAGAGTGATTTTTCAAAAATTGAAATCAATACTGACAGTAAAATCTTAGATCAAGGTGATATTTTGTGTATTGATGATTATGTCAAATATGTCATTTTCAATTTTCAAAATAAATTCCCTGACACGGAACTCTCTAAAAAATTAGGAATATCACGTAAAAGTCTTTGGGAAAAAAGGAAAAAATATGGAATCAACAAGAAAAAATAACCGACAACTCTTTTTAGATAAAGAATTTTTAGCAACCCTTGCCTTAGCCAAAGAGGGTATATTGCACCCTGTTGATAAGCTGATGAACAGTGCGGAAGCCAAAGAGGTTGAAGAGAGTGGTTACTACAAAGGCAAACCATTTCCTTTTCCCTTTATCATCGCACCAGCAGGTGAGAAGAACAAAGAGGTGTTAACAACGGCATATCAAGGGGAACCTCTTGATTTTGTGGTGGATGGCAAAATCAAAGGCACCATCATCGTTGATGAAGTCTTTGAGGTCGATAAGAAAAAGCGTATCGAACAAATTTTTGGAACCTATGACATTTCCAATCCTGAAACCCAAATGTTTCTCAAACGTCTAGGTGACATTGCAGTATGCGGCGAGTACGAACTGCAATTTGATGACATTAAAAATGTCAAAAATAAAATCGCAGATGCCAAAGCACAACTTGGAGCTAAAAATGTCTCAGCCATGATGATGAACGCAAAGCCGTTTCACAGAGCCCATGAGCGCGTTATTCGTATCACCCTTGAGAAGTGCGATATGCTCGTTATCTTTCTGCTCAAACCTTATAAACAAGACCTTCTCTCTTATGAGTTGCGGCTTAAAGCGTTACAATATTTTGTCGATAACTATCTACCCAAAAACCGCGTGGTGATCGTTCCCTTTGAAAACACCTACCTTTTTACCAGTTACAAAAACGCTGTTTTAGATGCCATTTGTGCCTCAAACTTCGGGTGCAATAAGCTTGTTTTAGGACAACATCACAGCGGTATTGGCGTCTATTACGATCAAAATGAGATGAAATCTATTTTGGATCATTACGAAGATTTAGAGATTGATATTGAGATTATCACCGAATTTGTCTACTGCAATGAGTGCAAAACACTGGTCAGCACCAACACCTGCCCGCATGGCGGACACCATCACATCAAGTACCATGCAGAGTCGTTGCTTGAAATTTTAAAAGTGGGAATGCTTCCACCTGCTATTTTTATGCGTAAAGATATTTCCGCGCTGCTTTTAAGTGAACTCTTTAAACACCGTTTTGAAAATATCGGAAAGATTTATGACGCCATCTTCCCAAACAGTGGACTTTTAGAAAATCATGATGAACGCGATTTCTACCTTGAACTGATGCGTTTACACCAAACCACTTCACTGACATAACCCTCATATACAGAGCATTTTCGCACTTTTTAGGAAAATGCTCTTTTCGATGGGAGTTCTTTCGCACAGAATTCTGATATAATAAATGCGTCTTCAATCAAAACGGATGGATCTCAATCATGAAAACCAATGCTTGTTTGAACAATGATGCTAACACAGTAGACGAGAGTTTAACACCCTTTTTAGAAGCGTTTAAACCTCACTTTGAAGATTATTTCACCTCCTTATGCACAACATTTGACCCAACCATCGAAGCGTATAGCGCCAAAGAGCTCGCCATTGCTCTGCATCAAAGCCTCTTAAATGCGCAAGGAAAAGTCTCTAAAAAACTTTTCGTAGCAGTGCGTCAAAACCATCCTTCCATCGACTTTGTGATGCAAAAATCAATGCTCTATTGTGTGGAAAACTATGTTCAATTTGCACAAACTCATGCGCTACCTTTGAACGTTTCGCTCTTATGCGAGCGTCTTTACCAACTGATTGACACCCTTGCCTTACCTGCCAATGCACTTTCATTAGGGAGTGATACACTTGAATATCATGATGTGATGGGGAAACTGCCCTCAAAAGCGTTTCAAAGTGATCTCAGCGATGATGTCCTCTTATCGCCACGTTATGAGATAATGAATATTTTTCAGACAATGCTCACCGAAAATCAACAAAACATGTACTGCTTTAACCTTTATGAGGGCATTCCTATCAGCGCTGAAGCAAGGGTGATCGAGGTTCTGGATGAAAATGTAATATTTCAAATGAGCCCACTTCAAACCATAGCCATGCTCTTAGAAAATCAAGCCTTTCTTGTGAAAAATAGTTATTTCCCCAACCATCTCAAAGCCGATATTGTGCACATTGACTTCAAAACCAACCGCGTGACCTTGAGCGCTTTTAGATACATACACACTATGCCTGCACTTCAAAGAGACGGGATACGCGTCTACCCTGCTAAAACATCCACTATTGCGTTGTATCAATCCGATGCGCTTTATTTAAACGGCATTCTTCATGACATTTCAACCCAAGGGTTGAGCATTTTAAGCAATGAAAAAGAGGGGCTTCATACGGGAGAGGATGTGCTCTTAGAGTTTGAACTGCAAGAGGAGAAAGTCTCTATCCATGGCAAAGTGGTTACGATTCTCTCCTACACCAACTCTTTTCGGTACTGCATTCACATCGTACCCAACGAAGGTATCAGCAAAATGATAGCAACCTACATCGAACAGCGTGAAAAAGAGATTATGGCAAAGCTTTACGCGGAGTTGCAAAAATACGTCTAAGAAGCACTTGAATCTATAGAGTTCTTACAGAACTCTTTACACGTTTTTAAAGCAAAGCTCTAAAGACTACGTTAACACTGCGTTTTCTTCGGCAGAAAGCTCACGCACCTTGGGTGCTTTTTCTTCTTGCAAAATGAGTTTTGCAAGAAGTCTTATGCTACAATTCAACCATTAAACTACATACATACATAGGATCGTTATGCCAAATGCTTTTTTAACTTTTTTCTACACAGGACTCTCTCCCAAAGCACCAGGAACAGCAGGTTCCTTGCTTGCTGTTATCTTAGGAGTGGGCATTATTCGCTTTATTTCCATGGAAACGCTTGTGCTTTTGAGCATTCTTTTTACGCTGATGGCAATTAAGCAGATCAACGCGTACGAAGCAACCAGTGGCAATCATGATGATGGTCGCATTGTCATTGATGAAGTGGTTGGGGTGTGGATTGCGCTGATTTTAAGCTCAGGAACACTATTCCAAATCGTCCTCAGTTTTGTTTTTTTCCGTCTGTTTGACATTTGGAAACCTTCACTCATTGGCAAGATCGACCGAGAGGTTAAAGGCGGTTGGGGCGTTATGGGCGATGATATGCTAGCCGGTGTGGTAGCAGGTATCTGCAGTGCGGGCACATTTCAGCTCTTTGGGTATTTTTCAAACACTCTCTTAAAGTAAAACATTACTTTTACATAATACGAAAGCCATAAGCGTCATACAACTATACTTTTCATAGATTTTTTATCAAAAGGATAGACCTATGAAACACCTCTTAAGACTCCTTATGGCGACCACCCTCCTGCTCTCTTTTGCACAAGCGAAAGAGTTTGTTATCGACAACACACACTCCAATATTGGCTTTTCCATCAAACATATGATGATCTCCAACGTCAAAGGCAACTTCAATGCGTACACGGCGGACATTGACTATGATGCAGAGAAAAAAGTTTTTAACAAACTAGGTGCCAAGATTGAAGCTGCGTCTATTGACACGGGCATTACCAAACGAGATGACCACTTACGCAGTGCCGACTTTTTCGATGTCGAGAAGTTTAAAACGATTGATTTTGTGATGACATCGATGAAAGATGGCAAGGTGCATGGTAAAATTACGATTCATGGCATTACGAAAGATGTGATACTTGAGAGCAAAATTCATGGTGTGATCAAAGATTTTCAAGGACACCAAAGGATCGGTTTTACCTTAGAGGGTAAACTCAACCGTAAAGATTTTGGACTCGTGTGGAATAAAATCCTCGAAGGTGGCGGACTCACGGTCGATGACACCGTCAATTTAAGCATTGAAGTTGAGGCTATCGAGCTCTAAGCGTTTAAACCCATCGCGTTCAAAAGGGAGAGCAAAGTGTAAAAACTGTGCTTTCTCCTCTTCACTCATCTCTATTTCCCAGACAACACCATCACTCTCAAACTCCCGATGCTTTACATGTAACGCATGATGCAAGCTGTAATGTTCAAACCGCGGTACAAGTGGGTAATCTGTTTTACATGTAAAGATTTCTTTAAAGACAAATGGAATAAGCGAAGCCGTGGCAATGACCGCTTTGGCACTGCTTCCATAGGCTCGAACCAGCCCACCTGTGCCAAGTTTAATGCCACCAAAATACCGCACAATTAAAAGCCCAGCATTGATGAGCTCAACCCCTCGCATCACATTTAAAACAGGAGGGCCTGAAGTGCCTTTGGGTTCGCCATCATCGCTATTATTTTCCACGACTTGGCGAAATTCATTGAAAAAACGCTTCGCCCAGACAATGTGTGCCGCTTTGGGGTGTTCACTTTTGAGCTTTACATGTAAAGATTCAAAATCACTCATGGGGCAAAGATACGCCAAAAAAGTGGACTTTTTTTCTTCGACTTCCGCGGTATAAATCTGCTCAATCGTCTGCATTAATCCTCTTTTGAGATCACAACTTTAATGTCAGCAGGCTTTGCATGGTAAGGCGAAGAGGTGACAATAAAATCAACCCCCGTTTGAGCATAGGCAACAATGTTATGTTCACCAATGCCACCGGTGGCAGAGAGAAGCAGATGCGGAAACTCTTTTTTGAGTGCCACACAACGCTCTAGTGTTTCAAAACTCATCTTTTCACATTGGAGTATTTCCGTTCCCAGTGTCGCAAAATAACGCGCCTCTTCGTAACTATCCACTTCCACGACAATCTTTTTTTCCAAATACTTCTGCTTCATTTTGGCAAATTGCGCTTCAAACGCCGCGTCACTCTCAAAAAAGACACGGTGCTGTTTAAAAACCAAAACCGAGTCATACAGCCCTAAACGATGGTGCGCTCCCCCTCCTGCATAGACTGCTTTAAGCGCTAACTCTTTGGTACGCGGAAAAATTTTACGGGTGGTTAAGAGTTCAATTTTCGGATTGACCTCGCGTGCAAGGGTGACCATCGTATGCGTTTTAGTCGCGATGCCACTTAAAAACTCTAAAATATTTTGAGAAACTTTCCAAGCTTGATGCGTCGCATCCGCCCTTCCATACGCCTCTAAAATCAACTCACCCGCACCTAGTGTGTCGCCACACGCTTTGTAAGCATGGGTTTCAAGCCCCAGTTTTTGACACATCTCTGCAACAAACTCTACCCCACACAGCACGATAGGCTCTTTGGAAGCAAACGAAATCTTGGCTTTACGCGATCCAATATCCAATCCAACCGTGGTCATGTCGATCAACCCGACATCTTCACGTATCATATCCATCATAAGTACACCTTTACTAAAGTATAAAATCATAACACAAGAAGGTTAAAGAAACTGCTCCTCTTTTTGAAAAAAATGCAGTGCCGTAAACACCGCTAAAGAGATCACAATGAGAATCGCGCACAAAAGCAGTGCTAAGCGGTATTCGCCATCAAAAACGGCATTGTAGATGGCAAGCGAGATCGTATCGGTTTTGCCAATGAGATTGCCTCCTAGCATGAGTGTAATGCCCACTTCCCCTAACGCACGCGCCAACGCAATTAAAAGGGCTGCAACCACACTTTTTTTAATGCACGGAAGAATGATAAACACAAAGGTGTAAAACCTGCTTCGACCACCCATATAGGCGGCTTCTTTAATGGCTTTGGGAAAGAGTTCGATGGCGGATTGAAGGGGTTTGACCATCAAAGGAAGTGCGGCTACAAAGCCAGCGATCACGAGCCCTTTAAACTCAAAGATAAAGCGTATGCCCATCGCATTAAAGTAACTTCCAATCCAGCCCTGTTTGCCTAAAAGAAGTAAGAGTAAAAAACCAATGGCGATGGGTGGAAAGATCAAAGGAAGTGTGACGAGTGTTTCAAGCAGCCATTTGTATCTGAGCTCCTCTTTGGAGAGAAAGTAAGAGAGTGGAATACCCACAAAAACCAAAAGGAGAGCTACCACACCGATGGTTTTAAGGCTTAGCACCAACGGGTGCCAAACCTGAACCATTTCATAGCCCATATTTTGTAAAGATCTCTTTCGCTTTGGAGGTTTTCAAAAAGGCAACAAACGCTTGACACGCAGTATCGGTTTCGCAGGTTTTTAAACTTCCTGCCACAATCTCAATGGGCGTGTAGTAAGCTTGGGGAATTTTAATGTAGCCACCCATTTTATCGATGTTATCGAGCGCTGCGGTGAGGTTCATAATGCCCACATCGACCTCGTGTGTGGCAACATACGAGCTCACTTGAGGCACGGTTGCTACCACCAAAAGCTTCTCTTTCACACGCTCATACAGCTTAGCATTGTTTAAAAGCTCCATGCCAGCATCGCCGTAAATCGCTTTTTTGGCTTCAGGCATTGCAATGGTTTTGATGCTCTCTTTGGTGAGATCTTCGATGCTATCAAAATTCACTCCCTTGGCATACGCGATAACTGCAATACCTGTGCCAATCGTTTGATACTTCACAAACGTAAGCTCTTTTTGCTTCTCTAAAAATTTCTTATCGGCAAGCACCAAGGAGATGTCCGTCTGTTTTGCCTGTGCAAAGATTTGCGCCATATTGCCATACATCGCGTCTATTTTTTCATGACCACTCTCTTCATACGCTTTGAGCACTTCCCCAACGGGTTTTTTATACCCTGCTCCCACAGCGATTTTAAGGTCGTCCGCACACACATGACTTAAAAGAGCCACACATAAAAGGGCTAAGATTTTTTTCATCATTTCTCCAATCGTTGAATCATAGGGGCAAAGGCTTTCGCACTGATACTGACACTATCGCCTACATGTAACGCTTTGGCTTCACTGCCATCAAGTACCACTTCGACGATCTGCTGACCAATAGCGATGATCGCGATGTAAATCACATCGACTTTGACGATGTCCAAAAGTTCGCCCTCAAAGGAAAATTTTTGACTGCCTTGGGTACGAAGAAGTACACTTTTAGCATCACCATCTTGGATGACTTTACCTTGTGAAAGCACCACAACGCGCGAACTCAAACGGTAGATTTCACTTGGATCGTGGCTGACCATGATCGTGGTGGTGCCAAAGTTTTTGTGAAGCGTTAAAATCTCATGTTGCAGTTTATTGCGCATCGTTGGATCAAGCGCAGAGAGAGGCTCGTCCATCAAAAGCAGTTTGGGCCGGTTCATCATCGCGCGGCACAAGCTCACCCGTTGTTTTTGACCACCCGACAACGTAGCAGGTTTGCGGTTCGCTAATTCAGTAAGCTCGGTCAATTCCAAAAGTTGTTTCGCAAGCGCTTTGTCTTTGCGCACAAACAGAAGATTTTCCAACACGCTCATATTGGGAAAAAGCGCGTAGTCTTGAAAAACAAATCCGATGCCGCGTTGCTGAGGCGGCAAACAGTGCGTGCCATCCAACCACAGCTCATCATCAACTCTGATTTTTCCACGGGCGTGCTCAAGTCCTGCCAAAATGCGAAGCAGCGTCGTTTTACCACTACCACTTTGACCCGAAAGTGCTACAAAGCTTTTGGATTCAATGCTCAGCGTGACATTGAGATCCATCTTACCGATAGAGCCTAAAAGCTCCTTTTGCACAGCGATCTCTATCATGCAATGCCTCCTACAGGATGACTCTGCTTGCGATTAAAAATGTAGACGCCCAAAAGGACACAAAAGCTAATGCTCACCATAATCGCACTGTAAATATGTGCCATCGTATAGTCCATGGTTTCAACCATCTCATAAATTGCCACAGAGGCTACCTTTGTCTCACCAGGAATACTTCCTCCCACCATTAAAACCACACCAAATTCACCAACCGTATGGGCAAAAGTGATAATCACCGCCGTCATTAAGGCAGGTTTGATATTGGGAAGTGCGACGCAAAACAGTGTTTTGAGCTTGCTTTTTCCTGCAATGTACGAGGCTTCAAGCATATTTTTCGGTAATGCTTCAAAACCACTTTGAAGCGGTTGCACCATAAAAGGGAGCGAATAAAAACAACTGGCGACCACTAAACCTGTGAAGTTAAACACCAATTTGATACCCAGCACATCTTGAAAAAATCGCCCAATTGGGGAATGAAAAGAGAGTGCGTAAAGAATGTAAAACCCTAAAACAGAAGGCGGCAGAACAATGGGAAGTGCGGTGATTGATTCAAAAATAGGTTTGTAGCGTGACTTGCTCTGCGATAAACTCCACGCCAACAGTAAAGAGATTATAAAAAGAATCGCGGTGGTAATGGACGCTAATTTAAACGAAACCAAAAAAGGGGTAAATTCCAATGCCTTCAGTGTTTCAAGCATCATGTACCTCCAAAACAAACAGCTCACTGGCTTTGATCAGAAGTGTCACTTGATCGCCAATGTGAAGATTCATCCGAGTAGAAGAGCTTAATGTGATAAAACTTTCTACTTCACTCCCTTTTACATGTAAAAGAATATTGCTGAGTAATTTTCCATTTTCAACGTGCGCAATGGTGGCAGGAAGCTGGTTTGAGTAACTCAGCTCCCCTTGGATATTTTTAGCAATCGCCACATGCGAAGGCTTGATGCCAAGGGTCACATGTGCGTTTACATGTAAACCCTTTGGCAGATCAAGTCCCATCATTTTAAGGCTCACTCCTTCATAATCAAACGTAATGATATGCAGGTTTTGTTCACCTTCGATGTTGGTCACAACAGCACTCAGTCTATTCATTGACTAAATATCCGTAACTTTTAAAAATCTCTTTGGCTTTAGCGCTTAAGACAAAATCATAAAACGCTTTGGCTTCGGCATTATGCTCAGCTTGTTTCAACAGCACGATACCTTGGGCGATTGGTGTGTAGAGTTTTGGATCCACATCAACCCATTGAACCCCTTTTTTGTACGCTTTCATTTTGTCGCTGTAAAACGCTGAAGCGTTCACAAAACCAACATCTGCGGCGGTAATAGCAAATTGTAATGCTTGAGAAATGCTATCGCCTTGAACGAGTTTTGCCTCAACGGTTTCAAACACGTTTGCATTTTTAAACGCTTCAATACTCGCTGTTCCATACGGCGCTGTTTTTGGGTTGGCAATCGCCACTTTCTCTACTTTTGGATCGGCTACAATCGCAATGCCTTTGCTTAAATCAAGCCCTTTGGTACTCACCATTGCTAAAGCACCGCTCGCGTAAACAACGGGTTTGGTGACTGCAATTTTTTCAGCGTACAAAGCTTCAGGAAAGCCCATATCCGCACTTAAAAAAAGATCAAAGGGAGCACCACTTTTAATTTGTGTGGTAAATTTACCGCTGGCTCCTAGGATCGTATTGACCTTGGTATTGGGATTTGTTTTGGCAAACTCTGTTTTAAGCACTTCAACCGCATCACTTAAATTGGCGGCAACTGCAACGCTGATCTCTCCGGCAAGCAAAGAGGCAGATACCACAACACTCACTAAAAATAGTTTTAACATAGAAACTCCTTCTTAAGATTTTTATTTTCCGATTAAAATGCTACTGGATTTGATGATGGCACAGACGCGTGTTCCCACCGCAAGGCTCAATGCTCTGACCGATTCTGCTGTGATGGTGGAAACCACGACATCGTTTTGACCGATGTCCACACTCACTTGGGCATTGACTTCGCCGATTTTAATGTCCGTGATCGTGCCTGCAAGCTTGTTGCGTGCACTCGTTGCGATGTCAAGCAGATTGGAAATCAACACCGACGAAGCTTTGATGATGCCAACCACTTCATCGCCCACTTCAAGTCCCAACTCTTCAACCGCACTATTCGTAATAGTCGAAACCAAAATAACGCCACTTTTAAGCACAATGCTTACCTCTGCGTTCACTTTTGCCCTTTTAATCTCACCGATTTTTCCCATCAGCTGATTACGTGCACTGATTTGCATAGCAATCCTTTGTATGTGTTTTAAACTGTTCATTTCAAAGTCACCCATGACCGAAAGCCGATTTAAAAACCTCTCATACTCTTTTTTTAAAACGCTATAGTTGGCAACCACCTCACTACCGAGTGCTGTAAGTGTTGTTCCTCCACCGCCACTTCCTCCTGTAACCCGCGTCACAAGAGGATGGTTTGAGAGGTTATTCATCGTATCAACCGCTTCCCATGATGCTTTATAACTGAGCCCAACGCGTTTGGCGGCACTGCTAATGGAGCCCGTTTCGGCAATTGCTTCAAGAAGTTTAATTCGCTTTTCTAAAAGGGCTGGTTTATCAAAACTCATCATGCCAGACGTAATCCCTTCCATAGGTATTCCTTATGTAGTTATAGTATATAACGATAGGTCTCATCGTATTTCGTTTGAGCATTATAACGTTATTACCTTAAGCGTTATAACGCATTCTGTTTATTTTTTCACCATTTAAGGCAAAGTGGCTATTTTAGCCATTTTCAAAGGGAATTTTTAAGAAATTTTTACTAAAATCAAAAATCAATTTTTAAAAGAGCCTTATGACACACAAAATTTTATCACTTATCTGTGGCGCATGTATTCTTACAAGCTCCCTTAGTGCAGCTTACCTTGACAAAGAGACCGCAGATCGTATAAAACGCAACACTGATTCGATCATAGCAAAAGATTTAACCACGAAACAGCTTATCTTTGCTAAAGATGAACAAAAAATCAACCAACCCGCCAGCCTGACCAAGATTATGACTGCTATCTTAGCGATTGAAAGTGGTCGTATGAACGAGGTTGTGACGATTACGCGTGAAATGATTCACGTTGAACCCACCAAAGCGAACCTGCGTGTGGGTGAAAAGTTTTACTTAAGAGACCTTGTTAAAGCAGCGATGGTCATGTCCGCCAATGATGCAGCCATGAGTATAGGTGTCTTTTTAGGGGATGGGGATGTCGATAAATTTGTGGTACAGATGAATAAAAAAGCCAAAGCCATTGGTATGAAAAACACCAATTTTACCAACCCATGTGGGTTTGACATCGGGAGTCACTACTCCACCGCCCTTGATCTTTTAACACTCAGCGAATATGCGATTAAAAACAGTAATTTTAATGAGATGGCAAAACTCAAGCGTCACGATTTTCGAGCGCTCAATACCAAAAGATCGTATGCCGCTTACACCCACAATAAACTGCTCAATAACTACAAATACGCCGTCGGAATCAAAACAGGCTACACCCAAAAAGCAGGCCCTTGCTTGATCGCACGCGCCAAAAATGGCAACAAAGACATTTTAGTGGTGATGCTCAACTCCGAACACCGTTGGAATGACATTAAAACGATTTTTGAAGATGTTCTGCCGGATATAACAAAACAAAAAGTCATCCCTCAAAGAGCAGCAACTCCTTCTAAAAGCAAAAAGAAAACTGCCGCAAGTAAGAAAAAAGCACAAAAGATCGCATAGAAGATTTAAGGAATATTAGCTCTCTTAAATCTTTACATGTAAGAATCAAAACTTTCTTCTATCTTTTTTGTTCTTAAAATTTCAATTTGAAATATTTTGTCAATAAAAAATTTCTTTTGTTATAATGACAAGCAAAAATAAATAAAGAGACTCCATGGCAAATCCACTTACAGCATTTCTCACAATTGTCAATAATTATCAGATGAGTGTACAACAAATTACACATGGCAACAATCGTGCCAATAACATGGGCGAAGGATTGGAGAGCTTTATCAAAGATGCTTTTGCTAATACCTTCGATGAGACAAATGAGCAAACAAAACTAGAAATTTTTTCAAGGGTTTATGCGTATAGTGGCAATAAAAATAATCCTCCAGATTTAATCCTTCAAAATAGTGATGCAATTGAAATTAAAAAACTAGAATCACGCAATACAGCGATAGCACTTAATAGTTCCTACCCAAAAGCAAAACTTTTTGCAAATAGCACGATGATTACGACTACATGTAGAGCTTGTGAAGCATGGGTCGAAAAAGACATGCTTTACGCAATTGGTAATGTTCCCAAAAATATCAATCAACTCAAATCATTATGGTTTGTTTATGGAGATTGCTTTTGCGCCGATAAAGAAGTGTATGAACGCATACAACAAACGATTTCCAACGGCATTACGTCCATTCCCAATGTTGAATTTACGCAAACCAATGAACTAGGCAAAGTCAAAAGAGTTGATCCTTTAGGCATTACAGATTTGCGAATACGAGGAATGTGGCACATCGAAAACCCAACAAAAATCTTTAACTACCTTTACCATTACGATGAAACTGCCTCTTTTCAACTCGTCTGTTTAATGAAAAAAGAGAAATATGAATCGTTACCTCTTGTTGATAGAAATGCTATTGAAACCTTGGGTAATTTACATGTAAGTCTTAGTGATGTGAGAATTAAAAACCCCAATAACCCTGTTCAGTTGATGGATGGGAAATTATTAATGTTTAAGGTTTAATGATGAATATAATTTCTCTTTTTAGTGGTGCAGGTGGGTTAGACCTCGGTTTTGAAAAAGCAGGCTTTAAAACCACATGGGCAAATGAATATGACAAAGAAATTTGGGAAACATTTGAAAAGAATTTTCCTCATACGAAGCTAGATCGAAGAAGTATTCGAGATATTCCCTCATGCGACATTCCTGAAGCGACTGGGCTTATTGGAGGACCACCCTGTCAAAGTTGGAGTGAGGCGGGAGCGTTAAGAGGTATCGAAGACCATCGCGGGCAACTTTTTTTTGAATTTATCAGGGTTTTACGAGATAAAAAACCACTGTTTTTCTTGGCTGAAAATGTCTCTGGAATGCTGGCCAGTCGTCATAGTGATGCGTTAGAAAATATCAAAAATCACTTCATCGAAAGTGGCTATAACCTCTCTTTCAAGCTTCTTAATGCCCATGACTATAAAGTGCCACAAGACAGGCAACGCGTCTTTTTTGTGGGATTTAGAAAAGATTTGAACATGACATTTGAGTTTCCAAAGGCGTTTCCTGCAAAGCGTTATTTAAAAGATGCCATTTGGGATTTGAAAGACAATGCACTGCCTGCAAAAGATAAAAATTATACTAATGGCGATGAATGTGCTCTTGCTAACCATGAGTATATGACGGGCGGTTTTTCAACCATTTTTATGTCACGCAATCGAGTGAGAAATTGGGAAGAACCCTCTTACACCATTCAAGCAGGAGGAAGACATGCCCCGCTGCACCCTCAAGCACCGAAGATGGAGTTTGTGGAGCAAAACAGACGAATTTTTGTCAAAGGGAGTGAACATCTCTATCGAAGACTAAGCATTAGGGAGTGTGCAAGAATCCAAACGTTTCCCGATACACATACCTTTTATTATGACAACCTAACGGCTGGATATAAAATGGTTGGCAATGCCGTGCCACCGTATCTTGGCTATTATTTAGCTGAAGCAATTTACAAACAATTGATGCAAACGAAAACACTTAAAGCGTTAAAAAAAGTCTCTTAAATGCTTTACATGTAAAGCTAAAAAGTGCTTGTCTTTTTGCAAGCACTTTAAACTTTTCTACTTTGAAAAACTCTTCGCTCTTTCATACGATGCTTCCATCGCTTTGATGAAGCTGTCTCGCACTTTTCCCTCTTCGAGTTTGGCATAACCTGCCGCTGTGGTTCCAGCAGGGGACATCACTTTGTCTTTTAAAAGGGCTGGATGTTCGCTTTTAAGCACTTCGCCCACGCCTTCAAACAGGGTTGCGATGTATTGATAGGTGATCTCGCGTTTCATGCCAAGATTGACCGCACCATCACTCAGCGCTTCTGCAACGAGTGCGATCCATGCAGGAGCGGAACCTGCGAGTCCTGTTGCGATGTCGAGCTCTTTCTCACTCTCCAACCAAAAACAACGTCCGATGGAGCTTAGAACTTCTATGGCTTTGTCTTTAAGCGCATCATCACCACACAAGGAAGTCGCCGATTTGCGCACGAGTGCTGCCATATTGGGCATGGAGCGAATGTAGTGTTTTGCCATAATGCCCGATTTGAGTTTTTCCAAACTAACCCCTGCCATAATGGAAATCACACCTTCCGCAATACCTTTGGTGTGAAGGATGCTAAACGATTGTGGTTTGATCGCTAGAATGACCAAATACCCTTCTAAAGAGGGAATCTCATTCACAATTTTGATCGTGGGATAAAGCGTTTGAAGCTCGTGAGCTCGTGTGGGATAGGCTTCAACAACCGTAATATCATTTATATGTAAGCCTTGAAGCATCGCTCCACCCATATTGCCTGCACCAATTAAAAGTAATTTCATTGACTATCCTATGCTAATTTTGAAGAATTATAGCGCATTATTAAAATGCTATTGATAGCGCAACGCATCAATAGGTTCTAAATTGGCTGCTTTGCGCGCAGGGTAAAACCCAAAAAAAACACCCACACCCGTGGCAACAGCAAACGAGATGAGAATGGAGCTTTGTGTGACTGCAATACTAATGGGGAAAAACTTTTGGATCAATAATGCTCCACCAACCCCAACACACACGCCAATCAAACAGCCAATGATGGAGATCATCAGCGCTTCAAGCAAAAACTGCACTAAGATATGACGCTGTTTCGCACCAATGGCGATACGAATACCAATCTCACGGGTACGCTCGGTCACAGAGACAAGCATAATGTTCATAATGCCAATGCCACCCACTAAAAGTGAAATCGAAGCGATGGCAGCAAGCATCAGTGACATCGCTTTGGTCGTCTCTTGCGCCGTGTTTGCAAGGGCAGTGAGATTGCGAATCGTAAAGTCATCTTCCGCACTTTCACGCAGTTTATGACGTTGGCGCAAAAGCTCGCCCATCTCTTTTTCGGCTTGATCCATCACGCTATCACCCAGTGCTTCGACCATAATGAATCGTACGACCCCTTTAAACTGCGTTCCAAAAAGCTTCGTTTGCGCTGTTGTAATAGGCACAATCGCCGTATCGTCTTGGTCTCTGCCATCTAAACTCTGCCCTTTTTTCGCTAAAACACCCACTACAAGATAAGGGCTGTTTTTAATCCGTATGGTTTTACCCACAGGGTCTTCATCGCCAAAAAGATTTTGTGCAATCGTTTTACCTAGAACCACGACACGTGTGGCGCCTCTAACATCCGAGTCCATAAAAGGGTAGCCATTTTCGATCTCCCAGTCGCGCACTTCAAAGTACGAAGGAGTTGTTCCTGTCACTTGTGTGTACCAGTTCGTGGATTGGTAGATGAGTTGCGCGGAACCTGAAGTCGTGGGAGCTGCGGCTGAAATGGTGTCCATCTCTTCGATGGCGGTTGCATCCGAAACGGTAAGCGTTTGCACCCCTCCACTTCCCAAACGAACGCCTCCTGAACTCATGGAGCCTGCAAGGACAATGAGCAAATTGCTGCCCATGGAGGCGATAGAGTCTTTGACTTTGGCTTGCGTACCAGCACCGACTGCTGACATCACGATGACGGCTCCCACGCCGATGACCATACCCAGCATCGTCAAAAAGGTTCTGAGTCTATTGGCGCCCATAGCGCGCCATGCTTCAAATAACATTGCTAAACTCATGCGTTCTCTTTTACATGTAAAGCTGTTGGGCCATCGTGCTGAATCTTGCCATCGACAAAATTGACCAACCGTTTGGCGTAACGTGCTATGTCAGGCTCATGGGTTACGAGCACGATGGTGATGCCCTCTTTCTCATTGAGATCGCAAAAAAGTTGCATGATCTCTTCACTCGTTTTGGTATCGAGATTGCCCGTTGGTTCATCGGCTAAAATGAGTTTAGGACGGTTGACCAAAGCGCGTGCAATCGCGACGCGTTGTTGTTGTCCACCTGAGATTTGATTGGGCAGATAAGTTCCAAACGCTTCCAGCCCAACACTTTTGAGAATCTCTTTAGCGCGAATTTTACGCTCATGCGCCTTCATACCTGCGTACACCAAAGGCAGCGCCACATTGTCAATGAGATTTTGTCTGGGAATCAGGTTAAAGCCTTGAAAAACAAAACCGATCATATGATTGCGAAGTTCTGCCAGTTCATCTCTACTAAGTGCATTAGTATCTTTGCCACCCAAAAAGTAGTTGCCAGAGGTGACTTTATCCAGACACCCTAAGATGTTCATAAATGTCGATTTACCAGAACCAGAAGGTCCCATGATGGCGACAAATTCGCCTTTTTCAATCGTGATATCCACACTCTTAAGCACATTGACCTCACCCGCATCGGTGTGGTAATTTTTATTTAAATGGCGTATCTTGATCACCTCTTCCATTAGAACGGTCTCATGGGAGGATGAGAACCACCACCAGCGGCAGTGGTACTCGTCATATGTTTATTTTCTTCGACAATAATTTTATCGCCCTCTTTGAGCTCATCGCTTATAATTTCAGTCAAACGATTATCGGAGATGCCCACACTGACTTTAACAGGTTTGGGTGCGCCATTTTCAAACACAAACAGTGTCGCACTGCCACTCTCTTTTTTCTCTTTTTTAGGCATAACCGGTTTGCCATCTTTACTGGGTGGCATCGTTGGTTTGTAACGCAAAGCCGCATTAGGAACCAATAAAACATTTTTCTTCTCTGCAAGAATGACATTAACATACGCGGTCATACCGGGGATGAGAATCTCATCGGGATTTTCAACCGTAACGACCACATCGTAAGTCACAACATTGGAAACGGTGGTTGCATTGAGTCTGACTTGTTTGACTACACCTACAAACGCGTTGTTAGGAAACGCATCAACCGCAAAGGTGACTTTTTGCCCGACTTTGATGCGCCCGATGTCCGCTTCCGCAAAATTGGAGTCGATCTGCATCTGTCTTAAATCTTGTGCGATTTTAAAAAGTACGGGTGCCGATAAACTCGCCGCCACCGTTTGTCCCACGTCGATCTGGCGATCAACCACAACACCCGAAACGGGGGATCTAATAATCGTATAGCCTTGATTGGTGCGGTCTTTTTGCGATTGGGCACGGGCAAGATCAAGTGCAGCACGCGCCGCTTTAAGCGCTTGAACGGATGCGTCTAACTCTTGTTTGGAGATGTACTCTTTGGAAAAGAGCTCTCGTGTGCGTTTTTCATTGGCAATGGCAAGCTCCAAAGAGGACTCAGCACTTTTAACGCTCGCCGCACTTTGCGCTGCTTGCGCGTCTAAAAGTGCAGGATCAAGTTCGGCTAAAATCTGCCCTTGTTCCACACGGTCGTTAAAATCGACATAGAGTTTGATCACTTTACCTGAGACTTGCGTACCCACGGTCACGAGTACCAAAGGATTGAGTGTGCCATTGGCGGAGACACTTTGGGTCACATCACCGAGCTCCAAGGTGTGAAATTTATACTTGGCTTCCAAGGGTGGTTTAGTGTACGCTTCCCAACCATAATACCCACCCACACACAGCGCAAGCAAGGCAAGAAGAACGGTAAATTTATGGAGCAGTATCTTTTTTAAAAAACTCATGGTTGTCCTTTTATCGTTGAGAAATCAAGTGAGCCCATCGCTTTGGCGAGGCTTGCTTTGGTAATGTACCAGTTGTACAGTGACTGGATGTGTTGCTGTTTGGCACTGGCAAGCGCACTTTGCGCGCTTAAAAGATCGAGTATGGTTCCAACCCCTGCTTTGTAGCGACCAAGGGCAAGATCGTACGAAGCTTGCGCACTGGCGACCAAATCATGACTCGTGCGTGTGGCTTGGGTTTCGATAATGAGAGTTTGGTACGTTTTATAGACGTCTAAGTTCGCATCTTGGGAGAGTTTTTCATACTCGGCTTCGCTGATTTTGAGCTGTTGTTGTGCCGCTTGGACTTTGTATTTTGTATTAAAACCTGTAAAGATCGGAATGCTCACATAAAGTCCTATACTTGAACTTCGCTGCGATGTATTGTAAATGGTATCGGTACTGCCCGATGTGGCTGAGAGTGAAAAAGAAGGCATATGATCCGCTTTGGCAGCTTTGAGCTGTGCTTCATACGCTTTGATCTTCGCACTGGCCGCCATCAGATCAGGGCGAAGTCGTTGCGCCTCATCCATCAACGCTCTAATGTTACTCTCAAAAGCGACATCGGGAAGGACAAGCCTAGGATTTTGCAACCTAATCGTTGTATCGGGCATCATGCCCAACACACTCGCCAGTCCGCCTTGCGCACTTTTCACACTGCCTTCGGCTTGAATGCGGTTGAGCATCGCTTGCGAATACGCCGTTTGCGCTTGCAAAGTATCTGCAGGCGTAGATGTTCCCACAGAGTAGCGTGTTTTAGCAGCGTTGAGACTCTCCAGAGCAGAGCGTTCGGCTTCAAGAGTTGCTTCCAAGGAAGCGTTGGAGCCAAAAAGCGTGTAGTACGCTTCAACAGCGGAGAGAAAAACGCTTTGAATCGTGTCATTTTCTGAGAAAAGTGCCGCGTCCAAAAGCGCTCTTGCATTATCGTATGTCGCGTCACGCTTACCAAAATCGTAGAGCAAATACGAGAGCGTTACGCTGATATTTTCTTGATCGCCATGAGTCGTCTCACTGCTTTCACTCTGCAATATCGAGCCCGAGGCACTCAGCGTTGGCAGATACGCAGAACGACTCACCCCAACTTGCGCTGCTTGGTAGAGCGATGTTTGCCACGCAATTTTTGTTTGTGGATTGTTGCACAGTGCTGCCATCACGACATCGGAGAGCTCCAAAGACTTACTCAGATCGGTTGTGGTGCAGGTCACAAACGTTGCTTGCTGTTTTGGCAAAAGTGCTTGCACCCCCAAAGGATCAAAATCCTCCGCCAACAGCACACACGCCACCCCCAAAACCATGCCCACTATCAACTTCAAACGCATTGGTATCCTTACATATTGACTGTTATTTTTAGGCTAATAGTACCAGTAAATTGTTAACACTTCTTTACATGTAATACTTTAGTTCTATTTTCGGAGTATCATTTGAAAAGAGTTTTTACAAGGAGTTTTTATGGCTACACCCTTTTCACTCATCTCCATCTCGCTTCCAACGCCCTTTAGCAGACATGAAGTGGAAACAAGACTCGATTGTACATTGAAAAAAGGAATCGAGAAGGCATTTTTCTACCAATACCGCGACACGTTTTTGGTCTACACGCAGTTTCACGTCCTCACCTTTATCAACTGGAAAAAAGAGGCGATGGATGAAGCACTTCTTAAACTAGACGTCAAAGACGCCTCGTTTTTGGAACAGCGTTACATTTTTCAAGACTATCCGATTTTAATTGAGCCCAATTTAGAGTTTACATGTAAAGTCAGCAACGATCAGATTATCCTCAAAGAGCCCTCGCCGCTTTACCTCATCATCATAGCGCTTGTGATCTCGCAAAGCGTGGGGTTGGAGAAGTATGAGCAAGACCTCGATGTACACTTTGAGAAGAGTCAACAGCTCCTCGATCTCACACAAAGTTATTCGATGCTCAAACGCTCCAAACTCATCGAATTTGCACGCAATCTTACCGCCATTCAACACGGCATGGTAAGCGATCTGTTTCTCCTTGATAAACCCAACATCTTGTGGGACAATGAAGAGGCGGAAAAACTCTACAACCGCCTCTCGTCTATTTTGGAACTCAAAGATCGCTTTGAGATCGTCGAGCACAAACTCACCCATCTCAAAGATGACATCAGCATGGCGTTGGATATGTTCAACCACAAACACAGCGAGTTTTTAGAGTGGATTATTATTATTCTCATCGGCTTTGAGATCGTCATGGGGCTGATCGAATTTTTTAAACATTAAATCACTGTTCAGCCACCAACTTTTTCACGAGCTTTCGCACGATCGGCACAACACTCAAGACCGCAGGAAATGCAATGATATAAGCTCTCCAAAAAGCTTTAACCCATTGTGCCAAGAAGGTATCACTCAAACCAACATTGATGAGGGTAATGACAAATGACATCAAAATCGTCATAAACAGCGACATAAAAAAGGCAAAAATAACAAACTCATACTTCTTTAGAATCACATTTTTCTCCTAAAATACGTACTTCACGTTGTGGGTAAGGAATGCGAATAGTGTTTACATGTAAAGCACTATAAAGCGCTAAATTGACCTCATACTGTACTTTAAAATGGCTCTTCGTCGGCACCCAATAGCGAAGCCCTAGCTCAATGGCACTCTCACCAAATTTCGCGATGCCAATGACCGGTTTATACTCTTTGGAGACCTCGCTAAAGCCAGCCAACACATCACCGATCATCTTTTTATTGGGAATCGTGATGAGCTCTTCATCTTCATTGCGAAGCACGGTGTAAGAGAGTTTTATCTCTTCGACCACCCCGTAAAAACCGCTGATGGAAAGCGTGTCACCCACTTTAAACGGACGCGAGATAATGAGTAAAACACCCGCGGCGTAGTTGGAAACACTGCCTTGAAGCGCCAACCCAGCCGTCAAGGAGACCGCACCGATGGCAGCGATAAAGGGCGCGATGGAAATGCCGATTTTCCCAAGGGCAATGACGATCATCGCGGCAAAAATGAGCATTTTCACCACACTCGCGACAAACTTAGCAAGGGTACTGTCAAAGTGGTTACGCTCAAACAGTCGCATCAAAAGCGCATACACATACTTCGCCGCAAACCAACCCAAAATGACGATGATGAGCGCCCCTAAAAGCTGAAAACTATAATGGGTCAAAAACTCAATCACCACGGTGTAAAACTTCTGAAGCGTTTGTAACTCTTTGTCCATCGCGCACTCCGCGCACTCCTTGGGAGATTTTTTACATTATAACAAAACTATTTTTTAATCGAATAAACACTCTCTTTTGTCCCCGCATAAAAGACGACAATTTCAACTGGCTCATCGCCCTCATTCACACCATAATGCCATCGATTCACCACTTCAATCAACGCATCGCCCGCTTTGAGCTGCAACGTTTTGTTCTCATCGGTAACGACTTTCAGTGTGCCTTTGACCATATAACCAGCGTTAATGATGGGGTGTTTGTGAAGCGGAAGCGTCGTATGCGCAGGAATCGTAATCTTCAAAACCGAAATCTCAGGCGCTTCTTTAGGATACGAGGGCAAACCAGAGCCATCCCAACTCTTATCAGACTTCACAAGCGTCACCGACTCAACGTTTCCAGTGGCAAAAATAGTGCTTGAGAGTAGGCAAAAAAGGCAGAGTAATTTTTTCATGAGTGACCTTTTTGTGGGAGTTTTGAGAGCATTTTAGCTTTACATGTAAAGAGTTGTCAAGGAAGGCGAAATGGTTTACATGTAAAGAGAAACTTTGAGCTTTCTTTTGGTAGAATCTCTTTTATCAACAGTCATTTTTCAACAAAGGTCATATCATAATGCCAACAGAAGTAAAACGCGTATTTAAAGAACAACTTCAAAATTTTGCACATGAACTTAGCCATCATATTTCAACAAAGGATGGGCAATGGGCTATCAAAGGTTTTATTGATGTTCTTCAAAATATCTACACAATCTCTTCTGATACAAAAATTGTTTCCAAAATACTCGAAATTCATCTTTTTCCAAAGGTCTTAGAATTTGCCAACACGTATGGATATAATGTCGTATTAGCTGAACATCAAAACCATTACCCTGACATTTCACTGGTCAAAAAAGAAGATGAAACTATAAAATTTGCAGTTGATTTTAAAACAACCTATCGGAAACCAGACAGCCCTCATTTATGCAACAGTTTTACACTCGGTTCGCATGGAGAATATTTTACAATTCCAACAAGTACAAAAAACATTACTTTTCCTTACGGTTCATATTCTGGACATTTTTGTCTCTGTATTATCTACGATAGAGGAGACAATTCAACTATAGATGAAACACAAATGTATTCTATTAGCGACCTTCGCTCTATTACCTCAGTTATTAGCAATATTGAGTTTTGTGCAGTAGAAAAATGGGAAATAGCCAGTGATATTGGAGGAAGTGGAAATACGGCAAACATTGGGAGTATTACACATATTGAAGATATTAAAAATGGCGCAGGTATGTTTTCTAGGCTTGGAGAGCAATGGTTTAATGATTATTGGAGAAATTATAAAAAAATCACCATTACAACTTCGGATGGACAAACAAAACAGATTAGCTCCTTAAAAGAGTTCGTAGAGTATCGCCATGGCAAGACTTCACTTATCGTACCCAAAAGAACCCGATAATGCTCAAAGTTCATATTCCGCCTATTAAATCTCAAGGAATCAAAACAAAATTAATTCCTTGGATTCAAGCATCACTTCCTCACGCACACAAAGGACGATGGATAGAACCTTTTATGGGAACAGGTGTTGTAGGTTTTAATCTAGCTTCTTCTGAAGCTTTAATGTGTGACACAAATCCTCACTTGATTCGTTTTTATCAATCTCTTTTAGAAGAAAAAATAAATCCACAGATGATTAAACTTTACCTGCAGAAAGAAGGGGCAATTTTATCTCAAAAAGGAGAAGAGCATTACTATTTCATTCGAGAACGCTTTAATAAAGATTTTAATCCCTTAGATTTTTTGTTTCTGAATCGTGCAGGATTTAACGGGATGATTCGTTTCAATCGAAAAGGTGGCTTCAATATACCCTTTTGTAAAAAACCTGAGCGTTTTGCACAAGCGTATGTAACAAAAATTGTCAATCAAACTATTTTTTTAAGTACTCTCTTTAAGGCTAAAAAGTTTGAATTTAAGTGTCAATCCTATAAAGAGACATTAAAAAATATTAGTGCCGACGATCTTGTCTATTGCGACCCACCTTATATTGATCGACATGTTGATTATTATAATAGCTGGGGAGAAATAGATGAACGCAATCTTTTTAAGTTGCTTTTAACATCTAATGCAAAATTTATTCTCTCAACATGGCATCACAATCAATATAGAACAAACACTTATATAGATCTTTTATGGAATCAGTTTCACATCCAAACCCAAGATCATTTTTATCATATTGGAGCAAAAGAGATCAATAGAAATTCCATGACAGAAGCATTAATTTGTAATTTTGAAACACTAAAACCACATTTAAAGAATCTTTCTTCTCTTTTAGATTTTTCTAATTTACAGTCGCAAGAAATACATATTTTAAATTATTAAATGATCCTATTTCTCCATCTTTAATACAACTTAGAGGTTGCAATTGGTTTACATGTAACGCTTATTCGATGTAGTAACTGTTTTTAATTTTCTCGTAATTCTTGCATCCCGTCTCGGCACCCAGCTCACACGCTTTTTTGAAAAACAAGATGGCGCGCTCTTCGTTTTGCTCGACGGCTCCACCTACATAGTACATGCTCCCAAGATGGACACATTCATCAGCGCCTCCTGCTTCACAACTGTTTTGGTAGTAAACGACCGCGTACTCCATATTGCCATCTTGTTCGTACAAAAGTCCTAAGTGAGCGCAACTACTGCTCGCTCCACCACTGCACGCTCGGTCGTAATAATCAACCGCTTTTTGCATGTCTGCCGCAACCCCTTTGCCATTTTCATACAGCATCGCGAGGCTTTCGCAGCCTGAGGCATCACCATTGACGCAGGCACGTTCATAAAATTCTGCTGCTTTTGCTAGGTTAGTGCCTGCGTGTCCATTTTCGTACATGTACCCCACGCTCGAACACCCTTTGGCAACACCAAGATTGCACGCTTGCTCGTATAAAATGCGTGCCTGCGAGAAGCTTTGCAAAACGCCGTTGCCGACATGGTACATGCTTCCAAGTTCCAAACACGCCTTACCATCGTTGTGATCACATCCGTTTTGAAGCTCACTCTCGCGCTCAAAATCCAAGGCAAACAGCGAAGCTGAAATCAGTATGGCTGTGATCAAAAAGAGTTTTTTCATACACTGCTCCTTGCGAACATTTGAATAGACTTTTTTCATAACCCTTGAAAAGATAAAGAGTTTGCTCAGAGTGCATTAATTTTTAAAACTCAAAATTGAGTCATAGCCGAAGCTATGGTGATGTTTTTAGTTTTAAAAAGTGATGTGCTATCAGCGATACTCTTTTTTCAATGGGTTATGAAAAAAGTCTAATTATTATATTACAATACTTTTATGAACGAGACCAAAACCAGTTTGATTTGCTATGAGCAAGCACCTTTTTTGCAGATACGCCAAACGCTTCAAAGTGAACGCGCGTACGAACGTCATGCACACCCGACCCTTTCCATCGGCTTTATGCTTGAGGGCGAGACCACGTTTCAAACGCCCAATGGCTCCTTTTTACTCCAACACGGTGCGCTTGCCATCATTCCACCGCACATCCAACACGCGTGCAATCCCTTTCCTCAAACCAAGCGAAGTTACATCATGGTTTATTTAGACGCGGATGTTTGCGCACGCATACAAGCCAAGCACTTTAAAGAAGCCACAATCCTGTTGCCACTCACCACACCACTGGTGTTTCATAAGGCGTTATTTGAGGAGTTTGAGCGCATTATAAAAGCACTCATAGAGGGATTTTCATCTTTACATGTAAAAGATTTAGAAGCATGGTTGGAGAACTTTTTTTGGCTTTACACGAAGCAAGGTGTAAGTCAAAAAAAAGGCGATGTGCTCCAAGACGTGGCGCATTTTTTAGAGAGCCGAATCGATGAAACACCCAGTCTTGATGAACTTGCTCAACGTTTCTCTGCCAACCCCTTCGTGCTCGCGCGCCACTTTAAACAGACCTACGGTTGCACCCCAAAACACTATGCTCTGGATGTGCGCATCGAACACGCAAAGCAGTTACTTCGCCTTGGCACCCCGCTTGCCCTGTGTGCTCAATACTGCGGTTTTGTCGACCAAAGCCACTTCCACCGCTTTTTCAAACGCCACACCGCCCTCACCCCCAAAGAGTACCAAGTTAATTTTATACAATAACTTTTTTCGCGTTTGCTTTATGCTTACATGTAAAAAAGGAATGACATGTTTGAGCCTCAGTTTTTTACCCTGACGTCCATCTATTTTTTAGCACTTCTTAGCCCTGGTCAGGACTTTTTTCTCATTATAAAGCACGCACTCAGTCATGGCTATAAAAAAGCGTGGTGGAGTTGTTTGGGCATTGCAAGTGGGAACGCGCTTTACATTGCTTTAGCCTACATTGGGTATGAATTTTTAAGCCGCTACCCTATGATTCTCACTCTTGTCGAAATAGGCGGTGCGGTGTTTTTGTTTTACCTTGGTTGTCTGCTGTTTTTTGCACCCAAACCGCATCTTGAAAATGCTTTACATGTAAAAAGTAAAATGGCGTTCAAACTCTTTGTGCAAGGGCTTTTATCCGCACTGCTCAATCCTAAAAATATTCTCTTTTACTTCTCACTGCTTTTTACGATCATTCAGCCTGAAACGGCTTTACATGTAAAGATGTTTTACGCGGTGTGGATGGTAGCGTTGTTGATCGTGTGGGATCTGTTTGTGGCGTTTTTGTTTGGCAATCAAAGAGCGTTAAAGCTGCTTCCATACCTTTACATTGTGCAGAAAATCGTGGGTGTTGGGCTCATTGGTTTTAGTTTACAGCTCGCTTTTACTGTTTAAAAACATCGCCAACTGTGAGTCGATGTTGCGAATGTGCAGATCCAAATGATCGCCCACACCGTTTTTGATGTAATTTTTCGCAAACAAAGTATTGCCCTGCATCGCCATCGCTAAAAACTGGCTCATCTCGCCAAGGATTTTTTGGTGTTCCTCAAAATGCTCCATATAGCCTTGAAAATGAAGCTCTTTCATCAAGCGCTCTTCATGGGCAAAATGCTCTTTGGTATGGTGAATGAGCGCGCTAAACGATTCGGTGAAATGGGTGTAATCAAAGGAGTTCGGCAGTTCGTCACACTGGACATGGTAGGTATCGAGTTCGGGGCAGTTCAGGCTAAGCATCTATCACTCCTTTTTTAAACAGTATACCCAAAAGGAGCGATAGGTGAATGGTTATTTTTTGTGCGTAATGCCTTTGCCAAACGGTTTGAAAAAAACCACCAAAAACGGTGAGAAAAGCAGGTCAGAGACAATCGCCGTTATCAGAACGATGACCGTTAAAAGTCCAAAAATCAGTGTTGGAATGAAGTTGGATGTCACCATCACCAAAAAGCCTACGATGGTAGCCAGCGAGTAGTAAAACATCCCAAAAGCAATCGTTCCGTGCGCGCGGTGCATCGAGGCGATGTAGTCTCCATCGATTTGAAGCTCTTCACGAAAGCGGTAATAGTAGTGAATCGTATTGTCCACCGTAATGCCCAGCGCAATCGACGCAATCGTAATGCTCATCATATCAAGAGGTATATTGGCAAAACCCATGATGCCAAAGATGACGCTCACGGGCACCATGTTGACGGTCATCGCTAAGAGTGCAATTTTCAAAGAGCGGAAGAGGAACAAAAACATAGCGCCCAAGGAGAGTACTGCTAGCCCAAGAGTCGAAATCTGCGATGAAAAAAGCGACTGAAGCATATTGTTATACAGCACCATCATGCCCACAAGATGGTAATTTTGCGGATCAAGCCCGACCTCACTCTGCAACCCTTTTTGAATATTCTCCAACAGCTCAGAACGCCTCAATTCTGGGTTAGAGTCTACAACACGCACCACAAAACGCGCCTCATCGTGCTCAATATTGATATAAGGAGAGAGCAAAATCTTTTTGTATCGCTCCGGCAGTTCATTGTACAACAGAGCCAGTTCAAAGTTGTCAAAATCATTGCCATTTTTCAGCATACGTCCGACTTTTGAGAGGGTACCCAGTGAGGAGACATTGCCCACTTCAGGCAACGAGAGCAGATAGTCATGGACTTTTAGAATCGTCTGCATTTTCTGCGCCGTAAACCAATACTGCGCGTCGCTGTTCATAGCATTGAACTCATCTTCAAACCCATCGATAGCAGAAGCTGCATCGTCACTCTTGGTTGTTTCAGCCGCCACTTTGGGGAATTTAACCACAATTTCTAAAGGGGTCGTTCCGCCTAAATTGTTGTCGATCTTCTTCATCCCTTTGTAAATCTCAGTGCTCGTTTTAAAGTAGTTGATAAAACTGTTTTCAACCACCAACCGCGATGCCCCTAAAAGACTAAATAATCCAAGCCCAATAACCACCGTTACGATGATTTTGCTGTGGTGTTCAACAATTTTGGCAAAGGTTTCATTGAGGGTAAAGGCTTTGTCAAAGACCAAAACGGGGGGCTCTTTTTTGAAAAGCATCATCATCGCAGGGAAAAGCGTATAGGTGACGATTAAAGAGATGCTCACACCAATGTTCATCATCGTACCAAGATCGATGATCGGCAAAATACCACACGTCATTAGCGAACCAAAGCCCGCAATAGAGGTTAAAATAACAAAGATGGAAGGAATACTCATACGCTCAAAGACGATGCTTAAAAGCTCTTTTTGTGACGCATCAGGATAGAGCGCATACTCTTCCCTGTAGCAGACGATGAGATGGATGACCAACGAAAGAGTCGTAATCAGCTGCATCGCCACGTAGTTGGAGGAGATCACCGTGACTTCAAGCCCTAAAAGAGCATTGATGCCTGTAGTAATGACCACAGCGCTGATCGAGACGATAATGGGCAAAACCACAAAGCGAATTTGACGGAAGATAATCCACAAAATAGCAATCATAATAACCAAAATAGCGATACCGTAAATCTTAATGTCATCTTTCACAAAGCTGATCATATCATCCGCAATCATGATAACCCCACCCAAGAAAAGATCGCCCTCGCCTTTGTAAGGCGCAATGGTGGCTCTCACCGTTTCAATCAGACGATGGGTCTCGTCACGGGTACTATCGCGATACGCTTTAAACGCTTTTTTGGCAGCGTCATACTGAAGTTTTTCCTCTGGTGTTAAGGCTCTCTCTTGTCCTAAAAGAAGGTATTTATTGCGATTTGTGAGTAACTCTGTATAGGTGATGTCATCTTTAAGATTGACCACAATCGCCGTTGTTTTAAAATCTTCACTGACAAGATTTTGCGCGTACAAAGGGCTTGTTGTGAGCTCTTTTTGCACCAAGTCTTTGTCAATACCTAGCGATTCGAGTGTTTGGACATTACCAATAAGCTCTTGAATCGGTCGAGGTGGACTTTGCAAAAGTGGAACATCCAACAAAGAGGTCACACTCTCAACCCCATCAATTTTCAGCAAGGCCTCTTTAAGGTTGCGAATCGTTGCGAGTGTTGTGTCGGAGAGGAGATACGCTTTAGGACTAAAGGAGATGACTAAATAATCAGGACTGATGTAACGCGCGTGTACTTCGCGTGTGAGCTTAAGGTCTTGGTCATTTTCAAGCAACAGTGTCTCAGCCGAAGCATCAACACTCAAATACTGTGCGTAATAACCAAAAATACTCGTCAGAATCGTAACAGCAAGTAGTACAGCCTTAAAGTGCTTTGTAATAAAATAGGTGTAGTGTTTTAACATTCTGATTCAACTTTCTTTTAAAAACCCAAACTGCTAGTTAAAC
>NZ_JQGK01000011.1:877-101989 GCF_000743525.1 Sulfurospirillum sp. SCADC | reverse complement strand
CTGTTTAACTAGCAGTTTGGGTTTATAGAATAAAAAAAGTAGCAATGGATTTACGAACCATGCAAAATTTCCTCCTAAAAAACCTAGCATTACAATAGGGAATCCTACTATTGTATCACCCTCATATGATACTAAAGCCACGCTCCATAAAGACATAAACCACAAGACAAGAGAAATAATTGCTATCTTTTGAGATGCTAAACTAAAAAATTGAATGATTTTATACATGTTACTCTTTCAAGATAAAGTAAACTTTTAATTTCAATCAAAATATAAATAACTTTACATGTAAAGCTATTGTTCGTAGGATTTAAAGTATTACATCATTCCAAGCTTCAAGCTAATTTTCGCTTCTGTGTATAATCAACAATATGCTTTTGCAAGGTATCAAGCGCATTTATGAGATTGAAAGAAGCGTCGTTGGTGTGAATTTTGTCTTTGATGTATTGCACTTCGTTTTCTAAATCCACTTGTGTTTTGGCATCGTCATACATTTTGACAAATTCAGCATCATTCATATAGCTTTTTTTGAGTTTTTCATAGTTACTCATACGACATCCTTTCATTGTATTGTCTCCTCAGTTCTTTTGCTTTTGCTATCTCAGAACTCGGAGTTTTTTGACTTTTCTTAACAAAGCCATGTGTAATAATAATCTTTTGACCGCTTACATAATAGTATAAATTTCGGACTATTTTATTGGGCAAACTCACTCGTATCTCAAAAATGCCGTCATCTAGTTTTTTAGATAAATTTTCACCTACAGGTAAATTAGCATTTTTAAGCTCAACAAATTTGTCAATCGAAGCAAAGATTTTCGCTACTTCATTTTTTTCTAAAGTAGCCATAAACTCTATAAATGGTTTTTTGGTGTCAAGTTCGACAAATTCTACTTTATACATGAAAATATTATAGCAAAAGTTTATTTTGTTTTTTGCTTCAGACCTTTTACATGTAAAGCATTTCGCTTCCACATGATGAAAAACAAATCATCCTATCATTATATTTTTATAAATACTACGATATACTCTCCTTAATTCTTTGAGGAGGTTTACGATGAGTGAGGTTTATTCTATATTTTTATCGGCTGTATTTTCGAGTTTTCTTGTGACGATGGGCATTATTGTGGTGATTGGGTCGTTGTATTACCTCACGTTTAAGTGCTTTGCTTCGTATATCTCGTTTGATAAAATTGCTCAAAAACGCGCTCGAAATTTGAAAAATGCGCCGTCTCAAGAGAATTCTATACTTTAAAAAACAGCACCGTTGCCAATTGACATTACATAACACTCTATGAGATAATTTTATTAACCATCAAGGGTAACCTTGATTGATTAACCCAAGGACGTCTGTTATCAAAATAAGTGCAAGAAATCAAATCGTTGGAAAAGTCTCTGAGATCAAAAATGGTCCTGTCAACAGTGAAGTGATTGTGGCAACGACAGGTGGCGACCAAATCGTTTCGGTCATCACCAACAGTGCGGTTGTATCACTGGGTCTAAAAGTGGGTTCTGAGGCTGTGTGTATCTTTAAAGCGCAAAGTGTTCTTCTTGCAAAAGCAGACATCGCCTTAGCGGTCAGTGCTCGCAATAAAATCAAAGGGACTATTTCTGAGATCAAAGATGGTGCTGTGAATTGTGAGGTTATTATCGCTACGGCTGGTGGTTTGAATGTCACGGCTATCGTAACTGAAGATGCGAAAAAAGAGCTTTCCCTTGCCAAAGGCGACACTGTTTATGCCATCATCAAAGCTTCTAGCATTTTAGTAGGCGCGAACTAAGCGTTACATGTAAACTATTTTTCGAAGGTTTTAAAGTACCACATCAGCGCGAACATCAAGCCTGATGTGGTGGCATTGGCTTCGTTGAACATAAACGCTAAAGTATCTTCGCGTTTGACATAAACGACTTCGATATTTTCACAGTCGATGCCTCCCCCCTCTCCTACGCGCATGCTTTCATCAATAATCGCAAAATAGAGCGTTTGAAGTCCGCCGGCAAAACCAACGGCAGTGTAAAATGCGGTGACTTTTTGAAGGTCTTTGATCGAAACATCATACCCCGTCTCTTCCAAAACCTCTTCCTGGGCGATTTCGATGAAGCTTTTATTTTTATCGACAATGCCTGCACAGAGTTCATGGGTAAATCCATCGTGATTTTTTAGGTAAATAGACGGTCGAAACTGTTTGACAAACACAAACGAGTCAAGCGCTTTGTGATAGAGCAAAATCGCAACGCTGTCATGCGTATCGACAATATCCCAACGCTTTTCAACATCGTTGTGTCTGTAATACATACTTTTAGGCTTGATATAGTCTGAGTAGGTACACTCTTCAATGCGCAAAACTTCAATCGTATGTTTCATACGCTTAAATCCACCCTTTTTTCTTGAAAATCACAATCGGCGTAATCGCAGAAAGCACCATCAAAACAAGCGAAAACGCATAACCAAACTGCCAATCAAGTTCTGGCAAAATCTTAAAGTTCATACCATAAATACTCGCAATCAGCGTTGGCGGAAGAAAGATAACGTTCATAATCGTAAAGATTTTGATGACCTTATTTTGCTCAATGTTCAAAACACCCACGAAGATGTTTTGCAAATAATCAAGCCTTTCAAAGTTAAACTCGGTGTAATCGATCAACGACTTAATATCTTTTAACATAATGACAATATCAGCACGCAAGGAGCTGTCATCGTATTTGTTGGATTTGATAAACGAGGTGAGGATGCGCTGTTTATCCATCAAGTTTTCACGGATGTTCATGTTCAGATCTTCAAAGGAGGAGATTTTTTCCAACATCTCTTCATCATCATTGGTATAGTCGGTAAAAACGTGCTTGCGAAGACGCGTGATGTCTTTGGAAAGCTTTTCGATGATGTCCGCATCCGCGTCGATCCTGATGTCTAAAAGCTGTGAAAAGATGTAGTAACCGTTTTTAAATTCACGAGGGGCATAGTAAAAACGCTTACTAAATTCTTCAAAGGTTTTGAGCTCTTTATAGCGAATGGAAATCAGCAAATTGCCTTGGAGGATGAACGAAACCGTTTCATTGTGCGCACTCTCTTCCGTGGCGATCAAAAAGAAGCTGTTGATCTCAATTTTTTTGTCCTCTTCCCAGTAACGCGAACTGATCTCGATCTCTTCAGACTCTTGTTTTGTTGGAAAATCGATACCAAATATCTTCTCAACAAACACGATCTCTTCGCTGGTAGGAAGCAGCATATCAAGCCATACGACTTTGCTCTTTTTGTCTTCGTCATCATCAAATTCGCTCAAATCTGTGATCACTTCAAGCTTATTACTATTTCTAAAAAAACATCGTATCATGGAGGACTCTTTTTCTTTTTATTCTATCGCAAAACGGTTGCATATTGTTTACATGTAAAGACTAACTCTGTTTTGGCTCAAAAGGATAAGCAAGGTTAAAATTTTCCTCTTTATAAACAGGTTCATCGCTCTCTTGAGCATTTTCAACTTTTTTTCTGAGATCGTTAGTATAGTTTATAAAGGCTTTAAGTTCATTACCACTGAGTGCACTTTTCGCGATTTTAACGACACTAGCAGGGTTAATCGCCACATTACTGCGGTACAGACCAAAATGCAAATGCGGTCCGCTGCTAAGCCCTGTATTGCCCACATAGCCGATGACTTGTCCTTGTTTGACATTTTGCCCACGGCGTAACCCTTTAGCAAAACCATTCAGATGTGCGTAGAGTGTTTTATAGCTGCTAGCATGACTCACTTCGATGGTATTGCCATAGCCACCTTTTTGACCGACAAACAAGACTCTGCCACTTCCAGCTGACTTCACAGGTGTTCCAACCCTTGCCGCATAGTCGACGCCTAAGTGTGCACGGTATTTATGCAAAATCGGATGCCACCGTTTTTGAGTAAAAACAGAGGAGATACGCGTGTAATTCACAGGCGATGCAAGTAAGAAATTATCGAGCTCTTGCCCTTTAGGATCGTAATAGTTCTCTTTATAAAAAAAGATGTAATTTTTTTTCTTTGCCGTCTCCACCATTGAAACATCGATGATAATAGAACCAAAAAGCTTTCCAAGACGCCTTTTTTGCTGGTACACCAGTACGAGTTTATCCCCTTTTTGAAGGTTTCGAAGGTTCACTTCACCTCTAAAGGTTTGGGCAAATTCATTGGCAAGACCGTAACTGTTCGTGGCATTGAGGATGTCTATGTAAGGTGAGTTTTGAATCTCTATCGCTAATGAGCGCTTCTCTTCTTGGAGAAGAATGGGAGTAATTTCCATGATAAACTTGTCGTCTATCTTTTTAATGTGCATTTGAAGCTCTTCCCCGATAGGAATCAAAACTTGCTCTAACGCGTTGTCTTCACTTTTGAGAACCTGGTATTTCACACCTGCTACAATCTCAGCTGCTAACTCTTGCTCTTCTTTGTCTAAGGTGTAATAAATGGAGGAAGGGAGATGACTTTTTTCTAAAAATGTCAGGAACGTTTCGCCTTTGGGCCACTTCAACTCTTCGACGTATGAAGCAGATGCAAACGCTACAAAAAGAGATAAAATTATAATGATTTTTGCCATTTACACCTCCGAGTTCTTTTTCGATTTTAGCGGAACAAATCTTACAAAATGCCTAAAAGACTCACTTTAGATAAAAATAAGTTTTTTTAAAACAGTTATAGTATAATCACTCTCATAAAATAAAAGGGCTACTATAAACCCTTCAAGGAGTTCCCGTTGAACAAGCTATTTTTGGTTATGTGTCTGTTTTTGTTTGCCTCATTTGCAGAGGCTCAATCTTTTTTTAAAGAGTTCAAAACAACCGTTTTAGAATCAAATGAAAAACAAATTGTGATCCCTGATTCACCAGAATTTGTACTCGGAGCAAGCGGCGTTGTCAGCCATAAGTTTGATGCAACGCATACAACCATTATCGCACGCGTTGATGTTATCAGTAAAGATGGAATCAAAGCGGTTTTAAAAGCTGAAAAGTTTGAGATGCTCGCCCAAGGTGCTTTCCCAGATACAGGCGTTAAACCTGCTGTGGGCGATGAAGTCATCATTAACTACCTTTACGATCGTGCCTTGATTATCGTGCCAAACCAAAGTGTTTACAACGAAGTCACTAAAAACTTCAACACGATTACATGGATTCATCCTGACATCGTTGCAGCCTATTTAGCAAAACTCTACCGTCCAAATCCCGATAAAAAAATCTTCCAACAAGCATGCTACCAAAATGCGGCATCGATCATCTTCTTTGGCATTGAGAACAAAGGTTTCTTTGTGGATTGCCATAACTTCCATATTGTTCAAAGTATCGATGTTAAAAGCAGTGGCGAGACGATGCTGCCGTTTTATTCACGTATCAATAAACAGATTGACTCTTCATGGTTTAACTGGGACAGTGGAACGATTGCCGAATACAACAACTACTATGCCTACCTTCTAGGTCAAACTAACACCCTTAAAGGTGCTGGGATGGATGGCATTATCTTAAAATTACCTTTTGACATCGTAGAGAGAAAAGACACTCAATGGAAAGAGTAAATATCGACTATTTCAAGACTCTTTTAGGCGAAGAGAACGTTTATGACGACAAAGCCCATTTGATCGCCTATTGTTACGATGCTACTCGTACACGCTACGAGCCCGATGCTGTTTTGTTTCCAAGAGATGAAAACGATGTTAGCGAGATTTTAAAGTATTGTAATGAACACCGCATTATCATCACACCCCGAGGTGCGGGAAGTGGCTTTACAGGAGGTGCATTGCCTGCAAACGGTGGCATCATCCTAGCGTTTGAAAAACATATGAATAAGATCCTAGAGATTGATATGGAAAACATGGTCGCCGTGGTACAACCTGGCGTCATCAACATGGCATTGCAACGAGCCGTTGAAGCGCGAGGACTTTTTTATCCACCCGATCCTGCCAGTGAAGAGTACTCCACCATTGGCGGTAATGTCAGTGAAAATGCAGGCGGTATGCGTGCGGCAAAGTATGGCATCACGAAAGATTATGTGATGGCATTGCGTGCTGTTTTACCCAATGGTGAGATCATTCGTGCAGGTAAACGTACCATTAAAGATGTCGCAGGTTATAACATCGCAGGCATTCTTATTGCCAGTGAAGGCACATTAGCGTGCATCACGGAGATCACGTTAAAACTCATCGCAAAACCTAAAATGTCACAAACGGCTATGGGCATTTTCCCTAGCGTAGATGATGCGATGAATGCTGTTTATAAAACAATGGCAGCAGGCGTTACGCCTGTCGCAATGGAATTTTTAGATAACTATTCGATTCGTGCTGTTGAGCAAAAGTTCAACAAAGGCTTACCCAAAGAGGCAGGGGCGATTCTCATCACCGACGTGGATGGCAACACCCAAGAAGAACTTACAGCGCAGCTTGACATCATCGAACAAGCGTTTTTGGAAAATGGTTGTAGTGGCTTAAAAAGAGCCTCCACGCCTGAAGAGTCCAAAAATCTCTGGTTTGCCAGACGCAATGCGAGCCAATCCATCACGATTTACGGCAGCAAAAAACTGAACGAAGACATTACCGTTCCTCGTAGCAAACTGCCAGCACTTCTTAAAGCCATTGGTGAAATTGCGCAAAAATACAACGTCACGGTGCCGTGTTTTGGGCATACGGGTGATGGCAATGTTCACACCAACGTCATGGTCGATGGAAGTGATCCTAAACAGCTTGAGATCGGACATCACGCAATCGAAGAGATCTTTAAAGCAACCGTAGCCTTGGGTGGCACGCTGAGTGGAGAACACGGCATTGGGCTGAGTAAAGCGCCTTTTATGCACCTTGCATTTAGCGAAGGTGAAATGGAGCTTTTCCGCTCGATCAAAAAAGCGTTTGATCCTAATAATATTTTAAATCCTGCCAAAATGGGACTTTAATTGTTAAGCACTAAACATGGTGTTGAATTTTTCAAAAAGTTAAGAGACGTTGAGCTTGCACACTACGCCTCTTCTTTGAGTTTTCACACCATTTTAGCGCTGATCCCCATTCTTCTCATTACCTTCAGTATCTTTACCAAACTACCTCTTTTTGAGGTTTACTACGAAAAATTGCAAGGCTTTATCTTTAGCTCACTGATTCCAACCCAACAAGATGTGATGATTGGCTATCTACGAGATTTTATCGCCAATACGAGCAACATGGGTGTGGTAGGCATTATCTTTGTGCTGTACATCTCCATCATGTTCTTTTTAGACTATGAAAAAATCGTCAGTAAAATCTTTGAGATTCCCTCACGCAGTTTTTGGGAAGCGCTCTCAACCTACTGGACGATGGTCACTTTAATGCCACTTGGGCTCATCATCTTTTTTTACAGCTCAGCCGTGGTGCAAGAATTTTTGGATCAAAGTGATGTCACAAGCTCCATCAATTTAGTACGCTTTTCGCCCTATTTGATTGTTTGGCTTTTGTATTTTATCATGTATTCTGTCTCCGCTAAAATCAAAATTCACCTTAAAAGTGCCCTCTTCTCCTCGTTTGTCGCTTCCCTTTTTTGGTATGTCTCTAAAATTCTTTTTGTCTATTATGTAAGCTACAATAAAACGTATCTGAGCATTTACGGCTCGTTTAGCATTCTACTTTTCTTCTTCCTCTGGATCTACTTTTCGTGGTTTATTTACCTTTATGGTCTGAAATTCTGCTTTTTATTGAATGAAAAAGAGCGCGAGAACAGCAAAGCCTAAACAAGCATACAGCGCAAATTTGTAGCGTATCGCAACAAGCGAAGCTCCCACATACACTCCCAAAACCCACCACGGAAAGCTCAGAAGATAACTCCCCGTTTTTACATGTAAGAATTCCAGCAAATAACCATCTAAAATGCCGCCTAAATGAATGACATGTAAAAGCACACCCAGTGGATAAAAGACGATAAACACGAGACTTGAAAGCGGTGACGTGAGTTGTAAAAAGGTAAAGACAGGAAAGAAGGTGTGCACGATAGGAACCATTAAGCAAAAAACACCCAAATCGATGATGGCAAGCAAGACCCAGCGATTGAGGCTTTCAAAATGGTGTAAAAAGAGAAAGAGGTAAAAGACTCCTGCCACCGAAAACCAAAAGGAGAGCGAAAAAACAAGGCTAGGGAAAAGCGCTAAAAGCCCTAGTGTTGTAAGCCCCAGCATCTCAAAAGAGAGCACTTTAATCCCTCGTGAATAGATAAAAAATCCTAAAACACTCATCGCAAAGGCACGCAAAAACGAAGGCACAAAATCGATGATAACCATGTAACCAAATAAAACAACCAATACCACCATGGTCAAATCCGCTGTGGCATTGCGATACGGAAAATAACGACTTTGAAAAAACTGATACAGCGGTTTGAGGAAGAAAAAAAGCAGAAACGAGATGACGCCCACGTTGTAGCCACTAATGGCGATCAAATGCGAAATGCCCCATTTTTGCACCTCTTCTCGCAACTCTTTGGAGATAGGCGTGGCAAACAGAAGCGTTTTGTAAAGCTCCGCTATCTTTTCACTCTCATGTTGCTTTTCGATGAAACGATACAGTGGCTTCACATCAAACGGTGGGTTATCTTCGTAGATTTCATACAAGGCAAGTGATGGAGCAAAAAAACCTTTAAGGTAGTCGTAAAATGTGACTTTATCCACTTTGAGTTTGACTTTAACACGACTTTTTATCGGTATAGAGCTGACGCGCCACGACGTGGTATAAACTTCCGCGCCACTGCCATCTAGTTTGAGCTTGAAAACATCGTAAGTGCGCCCTTTCTCATTCGTTTTCGTATAGTGATTGAGAACGGTTGCCGTGTTTACATGTAACGATTCATGCGTCAGTTTTTTGAAGTGGTAAAACTCGATGGAAAGGGAGATACACGCAATGCAAAGCACCACTATCAGTGTCAGAAAAAATTCCTTTTTACTGACAAAGAGTGGTACGTTTAACATGGTTACAAGGGAGGCAAGCTAATCTTCGCCTCTTGGGAAATCGAGGCATTGTATTGGACGACTTCAATCGGAATAGAATTTTTACCGCCATCCACAAAGCGCGTACACGCCTTTTGAAAAATCAAATTCGCCACGCCAACGGGTCCATTTCTATTTTTTCCAACAATAACCTCGGCTGACTCTTCTGGTTTTTCAAAAAAGTCACTTTTGTACTCTTTACCCTCAGTTCTGGCTTTTTGCTCTTTCTCTTTCTCTTCACGCATGCGGTAAACATCGTCACGGTAGACAAATAAGATCATGTCGGCATCTTGCTCAATCGCACCTGATTCCCTAAGGTCGCTCAGCATCGGGCGTTTATCGCTTCTGGCTTCAAGCCCACGGTTAAGCTGAGAGAGTGCGATGATAGGGATGTTCAGCTCCCTCGCCAACAGTTTAAGTCCACGACTGATGTCACTGACTTCGATATGTCTGTCTCTCGTTCCAGCCGAACTCATCAACTGCAAATAGTCGATGATCGCCATGGAAATTTCTGGGTGTTGCGATTTGAGTTTGCGAAGCTTCGCTCTGACTTTATGAATATCCACAGAGCCGTTATCATCCACAAAAAATTTGCGTTTACTCATCTCATCCGCAGCACTCGTGAGTCTTCCCCACTGCTCATCACCCATATCGCCCACTTTGAGCTTTTGAAGCGGTATGGACGTCTTCGCACTGAGCATCCTAAGCATCAACTGCTCCGCTGGCATCTCAAGCGAAAAGATCGCAACGCCTTTACCACGATCTAACGCATTTTGCGCCAAATTCAAACAAAAAGCCGTATTGTGTGTTACAGTCATATCTTCGAGCAAAAAGAGGCTATTGCCATCAATTTCAAAACCGTAATAGTCATCGACTTGATCAAATTCAACCTGAATCCCTGTTTGATTCCAACTGCGTTTTACACGCCATGGCTCAGCCATTTTGCGCTTAATTTTCACAGGAATGGTATCGACATTGCCAAAAATTCGCACGCGATACACCTTACATGTAAAGCCTATGCGTTCAATCGTAGCCTCTTTTTCTTTCAATGAGGTTCTAAACCCCAAAGTGTCAGCTAAGAATTTAATCTGCCTAGCAAGGTGCTCGTCTTTTTGCGTAATCTCATAACCATTGCACTGCGCATCATAGTGACCATCGCTGTCCAAAAGTCCTGCCAAAAGTTCCAAACGATTGCGCGTTGAATTGACAAGATACTCCTGTGGGATATGCTTGTTTTCAATGAGCCCCAGTTGACGTATGGTGGCTTGCAAACTCTCTTTTTTGGTGTTGTCAACATTGACGATGGCGTACATTGGGCATTTTCCATCGTCTTTGGATTGACTCACGCCGAATCCTAAGCGCGTCGCATAGTCACTCAAATACGCCACAATTTCTTCATCTTGCGTCGCAATGCGCACGTCTGATTTCCTGCCATCCCCCAACCACAATCCTAAAAAATAAGGCTCAATCGCCAACGCTTTTTCCATAAATTTGACAGGAACTTTGTAGCCTTTATAGTTGCTTTTAAATTTTTTACTTTTGCCAAGATACTCACGAATCGAAATATTTAAAACATCGCCATGCGTATGCTTTCCTTCATTGCGTGAACGTTTTAAGGAGAGAATGTGCGACTCATTCACACGATAATCGATCCCCTTATTTTGCCTCACCCAGTACATTTTTTCTCTACCACGTGCTAAAGAGAGTACTTTGCGTGGCGTTGAATCATCGCCCATCAAGAGCTCGCCCACCTCAATATCTTCAACATTTTTCAAAATACCATCGTACATCAGCACTTTCGTACCTTTGGCTAAACACTTACCCATCGCCGGTCTTGCCGCAACGATGATGAGATCGCCTTCACCAAAACCTGAGGTTAAACGGTTGATTTCAGCAAAACCACTGTCCACACCAACAACGCCTGAATTGCCACGCTTTTTCATTTCATGAATGTGCGCGATAGTCGCGTGCGTCATCTCAGGGGATTCACGAAACTCTTTGGTGCCACTCTCTTGCGTGATCTGGTAGAGCTTTTGTTGCACTAAATCGACCACTTCAGTTGAAGGCAAATCTTTCTCAACCGCGATCTCTTTGATGTCACTGGTCAGCTGTACCAACTCTCGCTTGATCGCTTTTTCGCGTATCTCTTCCACATACGCTTTCGTCGCAGGCAGAGGATTGGTCGAGAGAATCTCCAACATCGCGTCTTCATCAAAACGCCCTTGTTGGTTGAGCTTTTTCTTGATGAACTCCTCATCAATCGGCAGATCTTCCCTCTCGCACGCCTCCATCGCTTCGTAAATATACCGATGGCTTGGCAGGTAAAAATCTTTCGCGCCAATGACCGCCGCAACATCTTCAAACGTTGCAGGGTTAAATAAAATGGAGCTAAGAACGGAGCGCTCTATGTTCACATTGTGCAGATTGCTCATGCTTTGTACTCCTTGGCAGCAAGCTCAACCGCTTCTAAAAATTTATCGACGAGGTCTTCTTCCTTGAGTTTGGCAACCACTTCGCCTTTGACCATCACAAGCCCCTGCCCTTTGCCAAAGGCAATGGCGACATCGGCATGTTTGGCTTCGCCAATAGCATTGACCACGCATCCCATCACCGAGATATTAAGTGGTGCTTTGATATGTTTGGTGCGACGTTCTACTTCGGCTACGGCATTGACCAAATTGGCCTCCAAACGTCCGCACGTTGGGCATGAGATGATGTTTAAACCTTCCGCTTCCACACCACTGTCTTTTAAAATGGCGCGTCCCACTCTGATCTCTTCTTCAAGCTCTCCTGTGATGGAAACACGCATCGTATCCCCAATGCCATCGAGTAAAAGTGACCCTAACGCAATGGAAGATTTAATCGTTGAATGAAACAAGGTTCCTGCTTCCGTAACGCCAAGATGGAATGGGTACTCCACCAAAGGGCGCAGCATGCGGTACGCTTCTACAGTGCGCTCCACATCGCTCGCTTTTAGCGAGACTTTCATGTTCGTAAAACCAAGGTCTTCAAGGTATTTGATGTTATACAGCGCCGATTCGACCATCCCTTTCGCCGTAGGGCCATACTTCTCATCGAACTCTTTTTCCAAGCTTCCACTGTTCACACCAATGCGAATCGGGATATTGCGCTCGTTGCACGCTTTGACGACCTCTTTAACGCGCTCTTTATTGCCAATGTTACCTGGATTGATGCGAATACAATCCACCACTTCCGCGGCGATCAATGCCAAACGGTAATTAAAATGAATGTCCGCCACGATAGGCAACGTGGAACGCTCTTTAATCGCTTTAAGTGCGTGCGCATCGTCATAATCGGGTACGGCTAAACGCACGATGTCAGCTCCTGCAAAATGCAAACGGCGAATTTGCTCCACGGTTGCTTCCACATCGTGTGTTTTTGAAAAGGTCATCGACTGCACAGGAATTTTAGCATTGCCACCGATGGGCACATTGCCAACAAAAATTTGTTTGGTTGGGTATCGTTTGATCATTGTTTATCACTTTTTGTACATTAGTTTATGGATGGATTATATCTTTTTGATATTAAGAAAAGGATAACGGATCGATGTCAGCTTCTACATGTAAAAGTTTAACGGCATGGGCCAACTCAAGTAAGGCTTTGCTGGAATCACTGCGTGCAAGGAGTTCATAGCGGTATTTATTGGCAATTTTAGCGATGTTGGCTTTGCCAAATCCCACAACCTCGACCTGTGGAAAACGTTGCGCGATGAGCGCTACTTTATCGATCAGTTCTTTGGCTTTTTCATCTTTGACATGCGCGCTCATGAGCCTCAGCATTTTTTTAAAGGGCGGATAAAGCCCTTTTCGAAACACCAATTCATCCTTTAAAAACTGCTCGAAATCACCCAAATACTGCTTAAAAAATTCGCTGTTTTTACTCTGAATCAGCACTTCGCCATACCCTTTTCGCCCTGCTCGCCCTGCGATTTGCAATACCAAGGCAAGCGTTTTTTCGCGCGATCTAAAATCACTCATTCCCAACAGTGCATCCACACCTAAAATGACGGCAAGCCCCACACCGTGGTAATCATGCCCTTTGCTGAGCATCTGTGTGCCGACCATAATGTCGATCTTGTGCTCATTAAAATCGCTCAAAATTTCAGAGAGTTTTTTCTCTGTTCGCACCTCATCGCGGTCAAATTGTTGTACCACATGCTCATGAAAATGCTCTGTTAGTTTTTGACTCACTTCCGCCGTTCCCATACGCGTTGCTACGATCTCTTCGCATCCACATTTGGGGCAGGCTTTGGGAATCACTTCGGTGTAGTTGCAGTAGTGGCATTTCAGCGCATTCATATTGTGGTGAATGCTCATGCCCACACTGCAAAACGGACACTCGACATTGGCGCCACATTGTTTACATGTAATGTACTTAAAGTTCGCGCGTGTCGGCAAAAAAACGATGACTTGCTTGTGTGCATTCAATGCTTTTTGGATCGCTTGGGTCATCTTAAAGCTCAATCCATGCTCGCCATCGTCGTACATGATGTAACTTTGTGACTCAAAAAATGTCCCCTTAAGCCTAAAGGTTGGCACTTTGTAGAAACTCGTTAATGTAGGTGTCGCGGAGCCTAAAAGCACTTTACACCCCAGTTTTTGACCAAAAAGAAGTGCCAAATCTTTAGCGTTGTAACGAGGACGATTTCCTGACTTATAGCTTTCATCATGCTCTTCATCCACGACGATCAAACCTAAGTGTTGCAACGGCAAGAAAAGCGCTGAACGCGTACCCGCGATAATGGAAATTTTCCCCTCGTGAATATCACTGAGTATCTGTTCTTTTTTCTTCGCAGTGATTTTAGAATGCCAAATAGCAACATGTTTTCCAAAATGATGTTTCAAACGATTTTTCATCTGAGGCGTTAAACCAATTTCAGGAAGCAAGAAAATCGCCTGTTTGCCTTCGTTGATGGTCTGCTCAAAGAGTTTCATATAAATCTCTGTTTTGCCACTTCCGGTATCGCCAAAAAGAAGCGATGTAGGATGTACTTGTATGAAGTCATACGCCTTTTCTTGTTCGGTTGAAAGCGTAATATCTGTCGTATTTTTTTCGTTTACATGTAAAGCATTTGGAGAATGAGGAACAAAAAGATTTAATGCTTCGCCAAGAGAACAAACATAATACTCCGCAATAAAACGAGCCAATTCAAGTGTTTTGTGAGGGTAAAATGTTTTACATGTAAACAAGATAGACGCACATTCAAACGAAGGTTTTTTAACCGAAGCAACCACAACACCTTGTATGGTGCGTTTTGAAAGTGTGACTTCAACCACTGCACCGAGAGGAAAGTTTTCCTCAGACTGATAGGTTAAAGGCGAAAGAGGAGATTTTAAAAGAGCAATATGATAGTAAAACACACGTTTATTGAGTTAATGCTTTGCAATTTGCACCCGTTGAAGCATTGGTTGTATCACAGGTAAAGCCTGTAGTAGCATTGTACGTAAAAGGGATTGCCTGACCACCGATGATAAAATTATACGTATTTGCACCTGTTTTCATCCAGTTACCATCACTATTTTTAGAAATAAGCGGATATTCTAAAATATTGCCTGCGGTTGCACCGTAAAAAAGTGTTTGACCTTCTGATGTGCTTGCATTGTTGTCAAGAGAGGAAATAGCTGTTGTATTACCTTCTAGCAATCGTTGAGACCTTAAAAGAGAAATACCACTACGAATTGCAGCAACTTGAGATTTTCCTTTTACCATTACAGCATCATCACGACTAACTGCAAGCTTTGGTATTGCAACAGCGGCAAGAATACCAAGCACAACAATAACAAAAACAAGTTCTACCATTGTAAAAGCAGAGCGAATTCCGCTCTGCTTAGAATAGTGAGTTTTCGAACTCATTACCATTTGACTTTTTGACCACCCATGCTAATATTTTGTTCTGTTAAACCCATATCGTTCCATAACATTGAACAAATTGTACCTGTTGTTCCTGCTTTGATGATTCTTAATGTTGGAGAACCAGTTGCAGTAGATAACCAAGCACCATTTGAAGCATTAAAGTCTGTACCTGAAAGTGCTATGTTATTATCAGTCCAAGTACCATCTGTTGAACTTTGATTCATATCATGGATAGCAATTGTAATACAATTGTTAGTTCCATCTTTCCATGTATATGAAACATCACTATTTTTAGTCCAACTACTTGTATCAATTTGCATTGCTTGAGCAATACGAACATCCTTTTGACCTTGATACCAAGCAGGAATTGCAGTAAGTGCTGTACCAACATCTGACTTAATGCTTGCAGCTTTTGCATCATCTCTCGTTGCTGCCAATCTTGGAATCGCCACAGCTGCCAAAATACCTAAAATAACAATGACGAAGATCAATTCGATCATCGTGAAACCTTTTTTCATCTTAACTCCTTGTTTTGTGTTAGCCAATACACTTATTGACCACGTGAAGCGATTTTAGTACAATTTTTTTTAGGCTAGACTTAAATTTCGTCCATTTGATGTAACAGTTTGGTAACTTCCTCTTCTAGCATAAAATTATCGTAGCATTTGCCGACATAGGCGTAGAGTAACTCTTTGGGATCGATCGTGCTTTTGCCTTTAAATTGCTCTTTAAAGTCGGCTTCAAACTGCAGCGCAAAGGCACCTTCTAGCTTGATGTCAAAGTCTTTGCCACCAAGACTGATGGTTATTTTACTCATCGACCGAGCACTGCTTCGATTTTACTGAGAAGATCATCTGAATTAACATCTTTATTGATTAAGTCTTGCTCTAATTTGGCAATCTGCACATTTTTAGCTTCCGCCAATGCCTTAGCTTTGATAACTTCTTGGCGCAAGGCTTCATTTTGAGCCTGAAGGTCTTTGTATTTTTCCAAAAGTTCCGTTATCTTTTGGCTTAATGTGCTAATGTTTCTCTCTTCTTCAAACATGCGAGTGCCTTTTTGTGTAGCGTTGTTTGGTATAATTGTAACAAAATAATGGGAAAAGTATCAACTATGAGTGAATTTTATTTAGAAAGTCCCTATCAACCCTCGGGCGATCAACCGCAAGCCATCGATAAACTTGTTGCGTCCATTAAAAAAGGAAGTCGTTACCAAACCCTCATCGGCGTGACGGGAAGTGGTAAAACCTACACGATGGCGCAGATCATCCAGAAACTTAAGATGCCAACCCTCATCATGACGCACAACAAAACCCTTGCGGCACAACTTTACAGCGAATTTAAGGGCTTTTTCCCTAAAAATCATGTGGAGTATTTTATCAGTTATTACGACTACTATCAGCCTGAAGCGTACATTCCACGCAGTGATCTTTTCATCGAAAAAGACAGCTCCATCAACGAAGAGTTAGAACGCTTGAGGCTTAGTGCCACCGCATCTTTACTTAGTTTTGATGATGTCATCTGTGTCGCTTCCGTTTCGGCTAACTACGGATTGGGCGATCCGAGCGAATACAAAGAGATGGTACAAGTCATTGAAAAAGGCGATACCATCAACCAAAAGAAGCTTCTTTTGCGCCTTGTGGACATGGGCTACAAACGCAATGACACCTTTTTTGACCGTGGGTGTTTTAGAGTCAGTGGCGATGTTATTGACATTTACCCCGCTTACAGTGAAGAAGAGGCGATTCGTGTTGAATTTTTTGGTGATGAAGTGGAAAGCATCAACTATTTTGAGGTCTTCCTCAACAAAAAACTGCAACATCTCAATAAAGTCGTTATCTACGCCGCAAACCAGTTTATCGTCGGGCACGAAAGGCTTCAAAAAGCGATCAAATCCATCGAACAAGAGTTAGGTGAACGGCTTGAATATTTCAAAAAAGAGGACAAATTGGTCGAGTACCAACGCCTCAAACAACGTGTCGAGTTTGACCTTGAGATGTTGGGTTCTACGGGTGCTTGTAAAGGCGTTGAAAACTATGCGCGTTACCTCACTGGCATCGAGCCAGGGGCTACGCCCTATTCGCTGTTTGACTACTTTGAAGCGATGAATAAGGAGTATCTGGTTATCGTCGATGAATCCCATGTCAGTCTTCCGCAATTTCGGGGTATGTTCGCAGGTGATCGCAGTCGTAAAGAAGTGCTTGTCGAGTACGGTTTTAGGCTTCCCAGTGCGCTTGATAACCGTCCTTTGATGTTTGATGAGTTCATCCACAAAGCACCACGCTACCTTTTTGTCAGCGCGACACCCAAAGAGTTGGAGCTAGAGCTTAGTGGTGACAACACTGCTGAACAGATCATAAGACCGACAGGTCTGCTTGATCCTGAAGTCGAAATCTTAAGCAGTAAAAACCAAGTGGAAACCCTTTTTGACAAGATCAAAGAGGTTACATGTAAAGATGAAAAAGTGCTTGTAACCGTGCTCACTAAAAAGATGGCAGAAGAGCTCACACGCTACTACGCCGATCTGGGCATCAAGATCAAATACATGCACTCCGACATCGACGCCATCGAGCGCAACCAGATCATTCGCTCTTTGCGTGTTGGGGAATTTGACGTGCTTGTGGGTATTAACCTCCTTCGTGAAGGACTTGACCTACCAGAAGTCTCCCTTGTAGCCATTTTAGATGCCGATAAAGAGGGTTTTTTACGTTCCGAAACGAGTCTCATTCAAACGATGGGACGTGCGGCTCGAAATCTAAATGGTAAAGTCATCATGTTTGCAGAAAAGATCACCGACTCGATGCAAAAAGCGATAGAGACGACGCTAAGAAGGCGTGCGATTCAAGAAGCTTACAATAAAGAACACGGCATCACACCCACCAGTACGACACGCAAAATGGATGAAAATCTTAAACTCGAAGAACATGCCGACATCTACAACACGTTTGATAAAAAAGAGAAGATTCCACCGAGTGAAAAGAAGAAGATCATCACGGAGCTGACCAAAGCCATGCACGAAGCGGCAAAGATTTTAGAGTTTGAAAAAGCGGCAAAACTACGCGATCAAATCGAGAAGCTCAAAAAGATGTAGATGTTTTATCGACGCCCTCTGTGTTGTTACCTTTTTATAACTTTTTTTTGATAAAATAATCCACTTTTACAAAAGGATAAAACGTGCCTGATTTAACTGACTCTAGCCTTTACCTTAACCGCGAGCTTTCATGGCTCAAATTTAATACAAGAGTCCTCTCTCAATCCCTCAAAAAAGAGCTCCCTCTTTTTGAACGACTCAAATTTTTAGCTATTTATGCTACCAACCTTGATGAATTCTACATGATTCGCGTGGCAGGGCTTAAACAACTCTTTAGTGCCGGTGTCATCGAAACAGGAGCGGATCAAAAAACACCTCTGGATCAACTTCGTGAAATCAGAAGCTACCTTGCTAGCGAAAAAGAGGTGATTCAGAGCAGTTACGAAGAGATCGTTAAAGATCTTGAAAAAGAGAACCTGTTTATTACCGATTATGACGCGCTTAGTCCTACTTTAGCAAAGCTTTCGGATGAGTATTTTTTCTCCAATATCTTGCCTGTCATCGTCCCGATTGCCGTCAATGCAACGCACCCGTTTCCGCACCTGAACAACCTCAGTTTCTCGCTTGCAGTCAAATTGCAAGACAACGAAAGCGATGAAGCAGGCAATTATAAATACGGCATGATTCGTATTCCACGCGTTCTTCCACGCTTTTTTCAAGCAGGTGATCATACGTATGTGCCGATTGAAACGATTGTTCGCAAACATGCAGAAGAGATTTTCCCTGGCTACAAACTGGTCGCATCTGCTGCCTTTAGAGTCACACGAAATGCCGATATGGTCATCGAAGAAGAAGAAGCTGATGATTTTATGATGATCATGGAGCAAGGGTTAAAACTCCGTCGTAAAGGGGCTTTTGTACGTCTGAACATCCAAGAAGGAGCCGATCCTGATCTGCTCAATTTTCTAAATTCGCACATGCAAATCTTCTTTAAAGATATTTACATGTACAAAATTCCTCTCAATCTTGGTGCACTTTGGCAAATCGTGGGCAATAAAGATTTTTCGCATCTCGCCTTGCCTCCGTACAATCCCAAAACATTGCCACCCTTTGACAGCAATGAGTCTGTCTTTAAAGTGATCGATAAAGGCGATGTGCTGCTTTTTCATCCGTATGAGAGTTTTGATCCGGTTTTAAGACTGATCCGTGAGGCGTCTAAAGATCCTAAAGTCGTTTCGATGCGCATGACACTCTACCGCGTGGAGAAAAACTCCCAAATCGTTCAAGCGCTCATCGATGCAGCCAATGAAGGCAAACAAGTCACCGCCGTTGTGGAGCTTAAAGCGCGCTTTGATGAAGAGAATAACTTGCATTGGGCGAAAGCGTTGGAGCAAGCAGGAGCACACGTGGTGTACGGCATCACGGGCTTTAAAGTCCATGCCAAGATCGCGCAAGTGATTCGCCAAGAAGAAGATGGGAAACTAAAATTTTACATGCACTTTAGCACAGGAAATTACAACGGCTCGACCGCAAAGATCTATACCGACACCAGTTTCTTTACATGTAAAGAAGATTTTGCGAAAGATGGCACGATGTTTTTCCACATTTTATCGGGCTTTTCCAAGCATAAAAAACTTGACACCCTTTCGATGTCACCAACGCAGATTAAGCCTAAAGTCATTAGCTTGATCAACAATGAAGCTCGATATGGCGCAGAGGGTCGGATCATTGTGAAAATGAACTCTTTGGTTGACCCTGATGTGATTCAAGCACTCTACAACGCTTCGATGCAAGGCGTTCAGATTGATATTATCGCACGTGGTATCTGTTGTTTACGTCCAGGCGTTGAGGGCATTAGTGAAAATATTCGAGTCAAATCTATCATCGGAAAATATCTAGAACACGCGCGTATTTTTTACTTTAAGCATGGCGATCCAACACCAACGTTTATCTCCAGTGCCGATTGGATGCCTCGAAATCTTGAGCGACGATTGGAGTTGATGACACCGATTTTTGATAAAGCGTTGCAACAAAAACTCTTTGAAATTTTGCAACTCCAACTCAATGACAATGTGCTCAGTTGGAACCTAGAGAACAACGGCGATTACACCGAAGTTCAGCCAACCGAAGAGCGTTCTATCAATAACCATACGGTGTTGGAAGACTATATGAATAAAATTTACAAAGCGCAAAAGAAAGACACGAGCTCGCACAAAGCTGAAAAACTCGCACGTCGTTTGTTTAAAGAGAGCTAAGATGATTGTGGAGTTTCAAGGTACAAAGCCTTGCATCGCTTCGGATGTTTTTATAGCCCCCAGTGCGGACATCATCGGTGACGTGTGCATCGGTGAAGAAAGTTCTATCTGGTTTGGCTGCGTTATCCGAGGCGATGTAAACTCCATCTCCATTGGCAAACGAACCTCAATTCAAGACCTCAGTATGATCCACGTCACCCACTTTAAAAAAGCCGATCGCAGTGATGGATTTGCCACCACCATCGGCGATAATGTAACCATCGCACACCGTGTGATGCTGCACGGATGTAGCATCGAAGATGCCTGTTTGATCGGCATGAGCGCGACCATTCTTGATGGAGCCGTGATTGGCAAAGAGTCGATTGTTGGGGCGAATTCATTGGTGACAAAAAACAAAATCTTCCCACCACGCTCACTGATTATGGGCAATCCTGCCAAAGTTGTACGCGAACTGAGTGATGAAGAGGTCGCATCGCTTTACCATTCCGCCGATAATTACGTGAAATTTAAAGCGATGTATCAGTAGGCTTCGTTGCCTTCTCTTTTTTCTTCTTTTTTTGATTGTGCGGTTTGGTAAAGGCAATCAACTGCTCAACGCTTTGCACTTCCTCTGGTAATTTTTCCAGTGCTTTAAAAAAGACTTGTGCCGTGGCTTTGGCATCGCAGAGTGCTCGGTGATGGTTTTCAAAGCCAATTCCAAGATAATCCGTCAGTGCTCCAAGCCCATATTTGGGTGCTTCAATACACTTTTTTGCCAAATCAATCGTATCAAGTCTACGGTTCAAAAGTGGACCAAACCCTGCTTGTTCGAGTGAATAGGAGATAAAATAGTAGTCGAAATTGACATTGTGCGCTACAAAGACCGCATCTTTGATAAACAGGCGAAACGCCTCTAAAACGGAGCTCAGAGAAGGAGCACTTTGAAGCTCGGTAAGGCTGATGCCGGTGAGTTGTTCGATGCTATCAGGCAAAACATCGGCTTTGGCTAATGAAGAAAATTCTGCCACCTCTTTGCCATTTTCAATCATCACCGCGCCAATTTCGATGATTTGGTGCAGGGTGGGTTTACTGCCATTGGCTTCAATGTCCACGATGCAAAATTTTCCCTGCGTGATCGGTGTCGTGAGCGTCTCAAGCGTAAAGGCATAATTATTGTACTTAGTGATGGGAAGTCCTAAAAGTTTGAGCATTGAGAGGTCTTCAACATCCACACATTCTAACTCTTTAAACGTGTGCATTTTGGCAAAAAACTCTTTGTGAAAAATAGGCTTTTGCGTCATCTTCTGGATGTAACTATCGAAGGCTCTCACGCTTTGGCTCTTTGAATAAACGCACTGACTTTGGCATGATCTTTAATGCCCTTGCTTTTTTCCACGCCACTGCTCACATCCACGCCGTAAAAGCCTAAAGGTTTGATCTGTGCAACCGTTTCAGGACTCAGACCGCCTGCTAAGATGATGTTCTCACAATCGGCATGTTCAAACCATGCAAGATCGATCTGTTTTCCTGTTCCGCCAAAGATCTCCACATACGCATCCACAAGCCTAATCAAACCTTTATACTGTACAATATCCGAAGCTTTTTGAGCACGTACAACACGTAAATATGGCACTTTAAGGGCATTTAAAAACGCATCATCCACTTCAAAATGAATCTGCGCCATGTCCATCTGCGCCTCTTTACATGTAAGGCTAATTTCCTCTGGCGTCGCATCCACAAATAGCCCCATTTTCTTTACATGTAAAGGGAGTTGCTCCGCAATGGCTTTCGCCTTTTGGGGCGTAATGTAGCGAGGAGACTTCGCATAAAAAACAAATCCAAGTGCATCTGCTCCAGCGTCTATTGCACATAGAGCATCTTCAAGGTTGGTGATACCACAAATTTTAACCCACATGTTTAGACTTTTAACGAATCAATAGCGCTTTTATAATCACTGGAACTAAAAACATAATTGCCAGCAACGACGATGTCCACACCCGCATTGGCTAAAGCGTGAATATTGTGGTTATTAACCCCACCATCGACTTCAATCACTGTTTTGGCATTTTTCTTCACAATCATCTCTTTTAAAATCGGTGCTTTTTCTAAAACACTGGGGATAAATTTTTGACCGCCAAAACCTGGGTTGACACTCATTAAAAGCACCATATCCAAATCTTCAAGCAGATACTCAATGTGGGATGGAGGCGTGTGAGGGTTAAGAACAATCGCTGGAGAGATACCCAAATCTCGAATTTTTTGAATCAAACGGTGCGGATGCTTCTCCTCTTCGATGTGAAACGAGATGTATTTTGGTTTTAAAGGGGCAAAAAGATCGACAAAAAAAGTGTTGTTTTCAACCATCAAATGAATGTCCAATGGTTTAGTAGCAGCTTTGGCTACAGCACTGACCACCACAGGTCCGATGGTCAGATTGGGGACAAAATGCCCATCCATCACATCCACATGCACCAGATCACACCCTGCTTCACAAATCGATACAATCTCTTCTCTTAACTTTCCAAAATCAGCAGAAAGGATACTTGGAGCAACTAACATCAGCTAAACCTTTATATGAAAAAAATAAGAGCACCAAAAGGTGCGTGGGCATTCTGCCGAAGAAAACCCAGTGTTAACGTAGCTTTCAAAGCTTTGCTTGGAAAGCGTATGAAAAGTTCGAAAGAACTCTAAAATCAAAATTGTATCAAAATTTATAATATTTTCGATATAATCTCAGGCTGCATTGAATTAAGCGTTTCTTTTGCTTGTTTCGTGTAGAATTCACGAAAAATTTTAAGGATATCGATATGGCAAGAAAATGTGCTCTTACTGGAAAAGGCCCTATGGTTGGTAACAACGTAAGCCATGCGAACAACAAAACTAAAAGAAGATTCCTTCCAAACCTTAGAACTGTCCGTGTGACACTTGAAGATGGAACGACTAAGAAAATTAGAATTGCTGCTTCGACACTTCGTACCATGAAGAAAAACGGCTAAAATTTCTCCTTCACGGGGAAATTTTATGCGTTTTATTTTGCTTTACCACTCACTTTCACACCAAAATCCTAAAGGATTTACCCATGTTTACCATTCTCCCGCTTAAAAATGGACTTGATAACGTAGCTGGTTTTTACTGCCAAGGCGTTCACGCAGGTTTCAAACCAAACGGCACTAATGATGTTGCGTTTATTCGCTCCAACGAGCTGTGTGATGTCTCCTCTGTTTTTACCACCAATGTTTTTCAAGCGGCACCCATTAAACACTTTTTGCGCTACCCTAAAGGGTTTCAAACCAATTTCATTTTGATGAACGCGAAAAATGCCAATGCCATGACGGGTGTTAAAGGAATCGAAGATATAGAGACCCTTTTTGACATACTGAAAACCAAATTTCCATCGATTCATAATCCGATTATGAGCTCAACCGGCGTTATTGGCTATCGTCTCAATGTTGAGAAACTCTCAACCGCGTTTGATCTTTTTGATTTTAATGCGAACGATTCACATTCGACAGCCTCTGCGATCATGACAACGGACAGCTTTAAAAAAGAGCTCTGCTTTAAAGTCCTTTTAGACGATGGCAGTTTCTTTCATATTGCAGCCATCTGCAAAGGTGCAGGGATGATCAATCCTGCAATGGCAACGATGCTCTGCTTTATTCTTACCGATGCAAATATCCCAAAAGCCGATATGGATGAACTGCTACTGCCTGCGATTGAACACTCTTTTAATGCCGTCAGCGTCGATGGTGACACCTCAACTAACGATACGGTCTTGCTTCTAAGCTCAAAACAGAGTGGCGCATACCATAAAGAGGCGTTTAATGAAGCGCTTCACCTTATCACGAAGGAGCTCAGTTTAATGCTGGTACGCGATGGGGAAGGCTCAACGAAAGTGGTTGCCTTTGAAGTCAGTGGCGCTAAAAATGTAACAGAAGCTGAACGTGCCGCTAAAGCGCTTAGCAACTCCTTGCTCGTTAAAACAGCCCTTTTTGGTGAAGATCCCAACTGGGGACGTATCGCTTCAACCATTGGTGCGAGTGGCATTACATGTAACGAAGAGAGCCTTGTGATTCACTATGATGATGTCTTAATTTACTCAAAAGAGCAGCGCTCCTTAGATTCCGAAGCAGAGAAAAAAGCGGCAGCAGTTATGAAAAAAGAGTCGTTTCGCATTCACTGTGAATTGGGAATTGGCGAGAGCTCCTTTACGGCATACGGCTGTGATTTAGGGCATAAATACGTTGAGATTAATGCAGATTATAGGACATAGCCCTAAAATTAAGCACTTTTTGATACAATAAAACAAATATACAAGGAGTTATCATGCTACACGAATACAGAGAAATTATCTCAAAACTTAAAGTTGACAATGCGCACTTTGCTAAAATTTTTGAAAAACACAATGAGCTTGACCAAAAAATTGCGGACGTTGATGCAGGTAGAGAACATTTGAGTGATGCGGATCTTGATGTACTCAAAAAAGAGAAACTTAGATTGAAAGATGAAGCATACGCTATGATCGTTGCGTATAAAAAAGAGCACAACCTTTAAGAAACCTACTGTTTGGGCTTAAATGCCCAAACGCTCTACATTGACTATTTTCCCACGACTGTTTTCTTTACAAAACTCCACAATCTTTCCATGAAATCGTGCAAAAAGTTCATTACGTGTTATTTCTTTAGTGTAGAGTTGATTGACTTTGGTTTGATGGTTCACAACCCCTTCTATCATCCACTCTTGAAGTGCACTGTACGATTCAAAGCTGTACCCAAAACCTTCAAGCAAACGCGCAGTATACGCATCTACTACCAAAGATTCTTGCTTGCACGCATAACATAAAATAGAATCCGCACTCTCTTCGCCGATCCCTTTTTGTGCCAATAACCACTCACGATCAACCGTTTCACAAAACACCTCAAAAGAACCAAAGGATTCCAGAATGGCTTTGGCTAAAAGATGCAGATTTTTTGCTTTGGTGTTGTAAAAACCACTGGGCTTGATGCACATTGCTAGGACATCAAGATCAAGTGTCGCAAGCTTCTCTAAACTATCAACGCCTGCGCTTTCCAAATGCCCCATACTCTCTTCGACTTTTTCCCATTTGGTTTGCTGTGTTAAGATGGCACCTATCACAACCCAAAAGGTGCCAGAGCGCGGCCACCACAAAGGATCGCGCGTGGTTTTAAGATAGCCTTGGGTTTTAAGAGCTTCTAAAAGATCAAAACTATTCATGCACGGCTCTTGCGATGATGCGCTCTTGGTCATCAAACACGCGCAGCTTAAACGCTTCAACACATTTGCCCTCTTCGATTTCCATGATGACCATCTGCAAAATCTTTTTACATTTTTTAGGAATTTCAAGAGATGCAGGAAGTCCTGTGAGAAACCGTTTCAGAGGAGCATCTTTATCCATGCCTATAACGCCATCACGTGCCCCGCTAAGCCCAACGTCGGTCACATAGCATGTTCCATCCACAATTTGAAGATCGTCGGTTCCTACGTGTGTATGGGTACCTAAAATGGCACTCACCTTTCCTTTTAAAAGCATGTGCATTGCGCGCTTCTCCGAAGTCACTTCCGCATGAAAGTCAATGATGATGGTTTGGATACCTTCAGCATGAAGTTCATCAACGGCTTTTTGGGCACGCAAGAAAGGATTTTCCACCATCGGCATGCCATAGTGTCCCATCACATTGATAATCGCGACCTTTTTTTCGTTTACATGTAAAACGCTCACGCCTCGTCCAGGCACTCCCTCTGGGTAGTTAAGAGGTCGAAGAATAGGCATTACCTCTAAAAGAGGAATAATCTCTTTTTTATCCCATGAGTGATTTCCACCGGTGAGAATATCCGCGCCATACGAGAAAAGCTCTTTGGCGTGTTGCGCGCAAAGTCCAAAGCCATGACTGGCATTTTCACCATTGGCAATCACCAGATCAAGCCCAAACTCTTGGCGAAGTTTCCGAAGATACATCTCCAACATACTTCGCCCAGGTTTGCCTACGATGTCGCCAATAAAGCCTATTTTCATGCTTTGCCCCTTAGCTGTGCCAGCACGGTTGCGATAATATCGTCATCGTCACGACTGCGTGATTGCAGGGAGATCTTCTTCTCATCTTCGTATTTGATCGTGATATTTTGGGCGTAATTGGAAACCAGCACGATATTCTGAGCTGTCGCAAAAATCTTGATCTCAATCAGTTGCAAGAACTGCTTGGTTGGAACGTCGAGCTTACCAAAACGATCCACCATCTCTTCTTCGATCTCTAGCACATCATGAATCGTCCCACACTTGCTCAGACGCCTGTAAAGTTCTAAACGTACGCGATCTTCAAGAATGTAACTGTCACTGATAAACGCACTAATCGAGAGCTTAATATCCACTTCGCGCGAAGCAATCGGTGTTTTACCCAAGAGCGCATTGATGGCATCTTCGAGCATTCTTAAGTAGAGTGAATACCCAATATTTTTCAGATGCCCACTTTGCGCTTCACCCACTAAATTACCGCCACCTCTGATCTCAAGGTCGTGGTACGCAAGGATGGAGCCACTGCCCAGATACGAATTGGACTCTAATGCAATGAGGCGTTTTTTAGCCGACTCTGAGAGCTCTTCTTTCTCTTTGACCAAAAAGTAGCAAAAACCTTGACGGCGTGAACGTCCCACACGACCACGAAGTTGGTGAAGATCTGCCATACCAAAATGATCAGCGGAGTCGATAATGATGGTGTTAACATTCGGGATATGAATGCCTGATTCGATGATGGACGTACTTAGAAGCACATCGTACGCCTTCTCTTCAAAGTGTAACATCTCTTTTTCAGTCACCGTTGCGCTGATCTCTGAGTGAAGCGTTAAGATGCGAAGAGTTGGCATCATGGAGAGCAACTCTTTGCGTTTGGCTTCAATGGTCGCGATGCGATTATGGACAAAAAAGACCTGCCCACCGCGTCTCATCTCACGAATGATCGCCTCTTTAATGACTTTAGCATCGTACTCTTTGACAAAGGTTCTCACATCTTCTCTATCGTTAGGAGGAGTGAGCAGTTGGGAATACTGCTTGATGGAGCTCAGCGCCATATTGAGACTGCGAGGAATGGGCGTGGCACTCATGGAGAGGATATGCACGTTTTCACGGAAGTTTTTGAGCTTCTCTTTTTGTTTGACGCCAAATTTATGCTCTTCATCGACGACGACAAGAGCTGGATTGAACAGTTCGACTTCAAAGAGCGAATGCGTTCCCACACACACCTGCAACGCACCACTTTTGAGCTCTTTTAAAATGACCTGCTTTTGCGCTGCGGTCGTAAAGCGATCGAGTTGCGCTACTTTGATGTTATACTTGGCAAAACGCGCTGAGAGACTTTTAAAATGTTGGGAACACAAAAGTGTGGTTGGCGCGATTAACAGGGCTTGGAAACCATTGCGAATGGTGGCAAAAATAGCATTCATCGCCACTTCGGTTTTACCAAAACCGACATCACCACTGAGGAGGCGATCCATCATTTTACCGCTTTTAAAATCGCTTAAAATTTCGCCAATGACTCTCTTTTGATCTTCCGTGTAGGCAAAGCCCGCATCGGCTTCAAACTGTACCATCTCGCCCTCTTCCATGGCGATGCTAAGGCCATCCACCATCTCACGCTTGGCAGCAATGGCGATAATTTCACTGGCAATTTCTAACAGTCGCTCTTTGGTTTTGGCTTTGAGTTTTTGGAAACTGCCTTTCCCAAGACGATCCACACTGACCAAACCACCGCTTTCGCCGATGTAACGGTCTATTACATGTAAATTCTCAACAGGAAGGAGTAGCTTGTCATCCCCCAAATATTCGATCAAAACAAAATCTTTGGTCGCACCTAAAACGGTCGCTTGGGTTAGTCCTTTGAAAATACCAATCCCGTAGTTTTCGTGCACCACATAATCGCCATTTTTCAGCTCATCGAGAACGATATTGGCACGTTTGCGTTTGATTTTTGTTGTAGGTTTATTCAGAGAGAGAATGATCTCTTCCGCATTCATGATGTTAACAATGCGATCACTCTGAATCCATTTTACATGTAAAGAATCTACATCCACCATTCGCAACAGTACTTCGTTTCGAGCTAAAATCGTAATCTTTTTGGCTTGATGCAGTTCTAAAAATGTTTTGATGTTACTCGGTGCAATTTCGCGATAATGTTTTGCTTCAGGGAGGCAAGGAAGATTTTGAAGTTTTCGTGCCCCTTCTTCATCAAACAGAGCGATTTCACTAAGCTCTTCAAGCGCATCTGCACTCAAATAGGTTTTAAAACTTTCGGTATAAACTGCCCCGCTCTCACCCAAAACCCAAAGACCAAGGGAGTGAATATCTTTGGTAAAGCTATCACTTTTTAAGGAATCAATGCGCCTCTGCATTTGCGTATGACGCTCTTCATCGAGTGCAAAAAGGGCAGGAAACAGTGTGTAGCTCTCCAACTCCTCTTTCTCACTTTTTTGGCTTTCACAGTCAAAAAAACGAATGCTCTCTACTTCATCATCAAACAGACTCAGACGCAGTGCTTTTTCACTATCGGGAGGAAAAACATCGATGATGTCACCGCGAATGGAGATTTCACCTTTGCCTTGCACCACATCGACCGCTAAGTACCCCCAGTAAAACATCTGCTCGCGAAAGCGCTCCAGATGCAAACGCATCCCAAATTCTAACGAGAAAGTGCTAAAGAGTTCTGCCTTTGGAAGCGGTGTTAAAAGGGTACGAAGCGGAGCAATTAATATCTTTTTAGTGGATTGGTCTTGGTAAAAGGCATGCAATGAACGTAAAAGCTCCACCATCTCTTCATGAAACGAGAGCAGATCATCACCCATATTGGCTCTAAGATCGGGAAGCACATAGCTTTTTTTACCTAAAAGCAGAGCGACTTCAGAGGCTAGAAAAGCCTCTTTTTCGCCTTTAACACCTAAAAGTTGGAGGTCATTTTTGGTCTGTAAAAATTCATAACACGCAGCTTGTAACAATCAATCCCTTTGTTCTTCATACGAAGGTGCTTCCACACTCTGCGTTTTAATTTTGCTTTCACCCTCAAAAATGGCTTTAGCTTCAATAACAAGCTCTTTGGAAATCACTTTTCCTAAAAACTTACCTCCTTCTAAAACTTCGACATTGTCACAATTTGCATTGCCCTCAAAAAGACCATTGATAATCAACCGGCTTGCATTAATCTCACCGCTAATACGTCCTTGCTTTCCAATGGTAACAATGCTGTCCGAGAGCACTTTTCCGATGATCTCGCCGTCTACATGTAAACGTGTTTGGCAGTTAAAAATGCCCTCAATTTTGGCTCCACTGGCTACGATGGTTGTTTCGGAAGCGGGTACTGCGTATTGATCAGCTTTATTAAAGATTCCCATGTGACTCTCTTCTCCTTTTTAAAGATTTCAGCAAAATTAGACCCACGCCATTTTAAAAATGTCTCAGGATCAAGGATACGCCCAATAAACTTTATCTCATAATGTAAATGTGGGCCTGTTGACATACCACTGTTTCCCGAATAGGCAATCAAAGCGCCTTTTTTAACAAATTGCCCCTCTTTAACAACAATTTTATTTTGTAAGTGTGCATAATAACTCTCAAATCCATAATTATGACTGAGAGAGACCACATTCCCATAGCCACTGTTCTGATTATACTGAATAATTTTAACCACACCATCGGCTGGTGCTAAAATAGGAGTTCCAATGGGAGCACGAAGATCAATGCCTGCATGAAAAATGCGCCGTTTTAAAATAGGATTTTCGCGCCAACCAAAGTGAGAAGAGACATCGCTATACGCCATCACGTCGCCACTGGGGATGTTGTCAAAAAATGTTTTTTGCTCCATAACCGTGACATCAATCTCTTCAAGCCTACTATCAAGACTCTCTTCTTCATTGACACGAAGACCAATAAGCTCTTCCACATTACTGATTTTATCACGAATATTCTCATACTCTTGCGCTTTTTCAGAAATCTTGGCTTGAAGCTCCTCATTTTGAAGGATGAGTTCATTGCGTTCTGCAACTGCACTCTCTTTTTTGGCTTCCAACGTCGAAACTTCTTTCATCAAAAACAAGATGACAAAGCTTCCAATCAAAATAGACAAAGCGACAAACAGCGTAAAATAAAGCAAAAACTTTTTAATCAACTGATGCAATAAAAAATGTCGTGAACCATGCACATCGGAAATCGTGACGGTAAATTTATTTTTCACATAAACCCTTTAAAAATGCTTCCACAACTGAAAAAGAGCCGAAAACCAAATACTCTTTATCGCTCTGTATTGCCTCAAAAGACGAGATAGGAAGCGCTAATGTTTTTGCAGCTTCATACAAATCCGCTTGATCTGCAGCCCTCGGACTTTCAATCTCAATCACTAAGATGGCTTTTATAATTGGCTTTAAAACCTCTAAAATGGTTTTAAAATCTTTATCTTTATAACTATTATAGACCAAGAAAACCTTTTTTCCGCCCAAACTCTCCACCAGCGCTTTCGCTGCCATCACATTGTGCCCGACATCCATGATCACATTGGGCAAAATTCTTTGGCATCGTCCATGCAAAAGAGTGGGTAAAAACGTTTCAAGATCACAATCATACCCAAGAACGGTTAATGCACAAAGGGCTGTTTTAAAATTTTCCTCTAAATAGCGTGGCAAATGATGTGTTACACCATAGTGCGCTAATGTCTCACACTTTGCTTCATCAAAAAAAGTTTCAACCTCGTAAAGAGGCGTTTGAAGTACCTGTGATTTTGCGAGGGCAATAGGGTAAACGCTCATATCATACTGCTTCGCTAAGACGATGATGTCCGTAGCACTGTTGATCTTTGTCTGAGCAATTTCTTCAATCGTTTCACCCAAGAATGTTTGGTGATCAAGCCCAATGGGAGTGATGATAGAGAGGCATTTTGGAAAGACATTGGTCGCATCAAACTCGCCACCCAAACCTGCTTCTAAGACAACATAGTCACAGAGGGAAGCAAAAATAACCATGGCTAACAGTGTGGTGTACTCAAAGTACGAGAGCGCTTGTGCTACATCTGGATCAAGCCAAGAGAGCAGTGTTTGATGCGCTTTTTCAAGACGAGCATCATCCACATCGCTTCCATCCATCCAAATGCGTTCGTTAAAATGAAGAATATGCGGAGAGGTATAGTGTCCTACATGTAAATCGTTTGATCTGAGCATATGGGCTAAAAAACGCCCCGTAGTTCCTTTTCCATTGGTCCCAACGAGGTGAATTATTTTAGGAAGCGTAAAATGAGATGCGATGCTTTCATACGCTTTGGGCATGCGCGCATAATCAATTTCATCGTAAAAAAGCGGTTTGGTCTCTAAAAAAGCGTGTAAATTCATTACAGCACAGGCATCACTTGATTGCGTCCTGCCTCTTTGGCTTTATACAAAAAGGCATCGGCAGCACTGAGCGTTTCATCTTTGGACTTTAGCTGTGAGCGTTGTGAAACACCGCAACTGACCGTCACGTTGATACGCTCATTTTTATAGAGAAATTTAAACTGCTCTACAATCGCGCGGATTTTATCGGCAAAGTGAATTGCCTGCGCAAGATCAGTACTGGGAAGTATCACTAAAAATTCCTCTCCACCGTACCGTCCAACAAAATCAACTTGGCGAATGTATTTACGTAAAATCTTTCCTACGGTAGAGAGAATCACATCGCCCGCTTCATGCCCATAGGTATCATTGACCACTTTAAAATGATCGATGTCGATAAAACAGAGCGTATAATCGATTTTATAACGCATAAACGCATCTTCGACGCGCCCCATCTCATTGGCAAGGGCACGTTTGGTCGCTACATGGGTCAGATAATCCTCTTTCACCTCTTGTTTGGCGACTAAGAGTGCCGATTCGAGTTTGGTGACACGGTTTTGAAGTTTGGTAATGGTCTCTTGATTGCTGACCATTCGCTCGCTAAGGGATTTGGTTTCATTTTCTAAAGAAGAGGCAATGTTCAGTAACTTGACATGGACATTTTCAAAACTATCCTGTGAAAAATTGATATTTTGCAAATCAGCTTTAATGACTTTGACCTGTTCATGACTGAGATTGCTGCTTTGGATCAGCTCAAGAAGTTTTTTATTGATCTCATCAAGGATTTTATCCAAGGCTGAAATTTTCTTTTGAACCTCAGTTTTATCCAATTCAATGCGCTTGCTAATCAGCGTTTTAATCTCTTTTTGAAGTGCAGGTGTCCCCAAAGCATCTGGAGAGTTGCGCAATTCATGGCTTATGGCAGCGAGTTCATCGTTCATGCCAGAGGCAATGGAAGGCACCAAAGTTGCAATAATGAGAGGAACAATGTCTCTATAGAGTTCCGTACTGGTATCTTTACTCAAAATTCTAATCAGATCTCGCACCATTGCTTCAAGATCGTCTTTACTCACATGCCCAAAAGCATCGAGTTTTTTCAGGTAGCTATCATCGTAGTTGGAGATAAAATCAAACCATTTCTCTTTAACCAGATCAATGGACTGTAGGTTTTGATGAAAATCAAGGCGTTCAAGGGAAGCATTCGCCAAGCTGGTCGCTTTTGCATCATGCAAAAGGGTAATCGCCTGAAGCACACGTTTGGTCAAAATGGCTAAAGAACTGACCATTTTAAGTGCATCTCCTTCATTGGCACGATTAAGTTTTGCGACCAAAAAAGCGAGGAGTTCATCGACATTGCTGATACTAAAACGCTTCATATCCGCTACAATATTGGGATCAAGTTTTTTAGTATATTTATCAACTTTTTGGCAATCTTCAACAATGACACCCTTTTGTTTCGCCACTTTACAAAAGACTTTGGCGTAATTATCGGGCGTTAAGTTAAGATGTTCTTCTTTGATAAGCTCGAGCGAATCTCTAATAATTTCATTAATTGTTGTTGCCATTTCGGAGTCCTTTAATCGCAATCTTAGAGACAAACTCATCTAAAGCATCATTGGCAGCATATCGAATCGCTTCAAAGCGATTGGTGTCGGAGATAACACTGTTAGCGGTAATGGAGAAGTCATACTCGCCTGTTGCTGTTAATTTCTCAACTTTTTTCGCGTCATTTTCATACGTCATGGCTAAGACAACCGTCGTTTTATAGGCAATAACATACCCATAAGTATCATACACAGTTGGTGAAAAAGAGATGCTTTGAATCTTTACATGTAAAACACTCTCAGCCTGTTCTTTGGCAACTAATTTGCCACTAAAACGACTCACAACAGCTTCATTCACGGCATCTTTGATGAGAACACTGTTTCTTGGATCTTGTCTTGAGATGGTCACTTCAGCATAGATTTTATCGCCTAATGCTTGTTTGGCATAATATGAGGAGGGTTTATAGCCGCATCCACTGATAAAAGCTACTATTAAGAGTCCAAGAAAAAGTTGTTTCATATTACTTTACCACCAGATTTATCAATTTATTGGGAACGTAAATCTCTTTAAGAAGTTCACATCCCTCTAACCATTTGGTAACGCTCTGCTTACCAAGACGTAACGCCTCTTCTTTGGAGATGGAGGTTTCCACTTCAATTTCGGAGCGCTTTTTACCATTGACCGTTACAGCGAGTATCATACTATCTTCTACAAAAACTTCTTCTTTAATCGCAATGGGGACTAAATTAGCCCGTCCAAAAAGGCTCTCGCTCATCTCCCAGCAGAGGTGCGGCACAATCGGCTCTAAAAGATTGAGCAGTATAAAATAGCCTTCACTCCAAACCGCTGGATCGTTTTGATCGCCAAGCGCATTCAAGGCTTCCATACATGCTGCGATTAAGGTATTAAAGGTGTAACTTCCTTCATAGATCTCATTGGATTTTTTAAGCGCTTCATACACTTTTTTACGGGCGTATTTGGACTCTTTGCAAAGGGAACTATGCTCAATACTTGGAATAGTTTTACATGTAAAGCAATTTTCACTCTTCTGCGCAAAGCGTTTTAAAAATCTAAAAGCACCTTCCACTGCACTGTCATTCCACTCGAGCTCTTTTTGAGGAGGCGCTGCAAAGAGGATAAACAGACGTGCTGTATCGGCACCATAGGTTTTGATAATCGCATCAGGATCAACCGTATTGCCCTTACTTTTACTCATCTTGGAGCCATCTTTCAACACCATACCTTGGGTCAAAAGGTTGGCAAAGGGCTCATCGCAATTGACGTAACCAAGGTCTCTAAGCACTTTGGTAAAAAAACGAGAATACAGCAGGTGTAAAATCGCATGCTCAATGCCACCCACGTATTGATCGACATTCATCCAATAGTTTGCACTCGTTTTATCAAAAGGCACGTCATTCCAAAGCGATGGATCGGTCGTGTAGCGTAAAAAATACCAACTGGATTGAAAGAACGTGTCCATCGTATCGGTTTCACGCGTTGCAGCTCCATTACATGTAGGACATTTTGTATGCTTCCACATTGGGTGTTTATCGAGTGGATTGCCCTCGCCTTTGATCTCAACATCATCGGGCAATGCCACAGGAAGATTTTCGATTTTTTCAGGCACAAGCCCACATTTGGGACAATGAATCATCGGAATCGGCGCACCCCAATAACGCTGGCGACTAATGCCCCAATCACGTAATTTATAATTAATGACTTTTGTACCGATTTTTTGCGCTTCAAAATGTGCAATGATTGCTTTTTGAGCGCTTTTAGACGTTAGTCCGCTAAATTCACCTGAATTGACTAACGTGCCGTACTCGGTGGTCGCAGCACTGCCATCAAATGGAGATGGTGTTTCAATGCTTTGAATAATCGCCAAATCATACTTTTTAGCAAATTCAAAATCGCGTTCATCGTGTGCGGGAACCGCCATAACAGCACCGCCACCGTATTCGATCAAGACAAAATTCGCCACCCAAACCGGCACATTTTGACCTGTAAGAGGATGAATCACATCGATCTCTAAGCTCACGCCCTCTTTAGCCGCTTGTGCTCGCTCGCGCGCTCCGACACTTTGCATTTTTTTGATCTGAGCAATTTTTGCTTCACTTAAAAGCTTATGCGAAATTAAATGCTTGACAATAGGATGCTCAGGCGCAAGTGCGGAATAGCTTACGCCGTAAATCGTATCAGGACGGGTCGTGAAAACTTTGTAGCTGTCAAATTGATGATCTAGCTTAGCACGAGAGTCATCACTAAGGGTAAAAGAAAACTCTAACCCTTCACTTCTACCGATCCAGTTTTCTTGCATCGTCAAGACCTGACTTGGCCAACCCTCACGTAGTTTTTCACAATCATCGAGTAATTCTTGAGCATACTGCGTAATTTTGAGGTAATAACCTGGAAGCAGGCGTTGCTCAACAGGATTGTCACAACGCCAGCAACACCCCTCTTCCACTTGCTCATTGGCAAGAACCGTTTGGCACGTATTACACCAATTCAGTGTGGCGCTTTTTTGATAGACCAATCCTTTATTAAACATCTCAATAAAAATACGTTGTTCATGCTTGGTATAGAGCACATCACTCGCAGCAAACTCTCTTTTTTTCGAGAAAGAGAGTCCCAACGAAGCCAACTCTTTGCGCATATAGTCTATGTTTTCATACGTCCATTTTTTAGGATGAACCCCATGCTTAATTGCCGCATTTTCAGCAGGCATACCAAAACTATCCCAACCAATCGGGTGAAGCACATTAAACCCATTTTTACGGTGATGACGCGCAATCGCATCCCCAATGGTGTAGTTGCGTACATGCCCCATGTGAATACGACCACTCGGATAAGGAAACATGCTTAAAATATATTTTTTTGCTTTGGTAAAATCGGCTGAGGGTTCAAACGCATTGGTTTGATCCCATGTTGTCTGCCATTTGGTTTCAAGTTCTAACGGGTTGTACTGCATCTTCTCTCCATCAATTAAACGGTACCTTTTTCATACATGGAACGCATTTTATTTTTTTCAATTCTATTTTTTTCTCTTAAAGCAATTTTCGCTTTATATTTTTCAACGCTAAAACCAATAAGCGTTAAAAAAGGTGCGGAGATAAAAATAGAGCTGTACGTTCCAATAATCACACCTAATAACATCGTAAAACTAAATCCATGAATAATCTCGCCACCAAAAATATAGAGGGTCAAAACAACAAAGAAAACCAATAAAGAGGTAATCGTTGTACGCGAAAGTGTTTTGGATACACAAATATTGATAATGTCAGAGAAATTTGTGTTTTTTGTCTCTTCAAGTTCTTCACGAATACGATCAAAAATAATAATCGTGTCGTTCAGAGAGTAACCAATCAGGGTTAAAACAGCGGCTAAAACATCCAGACTAAATTCAATATCAAATAAAATAATAGCGCCTAACGTAATGGTAATATCATGTAACAATGTAATAATAGAAGCAATAGCAAACTTCCATTCAAAACGAACAGCAACATAGATCAAAATACCAATCATCGCTAAAATAGCGGATATTATTCCTTTGGATCGCAGTTCACCGCCGATTTTTGGCCCAACAATATCGACTTTTCGAATATCAAAAGCACCCGTATCTTTTAAAAGTGTACGGATATGATCTCCAATATCTTGTGCGACACTGTCACTTACCGTTGAAAAACGAATCACAATCTCTTCAGGGGAACCAAATTCTGTAATCAAGGCTCCTGCAAATAATTTATCTTTTGCAAGATCTTCTCTAATTTTATCCAGAGGAGCTTGTTGCTCATACTTGATTTGAACAACGGTTCCTCCGACAAAATCAACACCGTAATTAAACCCTTTGGTAAAGACAAGGATTAAAGAGATAAACGCTAAAAAAAGCGTGGTCATAACAAAAACACGACCATACTTCATGAAATTATAGATAATACCTTTTGAAAAAAATTCCATTAGTGACCTCTCTTTTTCATACCAAACCAAAAACGAATACTATGGTTTTTCTCAATATAAGACATCAATAGCTCATACATTCCGTGTGTTCCTAAAATGGCTGTCAGCATTGAAATCAAGTTACCAATCAGCATACTAATGGCAAATCCTTTAATCGGTCCGGTACCATAGACATAAAGGATAATAGAAGAAACGGCCAAAGTTAAGTTACCATCGACAATGGCGCTCATCGCATTTTCATACCCTTTTTCAACCGCTTGTCTTACCGCGATACCTTGTCGTAAAAGTTCACGAATACGCTCATTGATAATAACGTTTGCATCCACCGCCATACCCAGACTTAAAACAATACCTGCCATACCAGGAAGCGTTAAAGTCGCTCCAAAAAGTGCCATAATGGCGACTAAAAGAATTAGGTTAACAAACAGTGCAAAGCTCGCAAAAACACCTGCCATGTGGTAGTAAAGTATTAAAAAACCAACAATCAGAATAAATCCAGCGATCAAAGCAATGGTGCTTGCTTGAATACTATCGGCACCTAAAGAGGGTCCAACACTTCGTTTTTCAAGCAGTGTAACAGGCGCTAAAAGAGCTCCACTGCGAAGGGCAATCGCCACATCATGTGCCTCTTTAACGCTAAAGCCACCGCTGATTTGTCCACTTCCGCCACCAATGCGTTCGCGAATCACAGGATCGGAATAGACTTTGTTATCTAAGACAATCGCCAAGCGATTGCCAATGTTATTGGCGGTAAAATCACCAAAGATTTTTGCACCCTCAGAGTTAAGGGTAAAGTTAATCACAGGCTGATGTGTCTCGCTAAAAGCAACTTTTGCATCGCTGAGCATACTGCCATCAAGCACAGGAATCTCTTTTAAAATATGGCGCACCTGTTCACTTCTCGCATCGGATAAAATCACATCGCCATACTGTGCCGCTTCTGTTGGGCTCATCGTATTGACACGATCTTTTCGTTTCTCATCCACTGCCATCAGCTGTAAGTGTGCCGCTTTTGCGATCAATTCACGGGCACGTTGTTCATCTTCCGCTGTTTTAATACCAGGCAGTTCGACAACAATTTTATCACTGCCTTGTCGTGCAACATTGGGTTCAGCCAAACCAAATTGATCCAAACGGTTACGAATGGTCTCAACCGCTTGTGAAATAGCATATTCACGAATCAGTTCTTTTTCTTTATCATTTAAAGAGAGCGTGTAGCGAAGGGATTCTTTTGAGACTTGCAAACCGCTAATGGTTTTCAGCATCTCATCGAGTTTTTTCTCTTCATCTTTATCCAGAAGTGCTAAAGAGAGCACCTCTTCATCAATTTTAAAATCGTCGATAATAATATCTTCACTTTGCGCGAAGAATTTGATACTTGAAGCAATAGATTTAACTTTGGATTTGATAGCTTCTTCGGTTTGTACACCTAAGACCATATGAAGACCGCCTTGAAGATCAAGACCTAAGGCAATTTTAGCCCCTTTTTCACTTTGCAAGAAAGTAGGCATTGAAAAGCCTACTCCAAAAATAATGGCAATGAGAAAAATGACTAAACGGTAATTAAATTTACCTTTAGGCATCGATTTTCTTTGCGATATAGTCTCTTGAAACCTTCACAATGACGCCTTCATCATTAAGCTTAACTTTGATAGAATCTTCTTCAGGTTTCACGACTTCACACATCAAACCTCCACTGGTAATGACTTTGTCGCCTTTTTTGAGTGCATCAAGCATTTCTTTGTGCTTTTTTACCTGTTTTTGTTGGGGTCTAATCACAAGAAAATAAAAAATCGCGAAAAGAACAACGAGTGGGAGTAAAGAAGAGAGTAAACTTGCAGAACCTTGCATGGAAATCCTTTATGAAAAAAAATTTAGAGATATATTTTACCCGCATTTACATAATAAAAGCCTTTGTTATAGCCCTCTTGCTTTCTGCCTTTATCTACCTCGATTATTTTGAACTAACATTGCTCATACTTAACTCCCTCCTAGCCTTTGTGGGTTTTTACCTCCTCTTGGGCGAAAATCGTGTGGTATGGTTTTGGAGTGGTCTGTTCATTGGGCTTTTGTGGTTTTACTGGATTAGTTTTAGTTTTGTCTATTATGACTTGAGTTTTCTCATTCCATTCATCATTTTCGGTGTGGCTTTCGTTTATGGTGTTCTTTTTTGGCTGATTGGACGCTTTGGAAGCACTATTTATCTCCAAGCGCCATTGCTATTTGGAGTGAGCTTTATCGATCCTTTTGGCTTTAATTGGTTAAAGCTTGAAGTGGTCTTCATTGATACCTATTTTTCAACCACACACCTTGCATTTGGACTCTTTTTAAGCGGAATTACCCTTTTAAAAGCCCTTCCAAAGAGGTTCAAACTCCTCTCGCTTATCCCACTTTTAGGCGCTTTGTACCACACAACACCTGCGGTCATTCTTCCCAAAATTGATAGTGTTATCCCTTCGATGCACATTCCTCAATCCCAGCGTTGGGATGCGAAGTACCAACAAGAGGCAATTGATCTAAATTTCACGTTGATTGAGCAAGCCATTGCACAACACAAAGAGCTGATTATTTTCCCAGAGAGTGCTTTTCCGCTCTACCTAAACCGTGCACCTCGTTTGATTGAAGCGCTCAAAGCGTATTCTCAAAAGATTACCATTGTAACAGGGTCGTTAACGTATGAAGAGGATCAAGGATTTTTTAACTCATCGTATCTTTTTCAAAAGGGAGAGATGCAGATTGCCCATAAAATTATTCTGGTTCCGTTTGGTGAAGAGATCCCTTTCCCCAGTTTTATGGTTGAGCTCATCAATAAGCTCTTTTTTGATGGAGCCAAAGATTATCAAAAAGCAAAAGAGCCGCAAGATTTTGTGATCAATGGGATCTCTTTTCGAAGTGCCATTTGCTATGAAGGAACCAATCCTACACTCTTTAAAGGCAATCCAAAACAGATGATTGTTATCAGCAATAATGCGTGGTTTAGCCCATCCATTGAGCAAACATTGCAATATCTACTCTTGCGGTTGTATGCGAAAAAATATCAAACGGTGATTTATCACAGTGCCAATAGCGGAAAAAGCGGTATTATAACACCTTAAAGGCACTCAAAGAGTGCCTTTAAACGCTTTACATGTAAGCTATTTTTTGAGGGCTTTAAAGAGTTCTAAACTGTCCAATTTTTCCCACGGATAATCACTCTGTCCGACTTGCCCACGCGCTGCAACATCGGCATACAAGAAGGTTTCACTGCTTGGTTTATCCAACCCAAATTTATTCGTAATCCAACGAGGAGTCAAACTAAAGGTTTCAAGCACAAAGCTAGAGAGCTCATCATCGCTGATGCTGGTATAGGTTCCTGACGTGTCAACGGCAATAGAGACCGGTTTGGCAACGCCAATCGCGTAAGAGAGTTGAACGGAGCATTTTTTAGCCAATCCCGCAGCTACGATATGTTTGGCAATCCAACGCGCCGCATACAATCCACTACGATCCACTTTGGTGTAATCTTTACTCGATTGCGCACCACCGCCAATAGGGGAATAACCACCAAAACTATCCACAATCAGTTTACGACCCGTGAGTCCTGAATCATGCAATGAACTGTGGTTGACATAACGACCCGTTGGGTTGATGTGAATGATCGTATCGTTTGGATCGTACAGTTCAGGAGGCAGCCCTGTATCGTCAATGAGTCCTTTAATGAGGGTTCTGACTTCTTCGATAGACATATGTTCATTCGAAGGTGCAGAGACAACAATCGTATGGATTTTTTGAGGTTTACACTCTTCAAAATTTTGTTTCGTACCATAATCGACGGTGACTTGCGTTTTAATATCCACACCCAATTTATGGTTATGGGTTAGAGCATAGCTGTAGACTTTATCGCACAGCATTCGAGCGTATGTAATCGCAGAAGGCATAAAATCAGCGGTCTCAGAAGAGGCAAAACCAAACATAATGCCTTGATCGCCTGCGCCAATTTCACCACTCTCTTGGTCAACACCTTGGTTAATGTCGCTGCTTTGTTGGTTGAGAAGCACTTGGACTTTAACATCATCGGGATGCAAACATTGCTCTTTGGTAAAAGCAGATTTGCCATCGTAACCGATTTTAGCGAGTGCGTCTTTGACGATTTGTTCATAATCTGAAAAAGAGAGAATACTTTTGGTATTGACCTCGCCACCAATGATGACATGCTTTCCAGCTACAAAAACTTCACTCGCAACGCGTGAGTTTTTATCGGCAATGATGAGTGCATCGACAATGCTATCAGCAATGATGTCGGCACATTTATCAGGATGCCCTGGACTGACGACTTCTGAAGTAAAAAGGTAGTGTTGTGTGTGTTCCATTTTTGTTTTCCATTTCTTTGTTTTCCCGTCTCCAAACATCTACCATTAACGCATAGTGTCTAAAAACTTGTTTTCCATCCTTTTGTTTTCCATTTACGGTTTCAAGAAGAGACGAAACATAAAGTAAAATTAAAAGTTTGAACCAAGGCTCCGATGAGCCCACCGCTTGTGATGAAAGTATCATACCCTCTTTATTCTAAAAAAATCTTTGATTATTGCATTAAAATCTTTTACATGTAAAAACAAAAGGCGAACCATTACCACGGTTTTGTGGTGCAGTTTTCCAAAGCATTTTCTAACATACCTAAAAATTGCTCGCGTTCTATCACGCGTGCACCTAAGGATTGAAGATGATCGGTTGGAAGCTGACAGTCGATAAAATCACCTCCCAAACTTTTCAGTTTCTCACACAATCCTACTAACGCAGTCTTTGAAGCATCACTCTTGGTTGAGAACATTGATTCACCACAAAAGACGCCACCAAGGTAAAGCCCATAAAGTCCTCCGACTAATTTTCCCTCAAAAAATGTCTCTACCGAATGTGCAAACCCTTTTACATGTAAAGCACAAAAGGCTTCAATCAAATTTTCACTGATCCAGCTTTTTTGCCCTTTCGCGATCCTCGTTTCCAAACATCGGCGCATCACCTCTTCAAAGCAGGTGTCATAGCGTATCTCAAAATGTTTCATACTCTTGGCTAAACTTTTGGAGATTTTGATGTCGGAAGGAAAGAGAATGAGTCTAGGATTGGGCGACCACCACAGAATCGGATCGCCTTCATTAAACCACGGGAAGATGCCTCGAACGTAAGCGCGAAGGAGACGTTCTGGTTTGAGATCGCCGCCCCATGCTAAAAGCCCCTCATCGCTCGCCTCCCTAGGATCGGGGAAGGTGTAATCGCGTGCGTGCAACTGAGGGATCAGTATCTTAGTTGGCACCGCTGTAACTAAAGACCAATTTTTTAGACTTATAATCAATCTTGCACACGCCACCATTTTTAAGTTTTCCAAAGAGAACCTCTTCAGAAAGAGGTGTTTTAATCTGCTCTTGAATCACACGACGCATGACGCGTGCTCCCATCTCTTTGCTATAGCCTTCGCTTGCAAGGTATTTTTTAGCCGCCATTGTGGCTTCGATTGTCACCTGTTTATCGTTAAGCTGTTCGGTGAGTTCACCTAAAAGCTTCTCCACCACATTGATCATCACGGACTCACTAAGTGGCGCAAAATGAATCACCTCATCCAAGCGATTTCTAAATTCTGGTGAGAAGAAGTCCTTGATCGCATGATCGGTTCGACTACTTTCACTTTTCGTAAAGCCCATCGTCGGCGCTTCTTTGGTACCAAGATTGGAGGTCATGATGATAATGACATTGCGAAAATCGATCTTGGTTCCGTTATTATCGGTCAACGTCGCACTATCAAAAATCTGAAGCAAAATGTTCAGCATATCCGGATGCGCTTTTTCGATCTCATCGAGCAACAACACGGTATACGGATGTTTTTTGATCGCTTCGCTGAGCTGTCCACCCTCATCATACCCCACATAACCAGGAGGAGCACCAATGAGACGACTGACCGTATGTTTCTCCATGTATTCGCTCATATCGTAGCGCTCAAAATGCACACCCAGCTCAAATGCGAGTTGTTTTGCCACTTCCGTTTTACCCACACCCGTAGGGCCTGCAAACAAGAAAGAGCCAATCGGAGAGGTAGGATGTCCAAGCCCCGCACGTGAGCGTTTAATTGCTTTGGTCAGTGCTTCAATCGCAGCGTCTTGTCCAAAGATTTTAGACTTAAGATGCGCTTCTAAATGCTGCATCACTTCGCTCTCATCTTTGTTGACACTGCGGGTTGGGATATTGGCAATCTTCGCCAGAACCGCTTCGATGTCACTGAGTTCTACCACTTTTTTACGTTTTTTAGCCAAGTGAAACGAAGCGCCCACTTCATCGATCAGATCAATTGCAGAATCGGGTAAAAATTTATCGCTGATGTATTTTTTAGCCAGTTCCACGGAAGCGCGTATCACTTCTGTGGGGTACTTCACGCCATGGTGTTGCTCATAGCTTCCTTTAAGCCCTTTGATAATTAAAAAGGCGTCTTCAAGGCTTGGCTCTAACACATCAATCTTCGCAAAACGACGACTCAGCGCTTTGTCTTTATCGAAGAAATTACGAAACTCGCCATAGGTGGTAGCACCGATGCAGCGAATTTTCCCCGATGCAAGGGCTGGTTTAAGCAAATTGGAAAGGTCCATCGAACCCCCACTTGTGGCACCAGCACCCACGATAGTATGAATCTCATCGATAAATAAAATAGCCCCTTTTTTGGCTTCAAGTTCGTTCAAAATCTCTTTAAGACGTTTTTCAAAATCGCCTCGGTACTTCGTACCTGAGAGCAGTGCGCCCATATCGAGTGCATAAACGGGTGTCTCTTGCAAGATTTCAGGCACAGCCCCTTCGCTGATCTTCTCAGCTAATCCTTCGACAATGGCTGTTTTACCAACACCGGGTTCGCCCACAAGAAGAGGATTGTTCTTTTTTCTGCGACACAACACTTGCATGACGCGTTTGACTTCATCGGCACGTCCGATAAGCGGATCGATCTGTTTTTGTTTGGCTAGAACGATCAAATCGAGCGTGTATTTTGCTAACGCACTCTCTTTTTGCTCACCCAAAGTGTGCTCTTTATTTTGAGGGGCACTCAGCGCAGTCACCTCTTCAACAATCAGAAGTTTATCCACCCCTTGTTGCAGTAAAAGGGAAACACAAAAGGCATTGCTCTCATCCATCAGTGCGATTAAAAGGTCATATACACTCGCTTCAGCCTTTCCCGCACTCTTTACATGTAACATCATCGTTTCAATCACACGTGAAAGTGCTACCGTTTCTAAAGGCTCGTAGCTCTCTTCCGTGGGAACGACTTGAGGATTGGCGACAAAGTACTTCTCCATCGAGCGTTGCAAGAAGGTAATGCTAAGACCGCAATTGATGAGAAGTTCTGCCACATGCTCATTGCTCAAGAGAGCAAAAAAGAGATGATCAACGGTAATGTATTCGTAGCGATGTTTTCTGACAAATGCGATGGCATCGTTGAAAACGAAATTAAGTTCTTGGTTCACCATAATCTACTCCTCTTTACTTTAATACACATTTACCTTACGTAAGGTAGAAATTTTCATTCTGCTTCCATAATGGCGCGAAGGGGAAATTGCTCCTCTTTTGCCATTTTGCGTACATGCGCCACTTTGGTCTCAGCGATCTCATACACATACACCCCACAAAGCCCTTTGCCTTGTTCGTGGACGTTGAACATGATTTCGTTCGCCTTGTCAAAACTATGGTGGAAAATTTGCATCAACACTTTGATGACAAAATCCATACTACTATAATCGTCATTGAGCAGCAGAACTTTGTACATGCGTGGCTCTTTGAGCTCGATCGCATCCATCGTTTCGTTTTGAAAATTTCCATTAAAATGGTGCATTGACGCCGCCTCTATTGTTCTGTAAGTTTATCGATGTCTTTTTGGATAATATCCAAATCCACTTTACCGATGTAAAATTTATTCTCTGGATTTGCCCCATAAACATCCGTCACATTTTGATACTTTCCTGCTTTAAGGACCACTTTAAACGGTACTTGAAGGGTTCCTTTGTACTGAATATCTTGGATGATCGTCTCCACCAATTTTTTATTTTTCGGTGAATTGGTGATGAAATAGTACGCATTATACTTCGCCGCAAAATTCTCAACGACATACTCATCGCTAACCTCTTCAAAAAAGTTCAAACCAAGGAGCATCACCTCATCGCTGTTTTGAAGCTGAAAGTCCATCAAAGAGGGAGCCTCTTCTTGACATGGGACACAAAACGTGCCAAAGATGTCGATAAGAACGACTTTACTTTCATCATCTTCAATGACAAAACCACCATTTTTACGAAGCAAGGTCAACTTCGCACCTGAAACACTTTTCAGTTCTACTTTATCACCCTCTTTATAGGTCTCTTTCACCACAGGTACACTCGAAGTTTCTGAGCCGCATCCAAGGAATAAAAAAGAGGTTGTCATCATGATTAAACAGATCAATTTTTTCATAGTTCCCTCATATAACTTTTGCTTCATTCTACTTTATTTAGATAAATACTATGTAAACTACTCTTTGTAAGCGTAATTTTTGAGAGCTGTTTTAGCTTCTCTTTGAGCATCTTTTTCCTTAAGGCTCTCACGCTTATCGTGTTCATTTTTGCCACGCGCTAAGGCAATCTCCACTTTCGCCAGATTTTTACTGTTAAAGTAGATCGAAAGTGGTACGATGGTGAGTCCATCTTTCGCAACTTTCATATCCCATTTGCGCAACTGCTTTACATGTAAAAGCAATTTGCGAGGCGCTCTCTCATTGGGCGCATAGTTGAGATTCGCTGTTGAGAGATGCGAAATGTGCGCATTGAGCAAAAAGGCTTCCCCTTTAATAATCTTCACAAACGAATCTTTTAGATTCACCCTTCCTTGGCGAATCGCCTTCACTTCACTGCCTTGAAGCACAATGCCCGCTTCAATTTTTTCTAAAATTTCATAATCATGAAACGCTTTTTTATTACGTGCGACGGGTTCACCCATGTTTCACATCTGCCTTGTTTGATAATCTAAAAAAACTGCTTCCACTTCCGCTAAAAAACCATCCCTCTTTGGCATAAACACCAAGTTCGGGGTACGCTTTTAAGCATGCAGGGAAAAGATCGTTAAGCTCCTCTTTTTTAAAGCGAGCCAACAATTCAGAACTTTTGAGTGCAACCATTTCCAAAGCAACTGCTTGCTGGATGGATTGCAAGAAATATTCCCTATAGGTTTTATACACGAGCGCGGTATTGCACGCAAGGGGTGGTGTAAATACGTCGAGATTTAAAGAAGGCTCATCATAGTGTTCAACGCATTCGCCGATGCCACTTACATTGGCACTTGCATACCCTGAGGCAAAAAAAGGAACGTCTGCTCCCACTTCACTTCCAAGGTGCATCATCGATTCTGTATCTAGCCCCAGACCAGCATGCTCATTGAGCATTTTCAAAAACGTTGCACTGTCACTACTGCCCCCACCCAATCCCGAGCCGGTGGGGATATTTTTCTTTACATGTAACGCAAAATCACGCATCACCTGCTCAACCTCTTTGTCAAAACCATGGGATTTTAACACCATAAACGTACGGTACAGCGTGTTATGCTCTAATGCACAGTTAAAATCGCCCACCAATTCAAACGATTCTTTACTTTTTTTAGGCACAAACGTGAGCGTATCGTACACAGAAGGAACGAGCATAAAGCGTGAAAGCAATTCGTGGTAATGACCACGCTTGCCGACAATTTTGAGAAAGATATTGACCTTTGCATGTGCTTGATAGTCCATTATTTCAGCTTCTCACTCAAAGATAAGAGGGCAGTATGATTGCTATGTTTACTGGCTTCAATGTTCGTTTCTTTAATCGCTTTTTCAAGCTCTTCACGAAGGATCAGCATATTTTTAGGCGCATCAAAGCCTAGTTTGACCACACCTTTGGAAATTTCAACAATACGAATGGTAATATTTTCATTTAAAACGACACCTTCGCCGATTTTTCGTGTGAGTATTAACATGTTACGCCTTTAGCGATAATGAATTTAGGAGATATTCTACTCCATTTGCGCTGATTTCCACAACGCTGAGCATTTCATCGATTACGATTTGATAGATGCCCTCTTCTGGCTTTTGAAAATTCTCACGTACTAACTTTCGACCCAACAAAATATCTGAAACATCACCACGATACGCATTCACCGGCAAATCCAGATACGCCAAAGGGTTGAGCGCTTTTTCATTGTCATAGACAAAAGCACCCTCATTCAGGCGCTCCAGTGCACTGAGTGCACCAGAAAAGCCCAGTTTTTCGGCGATCAAAGCGCCGATACTGCGCACATATCCCCCCTCTGAAATCGTGATTTCAAAGGTTAAAAAAGGGTGAACGTAATGCACCAAGTGGCAGTCATAAATGGTACTCGTGATCGCTTTGAGTTCAAAGGCTTTATCAGCGCGTGCCAGATCATACGCACGCGCCCCATCGACTTTCTTGGCTGAATATTTAGGCGGCAAATACATTTTTTCACCCACCATACTTTGCAGCACAAAAGCAACAGAATCAGGATGAAATGCCATCATCTGCTCAATCTTTTCTACTTTTTCAATGTCCAGAGTCGGACTTGTTGCACCCATCCAAAGTGTGGCTCTGTACGTTTTTGGTGCTTTTTTCAAAAAACGGAACAATTTTGTAAACTGCCCAAATGCGATAATCAAAACACCCTGTGCAAACGGATCAAGCGTACCTGAAAATCCCGCTTTTTTGACGTTGTAACGTCTCTTAATTCGGCTTAAAAAATGGTTTGAAACCATGCAGGAAGGCTTGTACGCAACAAAAAGGCGGTTATCCACTAAATCTTCTCCACAAACGAGGCTAAAATATCGCGTTTGGTACCGCTAAAATTGATCTGCAATTTAAACTCACGCCCTACTTTGCTCACTTCCGTGATACGTCCAATGCCAAAGATTTTATGCTTGACCAGATCGCCTTTTTTAAACGAGGTCGTTTTTTCTAAAATCAAACTTCCCTCGCACACGCCTGCTTCTTTCAAGAAACGACTTTTGGTAAGCTCCGTTCTTCGCCCTTTGTAAAAACGACTGCCTGAGAAACTAAGGGTCAACTCTTTTTTAGCGCGCGTGATCGCCACATACCCAAGTCTGCGCTCTTCTTCAATGTCACTACCGTCCCCTATGAGAGGGAAAAAGCCCTCTTCCAAACCAATGACAAAGAGGTATTCAAACTCCAAACCTTTGCTCGCATGAATGCTCATAATGGAGATATTTTCACTATCGATCTGATCTTGATCGCTCTGCAACGCCAACTCATTTAAAAAATCGTCCACGCCCATTTGAGGGTTTTGTTTGACATAATCACGGAAAAGTCCGTAAAATTCATCAATGTTCGAGAGGCGATCCAACGAGTCAGGCTGATTGGTGTAATAAGCTTTGATCGCAAAGGCCTCTTCAATCGCATCAATCATATCGTAGGTTGAATTTTCTTGAATGCTCTGCATGTGTGCGATGTTTTGCACAAACTCTTTCAGCGCTAAGGAAGCCTTTTTGGTCGCCTCTTTTTCAATCGCCACTTCGTTACATGTAATGTACTCATAAATGGATTGGTGGTTCTCATAAGCAGATTTGATGATGCGCTCAATGGTGACTTTTCCAAGCCCACGTTTGGGACGATTGATAATACGTTTGATCGAAAAATCATCATGAGGATTGGCAATGACGCGCAAATAGCTGATAACGTCTTTAACCTCAGCACGCTCGTAAAACTTCACCCCACCGACCATATTGTAAGGAACTTTCTCTTTGTTAAGACCTTCTTCGAGTGAACGGCTAAGGGCATTAATGCGGTACAAAACAGCGATTTCATGAGGGTTAATACCACTTTCAATGAGCTTTCGAATCCGCTTTGCAATCGTATGCGCTTCTTGGTTCTCATCGTGTGAATCGATCACATCAATCACTTTACCATCACCCTTGGTACTCTCAAGCACTTTGCCAATACGTCCACGGTTATGTTCAATCAGATCATTCGCCGCTTTCAGAATTTGTGTGGTCGAGCGGTAGTTTTTCTCTAATTTAACGATTTTGACATTCTCAAACGATTCGTGAAATTCTAAAATATTTTTAATATTCGCCCCACGCCACCCGTAAATGCTCTGATCATCATCCCCCACAACGCAAAGATTATTGTGTGTGAAGCAGAGCTTGCGAAGCAGTTTGTATTGCAGTTCATTGGTATCTTGGTACTCATCGACCATGATGTACTGGTAGCGCTTACTCACCTCTTCGCACAACGCATCATCGCTCTCTAAGATTTTATATGGAAGCACCAAAAGGTCATCAAAATCAACCAAATTGTTGGATTGTAAGTAATCTTCGTACTGTTCGTAAAGTTTTGCAATCACTTGGTAGCTCTTTTGCTCCGCTTTTTCCCACGCCACTTTGGGATCGATCAAAGAAGTTTTATAACGTGAAATCTCACTGGAAATCATGCCCGTTGAAAGTTCCGTACTCGTGCTAAAACTTTTTAAGATGCGCTTTTTATCATCGGTATCGATGACCACAAAGCTGTTCTTTCGTCCTATTTTTTCAATGTGAAACTTTAAAAATAGCAGACCAAATTTATGAAACGTACACAAAAGCGGCGGATAACTGTGCTCTTCAATCATCGCCATCGCACGCTCTCTCATTTCGCTTGCGGCTTTGTTGGTAAAGGTAAGCGTTAAGGTGTTCGCAGGAGGAATCCCCAAAGAGAGCAGATACGCCAAGCGTGACGTAATCGTCTTGGTTTTACCACTGCCAGCACCTGCTAAGATAAGTACAGGACCATCGACGCATTTGACTGCATCTTGTTGTGATTCGTTTAACATCGTTAAATCTTGCATACGTTATCTACTTTTTTGTGATATAAATTAGACTTCTTGCATAACCTAACACANNTGTGTTAGGTTATGCAAGAAGTCTATTATATTTATTATAGCGAAAAAAGTTTAAGCAAAACTCTGTACATTTTTGCCACACACATTCCATCAGATCCATAGCGTACTGAGTGAAAAATATGAATTGAAAAGTACATTGTTTTTGCTATTATTTTTTGTTATAATCATTGCAAGTTATAAAAGAAAATTATAAGGATTATTCCATGCTTAAAGATTTCTCCAAAGTAGAAACCTTTTTAACCGTTGTGCGCGAAAAGAGCTTCTCCAAAGCCTCTAAAAAACTAGGCATTAGCCAACCTGCTGTCACGCAACAGATCAAACTCTTAGAAGAATACCTCGATATTCAAATTGTCGATCGTAAAAAAAATGGCATTAAACTCACGACCGCAGGTGAAGAGCTTTACAAAGTAGCCCTCAAGCTTGAAAAACACCTCTTAGCGGCTGAGCGTGAGATGCTTCGTTTGGTCAATAAAGAGGTTATTTTTGTCCTAGGTGCCTCGCCTGTTATTGGCAATTACATCTTGCCCGATTTTCTCAATGACATCCAAGAAGCGATTAAAAACAATGTGATGCTCAAAGTCGAGGATGCCGTAGATATTACGGAAAAACTCATCGATCGAAAAGTGGATTTGGCGCTGATTGAAGCACCTATCTTTCAAGAAGGGATTATTTACCGCGAATGGTTAGAAGATGAACTCGTCATCACAAGCCGCTCACCACTTCCAAAACTCGTTAAAAAAGAGGATCTCCTCTCTTACAACTGGATTTGCCGTGAAGAAGAGTCTAATACCCGTAAAATCATTCACGAAACGTTTGAAAAGATGGATATTGATTGCAAAAGTTTTAAGGTTAAGAGCATTGTTACCAGCTCAACCGCGGTCAAACACACGCTGATGAAAGCGAACATTGAAGAGACTCCCACTGTTTCGATTCTCTCAAAACATATTGTGGCGGATGAAGTCGAACAAGGTCTTTTGTTTACGACAAAAATGAAAGGGCTGAAGCTTACGCGTATGCTCTATCTATGCTACATCAAAGACCGCAAGCATGATGCGCTCATCGACAGCGTCATCAACTACATTATGAACAAACAAGACCTTAAAGCCTAACGATTACTTTTTGATTAAATTGTGATTGTTGGGATTGGACATAAGCGCTTCCATGGAGCGCTTAATTCCTCTCTCTTTGGGCACAGAAGCTACTTTTGGTGGTGCACTTAGGTTGATAAACACTGGAATCTCTTCAATAATAATCTGCAAAATCGCCTCCATCGGCAAAGAGACCAAGGATCCAAAATTATCGCTTCCAAAGCCTGCTTCAAAACTGATTCTGCCGTTATAAATTTGGGCACTCTCAAAGGTGTAACCGGCTAAAAAAAACATCGTGATGGGTTTGAAATTTTGACTGATATGCGAAGGTAAAGCAGGATCAAACGTCACATCAGCGATGTTGGTCAAAATCGAAAAATTAACACCCCGTTTAAGAAGCATCTCCAACACCTCTTTGGCGTGTTTTTTCATTAAGCCATGGAACTCTTCACTTCCTAGTAAGCCTTCAAGCATCGCACATTCCTTTAAATTCTGCCAAAATAGATTCGATCTCCCCAATACCCAGTTGCCAAAAACCTTCATCTTCAATATCAAATCCAAACTTTTTAATCAGCTCTTTAGGACTTTGACTGCCCCCTGCGCTTAAAAAAGCGGTGTAGTTTTGCACAAAAAGGGCTTTATCGCTTTTTTTGTAAAGACCGTACAGCGCTAAAACGAGCAACTGCCCGTAACTGTAAGCGTAGCAGTAAAAAGGAGAATGAATAAAATGGGGAATATAACTCCACCATAACGCATAATCTTTGCTCAGTGTAATGCTTTTACCAAACATCTTTTGGCTCTCTTGCATCCAGTAGGCATTGAACGTTTCAAGGTCTAACTCGCCCTCGTGTGCGTGTACTTTACGCTCAAAAGTCGTAAAATTGATTTGGCGGTAAAGGGTTGAGAAAATATCTTCGATTTTACTCGCGTACAAAGAGCGTTTTTCACTCGCACTGAGGTTATCTTTGATCGCATCAAAAATGAGCATCTCTGCAAACACTGAAGCTGTTTCAGAGGTCGTCAACGGCGTGTCACTTCCAAGATAGCCCACACCGCGTGAGAGGTACTGATGAATCGCGTGTCCTAGCTCATGTGCCAAGGTAAAAAGGTCACGTCTGGTGTCCGTGTGGTTCAGCAGCACGTAGGGATGGGTCGAAGGCGTTGCCGGATGCGAAAAAGCGCCCCCTCGTTTTTTATCTTTAGGGAAAACGTCGATCCACCCTTTTTCAAATGCCATTGTGGCAATTTCATGAAATTTTGGATTGAATTTCGCAAAGGCATCAAGAACAATCGCTTTGGATGTTTCAAAATCAAACGAAGCACTGGAAGCTTCTAACGGCGCGTAACGATCGTACTCATACAGCTCTGGCAACCCCAAAAGTTTTGCTTTTTGCACGTAATACTCTTGCACCAAGGCAAAGCTGCTCTCCGCACTTTTGATCAACGCATCGACACTTTTTTGGGTGATTTTATTGTCCATGTGGCGTGGTTGTTCGGCATTTTTGTAGCCTCGAAGTTCGCAATCGCTCGCAAGATCGGTTTTAATCATATTGAAAATGTACGCAAGCAGAGGTTGATGCGGTTTGAGCCCTTTGGTAAAGGCACTCGCCGCTTTTTGTCTCACACTACGATCACCGTCTTGAAGCTTGCTCAAAATCTCCTCTTCCGAGAGCTTTTGCCCTTCATAGGAGAATTTGAGGCGACTGAAATGCTCATCAAAAAGACGGCTAAACGCCGAAGCGGAGGTCATCTCTTTTTTAAGGAGAATGCGCTCCTCTTTTTGGCTGAGTTGATACGGTTTTTCTTCGACCAATGATTCTAAATAGTAGGTGTACATCGGAGCCGAAGCGATCAACTCTTCTTGTTTGGGTTTGGAGAGTTTATTAAATTCAAGTTCAAAAAAGAGAAGGTTTTCAGCGATGTTGGAGTGGGCTTGTTGGTACTTGGCATAAAAGCCGCCATTGTCGCTGTTGGTGGCAAATTTTAAAAAGGCGTAGGTCATAATGCGTCCTAGCTTCTCGTTGATCGATTCGTATTCGCGAATGGACTCTAAAAATTCGTTGACATGTAACTCTTTGAGCTTGCCTTTGCAGACCGACTCCAAGCTTTTTGCACGCGATGCCGCATCTTTTAAATCCGCTTCTAGCAACGCTTCGTTTTCATACAGTGCTGATAAATCCCAATTCAAAATTCAATCCTTTTCCATAATACATTATCAATGATTCTAAACCCTATAAGTGCATTCATTATAGCAAATTTCTGCGCTTTTTGAAGGCTTTCGATGTCTAAAACTTCAGCCTTCAGTTCCTTACATGTAAGCAGTCGTGCGCGCGTGGTTCCCTCCAAAAGGGGATGAAGCGGCGTTTTCCACACTCCATCGATGAAAAGAGCGATATTGGCGATGCTCGTGTCTTTGAGCTCACCTTTACATGTAAACAAAACATCATCAACATCATCACGTAGATGGGCGTTTAATGCCTCTCGATTACAGTACTTATACGTGTAGTCTATGTCCGCTTCCACGAGTGCGAAGGTTTGAAAGTCACGCGGTGCGTAAGGAAGATACTCGATCGTTTGAATCGTTTCGGCATATTCGACGCGCACTTTACATGTAACCGCTTTGGGTGGATTTAAATGCTCTAAAAGGACGATTGTCTGCGTTGATCCATAGAGTTCTTTGCGCGTTTTATCGAAGCGTGCTTGATGAAACGAAAGGTGCTGTACTTCACCATCCACCGCTTTGAGCGTCTCAAAACACGGGGATATAGACTTTATCACACAGCTCATCGTACTCCTTTTGCGCATCGCTTAAAAGCGTAATGCCTCCTCCGCTTTTAAACAGATGACCCTCTTTGGTTTTTTCCAAAAAGCGGATCATCACCGCACTGTCCAAACTTTTCCCATCGTACACCCCAAAAATACCCGTAAAATAGCCTCGATCATACCCTTCAAGACGCTCGATGATCTCCACACTGCTGCGTTTGGGTGTACCGCTAATGGAGCCTGCTGGAAGCAGTTTGGCTATGATGGTGCCCACGTTTTCGTGCCACTGTTCATCCAATTTTCCCGTGATTTTGGAGCTTACATGTAAAAGCTCTTTGGTGCCTGCTTGGATCGTTTCGACATAGCGAAACTCCTCCACGCGTACCTGCTTTGAAACCATCGAAAGATCATTGCGCAACAAATCCACAACCATCACATGCTCCGCTTTTTCTTTCTCATCGTTTAAGATCATTTCTTGCGCGTTAGGGATACTCGCATCGATCGTCCCTTTCATTGGATAGGTGCTGATCTGATTCTCTTTAAGCATCACAAAACGCTCCGGTGAAAAGCAGACAAAGTGTTCGTGATAGCAGAGTTTAAACGGCGCATTGGCGGTGTAAAAAAGAGTTTCAAGGGAACTTGAAAGCTCGACTTTGGTGGGCGCGGTCAAATTGAGCAGGTAGGTATTGCCTGCTTTGATTTCTTCGATCACCGCGTCGCATTGAGCACAATAGTGCTCTTTAGAAGGAGGCGTTTTTGCCCACAAAACATCTTTACATGTAAACGCATTAGAAGCGTTACTTTGGCTCTCTAACTGGTACACAATGCCGCTTGGAACGGCATCAAGAGGAAATATCTCAAACTGTTCTGCCGCATAATCAATCATAAAGAAAAAAGGCTTTCTCGCTTTGCCAAACGCATTGAGCTTGGTCGCAAACTCAATGTTCAATCAGCTTCTCCAACACCGCCATTCGCACCGCCACACCGTTTTTAACTTGCTCTAAAATTTTAGAGCGTGGATCTTTCATCATAAAATCATCGACATCGACATTGCGATGCACAGGGCCTGGATGCAAAATGATGATGTCGCGCGCTCCCATCAGTTTTGCAGTAATGCAAAAATCGGTTCCATAATCTTTGAGTGAAGCGTAAATCTGATTGGCATGGCGCTCGGTTTGTGCCCGCAAACTCATAATCACATCGACCTCGTCGATCACCTCTTCGATGCTATGATGCACACGAAGATCGGTTTGTGGCAAGAAATGCGGAGGTCCCACCAAAATGACTTCAACGCCCACACGTCCTAAAAGCTCGATATTGCTGTTCGCAACACGCGAGTTTTTAATGTCTCCCACAATTGCCACTTTTTTACCTTTAACATCGCCAAAATGACGCTTCATCGTAAAAAGATCTAAGAGCGCTTGGGTCGGGTGCGCATGGCTTCCATCGCCGCCATTGACGATAGGACAGTTGACATAATTGGCTAAGATGTGAGGCACGCCTGAGCTTTTATGGCGCACGACAATGGCATCTGGTCCCATCGCATCAAGGTTGGCTGCGGTATCAAACAACGTTTCACCTTTACTCGAAGAGCTGCGTGAGACATCAAGACTGACAACTATTGCGCCAAGGCGTTTGGCTGCGATTTCAAAACTGCTTCGTGTCCTCGTTGAGTTCTCAAAAAAGATGGTGATGACCGTTTTATTTTTCAAAATTTCGCGTGGTTTTTCATCCAAAAACTCGGTTGCTCTCTCAAACAACTGCTCTATCTCTTCCAACGAAAAATCCCGTGTATTTATCAAATGGTTCACGCACCGCTCCTTGATGATTTTGCGAAAATAATAACAAATTTTGACTGTAAGTTTCGTTAACACTTCGTTCAATTGCATGTGCTACAATTCGCAAATAAGGAGTCAACATGAAAAAAATCTTTTATGCGTCCCTTCTATTTTTGGGTTCTCTCCTTTATGCGGAGACGCTCAATCTAACTGAAGAGGTACGCGTTATAACCAGTAAACCAGAGTACCGTATGGTCAACTCTCGGGTCCCCTACCAAGAGTGTTGGGATGAGCAAGTTGAAGTGCATTATGCTCCACAACCGTCCAATGATGGCAGCGGCGTAGCGGGTGCGCTCATCGGTGGTGTTGCAGGCGGTGTTTTAGGGCATCAAGTCGGTGGCGGCAGAGGCAACACGGCAGCAACCGTTGGTGGAGCTATCGTGGGAACATTGGTGGGTAAAAACCTCGCAGAAAATGCAACGAGCACACCGCCACCTCCTGGGTATCGCATAGAGAGACGTTGTGCGACTCGTTATGAAGAGAAAAGTATGGAACAATTTATGGGGTATCGCAACACAGCGAACTATAAAGGTCAAACGATTGTTAAGTATTCGGACAAACCCTTAGAGTTTATCCGTTTGAACGTCATGGTAACTTACTAAACTTTTTAAAATTTCATCTATATCGTCTTGGACTGAAAGCACTCTGCCAAACACTTTTTTAAAAAATGGCAGGGTGGTTTCATCAAAAGAACTTCGATCCCCTTTAAAATTAACACACCACTCATAATCATCCACACCCAAGCCATCTAACAGATGCAGATTGAGCAAAATATCGTTGATACACCCGAGTTGGTCGTGTCCAACGAGCAGTGTTTTGGCATTAAACAGGCGAATAAAATCGTACATGTAAAGATCTTCCTCAATCGGCACTAACAGCCCACCTGCCCCTTCAATTAGGACAATATCACACAAGGCTTCGATCTTGGCATACGCACTCTCCAACAATTCTAAACTCACTTTTTTACGCCCTTTTGCCACATAAGGAGCCGCAGGGAGCTCAAATTGATAGGGAACAATATCGCGAAGTTTTAACGCTTCTAGGGCAGGATGGTACCGTTTGGCTGTTTCAAAAAGCAGTGTGGCATCCAAAGGATGTGTCACCACACCCGTTTCAATCGGCTTCATAACACCAACTTTGAGCCCTTTGGCACTGAGTGCCTCAAGCAGTTTGAGGGTGGTGTAGGTTTTACCCACATCGGTATTGGTAGCAGTAATAAAAATGGGAGGATATTTCATAGAAAACTTCTTTTTTTGCGTTAGTATAGCAAAAATGGACTAGGACACACGTATAGTGTCCTAGTGAAGGCTTAGCCTATGAGATAACGCGTTAAAAAACCAAGAGAAGCTGCGACAATGTGCGGTGCTCCAAATAAAAACGTTGCAAAAACTTGCACAAGAATGCTTTTTTTAAGCTTCATTCCAAAGATAATCAGCGTTCCAATAAACGTTGTAGCAAAAATGTAGGAGAGTGCATGCGTCAGCTCATACGAAGGGTCGTACTTAATGCTCGCAAGGGCTAAGGAGATTACATACGCCGTTATAAAATACCCGATAACATTCGTGAGTGTCTCATAGCGTTGAAACTTCTCGTAAAAATCTTCCACACTTGGAGGTGGCAACCCTTTCGATTCCTTAAGCTTCTTAGACGCGATAGCCTTTTTTTCAAAGAAAAGGAAGGCGAATAAATTCAAGGCAACGCCAAGCGGAACGATTAAAAACAGTGCATCCATAACAAACTCCTTGTCTCATTTTCGTGATATGTGAAGATTGTAACTTTCGTTTGTTTGGGGGTTGCTTAAAAGAAATCATTAATCATAATTTATACTATTTAAATCGTACGGGCACACAAAAGTCCAGATCAAACAGCTCATCAGCTTCGATAAAATGGTTTTTGCGGTACAAGGCAAACGAAGGAAGTGCCGCTTTTTCATACACACTTTTTGGCAACCACTCGTGGTAAATCACATCCATATATTTTTTCAAATCACCGTATTTGCCTTGCAGTGAAAAAACCGCACAAAACGTAGGAGGAATGCGCATCACACCCACTTCACCGCTTCGGTAAAATTTTTGGTGCGATGGAAGCTCTAAACAGGCGACATAATGGCACTGGGATGATTCCACAAAACGAGGATTGCTGTGGTGCAGACCGATCATCTTTTGCTGTGCAAAATCAATACCTTCGTGAAGCGCCCATGCTTGAAGTTTCAACCATGCCATCTTAATGCTACGATCATACCCTTTGTGCCGCACATATGCCACATCAAAACTGGGCATCGAGCCAATCTTTACATGTAAAGGGGTATTCGCAAATGTATAGTCCCTATTTTCATTGGCACGATCGACTTCACGCCACTTCGTTGGGGTCACACCAAAGTTCTCTTTAAAGGCTTGCGAAAACGAAGCATTGGAGCTAAAACCCACCTCGTACATAATGTGTGTGATCGTCGCATCGGGGTTAAACAGCAACAAATTAGCAGCATGTTCCAGCTTGACACGTTTTATGTACGCATGCACACTCTCTTTGGTCTGCTCCTTAAAAATGCGGTTAAAATGAAACGGCGACATCGCGACCAATGAGGAGAGCTCCTCAACAGCAAAGTTTTTAGCAATATCGCCATGAATGTAAAAAAGCACCTCATTGACACGCTCAATATGGTCATTTTTCGTATTGGTTTTGTGTTTCATGCCACAATTATAGCACAAATGGACAAAGCTAATCCCTCATTTTAGATGGCAGAGCCTTCAAAGAAGCGCTATAATACGATACATTTTAACAAAGGCTTAAGGATGCAAACCAAATTTGCAAAACGTGTCACCACGGCGTCACGTTCATTTACCCGTACCATTTTAGACCTAACGGCGCAAAGCTCCATCATCTCGTTTGCAGGCGGACTTCCTGATGCAGCGCTCTTCCCACGAGAGAACATTGAAAAACATGCCAAAAAACTCTTTGAAACCGAAGACAACCGTCTGTTCCAATACAGCAATGCTTCGGGCGTTGAAGCCCTCAAAGTGGAGATTGCGAAGAAATACATCAACACCACTTCCGCGCAAATTATGCTCACCAACGGCTCTCAACAAGGGCTGGATTTGGTCTGTAAAACCTTTTTAGATGAGCAAGATTGCATCGTCGTCGAAGACCCAAGCTACCTAGCCGCCCTTGGTCTGTTTCATATGTACAATGCAACCATCAAAGCAGCACCTCTGAGCTCAAAAGGCGTTGATACGGAAGTCTTGGAAGTTTTATTTAGAGAACATTCACCCAAATTTTTCTATACGATTCCTATTTTTCAAAACCCAACAGGCTACTCGTATACGTTAGAGAATCGTCACGAAGTGGCACGTTTGGCTCAAAAGTACAACGTCATTTTACTTGAAGACAGTCCGTATGAAGCGCTTCGTTACGATGGGGTTCAAACCACTGCCTTTGCAGATTTGCTCCCAGAACTGACCATTGCGCTTGGAACGTTTTCCAAAACACTCGCCCCTGATTTTCGCATCGGTTGGATGAAGGCTCCTCAAGAAATTATCAGCGCGTTAACGCTCTCCAAAGAGAGTACGGATCTTCAAAACTCAAAGTTTTTCCAACACATCTGCGCCAAAATGATGCAAAGCGGTGAGTTGCAAGAGCATACCAAAATATTGATCGAATACTACCGCCCTAAACGCGATGCGATGGTAAACGCACTACATAAATATTTTGGCGATAGCATCGAATTTGTCGTACCAGAAGGCGGTATGTTTATCTGGGTGAACTTTAAAAAGTGTACCGATAGTATGAAGCTTTTTGACCTCGCCATCAAAAAAGAGGTCGCATTCGTTCCGGGAAGCGTCTTTTTTGCCGATAAACGCATCACCTCTTATGGAAGACTCAACTACACCAACTCAAGCCTCGAACAGATCGAAGAGGGTGTAAAAAAACTGTACGCGGCGTATCAAGAAGTCTAGAGCACCAAGGGTGCGTGGGCTTTCTGCCAAAGATTACCTAGTGTTAACGTAGTTTTTAAAGCTTTGCTTTAAAAGCGTGTCAAGAGTAAAGCGAAGAGAGGTATTAGCCTCTCTCTTTCTTTACATGTAAACGTGCTTTCCATGCCAAAAGCAATCCAAAAAATCCCACAATTAAACTGATCCCTGAGATAATTTGCGCGTACTTGGTAAACAGTGGCGCAGACTCCCAGACCATCACATGATTTTCATCCACTTCAAAGCTAATGTTAAAGAGATGCCCACCATGATTACTTCCGGGTGTTGCAACGAGTTTCCACATCCCTGCACGATCAGGTACAAAAGCGACAATCCCATTTTTATCACTCTGCCCCTCTTGAAACGGCAAACTCGCATTGGGCGCATAAAGTGTGTACGGCGCAAATGAAGCAGGCTCAGAACCTAAGAGCAGTTGCACAGCCATCACACCTTCTTTAAAAGAGTGTTCAACACTGTGTGCAAAGAGCGATGTCGACAAAAGACAAAGAAGTATCCAAAGAAGTCGCATCTACTTCACCGTAAACGAAAGACTGCTTTGAATCGTCACAGCATCGACAGACGGATCTGCATATTGTTGCGCATAATATTTTGCTGCCACAATAAAGAGCCCTTTTTTCTTCACAGGAATCTGCGCAATGCCATACGCATCGGTTTTATAACTCGGTTCTTCCTCATCACTACTCTCAAAACCAGCGTTCGCTAGAGGAATTCCCTCTTTAAGAACAAGCACTGGAAAAGTATCGCCCACTTTAAGCGCCAGAGGATTCACAAGCGGAACCATCTCCATATAAAGACCGACAGGCTTGCTAAACGCTTCATTCCAATTAAAGAGTGTTTTGCTAAATTTATGGCTTTTAAGCGTTCCAAAAACGACGCCTTTGACTTGGTTGGCACTCACATGTTCAAACCCTTTGGTTCCTTTAACCCAATGCCCCGCATCAAAGGAAAAACTCATCATCCCCACATCACCATCGGTTAAAATCTTAGGTACAGCCCCACTGTAATCAATTCCAGCCGAGATCGATTTGCCATTGACGCCAAACGCTTTAACACCTTTGAGTTGCTCTTTGGCATACGGTTCAAAAGCTTCATGGTTCCAATACATTGCCTCGTAGCTATTATCCTTTTTAGATGCCACAATTTGATGGGCAAAACAGACACTGGCGGTCAATAGACTCGCAAGGGCTAACGAAAAAACTTTCACATTTACTCCTTAGAAGAAATTTAAAAAAGTATTTATAAATAATATTTATTTAAATAAAATCATATAATAGAGATGCTTAATAAATTATGTAAATAAGTATTATCTAGAAGTGGGGATAGGCTCTTTTGCAGAGAAGATGATGATAAAATGATGATTTACATGACGAAAAAAGAAGAGTGCGAGAAACTAAATACCTTGTTTGCAGATGATGCTTCCTAGTTTTGCACCTACCGCTTGAGCAACAACGTCGCATTTCACTTTAAAAAGAAAGAAAATCGGAAGTCCTTGAATCTCGCCTAAACATTCATAATTACCCATACCCTTGGCGATAATACACTCCGCTTTTTCAAAAATAGCGCGAGCCTCTTCATTCATCAGCTCCAACACAAGCCCCGGAGTCGGAACACCGCTATCAACAATCACCGCAACTTCGTCCATTGCTGAAGCCAAAGCGTCTTTACATGTAAGATCATTGATGATCGGTCGCCCACGCACAAAATAGTAAACTTCAATGTTTGGATAGCGTTTTTTAATCGTTTGAATATAGAGTTTATCAAAGATCTCTTCGCCTGCATTATCGGCCAAGTAGACCAAGGTTTTTGTCTTTGCAAGTTGCACTTCAAGCACTTTAAAATCATCAATCGCAAAAGGAGTATGGTAAATCTTCTCCAGCTCCTCTTCAAGATCGTACAGCATCACCGCCGCAAGGTCGATCACATTGCCTGCCACCGCTGTTTTGGTCGCTTCAAAAAGGGTATTCGCACTCGCATTGATTTTTGCTTCACACAAAGGAAGAAAGGCTTTAGCTTTTTCGGAGGAAGCTTTTTTGAAATCCGCGTAAAGATCATCGACCGCTAAAAGTGCTGCCATGGCTTCGTACAAAGGGGCTGCATTGAGGGGAGGATTTTGATTCATATCGAAGTTTTTGATCTGCTGATGGGCAAGGGCATCAATCAAAAGTGTTTGTTCATCGTTTACATGTAAAAGTTCACACACGCGTTTAGTCTGGTCATAAATACAGGTTAAACAACGCTCTTGAATTTTCATACGATTCTTTTAGAAAGATTTGAGGAAGGAATAAGAAGAAAAGGCAGTACCACCATTCGTGTTACTGCCAAAAAAGTATTATTTTCTAAGTTCTCTAATTTTTGCAGCTTTACCGCGTCTATCTCTAAGGTAGAAGAGTTTCGCACGTCTTACAACACCACGTCTAAGAACAACGATCTCATCAATGCTATCAGAATAGATTGGGAAGATTCTCTCAACACCAACACTGTTTGCACCGATTTTTCTGACCATGAAAGTCTCGCCTGTACCAGACCCTCGTCTTGCAATACAAATACCTTCAAAATTTTGAACACGTTGTTTATCGCCTTCTTTAATTTTTACAGCAACTCTTAGGGTATCACCTGCTCTAAAAGCGGGAACATTTTTCTCAGAAATCTGTGCTGCTTCAAAAGCTTCAATATATTTATTTCTCATTTAGTATCCTTTTTGTTCATTCTAATGCTTCGCGTTAAAGCGAGAAAACAGATCGGGTCTGAAATATTTTGTCTTAGATTCAGACATTTTATTTTTTAAGCTTGTGATTTTAGCGTGGTTTCCCTTTAAAAACTCTGAGGGCACAGATTTATTTTCATAAATCGGCGGTTTTGAGAAACACGGTGCCTCTAGTAGCGGGCTCTCAAAACTCTCCATACTTAAAGAATCTTCGTTTCCAAGAACGCCTTTGATGTTGCGACTGATCGCATCACTCATCACAAGACTCGGAAGTTCGCCTCCCGTTAACACATAATCGCCTATGCAAAAAAGCTCATCGGCAAATGTTTCAATCACACGCTCATCAATTCCCTCATAACGACCACTCACAAAAACCAGATGTTTTTTCTTGGCGAGTCGTTTCGCATCGTTTTGCGTAAACAGTTTTCCTGAGGGCGTCGGGAAAATAATATACGCTTCAGGGGATGCGTGTTTGATGGAACGTAAAAGATCAAACAGCGGTTGAGGAAAAAACACGAGTCCTGCTCCGCCACTGGCTTGATAGTCATCGACTTTACCATGTTTGTTCAGCGTATAATCACGTGGATTAAAAAACTCAACACTCAAAAGCTCTTTGGCAATGGCACGTTTTAAAATGGAATCTTCAAAATACGAAGCGATCAACCCTTCAAAGAGCGTCACATAGGAAAATCGCATTAAGAGTTCTCCAAAATTCCTAAACCATCTTTGCTTAGAACCTCTTTTTTGGCTTTGTCAAACGTGATAATATAACGTTCAATGTAGGGCAAATAAAACGTTTTAGCAAGCCCTTTTTTCACCAATGCCTCATCGGTTTTGATGACCAGATAATCCGTCGCAGCAATACGCTCTATCTCATCCACAACGCCTAGAGCGGTACCATCCTCATCAATTACAGTGGCATCCATCAGATCAAACCAAAAGAATTCGCCCTCTTGAAGTGCACACTCACTGATGGAATTTTCCTGTGTTGTTAGCAAAAAAGTATTGACCAATTTAGCGGCCGCTTCCCTGCTTTGATACCCAACAAACGAGATAAGCCCACGCGTTTGATGAAACGAAAAGACTTCAAGCGTCTCACCCTTTTGGGTCGTAAACGTTTTGCCTTTTTTAAACTGTTCGGGAAAGTCACATTGAAGGTGAAGTTTAAGCTCACCTTTTAAGCCCACGAGTCGCCCGATTTGAGCGACTTCGATGAGAGAAGATGGGTTATTCATCGTTAGCTTTGACAGTCACTCGATACGAGATGCCATCTTTGGCTTTACATCCAGAGATAAGCGTCTTGAGTGAATTGATCATTTTGCCATCTTTCCCAATCAACTTACCCGTATCAATTTTATCGGCATAGATGACAACTTCGCAAAATGTTCCATCAACATCGCTTCGCTCAACGCGGACACCGGCTGGATTGTCTACCAAAAGTTTGGCAAACTCTTCGAGAAATTTGTCAATCATGATTATTTGCTCGTAATTTTAGCAACCCTGTCACTCATCTTTGCGCCAACGCTTTTCCAGTAAGCAAGTCTCTCAGCATCAAATTTGATCACTTGTGGTTCTGTTAATGGATTGTAATAACCGATTGTCTCGATTGATCCACCGTCACGTTTTTTTCTGCTGTCTGTTACGACGATTCTGTAAAATGGAGTTTTATTTCTACCCATTCGTGTTAATCTTACAACTGTTGCCATTTTTATGGTCTCCTTGAATTTGTTTATAGTTTTTTACAACTTAGCTTTACATGTAAGCTTACATGTAAAGCTAAACCGTCACACCTTAACGAAGGTGTGCGTGTTTGCTTTGTGAGAGCATATTTTGAAGATCTTGCATTCCCTTTTTACCTGAGAATTTCTTCGCCATCTTCGCCGCATTGCCAAACTGCTTTAAGAAGCGATTAACCTCGACTTGCGAAAGACCTGAGCCTTCGGCAATGCGTCTTTTTCGACTGTTATTGAGTAATTCTGGATCTTCTCGCTCTTTTTTGGTCATAGAACCGATCATCGCTTTAATACGTTTCATCTCAACCGAGTTTTCCATATCGACATCTTTGAGTTGTCCCGCCATTTGTGAAAGTCCTGGAATCATCCCAATGAGTGATTTCATACTTCCAAGCTTTTTCATCTGCTCCATCTGCTCTAAAAAGTCATTAAAGTTAAACTGCCCTTTTTTGATCTTTTGGGTCATTGCTTTGGCTTGTTTTTCATTCATGATGCCACTGGTTTTTTCGGCCAAGGTTTCAAGATCGCCCTCGCCCATCAAACGACTGACAATTCGTTCTGGTATAAAATGCTCTAAATCCGCAACTTTTTCACCCACGCCGATAAATCGAAGTGGGACACTTGTTTGCTCTGCAATACCAAGAGCAACACCACCCTTACCATCGCCATCAAATTTACTTAAAATGACACCACTCAATCTGATTTTTTCATGAAACGTCACCGCACTCTTAACAGCATCTTGTCCCGTCATAGAATCAGCTACGTAAAAGATCTCATCAGGAGAGAGCTCTTTTTTAATCGCCTCTAACTGATCCATCAGCTCAGCATCAATCGCTAAACGACCTGCCGTATCGACTAAGACGACATCGTACAAACCCTCTTTCGCTTTTTTCATCGCATTTTTAGCGATATTGACTGGATTTGTGGTTGCATCTTCAAAGTAAAGATCGATCTCATTGGCAGAACAGAGTTGGCGCAATTGCTCAACGGCTGCTAAACGCTGAAGGTCACACGCAACGACTAACACTTTTTTTTGTTTAAGTTTAAGATAATTGGCTAATTTGACCGTTGTGGTTGTTTTACCACTTCCTTGCAAACCGACCATCAACACGGTGGTGGGAGGCTTGGAAGCAAAAACGAACCCTTGATGTCCTGGAACGGTTAAAATTGTGGTTAAATGTGTTTTTAAAGAACGTAAAAAATTGACTTGTCCAATGCCTTTTGCTTTTGTCTCAAGTTCAACATTACGCAGTAAATCACGTACGATTTTATGGTGAACATCGGCTTTGAGAAGCGCTTTTTTAAGGTTCTCTAGAGCACTTTTTAAAGATTTTTCATCATCACTAAAACGTATTTTATTGATCGCTGAACGAAACGAATCGGTTAAAACCTCAAGCACAAACTTATCCTTTTTTTATTCTATTAGAATTCCTCACACGCTTTTAAAGCAAAGCTTTAAAAACTACGTTAACACTGAGTTTTGCTCGGCGCAAGCCCACGCACCCATGGTGCTTAAAACGCTATTCACATTTCCACGTTTAACAAAGAAACGCAATTTTACAAAACAAATACTTTAAACTAAATTAAACCTTAAATTATACAGACCATTTTTAAACGTAAAAATAGTTACAATCGCCCATTTTATGGGAATAAAAGCTTTAATATTTTTTGTAGATCATTGACTAAATTTAATAAAATCTTCAGGTTCTTTCGTTTGGAAAATATACCCAAGAAGCATGATTTTAGACGCATGGAGCATCAAACGCTTAAAGGGGCGTCCGCCGTATTCGGTATCACCCAAGATAGAAGCTCCAATGCTTTTAAGATGCACCCTGATTTGATGCGTTCTGCCTGTTTCGATGCGCACTTTGATTTTGGAGCGTTTTCCCTCAAACATCAAAGGCTCAACATGGCTGATCGCCTCTTTTCCTTCGCTACTGATCTTACTGTAGGCAGTATTGCCTTTTTTAATCGTCATAATGGGGGCATTAATCTCCACGGCTTCCACGATTTTTGCTTCCACAATGGCTAAATACTCTTTGTGCACTTCACGCTTTTTAAACGCGGCAACCGCTTTTTGGCGAAATTCATCGTCTTTGGTTAAGAGCAAAACCCCACTGGTTTCACGATCAAGTCTGTGCAAAAGAGGCAATTTTTTGATCTCTGCAACCTCTTCAGAGGTCATAAACGCGGGCTTATCCACTGCCATAATAAATTCATCTTCAAAAATGACTTTGATCGGTGCAATTTTTTCAACTTTAAATTTTGTACTTGAACTGAGCTCACCACGTGCAACGCTGACTTTTTTACCCGCAGCGTACACCACGCCACGATCGATCAAATCTTTGGCAGCACGGTTTGAGATGCCTTCTTGTAAGGCTAATAATTTATAAGCTTTTTCCATTTTAACTTCCTAATATTTGCTCTAACAGTGGCGCAATGTCACTGCGATGAGAGATAGTACTCTTGGGATAATCCTCGATACTATCAAAAATGTTTTTGAGATCTTCAATGTTACATGTAATGCTATTTTCAACCGCTTCAAAAAGCACTTTCTGATTGAAAATAGACGCTCCACTAATGAGTTTGACGCCAAAAAAAGCAGGTTCCAGCGGATTATGCCCGCCCACGCCTTCCACAAAAGAGCCTCCCAAAATCACAATATCTGCAATCGCATAGAGATTAATGAGTTCACCCATTTTATCGCACAAAACAACATCGGCATCCAACGTAGACTGCTTCGATAAACACGCATACGTTTTGCCCAAACGGTGAGCATATTCACTTAAAAACAGACTCACGTTTGAAAATCGTTCAGGATGCCTTGGAACCACAATAAGCTGATCATTGGGGAAGAGTGTCACCTGCGATAAAATCAAAGCCTCTTCGCCCTCATGCGTACTTGCCACAACCACGACACGTTTACCCTCAGCTTTGGGGTAGAGATGACTTAGCGTATAGGTACCAAACATTTTGATATTACCACTGACGTGAACCGACTTCGCACCTAAAGACTGAAGCCTTTGGGCATCTTGCTCACTTTGTGCCAAAACAAGATCGATATGGCTCAAAATCCAACGATACACCCACGCAAAACGCTGATACGAAGCATAAGAATTATCGGATATTCGAGCGTTCAATAACACCGTTCGCATTCCTTTGGCTTTGGCAACACTAAACAACAAAGGCCAAAGCTCCGCTTCCATGACGATCAATACCTTCTGCTTGCGTATCCAAAACGGTAAAAAAATCTCAAAAGGCAGATAGCGAACCTCCGCCTTGGCATGTTTGCATGCTTCATGAAACCCTGTTTGGGTGATCACGCTCAGGCGAAGGGAGGATGGATCGATTTTTTCTATCAAAGGGCTAAGGGAGCGAACTTCACCAAAAGAGCACGCATGAAACCAAATGCCATCTTCTGAAAAAGAGGGGGTGTTTTTCAAAAAAAAGCGTGCGGAAATCGAATCTTTGTACTTAGGCTTAAAGCGAAGGAACAGTAAATACGGCAACGCTAAGAGATAAAGAAGCGTTGCCAAAACGTAGTACAAAAAGTTCAAAGCTTACGCCTGTACTTCCTCTTCGATCTCTTTGTATAAAATACGACCACAATGTGGGCATGTCACAATGTCATCTTGTTTTAAAACGCTCGCATATGTTTTGTCATTCATGCGCATAAAACAACCGTAACATGCCTGTTTTTTCACAGGAACAACGGTTGTGTTCTCCGCCCATTTACGAATTTTTTGGTAAAACGTTAAGATTTTTTGACTCATTTGTAAAACAAGTTCATCTTTGGATTGATACACATTTCTGCGCTCTTCTTCAATTGCTTGGATCTGAGAATCAATGGAAGCTTTAATCTCTTCGGCTTCTTTAACCGCCTCTGCAATTTTCTCTTGTAATCCTGAAATATTAGTCTGTTTAAGATCAATCATTTTCTCTAAGCGGTTGATTTCATCATTGGCAAAATCACACTGTTCTTTTGAAATTTCCTCTTCAAGTTGAAGGGCTTTAATCTCTTTAGCCGTTTTGACCAAAGCACTTTTTTTCGTAAGATCTTTAAGTTTTGCAGACAATTCTGCAAGGTGTGCTTCATTTTTTGCTTTTTTGAGTTTAGCGTCTGCAATGTCCGCTTGAAAAGACTCTGCTTGGAGTTTTAAATCTCTCTCTTTGTCTAAAGAAAGCTTCAACATTTTCTCAACTTTGGTGATACGTGGACCAAAATCGTCGATCTCTTTGTCTAACTTGGAAAGCTCAATTAACTGCTCTAAATACTTATTCATATTGGTTTTGTCCTCTATTTATACTCAAACGGATTTTTAGAATTTGACATTATAGCCTTTAATGGCAAATTTTTCAAATATTGGGCTAAACACTCTGGGAAATAGCGCTCCGACTCAAAGTGCCCTATGTCGATTAATGAGAGATTATTCTCTTTGGCTTCCATCGCTTGATGATACTTTAGATCGCCACTTAAGAAACAATCCGCATCGATTTTGGAGATGAGATCTCCGCCTGATCCTGTCGTAATCGCACACCGCCCAATCCACTCTTTCGCTCGCACGATTCGCAGATTTTCAATGCCTAAAACATGCTTTACATGTAACGCCAAATCATCCAAACTCTGGTTCACATCACAGTAGGCTACAAACTCTCTGCTTTGCGTGATTTCAAAGCCTAATTTAGACGCTACAAACGCATTCAGGTGTGAAAGGTCAAAGTTCGTGTGCATCGCTATTAAGCTAATCTTTTTTTGCACCATGATTTGAATCAGATTGGAAGGATATTTCGCAAAATCAAGCTGTTTAAGACCGCTAAAAATCAATGGATGATGCGTGATGATGAGCGAATGCTCGCGCACCTCTTCCAAAAGCGCACTGTCTACATCAAGGCTTAAGTAGATTTGATCCACCTCATCTTCACGTCTTCCGATGAGAAGACCGCTGTTGTCCCAACTTGCTTGCGTAGCAAAAGGGCTTAGCGTGTCTAAATAATCGTACAGTGCCCTTAATGTCATTAGCCCACGACCTCTTTATATTTAACAGCGCACCCTTTGGCAAGTTCACGAATTTTTAAAATGTAGTTTTGACGTTGCGTCACCGAGATCGCTTTGCGCGCATCCAGTACGTTAAACGTATGCGACGCCATCAAACAGTAGTCATACGCAGGCAGTGGTAAATTCTCTTCAAGGCAGCGTTTGCACTCGACTTGCGCGTTTTCAAATTGATCAAACAGCATGGAAACATTAGCGATTTCAAAGTTGTATTTACTAAACTCATATTCGCTCTGTTTGTGCACATCACCGTACGTTGTCACGCCAAATTGGTTTTCGTTCCACACCAAATCAAAGACCGACTCTTTCTCTTGCAAATACATCGCCAAACGCTCAACACCATACGTAATTTCAACCGGAACAGGACTGCAAGGAATGCCTCCGACTTGTTGAAAATAGGTAAACTGCGTGACTTCCATACCATCCAACCACACTTCCCAACCAAGTCCCCACGCACCAAGCGTTGGCGATTCCCAGTTGTCTTCGACGAAACGAATATCGTGTTTTTTGATGTTCAGTCCTAGCATTTCAAGGCTTTTAAGGTAAAGCTCTTGAATGTTGTCAGGACTTGGCTTGATGAGCACTTGAAACTGATAATAACTTCCCAAACGGTTTGGATTTTCGCCGTACCTTCCATCGGTGGGTCTGCGGCTAGGAGCTACATACGCCGTTGCCCACGATTTGTTACTCAAGCTTCGTAAAAACGTTGCATTATGAAAGGTTCCAGCCCCTGCAGGCATATCGTAAGGTTGAACAATCGTACAGCCTTGATCTTGCCAAAAAGTTTGGAGGTTTAAAAGCATTTGACTGAATGTAAGCACTATTTCTTTCCTTCTTTATTTGTTTACATGTAAAGATTATTGTGAAGGTGGTGTATAGCCATCAACGGCTTTATTCCACATCATTTTGTATTTTCGTTTGGTAAATTCAAGCTCGTCTTGTAGCACTCCAAGCTGTTTGGTCAGGGTATCAATCGTTTTACGATCTTCATCAAAAAGCTCTTGCATCGAAAAAAGTGCCTCTTTTAAAAAGCGGTTTTCACCTTTGAGTGCATCGAGTGTCTCCTCTTTGGCATCCAACACTTTTTCATGCAGGCTTAAAATAGCCCCGACCGTTTTTTCCACAAATTCAGAGCTTAGACTTACTGAAGAGCCTTCATACGCATCATCAAGCACAATGCCTTTGGTCGCAGGAATGAGCGCTTGCGCACTACGGCTTATTTCTACAAAGCACTGCCCCTCTTCTTCTTTGCTGATCAGTTTCCCCTCATCAATCAATGACCTGATGGCAGAAATATCCAAATTCATCAACCCGCTAAACTCTTCAATTTCCATCCAACTGCTCATTGTGGTGCCCCTTATAGAATAATCTCAATTCCCGCAGAATCGGTTTCAACTTTTTTTGCTTTTAAAATGCGATCTTCTCTCAGTTTTGCCGCCAACTCTTCATCGGAAAGAGCAAGAATTTCCATCGCTAAATAGGCACTGTTAATAGCGCCTGCTGAGCCAATCGCCACCGTACCTACAGGCATGCCTCCAGGCATCTGAACCGTGCTTAAAAGCGCGTCCATGCCCTCCATAACGCCACCTTTCATCGGAACACCGATAACAGGTTTAGTCGTAAGCGAAGCCACAACACCGGCTAAATGTGCCGCCATACCTGCTGCTGCGATAAAGACTTTCGCCCCTTTAGCTTCCGCGTTTTTCACATATTCATGTGTTCGCTCTGGACTTCGGTGCGCTGAGGAGACGATAATCTCATGCAAAACGCCAAATTTCTCAAGTGTTTTTGCGCACTCTTCCATCACGGTATAATCACTTTTACTTCCCATTATAATAGAAACAAACTTCACGTTTTATCCTTTTACTTTTGCTCTTAAAAATGTAAATCCAGGTAAGGGTGTTGGCATAACAATCGCATTGACATTGCCGCTATGAATCTCATCAAACAGTTTGCCACTTGGTGTTTGAAGTTTTTTAAAGGAAATTTTCCAAGAACCATTCTCTTCAAAAATCGTGCCGATGTCATTGTCCATTGCTTCAAGTTTTAGATGAGCTGGCATGACCAAATCATAGTTTACATGTAAAGATAAAACATCCTTACAAAGGCAGGTTGTACCATCTTCATCTACTTGCGCAACGACTTGGTGGGTGCCTTCGCTGATCGAGTGCGCTAAATTTTGCGTGTCATTTTTTTCAAACGGACGGTTCACCAAATAGCCATCGCTAAAGCCACGGTTTTTCGTTGTATCGAGCTCTGCTGTGTATTTGGCGGCATCAAATTGTCCAGCATAATAATCTTCAATCGCTTGACGGTACGTTTTGGTCGTAATGCCAACATAATACGAACTCTTCGTTCGCCCTTCAATTTTCAGTGAATCAATGACACCAGAATCCAGTATCTCTTTGACATGCGCACTGAGATTAAGGTCTTTCGCATTCATAATGTGCGTACCCTCTTCGCTTTCTTCAATACGAAACAGCGTTCCACTCTCTTCGTTGTGTGCATAAAGCGTGTAAGGAAAACGACAGTCATTGGCACAGCTTCCACGGTTTGAAACGCGCCCACTTTGCACGGAGCTGATCAAACAGCGACCACTGTAGGCAAAACACATCGAACCATGCACAAAGACTTCCAGTTCCAAATGCGGCAGATGCTTTTTGATCTGCTCCAAATCTTTCAAACTCACTTCGCGCGCTGCGATAATGCGCTTAACACCCATATCCGAATAGACTTCCGCATCAAGGTAACTGAGTACATTCGCTTGTGTGGAGAGATGAATCGGAATCTGCGGTGCAATTTTATGGGCGAGTTTAATCACACCAGGAGCCGCGACAATAAACGCATCGGGTTTCATCGCCGCCACACGTTCAATATGTTTTTCAAGTAAAGGAATCTGTGCGTTAAACGGAAAACCATTTACGGTTGCATGCAGGTGTTTACCCTGTGCGTGCGTATAGTTAATCGCCTCTTCAAAACTCTCATAGGTAAACTCTTTGCCTGAACGTATGCGAAGAGAGAAGTGACTCACCCCTGCATACACAGCATCTGCGCCATACGCCAGTGCTATTTTTAACTTTTCAAAATTTCCAGCAGGAGAAAGCAGTTCGACGTTTGACACCTATTTCTTTCCTAAACTAGCAATCAATGCTTCAATATCTTCACTGCTCACAACATCTTCGGTTGTCTCATCGCCGTGAATATGCACAGCCGAACTGACACGTTTGGAATCATCCTTAGAGCCTTCAAACAAAGCGCTCATGTATTTTGAAAGGGCTCGCATAACGTTAATAACCCGCTCGATTTTTTGGCGGTGAATATCTTGGTACTGCATAATGTCCATCGTCATCATGATCTCATCTTCTGCCATTTGCGCATTCATCAAAAGATCTTCCACACGCTCTTTCATCCCTTTGTTATCATCCAATGCTTTTTGGAACTGATCGATTTTAGGAAATTTTGTCACCAACGTTTCAAACAGAGTGATATTGGTCTCAATCAGTTTAATGACCTCTTTAGCATTTGCTTCGGCACTCATCATAAAGTTATTGACTGTTTCAAGCTTGTCAAAAACTTGAGTCGCTTTGATCTCAGAGTCTTTGGTCACATCATCGAGTTGATGCACCATTTTATGGTCATCCGTTGGGGGTGGTGGTGGCCAAGACATCGTAGAGGATGGTCTGTATTCGTGCATCAATTGGGTAGCAGCCTTATCTTTTTCAACTTCTAAAGCCTCACTGTCCGACATTGCATCTTCTTCTGATTCTAGACTCTCTTCAATGGCACTTTGGGCAGGTGCGGCATCGTCCATTTCATCCAAATCGCCCGCCATCAAAGCATCAAGTTCTTCTTGCGTCATAAGCTTTCTCCTCAAACTGACAAATTATGGTCTATTATAGTGAACTTTTTATATAATTTAACTTTAAGACCCTGATACAAGGAAGCCTGCCATGATGATTGATTTACATAACCACACCCCTTTATGCAACCATGCAGACGGGAGCATTGAAGCGTATGTACACGCCGCTATAGCGAAAAAAATCGATGTTTTTGGCTTTTCGGATCATGCTCCCATGAATTACGATGAAGCGTATCGTATGGATTTTTCCCAAATGGAAACGTATGAAAATGATGTTTTACATGTAAAAGAAACCTACCGTGATCGGATTCAAATTTTACTCGCTTACGAGGTCGATTTTTTAGACGGATACATTGATGAGCGTGTGTTGAAGCGTCCGGTTGATTATTTTATAGGCTCAGTCCATTTTTTAGGCACTTGGGGCTTTGATAATCCCGAATTTATCGGAGAATACCGCACCAAAAACATTGATGAAGTGTGGGAACGCTATTTTGCAGCGATTGAAGCGATGGCAAAGAGCGGACTCTTTGATATTGTAGGTCATTTGGACTTGATTAAGGTCTTTAATTATTTGCCTAAAAAAGATGTCAGACTGATCGCAAAAGAGGCAATCAAAGCGATTAAAAAAGCTAACATGACCATCGAACTCAACGCGGCTGGCTTTCGTAAACCTGTGGGAGAAGCCTACCCAAGCCATCTTTTGATGGAGTTGATCGCAGAGCATGATATTCCTATTACTTTTGGTTCGGATGCGCATACGGTTCAACATATTGGATTGCGTCAAGACGAGTTGCGTTTGATCGCAAAAGCATTTGGGTATAAAAAATGTGCAACATACGAGAGTCGAGATCGAATATTGGTTAATTTTTAAGCACACCTTTCGGCTTTATTTTCAGCTCAATCTGATAAAATTACTGAAATTTAAAATCTAGGAGTTACACCATGGGTAAATTCGTTAACAGTGTTGAAGAATTTTTCAAATACTGTGCTGACAATGAAGTAGAATTTGTCGATTTTCGTTTCACGGACATGAAAGGAACATGGCACCACCTTACCTATACCATTGAAGCGATTAGTGCTGAATCTTTCGCAAATGGTATTCCATTTGATGGCTCTTCAATTGATGCTTGGCAACCAATCAACAAATCAGATATGCTCCTTAAACCTGAAGCTGAAACAGCCTTTTTAGATCCGTTTACGGCTGATTCTACAGTCGTTGTTTTCTGTGATGTTTTTGATATTTACAAAGGCGAACTCTACGAGAAATGCCCAAGAAGTATTGCGAAAAAAACATTAGCATACCTTGCAGAGACAGGGTTGGGTGATGTTGCGTACTTTGGACCGGAAAATGAATTTTTCGTCTTTGATGATGTTAAAATCAGAGATGAAATCAACTGCTCTTACTATGAAGTTGATTCCGAAGAGGGTGCTTGGAATAGCGCTAAAAACTTTACCGATGGTTACAACACAGGTCACCGTCCCGGTACAAAAGGTGGGTACTTCCCCGTTCAACCAATCGATTCTATGGTAGATTTACGTGCTGAAATGGTACAAACCCTCAAACAAATTGGTCTTGAAGTTTTCGTTGTTCACCACGAAGTGGCACAAGCACAAGGTGAAATCGGTGTTAAATTTGGAACCTTAATCGAAGCAGCCGATAACGTTCAAAAATACAAATACGTTGTTAAAATGGTCGCACACCTTAATGGTAAAACAGCAACCTTTATGCCAAAACCACTTTACGGTGACAATGGTAGCGGTATGCACGTTCACCAATCGATCTGGAAAGATGGCAAAAACATGTTCTACAAGGCTGGCGAATATGCAAACCTTAGCGACATGGCTCGTTGGTACATCGGTGGTATCTTGAAACATGCACGCAGTGTTGCAGCGTTTACCAACCCATCAACCAACTCTTACAAACGTTTGATCCCAGGATTTGAAGCACCTTCAATTCTTACATACTCTATGCAAAATCGTTCTGCATCTTGCCGTATCCCTTACGGTGCAGGTGAGAAATCAGTTCGTGTTGAGATGCGTTTCCCAGATTCAACCTCTTGCCCATACCTTGCATTTGCTTCGATGCTTCTTGCAGGAATTGATGGTATCAAAACCAAAGCTGAGCCTGTTGGACCAATGGATGAAGATTTGTTTGAACTCACACTTGATGAAATTAGAGAAAAAGGTATTAACCAAATGCCTCATACCCTAAGAGGTTCACTTGAAGCGTTAATCCGTGACAATGAGTATCTTAAACCAGCTATGACACCAGAGTTTTTGGACACGTATCAACACTACAAATTTGAAACACAAGTTTGGCCAGATGAGGCTAGACCAACAGCGTTTGAATTTAAAACAATGTTCTCTTGCTAATCATTTTTAGTTTAACACGCTTTTGGGGCTAAGCCCCAAAAGCTACGCTGCGCTATGCACTAAAGCTTGCCTCTTTCTTCGTTCGCATTATTTCACTTAACACTCAAAATGGTTTTTCATTGTTTTACATGTAAATGTGTTTGGCACACACATCGAAGGGTTGAAAACCACGTTTCCGTGGCTTCCAAAGTATATTAAAAGATCAAACCACCCTCTTCTTTTAACTCTTTCGTGTTGCTTTTTGGAAACGGTGAGACGTCGGTAAAGAACTCTGTTGTACCATCGACTTTTCGAGCATTAACACCCTCTGGCATCTTAAATTCACGTGTGGTTTCAGGATGCAGTTCCACATACTTTGTCATAAAGTATTTAAATGCAGGTGCAGCTGAACGACCTCCCGTTTCACCTTTTTTAAGTGGGGTATTATTGTCATTGCCATACCACGTAATCACTTCAATATCAGGTGAAAAACCACAGAACCAGACATCCACACTGCTATTGGTGGTTCCTGTTTTTCCAGCAATTTCAATACCTGGTACTTGGGCGTTTCGACCCGTTCCTCGTTTGACAACCTCTTTGAGCATATCAATCATCAAGTAGCTCTGCTTAGGAGAAGTAAGGGTCTGACTCTCTGTTTCATACACTTTTTCAACCCCTTGACGTGTGATCACTTTCTTAACAAGAAGAGGTTCCACTTTGACACCATAATTAGGAAACATGGAGTAAAAACTGCTGTATTCCAGTGGCGAAATACCAAAACTGCCTAAGGCAAGCGTCAAATCCATCGCAATATTTTTAAAACCATCTTTTTTGAGCTCTTTGTAGACACTGTCCATCCCTAAAAGCGACAAAAGGTTGATTGTCGCAAGGTTGCGCGAATGCACCAATGCCTCTTTAAGTGTGATCAGACCTTCAAAATCATTTTCATAGTTTTTTGGTTTCCACTCTTCATCGGTTTCACTGTTTACGTAGGTTCGAGAAATATCAGGAATTTCAGACAGTGGCGAATACCCCCAATCCAAAGCTTTTTGGTACAAGAAAGGCTTAAAGCTTGATCCTGGTTGGCGTTTGCTTTGTGTTGCACGGTTAAAACTGCTTTTAGCATAATCAATGCCTCCCACAAGTGCTAACACATTGCCCGTGTTATTTTCCATGACCACCATTGCACCATTAAGCTCTGAGGTATTGGCATCTTTTCCCATGCGAGAGACCATACCTTTGTACCCAACATTGAGCGATTCATGAGCGAGTTGTTGCATCTTAAGATCAATCGTAAGGTAAATTTTATACCCACCTTTTTTAAGATCATCATACTCAGAGGCTAAATTTTTAATCACTTCATCAACCACATAAGGGGCGCGGTTGCGTGTTAAGGTCTCGTCATACACCATAGGATGCTCCAAGGTGGCTTTCGTGTATTCGCCTTCACTGATCCAACCCAGTGTGTAAAGGCGGTTGACGACTTGATTGGCTCTGCTGAGAGAGAGATCCATGTGTTTCGTAGGGTCATACGAACTAGGCGCTTTTGGAAGTCCTACCAACATCGCAATCTCTTTAAGACTCAATCCATCAAGTGGTTTTTTAAAATACCCAAGTGCTGCCGTTTTAATGCCGTAATAACCGTGTCCAAAATAGACATGATTAAAGTAGCGTTCTAGAATCTGCTCTTTACTCAATGCCGCTTCAACCGTGTAGGCAAGAATCGCTTCATTGACTTTGCGCGTTAAGGTTTTTTGGCGTGTTAAAACGGTATTTTTAATCAGCTGTTGGGTGATGGTACTCGCCCCTTCAACCAGCTTCATCGCATGAATATCTTTAATAAGCGCTCTAAAAATCGCTTCGATATTAATCCCATTGTGTTCAAAAAATGAGGTATCTTCCGTGGCAACGAGCGCTTCAATGACGCGTGCAGGAATATCGTGATACTCCACATAAATCCTATTTTCATCATCAAACAAGTTGGCAACCAGATCACCGTTTCGGTCGTAAATTTGTGTGGTTAATTTTGGATTGTAGTCAATAATTTTATCGGCATCAAACCGAATCTGTGCGTATAAAAAGATAATTGCCATCACCGCTGCAAATCCAAGCATGGTTAAAATTGTTATAATGTATTTCACTCTCTAAAACTCCTTTGTCTAAATCCAGACGTCAAAAGCTGCTGTGTGTACGCCTCTTTTGGGTCATGTAAAATATCTTTCGTCAAACCCGACTCAACGATTTGTCCGTTTTTAATAATACCCACTTCCTCGCATAAATGCTCAATCGTTCCAATATCGTGCGTGACAAAAAGCAGATCAAAACCGCACTCTTTTTGAAGCGTTGCGATCAACTCTAAAACCGTGGTTTTGCTCTCTTCATCGAGTGCCGTTGTCGGCTCATCCAAAAGCAGTAACCGTGGCTCAATGCTTAGCGCCATCGCGATGATGAGGCGTTGCAACTGCCCACCGCTCAGTTCTGAGGGAAAGCGGTCTAAAAACTCCACATCCAAATGGACCATGCTAAGGTACTTTTGCGCCCTCTCACGTGGTGCCATAAACTGCTTTTCGATTTTGGTGAGTGGCGAGAGCGCTGTAAAAGGATTTTGAGGCACAAAAGCGATGCTCTCACCTCGTTTGAGCGCATAACTAGCATTGTACGACAGTGTGCTCTCTAGCTCCTGCGGTAACATGCCTAAAAGGGCTTTGAGTGTCAAGCTTTTTCCACTGCCACTCTCCCCAATCAACGCAAACGATCGCTCAAACGAAAAGCTTACATGTAAAAGAGTTTTGGCTCTATTGTGAATCACAAGCTCTTTACATGTAAAGCTCAAAATGACCCCTTTTGGATAAGCGAACACAACGCACGAAGCTGTTCAATACTTTCACCTAATCGAGGAATAATGCGCAAAATGGGCTTTAAAACGGTCGGTGGGCGAATCGCTCCAACTAAAAATCCTTCATCTATCAAGTGTTGCTGAATGCTCAAAGCATCCGCTCCTTCGCACAAAGGATACGAGTAAATCAGTCCATCCATTTTAAGACCTAAACATTCATGCACAACCTTTTGGCGCGCAACAATCTCCGCTTTAAGCTTGGCTCTGTTTTTAAGAATATAGAGCAAACTTTGGTACCCAAGGGCAATATCAAACAAAGAAGGTGCCGTGGTATAAATAATCGCTTTGGCACGATTTTGTAAAAATTCTGCAATGTGATTGGAGCATAAAATATACGCACCATAACTTCCGAGCGCTTTGCCAAGGGTTCCCATTTTGATGTGGTTGGCTTTGGGGGTAATGTGAAACAGATCAAACACGCCTCGAAGATTTTCACCCACAACGCCCACACTGTGCGCTTCATCGACAATTAAAATCGCGTTGTAACGATCGGCAATGTCGAAAATATCGGGGTTTAAAAGATCGCCACTCATCGAGTAAATCCCCTCAACGGCGATGATAATGCGATTGTGATGATGCGTGTTGATCAGACTTTCCAAGTGATTGGCATCGTTATGGTTAAAAAGCAACACTTCCGCATCAACGGTTTTAGAAGCGACCATGCCACTCGCGTGATACGCTTCGTCCAAGATCAAAAGATCTTTTTTGCGCGGTAACGCTTCAATGAGTGAAAAATTGGCTAAAAAACCACTTCCACACACAAGAGCAGCTTCAAAACCGTTATGACGGATTAAAAAATCCTCAAACTCTTGATGAATCGGATGATACCCATTGACCAAGATGGAGGCTTTAGGTGCATGAAATTTATGCAAAGAGACTTGCGCCACCGCACGTTCAAAAAGCGTTTTATTTTGCGCAAAACCAAGGTAATCGTTCGAGCTAAAATCGGCTAAAGATTCATCGTAAAGCTTTCGGCTTCGGTAGCGATTGGCTTTGGTGATGGCTAGCAGTTCGTTTTGATACATGGCTAAAAGGATAAAAAAGGCAGGAGTTTTTCAACGCTGAGCCCCATGGCGGTACTTTCCAGCCCCACCACCTCTTTGATATACGATTTGCAAAAGCCTTCCACCATGCACGCTCCTGCTTTGCCTCGCCACTCATCACTTTCCAAATAATCTTGCAGTGCTTTGGGCTCAAAAGGTAAAAAAAGATAATCCGTGGTAGAAAGATCGATCAGTTCAATCGTTTTGGATTTGTAAATCATACACGTAAGAATGCTCACGGTATTGCCACTTTGCGCCTCTAAAATGCGTTTGGCATCGTCTTTGTCTTTGGCTTTACGCAAAATCTGTCCATTCGCCGTGACCACGGTATCAGCGCATAAGACAGGCATTTCTAAGTCGTACGTTTCAAGATAGCTTTGCATCTTCCCTTTGGTTGCATGGTAGACAAAATGTGCGGGATCAGCGATGCGAAGGCTCTCCTCATCAAACCCAGGCTCTCGTTGAATGAACGGAACGCCAAACTTGCTCAGCAGTTCCACCCTCGTGATTGAAGAGGAGCCAAGCACAATCGTTTGCATCTTAGTAACCTCGTAAAATCACGCCAAAATAGACCGAGATAACGGCTAAAAGCAGATTGAGAGGGATGAGATACTTCACCATCAAGATCACATTTTCCTCGACTTCGATGTAATTCTCTTCCTCTAACCCTTTTTTGGCTTTAAGGTATTTGAAGTACATGTAAATAAAATTAAAGGCGATGAATGTCCACAGAGCCTCTTTGGTATGCACCATCACATAGGTGGTCGGATTGCCTGCTTTAAAGCCAAGCCCGATGTGCATAAACACCGATGTTATGATGATAATCAGCAACACAGGCACCAAAAAGAGGATGTAGCGACGCATCATTTTAATGCAGCTGTTAAATTTTATCTTCTCATCAGCGACATCTTCTTCCACAGGCTGAATCACAAAACGCATCACGAACATACTCCCAATCAGCAGTGCTGAACTGATTACATGTAAAAAAACGATGATTCGGCTAAAGTCCCCAAAGATCTCTATGAAAAAATCGCGCATCCTTTAGCCTTGAAGAACTGATTTTGCATACGCAAGGGCTGCTGATTTTGCCTCTTCGATTTTAGAAGCATCTTTGCCGCCTGCTTGAGCAAAGTCATCGCGTCCGCCACCGCCTCCGCCAACGATCGGTGCGATCTCTTTGATCCATGCACCAGCTTTAATCGCGGCATTTTTCACACCTGCTGCGATCATCACTTTGTCCTCTTTGACTTGCAGTAAAAGAACGGCAACGGAGCTTTTTTCATTTTTAAGATCATCGATGCGCACTTTAATATCGCCTGCACCCAAAACGTCTACAATGAGTTCCACACCGTTTACATGTAAAGATTCGACTGACTTTCCAGCGTTTGCATTGAGCGATTCGACTTCGGTTTTTAGAGTTTTGATCTCTTCTTTGAGACGATTGATGCCGATGAGTGGCTCTTTGTGTTTCACACTCTCTTTGATCGCTTCCAGTTCGCTTCTCAAACTTTGTGCGTAAGAAAGAGCCGCACCACCGCAAATCGCTTCGATACGTCTGACACCGGCACTCACGCCACTCTCTTTTTGGATAAAAAAGCTTCCGATGTTCGCCGTATTGCTCACGTGCGTTCCGCCACACAGCTCAACACTCGCATCGCCAAAGCTCACCACACGAACTTCAGAACCGTATTTCTCGCCAAAAAGTGCCATCGCGCCACTGTTTTTAGCCTCTTCGACATTCATTAGTTTAGTCTCTCCCGAAACACCACTCGCGATGACACTGTTCACAAACGCTTCAACCTGAGTGATCTCTTCAAAACTCAATGCTTTTGGATGGGAGAAGTCAAAACGAAGTCTGTCTTTTTCGACCAAACTTCCAGCTTGTGAAACATGCTCACCCAAAACTTTACGAAGCGCGCTGTGCAGCAAGTGTGTTGCACTGTGATGTCTTTCGATCTCAAGGCGTGAGACATCAACGCTAAGGTTCACCTCATCGTTTACATGTAAAGGCTTTTCGAGCTCTACGAGGGAAAGATTCAAGTCAAAAAATTTCTTGGTGTCAAGGACTTTACCATAGCCTTCGATCACACCCTCATCGCCACTTTGTCCACCACTCATCGCGTAAAAAGGGGTTTGTTCAAACATGACCCAGCCATTTTCATCTAAGCTTTGAACCTCTTTGAAGTTCTCATCTAAGAGTGCTAACACTTTGGTTTTGGCCTCTTTTTGGGTGTAACCTACAAAGGTGTTGAGACCAAATTTTTCAAGAAGCGGTTTAAATTCACCTTGCGTTGCTTTATCGCCACTACCTTTCCATGAGGCTTTGGAACGCGCTTTTTGCTCCGCCATCAAAGCTTCAAACTCTGCTTCATTGACACTTAAGCCTTTTTCACGAAGCATATCCGCTGTAAGATCAAGAGGGAAACCGTAGGTATCGTAGAGTTTAAAGGCTACTTCGCCGCTAAACATCGTTTTGGTATTGGGGAGTTCTTTTTCAAAGAGTTCAAGTCCTGAAGCGATGGTCGTAAAGAAGCTCTCTTCTTCATTTTTGATCTGCTCTGCAATCACCTCTTTTTTAGCGACAAGGTATGGATATTGTTTGCCCATAAGATCGCACAAGGTATCAAGAAGTTTGTACATAAACGGCTCACGAAGTCCTAGTAAATAACCATGTCTGACCGCACGTCTTAAGATGCGTCTTAACACATACCCACGACCCACTCGACCAAAAGTGGTTCCTTGCGCGACCAAAAATGAAACCGCACGAATATGATCAGCAATAACACGGTAACTCGCTCCCGTTGCATACGCATAAGGTTTACCGCACAACTCTGCCACTTTGTCGGTTAAAGGAATAAAGAGTGAAGAGTCATAGTTACTAAAAACACCCTCTTTCACCGCAGTCACACGCTCTAAGCCCATACCCGTGTCGATGGAAGGTTTGGGAAGCGGATGAAGCACACCAGAAGCGTCACGCTCATACTGCATAAACACGAGATTCCAAATCTCTAAGAAACGGTCACCGTCTCCTCCCATATAATCTTCTGGCGTGTTAAAGTTCTCAGCCCCTTGATCGATGAAGATTTCACTGCAGGGGCCACATGGTCCCGTATCGCCCATTTGCCAGAAGTTGTCTTTATCACCAAAGCGCATAATGCGACTCGCATCAATGTGCTTTTTCCAAATACCCTCAGCCTCATCATCGCTCTCATGAACGGTTACCCAAAGTTTTTCTTTGGGAAGTTTAAGCACTTCGGTCACAAATTCCCACGCATGAGAGATGGCATCTTCTTTAAAGTAATCGCCAAAAGAGAAGTTTCCAAGCATTTCAAAAAAAGTATGATGGCGCGCTGTGTAGCCCACGTTATCAAGGTCATTGTGTTTACCACCAGCTCTGATACATGTCTGACAGGTTGTCGCACGTGGAGGGTTAGGACGAGGCACTTCGCCTGTGAAAACACTCTTAAAAGGAACCATGCCTGCGTTGGTAAACAGAAGCGTCGCGTCATCGGGCACAAGAGGAGAACTCTCGATAATCTTGTGACCTTTTTGTTCAAAAAACTTTAAAAACTCAGCTCTAACATCCATACTATTGTCCTAGTTTTATTATAAAAATTTATCTATTTTAACGAAAAAACCTAAAGGGTATTATTAAATGCCCTCAAACAGCACTAAGGGCGATTACAACGCACACTTTTCACTGAGACGATACCCGACAATCCACCACCCTAGAACCGCGATGATGGCACCTAAAAAACCATTGAATGTCAGAAGGCAGAACAGTCCCATAATCATCGCTAACATACCCAACACATAGCTTCCAGAGAGCACACTAAAAATGGCAACGACGATACCTGAAAGCCCTACATAATTGAGGTAAATCACTTTGCCCAAAAGCGTTCTAAATTGGCAGATAGGAAGCATCGGCTCAGCCGCGCACACCGCCACCCACGACTCTTTAACATACACACCCTCTTTCATCGCGACAATAGCACCTGCCGCTACAAGCAAAATCAGAAGTGTTCTAAAAAGACCACATAGTTTTGAAGTGGAAAGCCACAGGGTAGAGCCTAAAACCATCACCAAAATAACCCAATTTAGCGCAAAATCATTGCGTGCGCTCTCTTGAACTAAGACCGCTAAGGCACTTAGAAACAAGATCAATCCACTCGCTTTTTCCATCAAACCATTGAGCTCTTTTCGCTCAGTTGAAAAATAAATGACCGCATACACCACAGCGATGATGCCCAGCGTTCCGAGCTCAAAGTTCAGATACCGTCCATCAAACGCTAAGGAGAGCGCCATCACAAGCACGATACTCACACTGAGCAGATGCAAAACATCCTCCCAAAACGTCTCACCTTTGGGTTCACTGAGCGTTATCACACTGATAAAACGCGCCATCGAACCTCGCATCGTGATCTCTTCGGCGATGAGAAACCGCACCAGTTTAAGCCACAGTAAAAAAGCGACACTCAGGCATAAAATCGCCCACGCCTCTTCAAGGTTATTGCGCGAAACGATCCAATAGGCATTGGCTTGCCACGTAAGTGCCACCGAGCCACCAAAAAGCGTTGCGAACCAGTACGGCGCTTTTTTACACGAACATGTCGGCACGCCCCAAAGCCAAATCAGCCCTACAAGACTGAGCGCACAACTGCTGATAAAAAGCCACAGCGCATTGGGAAAGTTGGAGACAAAACCATGCAAGATGTGTTTATCCGCCCTATCGGCATCAAACAGACCCCAAAAACCGCCCACAGCACCTTCGCTCATGCGCTTCCACGGTTGGTCAAACGCTTCGATAAAATTGTACTTCCAGCCATTATCTTCTGCCATTTTGACAAACCCACGCGTAAAAATCGCTTGATTGACCGCACTTGGGTAGGCAGATTCACGCATACGCCCTTCACTTGGCCAGCCTGTCTCACCGATGACGATCTCTTTATCGGGGATTTTTTGTTGCATCAACTCGCGAATATTTTTTACATGTAAAAGCGCTTTGTCCACACTGATGGGCGTGTCTTCCCAGTACGGCAAAATGTGAATCGTCACACGATCGACCGCAGGGGCAACCTCAGGATGCTTGTTCCAAAACTCCCACACATCGGCATACGTCACGATCATATCGGGCAAGGCTTGTTTGACTTCGTTGATGTAACTGACCAACTGCCCTGCACTTACATCACGTCGCAACAGCGCTTCATTCCCCACCACAACGGTTTCGACGATGTCTTTGTTCTCTTTGGCCAAACGAATCGTCGTGTCGATCTCTTTTTGTGTTAATTTGACATCATTGCTCACCCACGCACCCAACCACAGTTTCAGCCCATGTTTGCGCGCAATTTCAGGTAATTCTTCCAACCCAACGCTAGAATACGAGCGAATACAACTCGTAATCGTCGCCAAATGCGTCAAGTCTTTGTCCATCTGCTCGGGTGAGGGGCGAAACCCTTTAGGAATATCAAGTGGCGATTCATCTTTGCCAAAAGGCGCATACGAGAGGCATTGCAGTTTGACATTGGGATCAAGCGTTATGAGGCTAGAAGAAGGCAAAGCCATCCAAAACCAAAAAAGCCCCAATGTGGCAAACATCGCAAGGTAAAAAAGGATCATTTTAAACGTGTGATTCATACAGTCAAGCTCCATCTATAATAGTTGCGCGATTATACTAGAAATGGGTTTAAGGGTTTACATGTAAAGAGTGAAAGATAAAAATTAAGATGGTTTGAAGTAAGCTTTTAGCGTGGTTTTATTGAGTAACATGATAAAAAATATCAAAAATTAAAAGCACTTTTACTATACCTCTCCTTTAATCATTGTTCAACAAATTACTTATTGATTCAAAAAATTTTTGATATGAAGATAATTGCTTTAAAGAGTGTAAAGAAATTTTTTGTCCCAAAGGAGAGTATAAATCAGAGATATTAAGCTTCTGACGTCTCCGAGACAAGCCTGACTGTGCAATTCTAATTGCTTCTTTTATTATTTCTTTTGGGTTCTTGTATGTTTCTGCAGGTTTATCAATTCCCAATTCACGATCACTCAATCGAGTGCTAATTTCATCTTTAAAAACTGATTTATCTGCTAGCATCCATGCTTCAGTCATATATACTGGGACTAATGATACAAGTTCTATATTTTTTTCTACACTAAAACTTTCACATGCTTCAAAAGCAGGAATAATTTTATATTGCTGAACATGTTCATCATTGTTATCATCTGCATCACAATGAACACAAAAAAATTTTATTCCTAAACTATCTGCATCTTTTATCGCCTCTTGAATTTGTTCAACAAATGGCTTCCCTCTACTTGCTTTTATCCATGTTACTGAATAAATTTCTATCTCTCGCTCACATGATAGAGCAACATCTTCAAATGTCCTACGAATAATATTTTCTAAAAATCGAACATCTGTTGAACCCTCTACGATGTACCCAATAGTTATAATTTGACTCATTCAATAAGACCTACATCATTTCAGGGAAATAAGCTGTTTGAAGGTAGTTTTTCAAATCCGCTTGCGTAATTTTCTCTGTAACATTATTATCTGCAACATTATTTTGGAATAAAGTTCCTTGTGAACTTGGATCAACTGAAAAAATCTTGGTAACATGAAGTTTTTTCATGACACCAGATTTTTTTGTAATCTTCGTTATCAACCTTGAAAACCATACTGAAATATTTTTCTTCTCTTTTAATTGAAAAACTTCTCCGACTAAAACAGGAGAATGTGTATTAACCAAAACTTGACGAAGTGGCATATCAACATCATTAAAATCTATGCTTAAATCATTAAGTAACTCAACCATGGCTTTTAAACGAAATGGATGTATCCCATTTTCCGGTTCTTCAAAACAGAGTAATCCTCCAAATGTCTCATCATAAAGAAACACACATAATGCCAAAAGTCGTAAAGTTCCCTCAGATAAAACTCGTGAAGAGAACTCTCTTCCATCATCATTTTTCACTTTTACAATAAACTGCTTATTTGCGCTGTCATCATATACATCTACATCAACTATTGTCGGCAAAAGATTATTTAATCGTCTCGCTATATCTTTAATGGCGGAAATATCTGCATTTTTGATGCGATACAAAACAGCCGCTAAATTCTCTCCATGATGCGAAATAGTATCTTTCGCCATATAGGGACTTGGCTTACGCAGGGCATCTGGACTCAGTTGTAAAAAACGCCATTTTCGCATCTCCTCTTTTGCGGCAAAAACATGAGGAAAATCCACTGAATTTATACTGCTTAAAACTGTTTGTAAAACAGCATTAGCAGGTGTTGCTTTTTTATTCCCTGATTTTCCATCTTGGGCTAAATATATAGTTACAGTACCTTCTCTATCTTCTGTAAGAATATAAGGTTTCCCTCTTTTACCTGTTGAAACTTTTGGTCTCCATATCTCTCTTACTTCAGGTTTTAAATGATTTCTAAGCCATACATCTTCATTGTGTTTTAAATTTACTAATACTTCATAGGCAACGGCAAGATCAAGAATTCCACGTTCATTGATAGTTCTTTTTATTTTTAATTCATACCTTAAACGTGTATATTTTAGTTCTGATTCACCGCCCCAATTATCACGAACTTTTTTATCTACAAGCATTTCAATAGCAAAAGAAATTTCATCTGCAAAATCATCATCATATTTTGTAAATAGTTCTATAGCTTCGCCTCGTTGTTCGCTAAATGCAGTTTTTAAATCTGTTTCTGCTAAACGCGTTAAAAGTGCTAACGCATCAAAAAGATTACTTTTACCTGATGCATTGGGTCCGGCAATAATCGTAAACGGAGAAAATTCCATTTCAAAATTTTCAAATGTTTTAAAACCACTTATTTCAAGTTTTGTAATCATGAATTTAATCACCCTTCAATTTGACTAGATTATACCATTAGTTTAATTAACCCAAACTGCTAGTTAAACAGTAGAGCTTTTTTGTCATCACCAAGCTTCAAAAAACAATTGATGGCGTAAGCAGTGATGAAGAGTCTAAGCTTGGTTAAGAAGCCATCAATGGCTGTAGCCTTAATAACTTTACCAAATTTGGCAGTTATCATAGAAAAAGCAGTTTCGACACCTTTTCTGATTTTACGTTTCATGAGACAGTCACTTTTTTTGCCGCTGAATTAGAGAGCATCTTGCATTTTGAAGCCTTTTTTGAGCGTTATAAAGCGTTTTTTACCCCTGCAACCTTGGTCGTGCTGTATGTGACCGATTTGGATAAAAACGGCACATTTTCTTATGAAGGTGTCACCATTCATGCCTACTCTTTATCGGAAAGTTCTGTGTGGAATGAACTGCTTGATCTCTCAGGACTTGATAAAAGTGAGCTTAAAAAACTCGACAATAAGAAAAAAATCGACGTGCTGTATGAAGGACTTTTGAAGACCGATTGTGCGGCAAAAGCGATGAGTTTTGAAGAGATACTCAGCCACAAAGGTGAGAGTTCCAAAAAAATCATGGGTGCTGTGTAACTGCTCTTTTAAAGCGCACTCTGTTTGATTTCATGCTACACTCTTACATGTAAAAGGAGTGAGCATGAAAATCAAACAACTCTGTTCTCTTAAAAAAGATGACGTCAAAACGTATGCCACAAAGATCATCAAGATCGTCTCAAAACCAAAATTTATCTGCGAAAAATGTGCCAGAGTCTCTAAAGATGAAAAACATTTATGCCATGCTGTGTCGCTTAAAAAACTTTAACGCACCAACCGCACAGCGCCCATATAACTTTTCGTATGGGCATCTACAACACCATTCATAAAATCAATCGTATAAAAAAGTGTTGGAATCACGTCGTCCCCCTCAAGGTAAACGGACGAAGTTAGATAATTCGCACCCTCGCCTGTGTCGTGTAGTTTTCCAAACAGTGCGCTATTGATAACGGGCGTTTTACAGCGTTCATCCACCAAGCTCAAAAGCTCATCAACGCTCGGAACTCTCCATCCATTGCCCAAGGAGCGTGCGTATGCTTCTGCTTCTTTGCGCCTTATAAGTTTTATTTCACCGACACATCCTTTGCCTTTTTGCCACTCTTCACCAAGGGAACAACGCTTCCAGATTAATTTCGATTTTGTATCAATGACTTCGCCCTCTTTTGCGGTGAAACTGCTCGTGTTAGAGGAACACTTCGCCATTAAACTCAGGGTTGAAATCAAAAAAATAATGACATATCGTTTCATGGATAGACCATCTTTTTAGAAACGCCTCCATCAACCACGAAGTCACTGCCTGTGATAAACCCGTCTTCTCTCTCCAACAAAAAGCGCACAAACTCAGCAATGTCACTGGTTTTGCCAACTCTGCCGCTCGGATGCCATGCGTGCTCTTCTTTGGTTGGCTCATAGGTTTCATCGGTGTTGATCCACCCAGGGCTGATAGAATTGACACTGACTTTTCCTGCCAACGAGATAGAAAGTGCATGCGTTAATGCAACGAGACCACCTTTGGACGCCGAATAAGGCTCCGTGCCTGCTTCGGACATAGACGCACGCGTTGAAGCGATGTTGATGATATGTCCGTGCGTCAACAGAGGCGCAAAGGCGTGCGAAAGAAGATACGGTACGGTAAGATTGAGTGCAATCACTTTTTCCCAATCGCGTAAAGTCTGCTCATGAAGCGGTTTATGAATAAACATGCCTACGTTATTGATAAGCCCGTAAAGTGATGTTACGTCATTTTTTATCTGTCTTATCGTTTCAGTAATCGCCTCACTTTGACTGAGATCGCAACGGTAAAAGTGGTTGAAAAAGGTGTGCGTGGGAGTTTCTTGATCAATAACAATGAGGTTATACCGCGTATAAAGTGCCTGTGCTATTGCTTTGCCAATGCCCTTTGATGCACCTGTAATCATGACATTTTGCATCCCTATTCCTTTCAAATTTCAGTACAAAAACATACCATAGGATGGCTTAATCGGCACAATTTTTGCTTGCATTGAGCATGTAAATTTTCTAAGAGGGGCAATCTTATGGAAACGTCTACACGGTATCAAACCAATGTGAGTTTAATGAAGCAACTGCAACCAAACAGCGATAGAACAGCGATGCAATCGTCTTACAGTGAAGATTTTGAAGCCATATACCACGAAGCCGTCCAGAGTGATGTCAAGCTCTCTACGGCTAAAGCATTTTTGAGTCATCTCAGCGAAGATGAACTCTCAACCTTGCAACACTACACGGGGCTGGCTAATGAGATCAACGTTAGTTCGCTCAGCGATGAAGGTGCTTACAATTTGCTCATGCACGATGCTGAAAAATATGACTTTAATGGCGATGGAATGGTGCAAGATGGCATTGCCAATAAAAGTTCAATGATTTCTACCACTATGAGTGATGCGATGAAAGCGTCTTACGTCAGTGCGCTCAACTCCCTAGATGAGCGTGAACGTTTTGACGCGATGACTGCCGTGACACTCACGAACGCTACCTCAGCACTTTCATCTGTAGAGGAGACATCAACCAGTACAATAGCAACACCGTTTACCTACGATCTACTCGCTGCGCGCATCGATGCAATGCTTCATCCAACACAAGGGGCGTATACATCGCCTGAGATCAAAGAGACGATTGCAAAATTTTGGGAGAATTTTCAATCTTCATACAACGCTTAATCGCTCTAGCACTTTTTACATGTAAAGCGCTCTTTAGCAACACTAAAGTAGAATAAAAACTATTTTATGGAAAAGGTTCATTATGAAAAAAGCGCTTGTCCTGCTCAATATGGGAGGACCTAATAACCTGGATGAAGTCCAAGTTTTTTTATCCAATATGTTCAATGATGCCAATATCATCACCGTCAAAAGTGCTCTTTTACGCCGTTTTATCGCGTTTATGATTACCTCAACACGTACCAAAAAAGCCCAAGCCAACTACGCAAAACTCGGAGGAAAATCACCTTTGGTCGGCTACACCAAGCAACTGGTTGCGAAGCTGCAAAAGGCACTTCCTTCTTTACATGTAAACTTTGCGATGCGCTACACGCCACCGTTTTGCGATGCGTTGATTGAGGAACTTAAAGCTCAAAAAATCGAAGAAGTAATCTTGCTACCGCTTTATCCGCACTACTCAACCACGACCACGAAGTCTTCAGTGGAAGATTTTATGAAAGTAGCGAAAGCCTTAGAGTTTAAAGCAAATATTCGCGTCATTGATCGTTTTTTTGAAAGCGAAAGCTACAACCGCCTTCTGGTGAAAAAGATCAAAGAAGCATTAGGCGAAAATGATTCAACGCAAATGGAGCTGATCTTCTCCGCGCACTCTCTGCCTCAAAAGATCATCGCCAATGGCGATCCGTATGAGAGAGAAATCAGTTTACATGTAAAGCTGGTTGAGCAACTTTTAGAGAAGGAAAATGTACACTTTAAAGCGGTGCATTTAGCCTATCAGTCGAAGCTTGGTCCCGTTAAATGGCTTGAGCCTTCGATGGAGGAAAAACTCTCAACGCTTGAAAATAAAAACGCGCTCATTGTTCCCATCTCATTTACGATCGACAATTCTGAAACGGAGTTTGAACTAAGCCAAGAGTATGCTGAACTCGCACACAAACTTGGCTTTGAGCGCTATATCGTCGCAAAATGCCCCAATGATGATGAGGCGTTTGTGGAGTGCATTAAAGGCTTCATTGCCTAAGGCGTGTTTTGAATCTCAGCAGATGGGGTTAAATAGCCGTTATCAACCAGTTTTTCGATAATCTCTTTAAAAACAGGCACCGCACTTTGTGCCGCAAAATATGCCTGTTTTTTCTTCGCTTCACGCACCAATACGCCAATGGTGTATTTGTTCTTTTTATCGTTGACAAAACCAAAAAAGGAACCATTGTAGATGCGTACATACTCGCCATCTTCGGCAATGTGCGCCGTTCCTGTTTTGCCCCCTATTTCCAATCCTTCCATTTTTGTTCCCGTACCCGTACCTTGTTGAACGACTTTAATCAAAATCTTCTGCATCCGTTTTGCCACCGAAACGGGAATGACTTGTACCTCAGGAACTTTTTCAGGAAATAGCTCTTGCCCTGTGGGAGAGACCAGTTTTTTCACCAATGAGAGGTTGATGAGCCTTCCATTGTTATTAAAGGCATTATACGCCTTGATGACTTGCATAAATGTCGCATTCATACCATAACCATACCCAACGGTTGCTTTATAAATCGGCGAATTAAAGCGGTTGAGTGCGGGAATGACGCCCGGATTTTCAAACGGAAGATCGATGCCACTGCGAACGGAAAATCCAAAATCTTTCAATCCTTGATAAAACTCTATCGGGTCAAGCTTCTGCGCGATCTGTGCCGTTCCAACATTACTGGAGTAGACGATGATGTCTTCTGCACTGATTTTATCCGCTTTATGGGTATCTTTGATGACTTTGGTTCCCAGCTTGTAGCTTCCACCATAGACATTGACGATGTCATACGGATTGATTTTATTCGCTTTAAGCAGCAGTGAAAAGGTGATGCTTTTCATCACAGAACCTGGCTCGTAAATGTACTCAATCGCTGAGATATTGAGCGCTCCATAATCTTTCTTCTCAATGAGATCAGGGTTAAAACGATTGCTTGACGCTAGGGTGATAAATTCACCCGTTTCGCTATTGACGATTCCCGCAATGATCTCTTTGGCTTCAAGGTTTTTTTGATATTTATCTAAGACATTTTCAATGATTTTTTGCATTTTTAAAGAAACCGTCAAATGAACATCATAGCCATCATAACGACGCGAAGAGATACTATTACCATCTAAAATAATGGCATTAGAGATGTCACGCGCTCCTATGACTAAAGAGTCTTGCACGGAGGAGAGTTTATCTTCGTAAAAGCGTTCGATGCCTTTAACCCCTGTTGTTTTTGTAATATTTTTCTGCTCCATTTTCTTCACATAGCCTAAAATAGGCGTTACCGAATCAACGGATGGATACAGTCTGTCTTCACCGCTTTCAATGACGCTTAGACCATGTAAAAATGCCACACCTGTTTTAGGGTCTTCATAGCTTTTAAAAACCCCTAGTTTGTAAAGCTTTCGTGAGAGTTCTTGAAGGTACTTAGCACTCTTGGAGTCAATGCGGTAAGACAGCACCGTACTGCCAACATTGGCATTTAAGGTTGCTGCGACGGCTTTGGGGTCATCACCACTGTAAAGGGAATAGAGTTTGACAAAAAGGTCAAATTTTTTGGGATCAATGTTGCGTGTATCGACGAGGGCTTTATAAAGTTTTTGACTCGTAGCGATTTTGAAGCCATCCGAACTGATGATATTACCACGAAGGGCGTGGTTCACTTCGCTGTGTTCTAATTTTGGAAGTCTTCGATCAAGTGTTGCCCAATAAAAAAGGGTTCCAAGAAAAATGAGAAATCCAAGAAGGACAACCACAAAGAGAAAAAGGATTTTGATTTTTTTTGCGTCAGATTGTTCCATGTAAACGGCAAAACTTAAATCTGTGTCTTCGAAATCTCTTTATAAGCACTCAGGGCTTTGTTACGAATTTCTAACATCATTTTCATACTCGTTTCTGCTTTGTTAATAGCAATCGCTGCTTGGTGCAAATCTTTGACTTCACCCGTCGCAAGATCTGCCATCGCTTTGTCACCTTTAACTTGGGTGTCGTTAATCTCTTCAAGAGAATCTTGTAAAATTTTTGAAAAATCACTACTACTGGCATCTGTCTTTGCAACCGTTGTATTGGATGTATTGGTTAATGCTGTAAGCGTATCAATTGTACTAGCCATTTACCTTATCCTTTTAAAATATCAATCGCACTTTGTGCAATGGATTTTGCACTTTGAAATGCGGAAACGTTTGCTTGGTATGCGCGAGTTGCTTCAACGAGGTTGGACATCTCAATGACAGGATTAATGTTTGGATACGCAACATAACCCTCTTCATTGGCATCCGGATGGGAAGGCTCATATTTGTACCTAAATTCGCTCTCATCGCGCACGACTTTATCCACTTTAACGCTCATTATAGCAGGATTGGCATCCTCTTGCAAGAATGGGTCATCCAACGGATTTTCGTACTCTAACATGTTGTTATCACTGGCAATTTTGGCATTCAAGGTTTTTTTAAAATCAACCGCTTTAAAGACAACATCTTTACGTTGATACGGTCCACCTTCACTCGTACGAGTCGTATTGGCATTGGCGATGTTGGAACTGATCACATCCATACGAAAACGTTGTGCAGAGAGTCCGTAACTGCTAATGTCAAAACTGCTTAAATATGCCATTGTATTTCCTTATATTTTAGACGAATATTCAATAACGCTTTTAAAAATGAGACCATTTTTTTGTAGTCCTGATGCAAGTGCGTTAAACATCATGGCATTTTTACCCAATTCCGATGTTTCTACATCTAAATCGACCGTATTGCCATCATTTCGAGCCATATGTCCGTCTCTAAGATACACCGTTGATTGCGAGCTATCAAAACCGCTGGTAGCACTGAGGTGTGACGCATCGGTTTGCGCCATTTCGAGCTTCGTTGCAGCGTTATTTTCACCATAAATCGCTTTTTTCTTCTCAATCAAAGCGGTTTCAAAGTCAACATCACGTGCTTTATAAAATGGTGTGTCGATGTTAGCGATATTGCTAGAGACGAGATCTTGTCTCAAAGCTCTGGCGCTAAGACCTGCTTCTAAAAGTGGATTTGATTTAGAGGTCACAAAACCCATTTTTTTGCCTTTCGTGGTGAGATACTTTATGTAAGCAAATTGTATTCCAAATTACTTCATAATGAGGTTTAATCTATTTTAATGTACAATCACAAAAATCCCAAAATCATACACTAAGAAACCATGGAAACAGATAAAATACTTTTTTCACTTTGCAGCTTTGCCATCTTTGTAGGCATTGTTTTTTCACTGTCGCTGCCGGTGTTCACGACACTCTTTTTTGACTATTCAGAATACCATTTTTTTATTCGTCAATTCGCCGTTGGCATGATCTGCATCAGTATTATGTGGGCTCTTTCACAAATTGATCCTGACAAATTTCTTATCCATATCGGCTTTACCATTTTTTTCAGTTGTCTTCTTTTAATGGGCTTCATGCACTACCTTCCTGAGTCCTTAGTCACCTCCGCAGGTGGCGCTAAACGATGGATCAGGCTTCCAGGATTTTCACTCGCACCCGTTGAGTTTTTCAAAATTGGTTTTGTCTACTTTTTGGCATGGAGCTTTGCACGAAAACTCAATAACAATAAAAAAACACTCAAAGAAGAGATGATGCTTATTTTGCCTTATTTGGCTGTTTTTGTCTTGGTTATTTATTTGATTGCGGTTATGCAAAATGACCTCGGACAAGTGGTCGTTCTAGCACTCACCCTTGCAGTCATGGCGTTTTTTGCAGGTACGAGTCTGCAACTGTTTATGCTCGCCATTCTTGGCTCTATTTTTATCTTTCTCGTTGCTATTTTTAGCTCCACACACCGTATTATTAGGATTAAAACATGGTGGGCAACGATTCAAAATATGGTGCTCTCACTTTTTCCTGAAAATATTGCAGCCGTCCTTCGTGTGGAAGATGCCCCTGAGCCATACCAGATCTCACACTCACTCAACGCGATTAAGCACGGTGGTCTTTTTGGTGAAGGTATCGGAAATGGTATGTTTAAACTAGGCTATCTCAGTGAAGTGCATACCGACTTTGCCCTTGCAGGCATTGCGGAAGAGCTCGGAGCGCTGGGTGTCACGTTTCTCACGCTTGTGATCATCACCATTATTTACCGCATCTTTAAAATTGCGAGTCGAAGCACCAATAAGGTCTACTACCTCTTTTCCTTAGGCATCGGACTTTTAATTGTTTTCTCCTTTTTAATGAATGCGTATGGCATTACTTCCATTACCCCGATCAAAGGTATTTCCGTTCCCTTCATCAGCTACGGAGGAAGCTCCATTTTAGCGCTTTCTGTTGGCATTGGAATGGTGCTGATGATCAGCAAAAAGGCAAAATTATGATCGCTATTACAGGCGGAGGCACAGGCGGACACTTGGTCATTGCACGTGCGATTAAAGAAGAGCTCAATCGTCGAGGCATCCAACCCATTTACATTGGTTCCACCGCAGGACAAGATAAAGCATGGTTTGAACACGATGGTGGTTTTGCAAAAACTTACTTTCTCGAGAGTCAAGGAGTCGTCAATAAAAAAGGAGTTCGCAAACTGCTTGTGCTCTTCTCCATCCTGCGTTCTGCCTTTACATGTAAAGCGCTTTTCACAAAACATCACATCGATACCCTCTTCTCTGTCGGAGGCTACTCAGCAGCGCCTGCATCGTTTGGCGCACTCCTGTGTGGTATTCCTGTGTACATTCATGAGCAAAATGCCGTCCAAGGTAAACTCAATTCGCTGCTACGTCCGTTTTGCAAAGCTTTGTTTAGCTCCTACGATCAAGCGGCGCTCAAAACGAGTTACCCTGTAAGTGAAACCTTCTTTGGCATCGCTAAAGAGCGCAAAGAGCTCAAAACCATCATCTTTCTAGGGGGAAGTCAAGGTGCATCGTTTATCAATACACTTGCGCAAAAAATGGCACCCTTGTTACACCACGAAGGTATTGCAATCATTCACCAAACTGGGCAAAAAGAGTATGAAGCGATGAAAGCGTTTTACGAACAGAATGGGATTCCAGCGGATGTGTTTGATTTTTCCAAAGAGATTCCTGCAAAGCTTGCATCTGCCGATTTTGCCATCAGTCGCTCAGGGGCTAGTACCCTCTGGGAACTTTGCGCCGCAGGTGTGCCTGCTTTGTTTATTCCATTGCCTCACGCAGCCGCCAATCATCAGTATTTTAACGCCAAAGCACTCGTCGACCAAAACGTAGCGCTCATGCTTGAGCAAAGCAGTGCGTTTGAGCCTAAAGCGCTTTTAGAGCAGATCAAACAGCTTGATCTGCTCAGCATTTCCAAGCGGTTAATGCAGATGATTCAAAAAGGTGGCGCAGCAGAGATCGTTGATGTCATGTTACAAACCCAAACAAAGGAGAAATCATGTTAGAAAATCTTATCGTACGTATTGCAACCAGAGATGATGCCAAAGAGATTGCAACGTTTAATGTCCTCTTCGCCAAAGAAACGGTCAATAAAAACGTCCCACTTGCCCTTACCACCGAAGGTGTTCATCAAGTCTTTGCAAAATTCCATAATGGATTCTATATTATTGCTACCATTGAAAATGTCATTGTGGGATTGGCTATGATCACGAGAGAGTGGAGTGATTGGAATAACGGTGCTTATTACTGCATTCAAAGTATTTTTGTTACCGATCATGCGCATGAAAAAGAGGTTCATGATGCACTGTTAGATAAAGCAAAAGTATTGGCTAAAGAGCATTACGATGTATGTGGCATCAGACTTTATGTGCATAAAGATGATAAAGCAACGCAAAAATCGTATGAAGAGTTGGGGTTACAAAAAACGAAATACAGATTATTTGAAGAGACATTTTAACGAAGTGGTGCGCCCGAAGGAATTCGAATCCCTGACCTCCGGTACCGCAAACCGATGCTCTATCCAGCTGAGCTACGAGCGCACATTTCTCTTTTGAGGTCGGTATTATAGCTTAGCTAATATAAATTAAGTATTAAAAAAAGGGTCAAAATGTCATTTAGCGTACAAAAATCACTTAGAACATCGTTAAAAAGTTCTTGGACGATTCTAAAACTCATAGTTCCTATTTACATTTTGGCGGATGTTCTCTTTTATTACAATCTTCTCTCACACATTACTTTCATTTTTAAACCACTTGTTTCACTCTTGGGACTCCCTCAAGAGGCAGCCCTTGCCATTGTTAGTGGTCTCTTTCTCAATCTTTATGCGGCCATTGCATTTGCAGCACCACTGGGACTGGACGCTAAAGAGTGGACAATTTTAGCCGTCTTTTTAGGGATAGCCCATGCACTTATTGTTGAAACTGAGATTATGAAACGTCTAGGACTTTCAAGGATCTACTCCATCCTTTTACGACTGAGTGTGGGTTTGCTCGTTGGTGGACTCACTTCAAAGCTTCCTCAGAGTTGGTTTTCAAGCGAGATTCTCCAAGAAGCTGTAACGCCTGAGCATCCTGTGTATCAATCGCTCTTTAGTCTCGTGCAAAACTCGCTGTATGAATCCCTTTCGCTATCACTCAAAGTCATTGTACTCGTCACACTGCTTATCTTTTTTCTTGACTTTATCAAATCACTCACCATCATTGAAAAGCATTCACAAAAGGTGAACAGTGGTTTTTCAATTACCGTGGGTGTCATTTTGGGCATTACCTATGGTGCTGGTATTTTAATTTCCGAGTATGAAAAAGGTATTTTAAAAAAGAAGGAAATTCTTTTCATTGGGACGTATTTGATGATCGCGCATGCGATTATTGAAGACACGCTTCTTTTTGTCATTTTTGGGGCTAATCCGTGGCTTATCGTAGGACTACGCTTACTGTTTGCAACTTTGATTGCAACTCTTGTCATACGGTATTCTAAAGCTACTTAAACTCTTGCGTGTATACAATATCTAACAGCTCTATAAAATTTAGAGGATCACTATAGCCTGCAAATTCATCTATAATACTAAGATCACGTGGTGATAAAATCAAATTCGTAGGAAAATACTTTACATGTAACGCTTGCGGCAATGTTGGGTCTTCTCCATTAATGCTTACATGTAAATAGTTTTTAGCAATATGTTGATTAAATTTTGTGACATCAAAAACATCTTTTTGCATCTTGATACAATAGGGACACCCCTCTTTTTCAAGCGTTAAAAGAATCAGTTTATTTTCTTTCAACGCTTTTTGGCGCTCCATTTCTAAAAATCCAGCTTGTAAAGAAAACGCACTTAGCATAACCATCATTGCGATTTGAAACCATTTTTTCATTGACAAATTACTCTCTTTTTTTGTTGAATCACTAAGCCCATTATAATAAAAATTAACCCAATAAAGGTAGAAAAAAGAATGGTTTCACCTACAAAGAAGGCGATAAACACTAAAGATAAAAAAGGTGAGATAAAAATAAGATTGGCAATTTTTGCGGTGTTGGTGCTTAACTTCATCGCTTGCAGCCACAGGATAAACGTAATACCCATCTCAAAAAACCCAATATACAGTGAGCCTAAAAAACCATAGAAGTTCAAGGTTAGAGGATGCGATGTCACAAAGGCATAGAGTAAAATAGCAGGAACACCAAAGAGAAAATTGATAAAAAGCCCAACCAAAGGGTCTACCTGTAATTTCGTATTGTAAATCCAATAAAGCGACCACAATACGGTCGAAAAAAGCGCTAGAAAAACACCTGTGAGACTTGAGAAAGAGAAATTCCAAAAATCTCCATGCGTCGAGATGACTAAAACACCACAGTAACACATAAGCCCTGCTAGAAAATCATAGAGACTCAATTTCTGCTTTAAGATAAATACAGACAGATACGTCAATGTCAACGCCCAGGTGTAATTAATAGGCTGTGCCTCTTGGGCAGGCAACAGCTCATAGGCTCGAAAAAGGATTAAATAGTAAATAAATGGGTTGATTAAACCCAACAAAGCAAGGTAGAGATAGGTTTTTTTTGAATAGGTCAAAAGCATATAAAACTTTTTTTGATACACCATAGCCATAAAAAAGACGCATAATGAAAAAAATGAAGCATACAGTAAAAGTTGTAACGCATCAAAATGGGCTAATGTCAGTTTAAAAGCACTCGCAACGGTTGACCAAAGTAAAACAGCAGAAATAGCAAATAGATAAGCTTTTGATTGATTTTTTTCCAAGAAAGACCGCCTTTGTATAAGACGAAATGAAAGAATAAAGAAAAAAGAATCACGGAACTGGCAGCGACCTACGTTTCCATCCCAGTAAGGGAGAGTATTATCGGCGATGAAGAGCTTANNATAGCCACCAGAATCGTGAATTAAACAGTAAAAATAGGGGTCAGCGCTAATACTTTAATACCTTTAGGTTTAAAGTTTAGCTCTGACTCCCATCAGATTACTACTTAATTCACCATTCTTTTGGTGAGTTTAGTATTGTCTAGTCAACAGAACACTTTACACTTAATAAGGAAGTGAAATAGCATTATCATACGTAATAATATGTAAGCCAAACGACCTATTAGTACTGGTCAGCTAAAGGGCTCTCACCCATTACACACCCAGCCTATCAAACATGTAGTCTTCATGAGGTCTTCAGGGAAAGTTAATCTTGGAGTTGGCTTCCCGCTTAGATGCTTTCAGCGGTTATCACATCCGAACATAGCTACCGGGCGATGCTCTTGGCAGAACAACCCGTACACCAGTGGTTCGTTCAACCCGGTCCTCTCGTACTAGGGTTAACTCTCCTCAACTTTCCTACGCCCACGGCAGATAGGGACCGAACTGTCTCACGACGTTCTGAACCCAGCTCGCGTACCGCTTTAAATGGCGAACAGCCATACCCTTGGGACCTGCTCCAGCCCCAGGATGCGATGAGCCGACATCGAGGTGCCAAACCTCCCCGTCGATGTGAGCTCTTGGGGGAGATCAGCCTGTTATCCCCGGGGTACCTTTTATCCTTTGAGCGATGGCCCTTCCACACAGAACCACCGGATCACTATGACCGACTTTCGTCTCTGCTCGACGTGTATGTCTCACAGTCAAGCTGGCTTGTACCATTATACTCTACGAACGATTTCCAACCGTTCTGAGCCAACCTTTGTAAGCCTCCGTTACTTTTTAGGAGGCGACCGCCCCAGTCAAACTACCCACCAGACATTGTCCTGAACATAGATAATATGTCCCAGTTAGCTATCAGAATAAAGAAGAGTGGTATCTCAACAATGGCTCAAGTACAACTGGCGTCATACTCTCAAAGCCTCCCACCTATCCTGCACATCTTTATCCCAACAGCAGTGTCAAGCTATAGTAAAGGTCCACGGGGTCTTTCCGTCTTGCCGCGGGTAGGAGGAATTTTCACCTCCACTACAATTTCACTGGATTTCTGGTCGAGACAGCTCCCATCTCGTTACGCCATTCATGCAGGTCGATATTTAATCGACAAGGAATTTCGCTACCTTAGGACCGTTATAGTTACGGCCGCCGTTTACTGGGGCTTCGATCAAGAGCTTCGCTTGCGCTAACACCATCAATTAACCTTCCAGCACCGGGCAGGCGTCACACCCTATACATCCTCTTACGAGTTAGCAGAGTGCTGTGTTTTTGGTAAACAGTCGGGAGGGACTCTTTGTTGCAACCTTTTCCGCTTTCGAGAGCAAGTCTCTATACAGAAGGAGGCACACCTTATACCGAAGATACGGTGCTATTTTGCAGAGTTCCTTAACCAGAATTCTTCCACGCGCCTTAGAATACTCATCTCACCCACCTGTGTCGGTTTACGGTACGAGCAATTACAGATATACTTAGAAACTTTTCTTGGCTCGACGGCATCAACGATTCACCATCCACTCCGAAGAGCATCAAGTGCCTGTCAGGTCTCGAATAAAAGATGACGGATTTGCCTGTAATCTAATCTACACCCTTCGAACAACTATTCCATCAGTTGCCTCGTTTAGCCCTAAGCGTCCTTCCATCGCGCTCTATAATTGGTGTTGGAATATTAACCAACTTTCCATCGTCTACCCCTTTCGGACTCGACTTAGGTCCCGACTAACCCTACGATGACGAACATCGCGTAGGAAACCTTGGGTTTTCGGCGAACGGGATTCTCACCCGTTTTATCGCTACTCATGCCTGCATACTCACTTCTAGCCGCTCCAGCGCTCCTTACCGGTACACCTTCAATGCTGACTAGAACGCTCTCCTACCACTCTATTAAAAATAGAATCTACAGCTTCGGTGGATAACTTTAGCCCCGTTATATTTTCCGCGCAGAATCGCTAGACCAGTGAGCTGTTACGCTTTCTTTAAAGGATGGCTGCTTCTAAGCCAACCTCCTGGTTGTTTGAGCAACTCCACATCGTTTTCCACTGAGTTATCACTT
>NZ_JQGK01000011.1:0-759 GCF_000743525.1 Sulfurospirillum sp. SCADC | reverse complement strand
TACAACATGACGCTATACCTAAATATATTTCGGAGAGAACCAGCTATCACGAAGTTTGATTGGCCTTTCACCCCTATCCACAAGTCATCCCGAGACTTTTCAACGTCAATGAGTTCGGTCCTCCACTAGCTCTTACACCAGCTTCAACCTGCTCATGGATAGATCACTTCGCTTCGGGTCTGCAGCATCTGACTAATTCGCCCTATTAAGACTCGCTTTCGCTACGGCTCCGAGTTTTCTTAACCTCGCCAGATACCACAACTCGCAGGCTCATTATGCAAAAGGCAGTCCATCACCCTGATAAATCATAGGGCTCTGAATGATTGTAAGCAAATGGTTTCAGGTTCTATTTCACTCCCCTCACTGGGGTTCTTTTCACCTTTCCCTCACGGTACTGGTTCACTATCGGTCTGTAAGTAGTATTTAGGGTTGGGAGGTGGTCCTCCCGGCTTCAGACAGAATACCACGTGTTCCGCCCTACTCAGGATACTGCTAAGATGAATCTAGATTTCGTATATGGGACTATCACCCGCTATGGTTAACCTTTCCAGGTTACTCTACTACCTATCATCATTCTACAACGCAGTCCTACAACCCCAGATGCAAGCATCTGGTTTGCCCTCTTCCAAGTTCGCTCGCCGCTACTATCGGAATCTCTATTTGATTTCTCTTCCTCTGGCTACTGAGATGTTTCACTTCACCAGGTTCGCTCCCCGCAGGGTAACTGACATTCCTGTCAGCTGGGTTGCCCCATTCGGA
>NZ_JQGK01000010.1 GCF_000743525.1 Sulfurospirillum sp. SCADC | reverse complement strand
GGAAACTTTGAGTGAAATTTACAGTGAAATGTAAAAAAGTCAGGTTAATGGCATAAGGTGTTATGTTTTTTACTTATATTTTGAACCTTTTTAAGCTATTTAAATGCAAGTGCTTCTCTTTTTGCCTTTTCTAGTTCTATTTTTTTCAAAAAATAGTAATGTTTTTTCTTACAACTTTCATTACAGTATTTTTTTTGAGTTGGGCCATTGATTTCTTTATGACACCATCTGCATGATTTTGTATTTTTTTGAACTTCTTCTTCTGTTTGTTTTGGTTTTGTTTTTTTGAATAACTTTTCAAAAAACTTTTTTAGTATTTTTAGCATTTTTCATCCTTTCCTTTTTTCCCTTTTTCCTTTTTTCACACATAAAAAGGAAAAAAGATACAGGGAAAATGTCAATATTTTTTCCCTTTTTTTAATTGTAGATTGATTTTGAAAAAAACTTAAAATATTTTCTTTTTTTGAATAATTTTTTTGAATGAAGTATGTTTTTGGCTTTTTTAGTTTTTAATGTAGAGTATTTTAATAAGGATTGGTATCATGGGAATTTGAGTTTACTTTTAATCTTTAGTGGGCCCCACAAAGTGTGGGGCTTATGTCATACAGGTATATGTTTTAGTAATCAAATGTGATTTGATTGATACAATCTACCAACTTTTCAACATTCATTTTTCCCCTATTGTACACCATGTGTGTGACATCTTTTGAGAGAGAGTGACCCATCAAGTATTTTTTGATTTTATCCTCTGCATTGGTGCTTAGTTCAAGTTCTTGTGAAAAGTTTTTTCTCAAAGAGTGGAAAGTTTTAAAATCACTATTTACAATACTTTTTAATCTTCTATTAACCCTTTTTCCTATGTTCCTTGCTCCATGATTTTCATTGCCTTCAAAGAATAGATATATGCCTCTATTTCTTTTAATTTGCTCATTTATGGTGCTTTGTAGGTTTTTGTGAATTGGAATGATTCTGGTGTGCTTTTTTGTTGTTTTATCTTGCAAATTGATATGTATTAAATTGTCTTGTATATCCTCTTTTTTGATACTTAGCACTTCTTCAATTCTTAGTCCTGCATATAATGCCACTTTACACATATTAAGATAATCTTGCTCTATATTGCTTTTAAAGATTAGTTCTAGTTCTTGTGTAGTGTATTCCTCTTTGGGGGTTTCTTGTTGTTCTTGTAAGGGTTTTATGTTGCTTAATGGGTTGTCTTGAATTATTTCCTCATAGAGCAAATAATCAAAAAAACTTTTAAAATTGCTCATGTGGTTGTTTATTGTTTTTGTATTTAGTGTTTCACATGGTTCTTTTTTTTGTAATTTTAAGACTTCCTCAAAAGTGCTTTTGTAGTATTTTTCATGTTTAAAAAAATCTTTGGGTAGTAGTTGTAATTTTTGTTGTATTTCCTTGAAAAAAGCAAAATTAAAAATAGTGCTTTTTGTTGTGAAATATTCCAAATATCTATATGTTGCTGCATAAGCTTTTAGTGAGCTTTTGCTTATTTTTTCATGTTTTTCTTTGTGTTGTAGGTATTTTTCAAACTGTGTATCTAAATCAAAATGGCTAACCTTTGGTGGTGTTGGTGTTTGTATGTGTTGTAGATTTTTTACAATTTCTAATATTTGATTGTCTTTGTTTTGCTCTAATTCTTTAATTTTTTGTTCTATTTCTATTTCTTCCTTAAAAAGTTCCTTGTAGTACTCTTCTTTGTCTTGGGAATCTAATTGTGGCATTTGAGCATGCTGAGCATCTAACTCTTTTAATTGCTCTTTTGTGTATATAATTTGGGCTTCTTGTTGTGTGATTGCTTGTTTTTTTAGTATTTTTTCAATGATTTTTTCTTCTTGCTTTTTCATTGTTAAACTTCTTAAAATCTTATTTCTCAGTATTATACAATACTCTAAGTCACTTGATTTTAAAGATATTTTTGTTGGTATATTATTTATTCTTTTGGAAAAATAATAAACATTGTTTCTCTTGAAAAGATATTTTTGTTGGACACTTGTTGGACACTTTGACTTTTTTAATGAGTCATTGTAATCAAAAAGCTGTATTTGTGAGGGTTTTGGGGTTTCTGGCGGACAGAGAGGGATTTGAACCCTCGGTCAGGTTACCCCGACGCATCCTTAGCAGGGATGTGGTTTCAGCCGCTCACCCATCTGTCCATGTAAAAAGTAGAGTGCAAGTATATCAAAAGTATCTAATAAACGGCTTAAGAGCGCTTTCTTAAGCCGTTTATCGCTTAGATATAGGCGGCATCTTGTGATTTTAAAAGCTTTTCGAGCAATTTTTGAAGTTTTTGCACGCTGGCTTGATCTGTTTTTTTCGCCTCTTCAATTTTGTTTTTCAGCATAACAACAAGCTCTACACCTTCAATTAAATGCATTGGGTACTCCTTTTAGATCTGTATTTGATCTAAAAAAGCAAAATTTATTCCCCTAAAGGCGTTGTTGTTAGCGCAGGATGCTTAACAACTCCTTCATAAAAAGCCGTACAGTTCTCATCATGTTTTTTGGGTGTGATGGGTGCTGTTTTAGACTTCGTTGATAAAGAGAGTACCACATTGCTAAGTGCTGTTATGGATGCTTCATCAATTTTTACAGAAGGTTTGGCAAAAGATCCACTCATTTTTTGCTCAAACGTTGCGCATCCCCTTTCATCTAAAAGTGCTGCTTTAAGGTCTATAAATTTTTCATCAACCATATTGATAGCCCCTTTCATTGCAATACGATTTGTTGCGCTGCTTAGTGCCACGTCGCTGAGTTGTATTTCAGAATAGCCTATGTCAATTTTGGTATTGATCTCTTTTAAAAGCGTATTGCCTCCTTTAAAAGCGCCTGTTGTTCCAGCGATAAGATTGCCAAGTGAAAACCCTTTTGAACGCTGAGTTGGATCAAGCATTAACGCGATTTTATCGACGTCATAGCCTTTAAGCGTCACGTCTGTCCCATACAGTTGAACAAATCCATTGAGAGTACTCTTAAAGGTGTGCGAATCACCTACAAAGAAAGAGAGCTTAAGATCGCCGTTCGCACTCCCTTCAAGCAATTCTTGATTGAGTAGCTCACGAGAGAGACTCGCCAACTTTAATCCAACAATCTTACTCTTAACCGAAATTTTAGGCTGTTTACCACTTAAATCAAATTTACCACTTCCGTGTAGAGGTGTGTCAAAGAGTGTACAGTGAAGGTTTTCACTTACAGCAATGGCATCTTTTATCTCAAAAGACATTGATACATCTTTGAGACTATAACGACCGTATTGAATCTTATCAATATGCGTCTCCGCCGTAAAAAAGAGTGCTTGAAGACGATGTTTTAATGGTTCGTAATTAATGTGATTGATGTCTAAATCAATTTTTTCAAACACAAGCTGCGTGTTCTTGTTCGCATCAATATACACAATATTGGCATTGCTAAATTTAATTTTTTTAACATGAACAAGAGGAAAACCATCGTCCTCTTGTTCAAGCGTTGCATTTTCGTCGTTAGCTTTTTTATCACTATTCGTTGCTATAAAAGGCAACTCATAGTTAAACATGCCCCCTTGTGTCTTTTCGATCATCAAGCTGAGACTATCAATGGCAATATGTCTTACTTTAAACTCTTTTTTCAACAAAGCGGAGAGATCAAGTGCCACATCAAAACTTCCTAGTTTTGCAAAAGGAGCCTCTGGATGATACGATGGATTGGTGATTTCAACATCAAAAATACTTACACCTGCAGGAGAAAGTGAAGGTGTGATGTCACCACGAATCATCACGTCATAGCCTGTACTCTCTTTAATCGCTTTTTGAATGCGAGGTTTGTATTCGTTAAAATCAATAACTTTGATCAGCAGAAAAAAAGCAACGATACTAAAGGCAAAAAACAACACGATACTTAACAATATCTTCTGAAACATTCTTCCCTCTTAGTGTCTAAATATTTTCAATAATTTTCTTTACGATGCCCAGCGGATCATTGCTATGGTAGATCGGTCGACCGACTACAATAAAATCAGACTGCTGTGCTTTCGCCATTTCCAAATCAGCGACTCTCTCTTGATCATTGCTATTCTCACCAAAAGGACGAATACCTGGGGTGAGCGTTAAAAAGAACGACGTCGTTTGCGCTTTAATCGCTAAGCTTTCATAAACAGAGCAGACCACTCCATGCAAACCACTCTCGTACGCATCTTTAGCAAAATCAACCGCTTTTTGTGCAATAGGCGCATGGTAAATGGCTTCAAACGAGGCGTTATCAAAACTGGTCAAGGCTGTGACGGCTAAAACGATCGGTGGATTTGGCAATGTATTGACGCGCTCCATGACCATACGCATCGCTTTAACGCCACTAGAAGCATGAACGTTGAACATATCCACACCAAGAGCAACCATCGACTCTGCGGCGTCTGCCATCGTGTTGGGAATGTCATGAATTTTAAGGTCTAAAAAAATCTTGAAATTCGGGTTGATCGCTTTGATCTCATGAAGAAGTGCTTCGCCATCTCGAATAAAAGAGCGAAGCCCCACTTTAAGCCATACATCTTCACTTTTAAGCTTTTGAATCAGTGCGATATTTTCAGCACGATTGGGTAAATCAAGTGCAACGCACACCTTCATTATTGGCTCTCTCCATCTTTAGAAATCGCGTCTAAAACACCGTTGATAAACTTAGGACTTGTCTCGTTGCACAGTTTTTTTGCAAGCTCTATCGCTTCGTTGATAATGACCGCGTTATCGAGTTCTGAGTACAAAACTTCATACGCGCCCAGTCTTAAAATGGCACGTTCAAGCGTTCCAATTTCACTCAGATTCCACTCTTTGAGATGAAGATTAATCGCTTCATCAATGATGGCTAAATGCTCTTTGACGCCATGGTACAAACCAAGGGCAAACTCTTTTTGCTGATTTCGAATCTTTTTTTCTTCAAAAAGTTCGTCTATAAATTTTTCAATGCCAGAATTTCCAATATCTTCTGCGTATAAAAGGGTGATAATACTCTCTCGTGCTTGATGTCGTGTTGCCAAAGCGTTTCCTTATAGGTGTTTGTAAAGGCTAATGAGTTCGATCAAACCTGTCATGGCTTCAAAGCCTTTATTGCCGGCTTTACTGCCCGCACGCTCAATCGCTTGTTCAATATTATCGGTGGTTAAAACACCAAAGGTGACGGGTTTTTGGTACTTTAATGCGGTATTAGCAACGCCTTTGGTTGCTTCTGCTGCAACGTAGTCAAAATGAGGCGTACTGCCACGAATAATCGCACCCACACAACAAACAGCGTCATACTTGCCACTACTTAAGATTTTGTCCAATGCCAAAGGAATTTCATACGCTCCAGGGACTAAAATAAGGTCTAAATTTTTCTCATCGCCGCCATGACGAATAAACGCATCTTTCGCACCCTCAACTAAACGATCGGTGATAATATGGTTAAATCGGCTGTTGATAATCGCCACTTTTTCTTTACCATTTAGGGAGAGTTTTCCTTCAATAATATTCATAAACGTTCCTTTTTTACTTTCTCTCATAATACACTATTTTTCGTTACACTTTGATTAGAAGCGGTTTATAGACTATTTAAAGATGCCTAAAGGCTTACCAATCGGTAAAAATGACTTTCCAAAATGATGATTGAGTAAAATTGCTCCAGAGCCATAAAACGAGAGAAATGCAATGCCAAGTTCTGCATAAGCGGCTAGCGTATGCGCACCATGAAACCAGCCAAAAGTATCACCAATCAGCCCTAAAAAAAGAAGGTCGATCAAAACAAAAATCGCAAGTAAAACCTTGTTGGTCTCTACCGCACCAATGGTCATAAAAAGTGTAAAAATGAGATACCCAACGAACGCAACACCCAGTTGCTTGCCATCGGCTTGAGACGCTAGAACCTCACCCAAAAGTCCCAGTTTAACCATCCACGAAAACGCCACGCCAAACCAAAAAAACGCATACGCACCAAAGGCAGTCGCCCCAAACGTATTATTGTGTTTAAAGTCAAAAAAACAGGCAATAAGCTGAACAAAAGCGCCTAAAAAGATAGCCCAAGGTAAGACGAGCGAAAGACCAAGCGTCAACCCCAATTTTTGCGATGAAGCAACCAGTGTCACCATAGCCAAACCAAAAAGACCTAGTGGCGTTGGGTCGGCAACAATAGTTTTAATGCGTTGAATATCTTGCGTCACGATACCTCTCCCTTTATTTAAAATAAAGAGAGAATTGTAGTCTAACATTCTAATAATCGCGTGACAATTTACTTTTTCTTCCACACGCTTACATGTAAAGATTTAACAACCTCTTTTCGCGCACTTTCATGGGTACTCAAGCGCATCTCCACAGGCGTTACATGTAAATCAAAAAAGGGCGATAAATGCTCATTTAAAGCGTCAAATGTACTGTATTTTTCGCCATTTTTCTTAATGCCACCAAGCCATTTAGCACGAGGTGTTTTGGCTTCATCCCAATCGTAGCTGCTTGCAATGACCAAAAATCCCTGAGGGTTCAAACGCTCTTTGATCTTCTCCAAAAAAAGCGCAGGATCGTACAAGGTATCGAGTATGTCATTGGCTAAAATGAGGTCGTAACCATCAAAATACGGTTTCATATTGTGCGGATCGGCTTGCCAAAATTCTACTTTTTGAATCTTTGGAACAATGTCAAAATCACTCAGATTTTTCTCGATAAAAAGAGCGAGTTCACCCTCTTCTTTTAAAGCATATTTGAGTTTGCCACTCTCTTTAAAATTGGTTGCAAGTCTGACAACGCGTGCCGTGAATTCAATGCCATGAACCATTGCAAAATGACGCGCAAGTGCAAAGGTTCCCCGACCCACTCCACAGCCAATTTCAAGGGCTTTGTCTTTGTTTCCACCAAGCGCGATGCAAAACTGAGCCATTGCTTCGTAGTAGTTGTTCTCTTTGTCTCCAAAATGAGCATCACAGATTTTTGAGAGTGCAAAATCTGTCTCGTAAAAAACCGAATGCGTTTCCACAGGCTCGTTGGATTCGACATAGCGAAAACCCGCATGTTGGTAAAAGTGACGACGAAAGGCGTAACGTGAAGCTCTTATAATCTCATTGCCCGTGCTGATCCACGAACCGCCTTTGATGATGTTGTGTCTGTCATCAAACGTCGGGACAGAAAAATCATCGTAAAGAGGATGAACAGCGAAGCCATCAAACCCATTCATCGGCGTCTCACTCCATTGCCATACATTGCCGATCACATCGTAAAAATCGCCAAAGGCAAAGGTATCTACGGGCACACTTGAGGCAAAATATTCTAGGTTGATATTCGCAGGTGCTTTATCCCAAAACGGCTCTTCAACCTTTACATGTAAATCACGTAAAACATACCACTCTTCCTCGATTGGAAGGCGAATAGACTTACTTTCTTTCGCACTTTTCCAATTGCAAAACGCTTTGGCTTCAAGGTAGTTAATCTCCACTGGCCAACTCCACGGCATGGCGATCTCTTCCGCCATTAAACGAAGTTTATAACCTGCATCATCTTTGCGCCAAAACAGAGGCATCGTGGCATTTTTATACGTTTTCCACTTCCACCCTTCTTCATTCCAGAAAGCTTCATTTTCATAACCATTGTCTTCGATAAAGCCCAAGAACTCAGCATTTGAGACAAGGAATTTCGACGCTTTAAAGTCCTTGACCTCTTTTACATGTAAACCGTATTCGTTATCCCAACCGTACAGCGCATCGTCTTTTTTCTTCTCTAAACGAAGGGTTGTTCCCTTTACATGTAAAAGCGAATTTTCCACAACAGGCGTATCTAGCGGACAGACTTTCCAAAAGTCGTTTGGTACAACATGTTCAAGGGGTAATTGACGAATCAACACTGATGACGTCTCAAGATGAATCCTCTCATGCTCAATCCCCATCAAAATCGCCCAAAACGGGCTTTCCCACGAAATAGGCATGGAAAGTGGCAACGTGTCAATGAGTTCTAAGATTTTAGCTTTGACCTGCTCTCGATACGCCCTAATTTCAGCAATGCGAGGCCATGTGTAGTGCGCTTGGTTCAGATCATCCCAACTCATCTCATCCACACCAATCGCAAAAATCGACTCGAATGTCGGATTAATACGTTTATCAATTAATTTGGCAAGCACGAGTTTATTGATAAAAAAGGTCGCCGTATGACCAAAATAAAAGACAAGCGGATGACGCAATGGGTCAGCCGTAAGGTAATAACTCTCATCATCGCTCATTAGTTCAAAGAGCTTCTCATACACCGTGTAGGTTTTGAGAAAATACTCCTTGATTTCTTGCCTTTTTTGCTCGCTTGTTCCTTGATTAAGGAGGATGTTGCGCGTTGGGATCAGTTGCATCTTATGCCTTTAAACTCTCTTGAATCGCCTTAATATCTTTAATCGCCAAAGCCAAATCATCAAGATCTAGCATATTAGGTCCATCGCACAGCGCTTCGCACGGATTAAAATGGGTTTCAAAAAAGAAACCATCCACGCCAACCGCTGCGGCAGAACGTGAAAGCGGACGGACAAACTCACGTTTTCCACCACTTTTACCCCCTTCAGCTCCTGGCATTTGCACCGAATGGGTTGCATCAAAAATGACAGGAGCAAACTCACGCATGATGCCAAAACTACGCGCATCAACGACTAAATTGCCGTATCCAAACGTACTGCCACGCTCTGTCAGCCACACGCCTGCTTTTTTAGCGGCTTCATAACCCTCTTCTTTCACACCTCTGGTATCAAGCACTTTCTTGACCGAATAGCGCATATCCGCAGGATTTAGAAACTGCCCTTTTTTAACATTGACCACGCATTTGGTCTGTGCGGCGGCGACTAAAAGGTCAGTCTGACGACACAAAAATGCAGGGATTTGAAGCACATCAACGACTTCGCCCACGGGCTTAGCTTGAGTATAGTCGTGAATATCGGTTAAGAGTTTGTAGCCAAACTGCGTTCTCACCTCATCCAAAAGTTTCAACCCCTCGTCCATTCCAGGACCCCTGAAACTATCGATACTCGTACGATTGGCTTTATCAAAACTGCTTTTAAAGTAAAAATCAATGGTTGGATCTTCGTGATACCCTACTAATTTTTCCGCAACCCTAAACAGGTTGTCTCTACTTTCAATGACACATGGTCCTGCGATTAAAATCACTCTTTCTCCTTTGCTACGATGATTCCGCTTAAAACGACTAAGAGTATACCAAATAGTCCAATAATATCAGGTAAACCATCTCCTAAAATCATGCCGATAATCAGCGAAAAGAAGATAATCGAATACCCAGCAGCTCCTACAATTCCCGCTTTCGTGGTCGCAAACGCCTTGGTCATATAGACTTGCCCAATGGCACCTGAAAAGCCCATTAACACAATATAAAGCCACTCTATTCCTACAGGCGCAATGAACGTTCCTAACATAAAATCAAACATCGGTGTGTGAAAATACTCACTTAACACCATAAAAAGTGCAGGGAAAAACGTTCCCGTTGAGACAAAGGCTAAGACAATGATGCGCGTGTCATACACGCGGTTCAGTTCTCGCACACTCGTATACGCAAGAGCGGCTCCAAGACCGCTAAACAGTCCAAAAAGATCGGTTTTAGAGAACATCAAACCGTTGGGCTTCATCACACACACAATGCCAATAAAGCCGATAAAAACCGCCACCCATCCTTTCCAACCGATTTTTTCTTTCAAAAAGAAAAACGCCAAAATAGCGGTGAAAATAGGTGCGGTCCTGGAAAACGTGATCGCATCGGCGAGAGGAATATGAGCGATATTGTAGAAGAAAACCAACATGGAAGCAAACCCAATGAGGGCTCGAAAAAGGAGTAACCAAGGCTTTCCACCCACTTGCCTGATGGGAAGCTTGATGATACTCAGTGCCACAATACACATGGTAATGCCATTGCGAAAAAAGACCACTTCCACTGAATCCATACTTTGGCTGAGTACCTTCGCAAAAGCACCATCAAACGCAAAACTAAACGAGGAGATCAGCATAAACAAAACACCTTTGTTTATACCGCCAATAAACTGTCTCAAACTAACTCCGATCGATCCTAAGTGTGTTATCTTAATCAATTCTGTGTTAAAATCCGTTGATTTTTCGATCTTGATGAGGGAGCGTAGATGAATCTTCAGCCATGATTGGACGACACTTTACATGTAAACTAAAATGCCAATTTTAAAATCATGGAGATCATCGCACGTAACGGTGCACCGTTCGCCTTCCCTTCTTAGACGCTCTATGTCGAGAGTTTACCAAAATAACAGCAAACACAGGATATAATCAAGTCAATTATGTACTAAAGGTTACTATGAAAAAAATTGCCATTATCGGGCTGCCCAATGTGGGAAAAAGCTCTTTATTTAACCGTATCGCGAAACAACGCATCGCGATTACGTCTGATTTTAGCGGAACAACGCGCGACATCAAATCGCATCAAGTCTATATCACCGAAAAACCATGCCTTCTTTTAGACACAGGCGGACTTGATAAATCCACAGAACTCTTTGAAAATGTCCATACTATGTCGATGGAAGCCTCTAAGAAAGCCGACATTATCATCATGGTTGTTGATGGCAAAATGCGACCCAGTGATGAAGAGAGAAAAATCTTTTACTCCCTTCAAGCGCGTAAAAAACCGATCGCTTTGGTCATCAATAAAATTGACAATGACAAAGAGATGGAGCGTGCGTGGGAGTTTGACGAATTTGGAGCCGAATGTGTTTTCCCCATCTCTGTTTCACACAACCGTGGCGTGAGTGCCCTTTTGGAGTGGATCGGCGAGCTTCTTCCCTCAGTTGAAGGCGCTATCCCACCTCCTAGCGAAGCAGAAGAGGAGAGCGAAGAGGATGCTTTTGATGACGAGGATGAATACTGGGACAATGAAGGCGTCGTTGACGATGAAGAAGAGCCTCTGCTTGAAGCAATCCAAGAAGAGGTTGAGACCAATCAAATCAATATCGCAATCATCGGACGTGTCAATGTCGGTAAAAGCTCGTTGCTTAACGCCCTTGTTGGAAAACAACGAGCCGTCGTAAGCAGTGTGGCAGGAACAACCATTGACCCTGTGGATGAGAGCATCGAATATGAAGATAAAATCCTCAACTTTGTCGATACCGCAGGACTGCGTCGTCGTGGAAAAATCGAAGGCATTGAAAAATTTGCCCTGATGCGCACCAAAGAGATGTTGGAGCGTGCGAACATTGCCCTGCTTGTTTTAGATACAAGTGAGCCTTTTTTAGAGCTCGATGAGCGCATCGCAGGCCTTGTCGAAGAGAACCATTTGGCATGTATCATCGTGCTCAATAAATGGGACAATCCCCTCGCCGATTTTGAAAAAATCACCGCCGAAGTCAGAGACCGTTTTAAGTTTCTCTCTTACGCGCCCTTAATCACCGTTTCCGCCAAAAGTAAACAACGTGTTGCAAAAATCAAAGATATGATTTTATCGGTCTATGCAAATTATTCACAGCATATCCCAACGCGTCAACTCAATGAGGTCATCAAAAATGCAACGATTCGGCATCAGATACCTAGTGATCACTCCAAAATCGTTAAAATTTACTTTGCAACCCAATACCTCACCAAACCACCGCGCATCGCTTTGGTCATGAATAAACCACGATCCTTGCACTTTAGCTACAAACGCTACCTTGCCAACAAATTGCGTGAGAATTTCAATCTAGAAGGCTCTCCTATTTTGCTTTACCCACGAGCTAAAGGTGAGCGAGATAACGAACAGGAAAATAGCGGTGCTGAATCTTAAAAATAAAAATGTCGTTTTGATTGGCTTTATGGGTGTGGGCAAAGGTACCATTTCCAGAGCGCTGATCAAAAAAACCAAACGTTTTGGGCTGGATACCGATGATTTGATTGAGAGTATGGAAAACCGAAAAATCAAGACTATTTTTGATACAGATGGCGAAGCATACTTTAGGAAACTGGAGAAAAAAACGGCTAAATGGCTGGAGAAAAATGTCAAAAATGCCATTATCTCAACCGGTGGCGGTTTTTTCAAGGTCGATAATTTAGATGACATTGGAACGATTATCTACCTTCGCTCTTCGTTTGATGGCATTCTCAAACGCCTTCGTGAACATGAAAATGCCGATCTTAAGCTGGCAAAACGCCCTTTATTGAGTGATGAAGCTAAAGCCAGAGCGCTCTTTAAAGATCGCTCATCGTTGTACGAAGATAAAGCGGACATCATCATCGATGTGGAAGAGCGAACCATTGAAGCGATTGTCAAAGAGATCATTGCAGTACTAAAGTTAAAAACAGAAAAAGAGTAGGACAGATTGATGAGAGTATTAACAGGCATTCAACCCTCTGGTGCACTTCACATAGGTAACTATTTTGGTGCGATCAAACAAATGGTCGATCTTCAAGAAAAGAGCGATCTGTTTATCTTCATCCCCAACTACCACGCCCTCACCTCGTTAAAAGATGGCGTGGCACTCAAAAATAACACCCTTGATGCGGCAATTAATTTTATGAGTCTGGGAATTGACCCGACCAAAGCGACCTTATGGGCACAGTCCGATGTCAAAGAGGTGTTAGAACTTTACTGGATTCTCTCAGGCTACACGCCGATGGGTCTGTTGGAGCGCGCACACGGCTACAAAGACAAAGTCGCTAAAGGCATCGCCGCCAATCACTCACTCTTTTCCTATCCTGTTTTGATGGCAGCGGATATTTTGCTTTACGATGCGGAAGTGATTCCTGTGGGTAAAGATCAGATTCAACACGTTGAAATTACGCGCGATATCGCGATTAAATTTAACAATGAGTTTGGAGACATCTTTAAAGTGCCTGACTTCAAAGTCGATGACACGGTCGCAACCGTCCCAGGTCTTGATGGCGCTAAAATGAGCAAAAGCTATGGCAACACGATCGACATCTTCTGCACCGAAAAAGAGCTCAAAAAAGCGACGTCACGCATTGTGACTGACTCAACACCAATGGAAGAGCCTAAAGATTATCTTACATGTAACGTGTTTGCGTTGGCTAAACTCTTTTTGGAAAAGGACGAAGTAGTTGCATTGCAGGCGCGCTACCAAAAAGGTGGCGAAGGGTATGGACACTTTAAAGCGTACCTCAGTGCACTCATTTGGGATTATTTTGCTGAAGCACGTGAAAAAAGAGCCTATTATGTCGCGCATAAAGAGGAAGTATTCGCTATCTTGGATGAGGGAGCCCGTAAAGCGCGCGCCATTGCCTCTGAGAAAATGCGTGTGGTTCGTGATCTTGTTGGAATTTATCGTTAAGGGAAAGCATGTTAGATATTAAACTCATACAAAATGATTTTGAAAGCGTTGCACAAAGCCTCAGAAAGAAAAAAGTGGACGAGAGCCTTTTAGAAGAGCTTCGCGCGATTTCGTTGGAACTTAAAAGTGCGCGTCTTGTTTTAGAGCCGCTTCAAGCAGAACAAAATTCTAAAAGTAAACTCTTTGGTGTGTACGCAAAAGAGGGAAAAGATGTGAGCTCTCTTAAAGCGGAACTCTCAGAAAATAAAGCAAAAATAGCCGATGCGACAGAGATCGTACGTGCATTAGAAGAGAAACTGGAAGCGTTAGCCACTATCATCCCCAATATGCCCTCCCCTTTGGTACCTGAGGGTGAAGATGAGAATGACAATGTGGAACTTAAGCGCGTCCTTGAGCCAAGAGTGTTTTCGTTTACACCCAAAGAGCATTGGGATATTGACAGTGCGCAAAACTGGATCGATTTTGAACGTGGCGTTAAACTGGCAAAGAGTCGTTTCAGTGTTTTGAAAAATGAAGCTGCACGACTTGAACGCGCTTTGATTAATTACATGCTTGATTTTAACCGAACACGAGGCTTCGTTGAAGTTGCTGTCCCCTACATTGTGAATCGTGAAACGCTTATGGGAACAGGACAACTGCCTAAATTTGAAGATGATCTCTTTAAAATCGATGGCGAAGAGCTCTTTTTGATTCCAACGGCGGAAGTGCCTGTGACCAATCTTTTTAGAGATGAGATTTTAACCAAAGAAGAGCTTCCTCTTAAAATGACTGCCTATTCTGCTTGTTTTAGAAAAGAGGCTGGCAGTGCGGGTAAAGACACGCGCGGTATGATTCGCCAACACCAATTTGATAAAGTAGAACTGGTCTGCATCACGACACCTGAACAGAGTGAAGCCGTTTTTGAAGAGATGCTCTCCTGCGCCTCAGACCTGCTTACTTCTCTGGGGCTTCCACACCGGCACTTGATGCTTTGCGGTGGCGATCTTGGCTTTAGTGCCGCCAAAACAGTAGATCTTGAGGTCTGGCTTCCAGGGCAAAACCGCTACCGTGAAATTAGCTCCGTCTCGAATACCTTTGATTTCCAAGCCAGACGGGCGAAAATCCGCTTTAAAGACGAGGGTAAAAACCGTTTAGTACACACCCTCAATGGCTCTTCTTTAGCAGTGGGTCGAACGTTGATTGCGATTATGGAAAACTACCAAATGGAAGATGGTACTGTCTCCATCCCAGACGTTTTGAAAAAGTACATGTAAGATGGCAGAAGAAGTCGTTATCCTCGAAGCGGATCCCTTAAGCACAAGCGAAGATGAGGGATTTGCGCCGATAACAGAGGAAGGTGCTGAAGAAACAGCTACCGCTTCTGTCATCCAAAATGAAGAGGATGAGCAAAAAAGAAAATCCAAGAAAAAATTGCTGATTTTACTTATTTTGGGATCGCTACTTCTTCTTGGAATCATCATTGCCATCGTGATCATCATCAACACTAAAAACAGAGCTGCCAATGCACCTGTAGCTATAGCGCAAGTGGTGGAAAAACCCGCGATTAAAGAACAATTTTCGCCCTCAAAATTGGAAGGCATGATCAAAAAAGCGCATCTTCTGTATGAGCAAGGCAATAAAGATGACGCTCTTAAAATCTATGAAAAAATTGCCACGTTCAATGAAGCCATCTCTTACTACAACATCGGTGTCGCAAAACTGAAAGAACAAAACTTTCCAGAAGCCCTAGAAGCGTTTAAAAAAGCGATTCAAAATAAAGAACACCGTACCATTAGCGCGATTAATGCTGCCGTATGTGCACTGGAGATGAAAGATAATACACTTTTTACCTATTACATCGATCTTGCATTTGCGTATCTTCCTGAGGAGAGTAACGCCCCACTCTACTCCTATTATGTAGGACTGGTGCATTACTATAAAGATTTTTACTATGAGGCACTGAGTGCTGTATCGCATCCAAGCAATGATTTTTACAAAGAAGATCAAGAGTACCTCTCTTCTAAAATATTAGCGTCGCTCAATTACAATGCGTATGCCCTCTCCACGCTTGAAAAGATCGAAAAAATGAGCGATTATTTTACCCTTGGTCTTTTACAAGCCAAACTAGGCGAGTTTTTAAAAGCGAAAACATCCTTGCTCAAAGCGCTGCAAAATGACCGCGAAAATCCCAAAATTAAAATGGCATTGGCGATGGTTGAAAATAAAATGGGCAACCTCGGCAATGTCGCTTCGCTGATGGGTGAAGTTTATAAAGTGCGTGATACAGATGCCAAACCCATCTATAAAATGCACGCTATTTTAAAACCGTCGCTCTTTGATGTGGACAAAGCGCAACTTGAGTTTGAAAAAGAGCTCTTTTTCAATGATGAAAATACCTATAGCCTTATTTTTTACTATGCTCCGTATAAAGTGTTTGATGCGAAGCAGACGATTGATTACATTCGTAAGGGCAGTATGAATATTTTTATTGATGAAATCGGACCCGCCCTCTCTTATCTTAAAGCGAGCTCTACGATCTCTAAAGTCAATATTGCGATCAGTAAAGGGATTAAAAAAGCACTCGATTTTCATGTCTACGAAGCCAATGATATTTTTGCAAAAATGGTGGAAGAGTATAAAAATCACTCCATTTTGCACTACAATTTAGCCCTTACCTACGCACAAATGGGCGATTATGCTGCAGCCTATAAAAACTTCTCTAAAAGTTACCATCTTGATAGCAACAACTACCTTGCCGGTGTTTTTGCTTTAATGAGTGGAAATTTAATCGGTAAGGACATCACCAAACTCTCGGAAGATGTCAAAGAGAGTATTAACAAAAATCAGACACTGGAAAAAGATAACCTGTACGCCTCACTCATTCACCTCACCGATGGCAACCACTTTTCCCTCACACGTTGGATTGAAAAAGAGAAAGAAGATAGTCCGCTGAGTCTTATGCTCAACATCATCGCCGCACAAAAACTCAATAATGAGCGCATCTACCGTTTAGGTACGCAAAAACTTCAAGCACTGCTTCCCAAAGATATTATTTCCAATATCATTGCGTTTAATGTGAAGCATCAAAAACAAGATATTAAAAATTATGCTAAAGCGATTCAAATGGAGTTTAATCGCCTTCCTTTGGACTATGATGCCTTCTATTTTGGTCCTAAAATTGTGAAAGAGCAGTACATCAAACTGCTTCAAATTGGAGGATTATTGCATCAAAAACGCGACAGTGTCAGGGTGAAAATGGAAGAAGAGCTTATCGATATTCCCTCCATCATGCAAACACTGGCGTACATGGAGATTTACACCAACAATTTTGAAGAGGCATTTGCCCTTTACAATAAACTCATTGATGATTATCATAAAAAAGACACCCATACGATTTTTCTAGCCTCGGTTGCAGCGATTGGTGCAGGGCACAGTGAAAATGCGATTGCGCTTTTGGAACTCTCAAAGCTCACCGATCCAAGCAATGTGGAGAGTAAATACGCCCTTGGATTGCTTTACCAAGAAGTAGGCAATTTTGAAGCCGCCAATGCGCAGTATAGAAGCATCGGAAACATTGGTTTTATCTCAGATTATTTTAGTTTTGCGATTCAACGATAAGCTTACATGTAAAGGAAAAAACCTTTACATGTAAAGATTTTTGAGAGGCTAAATACCCTCTTCTTGACTCATTTTAAGGGTTCGTAAGTTATCTCGCATCGAGATATAACTGTTGAGTGCGCCAATGTACGCTTTAGCGGTTGCTAGCATCGTATCGACACTTAAACCATGCCCCATAATCGCAGGTTTACTCTCATCAAACACAACCTTAACCAAAACTCTTGCCATCGCATCTTTGCCTTGTGAAACGGCGTCTACTTTATAATCTTTAAGCTCACCACTCACCCCACACACACGATCAATCACTTTAAAGATCGCGTCCATCGTGCCATTGCCAATCGCCGCGTCGGTGATCTCTTTGCCATCATGTAAAATAGTCACAGCCGCACTCGGAACACCTCCAGGTGCGCAATCAGAGAGTTGTAAGCGCACCAAGTCAAAGACCTGAGGAATTTTTGTGATCTCCTCCGCGACAAGTGCACGCAAGTCATCATCAAAAATCTCTTTTTTCTGATCGGCTAAGATTTTAAAACGCTCAAACGCCTCATTGATCTCTTCATCTTTCAGTTCATATCCAAGCGTACTTAGTTTATCTTTAAACGCATGACGCCCTGAGTGTTTGCCAAGAACGATTGAGTTTTTATCCAAACCAATGTCTTTGGCACTCATAATCTCATAGGTTTCAGTGTGTTTTAACACGCCATCTTGGTGAATGCCGCTCTCATGCGAGAAAGCATTTTTACCCACAATCGCCTTGTTCGGTTGAGGCTCAATACCCGTAATCGATGAAACGAGCTTACTCGTTGGGTAAATCTCTTTGATGTTAATGTTTGTCTCGTAGCCACTGAAATGATCTTTACGCGTACGAAGTGCCATCACGATCTCTTCTAACGCCGCATTTCCAGCACGCTCACCCAAGCCATTGATCGTACACTCCACCTGACGCGCACCATTTTCAATACACGCTAACGAATTTGCCACAGCAAGACCTAGGTCGTTATGATTGTGCACAGAGATAATGGCACGATCCCCTACAAACTCGCTCAACGATTTGATGATGGCTCCCATCTCTGTGGGTAAGCGGTATCCAACGGTATCAGGGATGTTCAGCGTTGTCGCACCTGCGTTGATGACGGCATCTAACACCTCTTTCATGAAGCTTACATCGCTGCGTCCTGCATCTTCACAGCTAAACTCGACGTCGTCACAAAATGTTCTGGCATACTGAACCGCTTCCACCGCTTTTTTGATCACTTGTTCGGGCGTCATTTTGAGTTTGTATTCCATATGAATCGAACTGGTTGCAATAAAAGTGTGAATGCGGTTCAGCTTCGCTTTGGTGACCGCCTCACCGGCTGCTTTAATGTCACGATCCAGTGCGCGAGCAAGTGAACAGATACGACTCTTGCTAACTGCCTCACTGATGCGTGCAATCGCATCAAAATCGCCAGGACTCGCCGCAGCAAATCCTGCTTCGATGACATCCACACCCAATTTTTGAAGTTGCAATGCAATCTGAATCTTCTCTTCGGTATTCATAGAAGCCCCAGGGCTCTGCTCACCATCACGTAAAGTGGTATCAAAAATGATAATTTTAGGGTTACTCATAGGTTATTCCTTAGTCTATTTGTTTGAAAAATTAGAAAAGTAAAAAAGGGATTAGAAGCAGAGGAGGTTTTGCAGGAGAGCGTTTTTAATCTCTATCTTGGGTAAAATTTTGATCGATTTCATAATGCCAACATCAACGCTGTTCATCGCCGCTCCTTCAAGTAAGATACGCGAGGTAAAGTAACTTTACCTCAAAGTACGCGTATTATACTAATTTTTATGAAATTTGGCAACGACGAAGTTATAAATACCACGAGTCAACCCATACGCTAAATAGGCAGTAATTAAGAACGTTCCGACCTCAATCGGATAGAGATAAAGCATTGAAAAAACAAGAATCAAGTAGACCAGAATTTTGATCAAATGCGCTTTGTGCATATCGATCTTTTTAAAACTTGGGTAGCGAATATTGCTCACCATGAGAAACGAGAGCACACCCAAACCAATGAGCATAATCCATTCGATGCCGTGCATAAAGGTATGTTCACGGTAGAGCAAAATCCACATGGAAACAACAACCGCCGCCGTAGGGATGGGAACGCCGATAAAAACAGAAGGCTCGGAGACACCAATCATAATGTTAAAACGAGCCAACCTAATCGCGCCAAACACGACATACATCGCGCACATCAAAGAACCCAGTTTCCCATACATATGCCCCACGCTGAAGTAAAACAGCATGGCTGGTGCTACGCCAAAAGCGACAATGTCCGCCAAAGAGTCAAACTCAGCGCCAAATTTACTCGTCGCATTGGTCATACGAGCAACTCTTCCATCCAGTCCATCAAAAATAAGAGAGAGCAAAATATAAACGGCGGCTTTTTCAAACTGTCCATTGGCGGAAGCAATAATACTAATCACCCCTAAAAAAGCGCTTGCTGCGGTAAAAAGATTGGGGAAAATATAGATCAGTTGGAGTTTATTGCCATTGCTATTGTCGATCATCGGTATCCTTGTACGCAAGATAGCCTAATACGCTTGACCCTGCTTTGACTTCATCACTTAATGAAACTTTAATGCGCGTATCAAGCGGAAGTAAAAGTGCCACCTCTCCATCGCGTAAAAAGCCCAATCGTTCACCCGCTTTAAAGGCGCCTATTTTGGAAAACAGTGTAATCTTTTGGCTCCACAAACCCGCACTTATCACCATTTTGATAGGAGCAAAAGCACTTTTACATGTAAGCCCTTTACGTTCAGCCATCGAGGCAAAAAGAGGCGATGTGGAGGGCATAAAGAGTCCAAAACGTTTTTTGACCTCTAAAATTTCCATGCCAAGCGGTGCGCGTAAAACACCCACATCCCAAAAGGATTTTCGAATGACAAGGCGCAATGCTTCACTGCCATCACTCAAACTTATTTTTGAAATGTCAGTGACCTTACCATCCAATGGCGCAATTAAACAGCGCACATCGTCTTCTTCAGCAATACGTTCAGGATTGCGGTAGCTATAAAGTGTTCCTGCAAAAATCAAAAAAAACACCCATGATAAAAACGAGAGTGCATAAAAAAGGAGGAAAACCATAAACGCTAAAACGACTTGGTTCCATCCCTCTTTCGCAATAATATGTGTTGAAGTAAACGACCCGTTACGCATCAGTCTTAGATTTTTCTTCAGAAATTTTTGACTCGTGCCTCACGAGGGGAGCTTTGAGCTTTGAAGGAATGTTAAATTCCACTTCAAATGCCTCAATGACTTCACGCAACTGAACGCCATCAATCGTCTCATACTCACTCAGTTTTGCCACAATGCGCTCAATACACTCACGATACTCTTCCAAACGCTCTTTCACAATCACGTAACGCGCTTGAAGCGTCTCTTTAATGTGTTCATCCAGTTTTTCAGCCATTTTGTCACTGTAATCTTTGGTTGTTCCACCATTTAAAAAGACATTACGTTGTTTTTCAAGGACCATCAGTCCTGCCACATCACTCATACCGTAAATGCTGACCATGGATTTGATAATATCCGTTGCTCGCTCTAAATCATTGCCAGCACCGGTTGAAATTTCACCCAAGAAAACCTCTTCCGCCGCACGACCACCCAAAAGGACATCAACTTCAGCAATGAGCTCATGTTTTTGCATTAAAAATTTATTCTCTTCAGGTGTGTTGAGGGTATAACCAAGGGCTGCAAGTCCTCTTGGAATGATCGAAACCTTCGAAACTCGCTTTGCGCCCTTGGTCGTCTCAGCAATCAAAGCATGACCACTTTCATGGTACGCTACAATGCGCTTCTCTTCAGGATTGATACGGCGACTCTTTTTCTCTAAACCAGCGATGGCTCTCTCAACCGCTTCAACAAGATCGATCTGCTCAACATACTCTTTTTTCTTACGACCACCCAACAAGGCAGCCTCATTAATGATATTGGCTAAATCTGCTCCTGCAAGACCTGCGGTTAAACGCGCGATCTCTTCAAGGTTAATATTTTTATCCAATTTAATATCTGCACTGTGCACTTTTAAAATATCACGTCTTCCTTGGAAGTCAGGTTTGTCTACCAAAACTTGTCGATCAAAGCGACCTGGTCTTAGAAGTGCTGCATCTAACACTTCAGGGCGATTGGTTGCGGCAAGGACAATAACCGGTGATTTATCGGAGCTAAAACCATCCATCTCAGCGAGCAGTTGATTGAGGGTTTGTTCTCTCTCATCATTCCCACCCATCATACCGTTCGCGGCTCTACTTTTACCAATCGCATCAATCTCATCGATAAAGACAATCGCAGGCGCCTCTTTTTTAGCATTTTCAAAAAGATCCCTTACACGACTTGCACCCACACCCACAAACATCTCGATAAAGCTTGAACCTGAAACAGAGAAGAAAGGCACACTTGCCTCTCCTGCCACCGCTTTGGCAAGCAGGGTTTTACCCGTACCTGGAGGGCCTACTAACAGGACACCTTTAGGAATTTTTGCACCCAAACTCATGTAGCGATCCGGAAACTTAAGGAAATCAACAATCTCTTTGACCTCCTCTTTTGCCTCTTCCACACCGGCAACATCTTCAAATTTCACTTTTGGTTTTTCAGAGTTGACAAGCTTTTTACTGCTTCCCATACCGAGAATTCCGCCACCCATATTTTTTTGCATTTTGTTTGCCAAGAACATCCAAATACCAAAAAAGACAAAGACAGGCAAAACCCATGAAAAGAGAATTTCCGTGAGAATGTTCGATTCATTATAGCCGCCATAGCCCACTTTTTTCTCATCCATTAATGGAATAAGGGTGCTATCTTCGCCTACTTTTTTCACGACATACACTGTTTTTTGTGCACCTTCAGGCGAAAAGGCTTTGATCGTGGTTTGACCAATGGCAACATAACTGATTTGATTATTGCGAATCAGCTCTTTGAGCTCATAATAACTAATGTTTTTAGTCGCGCTGTTTTGACCACTAAACGTAGCACCCACAGCAGGGTCAGAAACCGTCGTAAAATTTTTAAATAAAACGACGATGACAATCGCAAAAATTGCGAACATTAAAAGCGGATTTTGATTAAAAAAGTTATTTTTCTTTTCGTTCTTGTTATCGTTTTGATTATTTTGACTCATCTAATTCCTTTGTAGCACGAGTGTAAACCACTCCTCTTTTTGATACTTTTCAACCAATTTCATCGAAGAAAACCTATGTTCTACTTTATCGACGTATTTATCTAAAATGCCAGAGAGGATCAATAATCCACCCTCTTTGACTGCTCTTTGCAAGTCACTGGCTAACATAATAAGTACATCTGCAATAATATTGGCAACAACAATGTCATACTCTTTGTCGCGTTTTTGAACCGAACCGGTCCAAATGCGATGAAAACTTTCGTGATTGAGCTTAAAATTTTCCGTTGCGCTATCGGTCGCTTGCTCATCCGTATCGCACAGATCCACAATGGCACCGCATTTGCGTGCCGCAATACTTAAAATACCACTACCACATCCCACATCTAAAAGTTCATTGCCTTCTTTGACATAGTTTTGCAATAACAGTAAACAACCATACGTTGTTTCATGGTGTCCTGAACCAAATGCAAGCGCAGGATCAATAATAATATTTTTCTTGTCCGCAATGCCCTCCACCCAGCTTGGATGAATGTAAAAATCGTTTACATGTAAAGGTTGTACCGAGTTTCGGTACTGCGCTATCCAATCTTCATTCTCTTTTACCAAAAGATGCGTATCAAGTGTGATCTCTTTGCCTAATGCTTCGGATAGCTCTTTGGAAAACGTCTCTACGCCAAAAAGAAGCATCGCTACGTCTTCCTCACTGCGTACGATAATCGTACCATTGGCTTCTTCAATAGCCTCATCGCTGAGGCTTAGAATAAAATCAAGAAAAAGTGAGTATTCACTGCTAGGGGTGATTTGAAGTTCGTTATAGGTTTTTTCCATTCAAATTAACCTAAAACATCCTCAAGTTTTTCTTTAAGAACTTGTGGGGTAAAAGGCTTAACGATATAGTTGTTGACTCCCGCTTTCAGCGCTGTAATCACTTCTGCCTTACCACCTTCGGTTGTGACCATGATGATTGGCATACCTTCATATTTTTTTTCAGCTCTAACTTTACGAACCAAATCTAACCCATTCATCTCAGGCATGTTCCAATCAGTAATCAGCACATTAATATCAGGAGTTCGTTCCATGATCTGCCAAGCTTCTACACCATGTTCTGCTTCTAAAACGTCATCAAATCCTAATCGTTGTAAGGTGTTCTTAATAATACGGCGCATTGTCGAGCTATCATCTACTACAAGCAGCTTCAATGTCACTCCTTTTATCGTTTAAGTTATTGCTATGGTTTAAATTCTAACCAAGTTTAGTTTGAACTTAGTTTAAAGTGATTCTTTAGCGGTATACGCAAAAGCTTCACGCAAATCTAAGCTCCCCTCATAAAATGCTTTTCCTACGATGACACCAGCAACCTTTTGGCTCTGTTTCAACGCTATAATATCGTCCAAATTCTTTAATCCTCCACTCGCAATCGTGGCAATACCTGAAGCTTCTGCAATTGAAAGTGTAAACTCAAGATTGACGCCACTAAGCATTCCATCACGTCCTACATCGGTACAGATAATAGCTTCCACGCCAACATCTGCAAATGCACGTGCCAGATCCGTCGCTTTCATCGTGGATTTTTCAGCCCAACCTTCTACCGCGACATACCCATCAATGGCATCAATTCCAACCACTACACGGTATTTTTGCGCCATCTCTTTGACAAAAGCGGGTTTTTTCAAGGCGATGGAACCTAAAATAACACGGTCAATCCCTAAATCTACATAACGACGAATCGTCTCCTCATCGCGGATTCCACCACCCAGTTCCAGTTTTAAATGGCAATTTTGACGGATTTTTTCGATCTGTTCAAGGTTTTGAGGCTCGCCAGCAAAAGCTCCGTTTAAATCGACCAGATGCACCCATTGTGAGCCCATCTCTTCAAACACTTTTGCCACTTCCCAAGGCTCATTTGAGTAAATTTTAGCACTCTCCATCAGCCCTTTGGTCAGGCGTACGGCTTTGCCATCTTTAAGATCAATCGCTGGTAAAATATCCATCATAACTCCACAAAATTCTTTAAAATTGCTAACCCATTGGCATGGGATTTCTCAGGGTGAGGCTGAAAGCCAAAAACGTTCTCTTTTTGGACGGCACTGGGAAATTCATAGCCATACATGGTCTTTCCAATCGTGTACTGATCATCACAGCGCGCATGAAAACTGTGCACAAAATAGAGGTAAAACGACTCAGGCATTCCTTTAAACAAAGGAGTCTCTTTCTTTACATGTAATTGGTTCCAACCCATATGAGGTACTTTAAGGCGCTGATCAAACCGTGACGTATCAAATTTCACGATCTCGCCTTCGATCAAACCAAGCCCTGCACAATCGCCAAACTCAACGCTGCTTTCAAACAGCAGTTGCATCCCAAGGCAAATGCCTAATAGGGGTTTACCCGAAGCGGCAAATGCTTTTACTGCCTCGTCAAGATTTCGCTCTTTGAGACAGTCCATCGCATCTTTAAAGGCACCGACTCCTGGTAAAATGATCTTATCGAACTTCGACACAGCATCGACATCTTTGACAATTTCAACCGCGACACCAAGCTTTTCAAACGCATTGGTCACACTTCTGAGATTGCCCATATGGTAATCAATCAAACCTATCATGAATCTCTCTTTTGCGGAATGGATTTAAGGTAAAATGCAAGTCCAAAGAGGAGAAATGTCACGCCTCCAAGCAGGTAAACCGCGTACAAAATATGCGCCGCGTCAATAATCGCAAATTTAAAGACGAGCATCAAAGCTTCAATCGCAAGAGCAATGATAATAGAGCCTAAAAAACGCACCATCGTTTTGTGCATGCCTCCACTCTCATCTTTTTCATTGCGACCTAAAACTTCCTCTTCAAAGATCGTTTTCACGAGATCAAAAATGGCTAAAGAGAGTGTCACTAAAATGGTGGATTCAAACATCGCTTTAATATCAAGAAGATCAAATTGAAATCCGTGCATAAACAGACTGCGCATTCCATTGAAAAGCAATAGAAGCGCGATTGCAAGCAAAGAGAGGGAAAAAATAGTGTAGATCACTTGGGAGCTTTTTCCAAAAACAGACTGCAATGATGAAGGGTGGGCAATTTTTAAGATATGCTCCAACGAGACATCGATACAGGCAATAAATTTTAAAATTCCTTGTTCATCATAAATAGGATACGACGCTGTCACCGTTAAATCATTGGTCAATATGGAAGGATAGGGATCGCTTAAGACACAGCGTTTTTCGCGCACAGCTCGGTAATAATAGGACTTTCCACTACGATTTTGACCGAGTCCTCCTTTGCGGTGCGGATCATCGGTGATGTTATTGATGACCTGATCGCCTTTGTTATCCAGCAAATAAAGGGCTTCAAACTCTTCGACTTCATGGACGATTTTATCTAAACTTGCACTGATGACTTCCAAATTGGGTTCAGGCATACGGTTAGGGATATTGCGCGTAAAAAGATAGCACAAATACGCTCTTGCTCTGGTTCTCACTTCAGAAAATTGCTGAATCTCACGAATAACCATCTCGCTTACCTTTTATTTTTTTCGTATTGTAACTAAATTTTGAGCCGATACACTTTAGCGTATGCCTCTAAACTCATCGGTTCAAAAAATCGTTCGTCATAATTTTCCAAAACAAAGAGTTGAATGTAGGTCGAATGAAACATCGCTTCATCAAGAATCAAAAACGTATTGTACGCTTGCATGTAAATAATCGAAAAAAGCCCATCGGGATGGATCATATTTTGCTCTTTAATGAGTTTAAACTCAGGTGTATACGCTGTTTGGATGAAGTTTTTAACAGGCACTTCTTGGTTGCCAATTTTAAGCATTCCTTTGGCTTTATCTAAGACAACACCGCCGCTGAAATTGAGCAGAGAACCTGTGTCTTTAAACTGTGAGGTTTGAAAGAAGAAAGGCTGGCGCGTCATCTTTCCGCTCATTAGATCCATACTACTAAATTGCGCGACCGTTGGGAAAATACTCATCATACGGTATGGCAAATAAAAATAGACTTCACGTGTTTTAGTGGGTAATGCAAGCGGCGTTTGAAGCGCGTCAAGGAAATCATTGGCATCACGAAAACCATAATCTAAGGTCATTTGAGCCGTGTTATTGATAATCTTAGAGTGTTGCTCTTTAGGTTTGGTCTCATTCTCTTCGGCTGTGATAAATGCTTTTTCGGTGTATTCTACTTCCAAACGCGCCAGTCTTGCCGCACTCTCTTGATCATGGGTCAACATAAAACTCACAGGGAAATTGACATCACCACTATGCTTACCCCCATCAATCAATGTTTTAGTATCCGTGTAGTAACGCAAGGGATAACCATAATCCCACCATGCAACGATATAATCTTCTCTGCTCGCAACTTTGCGAAGCGAATCAAGCTGTTTTACTTCGGTTTTATTCATCACCGTTGGCACACGATAATCGATGACATGTAAAAGATTTGGGTATAAAACACCAAGACTGGTGAGAATTACAAAGCTCGATTTAACAAGCCCTCCAAGCCTTTCATTGCTAAATACTCTTGTGATATAAGCGCTACATGTAAACAGCAAATATGCCATACCCAAGGCACACACTGGCACAGCATAAATCGTAAAACGCAGACCTCCCCAAAGGGCTAAAAAGCCAAGTCCTAACAGTGGCAAGCCTAAAAGCATCGCAGGGTATTTTTTCACCATCAAAACGTACCCAACAAGAGAGAGGATAAACGTGATGGTATGTCCACTAATACGCTCTGCAAAGGTCACAAAGTCAATTTGCCCCGCTTCGCGTACAGTTTGCATGACGGAGAAAAAGTGCAGTGGTAGCACATCGGTATTCAGCTCAATTGCATCTTTAAAGATATAGCCTTTGAGCTGACCCCAAATCGGTGCAAATCCTCCTGTTAGAAAAAAGAGTCCTATCGCTAATGCTAGAAAATACCCACTATATTTATCCCAATGCTTCTTTTTAAAACTCACATAAACGCCCATAACGATCACGAATCGTACTAAACTTGGTAATCCCATCATCGCAAAAAGCATCATCGTTAAGAGTTTAACATTAAAAAGATTCTTGCGATCAAAAATCAACGCATACGCTAAAATCAAGCCAAAATAAGAAAATTCCAACGAGTAGCTTTGAGGATACCACCAACGATAAGCAATAATTTCTAAGGCTGTGATTAAAAGGTATTTTTCTTCTTGCGTCCGCAAGGCTAAAATCAGTGACCACAACAGAAATGTAGGGAAAACAATATTGAGCATATCGGTATCGTAATAGCCGATCATCGTTCGGTTGTAATAACTCACCGCGATCGACGCAAGAAGCGCTGCTAAAAACCCCATCTCGATCATTTTGAAATGGTAAGCAATGAGAATGATAGGAATCACGATGAAAGAACCTAGTACTGCAGGCATATAAAAGATGATCGTTTCCAATGAAAAAGGCAGTATCTTTGCGGCAAGATAGGTAAGCCAAGGCGTTGCATCTGAAATAGGGGAGAGATCATGCTTTGTAAAAATGCCACTCAAAAGATCTCTTGCCCCCTCCGCCCAAAAATAGCCATCGTTCGTATTAATCATAAACTGCCCAGCAAATTTAAAACTTTCATAGTCGCTAAATTGATAGACCCAAATCAAACGCACACAAAAACTAAAGGCAAAAGCCAATATAATGAGACTTATGATGATGTAGACGTCTTTTTTATTACTTAAATAGTTCATACCGATCCCTAATGTGCATTATGGTTAAACTCAGGAACAATCTCTTTGAGTTTGGCTATTTTATCGTTACATGTAAAGAGTTCTTCTATATCAATACAGAGTTTTTCAATCGCATACGGTGTTTTGTTTGTGACCATAATCGACTCATACGCTGTCTTTTTATCACTCTCATGGATGAGCAATTCTTCGTAAAGTTTTTCGCCAGGACGAAGCCCTGTAAATTCAATTAAAATTTCTTTTTTACCTGAGAGGTCAATCATTTTTTGTGCCAAATCTGCAATTTTAACCGGCTCTCCCATATCCAAGATAAAAAGCTCTCCGTTCTCGCCGATAGCCCCTGTTTGAAGTACCAATTCACACGCTTCGGGAATGAGCATAAAATAACGCGTAATTTCAGGATGCGTCACCGTAATGGGACCGCCTTTTTCGATTTGCGCTTTAAATTTGGGTATAACTGAACCGCTACTGCCAAGGACATTGCCAAAGCGAACCGCGACGATATGTGTCTCTTTGGCATCCACATTTTGAGCGTACAGTTCACAAATACGTTTGGTCGTTCCCATAACGTTCGTTGGTCGTACCGCTTTATCGGTAGAGATTAAAATAAATTTTTGAACCTCATGCTTGATCGAAAGATCAATACAAATTTTGGTTCCTAAGACATTGTTTAAAATGCCCTCTTCCACATTGGATTCTACCAAAGGAACATGTTTATAGGCTGCAGCATGCACAACGATGTCTGGCTTATGTGTTTCAAAAGTTTTGTCCATCAAAGTTTCATTTAAAACACTTTGCATCACCGGTATAAGTTTATTACTTTTAAGCTCTTCTAGGAGTTGATACAAGTTAAATTCACTATGGTCGATTAAGATGAGTTTTTTGGCATTATACTTGAGACATTGACGCACAATCTCACTTCCTATACTCCCACCAGCCCCTGTTATCAAAATAGTTTTACCATGAATAAACTCTGAAATTTTAACCTTGTCAAGATCTTTTGGATGTCTTGCTAAAAGGTCTTCAACGGTCATCTCTTTGAGTTGATTGGATAAAAAAGTATCGGAGAGGATGGTATCTAAAGATGGTAAAATCTTTATTTCGTGAAAGTATGGCTTGCATTCATCGTAAATGGCATTGATGATTTTAGGACTCGCTGATGGAATAGCAATCAAGAGAAGGTCATATTTGTTTTCACCCAACTTTTCTTTTAGCTCTTGTTGTGAGATAATCTTTACACTATCGATACTACGTTTTTGCAACCGCTTGTCGTCATCGATAAAATAGCGTATTTGGTATGAACTATTGCGGTACTCTTCTTCCAGTTTTAGGCCAGACTTTCCTGCACCGTAGATGATGAGTGATTTGTCTTTTTCAACCCGACTGCGGTTAATCAAAAAGTAGTAGGCATACATAACAAACGTAATGGAGAAAAGATAAAAGAAAAGCTCTGAAAGCATCAGTGCTATGCGAACATGTGTATAAAAAAGCGGTGCATAGACACAAAAAGCAGCGATATAGACCAAACTTTTGAGTAAAAAAGTTTTTTGCGTCACTTTAGACCAAGAGAGCGAATAATCTTTAAAAAGAAAGATGGAAGCTAAAATGCGCACAAAGACAACCCCACCGATGACTTCAAATTGCACGTCATTGTGAAAAATCCAATACGTCCAAATAAACGTGATGCACGTTAGGACAATGATGACTAAAATATTTAAAATACGTTTATCAGCAGCAAACATTATGCAAATTTCTTTCGTTTATCGACCATTTTCATAGCACCGTAAAGTATTAAAAATGCGACCATAAAATACCCCATCGTGTTACTCGGTTGAATGGATGCACTATACCCTAAAATCAATAAAACAAGATTGATGCTCAGTGCAAAATAAACAACGCTATCATGCCCTAAACCACTTTGCACCAGACGCTGATAGGCATGTTTGCGGTGTGCTTGGCTTAGCCTCTCACCGTTTTTATACCTTCGGTAAAGCGTAAGTGTGGCATCAAACCAAAAAAGACCAAATAAAATCAGCCAAATAAAAATAGAAACACCCTTGTTTTGATAATACAAAGCAAAAATTGCTATCGTATATCCTAAAAGCGTACTCCCTACATCTCCCATAAAAATCTTTGCTTTATGCCAATTCCACACTAAAAATCCAGCAACAGAAGCTACTAAAACTAAAAAATGGTCTCCTCCAAACAAAAGCCAACCTGCGGTACCTAAAAAAATAGCTTCACTTCCGGCATAGCCATCAATTCCATCTAAAAAATTGTAAAGATTGATACACCACATAATGCCTAAAAAGGCAAAAGTATTGGTGAAAAACTGATTTTCAAGTATAAAAATCCCACTATCGATTTGAGAGAGTCCCCCAAGCATGTACAATCCAAAAAGCGCAACACTAGCTTGCACAAAGAGTCTAACTTTGGGAGAAAGCTCATAAATATCATCTAAAAAACTCACCACACAAAGCGCACTTCCTGCCATGAGCGCATAAAAAAGCGATGCTTCTATTTTGTTACATGTAAAAAGATACATTAGCCCAAGGAACCAACTGATCGCAATCGCTATTCCTCCCCCGTGTGGTGTAGGGCTAGAGTGTGAACTACGCTCATTTGGAATTACCAACAGTGATTTTTTTAATGCTATGATACGAACAAGATAGGTCAAAGCAAGCGACATTAAAAAAAGTATTCCATAAATCACTGTTTTTCTCCATGCACCATAAAACCTATTCCTTCTTCTACAGTATAAGGATTTTCAAATGAGAGAAGGCGTTTCGTTTCTTGGTTATCCACTTCAAGGCTTTCAAATAGTCTCTTGTAAAATGAAGGTTTTAGCCATTTTAAGAGCTCAGGGAAAAAAGGGAGTGTAACCAGCCAACAGCTTCTTTTTTTAACTTTTGCAATCGCTTCTATGAGCTGCGTTGTCGAGAGTGCTTTGTCATCACTTGCCAGAAAAACACCACGTTGTCTTTTTTGGATGATACACTCTAGTAATGCGCAAAGATTGCCAACATAGGTTAAACTTCGTCTATTGTTAATGCCTCCAAAAGGCAATAATGGAACCTTGTCCACCAAACCCATCAGGTTTTTTAAATTGGCCTTCACACCATAACCATAAACAATAGGTGTTCGTACAATCGAAATTCTGAAATTATCATCTTCTAATTTTTGAAGCTCTTTTTCTGCTTTTAGTTTACTTTTCCCGTATTCATCTTGTGGTTTACATGTAACGTTTTCGGTGTACACCTCATCACTCTCTTCTCCATACACTTTCACCGTACTCATGAAGACAAACTGTCTCACACCAAACTCTTTTGCTTTCTTTGCTAACTTAAGTGTATTAGAAACATTGACTCTTTCATATTCATCCGCACTTGCCCCATCCATCTGATGCACTAATGCAGAAAGATGTAAAACGACTTCTATCTCCTTTATATGTAATGACTCAAAGTCGTCTTTCAAAAAAGAAAATTTAAGGATATCATATGTGCTACTATAGTTATTGAAAAAATAGCTACCGACAAAACCATTTGCACCAGTTAAAAGCAGTCTCATTTTTTATAATACCCTAAGACTTTTAAAGTTTTTTCATTCATTATTTCCCTCTCTTTATCAATAGCCCAACCATATTTTTTAAAATAAATAAATACTGATTTAATAAAAATCCATAAAAGTTTTTTACTTTTATGTGCACCTCGTTGGTATTCATGGGTAATAGTCACTTTTGGATAATAGATGGTTTTCGAGAGTCGAGCAATTCTTCTTGTGAGATCCGCATCTTCAAGATACATAAAAAAATCATCATCAAACAAACAGTTTTGCTTTAAAATGTCGGTTCGAAAAAACATAAAGCAGCCTGATAAAAAAGGTATTTCCGCAATTTCTTCATAATTGAAAAACTCAAGCTCATAGCGATAATTTATCTTTTGTATGACAGATTTCAAAGGTATAAATCTTCTTGCAAAAAGGTCAAGTGGAGTGGGTAAAAGTTTGCAAAGTTTTTGTAGTTCACCGTTTGGATATACCACTTTTGGCATTACATGTCCCACCTCTTTATTTTCTTGCATATATTCATAAAGTCCTTCTAATACACCCTTTTGGAAATAAATATCTGGATTTAATACGATATGATAGCTAACACAATCTTTGATAGATTGTTGCATTGCAATGTTATGCCCAGCACCATAACCAACGTTGGCATTATTAAATATATATTCTATACGTTCATCTATATTTTTCAGCTCTTTTAAGTTATCGTCTGAAGAGTTATCTATCAAATAAAGTTTTACATGTAAACTCGTATTTAAAAAACTTTCTATAGCCTTCAAGAGCTGAATTTTATCATTATGATAAAGAACTATTGAGGCATTAATTTGGACCATGGGAATTTCTTTGAATAATATTTTTTCCAATTTGAATAAATCTTTTTTCTATATATTTTTCTGAAATATATGATAAAAATAGCACCAAGCCAAATAATGTCATAAAAGAAAATAGTGGGTTGCCTGAATTAATTTTAAAATATAAAAATATTTGTATCACAGGAAAATGTAAAATGTAAAAACTATATGAAAAATCAACATGTATTTCAAAAGTTTTAAGAAAAAAAGCAAGCAATACCACTAGACACCCTAAAAATATTGGATAAAATAAGTAATGAAAATATGAATTTTCTCCAAATAAAACTATTAATATGAAACTTGTTCCTGAATAAATAAAAATATTTTTGCGATTAATCGTATCAAAAAAAATATATAATAGAATTCCTGTTATAAAAAGACGAAGTTGCGCTGGAAATTGGACCAAAAGTTTCACATTACCAAAATAATCAACAACCAACAGATACATAACTGACAATAGGTATAAAAAAATCAAAAAATATGTACCAAATTTTTTATAAAGTACAAAAATCATCGGAACTAACGAATAAAAGATAACTTCGTTTTTCACTGTCCATAAACTGCCATTAATTGCATCTACTTGCAAATGGCTTAGCATATCACCGACCGAAGGATTCAAAAAATTTAAAAATAGAATATTTGAGAAAAAATACTTTGCTATTTGCACAACATTATTGTCGGCAAAAAACAAAAAAAATAGAGCCTGAGAAAAAATTAAAATAGCATACAATGGGAAAAGTCTAAAAAAACGTTTTATGAAAAAGTGTTTTTTATTTTGGTCGACATCAAAGCTCCAAAAAATCAAAAATCCGCTCACTATAAAAAACATATCTACAGCATACCCGCTTAAATGAAAAATGATTAAACTAAATGATTGAGCTGTTAGGATATTCCAATGAGCAAAAAAAACCAAAATTGCCAAAATCAATCTTATTAAATCAAAATTATTTTCTCTGCTAATTTGCATTAAAAACCACCTTTGATAATATTCCTAAGATGTTTTGCCAAAGAAAATAAAAAAAGTAAAGGCAATATTGAAAATAAATATTTTTTATATTTTGAAGCTTTAAAATACATTCTAAGCTCACCTTTTCTCATAGCCCATCTATTGGAGCTCAATCCTCCATCTGAGAGAGGTTTTCTCCCTAGCTTAACTAAAGGCAAATCAAGCAAACCTACTTGATTTATAAATGAGATTCTTAGCCACAATTCATGGTCTTCTGCATATTTCATCGTTTCATCAAACAATTGCATCGCTTCTCTTTTAACAATGATACTAGGGGTAACTGCGAAGTTTTTAAGCAGTAAATTGAGCGAAGATATTTTTTCAATAGTTTCACCATAATATCTTCTACCAAAATTGTCCGATAAACTATACGTATGTCCAAGAACACCTATAGGCTGAGTCTCAAACACCTTTAGGCATAGCTCTAACTTTTCTGGATGCCAAACATCATCCGCATCCAAAAAGGCTATATATTCACCTTTGGAGTTTTTTATTCCTTTATTGCGAGCAGCCGATGGACCAGTGTTTTCTTGATATAAATACTGATAAGACTGCTTCTGCCCTTCAAAAAACTCTTCTACAACACTACGTGTTTGATCGACACTTCCATCATCAATGATAATAATTTCATAATGCTGATATGTTTGGTTGATTACTGATTCTAAAGTTCTTAAAATTGTAAATTCGGAATTATAACAGGGAATTATTATAGACACCATTAATGAAATATCTTTCTGAAATAAAGTTTTATCAATAAAATAGCTGTATTTATATATACAAGAATTGGATTAACTTTATGGTTTAAAAGCAATTTATGATTTTCAACATATGACTTCAATCCACCACTTTGTCCGCCAAGACGAAACACTCCAGTTGCAAAATTTAGTTTTTTAAACTTTATTTTATTTTCTATTAATCGCAACGTAAAATCATAATCGGCACTTAATTTGTAGCATAAATCATAAAGACCAATTTTTTGGTAAATCTCTTTTTTAATGAACATTGTTGGATGTAAAAATGGCATATGTCCAAATAATTTATACTTCCAATGTTCCACACCAAGCGAATTTACTCTACCACTATTGAGTCCATGTTCATCTATTAAATCCAAATCGGAAAATGTAAACATAAAGTTATCATTGAGCTTCAATTCATTTACAACTTTTTGTAAAGTATCCGTGTAAATAAAATCATCTGCGTTCACTATACCGATAATATCGCCTTGACATAGTTTTATCCCTTTATTCATAGCATCATAAATCCCATTATCCTTTTCACTTACCCAATAATCAATTTTATCTTCATATCGTTTGATAATATCCAAAGTCCCATCTGTTGAGCCCCCATCAATAATAATATATTCAACATTCTCATAAGTTTGATTTATTACGCTTGTTATAGTCTCTTCGAGATACTTTTCACCATTAAAAACCACTGTTATGACAGAGATAAGTGGCTTCTTCTCATATGACTTTTTAAAATGCCCCTTTGTCCTTTGTCCACCCTCACCTTTTCTATTTTCACCCTCGGATAAAAACAATTTTGAATTATCTTCTTTTTCATTTAAAATTAAGTCAGTCATTTCTTTTTCTCATTTTATATTTTTGGTTTGAGCTTTTTGGTTTATCTGGAATCGTTAATTCTATGCGTTGCATTTCTAGTAAATGTTTTAGAGCTTGCTTGAGTCCGTCAGATAAACTTTTTAAACCTAGTTTATTTACCAGCTGAGCGGAAGAAAGGTTTTCTTCTTTTAAAAATTCTAAAATTTTTATTTCTGTTTCGTTGCAATCAACTTGGGCCTCAACTTGGGCCTCAATACTTGGACGATAAACGATAAATACAAAGTTCCCACCTTGTATCTGAAATTTTGGTAAAGAAAGTCCAACTTCTTTACAAATTCTTATAATATCAACTGTTCCGCTCCCTACTTTTTCTATATAGTGTGCTAAAAATAATGACTCTGCGATAAGAGGATTTGCGGGAATAGAGCTATGTTCAGAAAAAAGATCCGCAATCGTCATATTTGGAGGGAGATACCCAGGATTCCAGATCTCCACTCTATCACTAAATACCATCACTTGGATACTGCCATTGCTCGTATAGTCTCGATGCGCAATAGCATTGATAATGGCTTCACTTAAAATTGCTGCTGGTATCTCATAGTTTACGGCAACATCGTTACTTTTTTCTCTTGTCCCAATATTGCGATTGAGTTTTGACATAACAAAATCGAGTGCTTGATCTGCAAGCTCAAAAAGTGAACCTTTATAAATTTGATACGATGGGATAGGCTTTGCTACATTTTTACCATGGAAATGAAGACATTTGACTTCTGAGCTTATGAAAAATCGCTGTGGTGCTTTACCGAAAAGCAAAATAGCAGAATTTGTCAATCGATTTTCATATGCTAAATTCATTTGTTTCAAAACTTTTTCTTTTGGATTAGCAGATGAAATAGCAAACTTTCTAGCATTTTTTGCTTTTTCAAGAAATGTTTCAACTTTATCTGAATCAATATCATCCCATGTAGCTCCATCGCAAAAAGCTTTATCAAATGGCACATTGCCAAGTTTACCCATGCTCTCTAAAAATGCGATCAAGCTAGAATATACTTCAGCTATAAGCTCTGCGATGCTTTCAAATCGTTTTCTTACAACTTCACTTTGCACCGTTAGTATAAAATTTTGTGCCCCATATCTATCTCCTAAAAGACCAATATATATAGTACTAGCTTCTACTTCTTTATGATAAAGCTCTTGCGAAGTACTATCCACTGCTGGTGAAGCCTCAAAAATAAAAATATCAAAAAACTTTCTAAGCAATACATCGCCTTCAATATACGCCTTAAGAGCTTTTCGTTCTTTCCCAAACTCTTTTTGATGGCTGCTTAAAAATATTTTGTATTGAGTTTTATTCATTGGGATTTCTCTCTAAAAAGCTCATCAACCACTCTTAGTCCAAGCTCAGTTAAACCAACATCACCAAAATTGTCTAAGATAATTTTCTTGGCAACTAAAGACTGTATCGCTTTTTCTGAAGTAACTTTTTTAGTATTTTTATTTTTAAAAACCATTTCCTTAAACTGATTTTTATTCATCTTGCTATCTGTTTCAAAAAAAGACTTCAAGATAATTTTTTCATCCTCTTCAAGCAATGATATTAGTTTATAAAATTCATCTTCTTGTCTATTTTGAACATCATTTACTATTTTTTCTAAGCCAGTTTTTGGCTTTTTAGTTGCTTCTGCATGCTTCTGAGTCTGGTTTACTTTTGCTTCCAAACTTGCAACTTGCTTTTTAAGCTGCTCTATTTCTCCACCTCTATCAGCTACTTTCTTTTGTGCTTCGATGAGTTCACTTTTTAGTTTTTCATTATCTTGTGCTATTCTTTTTTCAAAACCACTTTCTAACTCTTTACTTTTATCTTCATATTGTTTGATTAAACTAGCTTCTTTTGTCTCGTATCTTTTTTTGATAGTATCTAATTCTTCAATTTTTTTATCTAGTTGAAGTTGTAGCTCTGCATTTTCTCTTAGTATTTCATTCGCCCTTTCTTGAAGAAGCGGTGTTTTATCTTGAATTTGTTGCTGTATATAGTTCATAAGTCTTCTATATTGTAAAGTAGCCCAATAAAAAACAGCCTGAGCCAATGGAAAAACCAATGTATATCCCAATGCCCAATACAGTGGAGTATATCTATCTACGATATCATAACTCATCATCTCAATTTTTTGTGTTATAGCTAACTCTGGATCAAAAAATATTAAAAACAACTTTGCATTAAAATAGACAAAAAAGAAAAAATACGAAGCCAAAAAAGGAGTGTATTTTATATCATAAAGTCTGGCTTTTATTGAGTCTTTGATATCTTTATGCATCTTAATCAAACAACCTCTTGAATAAAACTCCTTCAACTATATTGACATATTTTTCAGCAAAACTTTTAGTTCTTTCTTCTAAACTCCCTATCTTATTAATATTTTGGATGCTATAATTCATCAAAATATGTTTTAAATCTTCGACACTATTTCTTTCAAAAAATATTGCTTCGGGATACTGCTCTTTATGCACATCCAAGTCTGATAAAATCATATTTTTTCCTACACTTTTACACTCTTCCACCGTAGAACTCCATCCCTCAAAAAGAGATGGATTTATCACCGCTTTAGAAAACTTCATAAGTGAAAATACATCTTCATAATCAATCAAACCCAACAATCGAATATGTTTTTCTAAATCATTTTCTACTACAAATGTTTTTATTTCATCAATATGAGTTTTATTTCTATAATCATCCAAATGTCCTGTACATACAAGGCAAATTTCTATATGTTCTTTTTTAAGTTCATTTATAGCTTTAAAAACAACCATGTGATTTTTATGCTTCCAAAATTGGTTTGGCATATAAAAGAAGCCATCTTCTATGTCATATTTATTTAATAAACGTTTTTTATCATCATCATTCAATTCAAAATACCTTGAGTCTGGTTGCGAAACAAACTGCAAAACTTTTATTTTATTTTCATGGCTAGGTGCAAAATTTTTTAAATCTTCTAAAGCATCATAGCTGCTAAGGATAACTGCATCACTTTTTGTTATTATCTTCCTAAAATTTATATTTCTATTTTTTATTTCTTTTTCTGAAAACATTTGTGGCAAGTGTAAATGCTGAAAGTCTGGTATCCAATTTATTGTTTTTATATCTTTTAAATTTGTAACTGATGCATGTGAAAGTACTTGAATACGATATTTTTTTAATACATTTTCAAGTAAACAATTAGTTTTAAATACTTTTTGCTCTATCTTCATCATAAACCATTTTAGACTTTTTCTATCAAACATTCTATCTTCAACTACAGTAGCATATTCTTTAAACATACTTTTAATTTCAGTATCTGTTTTTTTTCCTATAAATACAAATATTTTTAATTTCTTTTCTTCAACAGAATCAAGTGCAAAAAGTAAATTTCTAAAATAATTAAATCCGCCCATCCACTCTTTTGAAACAGCACCTATAAATCCAACGTTAATCACTTAAATCCTTTGCCCACTCTACATAATTTTTTATCTCTTGTTCAAAACCTTTAACTGCTTTAAAACCATAGTTTTTAAGTTTTTGAGTATCTGCCCAATAATATATTGGATTTCCTGTATTTACTTGATTATTAAACGCTATACTAATTGATGGATTTATTTGATCTCTTATCATTTCTACTACATTTTTAATATTATATTTATTACCTGTTCCACCATTTATAAGTACAAATCTATCTTCTTTTTTCAATAAAATATCAAATAAAAATAAAACATCATTTATGTGGATAAAATCTCTTGTCTCTTCACCCGTTCCCCAAAAAATAACTTTTTCTTTAGCATTTTCTATCTTTTGACAAGCATCCCAAAGCAACTGCTTTTTAAGTCCATTTCCATACACTGAAAAAAGTCTTATGATCGATACTTTTAAATTATATTTTTCTGAGTAACTCTGGCACAAATCCTCTGCAATTTTTTTATGATAACCATATGGCGATGCTGGTTTTCCAATATAATCTTCTTGTATTGGAGTATCAGGATGTTCACCTTGAACAGCAGGACTTGATGGATAGATGAGATGAGCATTTGGATTATACACTCTCATATACTCCAAAACCTCTAAAGTTCCATCTATTGTTTTTTTGAAATCTTCATAAGGATAGTCAATCGAAAAACCAACAGAACCACTACCCCCACAATGAACTATCACGTCAAAAGTTTGTTCAAACTCTAAAATAGCCTTGATAAATACATTATCTTTTTTCCAAAAATCAAGTCCTATCTCTTTTGACTCTTCTACAGATAATCCACCATGACCGATACCATAAGTTTCATATCCTAAAGCCTTAAAATGTTTAGCTACATTTGAGCCTACAAAACCTTTAGCTCCAGTAATTAATATTTTTTTATTCATTTCTAAGCCTTTTAACAATAACTGCTGGATTTCCAGCTACCATTGTCCATGGTTCTACATTTTGCCGAACAACACTTCTAGCTCCCACAATTGCTCCTTCGCCTACCGTAACACCTGCTAATATTACACTATCAAAACCAATCCAAACATTATTTTCTATATGTATTGGTTTTGATTTGACTACATTCCAATCTTTAGAATATATAAAATTTCTACCGTTTTTATAGTCATCATTTTGTCGTTCTATATCTTTTTGTCGTTCACGATAATCTAGCGAATGCGAGTTATGGTCATACAAAGTACATCCCCATGCAATTGTCACATTATTTCCGATGGTGATTTTACTTCTTGAAATTAAACTTGTGCCACCATTGATAAAGGTATTGTTTCCTACTTCTATTTCACCTTCATCTGACTCAAAAATGAAACTACATCCAACCATAGTATTATTTCCAATACTTACTTTATTTTGTTTGTCTTTGCCATCAAACCTAAATGTACACGATTTCAAAAGAATTGTATTCTCAGCAAGCAGAATATTTTGGTATTTTTTAATAAATCGATATGGATTATAAAAAAGTTTATTTAATATTTGTTTTATCATTTAGTAATATTCCTTGTTTAATTAATTTATATGCATGTATATTGCAATATAGTGCTGCAGGTATTGTTAAAATAAACGCAGCAATTGGGATAGAAGAAATTTCATAATTGCTATTTATTAAGCATATTGATAAAGGTGGCATTATAATTGTTGCTGCTATTGATATAAAAAGTTGATATGTAATTTTTTCAAAAGAATTCAAAACAACTGCGCCACAATAAGCAATGGCCTGAATAGAAACCAACAAAGCAAACCAAATTGTCTCACTTTGGGATACATTTATTTTACTATCTGTCCAAAGTGAAATAATTTGTGGAGCTACAAATGAGAACGCAATGCTACAAATGAAAAAAATAATTGCTAACCCAATCATGATAAAATATAATTTTAGAATTGTATGAAAATCTTTTTTTTCAAAATTATGGCTAATTTCAGGCCAAAACACTGCTATACCTATATTAAAAACACCCAATCCTGCAAGAAATATTTTATTTATTACATCAAAATGTGCTGCACTTATTGCATTTAAATAAGCAAAAACGATTATTGTTCCCATTGAATAAAGAACTAAAGAAGATAGTTGTAAACCGAAAAATTTGATGCCCATTTTGATTCTAAAAAAGTTAAGTTTACTCCTTGAAATATACTTAAAATCAATCCAACTAATTTCGACAATCTTCATTGCTGATAACCAAATTAAAAAGGTTGATAACATATAACTTGCAACAAATAAAATAGCTAGGTAAACTATTTCTAGTTTTAATTCAAAAAAATTTACTGTTAAAATAGCAATAAAAAACAATAAAGTACTTAAAAACAAAAGTCCTGATTCTAAAGCAATCTTTCTCGCCCCTTGCAATATAGGACTACCTAGTTTAATAGGAAACATCAAAATAAATGGAATAAATAGGATTAATGAAAGATAAATATTATCAGCTAAAATCTCAATAAATGAAAATAAAAATACAAAAAGCATCAAAAGAATAAATGAAAAAAAGAATGTAATTTTTAAAACTTGATATGTTTCAAGCTGTGCTTCTTCAATTGTGTTATTAGCCAATGATTTAGAAACCGTATTTTTCAAAGCATAACCTAGTCCAAAATCAAACAGACCAATCCATACTAGTAAAGATGTAAATGCAACCCAGAGTCCATATTTTTCCACACCTAAAACATTAATCAATAATGGTACGAGTGTTAGAGAAATTAATAATCCTAATATCTTGTATATTATTGAATAAGAAAAATTTTTAGCTAACAAACAAAGCCTTTATTTTTGATAATATCAATGTCTTAAAAATTCTTATTTTTGTTTTAAACATTGCATTCTTAGGATATCTACAAGATAAAAAGTAATCAGAAACTTTTGAATATTTTTTATTTTTGTATAAATTATTTAATCCTGCTAAAAGATTTCTAGCATAAATTTCATCTTTATATTTTCCCCAATCAAAAGTATTTTGAGCATCTGTAAGTTTACTCTTTGCAAGTTCAATTATTTTATTTGTCCAAATATCAATCTCATTCATCCAATGATTAGTTGCAATTTTTTGATCAGTTAAACTTCCATTCCAAACTCTATAAGAAGAGACTATTTTGGGAATAAAAGCAACCTTGCCAAGCAATAATGACCTTTGAATTAATTCACTATCTGCCGCAGTTAGAGTAAAATTCTTTTCATCAAAATAACCTATTTTATCTAGAAAACTTTTTTTAAAAAACACACTAGGCATTCTTACATTAACACCGTATAAAAACTCGTTCAATCCTTCTGGATAATCATAAACTTTTAATTCTTTTGGGCAATAACTACCAATAACATTATCATGTTCATCTATAAAATTATTTCCAAAAATAAACACATCTATATCATCTAAAGAATTGATAGTTTGTTTAATAAATTCAAAAGATCCAATATTATATAAATCATCATCGGACGGAATAGCTAGATAGCAACTTTCATCAATATTTCTTATCGATGCATTCCAATTATAAAAAATATCTAAAACAATTTCATTTTTAACAATAGAAATGTTTTCATATTGCTCATTGAACTTATCAGGCAAGAAAGATCCATTATCACTAATAGATATATTAATGTCTTTTGGTATTGAATTTACAAGTTTTGTTAATAGAATCTCTCTATTGTATGTTGGAATCGCAATAGTAACTAATGGAATTTCACTATTCATTTGCTCACCCACTCAATCATTTTTCTCACACCTTCTTCTTTAGAAACTTTTGGTTCCCAACCTATTAACTCTTTTGCTTTTGATATATCTGCTACAAATACTCTTTGGTCTGATTCTCTTGGAGGTAGTTGTGTATAGGTCATCTTGATATCTAGTTCCGTTTCTAGGAAACTAAAAAGTTCAAGAAGTGAAGATGAGTTTTGTATCCCTCCACCTACATTAAAAGCTTGTCCTTTTATGGTATCTATCTTTTGTGAAGCTTTTAAGTATAAATCTACACAATCACTTGCATATAGTAAATCTCTTACTTGCTTCCCATTTCCTGAAATTGTAAATGGTTCTTTTAGAGTATTTGTTTTTATCTCAATTGCTTTTTGAGTGAACCATCCAAGCCAACCTTGGTCATAAGTGGCAAACTGTCTTCCTCCAAACATAGATGAGTGTCTAAACACTGCTGTTTTGATGCCATAAATTCTTGCAAAGTCTAGCATGTACTGGTCTGCACTTCCTTTTGAAGTTCCATAAGGAGAGTGAAAGTCAAGATTTACACTCTCATCAAAGCCATTTGGCTTCTCTATACATTCGTATCGACTCTGCGTTTCTTTGTATGTGAATTGCTCTAAGTCTCCATAGACTTTGTTTGTAGACGAGTAGATAATTGTACTCTCTGGGCTATAGAGTCTCACTGCGTTTAAGAGATTAAAACTTCCTCCTACATTTACCTCCATATCCATTCTAGGATCAGCTATAGAGGTAGTCATCGCCACTTGACCCGCGAGATGATAGATCACATCAGGTTTATGAGTTTTTATAGTTCGCTCAACATCGTTAGTGTTTCGTATGTCGCCATGAATGAAGATAAACTTACCTTGACTCTCTAGCCACTCTTTGTTTTGATAACTACCATATCTATAAAGGCTATCAAACACTATAAGTTCATCGCCTTGTTCTAAAATCTTACTTGCAATGTTTGAACCTAAAAATCCACATCCACCTGTTATTAAGTATTTCATATATTTGCTCCTATCAACTTATATTTTCTTGCTCTGCTTTCATTTAACACCATAATATGAGAGTAATTGATATCCCATATTTTTCGCTCTATCTCCAAAGACTTTTTAAATTTTTGACTTATTTGTTCTAACAATTCATCTGGAAGTTTTGGTATGACCAGTATTAGTTTAATCGGCAACAATAAATCTTCTTTACTCTTGAGGTTTTTTGCCAAAGAGTTTTTAAGAGAAGAATGTCTTCCACAAATAGTGCTAACCCATAGAGTCAAAGAGTGAATCATCTTACGTCTAATCTCCTCAAAAAAACCATCAGACTCTTTTGGGATAGAACTTTTTGCTTCTAAAAAAATCACAGAAGATGTACCAGTTTTATGTTTGAGAATAAATTCTACTTTATTTATACCATCACCATAGTCCAGATCTGTTAGAACCTTTTCTATTAGAAATACATTATCTTGCTTAAATGCACCAAAAGTCACTCCAGATTCTACGATATTAACTCTATCCATCTATTCCAACTTCTAGCTCTTCGTCAAACAACCTTATGGATTCGTTTATTATTTCATTGTCTGGAATTCCATTTTTGAGGTTTTCTTGCTTCCATCCATCATCTTCATTGGGTAAAAATATTGGTAAATCTATATTCTTTTTCTTCGCGATTAGATAAAGTTTTTTGACTACAAAAAACGAATGTGTAGCCATAAAAAACTGTATCCCTTTTTCTGCCAAGATAGAAATTATTTCTAGCAATTGGCTTATCGCTACAGGATGCAATGCCGATTCTGGCTCGTCTATAAATATCACAGATGATGGAGATAAATATCTATTTCCAAGCAGAGTATCTAGTATGGCAATTTTTTTAATTCCCTCTGCTGTTGTATTGATAGAAAACTTACTATTCCCTTTTTTATATATCCATTTGTCGCTACTTGTATCAAACTCTATTTTACCTTGAAACATTTTTTCAAGACTATTTCTTGAAGTTTTAAATGCTTCGTAGTTTCTTCCCATTTGAGTTGGATTTTGTAAAGCCAAAACCAAATCAACATAAGTAGCATCAAATCCAAAAGATTTATCTTGCAATCCTGACTTTAGTATCACTTTTGAAAGTGTTAGAACTTCTTTTGGAGGTAAAAAAATTGAGTTCGCTTCTCTTTTTGAAAGATTATTATGAAGTGATGATATTTTTTTGTTTGTGTCTTGTCCTATTTCAAAAGCTAAGCTAGTATTATCACTCATAGTCACAGATGCTTTAAGTCTACTTCCGCTACCTTTTTGAACTAAATCACTCAATTTTTCGATTTGAAAAGTCCAATAAAGCTTGTCGCTCAATACTTCATCAAATTCTCTTCTATCATCACCTTTATTATACTCCTCTTGCGAACGAACAAGAGAATATAAAGATTTGAGTAAAAATGTTTTTCCAACACTATTTGAACCGATTATCAAGTTTATATTTGATAGTGAGCTACTTTTGACTTCGCTAAGTGGTCCAAATTTTTCAAATGAAAATTGCTTTATCATCTTTTTGCCTTTACTTGCTTTTTACAAACTCTCTAATCTTCTCAACCATATACCCTATAGCCTCATCACCCATACCAGGATACAAACCTATCCAAAAACTATCAGTCATAATCTTATCGGTCACACTCAGTTCGCCAACTATTCTATAATCTGTGTTTAGCACCATGCTATCAAACATCGGGTGTCGTGTCATATTTCCCGCAAAGAGGTTTCTAGTCTGGATATTGTTGTCTTCTAAAAACTCTACTATCTCATTTCGTGTGAATTTTGCATTATCTGCAAGTGTCATCATAAATCCAAACCAGCTAGGGTCTGCGTTTGGTTGCGTTTCTACAAGTTGGAGTTCTTTTAAGTCTTTAAGTCCATCATAGAGTTTCTTTTGATTTTCTTTTCTTTTTATCACAAAGCTTGGGAATTTCTCGAGCTGAGCCACACCAACCGCTGCTTGCATATCTGAAACTTTTAGATTAAATCCAAAGTGGCTGTAAACGTATTTATGATCATAGCCTTTTGGCAAAGTCCCAAAACTTTGAGAAAATCTACATCCACAAGTATTGTCAACACCACTTTCACACCAACAGTCACGCCCCCAGTCTCTCATACTCAGCATAATCTTTTTGAGCAGAGGATTGTCCGTATAAGTAGCTCCACCTTCACCCATCGTCATATGATGTGGAGGATAAAATGAACTTGTCCCTATATCTCCCCAAGTTCCAGTAGGTTTTCCCTCATAAGTAGAGCCTAAAGCATCGCAGTTATCCTCTATAAGCCAAAGGTTGTGTTTGTCACAGAACTCTTTTACCGCTCTTAGATTAAATGGATTTCCAAGAGTATGGGCGATCATAACAGCTTTTGTTTTTGGACTAAGGGCAAGGTCAAGTTTTGTGACATCGATATTTGCATATGTGAGTTCCATATCTACAAATACAGGTACTGCACCATATTGGACGATCGGAGCTACAGTTGTAGGAAACCCAGCAGCTACAGTGATGACTTCATCACCTCTTTTGACTTGTCTCTCTTTGAGCAATGGTGACGTGAGTGCATAAAAGGCGAGCAAATTAGCAGAACTGCCGCTATTGACTAAGAATGCCCATCTTACATGTAAAAACTTTGCTAACTCTTTTTCAAACTTTTTAGAGTAATCCCCATACGTTAACCAAAAATCAAGCGAGCTATCAACTAGATTGATCATCTCTTTTTCATCAAAGACACGACCTGCATAATTAACGCGACTTTCTCCCTCAACAAACGGTTTAGTTTGATTTTTTTTATGCACAAGTTCATAATATTCTTTTGTTTTTTCTAAAATCTCATGTTTTAGCTGTTGTTCTTTCGTCATTCTAATTATTCCCAACTGTTTTTTTAATTGCATCTCGTAACGTATGACGTTGTATCCAACCAGGAACAACTTCTCCCTGAGTCCAAGGTATCATCACTTCTCTCTCTCGATAATCTCTAGCACCCCAAACGATATTGAGTTTTTTTGAGGTTGCTTCCTCAAAAAGTTTTGAGATATCGTGTAATGACATTCTTTCATTGGATGTCACTGCAAATGTTTTATTTTGAAACTCTTGGCAGTTATCAGAATTTAAATGCCCAATTAAAAGCTCATACGCATACACGACATCATCAATATACGATATATCAATAAGCTGCTCACCTTTTGACATTTCTAAAGTATCGCCATTTTTTGAGATTTTATCCCAAAGATTAAATACTTTATTTCGGGTATCATCTTTACCAAATGTATCACATAACTTAAGTGTTGAAAAAACAAGACTTGAAGTTTCAGTGTAATACTTCGCTATCATTGAAAATGCTTCTTTTGTTGCAGCATATAAATTGACAGGGTTATAAGGCTCATCGTGATAATTTTGCCAAAATGTTCCTGTATTAATGAACCATTTCACATTAGTGGCTTTTGAAGCCTCTAATAGTTCTGTGCCAAATTGAATATTGGAGTGAACCAACGGATGAATATCACAAGGGCGATGTGTTGCCAAAAACAATGAGGCTAAATGGACAACTCCATCAAATTTTTCATCTTTAAAAAAAGCAATCAATTTTTCTATATCTGAATCGTATTCAAATAATGTAATTCTCTTATCTATCTGTAAAATATCACTTTGAGACCTAACAAGCGCATATAAATTATAATTATTATGCGCTAGTAAGCATTTTGTCAAGTTCTGCCCTATAAAACCCGTGACACCTGTTATTAAAATTTTCATACCATACTACTCGTCGATAAAAGGAGACTCAAATGCGTCAAAGGGAGCAAAAGCATTGTCGCGCTCTGACATTTTTGGATCAGTACATTTCCAGTCAAAATTAAAGGAATTGTACTTGATGCCACAATCGTGTTCTTGACTATAACCTGTGGTTTGCATATACACAACATTGGTGTTATTTTCTAAAGATTTAAAACCATGCGCCAAACCTTTCGGTACGATCAAAACCTTTCCATTAGAGGCAGAGATCTCTGTAGAAAAATAGTGACCATAGGTCGGAGAGTTTTTTCTAATATCTAAAACAACATCAAGAATACTGCCGCAAGGTACATAAATGAGTTTAATATGTTCATGAGGAGGAATTTGAAAGTGCATCCCTCTTATAACATCTTGATGCGAAATAGAATAATAGGTCTCTTTAATATCAATGACTAATCCATTCTCTTGAAAAAAGCTATCGGTAAATGTTTTGATAAACATACCTCTGCTGTCTCGAAAAATATTGGGCTCTATAATTTTAAGACCCTTTATGAATGTGTCATTAATTTTCATAATGTCCACTCAATCTTTTTACATGTAGCATCTTTAATGTAATTCTCTAAATCTTCTTGCGTCAAAATTTCATTTTTTTCGTAAAAGGCTTTATACCATTTTACAGTCTTCTCAAATGTTTTTTCACTCTCCCAAACGTCCTTCCAATGAAGCTTTATATGCGCTTTTGAACAATCTAATTTCAAAAGATTAGCCTCATGAAGCTGATTCGGTACTTGATTGATCTCATAGTCAATTTTATCCCAATGCTGTTTTACATGTAAAACAACCTCTTCAACGCAAATACTTCCTTCATCACTTGGTCCGAAATTCCAAGCCTCTCCAAATGCTACTTTCTCTTCAAGCAGTTTTTGCCCTACCTGTAAATAGCCGCTAAGTGGTTCAAGCACGTGTTGCCAAGGCCTGGTCGCTTTCGGATTGCGGATGCTCACTTTTTTCCCTTGTGAAACAGAGAGCATAATATCGCTCATCAGCCTATCTTGAGCCCAATCTCCACCACCAATGACATTCCCTGCTCGACACGTTGCAAGCAGTGTTTGATGCGATTTTTTATAGTCATTGATATTAAAATAGGAGTTTCGATAAGAGTTTGCTAGCAAATCGGCACACCCCTTTGATGCACTATAAGGATCATACCCACCCATTGGGTCATTTTCTCGATATCCCCAAACCCACTCTCTGTTCTCATAGGCTTTATCACTCGTGATATTCATAATGGCTTTGACCTGATGTTTACGACACACCTCAAAGACTTTAAGGGTACCCATGACATTAGTCTCATAGGTTTCTATTGGATTTGAATAAGAAGGTCTGACCAGTGCTTGTGCAGCAAGATGAAAAACGATATCTGGTTTGTAGGTTGCAAATGTGTGATCAAGCTTTTCTAAATCTCTTATATCTCCTAGAACAGAGACTATATCCAAATTTAAAAGTTCAAGATGATTGGGAGTTGTAGGAGCAGATAAAGAGTAGCCTATAACATTAGCCCCCATTTGTTTTAGCCAGTAAACAAGCCAAGAACCTTTAAAGCCTGTATGCCCTGTGACTAAAACAGTTTTATCTTTATAAATTCCACCAAAAAGATGTTGCATTACCAAACTTTCCATGGGGCTTTGCCACTATCCCAAAGCTTTTGTAATTCTTGTTTATCTCTTAAAGTATCCATTGGTTTCCAAAAACCATTATGCCTGAATGTAAAAATTTCACCATCTTTAGCTAAGTTTTGAAGAGGAGACTGCTCAAAAATAGTACTATCTCCCTCCGTAATATAATCAAATACTTTAGGTTCGCATACAAAAAATCCTGCATTAATCCATCCACCATCACCTTTTGGTTTTTCAAGGAAATGTGTTACTTGGCTATTGTCTGCAATATTGAGAGCGCCAAAACGTGCATCTGGTTGTGCACTTGTCATTGTCATGGCTTTCCCATGAGATTTATGAAATTTGACAAGTTCTTCAATATTAATATCACTAACACCATCACCATAGGTCAGCATAAAAGGCTTATTACCAATAAAATCTTGAGCTTTTTTAACACGTCCACCCGTCATACTATCTAGTCCTGTATCAAGAAGTGTGACTTTCCATGGTTCACTGGAATTATTGTGTACTTGCATAGATCCATCAGACATATCTATCGTAACATCACTCTGGTGTAAAAAATAATTTGCAAAGAATTCTTTAATGTAATAACCTTTGTAGCCAAGCAGTATTACAAACTCATTAAAACCATAATGAGAATATATTTTCATGATATGCCATAAAATGGGTTTACTCCCAATATCTACCATAGGTTTTGGGCGAATATCAGTCTCTTCAGAAAGTCTCGTACCAAATCCACCTGCTAATAGTAATACTTTCATTTTTGTAGTCCTTGCAATACAAAAAGCCCATAGACTGTTTTGACACCTTCTTCCAATTCCATCTTATGCTTCCATCCCAAAGCATGCAATTTTGAAGAATCGCAGAGTTTTAACATAGTTCCATCTGGTTTTGAGGTATTGTAAACAAGCTTTCCTTCATATCCAATAACTTTTTGAATCAATTCCGCTAATTCTTGAATGCTGACATCTGTGCCTGTCCCTATATTGATGTGTGTATTACGAGCTTCTTGTTTACCTTGCACAACGTCTTTAAAATCAACCTTTTCCATAATAAAAACACACGCATCTGCCATATCTTCAGAGTATAAAAACTCTCGTCTTGGCTTTCCACTTCCCCAAATCTCGACTTCTTTATCGCCTTTTTGTTTTGCTTCATGAATTTTACGAATAAGTGCAGGAAGAACATGCGATGTTTGAAGATCAAAATTATCATTAGGCCCATAGAGATTCGTAGGCATAACAGAGATAAAGTTGGTCCCGTATTGAAGATTATAACTCTCACACATTTTGATACCTGAAATTTTGGCTATTGCATAAGGCTCATTGGTATATTCAAGCTCACTTGTGAGCAAAGCGTCTTCATTCATTGGCTGTGGTGCATTTTTAGGGTAAATACATGTAGAGCCTAAAAAGAGCAATTTTTTGACGCCATGTACATAGCTTTGATGAATCACGTTATTTTGAATTTGCATATTTTCATACATAAAATCAGCTCTTAACGTATTGTTCGCAACAATGCCTCCTACTTTGGCAGCAGCTAAAATAACATACTCAGGTTTTTCATGCGCAAAGAACTCTAAAACGGCCTGTTGATTGGTCAAATCAAGCTCAGCATGGGTTCGGGTGATGATGTTTGTATACCCTTTACATGTAAGGTTTTTAACAATAGCAGAACCCACAAGACCGCGATGCCCTGCGACGTAAATTTTAGACGTTTTTTCCATCATCTTACTCATTACTCAAAATAACTCATAATTTTATAGCCACCCTCTTTGAGGTAAACATCTTTGGTCATCAATTTAAGATCACTTTTCATCATGTCATTAACCAAATCTTCAAGATTGTGTTCTCTTGTCCATCCTAATTTTTGCTCTGCTTTACTGGGGTCTCCTAAAAGCAGATCGACTTCGGTTGGTCTAAAATAGCGTGGGTCAACCGCCACGACCTCTTTACCAATTGCTACTTGATAAAGTGGATTGGAACACGATTTTACGACACCCATTTCATTGACACCTTCGCCTTTAAACTCAAGTTCAATGCCACAATACCCAAATGCCATACGCACAAAATCGCGCACCATTGTTGTTTGACCAGTAGCGATTACCCAGTCTTCGGGTTCGTCTGCTTGGAGAATCATCCACATCATACGCACGTAATCTTTTGCATGCCCCCAATCACGTTTGGCATTGAGGTTTCCAAGGTAGAGTTTATCTTGTAATCCAAGGGCGATTTTACTCGCCGCACGTGTGATTTTACGGGTGACAAAGGTCTCACCACGTACAGGACTTTCATGGTTAAATAAAATGCCATTGCAGGCAAACATCCCATACGCTTCTCTGTAATTTACTGTAATCCAATAGGCATACATTTTAGCTACGGCATAAGGACTTCTCGGATAAAACGGTGTGGTTTCTTTTTGAGGCGTTTCTTGCACTTTACCATAGAGTTCTGAGGTACTCGCTTGGTAGATTTTTGTCTTTTTTTCTAACCCTAAAAGACGCACCGCTTCTAAGATACGAAGCGTTCCTGTACCATCGGCATTGGCTACGTATTCAGGTGTTTCAAACGAAACAGCCACGTGACTCATCGCCGCAAGATTATAAATCTCATCAGGTTGCGTTTCTTGGATGATACGCGTTAAATTCATACTATCGGTCATATCGCCATGATGCAAAATAAGGTTTCTATTTTCAACATGGGGGTCTTGGTAAAGATGGTCGATTCTATCAGTATTGAAAAGTGAACTTCGTCGTTTTAGACCATGAACGATGTAGCCTTTTTTGAGCAAAAATTCTGCTAAATAACTGCCATCTTGCCCTGTGATCCCTGTAATAAGTGCAACTTTTTGATTCATACATTTCCCCTTTTATAATCATCTTCTATTCTTACAATATCATCTTCACCTGTATAACTGCCCACTTGTGCTTCAATAAGAATCAGTGGGATTTTGCCTTGATTTTCAAGACGGTGAATCTCTCCAGCCTTAATATAAGTCGATTCATTTTCTCTCACAAGAAAGATCTTCTCTTCGACTTGAACCGTTGCTGTTCCACTCACGACGATCCAGTGTTCATTTCGGTGAAAGTGCTTTTGAAGACTCAAACGTTTGCCTGACTTCACCATAATTTTTTTAATTTTATAGCCTAATTTATCTTCTAATACGGTAAATGTTCCCCAAGGACGATGCGTCGTTTTATGCGTTGTCGTGAGTTCAACATTCTCTTTTTTAAGCGCATTTACAATCTCTTTGACCTTTTGAGAACTCCCTTTATGGCTAATCAACAGTGCATCTTCGGTATCGATCACAATCAAATCGTGCACATCAATCAGGCTTACATGTTTAGAGGACATAATAAAATTATTGCTCGCATCATTGTCCAGTTCTTGGCAAAGCGCATCAAAGCTTCCTACATCACTCCAGCCTATATCGCTAGGAACCACTTTCACTTTTTGACTTTTTTCCATCACTGCATAATCAATGCTATCTTCAGGAATAGAAAGCATATCATCATGAAGAATACGAATCATGCCATCACTCTTCGCATTTTCATACGCTTTTTTACATGTAAGAAAAATTTGCGGTGCATACGCTTCAAGTTCACTCAAAAAAACACCGGCTTTAAAGCAAAACATACCACTGTTCCAGTAGTAATTTCTAGCTTTAAGATACGCCTCTGCCGTTTTACAATCAGGTTTTTCATGAAAAGCTTTCACATCGGTGCCACTTGCTTCTATATATCCAAATCCTGTCTCAGCAAAGGTGGGTTTGATACCAAAGGTCACTAAAAAACCCTCTTTGGCTAAAATCTTAGCTTCCTCAATCACTTTTTTATAGGCTTTTTGATCTTTAATCAAATGATCACTTGGCGTTACCAGTACGATCTCTTCTTTATCTAAAGCCATGCAAGCAAGCGCAATAGCAGGAGCCGTATTGCGACCAATGGGTTCGAGTAAATAGCGATTGTTGAATTTTCCAAGCTCTTCGAGTTGATCGAGTGCTAAAAAATATTGCTCACTGTTAGAAACTATAAATTGCTCGCTGCAAAGAGTGCTATTACGCTCAATCGTCAACTGAAAAAGAGACTTATGCTCGAATAATTTTACAAATTGCTTTGGCATGAGCGTACGACTGAGTGGCCATAACCTTGTGCCACTTCCACCACAGAGTATTAAATTAGTCACATTTTTCCCTTTTAATCTTTACCAAATAAATCTCTCGTATACACTTTTTCTTCAACATCTTCAAGTTCAGAGGAGAGGCGGTTTGAGACAATGACATCACATATTTTTTTAAACTCATCCAAATTCTTTACTACGCGAGAGTTAAAAAAATTTTCTTCTTCTAAAACAGGTTCATACACGACGACTTCAATCCCTTTGGCTTTAATGCGCTTCATTACACCCTGAATGGAAGAGGTTCGAAAATTATCACTTCCTGCTTTCATAATAAGGCGATGAATGCCTACGACTTTTGGATGCTTTTTGATAATAGAATCTGCGATAAAATCTTTACGCGTACTATTGGAATCCACAATGGCACGAATAAGATTATTGGGCACTTCATTGTAGTTGGCTAAAAGTTGTTTGGTGTCTTTGGGCAGACAGTATCCACCATAACCAAAAGAAGGATTGTTGTAAAAATTCCCAATGCGAGGGTCTAAACAAACGCCTTCGATAATCTCTTTGGTGTTCAGTCCATGAATCTGCGCATAGGAGTCAAGCTCGTTAAAAAAGGCAACGCGCATAGCAAGGTAGGTGTTAGCAAACAGTTTGATGGCTTCCGCTTCCGTTGATTCGGTAAACTCAACGGCAATATCTTTTTTAATGGCACCTTCAACCAGTAAGGCTGCAAACGTGTGTGCTCTCTCGCTCTTTTCTCCCACGACAATGCGTGAAGGGTAGAGATTGTCATACAACGCTTTGCCTTCACGCAAAAATTCAGGAGCAAAAATAATGTTTTGAGTATTGAAACGCTCACGTATACTTTTGGTGTAACCCACAGGAATGGTTGATTTGATCACCATCGTTGCGCTCGGATTATAGGTCAAAATATCCTTAATGACACTCTCAATCGATTTGGTATTAAAGTAATTGGTTTCAGGGTCATAGTCTGTTGGTGTTGCGATGATAATAAACTCGGCATTTGCGTACGCCTCTTCTTTATCCAGCGTTGCTCTAAAACGAAGTGGTTTTTCTCTTAAATACGCTTCAATCTCTTTATCCTCAATCGGAGAGATTTTGGCATTAATCATCTCTATTTTTTCAGGAATAATATCAAGGGCTACCACGTCATGATGTTGTGCCAATAAAATACCGTTTGAAAGCCCGACATACCCTGTTCCAACTATGGCTATTTTCATTAAATTCTCATCCTTATATCTCTTCTTTCATTCTTATATACACAGGAAAACGTGGCTTTCCGCCTTTGGTAATCTCTTGAAATTTATAGGTAATCTTCGCGCCAATGACAGGAGGATTTTTACGCTCAGATTCGCTAAAACCTGAGCCGATGTCAAACATCACACCTTTGTCCGTTTTACATGTAAGCGAGCCGAAGCTGTTTTTGTACTTGCCTTCACCTTTGTGATGCTCCACAACTTCGCATTCGGCGTCTTGAAAGCTTTTCACTTTCAGGCTATTTGGGTCACGCTTGGCGACGTATTTGGTATCGGGATTGCGCACGACAATGCCCTCTCCTCCACTTTTTTCAACCTCAGTAAGGAAGCGTTTGAGATCATCATTATCTTTACATGTAAACTGTTTTGCAATTCTAAGATAATCCGCTTGATTGAGTTTGAGATAATACTCTAACTTTCCTAAACGCTGGATCAAACCACCGTTTTCAGTGGGAACATCAAAGGCGTAAAACGCGATAGTTTTCCAGCCATCGTGGGGCTCTTTTTTCTTGACAATGGAGATGATGTTTTCAAAATCGCCTCGTTTGCTCCAAAGCTCGCCATCCACCGCAAAAGGAGGAAATCCTTCGGTAAACCAAGCAGGAGCAGAGAGTTCAATACCACCACGTGAGATCAGTTTTTGCCCATCCCAATAGGCTCTCACGCCATCCATCTTTTCACTCATCAACCACCCAGAGACATTTTGATCCTTCAACTCTTGCAAAAGCATCAGCTCAGGCTTGGCACCGAACAGCGCACTGATTAAAACGAGCCAAGAGAGAATCAATCGCTTCATTTATGCCTCTGCTTTGTATTTTTTCAAATACCATTGAATCGTCTTAAGTATGCCCGATTCAAAATTTTCTTCCGCTTCCCAGCCCAGTTTGGTCTCAATCTTCGTCGCATCAATGGCGTAACGCCTGTCATGCCCTGCTCGATCTTCCACAAAGCTGATCTGCTCTTTGTACGAGGTCGCTTTGGGTTTTAAAGTGTCTAAAATTTCACAGATTTTATGCGCGATATAAAGATTATCGCGCTCATTGCGTCCACCGATATTGTAGGTCTCGCCTCTGTTTCCCTCATGAAAAACAAGGTCGATGCCTTTGCAATGATCTAAGACATACAGCCAATCGCGGATATTTTGACCATCACCGTAAATGGGAATGAGTTGATTGCTTAGCGCTTTTCGTATGATGGTAGGAATGAGTTTTTCATCGTGTTGTTTAGGACCATAGTTATTGGAACAATTGGTGATGACCGTATTCATCCCATAGGTGTGATGATAGGCTCGTACGATCATATCGCTTCCTGCTTTGGACGCGGAGTAAGGAGAATTAGGTGCGTAACTGGTTGTTTCTGTAAAAAGTCCCGTAGCCCCTAATGTTCCATAGACTTCATCGGTAGAGATATGATGAAAACGACACTCCTCATATCCTTCTTTAAGCACAAAGGGTTTTTCCATCCACGTTTTATACGCCACGTCAATCAAGGTAAAGGTTCCATTCACATTGGTCTCGATAAACACACCTGGATTTTTGATGGAATTATCCACATGCGACTCTGCGGCAAAGTGAATCACACCTTGGATTGAATATTTTTCAAACAAGGATTCGACTAAAGCTCGATCGCAAATATCGCCTTGTACAAAGGTGTACCGCGGTTCATCTTCCACTTCGCTAAGGTTTTCTACATTTCCAGCATACGTGAGAAGGTCTAAATTAATGAGGTGATACTCTTGGTATTGATCTAAGAAATAAGGGACAAAGTTGGAGCCGATAAACCCTGCACAGCCGGTAACTAAGATGTACTTTTGACTCATTTAACCAACTCCTTAAGGTATTCACCGTATCCATTTTTACTCAGAGGCTTAGCGATCTCTAAAATTTGCTCTTTGCTAATCCAGCCATAATTGTAAGCGATCTCTTCCAAACAAGCGATCTTATAACCTTGGCGTTTTTCAATCGTTTGGACAAATAAACCAGCCTCCAACAGACTCTCATGCGTTCCCGTATCGAGCCACGCAAATCCACGTCCTAATACTTCTACCTGTAAATCTCCACGTTTCAAATACGCATCATTCACATCGGTAATTTCTAACTCGCCACGCTCACTTGGCTTAACCGCTTTTGCGATTTCAATCACACTATTATCGTAGAAATAAAGCCCCGTGACGGCAAAAGGAGATTTGGGATTTTTAGGTTTTTCTTCGATGCTGATTGCTTTTTGATTTTCATCAAATTCCACGACACCAAAACGTTGCGGATCTTTGACTTGATAGCCAAACACAATCGCACCTTTTTCGAGTTTGGCTGCATTTTGAAGCAGTGGGGTAAAGCCTTGCCCGTAGAAGATATTATCGCCCAAGATCAAGCAGACACTATCGTTTCCGATAAACGCTTCGCCTAAAAGAAACGCTTGCGCAAGCCCATCGGGACTCGGCTGAATTTTATAGGAAAGGGAAAGTCCCCAATGACTTCCATCACCAAAAAGCTCTTCAAATTTGCCAATATCCTGAGGTGTTGAGATAATCAAGATTTCACGAATTCCTGCCAACATCAAGACAGAAAGCGGATAATAGATCATCGGTTTATCGTAAATGGGCAACAGCTGTTTGCTGATCGTTTGCGTCACAGGATAAAGTCTCGTTCCACTTCCTCCTGCTAGGATAATGCCTTTCATTTTAGTGAAGCTCTGCTTTCGCCGTTGCAATAAGCTCGTTCAACTTTTTCTCATACAATTTCGCGTTATCCGCATTGGTCGATTCAAAACGAGTCACTAAAACGGGTGTTGTATTACTCGCTCTGACCAATCCCCAACCATCGTTAAAGATCACTCTGACACCATCGACATCGACAATCTCTTTAATAGCAGGAAAATCTTTTGGAGGGTTTTTAAGAAGCTCTTTGACCTTGTCAACGAGGGGAAATTTATCACTTTCATTGGTCTCGACTTTAAGCTCTTCGGTGGAGTAAACCACAGGTAATTTGGCGATTTCAGCATCGACATCCAAACCATTTTTTACCATTTCAATCATACGAAGTGTTGCATAAATCGCATCGTCATAACCAAAATAACGGTCATTAAAAAAGAGGTGACCACTGACTTCCGCTGCAAAATCGGCATTGGTTTGAGCGATCATCACTTTAAGGTTACTATGCCCTGTTTTATACATAATCGCTTTGCCACGCTTGTTGATCTCATCGTACATCACTTGCGAACATTTCACTTCACCGATAACGGTTGGGTTTTTCATAGCACTGGAGAAAAGAATTGCCATAATGTCACCCTTGACATTATTGTGCTTCGTCAAAAACGCCAATCTATCGGCATCGCCATCATACGCAAACCCAAGCGCATACTCACCCTCAAGCTCTTTTTTAATATCTTTGAGATTTTTCTCTACGGTTGGGTCGGGGTGGTGATTTGGGAACGTGCCATCTGGGTCTGTGTACAAACCTTTACATGTAAAGCCTAAAGCTTTGAAAACATCTTGCACCACAACGCCTGCGACGCCATTGCCACAGTCATAGACAAACGGCTGTTTAAAGCCTTTAAGATGGTCAAACTCTTTGATAAGATAGGCGATATAACGCTCTTTGGCATTGATAAACGCAGAGCTTAAATCATCTTCGATTTCCAACTCGTAATTTTGGATAATTTCACGACCCAGCGCGTAAATATCTTCGCCAAAAAAGGGCTTTTTATCAATCGTGATTTTAAAACCATTGTATTCACTTGGGTTGTGAGAACCGGTGATCATAATAGAAGCGTTAGGGTTCACACCATCGAAGTTTTGAAAGTTACTAAAGTAATTGACCGGCGTTGCAACCAGTCCCATCGTCAAAACTTTACACCCTGCTTTGTTCAAACCACTCGTAAGATACTCGCACAAAATCGGTGAATGTGAACGCGCGTCATAGCCAATCGCAACATTTTTGCCCACTTTGACAATCTGCTTTCCTAAAAAATACCCAATGAGTTTAACCGTTTGCTCATTCAACTCTTTTTCGTAAATGCCTCTAATGTCATACTCTCTAAAAATCGTTTTCAATGGTTCTCCTTGTACAATTCTTCTTCAATTGCGATGCCAAAGACGTCTGTATAAGACTTATCGACGTGCAAATTTTCCTGCATTGTAACCAATGCACGCTGATAATCCTCTATAATGAGGTTCCCTTTTAAGAGTTCATACTTTAAAAATAGCCAATAGGTGTTAAGCACATCGCTTTCGCAATACTCCTTGATTTTTTCGATTTCACCCGCATAATAAAGCTCCATCACTTGATCGCCATGGACATCGTATTTGCCAGGAAGTCCGACCATCGAGCAGACGTGATCGAGTTTAAGCCCACGCACGGCGCCAAATTCGCACAGATGATCGAGTAAATCCACATGAAAGCGATCACTGTAGCGCGCACGGTAATTTTCCCATTTGTTTTTATTGAGCTCTTTGTTATCCTGCTCAAAATACGCGTTACATGTAAGATTGTATTGCATAGCACGAAGCATGAGAAGTGGCATATCAAAGCTACGCCCGTTAAAACTGACTAACTTTGGATTGTGTTTGTTGATGAAGCCTAAAAAACTTTTGATCATCTCATGTTCGCTGACTCCCTCAATGCTACTCACCTTGCGAAAGATGCCAAAATCATCAGCAATCACAGCCGAAATCGCTACAATTTTATGAAAGCAAAGCGGTAAGAAGCTGCTTCCACTCTTTGCTTCTTGTTCACTTTGCGCTAAAAGCGAAACCTCATGATCGTCTCCTTCAAGGCTTAGGACACTTCGAATTAGCGTGGTATCAGGGATGGTCTCTATATCGAATACACAGATCATTAAGTACCTCTTTGGCTCAGTTTAGATAGAATAGACTTTTTTAATCACCCATTGAAAAAAGAGTCATGTCCATAGCACATCACTCTGAACAAACTCTTTATCTTTTCAAGGGTGATGAAAGAAGTCTAATTTTACCTTAATTCAATTTTGAAAGTGATGAGATGAGAATTTTTTTGGAATACTACGCCCTCAAAGGTGTTCTACTCTTAACCAAATTGTTGCCCATACCTTTGATTTATGGGTTTTGTAAGCTCCTAGCAGCACTTTTTTTTACGCTCGATAAGCGAAGACGTGCCATTACCCTTCAAAACTTAGCCCTTGCCTACCCCCACAAAACAGAACATGAACGCTACACATTGGCAAAAACTATTTATCAAAATGTTGCCATCAGCATTGCAGAAATACTGCTTATGATGCACCAACGGCTCGACATTGATGACATGGTTTCAAACTATGAAGAAGCACTTCATGAGTTAAAGCTCTATTTTGACGATGCCAACAGAGGCAAACTCCTTCTTACCGCACATTTTGGGAACTGGGAATTGCTGGCACACTTTCTGGCTAAACATGGCTATCCTATGGTCGTCATCGGGAGAAAAGGCAATAATCACCTCATTGAAGAGCGCATCACGACCCCTTTTCGCACACGTTATGGCAACACACTGGCTCATAAAAGCAAAGCTATGATAGCCATCGTAAAGGCATTTACGCAAAAAAAAATCGCAGGGATGCTGATCGATCAAAAATCAGGTGGTGCCAGTAGCATTAAAACCAATTTTTTTGGACATCCTGCCGATACCATCAACTCGATTGGACTGCTTAAACTTCGCTATAACCCTTCCGTTGTTCCGCTCTTTATGGCTCGCCAAAGCGATGGACGGTACAAGCTTATCATCGGTTCAACCCAAGAGATTGCTTTGCCAGAAGAGCTCAGCGAAGTGGAAAAAATAGCACGTCTCACTCAACATTACAACGACATCATCGAAGCGGTCATTAAAGAGTATCCCGAACAGTGGTTTTGGATGCATGATCGATGGAGACTCTTTAAGTGACCCTGCTCATATTAAGTGATGGGCGCATGGGACACCTCAACCAGTCTATAGCCCTTGCCAAACACCTAGGAGCTCACTACGAGATACGCTCTGTGCACTTTACATGTAAAGCGTACAAACTGCTCTCTTACCTACTGGATCGCCTCAAAATCTACACGACTTTTTTGTTTAAACTGGATCAGCCTCTAAAGCAAAGTTACGATTTCCTCGTCTCTGCAGGTTCAAGCACGTATTATGCGAACAAAACGCTCGCTCGAACATTGGGCATTAAATCCGTCACAATGATGTTGCCGCAAAGCTACCGTTATGATTTTGATCTGATCTTTGCGCAAGCACACGACCATCCTCCTAAGCAAAAGAATATCATCGCACTTCCTGCCAATTTTAGTTACGTGGAACCTAAAGGACTTTTCGTACCTAAAGGCAAATCCGTGGGAATTATTATCGGGGGGAACAACGCGCTTTTTAAGATGGATAAAACTCTTCTCAAAAGCCAGTTGGACTTTATCTTTGAACAGTTTCAAGGCTATGAAATCGCTGTCACCACATCGCCAAGAACGCCCCAAGAGATCGAGAGGCTAGTGGAAAACTACCCGTTTGCGTACAGTGTGATTTTTTCAAACACTAAGATCAATCCCATTGCCGATTTTGTAGCGCAGTGTGAGGTCGTTTTTATCACGATTGACTCCACATCGATGATCAGCGAAGCAATCAGTTACGGAACGTCATGCGTTGAGATACTGCCACTGGGAAAAACGCAAAACAATAAATTTTTCACGATGACCCAAACCCTTGAAAAAGAAGAATACCTGCATCTGTTTGATGGCACTCTCGCTCATAATAGTCGAAAAATAGACTTTCACCACTACGCACAAAAGGTAAACGCATGAAAATCGTTCAACTCATCCCCGAACTCAATGAAGGTGGCGTAGAGAGAGGAGTTGTTGAGCTCTCACGCGAATTGGTCAAACGAGGGTTTGAGAGTGTTGTGATCAGCAATGGCGGCAAATTGGTCGAACCATTAGAACGAGATGGATCGTTACATGTAAAGGTCAATGTCTGCTCAAAAAATATCCTGAGCGCTCCTTGGCGCATCTGGAAACTCTACTGCGCCCTTAAAAAAATCAACCCTACCCTTTTACATGTAAGAAGTCGCGTGCCCGCCTGGATGGTCTTTTTTGCCAATAAACTGTTGCACCTTCCCGTTGTCTCAACCGTACACGGCTTTAACTCGGTCAATCGCTACAGCGCCATTATGGTTAAAGCGGATCAGATTATCTGCGCGAGCTCGTTTTTAATCGATCACATCATCAAACATTTTCATGCTGAGCCTTCTAAAATTCATCTCATTCCTAGAGGCATTGATTTTGACTACTTCAACACCCATGAATTAGACACAACGTTTATGGAGACCTTTAAACACGAGCATCAGTTAGCCCAAAAGCGTGTTATGTTGCATGTAGCTCGCATTACGCACTGGAAAGATCAAGCCACGACGATTCGTGCTTTTTTAGAACTTCGCGCAAAAAGAGATGACATCAAACTCTTTTTTGTGGGCGGTATTGATCCTAAGCGTATCTCGTATTATGAGGAGCTTCAACGTTTAGTAGCTGATTCTGACTTTGCGGAAGATATTGTTTTTCTTGGAAGCCAATCCAAGATGAAAGAGCTCTATGCCCTAGCCGATCTTACAATTTCATCTTCCACTAAACCTGAAACCTTTGGACGCGCGAATGTGGAGAGTCTTGCGATGGGCGTACCGCTTTTGGCAACACCGATTGGAGCAACACAAGATTATGTCAAAGAAGGCGAAACGGGATTTTTCTTTGCTCCCAAAGCGCCGCATGAACTCTGCATTTTGATGCAAAAAGCGCTTACCCACCCCTTTGATAAAGAGCAGATTCAAGCTTTTGCCAAAACACATTTTTCATTGGAGCAAATGGTGGAAAAAAATGTGGCGATTTACACCACATTCTCTTCGGCTTTATAAAGGTCTCTTTTCCTGCAAATACGCCTTTTGATAATTGAAAATCATCGCAAAAACAGAAATCGATAAGATCATAAAGAAGGACCATGTTCCACTTGAGAGCGAAAATCCGCTATTGAGTAGCGAGAAAGAGTACCACACGCCCATACTTCCAATTAAGACAACTGGACCTGAGCGGTAGACTATTTTTGCAATTGTAAAAAGTAAGAAAAAAGCAAATGCAATTCCTACAAGACCTTGTTCTGCTAAAATATCCATCCACGGACTATGCGCATGGAACTGCCCTTCTCCCGTTTTGGGATTGATCTCATGACTTTCAAAAGAGTCTTTGTAATATTCAAACTGTCTATCGCGGAAATTTTTAAAACCAACCCCTAAAATGGGATTATCTTTAAACTCTTCAAAGGCTGTGAGCCAAATGGAAACACGTGTATGCTTTTGATCTTCAAAGGGATGAGCCAATGTTAAGATGCGTGCTTGCAATTGAGGCGTCATCGAAACGACAACCGCTGAGATGACTAAAAAACTCCCTAATGCCATAAAGGCCCATTTACGATACGGGCTGACCCATGCAATGAACGGTAAAAAGATGGCAAGTAAAAGAAGTGGCCCTCGTGCTCCCGATAAAGGCATTGTCAAAAGCATACCCATCAGTACCACACCATAAAGAAGGTACTCTTTTGTTTTCTGTCCCTTCAGTGCCAATAAAGCACCAAAAAAACCAATCCAAAGAGGAAAGCTATAAGCAAAAATTCTGTTGTGCCCGAACAAATCTGTAACACGTGAGGCTTGGATCGGTGTACCAAAAAGATTAAAACCAATGATAAATTGCATAAGGGCATTCGCCACAATAAACAAAATAACGATCATTTGTACGCGTATATAGCGATCGATATAGGCTTTGGTTATAAACGTTGATTTGATGGCAACATAAAGTAAACACCATAAAAAAACTTGAAGTGCGCTACGCATAGCACTGTAGGGATTTACGGCCCACAGTGCACTGCTAAAGATGTATGAACACCAACATGCCAAGGCAATAAAAATAGGATCATTAAAAACATCCCAACGCCTTTTTACAATCACATCAATCAAAAAAACCAAAACGATCACCCCCGTCACAGCCTTATAAGACTTTCCAATGAAAAAGCTAAGGGAGAGTAGGTAAAACAGATATTCTAAAATTTTATCGCGATTTATTGCCATGTGTATCCTTTATGCCACGTTAACTGTGTGCAGGAATTATAGCAGATTGAAAAACCTCCTGCAAATGTTCTGCGCACTTATTTTAGGTCGTTATCATTCAAAATGGGTTATACTTGGAACTCTAAGCTTATTTTATCGGAGATAGTTCATGCTTCACTACCTTTTTAGACACAATAAAGATTATTCACGTTTTAATATTATTAAACATCTCTTAAACGATGTTACATGTAAAAATGATATTTTTATGTTATTGCCTTTTTCCAAGAACCAGTTTTTCAAACATTTTTTTAAACGTAACCGCATTGTCAATGATTTTTTTATCTCAAACTATGACACCTACGTCTACGATAGAGAAAAAATTAGCAAATACAATCCAAGAGCATGGTGGAAATACCTTCAAGATTGGGTTAATTTTAGATTTTCAAAATATCTTCTTTCGGATACACAAGCACATTTTGACTATTGGCAAAAACTCTTTGGAGCCTTTAAAGGAGAGCATTTTGTATTACCAGTTTTAGCCGATACCTCGCTTTACTATCCTGCGAAAGACCCGCGCATAGATGAACCAAAACGTATTCTATTTTATGGCTCCTTTATCCCTTTACATGGTATTGATGTTATCTTAAAAGCTTTCGCACTGCTTGAAAAAGAACAGATTGCTTTTCAAGCGCAGGTCATTGGCAAAGGGCAAATGTTTTCAGCAATGAAAGCGTTACATGAAAACCTTCATCTTTGCAATGTCAAAATGGATGGTCTTTTTATGAATGAGCAAGCACTGGTCGATGAGATACGAAAAGCCGACATTGTTCTTGGTATCTTTGGCCATAGCCAAAAAGCTTTTTCAGTGATTCCCAATAAAGCATACCAAGCACTTGCATGTCAAAAGGCATTGATTACGATGACGACCCCTACGATGTATGAATTTTTTAATGATCATGAAATCCTCATGTGTCCAAATACCCCCGAAGCTTTGGCAGAGGCGATGAAAAAACTGATCCACGACACGGCATTATTGCAACAGTATCAAACCAATGGCTACCAAGCCTTTAGCGAGCTGTATCAACAGACGCAAAAACGTTTTGAGCATTTTATTCACACGATAGATCAGTCATTAGATTCATAACCCAAATGATTCTATCAACGTTACATGTAACGTTTGATTTAATACAATTTTCGACAATCTTAACCAACTCTAAAGGTATTTAAAACGATGAATTTAGCTGTTATCAAATTTAGTGCTCTTGGCGATATTGCTGAGAGTTTACCTGTTTTAAGAGCGTTCAAACAGACGCCAACCATTATTACGTCGCCTCTTGGCAAAGCTTTGCTTCAAGATGAATTTGATGATTTTATGATTTTATCTAATAAAAAAGCACTCACGCTGGCCAAACTGATTTGGAAGATTCGAAAACAGAAGTTTGATTGGTTGATTGATTTACAAAACAACGATAGAAGTCGTTTGATTGATTACCTTTCCAATGCTACACATATTGCCAACCATGACAACATTGTACTGACACAAAACATTAACACAATTTTATATGAAATTGCACAAAAAACGTCGCTTGTTAACCCACTAGATACGACCTTTGTGCCTAAAAAGCGCTCTTACATTGTCTTAAATTGTGGTTCAAGCCCCAAGTGGGCTTCCAAACGTCTTCCAGCCCATAAATGGCACGAGATCAGTGCCCTACTTTATGAGCGATTTCATCTACCCTTTATCCTAACGGGTGACCTGTCAGAGAAGGAATACGTTGAAGAGATATTAAAATCAATCGTCGGAGAGAAAAAGAGTGTTGCAGGGAATACGACGCTTCAAGATCTCAAAAAAATTCTCAGTGAGGCTTTCTTAACGGTTTCCACCGATTCTGGTCCGATGCATCTATCCGCTGTTCAAAAAACACCGACCATTGGTCTTTTTGGACCTACGAACTGGATAAGAACAGCTCCTTATGGACCGTGGTCAACGGTGGTGTATGATACGCAATTTTATGCAAATCCCATACCACCCATGAAAAGTTTAATGGAACACAATAACTATTTTGATCACATCTGTATCGATCAAGCGTTAGTCACATTGTCGGCGTATCTTGTGTAAGCAATCGCTTATTTAGGCACGAATTGTTTTCATAAAACCTTTTGCTCTAAACCAAAAGAATCGCATCAAGTCGCTCAAGTGTCGCACTCTCATCACTCTTCTTGAATAGATTTTTTGGTTAGGCACAAAGATGGAAGGTTCCGAGTTTTGCACGATTTTATCGATCATTGCAAGTAAATTATACTCCTCAATGACCCTTCTTCGAGCCTCTTTCACCGCTTCAAAACGCCTTTCATATTCTCCCTCTTGCGCTATGACTTCCTTGATGGTTGCAATGGAGGCTTCCATATCGTGAATATCGATTTGAATCACGCTCTCTTTAGGAAAATAGTCATACACATTAGGACATCCACAATAGATAGGGACACACCATCCTAAAAACGCATCGGCAAGCTTTTCGGTCCAAACATGTTTTTCAATATGATTTTCAACGGCAACATGAAATTGATACGGATCCAGTGCATCTGCTTTGAGATCAATCCACTTAAATCCTTTGCCAAAACGCTCAAGTTCAGGCACCGCCTCTTGCAATTTTTGGGTAAATTCATACCGCAACTTGTGCATGGTATGCCCTTGTTGCTTATTGGAACAGACCGTTGATATTTTTTTAGTTTTAGCAGGGTTTGCCACAAGAAGGATTTCATCATACGTTTTGCCATAAAACCAGGTATTGCCAGTTTGTGAACGAATTGCATTGGGATGCGGTAATGTTTTGGCATTATGGTTGGTGATGAGATAGTGAAACTGTCTTGCAAATGCTCTACCATAGTAACTAATGGAACTAGGCTCCGTCGTTACAAAAATGGTATTTTCTCTAGGGCACTGTAAGGACTCAACTTTATGAGGGACTATGCTAGCAATATCATCAAGGACAACAATCCAATCATAATTTTGATCGAGTGGATCAAACGTAAACTGGCACTTTCCCCAAATAGCATGACTGTGAGGTGTCTGCTTTTTAAAGGTACTCTCTTGATTGTTTCGACTTCCTCGTTCTGTTATCTTAACACGAATGTAGGTTTGCAATGCTTGTCCACCCTACACATTTGTTTTAAAATGGGTATCGATTGCTTGACACATAATATGCCCGATCATAATGTGCATCTCTTGAATGCGAGGTGTATCTTCACTGGGGACAATGATATTTATGTCGCAAAATTCACTCATGACACCTCCATCTCGTCCACTGAATCCGATAGTTCGACACCCCATATGTTTGGCTAGGCTGAGCGCTCGTACGACATTTTTGCTATGCCCACTGGTCGAAATACCAATGAGGACATCGCCTTCTTTGGCTAACGCTTCCACTTGACGATCATAGATACGATCAAATCCATAGTCATTTCCAACGGCCGTTAAAACAGAAGTGTCGGTTGTCAGAGCAATTCCGGCAAGTCCTCGCCGCTCAATTTTATAACGTCCACTGAGCTCTGCTGCGATATGTTGCGCATCCGCAGCACTTCCACCGTTACCACACAGTAAGATTTTATTGCCATTTTTCAGTGCTTCAATCGCAATGATAGAGGCGGTATAAATATGGCTTTGTAAATTCGCAAGTGTTTTTTCAACGACCTCTTTATGCGCCTGAATTTCGTTGTAAATCATCTCCATCATTTTTGTTGAATCCTTTCAATGATTCTAGTCGTACTTTTGCCCTCAACAAACTGAACCAATCGCACCTCTTTAGCAATGTCACTTCCCACAACTTCCTTGCCTTCGTAATCAGTCCCTTTAACCAAAATATCGGGTTTAAGGACAGAAATAAGCTCAAGTGGGGTGTCTTCTTCAAAAGGAACCACATAACTTACAGACTCAAGGCTTGCTAAAATGTATGCTCGATCTTCCAGCGGATTGATCGGACGACTTTGCCCTTTAAGGCGCTTGATCGAATCATCCGAATTAAGCCCAACAATGAGAACATCGCCAAAGCTTTTAGCAATCTCAAGGTACTTGACATGCCCTACATGTAAAATGTCAAAGCAGCCATTGGTAAATACAATTTTTTGATGTTTTTTGGTGTGAAGAAGGCGTGTGATCTCTTCGATGCTTTTAAGTTTACTCTCAGCCGTTGCACTTCTAAGGCTATGCTCATACGCATCAATTTCATCCAGTGTCACCGTTGCGCTTCCAAGTTTTTCCACAACCACGGCTGCGGCTTTATTGGCAAAAGAAGCTGCTTCTTGAATACCTTGCCCAGAAGCATACGCATACCCTAAAGCTGCCAGTACAGTATCGCCAGCACCCGTAACATCGTACACTTCACGGGCGACGGTTGGCATTTTGAGAAATTGCTCACCAAAAATCGCCATACCATCTTCCGAGAGTGTAATGATCGCATATTCCAGACCCAAACTCTCTTTCAAAAGTCTTCCTGCTTTTTGCAGACTTTCATCATCGTTTATGGCAATTTTGGTTGCGATACTCGCCTCTTTTTTATTGGGTGTAATCAGCGTCGCTCCACTGTATTTGTGGTAATCATCCCCTTTAGGATCGACAAAAATAGGCTTTTGATGTTTTTTAGCCAACTCAATCACTTTACATGTAAAACTTGGTGTCAAAACACCTTTGCCATAATCGGAGAGCAAAATAATATCGACCGAGGGAATGCAAGCAATGCATTGCGCCAAAAGGGCTTCTGCTGAAGTTTCAGTGATCTCCTCTTTGGATTCGCTATCGTAACGCACGACTTGTTGGTGAGAGGCAATCACACGGCTTTTTTTACTGGTTTTACGTCCTGTTTGCTGTACAATACCTTTAACAACTGCCCCTAAGGTTTCAAGCATACACAATAACTCTTTGCCGTTTTCATCCTCTCCCACCACACTCAGAACATTGACTTTAGCACCAAGGCTTAAAAGGTTATTGACCACATTACCCGCACCGCCTAAAACCGTGCTCTCGTTTTGAATATCTACAACTTGAACCGGTGCCTCAGGAGAGATACGTTCACACTTTCCCCAGAGGTAATGATCGAGCATTAAATCACCAATAACTAAAATAGAAGGCTGGTACGTTCTTAATCTATCCATGGTTCACTTCGCTTTTAAAAATACGTTGAATCTCAGGAACATACGCTTTAATACCCTCTTCCAAACTAACCCGTGGCGCATAGCCCAAATCTTTACATGTAAAGGAAATATCCGCTTCCGTGTGCATCTGATATGCACTGTAGGGGTTGGTAAAATACTCTGTTCCAAGCTTCGTCTCTAACTCTTTTTGCAAAATATCGGCGATGTCTTGAAAACTTCTAGGCTTTCCTGTTCCCACATTGTAAACACCGCTTTTGCCCGATGTTGCTGCTTTAATATTGGCTTGGATAACATCGTCAATGTAAATAAAATCGCGTACAATTTTATCAGACCCTGTAAAAAGTCGCGGTGTTCTACCACTTAAAATCTGAAGACCAAGCTGTAAAACCATGGAAGCTGTTGTATTTTTGAAGTATTCTCTTGGGCCATAAACATTGAAATAACGAAGTCCTATAATACTCATAGTTGGATTTTGTTTTGAAAATTCACGGGCTAAATGATCCATAGCGAGTTTGCTAAACCCATACACATTTTGAGGTTGCTCATACCCAACACGTTGAGGAGAGGCGGCATCCCCATACGTTGCAGCACTGGAAGCATATACCACGACTGCGTTACTTTTTTGAGCGAGTTCCAAAATATTTTTAAACGCATTCACATTGGTTTTGATCATAGTGCCTTGATCTAAAACGGTTGTATCGGAGATGGCTGCTTCATGAAAAATATAATCAAATTGATACGTGGCAAGTTTTTTTAATGCTTCTTCATCATTGATGTCACCGCTTATAACTTCACCCTTAAAACCTATGAGGTTTTTAAAATGCCCAAAACTTTTAAGATTGCCATTGGAGAATGTAGCTTCGCTCCTAAAAATATCAAAGACAACGACGTTACATGTAGGATAATTTTCTTGAAAATAAAAAGCAAGGTTACTGCCAATAAATCCAGCCCCACCCGTAATCAAAATACTTTTATGATTGAAATCTGTTTCGCAATAATGCATGTTTAACCCTATTATTTAATGAAATTAATTGTATCCAAAAGAAAATTAACCCTATATTTAGCATGAGACGATTGGGCATTTCCAAGAAGGATCGTTTGCTCAATCCCAGCACCATGTGCCGCTTCGATGTCACTGGGTTTATCACCAATCATCCATGAATGTGTCACATCAATATCAAAAGTTTTAATGGCTTCTTTAAACATGCCACTTTTGGGTTTTCGACAGGTACAATTCGCCTCAGGCGTATGCGGACAGTGGTAAACTGCATCGATTGTGATGTTTACATGTAAAAGCTTTTCGCGCATCCAAGCCGTTAGTTTTTGAAAGTCTTCTTCGCTGTAATACCCTCGCCCAATGCCTGACTGGTTGGTGACGATGATGAGCAGATACCCCAACGATTGAACATGGCGTAAGGTTTCAAAAACACCTTCACAAAACTCAAAATCTTCAATCTTTGACACATACGCTTTATCGACATTAATCACACCATCACGATCTAGGAAAACCGCCTTTTGCACTTACTCTCCCAACTCTTTCGTAATATCGCTGAGCAAATTGGTGTATTCTAAATAATCAAAAGCATCTTTTTGGGCGATCAATGAGCTTTTGGCCTTGGCAAAAAAGAGCTTTGCCTCTTCGCGGTTTTTAAGATCGTATGCTAAAAATTTTCCCATATAATAGTTCGCATAAAGGTGCGTTGGCTCTTTGACAAGTACTTTTTGAACCTCTTCAATGGCGGTGTAAATTTGTAAGTTTTTTTGAAGGGAAAGGGCAAGTTTAAGACGTATCATATGTTGCAGTCCATCCACTTGGATACTTTTTTTATACATTTGCGCAGCTTCGTTGAAAATGCCCATTTCATAATAGCCATCCCCCAATTTATTCCAAATCTCTTTATCGTTGGTTGTTGCGGCTTGCTGTTTAAGGTTGGTCACTTTAAGCGCAAAAGGAAGTACCGTTGCGATGCGGCTGTTTTGAACATTGTGCGGATCAATCGAATAGGCATCCACTAAGATTTCAAATCCTTTAGCAATTTTGCCAAGTTTGAGGTAAATATTGGCAAGCTGAAGCATGCACGTTGTGTTAGTTGGTTCACTGGCAAGAATGATCTCAATCGACTCTTTTGCCTTTTGTGTATCCGTGCGTTCCACTTCACACACACTGTGCGTTGCAGCCATTAAACCGCTTAAAACACAGATCCATACGACTATCCCTCGAAACACATGAACCTCTATGCACTGTAAGATGGACTCGATTATACCCAACTTTTACAGAAATGAAAATAGAACTTTCGATACGCAGGGAAAAACTAAGCAGGGTTAAAGTATGGTTGGTTATAATTTTTCACACACAACTTAAAAGGGGTATCTACGTGAAAAAAATTTGCACAATTTTAGCAATTGCGGCAGTAACAAGTTTGATGGCAGCCGATGGCGAAGCGATCTACAAATCGAAGTGTTTTTCCTGTCATGGAGACAAAGCTTCTAAAGCAGCTTTAAATAAATCACAAATTATTGCCGGTTGGGATGCAGCAAAAATTATTGCATCGGTTAATGGGTATAAAAATGGCGAGGGTGGCCCAATGAAAGGTGTTATGAAACCCATCGCAAGTGGTCTAAGCGAAGACGATCTTAAAGCCGTTGCTGCGACGATTTCTTCCTATAAATAAGCCTATTATGACACGCTACAAGGGCAAAGCTCTTGTAGCTACGTTGCACTAGGCACTAAAGCTTGCCTCTTTGAGGCAGAATTTCAACTTCCTTTTTATCAATCACTTAAAAACAAATCTCTTGTAGTTATCCATTAATCAGGTGGGGCGTATTTGCTCTCTCGCTGCTTCTTCTCTTTTAAAATATCCGCTTTTTTACGCTCCATCATGACCGCATCCCTCAACGCTTCTTCACTGTCAAACTGCGCACCATCGATAAATTTTTTATGATCATCAAATTGACCACTACGAATGCCCCACAAAAGCGCCCACAAACCAAATGCGCCTAAGAGTGTGGAAGCTCCCAACATCATACCAACAACCCAACCATCCATCGCTACGACCTTTTTAAAACGTTTTTAATACGCATGGAATTCCCAACCACCACCAAAGAGCTCAGCGACATCGACAGTGCTGCGAAAAGAGGAATGACGTGTCCGCTCATGGCTAAAGGAATGGTGATGACATTGTACAGCAAGGAAAAGAGTAGATTCTCTTTGACCACGCGAAGGCTCTTGCGCGCTATCACAAAGGCTTCATACAAACTCTTAACACTGTCATTGGTCAGCACCACATCACTCACATCGACTGCAACATCCGCGCCACTGCCCATGGAAATGGCGATCTCACTTTGAGAGAGGGCTAGCGTGTCATTGATGCCATCGCCTGCCATGACCACTTTTTTGCCTTTTTGGCGCAACACTTCGATGTAGGCTGCCTTTTCATGCGGTAAAAGAGCGGCTGCATACGTCTCGATGCCCACTTCATTGGCAATCGTTTGCGTCACGCTGAGATGATCGCCACTGAGCATCACGATCTCAAGACCCAGTTTTTTAAGCGCCTCGATGCTCTCACGTGCACCCTCTTTCAAGCTATCCCTGAGTCCAAAAATAGCCACCAAAACGCCATCGATGGCAAAAAAGTAGTGACTTAAGGATTCAAGTGTTGGAGGGATGCGAAGTTCAACACCCTCTTCGTGCATCATTTTAGCATTGCCACCCACAAGAGTATGGCCTTCAAAAAGAGCTTTCACCCCTTTGGCTTCTACGGTTTTGACCTGCTCTAAATGCTTTACATGTAAAGGCTCAGCGGATTCTTTCAGAAAGCTTACAATGCCTTGGCTAATGGGATGCGTGGAGCTAGAAACCAAAGCGTACAAAAGGGAACGATCAAAGTTTTGCACATACGCGGTTTCAACCACTTCAGGCTTGCCTTTGGTAATCGTGCCGGTTTTATCCAAAACGAGCGTATCGCATTTTGCCATGCTCTCAATAAATCCCGCCTCTTTAAATAAAATGCCTCGCTTCGCTGCCAAACCAAGTCCTACCAAGGTTGCCACAGGCGTTGCTAAAGAGAGTGCGCACGGGCACGCGATCACAATCACCGAAATGGCAACGATCAAGCCTGTCTCAAAAGAGCCACTCTGATAAAACCAAAAGATCAGGGTTGAAAACGCTAATAAAAGAATGGTTCGTGAGAAATACCCTGAAATTTGATTCGCCAATTTTTCGATCTTTGGCTTTTTATTCATCGCATCTTCAAGTAAGGTAACCAGTTTGGAGAGCATTGAGGAGGAGAAGGTATTGGTCGCTTGGTAGCGAATGACACTGTCCAAACAGATAGAACCGCTGAGAATTTTATCGCCTTTTTGGGATAAAACAGGGATCGATTCGCCATTAAGTCTTGAGAGATCAAACGAGCCTTCTCCCTCCAAGATAACCCCATCAATTGCCACTTTATCGCCGGCTCTAACTTCAATGATCTCGCCAATTTCAACCGAGTCCACACTGCTTAAAATCTTCTCGTCGCCTTTGATCAGGGTCACTTCGCTCGGCATCGCACTCCCAAAAGCATCCAGCGTATCAACCGCTTTTTTCTTCGTGAGCACTTCTAAGTATTTGCCTGCAAAGACAAAAGTGACGATCATCGTCACCGAGTCAAAATAGACCTCAGCACTGCGTGTGAACATCGCGTAGAGTGAAAAAACATAGGTCAGAGTCGCACCCGTGGCGACGAGAAAATCCATCGTAATATAACGATTTTTCAAACCATAATATGCCCCTTTGAAATAGACCGAACCCGTGTAAAAGAGTGTGGGCGTGGCGAGGATAAACTCCGCAAAATTGAGAATACTTTTGACATTACGCTCCATGCCTGTAAAATACCCCGCATACTGTGCAATGGCGATCCACATTACATTCATCGTCGCAAAAATACCCACGAGCAGTTTGGAGTAGTACTCTCTGCGTTGGGCCGTAGCGCGCTCTTCCCCACTTTTAGGATCGTATGGGTAAGCGTTGTACCCGATGCTCCGAATCGTTTCAATGATCTGGGAGAGCTTAATCACCGCGCCATCCCACACGATCTTGGCTTTGTGATTGGTGTAGTTGATGGAAACTTCCACAATGCCCTCTTGTTTGGAGAGCACCTTTTCGTTCAACCAAACACACGCACTGCAATGAATACCTTCGATAATGAGGGCAATTTCATTCAACCCCTCTTTATTGGTTTTAACGTATTTGGAGATAAAACCCTCCAAATCAAAACGGCTGGTATCATCCAAATTGATTTTGGGAGGCTCCAAGGTTGTTTCATCGCCCATTTTGGCGTAAAACGTATCGAGTCCTTCGTCTTTTAAAAGGTGATAAACCCCTTGACATCCTTTACAACAAAAAAATTTGGGAGTTTCAAAAGTTGTATCGCGAAGTAACACGGAGGCGTCATATTCTAAATGGCAGTGATCGCAACGTTGTTTATTCATATTAATCTTTCATATTTTTTACACGCTTTTCAAGCAAAGCTTGAAAAACTACGCTAACCGCTATGGTACTGAAGCTTGCCTCATATTAAGGCAGAAACTTTTTTTGTCATTAAATATTATTATAGCGTGACTTTTTTGTGATGAACCTGATAGAACGGTTGGCTTTATTTTTTTTTCAAAACCTTTGTGCTAAAGTGCGTCCCTACATGTAAGTGTACGCATCATTGGGTCAAGGGAAGGCGTTTGGAGAATACTAAAAAACTCTATCTTAAAACAGGATTTTTCCTAACACTAATCTTATGCCCTATTTATATCGCTATCTCGTATCATTATACCTTTCTTGCCTATGCACTTTTGAGTGTCATTAGTACCCTGTGCTTCTTTTTTGTTACAAAATTACAAAAGAGCAATGCCCATTTACAAAATGAGCTACGCAAAAATCTCTACATTGACCTTAACACGAAACTCCCCAACCGACTCAAACTCTTAAAAGATAACAAAAAGCTCGACCCTAACATTGATTCGACGTTGATTATTATCAATATTGACTCATTTCAAAACACAAACAACTTTTACGGTCACAATTTTGGCGACAATTTTCTTAAAGTGATCGGTGAGTGGCTTTTCAACAATCTTCCACCCGTAGATGCCACCCTCTATAAATTTGAAGCCGACATTTACGCCATTTTGATTCGAGTGCCTTTTAGTGAATACAACCTCAAAAAATACCTCAAAAAAATCTCAATGAAAATCACCAAAGATCGCATCATTTGTGAAGAGGTTGAAGTCGACACAACGCTTTCCATCGGCGCGCATCAAGGTAAAAAGAATATCCTCAAACTCGCTTCCATCGCTTGTAAAGAGGCTAAAAACAAACGCTTGCCTTTTATGATTTACGAAAAAAGCAGCCTCAAAGAAGCAGAGTACCATCACAATATGATGATGAACCACACCCTTAAAGAAGCACTTGCCAAAGACTATGTCATCCCTTTTTTCCAGCCTATTTTGAACCTTCACACCCATGAGATTGAGAAGTTTGAAACACTGATGCGCATCAAAAAAGAGGATGGAACCTACTATATGCCGGCTGAGTTTTTAGACGTTGCGAAGCACTCAAAAATCTACTCAAAACTCTCGATGGCATTGATTCAAAAGGCATTTGAAACCTTTCAAATCTCCTCCAATAGCTTCTCCATCAACCTCTCTTACCTCGATATGACCAACCTGGTGACCACCACTTTTATCATCGAAAAACTCGAAGAGTTTAATGTAGGACCTTGGGTTATTTTTGAGATTTTGGAGAGCGATGGTATTGAAAACTATGAAGCGATTGCCAAATTTATTGACCAAGTAAAGTCGTATGGGGCGAAGATTGCGATTGATGATTTTGGCTCAGGCTACTCCAATTTTGAACGATTGACGGAGCTTAGGGTTGATTTTATTAAGATTGATGGAAGCTTGATTAAAAATATCCATCAAAACGAAGAGACCAAGATTATCGTTAAAACCATTGTCAATTTTGCCAAAGAGCTCAATATCAAAACAATTGCAGAGTATGTTCACTCCAAAGAGGTTCTTGAATGTGTTGAATCGATTGGGATTGATTATGCACAAGGCTTTTACATCGGCAAACCCAACCCAAAACTTCCGATCAATGCGTAACACGCTCTTTTTTCGTTACATGTAAACAGAGATAAATCCCACCAAAGATCAAAACAACGCCACCTAAATGGTACCACTCCAAGCGTTCTCCAAGAAAAATATAGGCTAAAAAACTGCCAAACAGTGGCATCAAATGGGTAAATTGCCCCGTTTTAGACGCTCCAATGTACGCAATACCTTTGTGCCACAAATAATACGAAACAATCGATGTAAAGATCACCACATAGGCAATCACCCACGTGTACTGTGTGATAATCGCCATTTCACGCTCGAAACTATACCCTTGCGCCACGTAAAAAGGTAACAACATGGGCACACCCAAACTCACCGTGGTGATAAAAAACTCCATACTGCTTAAGCTTTGAGGGCGAAACTTGACCAAAACACTGTAACTCGCCCAACAAAGAGAAGAGGCGATCACCCAAAAATCGCCTGGATTGAGACTTAAAGAGCGAAGGCTCAGCACATTGCCTTTGAGCACTAAAAAGATCACACCCAGCGTTGAGAGCACGATGCCAAGCATCTGTTTGCGCGAGATGGTGGTTTTTAAAATCAGCGAAGAGAGAAACAGAATGATGATGGGAATGGAGGAGTTAATCAGCAGCGCATTGGTTGCGCTCGTGTGCTGTAAACCCACGTACAAAAGTGTATTGAAACTCGCGATACCAAGGGCTGAGAGAAGAGCTAAGATGCCAAAATGGCTTTGAAGCGCTGCCCAAATATTCTTTACATGTAAGAGTAAAAACGGAAGCATGATGAGCCAAACCCCAAACCATCTAAAAAAAGCCAACTCCAAAGGTTCGATGGCGCCTGCGACAAAACGTCCTAAGACAAAGTTGGCAGACCAAAAAAGTACACACAACACCAAAAGTAGATAAACGTACATTTGCATCCTTTTTATGAAGCGTGATTATAACAAATATAACGCCATTGCAACACAACAGGGATAGACTTTTAAAAAGATCTTTCAAGGAGCCATGATGCTGTACCAACTCAATCTAAGAGAACTCACCTACGCTCTCTCAGAAGCACTCGATTATGTAGGAATTGATGACATCTTGCATGGTAAACGTGTCGCGTACATTGCCTGTGAAATCGGTAAGCAACTGGGATGGAGACAATCAAAGCTGGATAAAGTGATGCTGATGGCGATGCTGCATGATTGTGGGGTCTCTTCCACGGACGTGCATCATGCGATTGTGAGCCAATTGGACTGGGAAGATTCGTATGTGCATTGCGCCAAAGGGGCTAGTTTGCTTGAAGAAGTGCCTCAATACAGCGATTTTGTCGATGTTATCGCGTTTCATCACACCCATTGGGAAGCATTTTCGTCGCATATCGATGAAGAGATCAAACTGTACGCCAATCTCATTTACCTCTCAGACCGCATCGATGCACTGCGTTCGCAATTTGGAGCGCACCTGCATCACGAAAAAGAGACGATTCGCGCCATCATTCAACAGCACACACCTTCGATGTTTTCACCCCAGCTGTATGATGCGTTCAAAGAGGCTTCTCAGATGGAATTTTTTTGGTACTATTTAGAATCATCAGCGCTGCCTTATTACTTCAAAGATTGGGTTGATCAAGGCGATATTCAAGCGGTTCCGTTTGATAGTCTGAAAAAAATAGCCTTAATGTTTGCAGGAATCGTCGATGCCAAAGAATCCATACACAAAGAGCGCACGTTACATGTAGCCTCCCTTGCGCGTTATATTGCCCATTTTGCAGGACTTTCCTTGCGTGATCAAGAGAGCATTGAACTCTCAGCGCTTTTGCACGACCTAGGGAAACTGCGCATCCCCGATGACATTGCCACCAAAACAGCACCACTGAATGATGTAGAGTCTTCTCATCTAAGGCGACAAGGGTTTGATGCGCAGATTATTTTAGGGCAGATCAAAGGGTTTGAAACCATTAAAAAGATCGTCGCCATGCACTACACGCCATCACACACCAAAGCGTATTCTCGCCTAAGTGCCCACACATCCATGCCCTTAGATGTTTTTATTTTAACCATTGCCACCACATTTGAGCGTGGGCAGAGGGAAGAAGCGTCTGCTTTGCTGGCACAGATGGTGGAAACCTATCAGTTGGAAAAAAGCCTTGAAGCAAAAGTCGAAGCGTACTGCTCAATCTCGTTGTGACACGTTTTTAAAGCAAAGCTTTAAAAACTACGTTAACACTGAGTAATGCTTGGCGCAATGCCCACGCACCCTTGGTGCTTTTTATTTCTGTTTTGCAAAAAGTCTATTGCTTTCTCAGTCAAATTCTCTAACTTTTTAAATTAAGAGTTGATTTATCCGAGTTAGCTATAATTTTCGCATCTATATATCTTTTCTAAAGGACACACCATGGCATCAACCAAACTTAAAGGCAATCCAGTCGCACTCTTGGGCGCAGACATTAACGTTGGCGATAAAGCACCCGTTGTGACACTTGTCGCAAAAGACCTCAGTGAGATCAAAGTCGGTGGCGCAAGCGAGAAAACACAAATCATCGTCATCGTTCCTTCACTGGACACAGCCGTCTGTGCGCAAGAGACACGTACGTTTAACACCAAAGCTGCGGCTATTTCTGATGCAACCGTCATCGTTGCTTCCATGGATCTTCCTTTTGCGATGGGACGTTTCTGTACCACAGAGGGCATTGAAAACCTTCAAGTCGGTAGTGACTTTAGAGACAAAGCACTTGCCAGCGCTTATGGCGTTTTAATCGCAGATGGCCCACTTAAAGGCTTAAGCGCACGCGCTATTTTTGTGGTCAGTAAAGAGGGAAAAGTCATTTACAAAGAGATCTGCCCTGAAATTACCGAAGAGCCAAACTACGAAGGTGCTCTCTGCGCACTTAAAGAAGCGGCAGCGCCTAGTGGCGGACACACATGCGGTTGTGGCGCACGCTAATTAGCTAATTCTGGCTTCCTCTTGTGTCTGACAAAGCCACGAGAGGAGCTTTTTGAGGTGAGCCACACGCTGCGCATCGATCTTCTCTTCAGGCAGTGCTAAAATCATCTCCATCAACGCCCTGTTCTGTAAAAAAGCGATGTTATACAGCGCTCCTTTTTCCATCATTTTTTCCAAAAAAGCCCTATTTTCAAGCTCAGTAACACTTTTTTGCACACGTTGGTAGTGCGATAATCCTCTGTTGATCATAGCGCGATCACTCCTGCAAAACGTCCTGTGATTTTATCCCTTCGGTAGGAAAAATAGGCATGGTCACAACAGGTGCAGACCTCTGAGAGGCTGATATGTTCCCTCGGTATGCCCATCGCTAAAAACGCCTCTAAATTCGCGTTTTGCAAATCCAAAAAGTAGTTTCCATTCTTTACATGTAAAAAAGATTCAAGCCCTTGGGTTGCCTCATATCCTACTTCATAACAGCACGAACGAATCGAAGGTCCCATCCAAATTTTAAGCTCTTGCAGGCGCGTACCAAAGTGTTCAGTCATCGCACGAGCACATTTTTGCCCAACCTGCAAAAGCGTTCCAGCACGCCCTGCATGTGCCACGCCAATCGCCTGATGCACCTCATCATAATACAAAATAGGAATGCAATCTGCTACCATCACCGCAAGCGCGATGTTTGAAACATTGGTGATCATCGCATCGCACACGGGCAATTCATCACCACTGTGGATCTGCACAACCCTATCGCCATGAACTTGATCCATAAACACCAGTTTTGGAACGCCCAGTTTTGCTTTGACTCTCGCGCGATTTTGGTTTACATGTAAAGCCGTATCGTTGACATGTAACCCCAGATTGAGACTCGCAAACGGCGCTTCGCTCACCCCTTCAAAACGGTTGGTAAAAAAATGCTGCATCAGTAAATCGCCATAATGCGATCCACGCTGTTCCAGTCAAGTCCCTCTTTTTGAGAGAACATATGATGCAAATAGCGCGCAAACATATCGGTCTCGACGTTGACTCTGCGTCCGATTTTATAGGTGCCAATCAATGTCTGCGCTAAGGTGTGAGGAATGATCGTTAAACGAAAACTTTTTTCGTTCACATCATTGACCGTCAAACTCACGCCATCGATGGTAATGCTCCCTTTGGGGATCACATAAATCAGCTGTTTAGAAGGAATACTCACCTCAATGTCCAGCCCATTTTCCTTCTGATTCAGCTTCTCAATCACACCCACGCAATCCACATGACCTTGTACCATATGCCCATCCAGACGGTCTCCTAAAGCAAGCGCTGGCTCAATGTGCACCTTGCCTTTGAGGTTTTCAACCGCCAGCAAAGAGCGACTCTCGTGCGAGAGCTCCACACTAAAACCGCCAGCAAAAAGGGAGACAACGGTCAAACATGCACCTTGAATCGCGATACTATCGCCAATATTTGGCTTATACGTCGCACGAAGTGTTAAAAGAGGAGCGTTATAGCTAACCACTTCGGCAAATTCTCGAATCAACCCTGTAAACATGAGTAAACACCTTTTTACTATTTCTATAGTCTATTATAACGCTTTTATCATTGAACTATTCTAAGGGAGCAAAAGCCCTAAAAAAGGCATTTCAAAAAGATTTTCTTAAAAAAATATGAGTATAATCACTTAAAATGTTCTTGCAGGAGATGCCGTTATGAAGAAGTGGACCATTGCGCAAAAGATTTACATTCCTCTCTTTGGAGGGCTCTTGATTGGGCTTATCCTCATACTTTTTACCTCCTATCTAAGCATTCAAGGCATCGAGAAAGATGTGTATGCTAAAGAGCAAGGAGAGCTGAGTGTCTATGTCAAAAACCAACTCGAAACTCAATACGACGTTGCACTGACCAACGCGATTACGATTGCGTCTAATTATTACGTCATCGAAGCGCTTCTCAACAAGGACCGTGACATTGCCATCAAAGGCTTAGCAGAGCTGACCAAACTCTACAAAGAGAAGACCGATTTTAAAGAGGCGCAGATTCACATTCACACACACGACATCAAAAGTTTTCTCAGAGAGTGGATGCCTAAAAAATTTGGCGATGATCTCTCTGGTTTTCGTCATACCATCAAAAAAGTCAAAGAGACCAAACAGCCACTCACCGCTATCGAAATGGGCGTTGCAGGCATGTCGTTGCGAGGCGTTGCGCCTATCGTTAAAGATAGCGAATACTTGGGTTCAGTCGAGTTTATCGACACCTTTGATGCCGCGGTTCAAAACGCCAAAGACGATATTGGGGCGAGCGTGCTTTTTTTGACCGAGAAAAAACAGCTCAATCTCAGCGCAACGGCTAAAGATGCACTGCTTGCCAAAGATACAGCCCTTTCACAAAAAAAAGAGATCACCGACATGAAACTCTTTGAAGAGATCAAAGATCTTGATCTCACCACCCAAGGGAGTCGTTTCTTTACCCCCTCTTACTTTGTGGTTCGAGATGAACTAAAAGCCTTCGATGGAAGCAAAGCAGGCGAAGTCTTAATCGCTAAAAAGATCACAGCAGTCAAAGCGGTTGTTCATGAAGCGCAATCGGCTGTCATTAAACTCATTATAACGATGTCCATCATTACGATACTGGTTATGGCGATGCTGGTTATTACACTTAAAAAATCGGTGATTGACCCTGTCAAAGAGCTTAAGATGCGTGCTGAGAACCTCTCCAGTGGCGATGGCGATCTCACCAAAAAAATGGAGATCAAAAGTGGTGATGAAATAGGTCTAGCTTCCATTGCCTTTAACCTTTTCATCGATAAAGTGAGAAACACCGTGAGCATCGCAAAATCTTCGAGTAATGAGAATGCCTCCGTTGCCAATGAGCTTAGCTCCACCGCCCTTGAAGTAGGAAAACGTGCAGAAAAGACTTCGTTGATCGTCAATGCAACGAATGACATGTCACGCACCATCAAAGAAGAGCTCTCCCTCTCCTTGCAAAAGGCGAAACAGTCTGAAGTTGAGATCGCCGAAGCGCATGCCAAGCTGACCAATGCCAAAAATCAGATCTTAAAACTTGCCAATCAGGTAGAATCCAGTGCAAGCACGGAAGTGGAACTGGCACATAAAATTTTACAACTGAGCAATGATGCCGACCAAGTCAAAGGGGTGTTGAGCGTTATCTCCGACATTGCCGATCAAACCAATTTACTCGCCCTCAATGCCGCCATTGAAGCCGCACGTGCCGGTGAACATGGAAGAGGTTTTGCCGTTGTTGCCGATGAAGTCCGCAACTTAGCCGAGCGCACGCAAAAAAGCCTGACAGAAATTAACGCGACGATCAATGTCATTGTCCAAGCGATTAATGACGCCAGTGATCACATGAAGATCAATTCACAAAGCATGGAAAATCTAACCAAGATTGCAACGGAAGTGGAAAAAAACATCCACGAAACAGCCGTGATTATGGACAATGCAACCGTTTCAAGTGAAAATACCGTGCACGATTACATTAACACGGGCAAGAAAATCGATGATATTGTCATTAAAATCGAAGAGATCAACACGATTACCGTTAGCAACACACGCAGCATGGAAGAGGTCAGCAGTGCGACCGAACATCTCAGTGCCCTCACCGAAAAACTCAACAACGTTTTAGGAAATTTTAGAACCTAATGGCAAGAAGCATTACGCTTCTTGCTCTTTAAAAAAGATGTAAAAAGCTCTTGTTGCCCTTTGCGCCTCTTTCAAACTTACCTCTTTAAATTTGACTTTTCCACCTGCTTTGAGTTGGGCAAGTTTAAAACAGTCCACGGCGATAATAGAACCCATTTTAGGATACCCACCAATCGTTTGTCGCTCTTTTAAGAGCACAATCGGTTCGCCATGACTGGGCACTTGCACCGCACCATAACAGATAGGCTCAGAGAGAATGCCTGTAGAGGAAGGCACAACTTTTTCGCCACTGAGACGGTATCCCATGCGATCACCCTCGCCTTTAAACGTGTAAGTGCTGTTGAAAAATGTCTCTTGTGCTTTGGTATCGAACATCGCTTCTTGGTAGCCTTTGACCAGACGCACGGTAATGGAATCAGGGTATTTAGGGATAAATTTTCGCTCCAGTTTTCGTCTGTCCATAGGACACCTATTTCCCAAAGTGTGCAACAGATCTCCCGTTTTGAGCTTACGCCCCTCAAGCCCACCTAGCCCCTCTTTCAAACTGGTAGAATAGCTTCCATACGCAAAAGGCGTTTGAAATCCTCCCGCAACGGCGATGTAGGCAAATTGCCCTTCGTTGGCAAAATCAAAGGCAATCACATCCCCACGCCTCAGCAGATGGGTCTGCCACAAAGCGATGCTGTGGCCGTTACAGGTAGGCTGCATATTAGCCCCACAAATAGCGATGCACATCTCGCTTCTGGCTTTAAACGAAGCACCGCCCATGGCGATCTCAATGGCAGGTGTGTTAAACGCATTGCCCACAAGAAAATTCGCATACCCAAACGCCATCTCATCCATCGCACCACTTTGCGTCAAGCCAATGTCACTCAAACCTCTGCGCCCTGCATCTTGAATCGAGCTTTGAAGTCCACCGTTTTCAACGATAAAACCGTTCACAGCTCACCTCCTAAGCTTAAAAACTCCTCTTTGGAGATGGATTGATAACGCACGTGATCGCCTACATGTAAAAGGGAAAGCCCATCATACGAAGCATCAAACATCGCGGTGGGTGTTCGCCCCAGCACTTTCCAGCCTCCTGGACTTTGGGTAGGATACACCGCGGTTTGGCGATCAGCAATGGAGACACTGCCTTTGGGAACTGCCTTTCTCGGACTCGCTAAACGAGACGTGGCTAAACGCGCGTCGATCTCACCCAAATAGGCAAAGCCTGGGGCAAACCCAATCGCATAGACTGTGTAAACCTCGTTTACATGTAAAGCGATAATCTCCTCCGCACTGAGGTTTTTCTCCTGCGCCAATAGCTCCAAATCAAGCCCAACCTCGCGTCCATAATAGACTGGAATCGTGATAATTTTAGGCTCACTCACCGCGATGGATTCTGCTTGATGAATGCTGTTTTCGATGATCTCACACACCGCATCAAAGCTAAAACGCATCACATCGTAACTGACCATCAATGATGCGTAAGAAGGAATGATCTCGTAAAAACTCTCCTGAGCCTTGGCTTTGAGCGCATGATAGGCTTTTTGCACCTCTTGGGAGATCACAGGATCGATGGAGGTTCCAAAATAGACAATAACGGACGATTCTGAGGCAATGGCATAACGTCTACTCACATGCTTTTCCTAAGGGTTTCTACCATGGCAACCGCAGCTTCATTGTCGCCATGAACACATAAGGTATCGGCTCTCAGAGCGATTCTTTTGCCAGTAATAGTCTCTAAAAGCCCCTCTTTTTGAAGCAATTTCAACCGCTCGATCACCGCTTGAACATCGTGTAACACAGCACCTTTTTGCGTACGTGGCACCAACAAACCACTCTCATCGTACGCACGATCGGCAAAGACTTCATAGATCAGCTCTAAACCAAGCTCTTTAGCAATCATTTCTTGCTTGGAAGTATCCACCATCGAGAGAATCATCAGTTTTAGTTTTGGATTTACCCGCGCTACGGCTGTTGCGACGGCTTTAAAAATGCGCTCATCTTTCATCATATCGTTGTACAGTCCGCCATGCGGTTTGACATACGAAAGTGTTGCGCCATTGGCAGTGACGAAGCCTTGAAGGGCTCCAATTTGGTAAATCACCATCGCTTCGATTTCATCCAAAGAGCAAACCATGCTTCGTCTACCAAATCCCATTAAATCAGGATACGCAGGGTGCGCACCAATACTCACGCCATGTTTCAGCGCCAACTTAATAGAACGATCCATAATCAAAGGATCGCCCGCATGAAACCCACACGCAAAATTTGCCATATCCACAAAAGGCATTATCGCCTCATCAAGCCCCATTTTCCAAGAGCCAAAACTCTCACCCGCATCACAGTTTAATTTTATACTCATCCGATCATCCTATTGGGTAAATAAAAGACTATTTCTGGGAACAATGTTACCATAGCCGTAATTAAAACCATTATAAGGAAAAAGGGAATTGTTGCTCGAATAATAAAGCCTATTTTTTCACCAGAGATGCTCTGAATGACAAAAAGTGAAAAACCGACGGGTGGCGTGATCTGTGCCATCTCGACCATAAACACTAAAAAGATCCCAAACCAAAGCGCATCAAACCCTGCTAACGTGACAATAGGAAGGACAATAGGCAGCGTCATAACCACCATGGAGATGCCATCTAACATCATGCCAAGAATGATATACATGATCGCTATAACCACAATAAGCATCAAAGGCGTTAATCCCATAGAAGCGATAAATTCACTGATAGCACGCGCAATGCCTAAAAAACCGACGACTTGCGATAAAAAGCCTGCCCCTGCGATGATGAAGCTGATCATTACCGTGGTTTTAATGGTATTGGCAAGCGCTATTTTAAAAATAGCAACACTAAAGCTTTTAAAATAGAGCGCAAGGATCATTGAAAAGAAAACGCCAAGTGCCGCTGCTTCCGTCGGTGTCGCGATGCCTGCATAGATACTGCCAATCACTACGGTAATGAGGAGGAGTACGGGGAAAAGCTCTTTAAGAGAGGCTACTCTTTGCGCCCAGGTGAAATGTTCTTTGCCGGCAGGAACAACGCGTTTATCCAAAAATGCTATCATCATAATATAAAGCGAATACGACGTTGCCAGCAAAAGACCAGGAATAATGCCTGAGATAAACAGTCGACCAATGGAGACGTCGGCTAAAACGCCGTAAATAATCATAATGATACTAGGAGGAATTAAAAAACCTAGCGTTCCACTGCCAGCCAGTGAGCCAAGGGCAAGAGATTTACTATAGCCTCTTTTATGCAATTCATCCAATGTAATCTTTCCAACCGTTGCCGTAGTCGCCGCCGATGAGCCAGAAACTGCGGCAAAGAGGGAACAAGCTGCGACATTGATGTGCAGTAATCGCCCAGGAACATTGCTAAGCCAAGGAACTAACCCGTTAAAAAGTTTATTGGAGATAGAGGAGTAGTGCAAAATCTCACCCATTAAAATAAACATAGGCAATGAGGCAAGCGACCATGAATTCATAGAGTCATAAATAGAACCCGCCAGTAAATTGCCTATCTTGTTGATAATGCTAATCGCAGGAGGAAGGTGATGATCATAAATAAGCATTCCAAAAATACCGGTGAGAAAAAGCGACGCACCAATCCAAATGGATGAGAGTAAAAAGAGAAACATCACACCAATCAGCACAGCGGATAATAACAGTGGATCAGCAATCATGAGGTCCCATCCTTTGCAGTATAAATGCAATCACAGCAAGACTAAACAGTGCAAAACCAAGTGGTAGTGCCAGTTGGGGTATGAAAAGTGGCGTAGCCGATACACCCTCAGACACAACGCCAGTTTGGTAGGAATCCCATGTCAGCAATGCCGTACGATAAAAAATAAATAACAGCAACCCCACACTCACAAGACCTGCAAACATATCAACCCATGAAGAGGCTTTAGTCGATAACTTCGCCGTCAAAAAGGTAATACGAATATGCCCATCGCGTAAAAACGTGTGCCCAAAACCAAAACAGACAAGGGCTAAGTAGAGATACCCACTGTACTCATCCGCACGCATCGTCGAGGTGTTAAAAAAATAGCGCAAGGTTATCTCCACCAAAATGAGAACTACAAGAGAAATTAACAGAATTGAAGCAACGAAAACTCCCCCAAGGGAGAGCTTCCGTGCTATCTCAATAAAAAGATGTCTCATTGCTTTTTGTACTCAGTAAAGATTTTTTTGATCATTGGATCGGCATCACTCAGATACGCATCCAGCATTTTTTGAGCAACAACATCCAACTCTTTTTTAAGCTCAGGGCTTGCCTCTTTTATCTTAATGCCATTATCGGAGATCAATTTTAATGCTACAGCATCTTCTGTTTTACTCGCTTCCCATTGCGCTTTTTCAATTGTCTCAGCCGCTTTCAGAAGTGCGTCTTGTTGTGCTTTATCTAAGCTTTTCCAGTAGTCTAAATTGATCGTCACGGCTTGCAATGGATAGGCATAATTGATCTTCGTAAAATCACTCAAAACTTCCCAAAATTTTCCATCTTTTCCTGAAGCTGATGATGTCACCACAGAGTTCACCATACCCGTACTCAAAGCGGAATAGACTTCACCCCAAGGCAATGCCACAGAACTTCCCCCCACCATGGTGATAAAATCAGCCGAGTTTTTATCGTAAGTTCTGGTTTTAAGATCACTAAAATCTGCTTTAGAGTTCATCGGCTTTTTAGTGTAAAGCCCACTCGGTGGCCAAGAGACAGCGTAGAGCATTTTTTGATTCCATGTGGCGGCGGCTTTTTCATACGCAGGTTTTGATATTTGGTAGAGTTTATACGCATCATCATACGAATTTGCTACAAACGGTAACGCAGAAATGCCAAACACTTTACCGCCACCTGCCGTGAAAGGGATAAACATATCGGTCATGGCAACCGTGCCATCTTTGACCGCTTGAAGCGGACTACCTTTGACGAGGGAACCTCCCGCATGAACCGTAATTTTCACACTCCCTTTGGTGTACTCATCCACCAACGCGGCAAACTGTTCAGCACCTTTTGTATGGACGTTGTTTGCCCCATAAATGGCGTTAAGATCCATTTTAATCGTAGCCGCCATCAAGGCGCCAACCGTACATGAAAGAAGAACCAATTTTCGTAACATACTGCACTCCTTAAAAAAGTTTTGAACACATCTTAACAGAGTGTGGTGGGGAAAAAGTGGGGAAAAAAGAGCTACATTGCTTAAAAAATAAGCCGATACCCTTCTTGTGGGAGATTCTCTAAAAACTCTATTGTTACCTTTTTACGCAACTCTTTAATAAATGTTTTAAGGGCTTCACTGCTCATGACTTTTCCATCCCAAAGGGTATCTTCGATCTGTGCATAGGTTGTGATTTTTTTCTGATTGTGAAGCAGTAACAGTAAAAAATCTTTTTCACGCTTGTTGAGGCTAATTTCAAACTCGTTCAAAAACAGTTTTCGCTCTAAGGGAGAAAACAAAAGATCACGCCCCAGTTTGATGCGCCCAAGCAATTTGCCATCCAGTGCTTTTGTAATCCCTTCTAAAAGGCGCTCCGCATTGGCAGGTTTGAGAATGAAATGATCAATCTTAAGATTAATGAGCTCCATCAAATACTCCTCTTTACTGTACGCCGTGAGCATAATAATAGGGGTTTGTTTATCGTTTTGGCGAATCGCTGCAACCAACTCCACGCCGCTCATGCCATTCATCCCAATATCGCTAATGATCAGATCGGGATGGTGTGCCTCATAAAGCGCTAACCCTTCCAATCCATGACGGGCTTCATAGACGGTTCCAAAATAGTAGGAGAGGGTTTTTGCCAATCGTGCACGAATGCCCTCCTCATCTTCCACACATAAAACGCTCATAGACTTTAATGCTTCTAAGGATGCTTCCATCACGACACCTCTACCCTAAATTTTGCCCCAAAAGCGTCATTTTCCACTTCGATCTTTCCACCCATACTTTGCTCAATAATCATTTTTGCCATGTAAAGTCCCAGACCACTGCCTTTTGAAGCTTTTTTCGTTGAGAAATAGGGTTCAAACACCATTTTGAGATGGCTTTCGTTAATGCCGCCTCCATTGTCCATCACGCAGACCAAAGCGTTGCCCTCTGGTGTGCGGCCTATCTCCACCCAAATCTGCGGCTCCTTTATTTTTCGCTCCATCAAAATATCTTTCGCATTGAGGATCAAATTGAGAATAACTTGGGCGTATTCATTGGGGTATCCTTCAATTTTAGGCGAATCAAAAATCGTTACATGTAAAGCAATATGGGAGTTTTTCAAAACCGCTTGCGCTAAGCTAAATGCCTCCTCACACGCCTTTTGAATCCAAAAGCTCTCTTTTTCTTTGGAAGGTTTAAAAAAATGCCTAAAATCATCAATTGTCCGGGACATATAGCTTAAGAGTTTATCCGCTTCTTTGGCACTCTCTTGGATCAGTTTGGTATCGGCTTGTCCAAATTTTGAAGCGGTTTCAAGCTCCATAAAAATGCCTGAAACTTCACTCAAAGGCTGCCGCCATTGATGAGCGATGATGCTCAGCATCTCACCCATCTGCGCTAACCTCGACTGCTGAAGCAGTGCCATATCTTTTTGCTTTGACTCTTCGAGAGCTTTGGTGATCTTAAAGCGCAGTGTGGCATTAAACTCTTTGAGCGCTTCGGTTTTATGACGCACCCGTTCACGGTAACTCTCAAGGGCACGATTAATCTGCTTCGTGACCAAGAAAGAGAGAAACCCCACGCACAGCAGTGAGACAAGTGCTATCACAATCACACCAAAGATATAGCGATCCATCTTCGCTTTCATCTCTTCTTTTTTCAAAGCAATCTCTTTTTGTACATCATCCCCATACACACCCGTCCCAACCACCCAATGCCACGGCTTAAACTGTGCCACATACGAGATTTTTTTAGACGGAGTTTCCGCATAAGGTTTACGCCAAAAATACTCTACAAAACCACCTTCTTCTTTTTCCAACGCTGTTTTGACAAACGTTTGGATGATCATTTTTCCAGACTGATCTTTGAGCAGTGTGTCATCTTTTCCAATACTCTCTGCTCTAAAAGGGTGCGCTAAAAGCGTATGGGTTGTGGTGTGTATCCACATATACCCACCTTCACCGTACCGTAAAGACTCGCTCCACGAGATCATCTCATCTTTCAGCCTTGAAGTCGCAATATCCAGATACTCTGCCGCCCCAATACTCCATCCATAAGGCGCTAATGGTTTGACATACACACGCCTTGGTCGCCCTACTTCGCTGGTAGCATATCCTTCTTGTTTTAAAGCCTCATGGACTGCACTTTGAAGTCCTATGCGATCCCCCAACTCTTCTAAAGGATAAAGAATATTTCCTTTCGCATCCAAGACAAAATAGTACCCTCGATGACCGCTTACATGTAAAGAAGAGAGCATCAGCAAAAGCTCTTGTCGCAAGACCTGCAAGGACTTGTTCTGCGAGCCTTTCGCAAAGAGATTGATCCCCATCATATGCACATCATCCACGCGATCTTTTAACTCCAAATCAATCGTACGGTGCATCATTGCCAAGTGGTATTCAAAGTATTGAAATACTTTTTGAATTTCATTGACCAACACCGTTTTTTGCTGTTGTAACAGTTTTTGCTCTAACGCCTGACTCTCTACATTCAGATTGGCACGCTCTATTGAGATGAAAAAAGAGAGTGTAAAGAGCGTTAAGAGCCCAATGGTCACAATAGGCGTTAGAAAAATAAGTTTTGCTAAATGCTTCTCTTCAAACATAATTGACCCAATATTTATTTTAAGCTATTGTAGCAATTTTAACGTGAACCCTACGCCTAATATACAGTCAATTCATAGTATAATGATCCAAACTATGTATGTATTGAAGGTATAAGTATTATGAAATATGACGTTATCGTAATTGGTGGTGGACACGCAGGCATTGAAGCATCCTTAGCGTCCGCAAGGCTTGGGCATAAGACCCTTCTTATCTCTATTTTAGCGGAACAAATTGGCGCCGCGAGTTGTAATCCTGCTATTGGAGGACTCGCCAAAGGTCATTTGGTCAAAGAACTCGACGCACTTGGTGGACAAATGGCACTCGCAACCGATGCTACGGGCATTCAATTTCGCACGCTCAATCTCTCCAAAGGTCCAGCGGTCAGAGGCAGTCGCGCGCAGATCGATATGGACAGATACCGCATCTATATGCGAACCATCATTTTAAACACTGAAAATCTCAGTGTCGCTCAAGAAGTTGCCGAGCAAATTCTTACCGAAGAGGGAAAAGTCACCGGCGTTATTACGGCGATGGGCAACCACTACCACGCACACAAAATCATCATCACCACGGGAACCTTTTTAAAAGGACTGATTCACATTGGCGAGTACAAACACGAATCGGGTCGTGTCGGAGAATTTCCCTCCATCAAGCTCTCTGATTCTATCCGTTCACTGGGCATCATGATGGGACGCCTTAAAACAGGAACCTGTGCGCGCATCGATGCGAAAACGATTGATTTTTCCAAAATGGAGCTTCAACCAGGCGATGAGAATCCCCTGCCATTTAGCTTTAGAACCGATCGCGCAAGCTTTAAACCGTTTCAACTCCCTTGTTACATCGCCTACACCAACGAAGAGACGCACACGATCATCGAGAGCAATTTCCACCGTGCCCCTCTGTTTACAGGGCAAATCAACGGCATAGGTCCACGTTATTGCCCTAGCATCGAAGATAAGATCAACCGTTTCCGTGACAAAGAGCGTCACCATCTTTTTATTGAGCCCCACACACGTGAAGCGACCGAGTATTACATCAATGGTTTTAGCACCTCCCTTCCAACCGATACACAACTGGGGATGATCCATTCGGTTGAAGGAATGGAAAATGCAAAGATAGTTCGCTTTGGGTATGCCATTGAGTACGACTATGTTGATCCAACCGAGCTTAGGCATACGCTTGAGACTAAAAAAGTCTCAGGTTTGTACTGCGCAGGTCAGATTAACGGAACGACAGGTTATGAAGAAGCGGCGGCGCAAGGGCTGATGGCAGGCATTAATGCCTCATTGAGCTTACGAGAAGAAGAGCCGTTGATTCTAAGACGCGATGAAGCGTATATCGGTGTGTTGATCGATGATTTGGTCACTAAAGGCACGAAAGAGCCGTACCGTATGTTTACGTCGCGCGCGGAGTATCGTTTACTGCTTCGTGAAGACAATGCTGATTTGAGGCTCACACCGTATGGCTATAAAATTGGCCTAATCGATGAACAAACGCATGAACACGTGGTCAAAAAACAGATGCAGTTAAATGAAGGACTTGCCTACCTTGAAGAGACGACGCTCACGCCTTCCAATGAGAACAACGCCTTTTTAGCGAGTATTGGTGAGGAGAAAATCACCGATAAAGTCACACTTCAAAAGATCGTGGCAAGGTCTGAATTTACCGTAGAAAAGCTCGAAAAGTTAGCACCGATGCTCAGCGCATTTAACGAAGATGCAAAAGAGCAAATTCTCATCGAAGCGAAGTATAAAAACTATATTGAGAAGCAAAAAGATCAAATCGATACGATGAAAGAGATGATCAACGTTAAGATTCCTGCGATGATGGATTTTAGTTCGATTTCAGGGCTGAGTAACGAAGTGGTGGAGAAGTTACAACGCTTCAGCCCTCCCACACTCTTTGCTGCCAGTGAGATCAGCGGTATTACACCCGCGGCTTTAGATATTTTACATGTATATATTAAAATACATAATAAAAAAAATAATTGACGCAAGATTGACGTAAATCTGTCATAATTGACACATGTCATAGATTCTTAATAAATGATGCGATAAAATTGTCACAAATTAAACTACACGAAAGGAAAAAGAATGGCTGTTGAAACAAGCAGAAGAGACTTTATAGGCATGGCATTCGGCGGTTTTGCAGCGGCAGGTGGTGTTATAGCCCTTGGCGCTATGAAAAAGACTTGGGACCCACTTCCAAGTGTACAATCTGCTGGATTCATCACCGTTGATCTCTCTCCTATGAAAGAGGGAGAAGTCCAAACGATCCAATGGAGGGGCAAGCCGATTTTCATTTTGAAAAAAAGTGCGGATATGCCAAAAAATGAGAAACGTGACGTTGTTGCTGGTGGTAGTAGCTATTCCGTAATGATAGGACTTTGTACCCATCTAGGATGTATTCCAACATGGACACCTTCCACAAAACAATTTAAGTGCGCCTGTCATGGTGGCGAGTTTGATGCCAGTGGTGTCAATACGTTTGGACCACCACCAAGACCAATGGACATTCCTCCGTTTAAAATAGATGGAGCGAAGCTTGTTCTTGGTGAAGAAGGACCAGAATATAAAAAACTGGTAGCTAAGAAAGCGTAAAGGAGACAAACGTGGCAGAAATTAAAAAAGCGACAGGCTTTATCGATTGGCTCGATCAACGATTAGCCGTTAATAAATTCATCAAAGTGATGATGACGGAGTATTGGATTCCTAAAAACATCAACTTCCTTTGGGCAATGGGTGTTGTTTTAATGGTTCTCTTTATGATTCTTATCGTATCAGGAATCTTCCTTTTAATGTACTACAAACCAGACATTAAACTCGCCTTTGACAGTGTTAACTACACCATCATGCAAGAGGTAGAGTATGGCTGGTTATGGAGACATATGCACGGTGTTGCAGCGTCTGCTATTTTCCTTGTGATTTACATCCATATGTTTACAGGTATCTACTATGGCTCGTACAAAAAAGGGCGTGAAATTATCTGGTTAACCGGTATGGCACTTTTTGGTATGTTCTCAGCAGAAGCGTTTAGCGGTTATATGCTTCCATGGGGACAGATGAGCTACTGGGCAGCCCAAGTTATTACCAACCTTTTTGGCGGTATCCCTTTCATTGGTGAATCATTAGTTATTTGGATCAGAGGTGACTTCTTGGTTGCAGATGCTACATTAACACGCTTTTTCATGTTACATGTACTCTTATTGCCACTGGTTATTCTCTTACTCATTGCCGTTCACTTCTACTCTTTAAGAATACCTCATGTCAATAACCAAGAGGCTGAAGAGTTAGATTTTGATGTAGAAGCTAAAAAATACCTTGATGGTAAAAAAGTAGAATCTAAAGTGGTTCCATTCTGGCCAGTGTTCCTCTCCAAAGATTTCTTTGTTGTAGGTGTAGCACTCACCATTTTCTTCTATTTGGTCTGTTTCCACTTTAACTTTGCAATGGATCCTATTAACTTTGAACCTGCAAACAATATGAAAACACCTGCGCACATCTACCCTGAGTGGTACTTCTTATGGAGTTATGAAGTGCTTCGTGGTTTCTTCTTTGATATTGGTGGCGTTGCGGCGATGGACATTGGTTTAGCAGCGTTTGGTTTTGCAAACGTGATTTTTATGTTGCTTCCTTTCTTGGATAGAAATACAGAACATACCGCACCTGCCCATAAACGACCGCTCTTTTTTGTTTGGTTCTGGTTACTGTTAATCGATATGATCGTTTTAACCGTTTATGGCAAACTTCCTCCAACGGGTAACAACGCATGGGTTGGCTTTGGTGCGACCATTACGTTTCTTGTCTTATTTATTCTGCTTCCAATCATTACGAAAATGGAAGCGAACTGTAAATGTAATACTGGAGGTTGCAAATGAGAGAGTTAAAGATATTAGCCGTTGTCATCTTCTTTACGGCGGTGGTCTATTGGGGTGTTGAACCTTTTGCGCATTCCCAAATGCACCCTCATGTAGCACCCGCTGATTTTGCCTTTAAAGACCTAGGTGTCTCTGCAAAAAAAGGCGATGCAGCCAAAGGGGCTGAAACCTTCTTAAATGCGGGCTGTATTGGCTGTCATGGTGTGAGTTCACAAGGTATGGCAGCACCCATGGATAATGCCAGTGCTTCTGCGAGCTTTGGTGTTGTACCACCTGATCTTAGCACGGCAGGTGCGATCTATGATAAAAACTTCCTCGCAGCGTTGATTAAAGATCCAACCAAAGCGCTTAAAGTCGAGCATAAGTTTAATGAGTCTCGTCCTCACCCGATGATCGCGTTCTTTGGTTTGGGTGGCGATATTGATCAAGAAGTAGCAGACATTGTTGCGTACCTTCAAAGCATTGCTCCTGTTGCTCCAATGGATGACAAACAAGTCTATGCAGATGCGTGCCAACGATGCCATGATATGAAGTATGACAAATTGATGAGTACGACCGATAAAGCGGCATTAATGGCCTATATGGGAACCGTACCACCTGATCTTTCTATCATGATTCGTGCTAAAGGTGCTGAGTATCTTTCAACCTTTATCAACAATCCACAAAAACAACTTGCAGGCACTTCTATGCCTCGCGTTGGTTTGACTGAAAAAGCTCAAAGCCAAGTCATTGCCTATATGGAAAAAGTGGGTGATCGCAAAAAAGCTGAGAGAGAAGACCTTGGGTATAAACTCATTGGCTATATGGTGCTCTTTACACTCCTTGCCTATGCTTGGAAAGTGAAAATCTGGAGAGAAGTTCACTAAAAACGTTATTGCCTCTTTGGGACTCTTAGGTACGAATACGCCTAGGAGTCCATGCCTTCTATATGCAACCGCTACGATCAATGAGAGTTACATGTAAAACATTAAAAGGAGGAAATTATGAAACACTACACACTACTACTCACTTCCCTTGCTCTTTGCAGCTCTCTTTACGCCTCTGAGACTGAAAAAGTGAATGCCATCGCAATGCTGAGCATGGAGAATGGTCTCTCCAATATTCAAAAAGGATTTTTGTACAACAATCTTGAGCTGATTCAAAACGGTGTTAACATTGTGCAAAAAGAAAACGCTGCCTACCATAATCGCGATGTTTTGAAGTCTATTTTGCCTGAAAATAAAAAGCAGATGGAAAATCTAGCACTCATTACCTCAAAACGTATTGATAATGCTGCCGATGAGATGAAAAGCTATTTGGCGCTTAAACAGATGAAAAAAGCACACAGTGCCTTTTCAGATATCGTCAATGCCTGTACCGATTGCCATACGCTTGTTCGTGGTTGGTAAAATAGCAGAAAAAGAAAGTTTTAAACCGCTAAGAGATCTATCTCTTAGCGCTCTTCATACGCTCCAATAGAGATAATGCGTTCATAACGTTTCGCCATACGCTCTTCGTTACTCAGTTGATCAAGCTCTTCTAAAGATTTTAAGAAATAATCCCCCAGTGCTTTGGCTGCACTCTCTTTATCACGGTGCGCACCAATGAGGGGCTCATCAATGATCGCATCGATCAGTTTAAGCTGATACAGATCTTCTGCTGTAATTTTCATCGCTTTGGTCGCATTTTCTTGCTTACTAGGGTCATTCCATAAAATAGCAGCACAACCCTCCGGTGAAATAACGGAAAAGACAGAGTAACGCATCATTGCAACCCTATCGCTGACACCAATTGCTAAAGCACCACCACTTCCACCTTCGCCAATAACGACAGAGATACTTTTTGTATTGAGGCGACTTAGTTCAAAAAGGTTCTTTGCAATCGCTTCACTCTGCCCTCGCTCCTCTGCTGCAATACCTGGGTAAGCACCGGGAGTGTCAATCAAAAAAAGAATTGGAAGATCAAATTTTTCTGCCATTTTAGCAATGCGAAGCGCTTTACGGTACCCCTCGGGATGTGGCATACCAAAGTTACGTTTGATTTTATTTTTGGTTCCACGGCCTTTTTGTTCACCGATTAAAACGACTTTACGCTCACCAATGTACCCAATATAAGAGACAATCGCGGCATCATCGGCAAAGTTACGATCGCCATGAATTTCATAGCTATCGTGTAAAAGAGCACGAATATAATCTAAGGCGTAAGGGCGATCAGGGTGACGCGCAAGCTGAAGCTTTTGGTATTCACTGAGATTTTTATACGTTTTAGAGATCTCTTTAGAGAGCGTTTTTTCTAAAATCTCGACAGCATGGCTATCGCCTTTGATTTTGGCGTTGGAAATATCCTCATCAATCTGCTTAATCCCATTCTCGAAATCCAAATAAGTCGCCACTACAATTCCTTACACACGCTTAAAGATCACAGAGCCATTCGTTCCACCAAAGCCAAACGAGTTACTCATGGTATATTCTGCTCTACATTTGCGCGCTACATTAGGGATATAATCCAAATCACAATCGGGGTCTGGATTTTCATAATTGATCGTTGGAGGTAAAAGCTCATCACGCATTGCCATCAAACAAACAACCGCTTCAATCGCTCCAGCGGCACCCAAGCAATGTCCAATTTGACCTTTAATCGAACTGACTTGTGGTACATTCTCACCAAAAAGTTCTTTAATGGCAGCCGTTTCATTTTTATCGTTTGCAGGAGTGCTGGTTCCATGCGCATTGATATAATCAATTTTCGGGCGACCTGCCATTTCATAGGCTGCTTTCATCGCGCGAAGTGGGCCATCTAAACTTGGGGAAGTAATATGGCTTGCATCACCACTCTCACCAAAGCCAACGACTTCAGCGTAAATGTGAGCTCCACGGGCTACTGCATCCTCATAAAATTCTAATACCAGTGAGCCTGCACCTTCGCCCATGATAAAGCCATCGCGTTCTGCATCAAACGGGCGAGAAGCCTTTTTAGGGTCATCATTACGGGTAGAGAGTGCTTTCATCGCAGCAAAGCCGCCAATACCTGAAGCACAAATCGCCGCTTCCGCACCCACAACCAGCATCTTTTTAGCGCCACCGGTCAATATCGTTTTGGTTGCATCACTGATCGCGTGCGTTCCCGCTGCACATGCCGTAACGGATGAAAGGTTTGGTCCTTTAAGTCCGTATTCAATGGAAACCATGCCACCAAGCATGTTGATAAGCGCTGAAGGAATGAAAAAAGGAGAAATTTTGCGAGGGCCTACACCATTAACGATCACGGAGTTTTTCTCAATAACCACTAAACCACCAATTCCCGAAGCAGAACTGACACCAAAGGATTCAGCTTCATAGGCTGCATCAAACTTTGCATCCGCCATCGCTTCTTTAGCAGCAGCGAGTCCTAGTTGAATAAAACGATCCGCTTTTTTAACCTCTTTGGGATTCATAATCGTATTCGGATCAAAATCAGTAATTTCGCCAGCAATTTTTACGGTATGCTCGGCTGTGTCAAACGAACTAATGCTTTTAATGCCACATTGACCTTCAACGATAGCTTTAAAAGAACTCTCTTTATCCAAACCTAATGAATTAATCATTCCTATACCAGTAACAACGACTCTTTTCAAATTTTTATCCTCTTTAGTGATCTTTGTGGGGAAGGGAGAACCCGCCTTGGCGGGTTGTGTGTGTTATAAAATTATTTATGTGCTTCAATGTAAGACATAGCATCTTTAACAGTGACGATTTTTTCAGCGTCAGTGTCAGGAATTTCAATGTCAAATTTCTCTTCGAGTGCCATAACGAGCTCTACAACATCTAAAGAATCTGCGCCCAAATCTTCTACGAATTTAGAATCTTCTTTTACCTCGTCAGGATTGACATTTAATTGTTCAACAACCACCGCTTTTACATCATCAAATAGTGCCATTTACTAGCTCCTTTAAAAAATTTCCACTATTTTATCAAAAAAACCTTTAATTTGAATTTGTTACATGTAAACTCCCGTTTACATGTACATGCCGCCATTGACCTTTAAAACTTCACCGGTGATGTAACTGGCACTATTGCTGAGCAAGAAAGCAACCGACTCTGCAATGTCTTTAGGGCTTCCAAAACGTTTGAGTGGGATTTTTGAGGTGTACGATTCTTTAATTTCATCACTTAATTTATCCGTCATTTCTGTGGCAATAAACCCAGGCGTCACCGCGTTAAAGCGCACATCTCTCGCACTGCCTTCTTGTGCAAAACTTTTGGTCATCGCGATCAAACCGCCTTTACTGGCACTGTAGTTCACTTGTCCCGCATTGCCCGTCTCACCGACAATCGAAGCAATATTCACCACACAGCCAAAGCGTTTTTTACTCATTACTTTGAGCGCTTCACGACACCCAATGAACGCAGACGTGAGGTTAATGTCGATGACAGAGGTAAAGTCCTCTTTTTTCATACGGATCGCGAGTTTATCGTTGGTGATGCCTGCATTGTTGACCAAATAAGAGAGCTCCCCATCCGCATCAACGATGGTTTTAATACCTTCCACAAACGCCTCTTCATCGGCGACATCAAAACCAATGACAGCTGCTACGCCACCGTTGGCTTCGATCTCTGCTTTAATGGCGTCCGCTTGTTCTGGGCGTGAACGGTAATTGATCCACACTTTAAGACCATACCCTGCCAATGTGACGGCGATCTCTTTACCAATGCCACTCGCAGCACCGGTGACTAAAACATTTTTTCCACTAAATTTCATTTATTTCCTTTTTACATGTAATTTATTTTTTACACGCCAAAAAAGCAAAGCTCTTTTGGCTACGCTGCGTTATGCACTAAAGCTTGGCTCTTACGAGCCAGAAAACTCGACTAAAGGTTGATCCATTTCGCTTGGAATGGGAAGTCCCATTATCTTTAAAACGGTCGGCGCTATATTATTCAACCCACCTTTTTGCACGTTTTGAACGCGTTTATCCATGACAAAACCGTACACTTCAAACGTTGTGTGATTGGTCAATCTAGCGCCCGTATCATCAAACATCTGTTCACAGTTGCCATGATCACTGGTCAATACGATCGAATAGTTAGCCTCTTTCGCTTTCCTAAACACTCTTCCAAGCTCATGATCCACCGCTTCCACGGCGCGCGTTGCCGCTTCTAAACTGCCTGTATGTCCCACCATATCGCCATTGGCAAAATTCACCACGATAAAATCATACGCTTCATCCATCGCTTTTAACACCGCGTCACCGACCAAAGCTGCACTCATCTGTGGTTGCAAATCATACGTTTTGACTTTAGGACTGGGAACCAGAAGTCTGGTCTCACCCACTTTTGGCTCTTCGACGCCACCATTAAAGAAAAACGTGACATGCGCATATTTTTCAGTTTCAGCGGTATGAAACTGCGTTAGTCCGAAGCGCGAAATCACATCGCACAGTGTATTGTGTGGCGTATCAGCTTGAAACATAATCGGAAAAGGAAAACTGCTGTCATACTCGGTCATGGTGATGGACGCCACACCGTTTAGGGTACGCGAAAACTCTCCAAATTCACTAAACCCAATCGCCTTCGAGAGCTCGCGCATACGGTCATTGCGAAAGTTGGCAAAGATCACACCATCGTTACGGTGCATGCCATTATAAGGTTCAAATGCCACAGGTTCCACAAACTCATCGGTGATACCTTGGTCATACATGCCTTGTAAATATGCTTTTACATGTAAAGCCGTTTGAGGCTTCGCGTCGACCATCGCGCGGTATCCCTGCTCAACTCTCTCCCAACGATTGTCACGATCCATACTGAAAAATCGCCCCGAAATCGAAGCGATGCTAATATTTTCATTGCAAATGGCTAAGAGTTGCTCTAAAAACGTAATCCCAGAAGTAGGTGAAACATCGCGCCCATCGGTGATCACATGCAGATACACACGTTTTTTTTGCGCTTGCACAATCTTCGCAAGATCGATGATATGATCGATATGCGAGTGCACGCCACCATCGCTGACAAGCCCAATAATGTGAATCGCACCCTTTACATGTAAAAGCTTGGTTAAGGCTGGATTGGTCGCAAGCGAACCATCCGCTGCCGCTAAAGAGATTTTGACTAGATTTTGGTACAAAATACGCCCACTGCCGATGCACATGTGTCCCACTTCACTATTACCCATTTGCCCATCAGGAAGCCCAACACTGAGCCCAGAAGTAGCGATAAAGTTGTAAGGAACATCCTTGAAAAGTGTGTCATACGTCGGTTTATGCGCGGCGGCAAAAGCATTGGCGGTTTGGCTCACATTGTGTCCAATGCCATCGGTAATAATCAATACGGTTTTCTGAACCTCTGGTTTCAAAATGGTACCTTTTGTTATAAGCTTATAAGCAATATCTTACTAAAATGTTGCTTTTATAAAAATATATCTCTTAGAAGCTGGAAGTAACATTCATGCTATATGCTCTTTACAAACTCACCTCCATTAATCTTTTCCAATACATCACTGTACGTGCAGGCGTCGCCTTCTTTTTAGCCTTTATTTTGACCATCTATTTGATGCCAAAATTTATCAAATGGGCCAAATCACGCAATGCCAATCAACCGATCTACTCGCTCGCCCCACAAACTCATCAGCAAAAGAGTAAGACGCCAACGATGGGTGGTATTGTTTTTTTATGTGCCGCAACACTTTCTGTTCTGATGTGTGCGCGTATGAACAATCTTTTCGTACTCTCAGCCCTTGCTTGTATTTTGCTTTTTGGACTGATTGGGATGAAAGATGATCTTGCCAAAATTTTAGGTAAAAGCAACACCGCAGGACTGACACCTCGCGCAAAACTTGGCTTACAGATTCTCGCATCGTCTATTATCGCATTGATTTTGTACATAGCGCTTGACCTTGATACCACCTTTTTTGTCCCTTTTTACAAATTTCCGCTGTTTGATATGAAACTTCTAGCCCTTGGATTTTGGATACTGGTGATGATCTCAGCCAGCAATGCGGTCAACCTCACAGATGGACTGGATGGTTTGGCAACGGTTCCTTCCATCCTTTCGATTCTCTCACTGGCTGTGTTTGTTTACGTGGGCGGTAACGCCTTTTTAAGCAGCTACTTACTCCTTCCAAAAGTGGGTGGCAGTGGTGAAGTGGTTATCGTCGCAACCGCTGTGATGGGCTCACTGGTTGGCTTTTTATGGTTTAACTGCTACCCAGCGGAGATCTTTATGGGCGACAGTGGAAGCCTTAGCATTGGTGCGTTCATCGGCTACATGGCGATCATCTCTAAAAATGAAATTTTATTGCTTTTAATCGGTTTTGTCTTTGTTTTAGAAACGGTTTCGGTTATTTTACAGGTAGGAAGTTTTAAAACGCGCAAAAAACGCATCTTCCTTATGGCGCCGATCCATCACCACTTTGAGGTGAAAGGTTGGCCAGAAAACAAGATTATCGTGAGATTTTGGATTATCGCGCTCATGTCAAATCTTTTAGCACTTACGGCACTCAAAATCAGATGATAACACTCTTCGGACACGGAAAAACAACCAAAGCCATCGCAAAACGCTTTGCAGGGCAATGTCAAATTTTTGACGACAACTTTACATGTAAAAATACAGACGCGTTGGGTAACCTCTTGTTACCTCCCTCAGAATTCGATCCAAACAGCAGTAGCGTCGAGATCCCCAGTCCTGGATTTCCGGCCCATCACCCTCTCATTCAAAAAGCCCTTCACGTCACCAGTGAATACGATTTTTTTAAAGAATCGATGCCATTTTCCATTTGGATCAGCGGAACCAATGGGAAAACGACCACAACGCAAATGTGCGAATTTCTTTTGCAAGCACAAGGTGCGCAAGCCGGTGGCAATATCGGAACACCTCTAGCAGAGCTTGACGCAAACGCGCCTATTTGGGTCTTGGAGACCAGTTCATTTACGTTTCACTACACCAAAATAACGGCACCTGATATCTATTTGCTCCTTCCCATCAAACCTGACCATTTAACATGGCACGGAAGTATGGAAGCCTACATCGACGCCAAACTTTCTCCGCTTGCGCGTATGCGCGAAGGCAGTGTTGCCATCCTTCCTAAAGCGTACGCGAATCTCAAAACACTCGCACATGTCATTGCGTACGACACCGAAGAAGATTTAGCAGAACAGATGGACATCGACATCGCAAACATACGTTTTAAAACACCGTTTTTACTCGATGCTGTTCTTGCAACCTGCGCTCAAAAAATTCTTTTAGACACCGTCGATTACGAACTTCTGAACACCTTTAAAATCGATCATTACAAAATCGAAGAGTTTCATGACACACAAGGACGTCTTTGGGTCGATGACTCCAAGGGAACCAATGTCGATGCCACAATAGAAGCACTCAAACGCTACAAAAACGATGAAATCCTCATTGTCCTAGGGGGTGATGACAAAGGCGTTGATTTACAAGAGCTTTTTGATTTTATGAAGCCTTTACATATAACGATTTTTGCCATTGGCACGAACACCGAAAGACTTGCTTCCTTTGCGGAAAAAGAAGGCATACAACTTCATAAATGCTTCGTCATCGAAGAGGCAATGAAACAGATTCACGCCGTGCACACCACCAAAACCGTAGCCCTACTCTCTCCAGCAGCAGCGAGCCTAGATCAGTTCAAATCCTACGCTCACAGAGGTGATCGCTTTAAAGAGTTGGCTTTAGCCTAGGGCTAAGCTACTCTTAAAGTTTTTAAGCTATAATTTCAACTCTTCAAAGCGTGGCTGGATAGCTCAGTCGGTAGAGCAGGAGACTGAAAATCTCCGTGTCGGCGGTTCGATTCCGTCTCCAGCCACCACCAAACTTCATTTCTTAAAAATCAATAATTTTGCAAAACACTTCTAAGATTTCGTATGATTCTTTCCGAGCTCTTAGTAACTCCCTTTTCTACCCAAAACAACAAGAACCGTTTTAATCAATATCTGTATATCAAGCTCTATAGACCAATTTCTCACGTACCAAACATCGAGCTGAACGCGCTCATCATAGTCAATGTCATTGCGCCCACTCACTTGCCAAAGACCCGTGATACCAGGTTTGACTGCTGTAAAATACTCAAAATACTCACCGTATTTTTGGATCTCAGCCTCTGTGATAGGACGAGGCCCTACCAAAGACATCTCCCCTTTTAACACGTTAATGAGTTGGGGAAGTTCATCCAACGAAGTTTTACGTAAAAATTGACCGATTTTGGTGATGCGTGGGTCATCTTTGAGTTTAAAGTCTCTCTCCCACTCTTCTTTACTTTCTTCACAGGTTTCTAAGAGCTCTTCAAGGCGATCGTCCGCATCAATGTGCATCGTGCGAAACTTGTAAACTTTAAACTTTCGCCCCCCCCAAACCAACACGCTCATGTGCAAAGATAGGATGACCTTTGGTTGCCACATACACAACGCTGTAGAGCCATATTAAAAAAGGAGCTGTTAGCAATAACGCAACAAAAGCGACACTCATGTCAAAGAGTCGTTTAATCGTTTGCTCCACAGGACTCAAAAGGTTATTTTTTATATAAAAAGCCATTCCTTTATGATAAATCGAACTAATAAGCTCTCCATTAATAATAGGAACTTTTGTCATTTTGGGCAAAACAATGACTTTACGAACACGCCGTTGAATATGATTAACCAAAACATTGAGATCAAAAAATGAATTATCTTCCAAATCAATAACGGCAGAATCATAATAATTTTTTTCTAATAATTGGTCTATCGCATCATTGACCGCTTGAGGCGAAAGTTGCGTCACATTGATGATTTCTTGGATATCGTAACCAAAGGGATTACCCTTTGCAAACCATTTTCGAATGTTTTTCAGTCCTAGATCATCGCAAATCACAAAAACAGGTAGCCTAAAATAGTGAAATTTAAAAAAAACTTTTTTAAGATAGTAAGACCATAGAGCGTTCAAATTGTTAAGAAGATAAAATATACATACTATTGCCCGTGAAGTTGTATCATTCATTTTTGCAAGTGCAATCACGATCAAAATAACTGCTAATGCAAAAAAGTTTGCTTTGAGCGATAACGTAATGGCATTAACCGTTACCATTCGATTGGTCATCAAGCGCAAATAAAAATAACCTAATAAATAAATAACAATCATCCAGCTATAGTGAAAAAAAGAATAATGCAAATCTATCTCTAAAAAAATGTCTGCAATCGCAAAAGAAAGATAAAGATTGACTGTTAAAAAAATAAGACTTATTATAAATTTGAGTAAAAAATATCGCACTTATTACTCCCCCATCAAAATACAT
>NZ_JQGK01000009.1 GCF_000743525.1 Sulfurospirillum sp. SCADC | reverse complement strand
TCACCGCTTATGCTATCAATTGTTTTTTGAAGCTTGCTGATGACAAAAAAGCTCTACTGTTTAACTAGCAGTTTGGGTTACTACAAAATACAAAAATCCATTTAAAAACAGTATTAGTTTTATGAGGTAGGAAAGGTTATATGTTACCTATGTTATACTTTTGGAAAATTTAAATCAGTAGACTTCTTTTATAACCCATTGAAAAAAGAGTACGCTGATAGCACATCACTTTTTAAAACTAAAAACATCGCCATAGCTTTGGCTATGACTCAATTTTGTGTTTCAAAAATTAATGCACTCTGAGCAAACTCTTTCTCTTTTCAAGGGTTATAAAAGAAGTCTAATAAAGAAATGCCATGCTCGTTCATATTTGCTGCTCCGTTGATAGCCACTTTTTTCTGCAAAAACTACAACACGCGTATCCCAACGAGAAACTTGTAGGCTTTTTTTACGATCCTAACATTCATCCTTTTAGCGAGTATGAACTCAGGCTTCTTGATGTCAAACGCAGTTGTTCCAAATTGGGAATTCCTTTACATGTAGGAGACTACAATTACGAAGGATGGCTAGAAGCCGTTCGAGGCTTAGAAGGTGAGCCTGAAAAAGGCAAACGTTGTGCCGTTTGTTTTGATAACCGGTTAGAAGCCAGTGCACAAAAAGCGCTAGAAATTGGTGAAAAAGTCCTAACAACCACGTTGCTAACAAGCCCCAAAAAATCACTCGATCAGTTAGGAAACGCATTGCGTTTGATCGCCGATCGGTACCATCTTGACATCGCCGTACCTGATTTTAGAAAAGGTGGCGGTACGCAAGAGCAGTTTGCTCTTGCTAAAGAGGCGATGTTGTACCATCAAGATTATTGTGGGTGCATTTTTGCACTGAGTGTTCAAAGAGATCAGCAACAACGCTTTGCAGATGAATTAAGCTCTCCACTGCGACCTCAAATTCTGCCCTCTTCCATTGAAGAACGCATTGTTTTGTATGAAACCGTCATGGAATGTGAAGCGCAAAAAACTCCTTTTAAACTGGTACGTGAAAAGTTTTTAAATTACAGATTGCTGCGCTCATGGGTGAAAAAAAGTAACCAAGATGTGGTGCCAAGTTATGTTCTTTTTTATTCTACATGTAAAAAAGAGAAGATCAAAGCAAATATCGAATTCATCAACGAAGGTGTCGGTTTTTTTGGCAAAGAAGAGGCGCGGTTTATTGCGCTTGAAACGTTTAATACTTTGGCGAATACGCATTATGTGAGTGTGAAAGAGATGCTACAAAATCCCCCAACGGTGGAAATTGAAATGGCATTTAGAAACACATTTATGAAGTCACCTTTTGCCTCTTTAACCCCTCTTATCGTACTCGATGAGGTGAACATAGGTGCTTATGAACTCTTCCTTCAAAGCAAAACCTACCATGACATTAGAGAAAATTTAGTATTAATTAGCTAAAATATTAGAATTTTCATTGATAAGGTTTCAAGAATGATAGATGTTATAGAAATTCAAAAAATACTTCCCCATCGTTATCCTTTTTTACTGATTGATCGTGTTGAAGAGCTGATTCCAGAGCAATCGATCAAGGCGTATAAAAACGTGACCATTGGTGAACAAATTTTTCAGGGGCATTTCCCTGGTCATCCCATCTATCCAGGTGTTATGATTTTAGAAGGCATGGCGCAAGCGGGTGGCGTGCTTGCATTTAAGAGTATGAATATGACCAATGAAGAGGCCGCTCAAAAAGTCGTTTACTTTATGAGTATTGATGGTGCAAAGTTTCGAGCTCCCGTTCGTCCAGGTGATAAGTTGGAATATCACATGAATGTCGTGAAGCACAAAGGCTCTATTTGGGTTTTGGCCGGTAAGGCGTATGTCGGTGATGTGCTGATGAGTGAGGCTGAACTTAAAGCCATGATCGTTGATAAATAGGCGGTTACGATGAGCTTAATTTCCCCCCATGCCATTATCGAAGAGGGCGCTATTATTGGAGCTGATGTTGAAATCGGGGCGTTTTGTTTTATCTCAAGCCAAGCTAAAATTGGACAAGGGACAAAAATTGCCCAAGGTGTTCACATCTGTGGCAATACCACCATCGGCAAGCACAATGAGATTTTTTCACATGCTGTTTTAGGGTCTATCCCGCAAGACCTCAAATACGCAGGCGAAGAGGTTGAACTGATTATTGGCGATTACAATAAAATTCGCGAATTTACTCTGTTTAATCCAGGAACCCTTGGTGGTGGCGGTAAAACCATCATCGGCGATCACAATCTGTTTATGGGCTATGTCCATTTAGGGCACGATGTCATTGTGGGCAATCACTGCATTTTAGCCAATGCCGCAACGATCGCTGGGCATGTCGAGATGGGAAATTATGTCGTCGTCGGTGGAATGACACCGGTGCATCAGTTTGTTAAAATTGGCAGTTACGCGATGATTGCAGGAGCGGCGGCACTTTCACAAGATGTCCCTCCGTTTTGTTTAGCCGAAGGCAATCGTGCGGTTTTGAGAGGGCTTAATCTGACAGGACTTCGCCGTCATCTGGATCGCCAAGACATTGATGCCCTTAGAAGTGCATACCGTGAATTATTTGAGTCGGGTCAACCGTTACAAACACAAGCTGCAAAATTGTTAGAAGAACAGCCCAATGTTCATGTTCAACACATGTGCAATTTTATTATAGAGTCCACACGTGGCATTCCATTTGAGAGGAAAAATAATGGTCAATAGAGAGTGTAGTTTTTGTGGTACGAAAGAGAGTAGTGACACGCGTTTGATCGCAGGGGACGATGTTTTTATCTGCGAGCATTGTGTGATCTCTGCCCATAAGATATTTTTTGGAGAAATCCCAGAGCCTTCCGTCAGTGGCAGTGAAGAAGCTTTTGATCAAGAGTTGTTAGCACCCAAAGAGCTCAAAAAAGTGCTCGATGATTTTGTGATCGGGCAAGACCAAGCTAAAAAGATTTTTTCAGTAGGTGTTTATAACCACTATAAGAGAATTTTCAAACAAAGCAGTATTGTTGATGATACCGAAATTTCTAAATCCAACATTTTACTTATTGGACCAACGGGTAGCGGTAAAACCTTGATGGCACAAACCTTAGCACGCTTTTTGGATGTGCCGATTGCCATCTGTGATGCGACGAGTTTAACGGAAGCGGGTTACGTGGGTGAGGATGTTGAAAACATTTTGACAAAACTGCTTCAATGTGCCAATGGCGATATTAAAAAAGCAGAGCAAGGCATTGTGTTTATCGATGAGATTGATAAAATTGCGCGTATGAGTGAAAACCGTTCTATCACAAGGGATGTTTCAGGTGAAGGCGTTCAGCAAGCATTGCTCAAAATTATTGAAGGTAGTGTGGTCAACATTCCACCCAAAGGTGGACGCAAACACCCGAATCAAGATTTTATTCAAATCGATACAACCAATATTTTATTTGTTTGTGCAGGTGCTTTTGATGGCTTGGAAGAGATCATCAAGCGACGTATCGGCAAAAACGTGCTTGGTTTTGAGCAAGAAAAACGCACCAAAAGCCAAGATGCAGGATTGTTTGATCTTGCAGAACCCGATGATTTAGTCCATTACGGGCTGATTCCAGAGCTCATTGGACGTTTACATGTAACCGCAAAACTCTCACCGATTACGCAAGAAGATATGGTACGTATTTTGACGGAACCCAAAAATGCGATCTATAAACAGTATCGAAAACTCTTTGCGATTGATAATGTGGAGCTCTCTTTTGAAAAAGAAGCACTCGATTCTGTGGCAGAACGTGCGATCAAACGTAAAACAGGAGCACGTGGACTTCGAAGCATTATCGAGGACATTATGGTGGATGTGATGTATGAGCTTCCCGAGTTGGATGGGTACGAAGTGGTGATTACCAAAGATGTGATTACAAAAGGCGAAAAACCGCTTTATATCAAAAAAGATAAAAAAAGTGCGTAAAAAAGGATTAGAGCGATGATTTTAGACAAGATAATAGGATTTTTCTCAAGTGATATGAGTATCGACCTTGGAACCGCCAATACCTTGGTATTGGTCAAAGGTAAAGGTATTATTATCAATGAGCCTTCCGTTGTTGCCGTACAACGCAACCGTTATGGTAAACAAAACATCCTAGCGGTAGGTAAAGAAGCGAAAAATATGGTGGGCAAAACACCAGGTGACATTGAAGCGATTCGTCCGATGCGTGATGGCGTTATTGCTGATTTTGATATGACAGAAAAGATGATTCGTTACTTCATTGAAAAAGCACACCGAAGAAAAAGCTTTTTACGACCACGCATCATTATCTGTGTTCCGTATGGTTTGACGCAAGTGGAGCGTAAAGCGGTACGTGAATCTGCAATGAGTGCAGGTGCGCGTGAAGTTTTCTTGATCGAAGAGCCTATGGCAGCAGCGATTGGCGCAGGACTTCCGGTGCGTGAACCCCAAGGAAGTTTGGTCGTTGACATCGGTGGTGGTACGACAGAAATTGGCGTGGTTTCACTAGGCGGTTTGGTTATTAGTAAATCGATTCGTGTTGCGGGAGATAAGATCGATCTTGCCATTGTGGATTATGTAAAGAAAAAATACAACCTTCTCATTGGTGAGCGAACCGGTGAAGAGATTAAAATCGCGATTGGTACAGCCGTTCCTATGGATGAGCCTATCTCGATGATGGTGAAAGGTCGTGACCAAGTGAGCGGTCTTTTAAGCCGTATTGAGCTGACCAGTGAAGATGTCAGAGACGCGATTAAAGAGCCACTCAAAGAGATTGCTGACGCGCTGAAAGATGTGCTTGAAGTCATGCCTCCGGATCTTGCAGGTGATATTGTTGAAAACGGTGTTGTCTTAACCGGTGGTGGTGCTTTAATTCGAGGCTTTGATAAATACCTCTCCGACATCGTCAAGTTGCCTGTATTTGTTGCAGATGAGCCACTCTTAGCGGTTGCAAAAGGTACGGGTAAAGCACTCGAAGAGATCGAACTGTTACAACAATTGTCGAATGAGTAAATTAAAAATTATCATTTTGCTTGGCATCTTTGTGTTTGTATCGTTTCGGTACAGCACGGAGGCTAGGCACATCGTAGGGAGCGCGAACACAAAAATTCTTGCTTCCTATGTTGAGATAAAGACCAAAATTCAAGAAAAGATCGATGAGCATTTCTCTCAACAAGAAGAGATACAGCGACTCAGAACTGAAAATCAGACCTTGCAAAAATCAGCCGTTCTTTCGATCGCATTTGCCAGTAAACTCAACGATATGTTAAAAGAACACAATACCACAGGATATGATCCTCAAGTAAAGATGGTTCAATCCATTGGGTATACCAATCTCAATGATTATGGCAAAGTGTGGCTGAAATTTGATGAGTTTAATCAAAGCAAGATTTATGGCTTATTGCAACAAGGGTATGCTGCAGGGATTGTGGTTTCAAACGATGGGCATCCGCAAGGCTTGCTGTTGAGTGACCCCAAAGCTATTTTTGCAGTTTATGTGGGCAATCAAAAAATGCAAGGCGTTGCGCAAGGTAATAGCAAAGAGCTTTTGGTCAAATACATTTCGCAATGGCTTCAACCTCATGTAGGTGATGAGGTCATTACAAGTGGACTCGATACGCTCTTTTTTGAGGGAATCAAAGTGGGCGTGGTTACCGAAGTGATTGAAGAGGAGTCCTCCAAAACGGTGGTTGTCAAACCCTATGCAACATCGCATGTACCGTCGTATATGCACGTGATCGTACGCAACTAGTTTTGAATCCAGAGCCTAAGAGGCATTGGGTTGAATACTACATGTAGAATAAAGGAAAGAGATGCCAAAACGTCAAGATATTAAAACCATACTATTAATCGGATCAGGTCCTATTGTTATCGGGCAGGCATGTGAATTTGACTATTCAGGAACGCAAGCAGCGAAAACGTTAAAAGAGCTCGGATACCGAGTCGTACTGGTAAACTCCAATCCAGCTACCATTATGACTGATCCTGAATTTGCAGACCGTACGTATATTGAACCGATTACGCCTGAAGTGATCGCACGCATTATTGAAAAAGAGAGTGTGGACGCCGTGCTTCCAACCATGGGTGGACAAACCGCACTCAATGTTGCGATGACGATGCACGAACAAGGGATGCTAGAAGGCATTATCTTTTTAGGTGCCAATCCTGAAGCGATTAAAAAAGGTGAAGATAGACAAGCGTTTAAAGAGGCGATGATCAAAATAGGGATGGATTTACCGATTAGTGCGTATGCGTATAATTTAGAAGAGGCGTATGCGGCAGCGGAGAAAATCGGTTTTCCTTTAATTATTAGAGCATCTTATACCCTAGCTGGTGGCGGTAGTGGTGTAGCCTATAACATCGATGAATTTAAAGAACTTGCAATGGCAGGACTTGATGCAAGTCCGATTAATGAAATTTTGATTGAAGAGTCACTGCTTGGTTGGAAAGAGTATGAGATGGAAGTCATTCGAGATCGTGCCGATAACTGCATCATCGTCTGTTCTATCGAAAACTTTGACCCGATGGGTGTGCATACGGGAGATTCTATTACCATTGCACCAGCTCTAACGCTAACCGATAAAGAGTACCAACGTATGCGAAATGCTTCGTTTGCGATTCTTCGTGAAATTGGTGTGGATACAGGGGGAAGTAACGTACAATTTTCCATCTGCCCAGAAACAGGTCGTATGACGGTTATCGAGATGAACCCACGTGTGAGTCGAAGTTCTGCGCTTGCTTCTAAAGCGACGGGGTATCCCATTGCTAAAGTAGCGACGCTTTTAGCGGTTGGTTTTACGCTCGATGAGATTAAAAATGACATCACCGGAACGGCGGCAAGTTTTGAGCCTGTTATTGACTACATTGTCACTAAAATTCCTCGATTTACCTTTGAAAAATTCCCATTGGCGGATTCTACACTGACCACTTCGATGAAGAGCGTGGGTGAAGTGATGGCGATTGGTCGAACGTTTAAAGAGTCTTTCCAAAAAGCGCTCTGTTCCCTTGAGACGAACCTTAGCGGTTTTGAGAGCATGAAAGTGGAAGAAGATAAACTTAAAAATGAGATCAGAAGACCCAATGCTGATAGAGCACTTTATGTCGGTGAAGCCTTCCGTAGAGGCTATAGCGTGGAAGATGTCTTCAACTTAAGCAAAATTGATCCATGGTTTTTAAGACAAATCAAAGAGATCATTGATTTTGAGAAAAAGATCGATATGTTTATTCTTAACGATGAAAAACTCTTACGTCAAGCCAAAACGATGGGCTTCTCTGACAAAATGATCGCCAAACTGATCAACAAAGAGGACAATTTAGAGCTAACAACCAATGACATCTATTTTGCACGTAACAAACTAGACATCGACTTTGAGTACAACGAGGTCGATACGTGTGCGGCAGAGTTTAAAGCGCTCACACCGTACCTTTACTCCACAACCAATGTAACCAAACTTCCTTTACATGTAAAAGAAGAAAATACTCAGAAAAAAGTGATGATCATCGGTGGAGGACCTAATAGAATTGGTCAAGGCATCGAGTTTGACTACTGTTGTGTTCATGCGGCGTACGCCCTCAATGATTTGGGTGTTAAAACCATTATGTACAACTGTAACCCCGAAACGGTTTCGACGGATTATGACACCAGCGATATTCTCTACTTTGAACCGATTGATTTTGAACATGTGCGAAGCGTGGTTGAAAAAGAGAATCCAGATGGCGTTATCGTGCATTTTGGTGGACAAACACCGCTTAAATTAGCGAAAAAACTGACCGTTATGGGCGCAAAGATCATCGGTACCACAGCACGTGTGATTGATATGGCAGAAGATAGAGAGAAATTCTCAAAATTTATTACCGAAAACAACATCAAACAACCCAACAACGCCACCGCAACGAGCGAAGAAGAGGCAATAGAAAAAGCAAAAGCAATCGGCTATCCTGTTTTGGTGCGCCCAAGTTATGTTTTGGGTGGAAGGGCGATGCGTATCGTTTACAATGAGAGCGAACTTCGTACGTATATGAATGAAGCGGTCAGCGTGAGCCATAATTCACCTGTATTGATTGATCAATTTTTAGATCGTGCCATTGAAGTCGATGTTGATGCGATCTGTGATGGTAAAGAAGTTTACATCGGTGGCATTATGCAACACATTGAAGAAGCGGGCATTCACAGTGGTGATAGTGCATGTTCATTGCCAAGCATTAGCCTCAGCGATGCGATTTTGAGCAAAATTGAGTCTCAAACCAAACAAATTGCACTCAATCTTGGCGTTGTAGGTTTGATGAACATCCAATATGCCATCTATCAAGACGACGTTTACATGATCGAAGTGAATCCTCGTGCAAGCCGCACCGTGCCGTTTGTCAGCAAAGCGACAGGCATTCCGATGGCAAAAGTTGCGACACGCGTTATGTACCAAGGAAACCTTAGAGAAGCTCTTTTCTTTTACGATAAATTTGACGTGGTTCGCGAAGGTAATGGCATCTTAAAACCTAAAAAATTCGACCATGTTGCGGTTAAAGAAGCGGTTTTTCCGTTCAATAAACTTCAAGGTGCAGACCTCATTTTAGGACCTGAGATGAAATCAACGGGTGAAGTTATGGGCATCAGCCGAAACTTCCCAGCGTCATTTGCCAAAAGTCAAATCGCTTCAGCAAACGTGCTTCCCAAAAGCGGTTCCGTTTTTATCTCTTTAGTGGACATCGACAAATCCTTTGCGAAAGAGATCGGCACAAAATTTGAAGCACTTGGCTTTAAAGTCATTGCAACGGGTGGCACGCACAAAGCCTTGCAAGAAGCAGGTGTGAACGCAGAGTTTGTTTATAAAATCTCTGAAGGCAGACCAAATATCGAAGATAAACTCAAGAATGGTGACATTGCGCTTGTGATTAACACCAGCGATGCCAAATCCAGTAAAGACGATGCGAAGAAAATTCGCCAAGCGGTTCTTCGCTTTAAAATCCCCTACTTTACGACCGTTGCCGCAGCCGCAGCCGCAGCCACCGCGATAGAGTACATTCAAGACAAAAGCGCACTTGAGCCACGTGCTTTACAAGACTATCTAAACTAAAACCTATGAACCCCGACCTTGTTTATCTCGCTCAAACAGAGACAACAGCGGGGTTCCTCTCTCAAAATGCTGAAGCACTCATCAAGACGAAAAACCGCCCAAGCGGTAAATCGTTTTTGATGAGTGTGGATTCACTCACCACCCTTCGTCGTTTTACCAGAGTTCCCAAACGCCATAAAAACCGTGTTCGCAAAGCTCAAAAAACAACCTTTGTATATTCGTGTGGATTAGCGATTCGTGTGGTGAAAGATGAAGCGCATTTGCAGTTTCTACGAAAATTAAAATGGACTTATTCTACTTCGTCAAACCCCAGTGGAAAGGGCTTTGATGAAGTGTATGCACAAGAGAGAGCCGATGTGATACTCTTTACATGTAAAGGTTTTTTTGAGGCTAAGCCTTCTTCGATTTTGAAGCTTGGGAAACGAAAAATACAAAAATTACGCTAATATTTACAATGGACTCTCTAACTAATTGAAGTAAAACTAAGACTGCGAGCTAAAATTTCAACTTTTTGAGTGACAGAATATCTTCTTATGAAAGGGGCTACTTTAGTTTAAAATAGCCCCTTTTGTCTTTAGATGTAAAGCTTACATCTTCCCCATAATCTTCCGAATTGCCAACAAAGCCAGCGTCAACCCAAATGGTGCTGTTACACACATCAAACTTTCCATCGCTCTACAAATTGGTTTTTCATTGGAAAAGACGGTTAAAATGAGCATTAAAAACCACTTTTTTAAGAGATACTTTCAAAATTTTAGGAGCCTCCAACTAAATCAGATGCTCCTATAGAGGGGTTAAAATTTTGAATCTTTTTTAATGTTTGTGATTGCAGCTGTGATTTGGATCAATTTTGGCAACGTTGCCTGCTAAAAAATCACGGAGAGAATCTTCAAGATTTTCATTTTTGTCATCAAAAAAGACATCAATACCGACGGCTAAAAACTTTTTCAAAGGCTCGCCACCTATGCCTGAAACAACTAATTTCTCAGCTCCTAAAGATTGTATATTGGCTACAGCGTCGGCACATCCACCTGTCACATGCCCTGGATTTTTGTGGACACTCACATCTTGAACAATACCATCTTCAACGGTAATCAGGGTATAAAAATTAGCTCTCCCAAAATGAGCACCGCGTTTTGATTTTAGTCCGTCTTCTTTCATTGTTGGAAATACTATCGTCATAACGTATCCTTTTTAGGTAAGAGTGTTCTTACAGAAATTTTTTACTATTTCGTAAGAATACTATTTGGTTTCAATAAACTAAAATTTCTCAAGTCTATTTTCTTGATACGCTTTATACGCATCACTAACGCTTATCTCGCCAGCACCTACAAAGATGGTTGTTCCCATTTTGCTCAGCACCGCATGCGCATTTTCTCCTGGTCCATTGCCTGTAATGATAACATCTGCTTTCAAATCTGCCATTGCTTGAGCCATTTTTGGTCCTGCACCATGCTCTTGAGCCGCAATATCCGCATTATTGTGAATGGTGATATCACCACTCTCTTCATCATACAAGACGACATACTCTGCACGCCCAAAACGTGCTTCCATCATCGAATCCCATGTGGGTTCTTTGGTTGTAAAGGCTATTTTCATTGTTAGACTCCTAATGTCTGTTTAATGGTTTCAAAACTCTCTTCAAGCAATTTTTTTAATACGGGATCAGTGTACTCTGTAACCGTTTTCCCTTCGATCATTGCTTGCGAAAACGCTGTCATATAAGGAATACTCTTTACATGTAAAATAGATTCCTCCTCTAAAAATTGTTCTATTTGAGAACAAACCGTGGTATTGAGATCGTATTTATTGATGATACAGCCTGCTTTAATACGAAACCGCTTGACAACTTCGTAGACTCTTTTTAGATCATGAAGTCCCGAAAGCGTTGGCTCTGTTACGAGTAGGACAAAGTTTGCACCACTCAAAGAGGAGACTACGGGGCAACCAATACCTGGAGAACCATCGACAATCAGAAGAGATTTATTTTCTGCAAGGGCTATTGCTTTGCCTTCTTTTTTGACTTTGGCGACTAATTTACCAGAATTTTCAGCGCCAATATTGAGTTTTGCATGAATCATCTCATTGCCATATTTTGTGTGAGAGTGATACCATGAGCCTACATTACGCTCACTCATAACAATCGCATGAGGTCGGCATACATGTGAGCAGTATCCGCATCCTTCACATGAAAGTGCATCAATAACATAATGCCCTTCTTTAAAATCAATCGCATCAAAGCGACAGACATCAGCACATCGACCACAATTTCGACACAACGTCTTATCAATGTGAGCAATTTTACCACTGTAAAAATCTTCTTGATGGGCAAAATCTGGCTGCAATAAAAGGTGCAGATCTGCTGCGTCCACATCACAATCCACAACAATACATGACTCTTTTGCCAAGCTAGCGAGTGCTGCAGTGATAGAAGTTTTGCCTGTGCCACCTTTCCCCGAGATGACAACAATCTCTTTCATCATGCACGTTCCTTCGAAAATTGTTTTAAATACAAAGCAATGCTTTGCATTTCATCTTTAAATGTTTCGATTTCTTTATAAATTAATTTCCCTTGAGAATAGAGCTTGGCAGCTTCGATTGAATGAGGTATTTTGGCAAGAACAGGAATGGCTTCTTTTTCACAATAACTTAGTACATCGTCATTGCCCATACCGTAACGATTAATCACCACACCGAAATTTTTCTTTAGCGCTCTGGTTGTCTCTACTGCAAGGGTTAAATCATGCAAGCCAAAAGGCGTCGGTTCTGTGACCAAAATGACAAAATCTGCATCTTTGATGGACTCAATCACAGGGCAGGAAGTTCCCGGAGGTGAGTCATATAGTTTGAGGGTATCATCACTAAAATACTTCTCAACATATTTTTTGGTTTGTGATATCAGTGAGACAGCTTGTTCTTCTCCTATATTTAAACGCCCTTCTACGAAATCTATCTGTTGTGTACGAAAATGGCTTAACTCACCCATTTTTTGCGCTTCCATAGGAAGTGAATTTGTAGGACATAACTCAGAACAGGCATAACAGCTATGGCATAAATTGGGGAAGACCAAGATTTCATTAGCAATGGCAATTAAAGCGTGAAAATTACAAATCTCTACACAGTGATTACAGTGCGTACACGTAGAACTTTCCCACTGAGGAATCATCTTCATTTTGTCTTCTTTTTTTAAAAACTCACCGTTTAAAAAAAGATTGGAATTAGGCTCCTCTACATCTAAATCAACGAGAACGACGCGTTCACGTTCTCCTAAAAACATGGCAAGATTGGTGGAAAGGGTTGTTTTCCCCGTTCCACCTTTGCCACTGGCTATAGCTATCTTCATGCTTGGATGACTTTTTCTTGGTTATGTAAGAGTTCTTCTCTTACTAACGTATGCGCGCACGCTGGACATTTTTGCGTGGTGCATTTGACGCCTCTTTCGTGAGGAACCTTTGTGCCACATTTTGTACAAACACAAAAACCTCCTGCTCCAAATGCCCCACCATGATTGCGTCCACCATGGATTCCATTACCATTGATACCTCTTCTGTTTCCATTCCCATTGCCGTTACCGCATTGGTTACGATTTGTTTTTCCAAACATTGTAAACTCCTATTTTTTAAAACGTTAGCATCCGTCTCTATGTGCTTTTTTATGGCAACATCTTCCATGCCCAAACCCTTTTGCAAAATCAACTAAGTGTTCGCTATGACACAGGGGACACTGTTCTTTCTCTTCGTGCATTGTTGATCTAAAAAAATGGCTGCAATCAAGACATTGATATAAATTTTCTTTAAAATGGATGCTTCCGCCATCAATCATGAGTTTTAACCCATCGATTAACATTGAAGCCAATTTTTTACGAGCACGCTCTACAAGTCGTGTAAATGTAGAGCGTGAAATTCCCATTGCTTCAGACGCTTGCTCATGCTCAAGACCTTCATAATCCGCTAATCGTATAGCTTCATATTCGTCAAGTTCCAATGTCACCGTCCCTAATTTCATACCACCAATACCTGCAGGTTTAAAGGTTGTAAACAAAGGAGGGTGACTCACTATGCGCTCTTTTGGATTTCTAGCCATTGAACATCCTGATTTCTTATAAGATACAGGCATTATAATACACATATGTGCATAATGTCAAGAGATATTTCAATCTTAGATATGTTTTACATGTAAAGATTATTATTGACATATGTGCATAATGAGGGTATAGTTTTTAGATAAATTTATAATCAAGGTTGAGAGATGTTGAAAGTAGTTAGCATTGTTGTAGGACTCGTCGTGGCATTGGTGTTGGGAAACGCCATCTATGCACAACTCACGAAAAGCGGTTCTCGCTCCATGAATCTTAGTTGTCAAAAAGAGGTCGTTGTCTTTGAACGTGTCTATTTTCAAGAGCAGATTCATGCGCTTAAAGAAGCGACGCATTTAAAAGGAGTTGAGCTAAAACTTCAGATACAAAAAGCACGCTACGCACCTTCAAAACTTTTTGAGACTTTAGATCTTGAAGAAGTAAAACATATATTAACCAAGGAGTTTGGTGAAGCCTCATCTCAAAATGTCCCTCGCTTGGATTTACTGATTTATGAAAATGACCCTTTGGACCCAGGGAAAAAGACTAAAGAGGCAAAACTCTATGCGGGATATTTGGTCTTTGGTTTTTACATGGGAGAGGCTTTGATTTACAAAATACAAATTGATTTTATGGACAAAGAGGGTAAAGACATTGCCAAACGCATTGCTTGTGCAAAAGCATCTTTAATGGCTTTGCAAGATATGGTTATAAAGAGTGGTGCATGACGCTTAGATTAATATGATAAGTAAGCAGAAACATGGGATACATTATTAAAGTTTTGGCACTAAAACCCATTTTGTTGGCATTTTTCCGTTGATTTTATTGGTTAATATAACGAATTATCTACAAAGAATAAAAAGTTGGACTAGATTACATGTCAAGCTTACATCTTCCCCGTAATCTTACGAATCGCCAATGAAGCGAGCGTCAACCCAAATGAAGCCGTCACGCACATCAAACTACCCATCTCTTTACAAATCGGCTTTTCATCGGAAAATACCGTTAAGAATGAGCCTTGAAAGCCAGTTTTTTTAAGCCCCTCACGAAAGCTTTTTGCCAGTGCATCGCCATAGGTGTCCCAAATAGGAGCATAGTGAATTTTGGTGGGGTCGATTTTTTTAGCGCCACCTGCGGAACTTAGCAGTTTGGTGTGGGCTTTGTGTGCCACAGCTATTTTGGCTTCCATGTCATCAATAGCGTCAATGACGATGTCATAGGGTTTAAAGTCAAAGTTTTCAACCCATTCAGGAGTAACTTTTGCCACAATCGGCGTCACACCTTTATAGAGGCTTGCCATGTGCAAGACTTTGACTGCGCCGACGGCTTCCGAACCTAGTTGTCTGTTTTGATTGGTCACATCGTAAGTATCAAAATCAACGATGGTGATGTCGCTCACCCCTGTGCGGTACAGTGCGTCTAAACACGGGCTTCCGACACCGCCGATGCCTAAAAGAAGTATTTTGGCGCTTTGGAGTTTTTCAAAGTCTTCACCAAAAACGCGTCTGACACGAGAGTAACGATCTTCCATTATTTTATCCATTCTTTGAGTGTTTCAATTTCATCGTGGGCAGTCATATCGAGTTTGATGGGCGTGATGGAGACATAACCTTCATCGATGGCGCTCAGGTCGCAGTCATCTATTTCACCTTTTTTCCACTCAAGCGTATGCACACCAAGCCAGTAGTACTCTTCGCCCCTTGGGTTTCGGTGCAGATGCGCGTCATTGCCATACATTCTGTAACCTGCACGGGTGATCTTGTAGCCCTTGCACTCTTCGGGTTTGAGAGCGGGAATGTTGACATTTAAAAAGCGACGCTCTGCAAGAGGAAAGGTACCATCTAAAATGCGTTTAGCAAGATCATGTACGGTTCGCTCGGCGAGATCATAGCCGTGGGTTAGCTCGATGTTTTGAGGGCCACCCGTATAAACTTGAGAGATAGCAATAGAGGGAACACCATGAAGGGCTGCTTCCATTGCCGCACTCGCTGTTCCGCTATACGTGATGTCTTCGCCCAAATTGGAGCCTTTGTTGATGCCACTCACGACCAAATCAGGTTTGCTTTCGCCTTCAAAAAGAGCGTTGAGTGAGAGATAAATACAGTCCGTGGGGGTGCCATCATCAAGTTTGTAAAAATCATCACCAAGCGCAACAAAGCGAAGCGGACGCGTGAGGGTAAGGGAGTGTCCGCATGCGGATTTTTCAGAAGTGGGGGCTACAATGGTGACATGACCTAAAGGACGAAGTGCGCGAGCAAGGGCGTGAAGTCCAGGACTTTCAAAGCCATCATCATTGGTAATTAAAATACGTTTCATTGAAAATGCCTACTTTTTTTAAAACATTATAACGAAACTGACTTATACTTTTAAGAGATTTTTGTATAGACTTCGTGTAATAGAATACAAAAGGTGCTATTTTGAAATTACTTGTCTCCGCCTTAGAGCCATCTGCCAATTTACACTTAGAACCCATTTTAAACGCCCTTGAGCGGTGTGAAATTTATGGCATTTTTGATGAGCGCTTTGGAAAACCTTTGATGCCCAGTCGTGCTTTTTCGATCATGGGATTTTTAGATGCGCTGCCAAAAATTCGCAAAGCCAAAAAGGCGATCAAGATTATGGCGCGAATGAGTTTTTTTGTGGACAAAGTGCTGCTCATCGACTCACCTGCATTTAATTTGCCTTTGGCAAAAGCGATTAAAACGATCAATCCCAATGTTGAAATTATCTATTATATCTTGCCAAAAGTGTGGGCATGGAAACCCAAACGTGTGGAAGCGATGGAGAAATACTGCACCGTGTTAGCTTCCATTTTCCCGTTTGAACAGCAGTTTTACACCAAAGCAACCTATGTGGGAAACCCATTGCTCGATGAAATTCCTCTGTTTAAACTGCGCTATGAAGAGACGGGGATTGTTTCTTTTTTCCCAGGGAGTCGTAAGAGTGAGATTCGCAGTCTTTTTCCGATTTATAAGGAGTTGGCTTCTAAAATCGAGGGGAAAGAGAAGTGGCTGGTGATTCCAGCACATTATGATTACCGTGAAATTGCAGAGATTTATGGCGATATTCATGACTTTAAGATCTGTCGTAACACCTACGAGGCGTTAGAGCGCAGTGAGTTTGCGTTTGTCTGTTCCGGAACGGCGACGCTTGAAGCAGCACTCGTAGGCGTTCCGTTTGTTTTGGCGTACAAAGCCAAAGCGCTGGATTATTGGATCGCGAAGCAGTTTGTGAAACTCAAACATGTAGGTCTTGCCAACATCATTTTTGATTTTGAAAACAAAGAGCCGTTACATGAGGAACTGTTGCAAGAAGAGGTGCATGCGCAACGTCTGTTTGAGGCATATGAAAATGTGGACAGAGAAGCATTTTTTAGCCGTATCACCGAGCTTAGGAAGATACTGGGGCATGGCAGTCAAGAGGCAATGATAAGCATAATGAAGATAATAGAAGAGATAAGGAGTAAAGAATGAGCACTGCAAAAGAACCAATGACCGAATACGGTTACAAAAAATTGATGAATGAACTCAATGATCTTAAAAAAAAGCAACGGCCTGAGACGGTTATTGAGCTTGATATCGCACGAAGTCACGGCGATTTAAAAGAAAATGCGGAGTACCACGCAGCCAAAGAGCGTTTAGCGTTTATTGATGGGCGTATTGGCGAGCTTAGCGATTTGGTCTCGCGCGCGCAAGTGATTGACCCGACTTCGTATGAGCATGAAAAAATTCGCTTTGGCTCGACCATTATGTTGGAAAACTTAGAGACCAACGAAGAGGTGACGTACACCATCGTGGGAAGTACCGAGAGCAATCCGGACCGTGGGCTCATTTCGTACTATTCACCTTTAGCGATTCAGTTAATGGGGCGAGGAGAGGGTGAAGAAGTGACCATCAAACTGCCTTCAGGCAAACAAGAGTATGAGATTTTAGAAGTCGCATACCGTAAGATCAATTTCGAGGGATAAGATGTCAAAAATAGACGTAGCCATCATTGGAGCAAGCGGTTATACTGGGCTAGAGCTGATCAAAATTTTGATCAACCATCCCCATTTTAACATCAGCTACATTGCAACCACGGAAGGTGGCATGAAAGCGAGCGAATTGCATCCAAGCTTATTGGGCGTTTTTGAGCAAGAGGTTTTAAAAGCCGATGCTGCAGAAGTCGCCAAACACGCCAAACTCGCTTTTTTAGCGCTTCCGCACAAAGCAGCGATGGGGTTTGCCAAAGAGCTTTTGGATTTACATGTAAAGGTGGTGGACCTCTCAGCAGATTATCGTTTGGAGCTGGAAGCCTATGAGAAACATTATTGCGAGCATGAAGATAAAGAGCATCTAAACGAGGCAGTGTATGGGCTTCCTGAGATCAATCGCGCCAAAATCAAAGAGGCGAATCTGATTGCCAATCCAGGGTGTTATCCGACCGCTTCGATTTTGGGTATTTTGCCGTTTTTGAATTATCTCAATCAAGAAGCGCCTATCTTCATCGATGCGAAAAGCGGTGTCTCCGGTGCGGGCAAAAAGCCAAGCCTTACAGCGCATTTTGTCACGATCAATGAAAATATCTTTGCGTACAATCCTCTCAAACATCGCCATGAGCCCGAGATCGCTGAAAAATTACGCCTTGTGAGTGGACATCCGTTTGAAGTCAATTTTATACCGCATTTATTGCCTGTGAGTCGTGGCATGTTGGTGAGTTCGTATTTACAAACGAATGAAGTGATTGATGCCAAAGCCATTCTTCACGCCTTTTACAAAAACGAGCATTTTGTGCGTATCCGTGAAGTACCTGTCGATATTAAATCAACGGCTGGAACGAACTTTTGCGATATTTTTGTGAGCCAAAAAGGCAGATCCATTTTTGTCTCATCGAGCATCGACAACCTTTTGCGTGGTGCGTCCTCTCAAGCGGTCGCGAATGCAAATTTAATGTGCGGTTTTGAAGAGTCCGCAGGAATCCCTATTATCGCCTATGTCCCCTAATCTTATCATCCAAGAAGGAGCGCTTTTTATTGCCGATGCGCATGACTCAGATGAGCGCTCTTTCTTCTTTGATTTTCTTTTACATGTAAAGCAAAATCCTCCACCCCAACTCTTTTTAATGGGCGACATGTTCGACCTTTTGGTGGGCAGTGTTGCGTATGGCGTCAAACAATACCAAGGCTATATTGATCTGATTGAGGCGCTTGGAAAACACTGTGAGGTTTACTATTTTGAGGGCAATCATGACTTTGATCTCTCCAAACTCTTTAACCATGTAAAGGTCATTCCTTTAGAAGCACAACCGCTTACATGTAAACTTCCCAGTGGCAAAACCTGCTTGTTGTTGCATGGTGATAAATATGGAACGCTCCTTAACCGTATTTATACTAAAGCAATCCGCAATCAAAGTGTCTTAAAAATCTTGAATTTCTTGGATGAAGCGTGGGATCATGCAATCTCCAAAAAGATCCAAAAAGACCAACGCACGAAAAAATTGTGCAAGACCATCGAGCATTTTGCAACGCAAATACAACGCAAGCTTCATTTTTACCCCAAAACGGACGTTATTGCAGAGGGACATTACCATCAGAATGTCGATTTTATGGTCTCTGGCGTGCATTACATTAATTTTTCTTCTTTTGCGTGCAATCAAAGTTACTTTAGTGTACAATCTTCCTCAGAGACAGAATTTGCGCAAAAGCAACTAAGGGGCTGCAATGGCTAAAGAGAGTATTTTAAAAGTAGGCTCTAATGAAATGGAGCTGGTGGACTTCCGTATTTTTAAAAAGGAAGAAAACGGTGTGTATGAGGGAATTTATGGTGTGAACGTTGCCAAAGTGCGCGAAATCATCAAAATTCCTAATTTAACAGAGCTTCCAGGCGTTCCTGATTATATCGAGGGGATTTTTGACCTTCGTGGAATCGTAATTCCTGTGGTGAATCTTGCAAAATGGATGAACATTAAAGAGCCGGATGATGGATCGATTAAACCTCGTATTATCATTACGGAGTTTAGCGATATTTTGATCGGCTTTGTGGTTCATGAAGCCAAACGCATTCGCCGTATCAGCTGGAAAGATATTGAGCCAGCATCGTTTGTTGCGGGCATGGGCTCACTGGATAAGAGTCAGATTACGGGTGTAACGCGTATTGAAAACGACGATGTGCTTTTGATCTTAGATCTTGAGAGCGTGGTTCAAGCTTTGGGAATTTATCAGCCTAAGATGGATCTTAATGATGATCAAATTGCGAAAATTGAAGGAACAGCACTGATTTTGGATGACAGTATGACGGCTCGAAAGCTTGTCAGTGATGTTCTTAAAAAAATGGGAATGCACGTCGTGGAAGCCAAAGATGGTATTGAAGGGATGCAAAGGCTTAATGAGCTTTATGCGACCTACAGTGATCGATTAACGGATGAGGTTAAGATTATTATCAGTGATGTTGAAATGCCTCAAATGGATGGATTTCACTTTGCAGCGAGTGTGAAAGAGGATGCTCGGTTTAAAAATATTCCGATTGTTTTTAACTCTTCTATTAGCGATCATTTTAGCGAGATCAGGGGTAAAGAGGCGGGCGGTGAAGCCTATTTAGCGAAATTTGATGCATCAATGTTTTACAAAGAAGTCTCTAAAATCATCAAATCACACGTGAAAACAGCACAATAGGGGTAGAACGATGGAAGATATTCAAGAAATTTTAGAAGATTTTTTGGTTGAAGCGTTCGAACTTATTGAACAACTTGATCAAAACTTAGTAGAGCTCGAATCCAATCCTGATGATTTGGAATTGCTCAACAGTATTTTTAGGGTAGCACATACGATTAAAGGGTCATCATCCTTTTTAAATTTTGACATTTTAACAGGCTTAACACACCACATGGAAGATGTTTTAAATAAAGCACGCCATGGGGATTTAAAACTCACACCTGAAGTGATGGATGTGGTTTTGGAGTCCATCGATTTGATGAAAAGTTTGCTTCATGCCATTCGTGACTCGGGAAATGACACCTCTGTGGGGATTGACATTACTGATATTTGCCGTCGTTTAGACATTATCTCTAATGGTGAAGCTGCTGCAAATGTTGTTGTAACAGCAGAGGAAGTGGATGAGTCTCCAACCCCTACGTACGAAGAAGATGATAATACCGACTACTCCAAATTAAGCGACAAAGAGGTCGAAGACGAAATTGAGCGTCTTTTAAAAATGCGTAAAGAAGAAGATCGCAAACGCAAAGAAAATACCAGTGCTACTAAAGCTGCTGCTGTACCGACACCATCGTTTGAGAGTTTGAAAGATAACGATGAAGAAATAGCACCAAAAGCGGCGGCTGAACCTGTAGCTGCAAAACGTGCTTCAGCTGAAGCCAATGCGCCAGCTAAAAAAGAGTCAGCCAGTGCGATGGAGCAAACCATTCGCGTTGAGGTGAAACGCCTTGACCATTTAATGAACTTGATCGGTGAGTTGGTTTTGGGTAAAAACCGACTTTTAAAAATTTACGACGACGTTGAAGAGCGTTATGAGGGTGAGAAGTTTTTAGAAGAGTTAAACCAAGTCGTTTCATCGATTTCACTTGTCACAACCGATCTTCAAATTGCGGTTATGAAAACCAGAATGCTTCCAATTGCGAAAGTTTTCAATAAATTCCCAAGAATGGTACGCGATCTTTCTCGTGAACTTGGAAAGCAGATCGAGCTTGAAATTTCAGGTGAAGAGACCGAGCTTGATAAGTCCATCGTGGAAGAGATTGGTGATCCACTGGTCCATATTATTCGTAACTCATGCGATCATGGTATTGAAGATGGTGCAACCAGACGTGCCAATGGCAAAGCTGAGATGGGACTTATTCAGCTTAAAGCGTACAATGAGGGCAATCACATTGTTATTGAGATCACCGATGATGGTAAAGGGCTTGATCCGGATCTGTTACGCTCAAAAGCAGTTGAAAAAGGGATGATCACCGAGAGAGAAGCGGACGCGATGACCGACAAAGAAGCCTTTGCGTTGATCTTTAGACCATCGCTTTCAACGGCCAAAGTTGTGACAAACGTTTCAGGTCGTGGTGTGGGCATGGATGTTGTTAAAACCAACATTGAAAAACTCAACGGTATTATTGATGTCGACAGCGAAGTGGGGCATGGTACGGTGATTAAACTCAAAATTCCTTTGACTCTCGCCATTATTCAAGCCTTGCTGGTTGGCGCGCAAGAGGAGTACTATGCGATTCCATTAGCATCTGTTTTGGAAACGGTTCGTATCCCACTGGATGAGATTTATACAATTGAAGGAAAAAACGTTCTCAGACTTCGTGATGAAGTGCTCTCTTTGGTGCGCCTCTCAGACATCTTTGGTGTTAAACAGGTGTACGAAGGTGGTGAGCATACCTATGTGGTTGTCATTGGGCTTGCAGAGTCTAAACTGGGCGTTGTGGTTGATACTTTGGTGGGGCAAGAAGAGATTGTTATTAAATCTTTGGGTGATTATCTCCAAGGCATTGAAGGCATTGCAGGTGCTACGATCAGGGGTGATGGACGTGTGACATTGATCGTCGATGTGGCTGCTCTGATGAACCTTGCAAAGGGCATCACGGTTGATATTCGTGCGAGTGCAGAAGCGGTCGTAAAAACCAAAACCGTACCAAGCGACTACATTGTTTTAGCGGTGGATGATAGTGCCATGGATCGTAATATCATGAAAAAATCAATGGAGCCCATTGGGGTTAAAGTGCTTGAAGCCAGCAATGGTCAAGAAGCCCTCAACATGCTCAAATCGGCTGAATACAGCATTGATGCGGTCTTAATTGATATTGAGATGCCACGTATGGATGGATACACGCTTGCGGGTGAAATTCGTAAATATTCAAAATATAAAAACCTGCCACTCATTGCCGTAACATCCCGTACGTCCAAATCAGACAGACTCAGAGGCGTTGAATCAGGTATGAGTGAATACATCACCAAACCATACTCTCCTGAATACCTTGAGAGTGTTGTACGAAAAAATATAAAACTATAAGTGGGGCAAAACGATGAATGATAAACTCAATCAAATTCTTAAAAAACAGCAACAACAAGTTGATGAGCCGCACAAAAAAGAGGATGATGTTATTCAACTGGTCGGATTTATTATAGGACAAGAAGAGTATGCGGTGCCTATTTTAAGCATTCAAGAGATTATTAAACCGATTGAATACACGAGGGTTCCTAGTGTACCAACCTATATTTTGGGTGTCTTTAATCTTCGTGGAAGTGTCATTCCCTTGATCGATCTTAGAAGCAAGTTCAAAATGGACCCGGCAAAAGTGACAGAAGATACGCGCTACATTGTGATGAAAGGGGTGGACAATACCGCAGGTTTTGTGATCGATCGTCTCACAGAAGCGATTCGCATTAAAAGCAGTCGTATTGGACCACCACCTGAGACAATTCATGCGGAAAAAGGGATGGTGTATGGCATTGGAATGCGGGATGAAAATATCTTGACGATTCTCAAAGTCGAACAGCTCTTAAAACGCGATTTCTAAACCTTCATAAAGCGCCAAATCAAGCGGTTTGGCGCTTTACATGTAAACCTTAATACTTCACCAAATCGGCGACCAATTCAAAGTTATTGGCACTCATCATATGAATCTTTGGATGAATCTTTTTAAGCTCTAAAAAGGCATTTAACGAGAGTTCAAACCCCACTTTTTTCTCTTCTTCTTCACTGATTTTTTTAGCGTGAGAAAGTTTATCCATCCAAACAGAAGGCACGTGAATGCCCGGAACGTGCGCACTCAAAAATTGAGCGGTACGCAGTTTAATAATCGGGAAAAATCCTAAAATCAGTTGCGCTTGGCTCTGCTCTTTGTTGATCTCGGCTTTAGCATCTTTAAGCAAGTTTAAAAGCATTTTCGCATTTTCAACGCTGTAAACAGGCTGGGTGATGATGCCAACGGCGCCATGTTTGATCTTTGTTGCCATCTTTTTCATCAAGTTTTTAGGCGTATTGGCATGGGCGTTGCAAACGGTAAAGGAGTAAATGGGTTTGGGTTGCGTTTTAAACGGCTTTCCCGAGTAGTCAATGCCTGCGTTAAAGCACTGAATGATCTCTAAAAGAAGCGTACTGTTACCTTCAAAAACCCCTTTAACTGCAGGTTGATCACTGGCACTGGCAGGATCACCCGTAAGGGCTAAAATCGTGCGCAGATCAAATCCGTTGGCACCCAAAAGGTCCGATTGTAAGGCGACTTTATTGCGATCTCGCATGCTCATTGTCGCGATGACGGGTTTATGAAACTGGGTTTGAAGTTTGAGCGCGCCAAAAAGGGCATTGAATTTCAGACGTGCGAGCGGGTTGTCGGTGGTGCTAAAGCCATCCACGATTTTATCCAGACCCAAAGCTGCAATTTTTTCAATAATCGGCTCAAACGTTGGCTCGTGCATCGGTGTTGTCTCAAGCGTCAAAAAGGTGTCATGCTTTAATTTTTCGATAAAATTTTCAATCATTGCGTTTATCCATTTGGGTGAACTTTGGCGTATTATAACTTAAACGCCGAAAAAGAGGTAATCGTTTACTGTTTTATTGCCTAAGCAAGATACTGCTATAATAAGTGCCTTAAGAATCACAAGGAGCAATTTGGATGAAGTTGTGTGTGTTTGATTTTGACTCAACGCTGATGGATGGCGAGACCATCGATTTTCTAGCCAAAGCGCATGGGGTCGAAAAAGAGGTTTCAACGATAACCGAAGCTGCGATGCGCGGAGAGCTTGATTTTTTCGAGAGTTTGAGCACGCGCGTGGGGCTTTTAAAAGGGATGGACGCCAAAATTGCAGAAGAGATGTGCGCTTGCTTACCTTTGATGAATGGTGCCAAAGAGGCAATCGCAGGACTTAAAGCCAAAGGGTATACGGTAGTGGTTTTTAGCGGAGGTTTTCGCATTGCCACAACCCCTGCGAAAGCGATTTTAGGGTTTGATGCGGATTTTGCCAATGTTTTACATGTAAAAGAAGGTCACTTAAGTGGACTGGTCGGTGGCGACATGATGTTTGGTTTTTCCAAAGGTGATATGCTAAAACGCCTGCAAAATCTTTTACATGTAAGCTATGAAAACACGATTGCCGTGGGTGATGGCGCGAATGACATCTCCATGTTTGAACGTGCGGCGAAGAAAGTAGCTTTTTGCGCCAAACCGATTTTGAAAAATGCTGCCAATGTGATTATCGATGAGAAAGATATGCGCAATCTTCTCCAATTTATTTAAAAGAGTCCAATAATGTATAACAATGAACTGAAATTTTCGTTATGGTGTGATTTTGTGGAGCGAAGCTTCCTTGAGGGTGAATTTGGTGAGTTGATTGAAAAAAATATCGTCAATGCTGCAACGAGTAATCCTTCGATTTTTCAAGCTGCCTTTTTAGGCTCACCTGCGTATGCGGAAGATAAAGCCAAACTTCAAGGCAAATCGGCCAAAGAGATGTACGAAGCACTGGCAATTAGCGACATTCAACTCGCTGCTAAAAAACTTTTGAATTCGTATGAAAAAGGTGACGATGGTTTTATCAGCATCGAAGTGGATCCTTTTTTGTGCGATGATGCGGAAGCAACTGTCGAAGAGGGTAAACGCCTTTTTAAAGCAATTGGTTACCCGAATGTGATGATCAAAGTCCCTGCGACGGAGGCTGGTTTTAGTGCGATGGAAGCGTTGTTGAGCGAAGGCATTAATGTCAATGCAACCCTCATTTTTTCCGATACCCAAACCCAAGAGTGCCTCAAAGCCTTTGGCAGCGCGAATAAAACGTTAGTCGAAAAAGGGGTTAAAAAACTTCCTCAAGCGGTCATCAGTATCTTTGTCAGTCGTTTTGATCGTAAGTTGGATGAGCAGCTTGCCAAAATAGATTTTGTAACAGCGCGCGTGGGCATTATGAACGCGATGCGATGTTATGCGCTGATTGAAAATGCAAAATTAGCCAATGTCAGGGCGTTGTTTGCAAGTACGGGCGTTAAAGGCGATAAGCTCAGTCCTGATTATTACATTAAAGAGCTTTTTCTCGAAAATTCGATCAATACCGCACCGCTTGCAACGATTAAAGCCTTCATTGGCTCTTCCAAAGCGTGCAAGCCCATCGAGCTTAGATCCGATTGGATTGAGAACTTTTTTCACTCCGTAGAGGCCAATGGTATCGATATGAACACCGTCTGTGATGAATTGATGGATGAGGGTTTACGTGCCTTTAAAGAAGCTTTTGTAGAGATTTTAAACGAACTCAAATAGACAAAGGATGCCCAATGGCAGCAGTTGAAGTCAATGTAAGCGAACTCACATTTGAGATGACCAAAAAGCTGAAGTTTTACCTCAGTAAGCTGGTTGAACACAAGGGAAGTGATTTACATGTAAAGACCGGAACGACCATTCGAGGGCGTATTAATGGTGAAATTGTCTCCTTTTCGAAAGAGGCACTTGGGTATCAAGATGGACTAACACTTGCCAAAGAGCTCTTACGAAGTCGTTTTCCAGAGCTGGTTGAGAAGAAAAACATTGACTTTACCTTTAAGCTCAACGATGAGTACCGTTTTCGTGTCAATATGTTTTTTCAAGTCGATGGTGTCTCCGCGGTTTTTAGAACGATTCCAATGGTTCTTCCTACGATTGAATCGCTTCATTTGCCTGCTATTTTGAACACACTGTGCGATCTTCCTCGCGGTCTTATTTTGGTTACTGGACCTACGGGATCGGGTAAAACAACGACACTTGCTTCGATGATCAATCGCATCAACAAGACGCAAAAAAAGCATATTATCACGATTGAAGACCCTGTAGAGTTTATCTACAAAGATGAGTCGTGCGTGGTCAATCAGCGTGCCATCGGGCAAGATGCGATCTCCTTCTCCGATGCCCTTCGTGCCGCACTTCGTGAAGATCCTGATGTGATTTTGGTGGGTGAGATGCGCGATCTTGAGACGATCGAAACGGCGATGCACGCAGCCGAAACGGGTCACTTAGTGCTCTCAACTTTGCACACTGTGGATGCAAAAGAGACCGTTGGGCGTATCATTGGGATGTTTCCTGGCAGTGAGCAAAACCGCATCAAGATGTCATTGGCGTCCGTTTTGCAAGGCATTGTTGCGCAACGCTTGGTTAAAACGGTCGATAACGGACGAACAGCGGCGGTTGAAATTTTGGTCAAAAACGCCCGTATTGAAGCGTTGATTTTAGAAGGGCGTGAGGGCGAGATACCTGACGCGCTTAAAGAGGGAAAAGATGTGTATAAAACGCAAACCTTTGATCAAGCCCTTTTAGGATTGTACGCAGAAGATCGGATTTCACGCGAAGCGGCGATTCAAACCTCGACCAGTCGCAATGATCTTACGATGGCACTGGATTTTTACGATGCGGATAAAAGTCAAAAAGAGACACGCAAAGATGAGGCACGTGTGAGCATCAAAGAGCTTCAAGAGATCGACAAAGACATTCTTAGCTTAAAAAAATAGAGACTTTATATAGCTTTTAGGTTTACTCATGTACAATTAGCACCTTATTTTTTACAAAGGAAAACTATGTTAGAAGGCATCATTAGAGATAGTATCGAAAAAAAGGCTACCAAAGCGCTTCGTAGAGATGGATATCTAATTGCTAACATTTACGGTAAGGGTGAACAAAACATCAATGCTGCATTTAAAGCAAACGAATTCATCAAAGCAGCAAAGAGTAAAGAGACGCTTATTTTCCCAGTCAAAGTTGCGGGTAAAGAGTACAATGTTGTGATCCAAGATTACCAAAGAGACCCAGTAAACAGCAATCTTTTACATGTAGATTTGCGTATTGCACTTCCAGGCGTTCTTAGTAAATATTTAGTGCCTGTTGTCCTTGAAGGTCTTCCAATCGGTACAAAAAACAAAGGTGTTTTGATTCAATCCAAAAAACGTTTAACCGTTAAATGTACAGCAGAAAATTTACCAAACAGCTTCGTCGTTGACGTTAGTGGCCTTGATGTTGGTAATACCATTCTCGTACGTGACATCCCCGTTCCAGCAAACGTTATCATCATGGATGAGACACGTGTTTCTGTTGCCGGAGTTATTAAAGCGAAGTAACGCTTATCATGACACTGATCGTAGGGCTTGGAAATCCAGACTTACAGTACAAAAACAATCGACACAATGTCGGTTTTATGGTCATCGATGCACTCATCGATGACCAATCTTCTTGCGAAAAAATCACCAAAACCAATTTCAAAGGCGAGTTTTTTAAAGCCCCTTCCATGTTTCTACTTAAACCCACAACCTATATGAACCTCTCAGGCGAAAGTGTTCGAGCGGTGGATGATTACTTTAAACCCGATCAAATCATTGTCATTCATGATGATTTAGACCTTCCTTTTGGAACCCTGCGTTTTAAAATTGGAGGAGGTCATGGCGGTCATAACGGGTTAAGATCGATCGATGCACACATTGGATCAGAGTATATTAGGGTGCGCATTGGCATTGGAAAACCCTTGCATAAAAGCGATGTAGCCAAGTATGTACTTTCTGATTTTTCAGCGTGTCAGCGAGAATTTTTACCTGAAATTCTTTTACATGTAAAGAAAAGCATTCAAGCACTCCTCTCACAGGATTTAAAAGAAGTTTCGCTACAATACGCCCTTAAACAAACACTGTGCGATGGGGATAAGGTATGAAACTTTTTGAGAAATACATTGTTAAAAATTATCTCAAAAATTTCTTTGTTATTTTCATAGCGCTTGATCTTTTTTATGTCGGTGTTGATCTGCTTACCAATTACAATAACATTCCCGATTCTGCCAATTTACAGCTACTTTACGCGATTTTCCAAGGGATGAATGCGGTCAATTATGTCCTGCCACTCTCCATCGTTTTTGGAATGGTTGTGACCTATTTTGGGATGATCAAATCCAACGAGCTCATTTGTATGTACGCTTCTAGTATCTCAAAACGCTCTTTGATCAGACCTTTTTTTCTGACAGCTTTCGTTTTAACGCTGGGCTACATTGGGCTTAATTGTACCGAGTTTGCCTATGCGTACGAGTATAGTGCCAATCTTAAAAAATACAACCGCATCTCCACCAGTTCCGAAGATCTTTTCTTAAAACACGATAACCAGTATGTCTATTTTAAGCGGCTTGACCCTCTTAAACAAGTCGCGTATGATGTCACGATTTTTGAAGTGGAGAGTGTGGATCTTACCAAGATCATTCGTGCTTCCGTGGCCTCCTTTATTCAAAATCACTGGGTTTTAGAAAAAGTGAGCATTATTTATAAACCGCATGTCAGTTCGCTGGATGATACAGGATACCGTACGGAAAGTGTTGAAACACTTAAAGCGATGGAAAATTTTAAACCGAAGATCATGGACAATGTATATCAGAGCGAATACGCGCTCTCCATTATCGATGGCATCGATGCGCTGCTTTTTTTTGAAACCCAAGGGGTCAATACCCACAAGATCAAAGCGACACTTTTCTACCAACTTTTTTTCCCACTTTTTGCCCCATTTTTGATTGTCATTTTGTACTATAAAGCACCTGTGATGGGTCGCTATTTTAATATGGCGCTGATCGCTTCCTCGTTTGCTTTTATCACCCTTGTGGTGTGGAGTGGACTCTTTTTGCTCAGCCGTTTGGCAGCCAATGGCGTGATTTTTGCTGAGATTGCTATTTTACTTCCGATTATTCTGCTATTTTTTACAGCATTACATTTTTACGCTAAACGCTAAATAGGACACAATTTAATCATTTTTTGTTGAACTTTTTGATAGAATAAAAAATTATTGTTATCTCTAATAAGGTTCAAAATGACGAAATTCCAAGCTTTGGCACACAAATATGGCACCCCTCTATACGTGTATGATTTTGATACGATCGACACAAAATTTTCTGCTCTCAAAGAGGTTTTTAAAGCACGCAAATCATTGATCTGTTTTGCCGTAAAATCAAACTCCAATCTTTCCGTTTTAAAACACATGGCATATCTGGGTGCTGGATGCGATTGCGTCTCCATTGGCGAAGTGAAACGTGCTTTAGTCGCAGGTATCCCAAAATACAAAATTATTTTTAGCGGTGTGGGTAAACGGGATGAAGAGATTGAAGAAGCCCTTCAAAACGATATTTTGATGATCAACCTTGAGAGTGAAGAGGAGATGAACCGCGTTGAGATGATTGCTTTAAAACTAGGCGTGGTTGCACGTATCAGCATTCGTGTTAATCCCAATATCGATGCCCAAACCCATCCGTATATCTCAACCGGACTTCATGAAAATAAATTTGGCGTGGATGTGGACAGTGCCAAACGGATGTACATTCATGCCAAAAACAGCGCTTCACTCGATCCTGTAGGTATTCATTTTCACATTGGAAGTCAGATAACCGAAGTGGAGCCTTTTAGAGAAGCGGCACTGGTGTTGGCGAATTTATTACGAAATCTAAAAGCGCTCAAAATAGAGATTAAATTTTTTGATGTGGGCGGTGGCATTGGTATTCAGTACAAAGATGAAACGACCATTGCTCTTTATGAGTACGCGCAGTCCATTTTTGCAGCCCTCACAGGGCTTGATATCACGCTTGTGTGTGAGCCAGGACGCTATTTGGTAGGCGATTGTGGCTTCTTTTTAACGCGTGTGTTGTATGAAAAAAACAATGGGTTTAAACGCTTTGTGATCGTAGATGGCGCGATGAACGATCTGATTCGCCCCAGTCTTTACCAAGCGTATCATGCCATTAATGTTGAAGGCAAAGAAGATCACGCAACAAGTGTGTGTGATGTTGTGGGTCCTATTTGTGAGAGTGGCGACTTTTTTGCGAAAAATATTGCACTTCCCACCCTTGAGCACGATGACCTTTTGGTCGTTAAAAGCGCAGGAGCCTACGGATTTACAATGAGTAGCAATTACAACACACGTACGCGCGTCGCCGAAGTGGCACTTGAAAACGGCGAAGATCGCTTGATCCGCCAGCGTGAAAGCTTTGAAGATGTGATTGCATTAGAACGAGCATATCTGTGAGTTATTCCATAGGAAAGGCACATCATGCAGGTAATCGATATATTTCGCAAAGAGATTGATCTGATTGACAATGAGATCTTAAAACTGCTCAATGAACGTATGGAAAAGGTCAAAGAGATTGGGCGTGCCAAACAAACCAGTGGAACAGCAATTTACCGACCAGAACGTGAAAAAGAGATCTTAGATCGTCTTAAAGCGCTCAATAACGGTGCGCTGAACACAAAAGCGATTGACGCAATTTTTTTAGAAGTTTTTGCCGTAAGCCGCAATCTAGAATTTCCTGAGAAAATCGCATTTATGGGACCAGAAGGCAGTTACACGCATCAAGCTGCAGAGAGTCGTTTTGGCGCGATGGGCAGTTATATTGAAGTCAGTTCTATCGAAGCGGTGTTTCATGTCTTGGAAAATGGTGAAGCAAAATACGGCGTAGTTCCTGTGGAAAATAACACCGCAGGTGCCGTGGGTACGACACTGGATTGTTTAGGAAAATTTAGCTCAAAAATTGTCGCAGAACTGTACATGGACATCCACCACTCGTTTGCTACGGTGTGTGAGGATATTAAAAAAGTGAAACGCATCTACTCGCATCCACAAGGTTACAATCAATGTCGAAGATTTTTAGAAGAGCATATGCTCTTAGGCGTAGAGTTTATCCCCACCAAATCAACGGCAGAAGCGGCGAAAAAAGCGAGTGAAGATCACGATGCTGCGGCGATTTGCTCGCACATTGCTGCTAAATTATCGAATCTGCCTATTCTGTTTGAAAAAATTGAAGACAATATGGCAAACCAAACACGCTTTTTGATTTTGAGCGACTTTAAAAATAAAAAAGGGATTCATAATAAAACCTCCATTTTAGCAAAGACCGATGATAAACCAGGCGGTCTTGTGGAGTTTTTGCAAACCTTTCAAGATCAAAAAGTGAATCTGACGAAGATTGAGTCGCGCCCAACGAAAGACAAAGGGTTTCAATCCATTTTTTACATGGATTTTGAGGGGCACATAGATGATGAAAATGTCCAAAAAGTGATCGAAGAGAACAGGGATAGATACGATATTAAATGGCTTGGAAGCTATATTTGTGGAGGATGATGAATGCAATTTAACGGTGTTTTAGCAAATTTAAAAACGTACGAAGCGGGCAAGCCGATTGAACTTGTGGTACGTGAGTATGGCATTGAAGCCAATGATGTGATTAAACTAGCGAGCAATGAGAATCCAAGAGGGTGTAGCCCCAAAGTGATTGAAGCGGTACGCGCGGAAGCGATCCATATGAACCGCTATCCGGATGATAGTATGTATGAACTCAAAGAGGCGTTGGCGCACAAATACTATGTTGAAGATAAAAATATTATTATCGGTTCAGGAAGTGATCAAGTCATTGAGATCGCAATTCACGCTAAAGCCAATGCGAATACGAAAGTGTTAATGGCAGGCATTACCTTTGCCATGTATGAGATCTATGCGCTTCAAACAGGGGCAAAAGTGCTTAGAACCCCTTCGGCTCAGCACAATTTGAAAGAGATGCTTGAGATTTACAAAGCCAATAACGATATTTCGATCATTATGCTCTGTATTCCGAACAATCCCTTAGGTGAGTGCTTGGATGCCAAAGAGGTGTATGCCTTTTTAGATCAGATTGACAAAGAGACGTTAGTGGTGGTTGATGCCGCTTATTTAGAGTACGCACGCTTTAAAGATCCGGCTAAAAATATTGATGCCCAAGAACTCATCACCAAATACCCCAATGCCATTTACACAGGCACCTTTTCCAAAGCGTATGGACTGGGTGGCATGCGTTGTGGGTATGGCATTGCACAGCCTGAGATCATTCAAACGTTTTTGAAACTTCGCGCACCGTTTAATATCACCAATTTGACGCTCAAAGCTGCGATTGTGGCACTCAGTGATGAAGCGTTTGTGAATGCTTCGGTGAAAGAAAATTTTGAGCAGATGAGCGTGTATGAGGCGTTTGCGAAAGAGCTTGGATTTAAAGTGATTGAGAGTTATACCAACTTTATCGTTTTAGAATTTGATGCGAGTAAAAACTCGGGCACCATTGCGCAAAAGTTGATGGAAAAGGGTATAATCGTTAGAAATTTAGGATCGTATGGTATGAATGCTATTCGTGTCACTATCGGAACACCAGAGCAAAACGCACGCTTTTTTGAACTCTTTAAAACAATTTACATGTAAGAGAAAGACACCATGGAGCTTAGAACACTTTTAAACCAAATAGCAACACTTATACAAAACTTGACCTTACGCCAAAGGATTGTTGCTGCCGTATCAATTGTTGTCCTGATTGGTTTTTTAGTGTTTTTAACGCTTTATAAAAATTCGACCTCTTCTAAAGGAAGTGGTTACAGTGTTTTGTTTGAAAACACAACGTCAGGTGATTCAGCGCTGATTATTCAACAGCTTGAAAAAGAGAAAGTTCCTTACAAAGTGCTCAATGAAGGAACCATCGCAGTTCCTAGTGATGTCGTTCATAAACAACGTATTGCCATTGCAGCCCTTGGCATTCCTAAAAACAGCAAAGTTGGCTTTGAAATTTTTGATAAAACGGACTTTGGTGCGACCGATTTTGAACAAAAAATTAAATACATTCGCGCCCTTGAGGGTGAATTGGCACGTACGATTGAAAGCCTTGGGCCTATTGCCAATGCAAGTGTGCATATAGCGATTCCCAAAGAGACCGTTTTTGCACAAAAACAAGCGGCTCCAACGGCTTCCATTGTCTTAAATATTCGCCCCAGCATGAATCTCTCCATCAAGCAGATTATCGGCATTAAAAATCTCGTGTCAGCGTCTGTTTCTAACCTGAGTGCAGAGAATGTCTCTGTGGTGAATCAAGACGGAGAGCCTTTGGGCGATGAGCAGAGTAACATCTTCCAAGGTGAACTTGTTAAAAGTCAGATGCGGTATAAAAAAGAGTTTGAGCACAATGTCGAGCAAAAAATTATCAATGTCTTAGCCCCCGTTATTGGCGGTGTGGATAAAGTGAATGCTAAAGTCACGATTGATTTTGACTTTTCGCAGCAAGATTATGTGAGTGAAACATATGATCCAAACTCCGTTCCACGAAGTGAGCAGAGTGTTGAAGAGAAACGCGAAGGCAAAGAACCTCAAGATATAGGGGGCGTTCCAGGTGCTATCAGCAACATAGGTCCTGTTCAAGGGCTTGAAAATGGTAAAAAAAGTGAAACTTATCAAAAAAGTTCCACGACAACCAATTATGAAATTTCTAAAAAAGTTGTCAATTCCAAAGATGAATTTGCTAAGATTAAACGTTTAACCGCCGCTGTTGTTGTGGATGGTAGCTATAAATACGGAGTTGATAGTGAGGGAAAAAAGAAGAGTGAGTTAGAGTATTTTCCACTCTCCAAAGAGCAGATGGATGCTATTCGTGATGTGGTGCGCCAAACGGTTGGGTTCAATCAAACAAGAGGAGATGAAGTCACCGTCAGTAACTTTGAGTTCAAACCACTCTCCAGTGATGGAACCCGCGCACCGACCAAAGATATGATGGATAAAGTCTCTAACTACGTGGGACCATTAGTGCCACTGGTGAAATACCTGATCGTGGGTATCTTGCTCTTTATCTTCTACAAAAAAGTCATCATCCCCTTTAGTCAAAAAATGGTGGAGACAAAATTGGATGACTTTGAAGATGAAGTTGAACCTATTTCGACCCATGAAGAAGAGGGTGCCGAAGATACCTTGGAGAAATTCAGACAAGCGCGTAAAAAAGTGGAAGATCAGCTTGGTATTGGTCAAGACTTTAACGAAGAAGCCCTTAAATACGATGTTTTACTTGAAAAACTTAAACATGTTGCTGAGCAAAAAGGTGATGAATTTGCTGCGCTCTTACAGTCTATGATTCGCAATGAAGGTGACTATGATGGCAATAGAAACAGTTCTAAGGATATTGGATAATGAAACTAACAGAAGAGCAAAAAATCCTCTATAATGAACTCTCAATGGCTGAAAAAGCAGCCATTTTGATGATCCAGTTGGGTGAAGATTCAACCGCTAACCTTTTTTCCCATATGGAAATTGATGTTGTAACGGATATTTCCAAATTTATTGCAACGGCAAAAAATATTGATAAAGCGGTTGCCAATGCTGTCCTTGAAGAGTTTTATGTCATTTTACAATCAAACCAGTACATCCGAAGTGGCGGTATGGAGTATGCAAAAGAGATTTTATACCGTACTTTTGGAGCAGAGGGTGCGCAGAAGATTCTTGATAAGCTCTCCAAATCGATGGAAAATTCCCAAAGCTTTGGGTATCTCTCTCAAATCAAGCCTCAACAGTTGGGTGATTTTATTATGAATGAGCATCCTCAAACGGTTGCTTTGATTTTGGCGCATATGGATCCAACCAGTGCGGCTGAAACACTCTCTTTTTTCCCAGATCAACTCAGAAGTGAAGTAACAATTAGAATGGCAAACTTAGGCGAGATTTCTCCGTCTGTTGTCAAAAGAGTTTCGGCTGTTTTAGAGAATAAACTTGAATCCTTGACATCGTACAAAGTTGAAGTGGGTGGTCCTCGTGCGGTGGCTGAAATCCTCAACCGCTTGGGTCAAAAAGCGTCTAAAACAACGATTGCCTATATTGAACAAGCCGATGAAAAACTCGCATCTATTATCAAAGATATGATGTTTACGTTTGAAGATATTATGAAACTGGATGGCAATGCGGTACGTGAAATCTTGAAAGTTGCCGATAAACGTGATTTGATGGTAGCCCTCAAAGGCTCAGCTGATGATCTTAAACGCAAATTTTTTGATAATATGTCACAGCGTGCCCAAGAAGCGTTTGTCGAGGAGATGAACTTCTTAGGGGCGGTGCGTGTTAAAGATGTCGAAGAGTCTCAACGAAAGATTGTTGAAGAGGTGCAAAAACTCTCAGAACAAGGCATCCTCCAAATCGGTGAAGCCGAAGAGATGATAGGTTAAGATCGTGACAGAAAATATCATTGATAAAGCAAAAGTAGACGATCACTCGGTCAAACCGTATCGGTTTAAGGTGCTAGGCTCTAACGTAGTAGATGGTGCAACACCTTTACATGTAAATGAAGAATACATCACTGAAAACACCTTTGATAGTGAGTCCAAGCATGTTCCTGATGAGATTGTTAACATCGCTCGGATTGAAGAAGGAACCCAAAATCAGTTTATTGAAGAGCTGCTTAAAAAAACTGATGAATTGACCACTAATGTGGTGAAGCTTCAAATTCAAATTGAAAAACAAGAACAAGATTTTAATAATAGACTGAACGAAGAGCTGACCAGAGAGCGTGAAAATGCTTATGCGCAAGGATACCAAAAAGCCAAAGAAGAGTTCGAAGAGGTGACATCTGAGATGAAGTCGCGCTATTTAAAATCTATTGGGCATTTGGATACGCTGTATAAAAGCATTGAAGAGCGATTGGCTAAACTCGAAACCGACATGAGTGTGACAGCGTTTGAGATCGCCAAAGAGGTGATTAAAAAAGAGGTGAGTGTCTCCAGTTCAAAAATTGCCGCATCCCTTTCAAAAGCGTTATTGCAAGAGGTTAAGGATGCGATTAAAATTGAACTGAGAGTTAATCCAAAAGATGTAGAGGCACTAAAAGAGCTTTATGCAGAAGACGAAAAGATTAAAGTAACGTCTGATGACGCTATTACCTTAGGCGGCGTTGTCATTTTAAGCGACGTGGGAAACCTCGATGGCAATTTGGCAATGCGTTTAGAAAAAGTAAAATATTTACTACAAGAAAATTAAAAAGCACTGGAAGAGATGAAAACATTACGAGAATACTCTATTGAAGAATTGAACGAATATTGTGAGCAAATCAGGCAAAAAATTATTCAGACCGTCAGTAAAAATGGAGGGCATCTGAGCAGTAATGTAGGTGCTGTAGAGCTGATTGTTGCCATGCACTACGTTTTTGATGTGAAGAATGATCCTTTTATTTTCGATGTCAGTCATCAAGCCTATACCCATAAACTGCTCACCGACCGTTGGGATCGTTTTGATACCCTTAGGGAACTAGATGGCATCAGTGGCTACACAAGGCCGGATGAATCACCGTGCGATTACTTTGTTGCAGGACATAGTTCTACGTCTATCTCCCTTGCTGTGGGCGCTGCAAAAGCGATAGCGCTCAAAGGTGAGCAATACAAGCGTGTACCCATTGCGTTGATTGGCGATGGCTCTCTCAGTGCAGGAATGGTGTATGAAGCACTCAATGAGTTAGGAGATCGCCGTTATCCGGTTGTTATCTTACTCAACGACAATAAAATGAGTATTTCAAAGCCCATTGGCGCCATCAGCAAGTTTCTATCCAGTGCGATGGCGGGTGGATTTTACCAAAGAATTAAAAAAACAACCGAACAGATTTTGCAGTACCTACCAGAGAGTGCGACGTACATGGCGAAAAAATTTGAAGAGAGTTTTAAGCTGATTACGCCTGGTATTTTATTTGAAGAGTTGGGTATTGATTATATTGGACCAATTGATGGGCATGATGTTGAAAGTCTCATTCGTGCATTGCAATCCGCGCGAAGCCTTAAAAAACCGGTGATTGTTCATGCACAAACCCTCAAAGGCAAAGGCTATGAGATGGCAGAGGGATACTATGAAAAATGGCATGGCGTCGGTCCTTTTGATGTGGCAAGTGGTGAGGCGATTAAGCAAGGTGTGAGCAAAAATGCAACGGTCATGTACTCTGAAGCACTGATGCAGTTGGCTAAAACGCATGACAATGTTGTAGGTGTGACCGCAGCTATGCCTAGTGGAACAGGGTTAACCCCTTTGATTCAAGCCTATCCCAATCGTTTTTGGGATGTAGCCATTGCTGAACAACATGCCGTCACATCGATGTGTGCAATGGCAAAAGAGGGTTTCAAACCCTATATTACAATCTACTCTACATTTTTGCAACGAGCCTATGATCAAGTGATCCATGATGCCTGTATTATGAATTTGGATGTTGTTTTTGCGATTGATCGAGCGGGTATTGTCGGTGAAGATGGCGAGACCCATCAAGGGGCATTTGATATTTCCTACTTAAGTGCAATTCCAAATATGACCCTAATGGCGCCACGCGATGAACAAAGTATGCACGCAGCAATTCACTACTCGTATCTCCACAAAGGTCCCTTAGCCATTCGCTATCCAAGGGGCGCATTTTTAGAATCAGATGCTTTTGAATCCGTGCCGTTTGAGTATGGAAAAGCACAACTGCTCCAACAAGGGCAAAGCAGCATTCTTCTGTTAGGCTATGGTGCAGGGGTTGGAAAAGCTGTGGCAACCGCAAAATTATTGGCGGAGAAAGGTATTGAAGCAGCCATTGTCGATTTGCGATTTGTCAAACCTTTGGATGAGCCGCTGTTGATCTCCTTAGCGCAAGAGTATGATCAGTGGTATGTCTTTAGTGACAGTGCCAAAATTGGTGGTGTTGGCTCATTGCTGATGGCATTCAAAGAGAAATATGCCTTACATGTAAAGATTAAAACCTTTGAATATGAGGATGCTTTTATCACGCATGGTGCGACACATTTGATTGAAAAAAAATTGGGAATTAGCATTGAACAGTTATCAGAGGCAATTTTAAAAGAACTCTATTAGAGTTCTTGCAGAACTTTTTACACGTCTTTAAAGCAAAGCTCCAAAGACTACGTTAACACTGGGTTTTGCTCGGCGCAATGCCCACGCACCTCTGGTGCTTTTTCTTCTTGCAAAGTGTATTTTGCAAGAAGTCTATTAATTAATAAAAACTATTAGTTAGTTTTTTTTCAGGAAAATTGATTTAAATTATGGAATCATTCAGAAAATGATTATAGGAAAGGGGTTAATGATGAATGATTTTATCACTCTTCTCAAAACCAAAGAGCTTAAAGCCACACCCCAAAGAATATCGGTTCTTAAAGAGTTAGGTAAAAAGATGCACCCAACAATCGATGATCTGTATGAGGCGCTTAGAAAAGAGAATCCATCGATGTCTTTGGCAACGGTTTACAAAAACCTTGCGACACTGAAAGAAAAAGGGGTGGTCATTGAGGTCAATACCGCTGAGGGAAAAATGCGTTATGACATCTACTCAAAGCCACATATTCATCTTATTTGTAAACAGTGTGGTGCGATTGAAGATGTGGATTATGACCAAAATTTGTTTGAGTATCAAATAACATTAGAGCAGGCTAAGAGCGTTAAAATTGATCGAATGGATGTGATTGCTAGTGTTGAATCATGTTCTGTGTGTCAAAAGAGGTCGTAAAAAAAGAGGTCACGCTAAGAGAGATGAACTCTCTTAGCGAAGAGGATTAAAGTTTATCTGAGTTATGCGCAAGATAGTCTGCAACACCTTCGGTGCTTGCTGTCATACCTTTATCGCCTTTTTGCCAACCTGCTGGACACACTTCACCGTATTCGTTTGTAAAGAGCATGGTGTCGATCATGCGTAACATCTCATCGATATTTCTTCCAAGAGGTAAGTCATTGATCACAGCGTGTCTTACCGTACCGTCTTTGTCGATCAAAAATGAACCACGAAGTGCTACACCTTCTTTAAAAAGAACGTCGTAATCACGGGAAATTTGTTTGGTAATGTCGGCAACCAATGGGAATCTTACTTGACCAATGCCACCTTGATTGACGGGTGTATTTTTCCATGCAAAATGTGAAAATTGTGAGTCGATAGAGATACCAACGATATTAATTCCACGGTTTTTAAACTCTTCGAGTCTTTTATCAAAGGCAATGATTTCAGAGGGACATACAAAGGTGAAATCGAGTGGATAGAAGAATAAAACAGTTCCTTTGGATCCAAAGTTTTCGTAGAGATTGAAGTTATCGACAATTTGATTGTCACCAAGAACGGCAGTTGCTGTAAAGTCAGGAGCTTTATTGGTTACTAACATTAAGTATCCTTTAATTGAGAATTTTTATTGGTACAGAAATTATACAATTAAATATAAAAAACTCTTTTAATCAATAAGACTAATTTTATCCAATAAGTTTTAACCCAAATTTAGGTTCTAAATTCTTCAAGCTTATGGTTGAGGTTTTCCGTCATTTTACTGAGGTGTTCCGCGGCTCCTGCTATCTCTTCAACGCTGCGGCTATTTTCCGTTGAAATTTTATTGATTTCACCTATTTTCGTGATAATAGCATCAATTTCAGTGCCGGTTTGAAGATAGTTATCAACCGTATTTTCAGTTGTTTTTGTTACCGCATCAATAATGGTGAAGCTCTCTTGCAGACGATTTTCAACCTCTTGTGCGCTGATGGCGAGTTCCTCAATTTTGTGAGAGTTGTGACTCATTTGTTCGCTGGAATTGACGATGGATTGAACAATCACATTAATCGTTGCATTGATTTCAATAAGGCTTTTTTGAGTACGTTCAGCCAACTTTCGTACTTCATCTGCAACAACCGCAAAACCACGCCCATGCTCTCCTGCGCGCGCAGCTTCAATGGCAGCATTTAAAGCAAGGAGATTGGTCTGATCTGCAATGTCACTGATAACGGTTAAGACACTTCTAACTTGTTCCGCATCAATACTCAGTTGACTCAATTTTTGGGCAAGTTCAATTTCGGTAACGGAACTTTTTTGTATCTCATCGGTAAGTGCAACAACGGCATTACTCGCTGAGTAGAGTGAATGGTTGGCTTTAACCATCTCTTCTTTACTGTTTTTAGCTTGCTCGATAGAACCTAGCATATTGCCACGGACTTGATTGGCTTGTTTGGTCGTATCAAAGACGATAGTGGTCGATTGTTCGACCAACTTTTCAACTTGCAATGAGGTTGTTGAAAGTTCATGAGAGATGGAAGAATTCTCGCTAGAGAGCGATTTTGCATTGCAGATGAGAACACGCACTTTTTCAATAAAGTGGTTGATTTGCTCACTTGCTTGAGCAATTTCATCGCTACCTTTAATCTGTAGTTTTCGGGTAAGATCGCCATCTCCACTGGAGAGCTCTTTGGCTTTTTCGATCAGGTTATTAAGCGGTTTGGTAATAATTTGATTGATAATGACCCAGATAACAAGCACAATGGCCAACGTAAGAACTAAAGAGGTAATGATCAGTATATCTCTTAGTTTATCGTTCGCCGCTTGAAAATCTTTTTCATTGGCTTTGGCAACTAAAACCCAATTCCATTTATTAAAGGCTTGAAAACTGACAATTTTCTCTTCGCCCTCTTCCACGATATGGAACATCCCATTTTTTTGCGCAAGCATTTTTTTATCGAGTTCTGAAGTAATTTTTGCCCCATCATTTTTGGGGTGAATATCGTACGACTCACTTTTGGTATTCATCGCATAAAAATAGCCATGTTCTCCAATTTTCATCGTATTGATCTGTTCTTCAAGTCCTTTGAGCCCTTCGGTAAAATTGTAACCAATAAATAAAATCCCTAAAATTTTATTTTCTTCAATAATAGGAGCATAAACGGTAATATAATCTTGACCAAAAAGCCGCGCACTACCGATATATTTTTGTTTTTTCATAATAGGTTCATACGCGGGACTGTTTTTACCTAGATAGGTTCCCATGGCACGTGAGCCATCCTCTTTTTTCAAGGAGGTAGAGATACGAATAAAATCATCCCCATTCAATACAAAAATAGTTGCAATCGCTCCGGTAATCTCTTTAAAAGCTTCCACTTTTGCAAAGTTGTTATTGAGTGTGTAGCCACCTGCCGCAATCAAAGGGGTATCAATACCATTGACTTTGATCTTCTCCTTGGCATCGACATGAAACGTGCCAAATCCTGCCTCAAAAATACTAAAAAGTTTCACTGCTGTATCTTCAAGAGCACTGTTATACACGTGAACAGTTTGTTGTAAATCTGCAATATTTGAATGAATTTTTTGCTCAGTTTCTTGCTTAATATAGCCACTCAGATAAAAATTGATGTAAAAAATAAATGAAAAAATAGAGATCGAAACAATCAAGACTTGTAAAATGGTCACTTTTTTTGCTATCGAGTTCATGTATATGCCCCTGAACTAAAATATTAATGAAATGATAGTATTCAAATAATCCTTTTAAGATTGTTAAAGGAGAGAAAAAACGTCAATGAACGTCAATAATGGTTTACCTTCCTTTGGTTTGATATGTTAAGATTACAAACAATTTTAATATCAATTTTAATTTAGTTTCGATATAGTTTTTTGCTAGTAAAAACTGAAGTAAGGAGAAATTATGGCAGTAAAAATTACTGATATTTGTATCGCATGTGGTGCCTGTATCGATGAGTGCCCTGTTGAAGCAATTGTAGACGATAGTGACAACCCAACAGGCGCAGATATTTATTATGTATATGCTGATAAATGTGTAGAGTGTGTTGGACATCATGATGCCCCTGCATGTGCCGAAGCATGCCCAACGGAAGGATGTATTGTGTGGGACGCACCTTATCCTGGACAACCAAGCCGTGATGAAATCGGTGCAGATTTAAGAAAAGGCACAACACCTTGTGCTGAATAAAAACAGTCAAAACTAAAGAGGATTTTTCCTCTTTAGTTTTACATGTAAGATACTTTAGTAGCTCTTTATTGATATTAAAAAAAAATTCTGCTATACTCCCACGTTCTAATTCCCTACAAAGTTATGAAATTTAATTATATATAGGAGCGTATTGTGGAGAGCACATTATCCATTATTAAACCAGATGCAGTAGCAAAAAACGTTATTGGTAAAATTGTTGACAGATTTGAATCAAATGGATTAAAAATTGCAGCGATGAAAAAAGTACAACTCAGCCAAGCGGATGCAGAGGCTTTTTACGCTGTTCATGCCAGTAGACCATTTTTTGGTGAATTAGTTTCATTTATGATAAGTGGACCTGTTGTCGTGATGGTTTTAGAAGGCGAAAATGCCGTTCTTAAAAACCGTGATCTTATGGGTGCAACCAATCCTAAAGAGGCAGCTAAAGGTACGATTAGAGCTGATTTTGCCGATAGTATTGATGCAAATGCAGTTCATGGTAGCGATAGTTTAGAAAATGCAAAAATCGAAATTGATTTCTTTTTTGCACGAAGAGAAATTCTTTAATTTCAATGCAGATCGAATTCAAAAAAATTCCCACAACTGGGATTCATTTTGAAACATCTCTCGGTGAAATCAGATTTTTTGGGGAAGCTTTCAAGACAAGTAAGACAATGGTAAAATGCACAGGTACGATGGAGGGAACCCTTCTTCATGTGTGTGATAGATGTGCTGAAAGTTTTAAGCTGATGGTGAATGAAGGGGTGGAAGTCTTTGCAAGTGAAGGTCTCTATGAAGATACTGAGGGTGAAGAGCTTTTAAATATAATAGAGTTTTTTGACGGTTCGATTGACCTTGCTGCAATACTGCAAAGCGAGATCGAAGCTTTCAAAAGCGATTACCACTATTGTGGACAATGTGAACAACTAAAAGGAGAATAAAATGGCTGTACCTAAGAGACGCGTGAGTAAAACCAGAAGCGCAAAAAGAAGAACACACTACAAAGTTACTCTTCCTATGCCTGTTAAAGACACCGATGGAACATGGAAAATGCCTCATAGAGTGAACAAAACGACAGGCGAATATAAAAACTAAATGCTAACCATAGCAATTGACGCGATGGGCGGGGATTTCGGTCCTGCCCCCATTGTTGAAGGAACACTTCACGCATTAAGAGAACGTGATTTTAAAGCACTTCTTGTCGGGGAGGTTGCTCTTCTTAGATCCCTTACCCCTCATGAATATTTAGACAGAATCTCATTTGTTGAAGCTACGGATGTTCTTGATATGCACGAAGCCGCAACCAATGCTCTCAAACGCAAAGAGACCTCTATTTATAAAGCCGTTGATTTGGTTAAAGAGAAAACAGCAGATGCTGTTGTCTCCATGGGGCACAGTGGCGCAACGATGAGTTTAGCAACCTTGCGTATTGGAAGACTCAAAGGTGTTTTACGTCCTGCTATTGCTACCATTATGCCAACCGCTGTTCCTGGAAGGTTGAGTTTGGTATTGGATGTGGGTGCCAATGTGGATTGTAAAGCAGAGCATTTAGCACAATTTGCGGTTATGGGCGAAGCCTATGCCAAAGATGTGCTGAACATTGCTAAGCCTAAAGTTGGCTTACTCTCAAATGGTGAAGAGGAGAGTAAAGGCAATGAAATTACAAAAGAGGCATTTTTAACACTCAAAAAATGTGAGAGTTTTGTCGGTAATGTCGAAGGCAATAATGTTTTTGATGGCTCTGTGGATGTCATCGTTTGCGATGGATTTGTGGGTAATATTTTACTCAAAGCCAGTGAAGGCGTTGCCGATTCAATTACCAAGATTATTAAGCAAAATGTAAGGCGCTCTCCTTTAGCAATTGCTGGGGCAGTATTGATGCGCAAAGTCTTTAAAGTGCTTAAAAAACAAGTTGATTATGCAGAGTACGGTGGAGCTCCACTGATTGGCATCGACGGTTGTGCGATTATCGGGCATGGCAAAAGCAACTCTAAAGCGGTTAAAAATGCTATTTTTCAAGCCATTAATTTTTCAACTTCCAATATCAATGCTGATATTGAGCAAAAAATAGCACTACTAGAGCAATAAAGGATAAACGTGTACGCATCTTTAAAATCCATTGGAGGTTATGCTCCTTCTCGCATTCTCAGCAACAGCGATCTTGAAAAAATGGTTGAAACCAGTGATGAGTGGATTGAGAAGCGTACAGGAATTAAAGAGAGACGTATTGCTGCGGACGATGAATCAACCAGTGATTTAGGTGTCAAAGCAGCTTTAAAGGCCATTGAACGTGCAGGAATTGAAAAAGATGAGATTGATCTTATCATCTGTGCGACACTTTCTCCTGATTATTTATGTATGCCATCAACCGCGTGTGTGATTGCAGGAAAGTTAGATATTAACAATGTCATGGCATTTGACATCAGCGCTGCATGCAGTGGTTTTGTCTATATGCTCTCCATGGCAAAAGCTTTTATTGAATCTGGGATGAAAAAAAATATTTTGCTTATCGGTGCTGAGAAAATCAGTAGTATGATTGACTATACCGATAGAGGTACCTGTATTCTCTTTGGTGATGGTGCAGGCGCTGCGATTATTGGTGCGACTGAGAACAAAAACGAAGCTATTTTAGATATTCACGCCTCCGCGGATGGTCGTTATGGCGATCTTCTCATCACTCCAGGGTGTGGATCCAAATACCCATGCTCCCAAGAGACGCTGGATACGAAACTCAATTACATCAAAATGCAAGGCAATGAAGTCTACAAAGTGGCGGTGAAAACTTTGACCAATGATGTGATCGATATTTTAGAAAAAAATAACATTGATGCTTCGCAAATTGATCATTTTATCCCGCATCAAGCCAATTTTAGAATCATCGAAGCAGTACGTGCGAAACTGAATTTTCCTATCGAAAAAACCGTTTTAACGGTCGCAAAATATGGCAATACTTCCGCAGCTTCTATTCCGATGGCAATGAACGATGCGTATGAAGAGGGACGTATTAAAAAAGGTGATCTGATGCTCTTAGATACCTTTGGTGGTGGCTTTACCTGGGCAAGCGCTCTTGTACGTTTTGGTGGTCAATAAGCTTTACATGTAACCCTAAAAAAGCTTACATGTAAAGCTTTTTTAGAGAATTTTATGCAAAGTCGTGGCTTTGCTCATCCACGCTTCAAGACCACTCCAGTCCTCTTCTTCAATCATTTTTTTTGACTTTTCAAGCTCTTGCTCAAATATTTCAATCGAACTTAAAAGATTGGTTTTATTTTGTCTAAAAATATCCGACCACATGTGAGGCGAACTCTTAGCCACGCGGCTCATATCCCTAAAACCGCCTGCTGCAAGGGCTAAAATGCTCTTAGGATCTTCTTGTCCCATAACACTGTTTGCCAGCGCGTAACTGATCACATGGGGAAGATGTGAGATAAACGAAGCATGCGCATCGTGGGATATTGGGTCCATAAAGACGATTTTCATTCCAATGTGGGAGAACATTTGAATCGCTCGGTTTTTGTGTAAGTCATTGCTGTTGTCAGTATCGCATAAAACAACCACTTTATCATGGTAGAGATTTTGAATCGCTGCACTGGGGCCAAATTTTTCGGTACCGGTCATCGGGTGCGCGGCAATGAAGTTGGATCGAATCGATTCAGGTACAGAGGCTACGATCTCCGCTTTGGTACTTCCTAAATCAATAATCGTAGTGGTATCGCGCACATCTTTGAGATCCTGAAGTGCTTTGATAATACCTCCAACAGGAATGGCAAGGAAAATCACATCGCAGGCTTTAATCTCAGCAAAAGAGACAATGTCGTGTACGAGATTGAGTTTTAATGCCTCTTCACAGTGGCTCAGATTGTGGTCGAAGCCAACAATTTTAGAGACCAATTTGGTGTTCTGGAGTGCTAAACCTAAAGAGCCTCCCATCAAACCAAGTCCAACAATACCAATAACCATCCAAACTCCTTTTCTGCCGTATCTTCGAGCACTTATCTGTAACCTTATATGAGGTTTAATAGGCACTTAATTCTAGAGATGGTATTATATTCAAAATATCTAAAAAAATAAATTCTAGGGCTAATCAGTATGAAAAAAATAACTGCGTTGTCTCTTGTTGTCGCGACTACTTTGTGTGCGGCTCCGTTAAAAAGCCTTCAGTTTGATGGTTTGATCCACCTCTCTCCCGAGATGGCTTCAGAGATGATCGATATGAGAGCTGGTGACTCTGTCGATATGGAAAAAATCGATAAAGCAGTCAAAACGCTTTACAAACAGAACTATTTTGAAGATGTTTGGGTCGAAGAGGTGAGCGAAGGTGCTCTATTGATCCATGTGAAAGAAAAACCCGTGATTGCAAAGGTCGATTTTTTAGGCATTAGCGATAGCGACAAAGATGAAATGAATAAGCTTGCAGGCATCAAAAAAGGTGAAGTGTATGATGCGGAACGAGCAGAACTCTCCAAACTCAAAATTATTAAGTTTTATGAAGATAAAGGGTACTTTGATACCGTTGTTGAGATCAAAACGACTCCGTTGAGTGAAAAACTCTCAATGTCATTGGATTTTGTGATTAACCGCGGTGAAAACGTTGTGATTAAAAACGTTACCTTATGTGGTACAAAAGAGCTGGATTATGATGATGTTGAGCCCAATATTGCGAACAAGGCAGAAGAGTGGCTTCCTTGGATGTGGGGCTTTAACGATGGAAAGCTTAAAACCAGTGATATAGAGCATGATTCTGCACGTATTAAAGATACCTATATGCAAAAAGGTTACTTGGACTGTGAAGTGAGTCAACCTTTCTTAAAAACCTACCTTGATAGCTATACCGCTGATCTTGTGTACAGTATCAGCGAAGGCGAACAGTACAAAGTGGGTACGATTGCGATTGAAATTCCAGAAGGCTTTATCGATAGCGATGAAGTGATTAAAGCGATGTTCCTTCAAAATGGAAAAGTCTTTAACGTTGCAAAACTTCGTAAAGATATGACACTGATTGAAACCAAGGTCGCCGATCTTGGCTATGCGTTTGTGAAAATTGTTCCGGATGTTAAAAACGACAAAGCAACCCATATCGCAAACATCACATACCGTGTTATCCCCGGTGAAAAAGTCTATATCAATAATGTCAGAATCGCAGGCAATAGCCGAACGATTGATCGGGTTGTCAGACGAGAAATCTATCTAGCCAATAATGATCTTTACAGCAGAACCGATGTTACCGATACAAAGAGTGCGCTTAAGCGAACAGGTTATTTTGAAGATGTTGAGATTAAAGAGGAGCGTTTGAGTAAAAACTCTATGGACTTAGTCATTAATGTCAAAGAGGCTTCAACAGGTTCCATCGGTGGTGGTATTGGTTATGGCTCATCCGATGGACTTTTGTTAAGTGCGAGTGTGTCTGATGGCAATATCTTTGGTTCAGGCTTGCGAGCGGGTATTGATGTTGAAAGATCTGATAGTGAGCTTAACGGTGCACTCTCTTTAAGCAACCCACGCCTTTTTGACTCTGTGTACAGCCTCGGTGGTAAAATTTATGCCGCTGACAATGACTACGACTATTATGATGAAGAAAAATATGGTATTAATATTGTTTTGGGACGCAAAATTGCACGTAACTGGGGTGTTTCAATAGGGTATATTTTGGAACAATCGAAGCTTTCGAGTCTTGATGATTCTCTTCAATATTTAATAGATGAAGATCGCTTGACAACAGATAGAACTCTTAAAAGCTCGATTGTTCCTGGTATCTCATTTAACAATACGGATGATTACTACCTTCCCCGCAGTGGTATCGCTGCAAGCAGCAGTTTAGAGATTGCAGGATTGGGTGGTGATGAGAAGTTTATGAGCAGTGTCAATAAATTTGCAACCTATTATGGTCTGCAAGATTTGATCGATTATGATTTAATTTTACGTTACAAAGCACAGTTCAAATACCTTGCCATCAATGATGCAGATGAAAAATATTCGTTTGGTGAGAAATACTATATGGGTGGTGTTAGAACCATTCGTGGTTATGAGTCTAACTCCATTTCTCCAAGAGGTACGACGGCAACATCAAGTGAGCCTTTAGGTGCGCTTGTTGGTGGTAACACAATGCTCATTAATACCGTAGAAGCGAGCTTCCCATTGATCGAACGTCTTAAAATGCGCGCTGCACTCTTTTTTGACTATGGTATGATTGGTGAAGATAATTTAAATATTAAACGTGGTGGTACGGGTATTGCGCTTGAATGGGTCTCTCCATTAGGACCGATTGGGCTTATCTTTGCACAACCCGTTATGGATGAAGCAGGGGATGAAAAAGCATCCTTTGAATTTACAATCGGTCAGAAATTTTAAGCTTACATGTAGCCAAGGAAAGAGTCTCTTTCCTTGGTCTTCTTCGTTTCTAACTTCTAAACTTCCTAAATTACTTAATAATAATCGCAAAAGAGGCTGGTTTAATCAGCTGCTTAATCTGTTCGCGTGCTAAAAAAAGTCTCTTCTCTGCTTGAATGCTCAAGGTATGATTTTGATAGCTAAAGGAAATTTTGCTGCGACGCATATCGCTGTTAATGGCTTTGGCTAAAGAGAGGATAAAACTGAGCCATTGAACCGTTTGCATATCGGGTAAAAGAGTTTTATAAAGCGTCATATCTTCTTGTGTTGGAAGTTTATTGACGTGATACTTAATCAACATCGCAATAAGGATTTTTTCTTCATGTGAAAAACCATAATTGAGGTTATTTAAAATAAAGTAGAAACTGTGAAGATGATTTTGATAAAACCCTAACTTTGTTCCTATGTTATGAAGTTCTGCAGCAACACCCAGTTCGTATTTGAAGTTATCTGGTATGCCATGAAGAGGAGAAAGCGTATCAAAAAGAAGGTGTGAAACCCGTTTAATATAGAGATTGTCTTCTTCCATCAATGAAAAGCGATCTTTAAAACTGCGAAGACTGAGTTTAAAATCAACGCTGAATTTATGGTGATGGGAATGCAAAAGATCGCATAAATAAGCTCCTTCTCTAATTCCCGCACCGCTCGTGATCATTGTTTCACTGGAGAGCTTTTGGACAATGGATTGAAAGATGATGCACCCTTCACGCATTGTATCAAAGCGATCTTTTCGTACACCCAGATTTTTGAGCCCCAAAACATCCGAACTAACGATGGCATTCACCAAAGAGGCATGCGAAGCGATCTCATACTCAAAGCCATGTACCGTTTTAAGAGGATAATGGGTGCGCTCCATAATGATCTTAGAAAGCGATCTGAGTGTTCCTCCAATGCCAATCATCTCTTTACATGTAAAACGTTCAGGTATTTTTTCAATCTCTTCGTTGATAAAAGAGCGAATTTTTTCCAGAGGGATTTTTTTATCAAAAAAGAGTTCTTTGAGTCGAACGGTGCCAATATTAAGTGAAATAGTATCAACAATGAGTCCATTTTCAATCTTAGCAAGCTCGGTTGAGCCTCCACCAATATCAATTGTCACAGCATTCTGAATCGTTTTAAGGTAGTTTAGGGCTCCTACAGCACCATAATACGCCTCTTTCGTTCCTTCAATAATTTTAATATTGATATTAAGCGCATGATGAACTTGGTTAATAAAGGCGTTGGCATTAGGCGCATCGCGGAGTGCAGATGTAGCAATACAGAGTACTTTGTTGCACTTATACCCTTTAATGACATGACCAAACTCCTCAAGCGTTGTAAAAGCGCGTTTCAGTGCAGGTTCTTGCAATACGCCACCAAAGTTGTAAGCGCCTTCTCCAATGCGGACACGACTTTTGGTTTCATTAATCAGGTGAAAAGCAAAACGGCTACTTTTTTCAAAGATTGCCATTCTTGCAGAGTTAGATCCTATATCAATAATGGCTGTGCGTTTAGACATTAAAGGTCGCTATTAAGCTGTTCGTATTTTAGCTTTAGCTCTTCAACGCTTTCGATATTATCGGGGTCTGCAACGATGCACTCAACCGGGCATACAGAGATACAGGCAGGCTCATCGTAGTGACCAACGCACTCTGTACACACATCAGGATCAATGATATAAATAGGATCAGACTCCTCAATTGCCCCATTGGGGCATTCATCGCGACACGCGTCACACGCGATACACTCTTCCGTGATCATTAAAGACATGCTTGTTTTCCTTATTTAAAGTCAAATTTATTGACGAGTTTATACACTAAAAATACTTTAACGAAATTTAAAGAGAGCGTTTGCGAAGAGGAAGTAAGAGTGTGGCGATGGTTCCTTGCCGATCTTCCCTGTTTTTTAGGGTGATTTTTGCCCCAATAGCATCAGCGGCATTTTTGGCAAGGAAAAGTCCAAGCCCTGCACCTGTTTGATTTCCATAGCGTTTAAACGGTGCAAAAAGATCTTTACTCTCATCGATGCCAATCCCTTCATCAATCACATGTACCACAAACCCCTCTTTTAAAAGCAGTGCTTGAATCGTGATATTTCCATGTTTTGGTGTGAATTTGATCGCATTTTGAACAAAATTCTGTAAGATATGAATCAAAAGAGTGGGTTGAAGCATCATTTTATAGCTTAAAGGTGCGATCTCTTCAATAAGATTTTTATCTTCCATCTTGGCTAAAATAGTGTAATTATTCACTTGTTCTTTTAAAAAAGCAATCAAATCAATCTCTACAGGTTTTTCAAACTGCGCCCCTTCTTGCCGTCCAATCTCTAAGATATTGCTAATCATCTTGTTCATATCGTTAATCGTTTGGTTATTGCTTTTGATCGTGTCAATATATTTTTCATTCTCTCTTGGCTTTAAAAGGGTCACTTCATTCTTGGTTTTCATGACCGCCAAAGGCGTTTTAAGTTCATGTGCGGCGCCGATAAAGAGTTCTTTTTGAGAGTTCACAAAAATTTGAATACGCTCAACCAGTTTATTGATGCTTAAACCCAATGGTTGAAACTCACTAGGGAGCTTTTGCGTCTCTATCATCTGTAAAAAATTTTCATTCATATTGGCAAGTTTGTTGGTCAAAGAACGAATAGGAAGTACCAGCATTCGAGACAGGAAAAGCGCGTAAAAAAGGATCAAGAAGATCGCGGTAAGGTTAATGCTCAAAATGTTTTTAAGAATTTTGTTCAGTAAAATATCGGTATTGGAAATATCTTTAGTGATCGAGATGAAGTAATGTTCGCGTTTCTCCAGTGGGTAGTAGATGGTCAAAAATTTTTGGTTATCTTTTTCACTGTGTTCAAACGAAGGGACATTCCCTTGATTGACACGAATCGCAATGGTCACTTGCACATCGTTTGGGTTATTGATCGAACTGAGGGATGGATCAAAAATATTAATGCCCATGCGCTCAATGGAGCTCGTGCGGGAAGTTGCAATAATTTTAGCTTGTTTGGTGAGTTCTTGGGTAATATCTTCAAAAATAGAGATTTTAATGTAGTTGTAGAGGATGACGGAAAAGATTACAATCAGTGTCGCCGAAGCGGACACCAATTGTAATATAAAACTTTCTCTTATACTTTTTTGGGAAAGCAAAATCGATAACCTCTTCGTCTAACGGTCTCAATCGTTGAGATTTCCAATGGTTTGTCCATTTTTTGACGAATTTGGTTAATAGCAACTTCAATAACGTTGGGTGTTACCAGCTCTGGCTCTTCCCAGATTGCATCAAGGAGTTGCTCTTTAGAGACGATTTGGTCGCTGTGGCGAGCAAGGTGTGTTAATACTTCAAACGGCTTACCTTTAAGTTCAATCTCTTGACCTTTGTAGGTAATTTTTTCTTCATCGGGATCGATCGTAAGGTCATCAATTTTGATAACATTGGTGCCGCCAAAACGAAGACGAGCCTCGATACGAGCGACTAAAATATCAAAATCAAATGGCTTACGGATGTAATCATCCGCACCTGCTTTAAGGGCTTTAATTTCGCTCTCTTTGTCATCTTTTGCAGAGATAATCACTGCAGCTGTACGAGGAGATTTTTGTTTAATGAGGTTGATAAGATCAACACCATCGCCATCAGGGAGCATCCAATCTGTTAAAACGAGGTCATAATTACGAATACCAATGTAGTATTCTGCATCTTTATAGTTTTCAGAGCTGTCGGTTTGGTACCCGAACTCTTGTAAGCCTTCTGCAATAGTCTTATTGAGGGTTACTTCATCTTCAACGATTAAAATTCGCATTATAAATTCCTTAGTTGCTAAAATTTAAACGGGATTATAGCATAATTTTAGCTAGATTTAAAGTTTTTTTAATTAAATTTTAATTTTTGGCGTAGTCAATCGTGTGCGAAACCCCAACTATCGCATTTGGCAAAATATCAGGTTTTAAAATTTTGAGCCTGAGTTTTGACATTTGTGGATAGAAAACTTTAAGTTTTTGACTTAAATCCTTCAGGGCATCTTCGAGCAAAAAGTAGCGCATCGCGTTCATTTCAGATTCTAAAAAAGCAGAAACTTTAGCATAATCAATGAAATTATTCTCATGATAATCGTACGCAATCTTTACATGTAACGTAACCTTTTGAGGGGTGAGGCGCTCTTTTTCCAAAATGCCTACAATTGTTTCAAACGTTAAATTGTGAATATGAATCTGCATCAGACAACTTTCGATTCTTTGCCTTGAAAGAGTCGAATGATATTGGGAATGTGTTTATACACAATCAAAAATGCGATAATGAAAATCGGCGCATGAGTTTTAATCCCTTCAAGATCAGGATGAAGGATAAACGAAGAGAGAATCAAAGCGCAAAGCGCAAGTAGTGATGATAACGAAGAGATTTTAAGCACTTTGCCCACAACAAACCATGTCACAAAAGCAATCAAGGTTTCAATAGGCAACATGACAAACAGTACACCAGCTCCTGTTGCGACACCTTTGCCGCCTTCAAATTTAAGATAAGGGCTGTAGCAATGTCCAATGACGGCAAAAATAGCAATCGCCCACAATGTCTCGATGCTGAGTCCCAAAAATTTACCAACGAGTAAAAGAACAATGCCTTTCAGTGCATCTAAAATAACCGTAGCAATGGCGAGTTTTTTCGCCAATACGGGATTGGTCTCTTTAAGCACCCGAAGTACATTGGTCGCTCCAATACTTCTGCTTCCTGCTTCTCGAATATCTTGACCGGTAAAGAGTTTTGCTAAGAGTAAGCCAAACGGAATGCCCCCCACAAGATAGCTTAAAATATAAAATTGAACGTTAATATTATAGAGAAAATCCACACACAATCCTTCATTGAAATTGCCACAGTATAGCAATAATTTTGTTATTATTTCTTTAACGCTATAATAAGTTTTTTCGATAGAACGTAAGGAATTTAGGGTGGATAATTCAAAACTCAAAGCAGAAATTTTAAAACTCAAAGACGAGTTACATGTAAGCATCGTGGCCCATTTTTATCAGAAAGATGAAGTGTTCGAACTGGCTGATTTTGCAGGAGATTCGCTTCAACTTGCTCAGTGGGCAGCCAAAGATAAAAATCCCTATTTGCTCTTTTGCGGAGTAGGATTTATGGGACAAAGTGTCAAGATTTTAGCGCCTGAAAAACGTGTTTTAATGCCTAAAATCGCCTGTTGTGCGATGGCTCGGATGATTGATGTGGATTATTTTGATCAAAATGTAGCCCTTTTAGAAAAAGCGAGCATTGCCAAAGAAGACATTTTGCCAGTGACATATATCAACTCATCAGCAGATGTGAAAGCGCGCATTGGCGTGATGGGCGGGTATGTGTGCACGAGCTCCAATGCCAAAAAAATTATCACCAAAGCACTGGAGAGCAACAAAAAAATTCTCTTTGTTCCCGATCGCTGTTTGGGACAAAACATCGCCAAAGAGATGGGGCTAAAATCATGCGTTGTGGGGGACGGAAGTGATCCTAAGGAAGCGGACATTTTATGTTACAACGGTTTTTGCTCGGTTCATCAGCTTTTTGATGTCGATGACATCGCGTTTTACCGTGCTAAGTATCCGGGCATCCTCATCGTGACGCACCCAGAGTGCAAGCCTGAAGTGTGTGATCTCTCCGATTTTGTGGGCTCAACCAGTCAGATTATCGACTACGTGAAAAAACTTCCGTTGGATCAAAAAGTCGCCATTGGCACGGAATACAATATGATCAAGCGTTTGCGCAAAGAGAATACTTATGTGCTCTCCTCAACAAAGCCAGAGTGTCCTACGATGAATGAAACCACACTCCAAGATGTGTACAATGTGCTTCTTAGCATCAAAGAAGGGCGATTTGAGAATGAAATCATGATTTCTGAAGAGACCCGAAAATGGGCTTATGCAGCGTTAAATCGGATGTTTGAGCTATGATTAAATCCTTTGTTAAAAAAGCACTTGAAGAGGATGTCGGCAGAGGAGATCTTTTTTCATTGGTGGGAAAAGACAGTTTCGCGAGTGCCAATATCATCTGCAAAGATGAGGGGATTTTTGCAGGAAAGCCTTATGTTAAAGCGCTGTGCAAGATGAACAAACTGGATGTTACCTTCTACTTTGACGATGGCGATACGCTTCAAAAAGGGGATTTGGTCGCGTTAATCGAAGGCAAATCCAAAAATATTTTGCGGTGCGAGCGAACGATTTTAAATCTCATGCAACATGCCAGTGGCATTGCGAGCAATGTTGCTGCGTATAAAAAAGTACTTGAAGGCTACCGTGTTAAACTGCTGGATACACGAAAAACCAGACCGCATTTGCGCGTGTTTGAAAAATACGCCATTCGTTGCGGTGGTGGCAATAATCACCGAATGGGCTTGGATGATTGCTTGATGATCAAAGATACTCATCTGAAAACCATCGACGATCTGAATGTTTTTATTGAAGAAGCCAGAGAGAAACTTCCCTTTACATGTAAGATTGAAATTGAGTGTGAAGATGTGGAGTTTGCGAAGTTTGCGATGCAATGTGGCGCCGATATTGTAATGTGTGACAATATGTCGTATGAAGCGATCGAAGCGGTTGTTGCGTATAAAAACAGTGATTTCCCTCATGTGCTTTTAGAAGCCAGTGGCAACATCACCAAAGAAAATATCGTAGCGTATGCTCAAACAGGGGTGGATGCGATTAGCAGTGGGAGTTTGATTCATCACGCGGTTTGGCTTGATTTTTCAATGAAAATTACCCATAAAACCGTGATCTAAGTAAGTAGGAATGTTGCACTGTGGCAGATGATCAAGAAAAGACGGAAGAACCCAGTTCCAAGAAGATTGAAGATGCCAGAAAAGACGGCAATGTTCCCAAAAGTCAAGATACCAGCGCGTTTGTCACGTTGGTGGTGGCATTGGTTGCCTTTTTAGCGCTCTTATCATGGATAGAATCACGCGTCGTCTATTTGTATCTCTACTATCAATCTCTCATTGGCACCGAAATTACCAAAGAAGCAACCTTTCAAATCTCAATGATCTCTTTTCGTGAAGTTATTTTTATGGTCATTCCCCTCTCTTTAGCGGTGGCGATTTCTGGAATTTTAGCCAATGTGATGCAAACAGGTTTTATTTTTACCACTAAACCACTGATCCCTGATCTTTCAAAACTGGATCCGGTGAAAGGGCTCAAAAATCTTTTTTCGATGAAAAAGGCGGTAGAGTCGATTAAAATTATCATCAAAGTCAGTGTGATTTTATGGGTGTGCTACTATTTTTTACTCTCGTTTACCAAAGAGCTTCCTACGGTTATCTATTTTCCACTTTATGATCAATTGGCATGGCTCAAAGAGAAAATGCTTATCTTAATTGCCGTCATTTTATTGCTCTTTTTGGTGCTTGCCTTAGCGGATTTGATGTTTGTCCGCTACAACTACTTTAAAAGTTTGCGGATGAGCAAGCAAGAGTTGAAAGATGAATACAAACAGATGGAAGGTGATCCTAAGATTAAAGCCAAAATTAGGCAGATTCAGATGCAGATGACGCGTAAGCGCATGATGCAAGAGATTCCCCAAGCCGATGTCGTTATCACCAATCCAACGCATTATGCTGTAGCCATTCGCTATAACCAAGAAAAAGAGGCAGCACCTAAAGTGATTGCTAAGGGGACAGATTACATAGCACTTCGCATTAAAGAGATTGCGATGAATTATAATATTCAGATTGTTGAGAACCCTCCATTGGCAAGAGAGCTTTATAAAAAATGCAATATAGGTGAGATTATTCCTGAGAATCTTTACAAGGCTGTTGCTGAAGTATTGGCGTTTGTCTACAAAAGCTCTAAAAAAATGCGCTAGGGAGCATCAATAACTTTTCAGTCAAAATTAAGTATAATTACCGTTTTACGAATGTGGAGTTAAAATGTATCACCAAGCGTGGAAGCGTATGCAAGACGCCAAGCATATTGTTATTGTCTCTCATGTACATCCCGATGGTGATACTCTAGGAAGTGCGCTAGCGTTGTATGATGTACTGATCCGCGCAGGGAAAAAAGTAACGCATTACAACAAAAACAGTGAATTACCGCGCGTGTACGATTTTTTACCAGGATTTTCAAAAATTAAAAATAGCTTACCAAAGCATTTTGATCTGGTGGTCAGTTGTGATTGCTCAACCCGTGATAGGCTCAAAATCCCTCTGGGAGATTATGAGATTATCAACATTGACCATCACCTCACCAACCACTATTTTGGAGACATCAACCTTGTCGTAGATCGCTTCACGAGTGCTGGAATGGTCGTGTATGAGCTTTTAAAAGCCAATGGCATTGAGATGAGCCAAGCCTGTGCAACGTGCCTTTACACGGCGATTGCAGATGATACAGGGTTTTTTCAGTATGGTGATATGGATGAATTTACCTTTAGCATTGTGGCGCAACTGGTGAAAGATGGTGCCAATCCAAAAGAGATTGCTTCTAAAGTGAAACGCAGAGAATCGCTTTCAAAGATAAGACTCTATGGGTACATGCTCAACCATTTTGATCTTTATGAAAATGGACGCATCGCGACTATTATTTTTGATAAAGCAGCCCTGGAAGCAACAGGTGCCAAACGAGACGATACCAAAAATATTGTCAATATGCTCAGAAGCATTGCAAATGTTACCATTGCTATTATGATATTGGAAGAGAAAGAGGGAGGCTATAAAGTCTCATTACGCAGTAAAGATATTAATGTCTCCAAAGTGGCGTTGGAGTATCAAGGTGGCGGTCACAAGACTGCTGCAGGGTTTGAAGTACCCCTTTGTGATCCCAAAATGCTTCGAGATGAAATTGTGGACAAAATAAAAAGGATAGACAAAGAATGAAAAAACAGAGAACATCATCTATAGCCGCTTTTGTGTTAGGGTTTATTTTTTTACTCCTTGTAGGGGGTGTTGCGTTTGTATTTAACTCCAATTTATTTGAAAGAGAAGCTCCCCAGATCGTTCTTCCCAAAGAGATAGAGTGGAATTTAAAAGATCCGATTAAAGTGCAGATAGCCGATGCAAGCGGAGTTCGTTTTGTACGTGCTTCGCTCTTTGATGGTGAAAAAAGCGTTATTCTAGAGACAAAAGAGTTCAAATCAGCTGAAAAAATGGTTGATTTAAACCTCTCTTTTCCCAAAGTGGGGTTTGGTGCCAATAAAAAAGTATTTGAATTAACAATCGAAGCAGTCGATGCAAGTAAATGGAATTTCTTCTCTGGCAATAGTGTCAGTGCCAAATCGGTGATTAAAGTCGATACCAAAAGACCTGATGTCAATATCATTGGAAGTTCGTATAAGATTATGAAGGGTGGTGTTGCGGCGGTGATTTTTAAAGCGCAAGATGAAGCGATGAAATCACTCTACGTTGAGACGAATTTTGGTAAGAAATTTTATCCGACACCGTTTTACAAAGAGGGTTATTACATCACGCTAGTGGCATGGCCTACAAGTATCGAAAGTTTTAGTGCTTCTGTGATTGCCATAGACCGCGCAGGAAATTTAACCAAATCGCATGTACCGTATTTTTTACAAGATAAAAAGTACAAAACATCTACGATTGCATTGGAAGATCGCTTTTTAGATGGGAAAATCGCCGATTTGATTGCGGAGATGGCTCCTGAACGCTCCTCTCTTTCAAAACTCGAAAAATTTAAATTTGTCAATGAAGATATGCGCCAAGGCAATGAAGCCAATATTTTAAAAGTAACCTCTGCGGTTTCCATAGACCCTATCAATGGATTTTATTTAAAACCATTTTATCCGCTTCGCAATGGCAAAGTGGTTGCCAGTTTTGGGGATCACCGTTATTATGAGTATGAGAAGCAACCTACCAGTGAGTCCTACCATTTAGGGTTGGATCTTGCCAGTAATGCGCAAGCTCCTATGCAAACTTCGAACGATGGGGTTGTTGTCTTTGCACGTGAAAACGGCATTTACGGCAACAACATCATTATCTCCCATGGTTTGGGCGTTTATTCACTGTATGGGCACTGTTCTAGTTATATGGTCAAAGAGGGTGATGTGGTCAAAGCAGGAGAGTCTATCGCCAAAACAGGCTTAACAGGCTTAGCATTAGGAGATCACCTTCACTTTGGCATGTATGTTCAAGGTGTGGATGTCAGACCCGAAGAGTGGATGGATGAGGTGTGGCTTAAAGAGAGTATTTTTAATGTAATAGAATCAGCAAAGAAGATTATGGATCGATGAAAGTAACGCAAAAAAACGTCAGAGTGTTTCATATTGAGATTGATGATGAAGCCTCTTTTTTAGACTATTTTAGAAAAAATAGCCTTCTTTTAAGGGAATTCTTTTTGCTTATAGAAGGTGAAATTACGAAGAATATTGCCTTTGTTTTAGAGCAAAGTGGTGTCTGTTATAAAGAGATCAATCAGTGTAACATTCGTTTTGGTGGTATTAAAAAAGAGGCACCCTCTCTTGAAGAAGCGCCTCAAAAAGAGAAAGTTTTAGAAGAAGAACCACCAAAGCAGATGCCAAAACTCAAGCTTTATGATCGTCCTATTCGATCAGGTGAAGAGATTGTGGAGAGTTTACCGATTGTGATTTTTGGACGCGTTAACAGCGGTGCGAAAGTCTTTTGTGAAGAGAGTATGAGTATTTATGGTATTATTGACGGATTAGTACAGTGCGATGGTGAATATATCGTGCTCAGTGGCATAAGCCTTAGAGGTCACCTCATTTTTAATGGTGAGATCGTGGATCGGGAGATGATCAAACAAAATGTGCTTCAAAAAATCGTTATGCGCAATAACGTTCTTGAGATAAAGGAAGTTGTGTGAAACAGACCACATTAGCCAAAGCAGTCAGCGGTGTAGGAATTGGGCTTCATAAAGGTGAGCCTATTCAAATACGTCTTGAGCCTCTTGAAGCCAATAGCGGTATTCTTTTTTACCGAAGTGATATAGGACTCTTGGTTCAAGCCCTGCCACACAATGTTGTGAATACGCAAATGGCAACGGTCATTGGCAATGCAAGTGGTTATATCTCAACGATTGAACATCTTCTCTCTGCCGTTTATGCGTATGGGATTGACAACATTAGAGTGGTTCTTGATGGTGCGGAAGTACCTGTTATGGATGGAAGCAGTGCCAGTTTTTGTATGATGCTCGATGAAGCGGGAAAGCGAAAATTGGATGCAACGAAACAGGTTTTGATCCTCAAAAAAGAGGTTGAAGTTGCCGATGGCAAGAAATTTGCACGCGTCACACCGAGTCTTAAGCCTACCTATAACTTTATGATTGAATTTGCACATCCTTCCATTGGGAAACAAGAGTATCACTTTGAATTTAGCAAGAAAAATTTTATTGAAGAGATAGCACGTGCACGTACGTTTGGCTTTATGAAAGATGTCCAAATGCTACGTGCTCGCGGTCTTGGGCTTGGTGGCTCTTTGGATAACGCGGTTGTTTTAGATGAGACGAAGATTCTCAATCCTGAGGGATTACGTTTTTCCAATGAATTTGTCAGACACAAGATTTTAGATGCGATTGGCGATTTATCCCTCTTGGGGGCTCCTTTTTTAGGAGACTACACCTCTTTTGCAGGAAGTCATAACTTAAATCATGAGTTGACCAAAGCGATTTTAAGAGATCCAAGCAATTATGAAATTCGCACATTGAGTGTTGAAAGAGCCCAAGAATTTGAGAAGGTGTACGCATAAAAACTGCCGTTGATATTGTTGTTATAACGCTTACTTCGCCTTTACATGTAGGCATTTATGAAAATAACCAGCTCATTAAAACGTATGAGACAATGGATCAAACAAGTGAAGTTTTGCCCTTGCTTTTTGAGGCTATTTTAAAAGAGTATCGTCCAGTACGTCTCTTTTTTGCGAGGGGACCTGGAAGTTTTATGGCGATTAAAATTACCTATATTTTTTTAAAAACGCTTAGTATTACACTGAATATTCCTCTTTTAGCCTGCGATGGATTTGTCTTTAACGAAGGAAGAGCGATTCGTGCAATGCGCAATCTCTATTTTATAAAAGAGACAGAAGCGATTACCACGGTGCAGTTAGAAAGCCCTGTGGAGCAACATTTTACCTTACCAAAAGTTTTAGATGAAACCCTTTTTACGAACGAAATTGAACCACTTTATATGTTACCAGCAGTTTAGGAGCGATGTGTGAAGATAAAGATACCGGCGACCAGTGCCAATTTAGGACCCGGATTTGATTGTTTAGGTCTTGCCATCGCACTTTACAATGAAGTTTGCATTAAACCTTCAAGTTACCAGAGTATCTCTGTTAAAGGCGAGGGTGAAGAGAATGCAAAACTGAAAAAAAACAATATTTTTGTCTCCATTTTTTACGATATTTATCAAGAATTAGCGGGTAAAAAAGATCCTTTCAGGTTTGAGTTTTACAATACAATCCCTTTTTCAAGAGGGCTAGGAAGCAGTTCCGCTGTCATTGTGGGTGCCATTGCCAGTGCTTATGAGATGGCAGGCGTGAAAGCGAGTCGAGAGACTATTTTAAATAAAGCCATCTTATATGAAACGCATCCTGATAACATTGCCCCCGCCGTTTTTGGAGGTTTTACCAGCTCTGTAGTAGAAAGTGGAAGAGTCAAAACATTGAAAAAAGTGCTTGGAGAGAAGCTTAAAGTGGTGATGGTGATTCCTGATCGCCCTATGTCCACAGCGCATTCGAGGACACTGCTTCCTAAATCATACCCCATGAAAAATGTGGTGTACAATCTTTCGCGTGCATCTTTACTCACAGCAGCGTTGTTTAGCGAAAATTGGGAATTTTTAAGAGTGGCATCCAAAGACTGTATGCACGAACATCGTCGTATGAAGCAGATGAAAGAACTTTTTGAAGTACGTGAGATTGCTCTAAAAAGTGGTGCGCTTATGAGTACCCTCTCAGGAAGTGGCTCATCGTTTTTCAATCTCGTGAAGGCAGAAGATGCTCCAAAGGTTGCCATAGCCCTTAAGAATGCGTTTGGGATGTTTAGAGTAGAAATCTTTGAATTAGATAATAACGGTTTTGAAATCGTAAAAAGCTGAAAGACAGCTAAAATTTGATATAATCAGGCGCAAAAATGAGTCAACCCATACGAATGTGCATTGTTTGTAGAGAAAGATCTTTACAAGACAGTTTACAAAGATTGCAGATTGTAAATGGAGAGCTCATGCTCTTTTCCAAAGTTGGAAGAAGCTTTTATATCTGCAAGGCATGTATGACAAACAATGAAAAGAAAGTTGTAAAAATACTCAACAATAAATGCAAAACAAATCACAAAGCAATGATGGAATTTGGTAAAATTTTTAAGGAGATAGGGTCGAATGGATAAAGTTCGTATAACCGAAATAGCAAAAGAACTGGGCATGAAGAACAAAGAGATCGTTGATAAAGCGATAGATCTTGGGCTTGATGTCAAAGGGCATTCAAGTTCAATTAGTACAGAAGATGCCGAAAAACTCATGAATTACGTCTTAAGCGGAGAGACTGCACAAACCAGTAAGCCATCTCCTCAACCTAAAGCTCCAGAGATTAAAAAAGTTGAAGTCATAGAGACACCACTGCCTGTCGTTGAAAAACCAAAAGTACACGAAGTTGTTGCTCCTAAAACGAAGACATTGAAAGAAAAAGAGCTTGAAATGGGTCATGCCGCTCCCACTGCTTCTCACAAAGAAGTGGTTGAGAACGTAGGATCAGATGTTGCCGAAGATAAAGTAGACACAGCTGATAAAATCGATCCAACGAATGTACAAAAGCGCAGAGGTCTGGTGATTGTTAAAAAGAAGCGACCTGAAGTCAAAGAGGTCGAAGTTGAAGTAAGACAAAGTCCATCATCGTTTTATGGCTCACGTGAGAGTACACCTTCAAGGAGTATGGAGTCCATGTTTGCTGCGTCTAACAGTGCAAGTGAACTTCAGAAAAAGAAAAAGAAGCTTAAAAAAGTACCTGCTGAGAAAAAATCCACGACAGAGAAGTTGGATATTGCTTTAAATATTGAGATGGCAGACAACAGTATTGATACGGAAGAGGAGGACATGATTGTTCTTCCCGATCTTAATGTGGGTCTTTTGGTCAATGAAGAAGCGAAAAAGAAAAAACAGATCGATCCAAGCCAAATTCGAACCACTAAAAAAACCAATTTTGTGATGCAAGGTATTCAAAGAGTTGGGCGCAAGCGTAGACGTCGTCCAGCACAAGTGCAAGAGAGTGAAGCGATTAGTGCGATTGAAATTCCTGAAGAGATTAGGGTCTATGAGTTTGCTGAAAAGATCAATAAACCGGTGAGTGAAGTGATTAAAGAGCTTTTCTCTTTAGGTGTTATGTTTACCAAAAACGACTTTTTAGATAAAGATTCGATTGAAATTTTAGCAGAGACTTTTGGCATTAACGTGACAACTGTTAATGATCAAGAGGCATTTGACTACGTTAAAGCATACGATGATGAAGGTGACGCCAATAATCAAATTCTGGTTGAGCGTGCTCCTGTTATCACCATCATGGGTCACGTAGATCATGGTAAAACCTCTCTTTTAGATTACATTAGAAGTGCCAAAGTGGCTGCAGGTGAAGCAGGTGGCATTACCCAACACGTGGGTGCTTATATGGTAGAGAAAAATGGTCGAAACATTACCTTTATTGACACACCAGGTCACGAAGCCTTTACGGAAATGCGTTCACGTGGTGCTAAAGTCACCGACATTGTTATCGTTGTTGTCGCAGCAGATGATGGTGTTAAACCTCAAACCAAAGAGGCTGTTGAGCATGCAAAAGCAGCGGGTGTGCCTATTATTATCGCGGTCAATAAAATGGACAAAGAAGCGGCCAATCCGGATCTTGTCAAAGCGCAATTGGCAGAACTAGGCATTACACCTGTTGATTGGGGTGGAGATCACGAATTTGTACCGGTATCTGCTAAAACGGGAATGGGTATTGAAGACCTGCTTGAGACCATTTTATTGCAAGCGGATCTTTTAGAACTCAAAGCCGATCCTAGCCGTGAAGTGAAAGCAACCGTCATTGAAAGCTCCCTCGAAAAAGGGCGTGGTCCTGTGGCAACTGTTGTGGTTGAAGACGGTACGATGCGTGTCGGCGACATTGTCGTTGCGGGAGTTGCTTTTGGTAAAGTCAAAGCACTGCTCGATGACCTTGGACGTTCCGTCAAAGAGGCACTTCCTGGTGAGCCGGTTGTTGTACTAGGGCTTAGTGAAGTCCCAGGTGCTGGTGATACACTGATTAGCGTTAAGAGCGATAAAATTGCACGTGAATATGCGAAGAAAAAAGCAGAATACCTCCGTCAAAAAGAGCTCTCCAAAACAACTAAAGTGAGTTTGGATGATCTCAGTGCGATGATTGCAGAGGGTGCTTTAAAAACATTGCCTGTGATTATCAAAGCGGATGTTCAAGGAAGTCTTGAAGCGATCAAAGGAAGTTTAGAGAAAATTAGAAACTCTGAAACCAAAGTTAACATTGTGAGTGCAGGTATTGGTGGCATTACGGAGAGTGATGTTGCGATTGCGAGTGCGAGCTCAGACTGTATCATTTTAGGTTTCCATGTACGCCCAACAGGTGTGGTGAAAGAGAAAGCCAAAAGTGCTGGTGTTGAGATTAAAACGTACAATATCATCTACGATTTGATTGATGATGTCACCAACATAGTCACAGGGCTTATGGCTCCAGTGATTCGGGAAGAGAATATCGGTCAAGCCATGGTTAGAGAAGTCTTTGCTGTGCCAAAATTAGGACATATTGCTGGCTGTATCGTTACCGATGGTACGATCAATCGTGGTGTTAAAATCAGGGTTATTCGTGATGGCGTCATCATCTATGAAGGCAGTGTTTCATCCCTTAAGCGTTTCAAAGAGGACGTTAAAGAGGTGGGTAAAGGGTTTGAGTGTGGTGTAGGTATCACAGGATACACCGACATTAAAGTGGGCGATTATATCGAAAGCTTTAAAGAGGTTGAAGAAAAAGCGAAACTATGATAGACAAAAGTATTAAAATCCAGAGAACCCAAAGCGTTTTAAGGGAATTGATCCCTGAAGCGCTTTCAACCTTAGAAGATGAGATGCTTCGCGGGGTTTGTGTGGTAGATGTTGAATGTAGTCGTGGAAAATACGATGCGAACGTCTATTTAGATGGTTCTATTTATAATGAAAAAGAGAAAAATTATATTCTTTCACGATTGGATCGCGTTCAGCGTCATATTCAAACCCACTGTATGCAAGCAGAAGGTTGGTTTCGCTGCCCACGTTTCACGTTTTATTTCGATGATAGCTTAGAGCGCCAAAATAAGATGGATGCGCTGTTTGCAAAAGTGGAAGAAGAGCTCAAAAAAGGTAAGAACAACGATGCTTGATAAAGAACAGATGGTCAAACTTGTAGAGAGTTGCGGTGTATCGCTCTACGATACCGAAATTGCAAACGAATACGATAAAAAAATTTTTAGAATTTATATCACATCCAAAGAGGGCATTAGTTTGGATAAATGTGCGGAAATCAGCCGTATTTTATCGCCTATTTTTGATTTGGAACCGCCACTTGAGGGTGAGTATCTTTTTGAAGTCAGCTCTCCAGGCATTGAGCGCAAACTCACCAAACCGGAGCATTTTACAGCTTCTATTGGTGAAAAAGTCAAAGTCAAATTGACGAATAAAGAGAAATTCATCGGACTTCTTGAAAGCTTTGTTGACAACGTTGCCTCTGTGCGCGTTGAAAATGAACTCAAACAGATTTCACTGGCTGAGATCGAAAGTATCCGAACTTATTTTGAATGGTAAGCGCGTTTGACACTCTTTTAATGCAAAAAGCACTTGATGCTGCTTGGGCGTATCAGGTGCTGACGTTTCCAAACCCTGCGGTGGGAGCGGTTGTAAGCAATGACCAAGGCGATATTTTGGGTGTTGGTGCACACCAAAAAGCGGGATCAGCTCACGCTGAAGTGCTTGCGATTAAAGCAGCGTACGAAAAACTCACGGACGATAGACGCATCAGTGACATCGAAGAGGCGAGCGAACTCCACACTTTTTTAAAAAAATATCACACCCATCTTTTCCACAATCTCTCTTTACATGTGACCCTAGAGCCGTGTCACCATTTTGGCAAAACCCCTCCATGTTCCTCCTTGATTGAAGCGCTTCATTTTAAACGAATTGTGATTGGCTCCTCTGATGAAAGTCGCGCACAAGGCGGTGGGGCGTATCTTCAAAGTAAAGGGATGGAGGTGCATTTTGGATGTCTGAAACAGGCGTGCGATCTGCTCTTAAGTCCGTTTACATGTAAAGAAAACAAAGAGCCGTTTCTCTTTTTTAAACTCGCCCTCAGTGCGAATGGTGTGGCAACGGGGGGAATCATTACATCGCTTGATTCACGCGTTATGGTGCATCGTTTGCGAGATCGCTGTGATCTTTTAGTGATTGGTGGTAATACGGTTCGGATAGATCGCCCCATTTTAGATGCGAGGCTGTGTGAGGGGAAAGCACCGGATGTGCTTATTTACTCCCATCACAACGATTTTGATCGCACTATTCCTCTGTTTGATATTCCTGATCGCTCCGTAACCATTGCTTCAGATCTTACCAGCGTCAATGGTTCTAAAATGGTGATGGTTGAAGGCGGGCAAGGGCTTTTGGATGCCCTTTCAAACGAAATCAGATGGTATTTGATCTTTGAATCACCGCATGAAAAAGAGGGAAAGACGATTATTTTACCCACAGGATTACAAAAGATTTTTGCTCAAAGAGTGGGCGAAGATACGATGAGCTGGTACTTTAAACACACCGTCTAAACGTTTACATGTAAAGTGCATATTTGCGTAATAAAAGCGCTTGAGCCTCTTCGTAGCGTTCGGTTAAGGATGAAGGGGTTGAAGCAATCAGTGGGGCGTATTTTTCATACGTCTGCCACACGCGCAATGCTCCCTCTTTTTTGCCTTTGCACGCCAACGCTAAAGCGGTAGAGGCGTTGATCAGCCCTTTAAGGATTTTCGCCTCATCTTCGGAATTGGGGAGTTTTTTCAAACGGTGCCACTCCACTTCCAGTACTTCGTGTCCTTCGACAAACGCATCATTCTCAACAACATGTAAAAATGCTTCAATGGCTAACATAATGACTCTTTAGTTTTGTTTTTGGGGAAGGTTCATGCAGGTAGAACCCTTGCACAAAGTCAATGTCAAGCTCTTTGACTTTATCTAAAATCTCTTTTTTGTGAACAAATTCAGCGACCACTAAAATCCCCAAGTTTTTAGCAAAATGGGTAATTGTTTTCACCGTTGCATACGCATTGGCATCGGTGTCAAGGTTTTTAATCAATGAGCCATCGATTTTGATGAAATCCACATTGAGGCGCAGTAAGTATTCAAAGTTAGAATACCCAGCTCCAAAATCATCAATCGCAAGCAAACAGCCGTATGTGCGTATCTGTTGCAAAAATATTTGCACTTCTGTGGAGTCTTCAATGCCCTCTGATTCGACAAGTTCTAAGGTGATATGTCCTTGCAGTGTAGGGTATTGGCGTAACATATCCATCAAAAATGCCGTGGTCTCTTGGTTCATAATATCTTCTTTGGTGATATTAATCGAAATATCACAATGAAGCTCCAAAGCAGCTCGTAACCCCTCTTGAATGACAAAACGCGTGAGTTGGTCGTACAAGTGCATACGTTTGGAAAGATCAATGAAATGAAAAGGTGAGATAATCCGTCCATCGGTATCGATGAGGCGAATCAGCACTTCATATTTTTTGCGCGCATTTTTCTTTACATGTAAAGGAACAATTTCCTGCAAAAAGATCGTAAAACGGTTCTCTTTAAGTGCACTCATGATGGTTTCATTCCACTGAATGTCTTTTTGGAGACGCTCTTCAAAGCCCTTATTATCATCGTAAACTACGAAGTTTTTGTGCGATGCGCGTGCCTCTTTCATGGCAATTTCCGCACGGTTGTAAAGATACCCAACCCCATTGGCAATGCCAAAGCGAAGGGTGAGTGGGTAAAACGATTGGTGTATGAAAAGTCCTTCGTGCGAGAGTATGGCAAGAATGTGTTGGCACTCGTTGTTAAACGCTTGGTCAAGAAGCGGTGCGTCACAAAAGAGGGCAAATTCGTCGCTTTGGAGATGAAAGAATTGCCACGTTTTTGGCATCAGCTGTTTAATTTTAAGGGTTAAATGACGCAGATAGAGGTCTCCAAAGGCTTGCCCATGCAGAGTATTGATGTCACGAAATCCACAAATATTAAGAATGGCTAAGTGTGGTGTTTGGGTGCGTTCAATCGCTTCAAAGAGAAACTTGCGACTGGGAAGCTCTATGAGTTTCTCTTTGCGCAAGTGTTCTACCTGTTCAAAAAGCTCACTGACATCGTAGCGAATCGCGATGTACTCCTGAATCGCTCCTTGCTCGTCAAACAGTGGCATAATCACCGACTTAACATAGTAGGTGCTGCCATCTTTGCGACGGTTTTTCACAACGCCTTTCCATGGTTTCCCCTCTTTGAGGGTCTCCCACATCTCTTTAAAGAAGTTTTGAGGGTTGTCTGGATGGCGAACGATGTTATGGGGTTTACCTAAAAGTTCTTTTTCGGTGTAGCCTGAGATCGCTATAAATTGCTTATTGGCATAGGTGATGATGCTTTTAGCGTTGGTTTTGGAGACAATCGTATTTTCATCAATCGCCTCTTTGTAGTGTTCTAAGAGATGGGATTGTTTTTCATGTTCGCAAATGAGATGCGCAATTTCACCCAGTTCATGCTCTTGACGTGAGAGAGCTGCTATGTAGTTGAGATTGTGGCTTTTAAGTGCCATGGAGATATATCGAATCGGTGTGAAGATAATCTTATACGTAAGAACATGAAACAGTACAATGCCACCTAAGACAATAATAAGTCCTGCCAAAATAAGAAAGTTTTGTATTTCCGCCATAAAAAGAAGCGTTGAGGAGATGTAGGAAAAATGAAGATAACCGATCACGTCATCATGCAAGGAGCGAAGTGGTAGCCCAAAATCTTCGTGTAAGGTAGGATGATCACTTGCAGAAAGAAGCGATGCCTTTCCAAGGGTTGCCTCTTCCATACTTTTGAGAAAAGCATCATCAAAAAGTCGCCCTAAAAGCAAAAATCCCTTTGCATCGCCGCTTTGTTTCACATCCGCCGAGCTATGAATGGGCGCTAAAAAAAATTGGATGAAAACCCCATCTTCATAGTGGAAAAACTCTTTAAAAGAGAGTGTTGAAGCATCCAAAGAGGATAAATCAACATTTATGGTTTGAACGGCGTTACTTTTATGGCGATAAACCTGCTTTTTGGAAGCATCAAAGATAAAAATATAATCAAGCCCAAATGTGGGAAGCAGAGGCTCCAAATGAGCCTGACTCCAGCTTAAATCTTGGGTATTCACAAATGCCGCCATTTCATCCCAACGTGAGTAGTTAAGGCTCATGTGCATCATGGAGGTTTTTTCAAGATTTAAGACAGCTTTATAGCGTTCAAACACACTTCTTTGCTCGTGTACAATCTGACGTTGTTCTTGCGTTTTTTGACTAAACCAGACACTGGTCATTAAGATGAGTGTGCAAGAGAGGATGATTGTGCTGTAAAGTGCATATGTTTTTGCTATTTTCATGCCTTAGTATAGTTAAAAGCGATTTAAATTTGCTTTATTTTAAAAAATAAGATACACTATTTTCCTAGAAAGATGAGGTTCGAGTTCATCTTTGGTAGTTTTGTGATACGTGACCTTTAGTTAGCATCCTAAATACTCCAAAAATACTCAATTTTCTACTTTTCGATCTTATAACAGGAGCATTAGATGGCTTTATTAGAGGGAACCGTTAAATGGTTTAACAATGAAAAAGGTTTTGGTTTTATCCAACCAAATGATGGCGGAAAAGATGTATTCGTACACTTTCGTCAAGTAAATAGATCAGGTTATGGTCGTGTATCTTTGGCAGAAGGCCAAAAAGTTACTTATGAACTAGGCGAAGGTCCAAAAGGCCCACAAGCTGAGAACGTAACAGCACTATAATCTTTAGGAGGAGATTTTCTCCTCCTTTGCTTCTTCTCTAAACCAATACCTAAATTCACTCCCCTTTTTCTCTTCCGATTGTACTTCAATCACAACACCGTACTTATCGCAAATACTTTTTACAATACTTAGACCTATGCCAAAACCACCTTTGTAAATGTCACCTCGGTAATGGCGCTCAAAAATTTTATCGACCTCTTTAATGCCCACACCGTGATCTTTGATGGTAAAACAGAGTTTGCCATTGTCTGCGTTTAATGCAACGTCGATGATGGTTTGCGTTGGCGAGTATTTGATCGCATTGGTGATGTTGTTGTCAATGATGCGTTGAAGCTCAATGCGGTTGATGCGTACATAAAGCTCTGGTTCAATGTGTGAACAAATCAAAATCTCCTTTGAAGCGCTCAAGGCTTCAAAATACGCAATACGATCTTCCAAAAACGTCGAAAAATTAAGCAGTTCGGTTGTGTAGGTGATCGTTTTGTTTTTAATGAGGTACTCGAGATCATCATACAACGTTGAAAGGGTTGAGAGTGCCGCAAGCGTACGACTGAGGCGTTTGTCTTTGTATTTTCTCACTAAACCTTCGATGTTAAGTTGCATGATACCCAGAGGCGTTTTAAGTTCGTGCATGACATCGGTGAAAAAATGATTCATGCGTGTTGATGCTTCGATGTGTGGTTTGAGCAACATCTTCATCAGTACAAATGAGATGATAAACATGCCAGAGAGCACAACGCCCACCATCACCAAAATATCCAATATAACCTGCGAGTACGAAAGCTCTTTTTGAACGATGAGAAAGTTTACATGTAAAAGATTTTTGCGTAAGGGTTGTTTGTAAAAGATGGCGTGCTCACCGGTATAAAATGGACTCTCAAAAGAGGGAATGGGCTCTTTGATTAACGAAAAAACAACACGATTGGAAGCGTCTACGAGTGCACTTTTGTACAGAATAGAGCGAGGAAACAGAAATGTTTTTTGCAAAGGTGAAAGCGCGTAAATGCTCTCTTCTATCTCTGCGGCATAAAGACGTAGCTCTCTTTCTTGATTAAATTGAGAAAGGCGAAACGATGCCGAGAGGTAATTTAAAAGGGGAAACGAGACCAGCAAGAGGGTCAAGAAGGTAAGAATGATCGCGAACATAAACGCATTTTTGGTCTCACTTTTCAATTTTGTATCCTATCCCTTTCGCGGTAATAATAAACTCTTTATCGGTTTTGTCGCGCAGTTTTTTAATCAGCATGCGTATGTCATTATCGCCGACCTCCTTACCTTCCCAAACGTATTCGTGGATGAGCTCTGTGGAGATAAAATTGCCCCTATTTTTCACCAACACAAAGAGCAGTTTGCGCTCATAATTGCTGAGATTGACCTGCATCTCCTCAAACCAAAGGCTTTGGTCATCGCTATGGTAGGAAAATCCATAGGGGAGCGGTATCACACCCAGCGTTGTATGGAGGTGGTAACTTTTGAGTGTTTGAGAGACGCGGTACTGAAGCTCTTTGAGTGAAAACGGTTTGCGCAAATAATCATTGCAGCCAAGCTCATAGCCCAATGAGAGATTGTTAATGTCGGTGAGCGACGTGATGAAAATGATCGGCAAATCAAGCTTCGCTTTGCGAATCTCTTTAAGAATCTCATAGCCATCTAGATGGGGTACGCGAATGTCCAAAAGGGCAAGATGGTACTGTTTATCAAACAGTGCATCCAGTGCAACAAGTCCATCTTCAAAGGCATCCACTTCATAGCCCATCTCTTCTAAAGACTCCTTAATGCTCTCATTGTAAGTGTGGTCATCTTCCAGTAGTAAAATTTTCATCGGATCAGTATCTCATGTTTTTGGGACTCTTCCATAGCAGGCTCCAGCGTCTTTACATGTAAAGGTGTTGAACGAGGTGAAAGCGAGGCTCGAAGCAGCAGTGACTCTTTGAGCAAGGCTTCTGCAAACCAAATGCCAATGTAGCCCACCTGCTTGGCTTCGATGTCAAAGAGGGGTGTGAAGCCAAAGAGTACACCGTTTTCTCGTGCAAATCCTCTTTCCACCGTAGAGGTCGAAATGATGGAACTCAGAGCATTGATGCACTCGCTAGGGCAGCTGTTACTGACGATGACGTAGTGATCGATTTGGGTTAGTTCTTTCATCCACGCGCCAATTTCTAAAAGCTCTTTATCCATTAAAATGACAAAATTGATCTTTTTGGCGTTCAGTTTTTGAGCGACTTCATCGAAAGGGATAATGATCTCCAAAGAGCCGATAAACTCATTTTTAGCATAAATAGGGCAGAGTGCTTTAATGTTAAGACGTTTGCCAAGTTCAATGGCAACGAGGGGCATTTTGGTTTGTTGAAGCAGCGCTATGCCTTTGCGAAATGTGGAGAGATCATCACCGTAATCTTCAAAATCCCAGCTGCGCACATAGGCTTTGGCATCTTTAGTATGAAGTTGCACTTCAAGGGTTTCAATCTGTAAATACTGTTTGATTTTAGAAATTTCGCGCTGTAATGTTTCAAAAAGTAACGCCCTATCATTGGTAAGGTAGCCTTCTTTGAGTGTCTCATTTTGAGCAAGCATCAGCGCAATGCTGAGAGCCAGTTGCTTTTCGTGGGAAATGAGCTCTTGGGTAAGGCCTAGCACACTCTCCACGCTGTTTTTAGCATCTTCAATGTAAAGGTTGTGATTCGCACGATAGATCAAGAAGCCAAGAGTGAGTATGAGGACGAAAAAGAGTCCAAAAAAGAGTGCAAATGCACGAAACGTTTTGATGAGAGCTCCTTTGGATGTATTGTTCACATTATAGCTCAAAAGAGCGCTTCGGAAATTGACGAAAAATTGACGTAGAAAAACTATGATGGTGGTTAGAGAAAATTTTAAGGAGGTAAGAGATGAAAAAAGTATCGATGCTTGGAATGGCACTACTCTTTTTAGGGGCAAACGGGCTTTTTGCATTGGACGTGGCGGAGCTAGCTAAACGCTCAGACAAAGGATTTAAACCTGTTGTGGTGAAGGATTGGAAAGCACCTGATGAGAGCACGATTCCGAACAATCTTTTTGGGGAGACCGTGCGTTATGGAAAAGCACTGGTGCATGAAACCTACAAATACATCGGTCCCGAAGTTGCGGATGCTAAAATGCGTTACGCGGGTAACAACCTTGCCTGTTCTTCGTGTCACCAAGATGCAGGCACCAAGCGATGGTCAGCACCGTTTATGGCAACGTTTGGAAACTTCCCTCAATACCGCAACCGCGATGAAAACATCGGCAGTATTGAAGAGCGTGTCAATGGATGTATGAACCGCAGTATGAATGGCAAATCGCTTCCTGAAAATGGAAAAGAGATGCGTGCGATTGTGACGTACATGTACTGGTTGGCACAAGGCATTCCTGTTGGCGCTAAAGTCGAAGGCGCTGAGTTTCCTCAGGTCAACCGCAAAATGGTCATGAGCCAAGCGGCCGATCCGATTAAAGGTGAGAAAGTGTATGCAGAGCATTGTGCTTCATGTCATGGTGAAAACGGCGAAGGTGTGAAACGTGAAGGCAAAGCCAATGGGTACGAATTTCCTCCACTTTGGGGCAAAGACAGCTACAACACGGGTGCTGGCATGTACCGCGTGCTTCGCGCAGCAGACTGGATCGTAGCCAATATGCCTTTGGGTGCGGACAACCACAACCGTGTTCTCACCGACGAGCAAGCCTACAACGTAGCAGCGTACATCAATAACTACGACAAACCACGCGATGTCAAAGCCAATCGTGAAAAAGATTTTCCTGATCTTAACATGAAAGTGCCTGATAGCGATGTTGGACCTTACAACGATGGCAAAACACGCCACCAACATAAATTTGGTCCGTATCAAGGGATTATTATTCCTGCGAAAAAAGCAGAATAATCTTTAATGTGGCAAATTTCGGTTTGCCACAGACTTCCAACCACTGCTTTAAAAATTAACACTGTTTTCTTGCAATAACGTTAAGTTTAGACTATATTCTTTATAATACACTTTTTCAAAGTTAAATTTGTAGCACCATAGGTGCGTGGGCTTTCTGCCGAAGAAAACCCAGTGTTAACGTAGCGTTTGGAGCTTTGCTTTAAACGCGTGTTGAGAGTTTTATAAAAACGCTAGTAAAAATCAGAAAAGAGCCTCCATGAACAAAGAAAAACTCATCTCCGATACGCAAACTTTGCACCGTTTTATTCAACTGCATTGCGACAAAAAACATCACGATGTTCCCAAAAAAAAAGGCACTTTGCAGGTCTGCTTTAAAGAGGAGAGCTTATGCGACCTTCCCTATCATATCTGCGAAGAGTGCGAGACGCTTTTCCTCTATGCGTATGGTAAGCTTAAAAATTGTCCGCATGAGAACAAACCGAGTTGTCGCAAATGCCCTGATCCCTGTTATGAAAAGCCGATGTGGAAAAAGATGGCAAACGTGATGATGTTCAGTGGTATGCAGTTAGGACTCTCCAAAATACGCAAAATTTTTTCCAAATAATGCTCCCCTACCTTAGCCATAAAAATTTTATGCTCGCTCAGTATGGCGAAGCGCTCTTTAGCATTCCGGTCAATCTTGAATTTGGCTGCCCCAACCGTGAAAAAGATGGCAGTGGCGGCTGCTCTTTTTGTCCTGAACACGGTGCGCGTGCGGCGCAAATTGCCGACGCAAAAAGCGTGGAAGAGCAGATTGAAAAAGCGCTTTCGTTTGCGAAAAGGCGGTACAAAGCCTCTTCGTTTGCGCTGTACATTCAAGCCTACACGGGAACCTTTGCCTCGTTGGTTAGGCAAAAAGAGGCGTATGAAAACCTGCTGTCGCTCTACCCGTTTCGGGCGTTACATGTAGGCACCAGACCCGATTGTCTCAGCGAATCGACGTTGGAATATTTGAGTGAATTAAACCAAAAACTAGACGTCGTAGTTGAGCTTGGCGTGCAAACTTTGCACGATACAAGCTTAGCGCGCATGAACCGAGGACACGATGCTGCCTGTTCGCTGGATGCGATTAAGCGTTTACATGGTAAAGGTTTGAAGGTCTATGCGCATCTCATTATCGGCTTGCCAAATGAGAATTTAGAGATGTGGAAACAGAGTTTGAAAGGCTTGGTGGACGCGGGCATTGATGGCATTAAATTTCACAATTTGCATATCATCGAAAAGACCGATTTGGCACGCGAATACGCACAAACACCTTTTGCGCTTTTAAACGAGTACGCATACGCCGAAGCGCTCATCGAGCTGTTGCGTTATATTCCTTCTACCATTCCCATTTTACGTCTTGCCACCGACACACCAGCTTATGAACTTATCGCCCCCACATGGCACATGGCAAAAGGACAATTTGGCGAATACATCGCCCAAACGATGCGTTATCGGGGTATCAAACAAGGTGATTTGGTCGAGTCCAAGTGTGAAGAAAGTGATGAAATACCACAAAAAATCGATCTAAAAGATGGAAGTTCGACTTTATGGAATGAAACGTACCATGATTATTACCATCCCAAAGCGGGCGCTTACACCCAAGCCGAAACACTTTTTCTTGAAAAATCAGACCTCAAAGCACGCCTTGAAAAAGGCGATGTGAACCTTTTAGAGATCGGTTTTGGGATGGGCTACACCACGTTTAAAGCCATAGAATTAGCCCAAACCTTAGCCCAAAATCGTTTACATGTAAACGCCATCGACCAAGACCGCATGCTTTTACAGAGAGCTTCTGCTATCGTTCCCAATGCTTTACATGTAAAGATATTGAACGCACTTTTTACATGTAAAACCTACGAAGATGATTTCGCGAGGATTGACTTCCAAAATGTCGAAGCACGCTACGGTGTCACGCTTTTGAGCGAGAAATTTGATGTGATCTTTTTAGACCCCTTTATCGAGAGCAATAACGCTTCGCTCGTCACCTTGGAATTCTTCCAAGCTCTGAAAAAACTACTCAAACCTGATGGCGTTTTAGTCGCCTCAACCGCTTTACATGTAAGCCAAATCGGACTCAATCTCGCAGGCTTTGACGTGCACGTTGCCAATGATGAAACCAGCGACATCAAGGGCATTGTCGCCACACATTCTACGGCTTCAAAACCGTTACATGTAAAAGAGCCGTACCGCGATTCTTATGGTGTTTGGAGTGATAAAGAGATCGAAACACTGCATCAAAAGAGAAGTTTGGTATAATCGTTTTATGATTTAAAGGAGCAAAAATGCAAGTTGTCATCGATGTCAAAGAGGGCTATGCAGCCCAGTTTTTGAGTATTTTGCAGTCTTTGGATAGTCGATTTTTCAATCAAGTGAAGATTGAGAAAAATAGCCAATTTATGCACGATAAAGCCTACCTTGAAAAAGAGCTTGAAGAGCTTAAAAGTGGTCATGCAACCATGGTATCGCTTGAAGAGTTTGAAGCGCACATGAACAACGTGCTTGACGAATATGCGCATTGAGTTCAAAGAGAGTTTTCTCAAACGCTTTGAAAGCCAACTTCGTTTCATAGCAAACGATAGTCCAAAAAATGCTCTAAAATTTAAAAACGATCTTCTAACCCAAATTCACTCACTTGTCTTTCATCCTTTGAAATGCCGAAAATCTATCTATTTTAATGATGAATCCATTCGTGATCTAGTTTACAAAGGCTACACGATTGTGTATCGTATCAACGAAGATAAAATTGAGATTTTTGGTTTGACAAAATATCAAGAGCATGTTATAGACTAAAGAATGGCGGTATTTTATCCTTGGAGTTTATCGGTTGTGTTGCCTTTACATGTAAAGAGTTGAAAGTCACCTAATAGTAAAATTGTCGATGAAGTCAAACGTTAGTTAATATAAAGGAGATTAATACATGGTCAAACTGGAAAATATTACTAGTATATATGAGGTGGCATTTGCAACAAATTTCATCTTAGGCTATTTGATTGCAACTTATAGAGATGTCTATCTAGAATCTGTAAAAATAATATTGACACAATCTAAAGGTAAAGGGCTCGCAGAAGATGATAATTTCTTTATATTACAAGACGGTAATAAATTTTCAAAAAAAGCATTTTCTAAAATCAAATATTTATTCGTGATAACTGTAATTTTCTCAATAATAGCCATAGTTTTTTCATTTTTATTCTTGCTTTTTGCAGGTATCATTCCAGAATACACGATTCCAACATGGTTATTTGTCATATCTTCTTCCTTGTTCATTTTAGTAAATCCCATTGGATATTTCATTTATAAAATATATGTTTTGAATTTCAAACATACAATAAATGGTGAGAAAATCAACGACAGTGAAATTTCAAATTTTATAAAAAGTTATGTGCCATTCCCAATATATCGAGAAAGTGTTCTTCAGAAGATAAAATTGTTTTTTTATTTCAAAATCAAATATATTAAAAATTTATTTAGAAAGAATAGGAGGGCTTGATTTTAATTTCAGCTTGTTAACCGCCAATTTTATACGTTAAATTTTAGCCAAATTTTGTCTACAAATCTTTACATGTAAAGAGTTTTCACATATCAAAAAACCAACCGCCATGTTTATTCTATGAAAAAAAGCTTTATTTGTAACGCTTACGACTTCTTTTTAAACAAAGCATCTTTACATGTAAACGTAAAAACATCAAAATTTACGTTCTTTTTACGTCATGTAATGCCCTAAAGCACGCTAAAAAGCCTAGTTATCTAAAATCTTCTACAAAAATGGTATTTAAAAGTCGTCTTTAAAGTTTACATAAAATTTACATAGCTTTTCTAAGATTGCAGTATGAAATCTTATGAAAAGGATGAAAGATGACTCAAATGCTTAGCCGAAGAGGATTTTTAAAACTCTCTTCTACTGCAGCGGCCGTTGCAAGTCTCTCGTCGATACCAGGGACTCTTGGGGCGATGGAAGAGAGTAAAAAGCACTACAAAGGTACGACGAAGTTTACACCGAGTATTTGCGAGATGTGTACGAGTTCGTGTACCATTGAAGCGCGTGTGGAAGAGGGGAAGGGAATGTTTATTCGCGGCAATCCTGCGGATAAAGGGCGAGGTGGCAAAGTCTGCGCTCGTGGAAGTGCTGGGTTCAATCAACTCTATGATCCACAACGTTTGGTCAAACCGATTATGCGTGTGGGTGAGCGAGGAGAGGGAAAGTGGAAAGAGGTCAGTTGGGACGAAGCATACACTTTCATTGCCAAAAAACTGGATGAGATCAAGCAAAAACACGGTGCGCATACGGTCGCTTTTACAGCACGTAGCGGTTGGAATAAAACATGGTTTCATAATTTAGCGCAAGCGTATGGTTCACACAACCTTTTTGGGCATGAAGCGACCTGTCCATTGGCGTACGATTTGGCGATGGACGATATTTTTGAAGGTGGAGTCAGTCGTGATTTTGCGAAAGCAAAATACATCATCAATCTCAGCCACAATGTCTTTGAAGGCATTGTTATCTCGTATGCCCGTCAATACATGGATGCGTTAGCGCATGGTGCCAAAGTTATCTCACTCGATCCACGTTTTTCAACGATGGCAGCCAAAGCTACTGAGTGGCATCCGATCAAACCAGGGCATGATCTTCCGTTTGTTCTTGCCTTTATGCACACGCTGATTAACGACAATCTTTACAATAAAAAATTCGTTGAAAAATACTGTGAAGGATTCGAGGAGCTCAAAGCCAGTATTGCAGAGTATACCCCTGAAAAAATGGCATTAGAGTGTGACATTCCAGCAGAAGTCATCAAACGCATGGCGCATGAATTTGCCAAAGCGGCTCCTAAAGCTCTGTTTGATTTCTGTCACCGAGTCACTTTGACACCTCAAGAGTTAGAACTACGTCGTGCGATTATGATGTGTAATGTTTTAGTGGGTGCCATAGAGCAAGAGGGTGGCTACTACCTCAATAAAAGTGCAGGTTTTTACAATAAATATTTAGGCGAAAGCGATGCCAAAGCGCCCGTGCTTAAAAAGCCAAAAATCCCTGCCTATCCAAAGGTAGAAGTACCACGCATTGATCGTATTGGCGAAAAAGACAGTGAATTTTTCTTGGCAAAAAAAGGCAATGGCATTGTTACTTTGATCCCTAAAGCGACGTTGGAAGATCTTCCGGGTGTTCCTTACAGACTCCATGGTTGGTTTATCGCCCGTAACAATCCTGTCATGACACAAGCCAATACCGAAACGGTCATCAAAGCGCTTAAAGCGATGGACTTGGTCGTTGTGTATGATATTCAAGTCTCTGATACGGCGTGGTTTGCTGACATCGTTCTGCCTGATACAACCTATTTAGAGCGAGACGAAGAGTTTACCGCCAGTGGTAGTAAAAATCCAAGTTATGGGGTTGGTCGTCAAAAAGTGGTCGAACCGATTGGTGAGTGTCGTCCTGGTTGGAGAGTCGCGAAAGAGTTAGCGGAGAAAATGGGACTGGGTGCGTATTTCCCATACCAAGACATCGAAGATTACCGCTTGCAACAAGTGGGCGATAACATCGATCTTTTGGCGAAACTCAAAGCAACAGGCATGGCAAGTTTTGGGGTACCTTTGCTGTTACAAGATAAAAAAAGCGTGGCAGCATTTGTGAAAAAATACCCCAGTGCAGCAAGCAAAGTCAATGAAGAGGGCACGATCGATTTCCCTCATAAAATCAAATTGTTTAGCCCAAAACTCGAAGCCGTTTCTAAAAAAGGCGCTTTAAGTTATGAGCCTTACAAATACAAAGAAGCAGATGAACTCTACTTTATCAATGGCAAATCTGCGGTACGTACCAACGGTCACAACGGGAATAACGCATGGTTGAACAACCTTTTGGATGATGCGGCGGTGTGGATTCACCCTAAAACGGCGGAACGCCTTGGCATTAAAAACGGTGACAAGATCGATGTTTATAACAAATACAGCACGCAAAAAGGCAAAGCCCTTGTCACCAAAGGGGTAAGAGAAGATACCGTGTTTGCGTACTTTGGCTTTGGTCACATCAGTAAAGAGCTCAAACGAGCTTATGGAAAAGGTGTTAACAGCAATTCGCTTTATTCGCCTTTGGTCTCGCCAAATTCAGGTATGAACCTGCATGTCGTTGGCGTCAAAGTCAAAAAAGCGTAAGGGGAGGAGAAAACAATGGCAAAAAAATATGGAATGATCCACGATAACAATCTCTGCATCGGCTGTCAAGCGTGCAATGTTGCGTGTAGATCGGAAAATCAAATACCAGAATCCGTGTACCGTTTACAAGTATGGGTCAAACAAGAAGAGTACCCCAATGGAGGCTTAGGCTACGAATACCACCGCCAATCGTGTGTCCAATGTGAAAACACACCCTGTGTGAGTGTTTGCCCAACACACGCCTCGTATAAAAATGAAGATGGAATTGTTTTGATCGATAACGACTTGTGTGTAGGCTGTTTGTACTGTGTTGCCGCGTGCCCGTATCAAGCGCGTTACGTGCACCCTGTGACCAAAGCGCCTGATAAATGTACCTTCTGTCATGAATCACGATTGGCAAGAGGTGAAGAGCCAGCGTGTGTCACGGTGTGCCCAACCGATGCACTTATTTTCGGTGATCTCAATGATCCGAAAAGCAAGATCAATAAAGCACTCTCAGAGCGCGTCACGTATCGTCAAAAAGAGTCTTTAGGCACTCAACCAAAAATGTTTATCGTACCGAATCATAAAGGAGGGATCAGATCATGAATCAGATATGGGGCTCAATGGAGCAATACTCAACACTCGTATGGCATTGGCCAATTGCGGTCTATCTCTTCTTAGCAGGTCTCTCAGCTGGTGCGGCGATGACGTCGTTAATCGTTAAATGGATAGAGGGTAACGGCAAGCCTCCTTGGGATGGACTGATCAAAGCAGGCGCTTTGTTAGCACCTCTGACGATTTGTCTAGGGTTGGTTTTGTTGATTTTTGACTTAACCCGTCCGTTAATGTTCTGGAAATTATTGATTCACTATAACTTTGGTTCGGTGATGACCTTGGGTGTTTTAGGTCTTTTTATCTATACACCTCTTAGTTTCATCTACGCGGCGATTAAATTTAAACCATGGCTGTTTGAAACAGGTCCGTTTGCAGGCTTACTCAGACCATTCAAAGGTCTTTTGGATAAAGTTGGTGACAATCCTGCATGGTTAGAGCGAACACTCTTCTTATTTGCCGTTATTATCGGCATCTATACAGGGTTTTTACTCTCAGCGATGTACAGTTATCCTCTGTTTAACACACCGCTGTTGCCGATTCTGTTCTTGGCATCTGGACTCTCTTCTGGCATTGCAGCATCGATTCTTTTTGGGCTTCTCTTTTTCAAATCAGAAGTCAATGAGAAAAATGCCAAGTACCTTTTAGAGTTGGATTTAAGAGTCGTTCCAATGGAATTGTTACTCCTCTTTGCTCTCTTTGTGGGGATGTATTTCCAAGGTGGTGATAAAGCCATCATTGCTGTACAAGCCTTGACAACAGGTATTTGGGCGTTTGTCTTCTGGGGAGGCGTTATTGGTGTAGGCATTGCAACACCTCTTTTGATTGCGATCACGGCACTCAAACACCATGCGTACCGTGTAGGCTATATTTTGCTCAACTCACTGGTCGTACTGATCGGTGTTGTTTTTTTACGCCTTTATATTCTCTACGCAGGGCAAACCTTCGTAGGATAAGTTTTTGCTCTCAAGCTCCCTTTTTGAAGGGGAGCTTGCCTTCTTTTTATGTTTCACTTTGTAAAATACTTCTTATAATCATTTTTGATGAAGGCCTTTTACATGTAAGACTTTAAAATAAGGTAATAACGTGAAGTTAGTTAATTATACCTATGAAACACTTGAGGCGTTAGAACACTTTGCACGAACCTACTTTAGACCCAAAGATCATCTTTTTATTCAACTTTTCTGTGGCAATACGGATCGCGCAACCCTAACCGAAATCCTCCATTTTCTCAAAAATACCTTTCCCAAATCTGTCATCATCGGTGCGAGCACCGCAGGTGAAATCAAATCGGGTCGCATCAAAACGGGTACCATTCAAATCAGTTTTTGCCATCTTGAAAAAAGTCACGCCAAAGCCTACTATTTTGAAGCGGTCAATTTTGCCAGTGGGCAAAAAGCTGCCGCAACGATTCTCGAAGAAGACACCAAAGTGTGTATCGCCCTTGCGTATCCTTTTGGAGAGAATGACAGCGAAGATTTTGTGGAAGGCTTTAATATGCTCAAAGCCGATATGCCGCTCTCCGGTGGCAATGCTGCGGATGATTTTTTCTTCCAAAGCGCGTTTATTATTTGCGAAGAACAGATACTTTCTCAAGGCATTGTGCTTGTAACCTTAAGCGGAAAAAGCTTACATGTAAACACCAACTACTCTCTTGCATGGACGCAAGTTGGCAAAGAACTCTGTGTCACCAACGTGAATAAAGGAACGATTTACGAGATCGATCATCAACCGATCCAAGAGGTGTATCGGCACTATTTAGGAAACGATGTGGTTCAAAATCTTCCGAGCAGTGCGATGGAGTTTCCCTTTGTCAAAATCTCAGACGAGGTCGATGTGTGTCGTTCTTTAATTAGTGCCAACATAGACGGTTCCTTAACCTTTGCAGGGCATTTTGAAACAGGCGAGAAAGTACGGTTTGCGATTGGCAATGTCGAAGCGATTATCGACAGAGCCATTGTGATGCAAGACGAGATCAATGAAAAACCATCCGATGCTATTTTTATCTATTCGTGCAGTGCTCGTAAACTGTTTCTTTCAAAACAGCTCAATTATGAATTAGGACTTTTACAGCAAATCGCTCCCACGGCAGGCTTTTTTACCTATGGAGAGTTTTTTCACTCACCGCATAAAAACCAACTTTTGAATGTGACAACAACCGTGGTATCGCTTAGTGAGTCGGACTATGTTATTTCTCATCCTTTGGGCGAAAAACCAGCCTTTAACTGCTCCACACTCAAATCCCTGACCCATTTGGTCAACACCACGCAACATGAACTGGATGTCAATATAAACTTTCTCAATCAGTACAAGATGGCACTGGATGAGTGTTGTATTGTCTCTAAGATGAATTTGGAAGGAAAATTAACCTATGTGAGTGAACCTTTTTGCGAGGTAGCAGGCTATTCACGCGAAGAGCTTTTAGGTCAAACGCACCAGATGTTTAGACCCAATGACGCGGATACTACGATTTACGCGACACTTTGGAAGACACTGAAAGCGAAACAAATTTGGAAAGGAATTGTTCAAGGTGTCGATAAAAAAGGGAAAATACATTACTTACAAAATACCGTCATGCCAATTTTTGATGAAGCAGGCAATACACTAGAATACATCTGTGCCCATTTTGACATTACCGATCTGATTTTAAAAGAGCAGTTGATTGAGCAGCATTTTAAAGATGAGCTCACAGGGTATGGAAACCGTGAAGCCCTCTTTCATAAAATGCGTTTGGATGAGAGTGCGAAGCTGTTGATTTTGCTTAATTTAGTCGAATTCTCCGAGATCAATGACTATTTAGGCTACGACGTGGGTGATGAACTTTTGCAAGACGTGGCGCATTTTTTGGTGGAGACCTTTGATGGACATCCTGACGCTGTTTTTCGCATTAACGGAGACGAATTTGCTGTTTTACTGATGGAGAAAGATCCTAAAAATTTTCGAAACGTGCGCGATAAAGTCAAACGCTTGATTCACCGTATTGAGAAAAAAGTCTTTACCATCAAAGGCTATGAAGTCGTAGTGAGACTCAATGTGGGCGTTGCGGAGGGAACGACCGATGCGATCTACATGCAATCGCATGTCGCACTCAAAGAGGCAAAGACAGAGCATAAAGCCGTGGTTTTTTATGACATCAATCCATCTCTTAAAGCCAAAACCAAAGAGAACCTTCAAGTCATTCACAAGATCAATGCCGCGATTGAAAATGACCGCATTGTTCCTTTTTTCCAAGGCATTTATGACAACACGTTGCACAAAATTACCAAATACGAAGTGCTGATGCGTCTGCACGAAGAGGATGGCAGTTATCTGAGTCCTTACTACTTTTTAGATCAAGCGAAAAAGACGAGGCTGTATGAAAAACTGACCAAAATCATGATCCGTAAATCGTTTGAATACCTTAAAGATTTTGAAGTGGATTTTTCGATCAACCTCACCAAGGGCGATATTTTATCCCTGTCGGTTAAAGAGTGTTTGTACGAAACGATCAAAAAATACAACTGCGGACACCGCGTTATTTTGGAGATCGTTGAGTCTGAGGGCATTGAAAATTTTGACGAAATTACCGCGTTTATTCACGAAGTAAAACAGCTAGGATGTCGCATCGCCATCGATGACTTTGGGACAGGTTACTCCAATTTTGCCTACCTCGCAAAGCTTGAAGTCGATATGATTAAGATCGATGGCTCACTGATTAAAGAGATCGATACGAACGAAATCATCGAGATGACAGTCGAAACCATCATCTCGTTTGCGCACAAAATGGGCTATACGATTGTCGCTGAATTTGTTGATCGTGAAGCGATTCAAGAGAAGCTTTTGGGTTTACATGTAAACTTCTCGCAAGGCTACCTTTTCAGCAAGCCAAGCCCCATTATTTCGTATTAAAGTCAAATTATCGTACAATAGTATTAAACTAGGAAAAGGTAAAGTATGGCATATTTTCAAGCGCGAAGAGACTTCTTAAAGCTTGCAACAAAAAGTGCAACCGCGACGGTATTGATACCTGGAAGCTTGGGCGCTTTAGGCGAAGTCGCACTTCGGGGCGAAGATAAATTTGTTCGCTCTATATGTGAGATGTGCAGCAGTCGTTGCCCCATGGAAGCACGCGTGATCAATGGCAAAACCGTCTTGCTTCAAGGCAACGCTTTTGCCAAAGAGATGGGAACCTCGTTATGTGCTAAAGGCGTTGCGGGTTCTTCGCAACTGTACGATTCCCAACGGCTTGTAAGTCCCTTGATCCGCGTGGGAAAGCGTGGTGAAAACAGGTGGAGGGAAGCGAGCTTTGAAGAGGCATTAAACCTTGTCTCCACCAAACTCTCCGCGCTGAAAGAGCGGTATGGGGCGCGCAGTGTTATCTTTTCGTCTAAAACAGGCGAGCATTATGACCTTTTGCGCTCCTTCGCCTCTGCCTTTGGCTCACCCAATGTCTTCTCCCATTGGAGCTCCTGTCCTATCGCCATTGAGAGTGCATTTCATCACACCTTTGGCGAAAAACTTCACCGTGATTTTGAAAATGCGACGTACATTCTCAACTTTGGGCACAACCTTTTTGAGGGCTTAGACATTTCTCTCACCAAAGCGATGGCACACTTTTGCGCCAATCCTTCTAAAAAATTGGTGGTACTCGATCCTCGTTTTTCCATCATTGCCGCCAAAGCCGATGAGTGGCATTCCATCAAGCCAGGCAGTGATCTTGCTTTTGTACTGGCGCTTTTACATGTATGGATCAGAGATGGCAAATTCGATCACACCTTTGTCGAACAGTACACCATTGGGTTTGATGCCTTGGTGGATGCCGTCAAAGAGACAACGCCTCAATGGCAACAAACACGCACAGGCATTGATGCTAGTGTGGTGGAGCGCATTGCAGCAGAACTGTACGCAGCAACTCCTCGGTGTATTATTGACTGGGGGCACAAAGCGACTACGACGCAGGCGGAGTTTCAAAGGTCACGGGCTATTTTGATCGCCAATATTTTGATGGGGAATGTGGAAAAAGAGGGCGGAATCTATTTGACAAAGAGTGCAAAGCGTGTGAATGCACTGGCAAAAGAGTCCATTGTGCCTGAATTAAATGACCCCTTTCCACGCCTACAAATTAATGAACCACGCATCGATGGGGCAGGAGAAGAGGGAGCATACTGTTTTGTCTCAAAACAACACGGCGTTTTAACCGCAATTCCCGAAGCCATACTCTCTCAAAAACCGTATGAAATTAAGGGATGGTTTTTAACCCGTCACAATCCGCTCATTACCGTAGCCGATCCGCAAAAGATGAAAGAGGCGATGGAACAGCTCGAATTTATCGTGGTCAATGACATTTACCTCAGTGATACCGCCATGATGGCAGATGTCATCTTGCCAGAATGTACCTATTTGGAGCGTGATGAGGGCATTAGCACGCTTACATGTAAAGTTCCCACGTATGCGATGCGCAATAAAATCGTCGCTCCTTTGCATGAGAACAAAAGTGCGATTGAAATCATAAGAGCGTTGGCAGAGCGCATGGGATATGGAAGCCATTACGCGTGGAAAAACAGCAGTGAACTTCGGGCGTTTCAAGCCAAAGGCAACGCGGAGCTTTTGCAAACCTTGCTCTTACGAGGTGTCGCATCGTTTGATGTGCCATTTTTTTGTGCACGAGAATCTTCTTTGGTGGAACGCTTTTGTGAACGCTATCCCAAAAGCCGTGCTTGGGTAGATGCACAGGGTTGTTTTGGGCATCTTTTAACGCATCTTAAAACACCATCAGGAAAAATTGAGATCTATTGTGATGCGGTTGAAAAAATCTTTAAAGGGTATGGAGTACCACGCAGTGTCGATATGGACGTGAGCCAAGGATTGCCTTATGTGCTTACCAGTGGCAAAAGTGCCGTGCACACCAATGGGCATACGCAAAATGTGCCTTACCTTTCTAGGCTTCTCTCCTCCAATCCCATATGGATGCACCCCTCAACTGCAAAGGCGCATGGACTCAAAATGGGCGATACCTTTTACCTTCAAAACGCCATTGCTAAGGAGAAGGCGACTGTTTTTATCACGGAGGGCATTCGTCCCGATACGCTGTTTGCTTACATGGGCTTTGGTCGTGATGCGCCTTCACTTGCGCGAACACACGGGAAAGGAACCAATGTTTCAAAGTTTCTCTCCTTGGCATCCGCACCCATTTGTGGTGCTATGATCACCAATGTTGGTGTGAATATCATCAAGGCGTAGGGTCAAACGATGGGAAAACAGTACCGACTGATTTACGATGAAAACCTCTGTATCGGGTGTCAAGCTTGCAGTGTGGCGTGTCGCGTGGAAAATAGCGTGCCTGATGAGGTTTATAGACTTCAAGTGCATCTTCACACCAAAGGTGAATTTCCCAATCTGGGGATGAACTTCGAGCGACTCTCCTGTGTCATGTGCGAAAATCCTCCCTGTGTGAGTGTGTGTCCGACGAATGCTTCGTTTCAGAGCAAAGATGGTTTGGTGCATATTGATGAGAGAGCGTGCATTGCATGTAAATACTGCATCCTCGCTTGTCCTTACCATGCACGCTTTATCAACCCTCTGAAAAACGTGGTGGAGAAGTGTAATTTTTGCTATGAAACACGGGTTTCTAAGGAGCTGTTACCTGCTTGTGTCAGTATCTGTCCGACCGATGCGCTGAGTTTTGGCGATATGCGGCACAAACACTCTCTCGTGCATCAAAAATCGCACAAAGAGGTTTTGGTGTTTCCCAAAGCGCATCTTGGAACAAAGCCCAAAGTGGCGTTTATCCCCAACCGCAAAGGAATGAAATCATGAGTCCTATGTGGGGAAGCGTGGAGCAGTACAGTGCGATTCATTGGTCGTGGGCGATTGCAATCTATCTGTTTTTAGCAGGTCTTAGTTCTGGTTCCATCATTGTGGCGTTGCTCGTCAAATGGAACCGCCATGAACGCAGTAACTCCTCTATTTGGGATGCGATGATCAAAGCGGGCTCCGTTGTAGCGCCTGTGGCAATTTTTTTAGGACTGCTTATTTTGGTCATCGATTTAGGACGTCCTTTGTCCTTTTACTGGTTGCTGATTCGCTACAATATTACTTCGGTCATGAGTTTGGGGGTGCTTTTTTTGCTCATTTACACGCCCATCGTCATGGTGTTTATGCTACTTGTATTTGAACGCACGGTTATCAAATACCCGTTTTTTGCCCCACTGGAGAGTCTGATCAATGTGGTCAAAAGCTTTCATTCGTATGCGAAAATTATTGAGTATTTTCTCTTTGGCGCAGCTCTTTGTGTCGGCTCCTACACGGGGTTTTTACTCTCAGCTTTGTATGCGATTCCATTGTGGAACAGCCCACTTTTGCCGATTCTGTTTTTAACTTCAAGCCTCTCCTCAGGTGTTGCGGTGAACATTCTCATCGGACTTCTTTTTTTTAAAAGCACCATTAATCCAGAGAGTATTAAGTACCTTTTGGTGCTGGATACCAGAGTGATCTTAACTGAACTGCCTCTGTTAGGGCTCTTTTTTATCGGTCTGTTTTACGCAGGAGGCGATGTTTCCCATGCGGCTAAGATGGCATTGACGGAGGGTTTTTGGGCAGGCATCTTTTGGTTTGGGGTCATTGGTGTGGGACTAGGGCTTCCTCTTATAACGGTCATCATCGCTTTGCGCAGTCATGTATACCGCGTGGGATATGTTGTGATTAACTCAATGGTGGTCATTTTAGGCGTCTTGATGCTGCGTTACTACATCATTTACGCAGGGCAAATTTATCTTGGTTAAGGAGAAGGCATGAAGATTTTACTCTTAGAAGATGACTACAATTACAATGAGAGCATTAAGGAGTACTTAGAGCTTTTGGGGTACGAAGTCGATGCCTTTTTTGATGGAGAGAGTGCGCTGGATGCGATTATGCAGAAGTGCTATTATCTCTTTTTACTCGATGTGAAAGTGCCCAAGCTGAGTGGGCATGAGCTGATCAAATACATCAAAGAGGCGAATATCACGACACCGATTATCATCATGACCTCCTTGGTCGATATTGACAACATTGAAATTGGGTATGAGCTTGGGTGTAATGATTACCTCAAAAAACCTTTTGAGCTCAAAGAGTTGGAACTTCGAGTACGTGAGCTCATTAAAAAACATTACCAAACGAGCAGTGATGGTGCGTTTCACCTCAGTTGCGGTTTTGTCTTTAACTTTGAAACAGGAGAGCTTAAAAACGAAGGAAAAACGGTTTCACTCACCTCCAAAGAGTTGGATTTGGTGCGCTTTTTGATTCGTCGTAAAAACACCTTTTGCGACATTGAGTTGATTCGTGAAAATGTCTGGGAAGGTAAAGAGATCAGTTATGCGGACATTCGCATGTACATCAGAAAGATCAGGCTTAAAGTGGATGAAGCGTTTATCAAATCTTCACGTGGTTTAGGATACCGCATCGATGTTATCGCTTAACCCTTTTCGCTCGGTCTTAGTCTACACCCTCATCGTGATGGCGCTCTTTTGCGTACCCAGTTACTTTGCGATTCAAAGCACGATCATGGAAGAGAAATACAAAGCAACTCAAGAAATTTTAGAGTGGGTGGATGCCCATGAAAAAAGTATCTTTGAAAAAGAGCACTTTGACATTCCACGAAGCGTGCGCTTTCATATCAACATCTACGATGATACCCACCAACTGTTGTATAAGGGAATTCACGAATCTTTGATGGATCTTGATTTTAAAGTACGTGTGATATACCCCTTTTTGTATTTTCAAAAAAAAATTCAACACACCAATAAACTTCTCTACCTTGTGGTGGAGTTGCAACTCAACTATGCTAGGATTATTTTCATTACCACGATGCTCTTTTTTATCGTGCTCTTTTTGATCTATTTGATGAGCAATGTGTTTATTCACTCCAGTATTTATCCCTACAAAAAGATGCAGCGCTATATGAATGACTTTTTTAATGACTCGATGCACGAGCTTAAAACACCTCTGGGCGTGATCAACATTAACGTGGAGTTGCTTTCAAGCTATGTGAATTCTACCAAGCATCTCCAACGCATAAAAGCGGCCACAAAACAGATGCAGATGACCTATGAAGACGTGGAATATTACATCAAACATAAAAAAGTGACCTACAACAAAGAGCGGATGAATCTCTCGGAGTATTTGAACCAACGCATTGCTTTTTTTGAAGATATTGCTGTTTCAAAGTCCATTGATTTGGAGTACAGTGTAGCGCCTGATATAATGATCTATATGAGTAAAGTCGAGCTGCAGCGCATCATCGACAATACCCTCTCCAATGCCATCAAATACTCCTTTTTTCAAGGCAAGGTGGAGATAAAGCTTTTGCCAAAAGATGAAGAGCATTGTGTGCTCAGTTTTCACGATTATGGTCAGGGTATCAAAGATCTCTACAAAGTGTTTCAGCGTTTTGAACGGGAAGATTCGGTACAAGGAGGATTTGGTTTGGGGCTTAATATTGTGCAGAATATCTGCAATAAAAATGACATTGACATCAGTATCGAATCGTATGAAAACAAGGGATCGTGTTTTACCTATATTTTTAGGTTGGATAAAAAGAAGCTTTTAGACAGCGTGGATGATGAGACGATAAAGGGTGAAAAATGAAAGAAAAACGGTTTTTTCTCAGTGCGGCACTGATGCTTTTTTTTGGGCTTGTCATGTTGTTTTTGTACGACAAATCCATTGCGTATGAAGAGGAAGCAACGCTTAAAAAACAGATGGATGCGCTGCTGTTAACCTTGCACAATAAGATTGAAGAGACAACCAAAGTCTCTTTGGCAAGTTCGGTTATTTTGGCGAAAAGCCCGCATGTGGTTGCGTGTTTGAACCAGCAAAAAAGGGAGCGCTGCTTGCAATACCTGCTTGAAATCAGGAACAGTATGGCGCAAGCCAACATCTTTGAAAACGCACGACTGCATCTGCATACCAAAGAGTTTAAAAGCTTTATGCGCTTATGGGATTACAGCAATCAGACCAATGATGATCTTAGCACCTTTCGCCATGCGTTAGAGAAAATCAAACAGAGTAAACAGCCGATTCAGGGCATTGAGATTGGAAGACATGGTATGTTTATGCGTGCGATTGCACCGGTTTTTGCAAAAAGTGATTATATTGGAACGATTGAAACCGTAGTAGATTTTAAAGACTTGAATGCGTATTTTAAAAAAGATGGGATTGAACTGTGCGTGCTGATGAAAAATGAATACCTTCCTATCGCCAATGCAGCCAGTTACGATCAAAAACTAATGCTCGATAACTATACCATTGTGAATCAAGAGGTCAATAGTCTCAATTTTATTAAAGAGATCAATTTTCAAGGTACGGGGTATTTTAAACGCGGCGATTATTACGTGTTGTATTCTCCTATTGTGGACATCAATGGGGAGCAAATTGGCTTTTTTGTGCTGACGTGGAGTGAGAGTCTCTCCCTCGCCTCCTTTAAAGGATAAGCCCTTTGCGCGCATCGTTACGGATGCGATCCATGCCCATGTAAAACTCTTTCATCATGACTAAAAAGAGGTAGTCGCCAAACTCTGTGGTGGTGACACTCTCGTGATTTTCTTTGATCGCTTTGGCAAATTTAAGCAGCATTAGCTCTTTGCCCAATACGTCATTGATGTTTTCACCGAACATGGCAGCAAATTTTTTCTTGGAGAGTTTACCATTGAAAAGATCGACCATCAAGCGATAATACATCTGAGAATTGGCAGGAAAGGTGCGCTCTTTGGTCACGGCTGAGTGTTTTTCTTCAATGAATGTGGCGTATTTATCCAGTGCAAATTCATTGAGATAGAGCGTGTCTTGAAGGAAACTAAATGAGCCTGAACCTACGCCCACATACTCTTCATTGTCGATGATATACTCATCAATAATCAGCTCACTCTCTTTGGAAAACGACCACCCATGGCGAGAAGGATAGTTCTCTTTTAAAGACTCTTTGATCACACCAAAAAAAGTAAATTCATTTTCAAGGCTGAACTCACCCAATGTTTTTTTCACGCTATTTTTCACTAAGGAAGAGGTCATCAGTGGATAGACACTCGTCTGCTCGGGGCGGAGTTTTTTAAGGGTCTCAAGATCGTTGATAAGTCCTTCTTCTGTTTGGGTTGGAAAATTAAAAATGAGATCCACACTGGTGATGGGCAAGATCCCCAACATGGATGCAATCTTCGCGTACACCTCTTCGCCTGAACCAAACTTTTCATAACGTCCTAGTTTTTTCAACAGAACATCATCAAAGGTTTGAACACCGATGGAGAGACGATCCACCAAGCCATCCAATTGGAGTATGGTCTTGGGTCTGATATGGTTAGGATCGCTCTCGCACGAAACGTGTTCAATGGAGAAGAGCTTTCGAACCAACTCAATGGTTTTTAAAAGCTCCTCTTCATCGATCAATGGGGTACCGCCACCAATCACCAAATAGTTAAAATCATAGCCGAGTTCTTTTACATGTAAAATCTCTTCACGTAAATGCGTGTAGTAATGCGTCGCAGCTTCTTTGGTGTAAGTAAATTTGTTAAAAGAGCAGTATGGGCAAAACATCGTACAAAACGGTATATGAATGTACAGAAGGTATTTTTTGTTTTCAGGAGGAGGTGGCAATCCCAAAGAGGGTTTCTCAACATGTAAATAGTGCTTGGTGTATTGGCTCATAAAATAGCTGGTCGCATTCGTAATAATCTTTGATTGTCGGCTTTGCATCTTAAATCCTTAGTAACGTTTCGTGCCACATTAAAGTACATTATAGTGGTTCTTTGTGACATTCAGAATGATATAAAATGTCCATAACAAATGTTCAGAGGTATTATAAACCTATGAACGTAATTTTTATGTAAACAAAAGGTTATGTAAATTAAAACATTAAGAAATAAAAAAGGAATAGTACATGTAAAAAAGGAGAAAATAAGGGGAAATGTTTTTCACAATGAATCCACAAGGCTTTTACTCCTTAAGAGAAGCGTGGCTAAAATTTGAGCTAAATCGGCTATAATTACAGAAAAACTAAAGGAATTTCCCATGAAAACCTACGCATGTGGACATATTAATCCCGATTCTGATTCTGTCGTCTCTGCCATTTCTCTCTCGTATCTTAAAACCCAACTGGGTGAGACGTGTATTCCCGCTCGTCAAGGCGAACTTAGCCCTGAGACGGAGTTTATTTTAAAAACATTTAATCTCGAAAAGCCACTTTTGAAAAATGATTTTTCAGGCGAAAATCTTTACATTACCGACTATTCCGACCTTGCTCAAGCACCACACCATCTTAAAGAGACGAACATCTTAGGCATTGTCGATCACCATAAACTAGGTGACATTACCACAACGACGCCACTTGAGTGTTGGATTCGCCCTGTTGGGTGTACCAATACGATTGTCAAAGAGATGTTTGATCACTATAAAATTGAAATCCCTAAAAATATTGCGGGTGCAATGATGCTTGCAATTTTAAGTGATACGGTGTTATTTAAATCACCAACGTGTACAAAAGCAGATACAAAAGCGGTTAAAGAACTAACGAAAATAGCAGAGGTAGAAGATTTTAAAGCCCTTGGTATGGAGATGTTCTTAGTAAAATCAGCCGTGATTGGAGCAAGTCCACGTACACTGTTGCTTCGTGATTACAAAGATTTTGAAATGGGTGGCAATAAAATTGGTATTGGTCAACTTGAAGTGGTTGATCTCAAAGTCTTTGATGGCATGAAAGAGGCACTTTTTGCCGATATGAAAGCCTACAAAGAAGAGGGCGGACGCCATACCATCATGCTTTTGTTAACCGACATTATGATCGAAGGCTCGCAGTTTTTGGTTGTCAGTGATGATGAAAGCAAAATTGAAAACGCATTTAACGCGAAGCTTATCAATCATGAAATGTGGGTTGATGGCGTATTGAGCCGTAAAAAACAGGTGATTCCTGTCATGGAAAAGCAGTTCTAAAAGCTTCTGTGTGAAAAAGTTTACGCTGAAACGACGTTATCTGATTCAAAATCCTAAGGAAGTGGTGAAACGTATTCTCACCACGTTCCCCTTTTACAAGAAAAACCTTCAACAACTCTTCATCGAAAACCATCCCGATGCGTCTGAGCGGTTAGCAGTGCTTGGAACACGGTTTCATTCATTAGGCGAAATGGAAGATTTTGAAGAGGATTTAAAATCGTTTTTATGCGCGGACGTGAGTGGCGATAAACGCTACAAAAGCCGTTATCTCTCTTTGTTTGGCCTGCCGCAGACGTATGATTTTTCACTCTATGACGTGTATAAAAAATGCGACAAAATCGGCATTAAACCTTTCGAATTTGCCTTTGCTTCAGGAATGAGCACGCACAAAGTGCTCAAAGTACTTCTCTACCGTGAGATGCAATTTTTAGAATACGACGTGGCTCTTCTTTTGGAAGATCATGCTAAAGCACCCAAAAATATCGCTAAGCGAGCTGAAAATATTGGCTATCTGTTGAAGATCTCAACGGTCATTTTTGATGAGGTGATGAGAGAAAAAATGCTCAAAATATTGGCTCCCTTGTTAAGCCAAGACAGAGTCCGCCTGCTCTCTTTTGTGCAAAGTAGGGCGTATGCAACCATGCTGTTGGATATGCGTTTTTTCCTGCGTGAACAGAGTGGTTTTTACCTTTTAAAAAAGAGTGAAATGCCCCTACTTTTTTTTGTGAAAAAGTATCTTAAAAAAGAGGAGTTTCGCATCGCCAAAAGGCTTAAAAAGGCGCTTTATTAACATTTTATTTTGATTTTTGGAGTATGCTTTTAGCAATAATGTGTGATATTTCGATACAATATCACACCCATTTTTAAGAAGGATAAACAATGAAAAAAACATTACATGTAAGCTTAGCACTGAGTGCTGCGCTTGTTTTGATGAGTGGGTGTGCCACGAGTGAGCTTCAAACCAGTGCACGGATGACACAGAGCGTTTTTATTAATCCTGTGGCAAAAGATAAACGAACCGTTTTTGTTTCGACAAAAAATACGAGTGGCGCCCCGATTAATCTTGAAAATCGCATTATTCAGACGCTGTATGCGAAAGGCTACACCATCGTAGATGATCCTGAAATGGCAACGTATGTGCTCATGACCAATATTTTATTTTGTAACAAAAAAAGTGAAAACAATGTCGTAGGTGGTGCGCTCATGGGTGGTGCCGCAGGAGCGATTGCAAATTCAGGATCAAGTAACAGAGGCATAGCAGCTGCGGGATTGGGTGGTGCACTTGTGGGTGGACTCATAGGAAAAGCGACCGAAGATACCATCTTCCAAATGCAAGTGGACATCGTGATTCGTGAAAAAGCCAAAGGCAAAGTGATGGCAAATACAGGCAATGTGGGCGGACAAGCGGGCATTAGAGATGGTCAAAAATCGGGTACGATGAACAGCTTTGGTGGATCGATTCGCGATGCAGATGCGAGTGGAAAAATGTACAGCAACACCTACTCCTCTGCTTCACAATCGTATGAGAGTGACTACATTGAACACCGTACGATGATGTTTGCCGAAGCGACAAAAATGGATCTAACACTGTCCGAAGCAACGCCGATTTTAGAAGATAAAATCGCACAACAGATTGCAGGGCTGTTTTAACCTTGACACGCCCCAAAAGCAAAGCTCTTGGGGCTACGTTGCGACTTCGCACTGAAGCTTGCCTCTTGCGAGGCAGAAATACTTTGACACGCTTTTAATTTTACATGTAGGAATTGTTTTGGAGAATAACGACAACAAGCAACAAAAAATTGTTCAGATGTTCGATGAGATCGCAGGGACATACGATACGGCTAACCGTGTTTTAAGTATGGGAATCGACATTCAATGGCGCAAAACTGCCTGCGATGAGACGTTTGCACGCTACACCAAACCGATCGATCTCATTGTCGATGTCGCATGTGGCACAGGCGATATGATGGGTTACTGGGCAAAGCAAGCGAAAAAAGCTGAACGTGAAATTGGCAAGATTTTAGGGGTTGATCCTTCCGTTGGCATGACCGACGTGGGTAAGCAAAAATTCCCTGAGTTTGAATTTGTCATCTCCGAAGCTACTGAAATTCCACTTCCGAATGAGAGTGCCGACATTTTAAGTATTAGCTATGGTATTCGCAATGTCGTACGTCGACAAGAAGCCTTTAGCGAGTTTGCACGTGTTGTGAAACAAGGCGGTTATGTCGTTATTTTAGAGTTTACCAAAGATGAGAAAAAGGGCTTTTTCTTCGTGATTAAAGATTTTTATCTCAACAAAGTGCTTCCAATTTTGGGTGGGCTTATCTCTAAAAATAGAGCGGCGTATGAGTATCTGCCAAACTCCATTGAAGGGTTTTTAACCCCTTCGATGCTTCAAAAAGAGTTGGATACTGCTGGCTTTGAAACCGAATATGTCAAAAGCTTTTCGATGGACATCTCGACTTTGGTCATTGCTAAAAAACGCTAATGAGCCAAACCCTTAGTGTCTCAAGTTTAAACAACCAAATCAAGTCTCTGCTTGAGACCACCTTTTTACATGTAAGTGTGGAAGGTGAGGTCTCAAGACCCACATACCACAGCTCTGGGCATCTCTACTTTACCCTCAAAGATGCTGACTCTTCCATCTCGTGCGTGATGTTTAAAGGCAATACCAAAGCCTTAAAATTTCAAGTCGAAGAGGGCATGGCGGTAGTCGTTTATGGCTCCATTTCCGTTTTCTCACCGCGTGGAACCTATCAGATCAACTGTACGATGATGGAACCTTCCGGTAGCGGCGCTTTGGCAAAAGCGTATGAACAGCTCAAAGTGAAACTCGGAGCCAAAGGTTACTTTGAAGCGGAGCGCAAAAAGCCCTTACCTCGTTTTATCAATCACATTGCGCTCGTCACTTCAGGTACAGGTGCCGCACTGCAAGATATGCTTCGTGTGGCAACCAAACGCTGGCCACTGGTCAAAATTACACTGCTCGATACATTGGTTCAAGGTGAAGGTGCAAAGTTCTCCATCGCGGCGAACGTTGCACGTGCCGACGCTCTTGGGGCTGATGTCATTATCGTTGGGCGCGGTGGCGGAAGTGTGGAAGATTTGTGGGCGTTTAATGAAGAGATTGTCGCAGACGCGATCTTTACATGTAAAACACCAATTGTCTCCGCCGTAGGGCATGAGATAGACTATGTCATCAGCGATTTTGTCGCCGATTTGAGAGCGCCAACGCCCTCGGCTGCGATAGAGATGATACTACCAGATAGCGTTGAAATGTTGCAACGCATCGATGGTTTGATGGAGCACTACACGCTTGTCTTCGGACGAATCTTACGCTCTAAAGAAGAGAGTTTAACACATCTTTCACGCCTTTTTGCCAAACGCTCCATCGATGAGAAACTCTCGTTATGGAAAAATGAAATTGGTATTTTACAGAGTCAATACAACGATAAAATAGCACTGCTCTACCGTGAAAAATCACGCCACGTCACGCTACTCCAAGAGCAAATTAGCTTTCAAACCAGACAAAATATTGCTACAAAAGAGCAACTGCTCTCCTCTTACACGATAGCACTTCACTCTAAAGAGCCGACACGTGAACAAAAAGAGTGTTATGCTCGAATTGTTAAAGGGGGTAAAAAAATTGCCCTTGAAAAGATAGAAGAGGGTGAACTTTTCGAGCTTCAAACACCGCATACCATTTTAAAAGCGAAAGCATTAGAGAAAAAAGCGCTTTAGAGATTGTGTTGCGCTTTAAACGCCTCTGCCTCGTGGATCGCTTCAACGATTTTGGCGGAGAGTATGGGCAGTTCGTTGTATTTAACCCACAAGGTATCTTCGACAATATCGTGAATTTCGCCTGCGATCTCAACGGCTAAACGTTTGAGTCTTGCTAACTCTTTTTTGAGCTCTTTTTCATCCATCGGGGCACTCCTTATGTGACATTGCTGTTTCATTTGCAAGGAGTATTCCGCATAAGAAAATATTTTTAAATTTTTTTGCATACAATGTGATAGTTTTATAACCTTTGACCGATATAGTGGCTGGTGCTTTTATTATGAGGATTATTGGGAGTAGGTGTAATGTTAAACTTTTTTTACCGTTTTTTTATCTCTAACCGTATGCCACTGAGTTCGTATGCGAGCAGGCAATATTCATTGGTGATGATATTTGCCTCATTGGGTGCAGTCACATTTGGATTTTTCTTTTTTTACAATCTCATGGTTTTGCACTATTACACCATCGCTTTGATCGATACGATCTGTTTTGCAACGTCGGTTGGTGCCATACTTTTTTTAAAGAAAACACACAACATTGAGCTCGGAAGGGTTTTTGTAACCGCCTATTTTTTTATTTTCTTTGTTGCGTTTACCTACATTAATAAAAATGAGAGCTTTGGGCTCATTTGGAATATCTTTTTTTGTATGATTGCTATCAACCTCAATGGGCATAAAAAAGGACTTTTTTACACCTTTGTCCTTTATGGCTATATCTTTTTGATGGCACATGAGGGCATTGGTGTATGGCAAAATGGACTTTGGGATAAGGTTGCTTTTTTTCGCTATGTTTTTTCAATGGTTTTACTCACCTTTGTGGTCTATGTGATGGAACTAGCTCTGTACCGTTCCTACACGAAGCTTCAGAAACTAGCCGAAGAGGATGAGCTGACCCAGACGTATAACCGTCATAAATTACGTGAAATCTTACAAGTGGAGATTGAGAGGACAGAGCGTCATCACACGCCCTTATGCGTTGTCTTGTTTGATGTGGATAATTTTAAAAGTATCAATGATACGTATGGGCATAATGCAGGGGATGCGGTGCTCAAACGCCTTGCAAAGCTTGTGAAAAACTCTATACGGGTGAATGATACCTTTGGGCGTTGGGGTGGCGAAGAATTCTTACTGATCTTGCCCCATATGCGTATCGAAGAGACCCAAAAAGCATGTGAAAAAATCCGTCTGTTAATCACTCAAAGTGTGTTTGAAAGTGTCGGCACCCTTACGTGCAGTTTTGGGATGTGTGCGTACGAAAAAGGGATGAGTTTGGATGCGTTGGTGAACCGTTGCGATAAGGCGATGTACCACGCTAAAATGTTAGGCAAAAATTGTGTCAGCATCTTTAGCCAGAGTTAAAAAAGCCTACCATTGATCTTAAATGTTACGCGATGGTTCAACCTCTCTCAAAATAGAATGCAGTTAAGAACCTTTTTAAGTAAAGCGATTTATGCTAAGAAACGAACCTCTAAAAAGGAGCAAAAATGAAATTTTTTCTTTTTCACCTCTTTAGTCTACTGCTCCCTCTTTCGCTTTTTGCAAATGCTATACCCTTGAATTTAGACTTGAGTGAAACAGAAAAAGCATGGCTTCTTAAACACCCCACCATCAAGGTAGGTATGGATTCTGCGTACGCGCCGTACGAGTGGATGAACCAAAACGGAACGTACGTGGGAATGGCGGTGGATTACCTGCATCTTTTGGAGAAAAAATTGGGTGTTCACTTTGAAATTGTCAAAGGAAAATCGTGGAGCCAAATCATTGAGATGGGCAAAAAAGGTGAAATTGACATGATTACCAGCATTGTTCAAACACCAGAGCGGTTAAAATACTTTAATTTTTCTCCTCCTTACAGAGAGACGCAGACGATGATTGTCGACAATGGTAAAGGGACGTTCATCGGGAGTTCAGAGTATCTCAATCATAAACGTGTTGCCGTTGAGAAAGGGTACTACACACAAGAAGTCCTTACAAAAAAATATCCTAATATCCAACTGGTATTAGCCAATAATATTTTAGAAGCATTGATATGTGTTATGGACGGGAGAGCCGATGCGTATGTGGGTGATTTGAGCGCCATTAATTATGCGATTAAAAATAATGGTCTTGAAACACTTCGCTTCTCAGGTCAAACGGAATTCTCCAGTCAGCATCGCTTTGCTTTTCCTAAAAAGCACACCGAATTTACTGCTATCATGGCAAAAGCTATGGCGTCTGTTTCCAAAGAGGAGTCCGACGCTATTTTTAACCGTTGGCTGGGGATGCGCATTGAGCAAGGTATTCGCAAAGAGACTATTCTAAAATACAGTTTAGGGGTAGGCTGTTTGTTCCTGCTGTTTGGCTATTGGTATTATCGACTGCATCGCGAAATCAAGTACTGCAAAGCGGTTGAGCTGCGTGAACGTCGCAGGAAAAGTGTTTTAGAGATGATCGCAAAAATGCTTCCTTTGCCGATCATTCTTGAATCCATCGTCAAAGAGGTGGAAGCTCAAAATCCCCACATGATCTGCAGTATTTTGCTCTTGGATGAAACGAAACAATACTTTTACGATAGTATTGCCCCCACACTACCTGATTTCTATAATGAAGCGATCAAAGGCGTTTTGATAGGAGAGGGTGTGGGTTCATGTGGCACTTCAGCGTATCGTAAAGAGCGTGTGATTGTGGAAAATATTGCCACCCATCCTTATTGGAAAGCGTACAAAGAGATAGCGCTTCGTGCCGGTCTGCAGGCATGTTGGTCGGAGCCGATTTTTGCATCGGATGGGACGGTTTTAGGTACGTTTGCAATCTACCATACCACTCCTCAAATACCAAGCTTAGCCGATAATGTACTGATAGAACAATCCGCCAATCTTGCCAGTATTGCGATTGAAAAAAGTATGGTGACCACAAAACTCAAAAAGAGCGAAGAGCTCTATCGGCATTTGACGGAAGAGATAAGCGATGTGATTTGGAAAACAGATCGTGATCTGATGATAACGTATATCAGCCCCTCAGATGAGCGCTTAAGAGGGTATAAAGCCTCTGAAGTGATCGGGCATCATGCGTTTGAGATGTTTACGCCTGAGGGCGTTGCAATTTTACGTGAACACATGAAACGAAGAGCAGAAGCGGAAAACAATGGCATTCGCACCAATTTCGTGACGAATGAAATTCAACATCAATGCAAAGATGGCAGACTCATTTGGGGCGAAATTATCTCAAAACCTGATCGCAATGAAAAGGGTGAAATCATCGGCTATCATGGTATTACCAGAGAGATCAGTGAGCGCAAAGCGATGCAAGATCGCGTGCAACAGTTAGCCTTTTACGATCCACTGACACAATTGCCCAATCGTCTACTGCTCAAAGAGCGTCTGAATCATGTGATGTACAACATGAAACGCACGAAAAAATTCAGTGCACTCTTTTTCATTGATCTGGATAATTTTAAATCGCTCAACGATACCCAAGGGCACAGTGTTGGCGATATATTGCTCTGCCAAGTCGCGGATAGGATTAAGCGTTGCATTCGTGAAGTCGATACGGTAGCGCGTTTTGGAGGAGATGAGTTCGTGGTGGTTTTAGATACTCTGCATGCAGATAAAGAGATCTCGACACAAGAAGCCAGAAACATTGCTGAGAAAATTCGCGTCAGCCTTTCAGCAGCGTATCTGCTGTGTATACCGCACGAAGGCAAAGATGAATGCGTTGAGCATCACTGTACCGCAAGCATTGGTGTCTTGGTCTTTAACAGTGAAGAAGGTAGCCAAGACGATCTGTTAAAACGAGCCGATACCGCGATGTACAATGCCAAAGAGGCAGGGCGTGATCGGATCTGTTTTTATGATCTTAGCCGTTAAAGAAGCGCGATCATTTCACTAAAAGCACGCTTCTTCACTTCACTTAAAAAAGAGGCTTTGAAACTGTTTTGAGCCAAAGTTTTGAGCTCTTCTTTGGTTACATGTAACGATGTCGCAACCGCTTCATAATTCTCGTTGATATACCCACCAAAATACGCGGGATCGTCTGAATTAATGGTGACCAAAACCCCTTGACGTAGCAGGGTGATAATGTTGTGTTCACGCATGCTTGAAACGGCTCTTAGTTTGACATTGGAGAGGGGGCAAACGGTGAGCGGTATCTGTTTTTCAATGAGAAAATCGACCAGTGTTTCATCTTCATCACAGCGAATTCCATGATCGATTCGCGTTACATGTAAAAGGTTGATCGCCTCCCAAATATACGAACTATCGCCCTCTTCGCCTGCATGAGCTACGATTGTATAGCCCACGTTTGCACACGCTGCAAAGACGCGCTCAAACTTGGAAGGCGGATGTCCCACTTCGCTCGAATCCAGCCCCACACCAATTATTTTATCTTTAAACGGCAAGGATTGTTCTAGGGTTTCAAACGCTTCTGCTTCGCTCAGATGGCGCAAAAAACTCATGATAAGAAATGAGCTGATGCCGAGCTCAATTTCCCCTTTTAGCAGTGCTTTCGTGATGCCATCCACCACAGTTTTAAAGGCAATACCCCTTGCTGTATGCGTTTGAGGATCGAAAAAAATCTCTACATGAACAACGTTTTGCGCTTTACATGTAAGCAGGTACGCCCACGTTAGATCGAAAAAATCAGACTCGTTGACCAGTACATTAGCCCCCGCGTAGTAGATGTCCAAGAACGATTGTAACGAGGTAAAGTTATAGGCACGCTTGATCTCTTCAATGTTTTGATAAGGGAGTTTGATGTTGTTTTTTTGCGCAAGCGCAAACATCAATTCTGGCTCCAATGTTCCTTCAATGTGCAGATGCAGTTCGGCTTTGGGAAGTTTGGCGATGAGCTCTTTCATGGGTTCTCTTTTTTTCAAAATTATAGCAAAGATTTAAAATTGGCTATAATCCTCTTCTTAAAAGGAGACATATGAAACGGGTTCCTCAAACGATGCAAGGGATTATTTACGTAGCACTGTGCATTCTTTTATGGTCGTTGATCCCTGTTTTTGCCAAACTTGGGCAATCAACTTTGGATCATCATCAGTATCTTTTTTACTCCAGCATTGTCTCGTTTCTTTCACTTTTGACCGTAGCCTTTTACACGAAAAAAACCCATGAGCTTCTCAAATACTCTGGAAAAATGTATCTTTTTTTAGTCTTGCTTGGCTTCTTAGATTTTTTTTACTACCTTCTTTTGTATTTTGGTTACCAACAATCCAATGGTCTTGAAGTGCTGGTCATGCAATATACATGGCCCATTTTTATCGTACTCCTTTCTCTGGTCATTCTCAAAGAAAAATTGACTCTATCGAAAACCATTTCTGTGTGTTTGGGGTTTTTAGGCGTCGTCGTTGTGATCACCAAAGGAAATTTTGCCTCAATCGATCTGTCCAATATAAATGTGATTGGCATGGTTTTGCTAGGTGCAACATCGTTTGCACTCTTTTCTGTTTTGAGTAAAAAAGTGAGCATCAATCTTGCCAATGCTGTAACCATATACTTTTTGACTGCCATCATCTATGCGTTTATCTCGATGCAAACGTTCTCCTCATGGGTGGTTCCTCAGGGGAAAGAGTGGTTGTACATTCTCATTAATGGCGTGTTTCTGAATGGCATTTCGTATCTGTTTTGGATTAAAGCCCTCCAAAATGCAGATGCTTCGTTTGTCGCACCGTTTATTTTTATCACGCCAATTTTATCGGCAACGTTTCTAATCCTTGTCTTTGATGAACCCATTTTGCCGGTCTATTTTATCGCGCTTGCACTGATTGTCGCATCGGGACTTGCCAATAGTCTTACAAAAAAGTAATTTTATTTTTTAAGTCTATTGCAGTATACTTTGATCGAAACTTATTTCTCAGGGCAGGGTGTAACTCCCTACTGGCGGTAATCTTGTAATAAAGAGAGTCCGCGAGCGCTTTTACATGTAATAGACTTCTTTCATAACCCTTGAAAAGATGAAGAGTTTGTTCAGAGTGTGTTAATTTTTAAAACTCAAAATTGAGTCATAGCTAAAGCTATGGCGATGTTTTTAGTTTTAAAAAGTGATGTGCTATGGACGATACTCTTTTTTCAAGGGTTATGTAAGAAGTCTAATGTTAAAAGGTCAAGCAGATTTGGTGCGATTCCAAAACCAACGGTTAAAGTCCGGATGAGAGAGAATGTAGTGCATTATTGCCATTGTTGATGACAAAATCGTGTGTCTATATTTAAAGATGCCCTGATTCTGGTAAGTTTACTCATTCTTAGGAGTAACCCATGAATCAAATCTGTAAGGGAACTTCCCTTCACCACCATGTTAAGCAAGCCATCGCTTCGCTTCAAAACCATAGCGGCGTAATCGTTATGGACAATTTCAACCGCGAAAACGAGGCAGACATCATCTTCCACGCAGACTCGCTTACCACAGAGCAAACTGCACTGCTGATTCGCGAATGCAGTGGCATCGTCTGTTTGTGTTTACCCCCTGAAAAGGTCGATGCCCTTGAACTTCCCATGATGGTAACGCATAATCAATCCAAATTCCAAACCGGTTTTACCATCTCCATCGAAGCCAAAGAGGGCGTTACAACAGGTGTGAGTGCAAAAGATCGCCTCACAACCATTCATGCTGCCATTCATCCCGATGGCAAAACGAAGATCGTCTCTCCAGGGCATGTTTTTCCATTGCGTGCAAAGAAAGGTGGTGTGTTAGAGCGTGATGGACATACCGAAGCTTCCATCGATCTGATGCGTCTTTCTCATCTCTCACCCTATGCCGTTTTGTGTGAGCTGACCAATCCTGATGGTACTATGGCAGTGGGGGATACCATCTATCGTTTTGCAGAACAACATGGTTTTCCCATCGTGAGCATTGATGAAATTATCGCGTATCGTAAAGCGCATACACTCTAAACGTTGATCCGTCATAGGCTTCATCTATGACGGAGAATTCATCTTTGTGTGGACAAAATTTTTAAACTCACTAAAGAGCCTGCTTTGGTATTTGCTCTTGTGATAAATCAGGTAAAACGACCGATCCATTTTTAAATTGACAAGCGTCACTTCAAAAAGTTCGCCTCGCTTCAGCTCATTAGCAACAGCCACTTTGGAAAGACAGGTGATGGTCTGAGGATTGTTCAACAAAATGGTTTTTGCCTCTTCAAACTCGGAAAATTCCATAAAAATCGTTAAATCTTTGGCAATTTCACCCAAAGCCTCTAAAAAAACTTCCCGCGTGCCTGAGCCTTTTTCCCGTAAAATCCACTTTTTATGAAACAGCTCATCGATGAAAAATGTCCCCTCTGCAAGACAAGGATCGCTACTTACAACGATCAGTTGGTCATCGCCTATGACCTCTTTGCATAAATCTGCTTCATCACACGAAGACTCGATAAACCCGATGTCGATGGTGGCATTTTTGACCATTTGAATGATCTGCGCCGAGTTTTGAATATCTTTTTGAATTTTTACATGTTCATGCTGTGCCAAAAAATCAAACACAATCTGTGGGGTAATAAAATCCCCAATCGTTTTACTCGAAGCGATGTTTAAAATCCCCGATACTTTCGTGTTTCTAAAAAAATCTTCTGCATCATTAAGTGCTAAAAAATGGGCATGAGTTTTCTCACGAAACAATTTCCCCGTCTCGCTGAGCACCAGTTTTTTTCCAATACGATCAAAAAGAGGCTCGCCGATGTGTGATTCAAGCGATTTGATCGCTAACGAGATCGCAGATTGCGTAATGCCAAGCTTTTGTGCCAAGTTTGAGATGTGCGAATCTTCACAGAGATAATAAAAAAGTCGGAGCTCTTGAAAGGTCATACCTTACCTTTAATTAAAAATATTTATGATTATAACGAATATAATTTATTTTACTTGTGAAAAAAATCGTTTTATAATCAATGAAAGATTTAAAGGATAAGTATGTTTCAAAAAGAGAATCGCACCAATACGCTCAGCGGCATTTTATTTGTAGCGCTTTTTGCGATGAGTGCGACCTATTTGGCTGATTTTGCATTTTTTCAACATTTTGGCATTAGCCCTTTGATTATCGGCATCGTTCTTGGGATGATCTATGCCAACACGCTTCGTACCAAACTGCCCAAAGAGTGGGTTCTAGGCATTCAATTTTCCACTAAAACCATTCTTCGAGCTGGCATTGTGTTATACGGCTTTCGCATCACGTTTCAAAACATCGAAGCCGTAGGCCTTGCAGGCATTGTCACGAGTGGCTTGGTGGTGAGCTCAACGTTTATCATCGGTTATTTCGTGGGAACAAAGTTTTTGAAACTGGATAAAGAGACGACTATTTTAACGAGTGCTGGAAGTTCTATCTGTGGTGCTGCCGCAGTCCTTGCAACCGAGCCTGTACTGAATGCAGAGCCTTATAAAAGTGCCATCGCAGTTTCAACTGTCGTCGTTTTTGGAACCCTTGCGATGTTTCTCTCCCCATTTGCCTACAAAATCGGGATCATTCCTTTGAGCCCTGAGCAGATGGGCATTTACATCGGAGGAACTTTGCATGAAGTCGCACACGTTGTCGCAGCAGGAAATGCTGTTGGCGTGGAAGCTTCTAAGACGGCAGTTATCGTCAAAATGATACGGGTCATGATGCTTGCCCCCTTTTTGGTAATTTTAGGATTTTGGCTGGTTCAAACATCTCATACCCTGAGCCAAAAGCAGAAAAAGAAAATCACGATTCCTTGGTTTGCCGTCTTTTTTATCGTTATAGCAGGATTTAATTCTCTGGATTTGGTTCCTCTTGATCTTGTCGCTCACATCAACGCGGTCGATACTTTTTTACTGACAATGGCGATGAGTGCTTTGGGGATGGAGACGAGCATCGATAAATTTAAAAATGTAGGCATGAAGCCTATTTATTTGGCAAGTATTTTATTTGTATGGCTCATAGTGGGAGGCTTTTTTATCGTTAAATGCTCTTTGATGCTATAAATACAGAAGAATATCCACTTCCAAAGATTCGGGCTTGGTAGAAGGGGCAAAACGGTTGATCACCACTCCATTTTTATCGACTAAAAATTTGGTGAAGTTCCATTTAATCGCTTCACTTCCCAAAAGCCCCTTTTGCGCCTCTTTGAGGTACGTGTAGAGTGGATGAGCATTTTCACCATTGACATCAATTTTAGCAAACATTGGGAAGGTCACACCATAATTGAGCGAGCAAAAGCTTTGGATCTCCTCTTCGCTTGAAGGCTCTTGGTTCATAAATTGATTGCACGGAAAGCCCAAGATAACCAGCCCTTGCTCTTTGTACTTCTCATGCAACCGTTCAAGCCCTTCGTATTGACTGGTGAAAGCGCATTTACTCGCGACATTCACGATGAGGAGAACCTTGTGTTTAAAGCTACTCATTGAGATGATTTCACCGCTAATTGTTTTCACTTCAAAGTCATAGATGCTCATAAATACTCCTTTGTGTGTAAAATGAAGAGTAGAAAATTATAGCAAAGTTATTGACAAGTAGCGTTATATGCACTACAATTGTATCTACAAAACAGAAGGTGCTACTTATGAAACAGGCTATTAATATACGTCTCGAAAAAAAGATGATTGACACATTGGATGAGTATGCAGGTGAACTGGATAAAAGCCGCACCAGTTTGATCGAAAAGGCGATTGAGCTTTACTTTGATACGCTCGATGAGATGGTAGCAGATAAACGCATCGACAATCTCAAAAGTGGTAAATCAACTGTGATTTCTTTGGAAGAGGTTTTCAAGCAAGCGGGCATTGATGTATAAAGTTGCCTTTGAGCAAGATGCCCAAAAAGAGTTTTTGAAGCTTCAAAAAAGCATCCAAGCGTTTGTTGCTGCAAAGATTTTAGAACTCCAAGCAGGTCATTTTTTAGGCGATAAAGCACTCAAGGGTAAACACAAAGGTAAATTTCGTAAACGAGCAGGTGATTACCGCATTGTTTACCTTAAAGAGGGCGAGTTGCTTGTTATTACAATCATTCGTGTTGCACATCGCAAAGAGGTTTACTATATAGTCGACCCTGAAAAACCCA